>NZ_RCDD01000006.1:0-308804 GCF_003663795.1 Actinokineospora cianjurensis
CCATCGAGCTTGTCGCTTGAATCGCGCACAGGCCAATGCCGCAGGCGAGGCGTTCACCGTCGACGGCGCAGCCGAGAACGAGAGCCGGACAGTCCAATCAAACCGCGCAAACCCCCACCGGCCAATGCGGCGAAAGCAACTCCAACGCCTCATCCCCAAACGGATTCACGCCCGCCCCCTTGGCCAACGAATGCGCCACCAACGCGTGCAAACACTTCACCCGCCCAGGCATCCCCCCCGCGGTAACCTGAGTCCCCAAAGGACCCAACGCATCGCGTTCGTCCAAATAGGACTCATGCGCCCGCAAGTAGTGCGCGGCCAGATCCGGATCCACAGCCAACCGATCCGTCATCTCCCGCATCACCCCGCTCGTCTCAACCGTACTGATCGCCGCAGCAAGCCGAGAGCAAGTCAAGTAATACAGCGTGGGAAACGGCGTCCCATCCTCCAACCGAGGATTGGTCTGAATCACCGCCGGATGCCCGCTAGGACAACGAGCAGCCACCGCCCGAATAGCGCGCGGCTGCCGCCCGAGCTGTTCGGCGATCGTGGCCAGGTCAAGGTCGCTGGGCGGCTCGAAGGTCACCGGCCCGCTCCGGTGACCGAGTCCCACAGGCCCTCGTACCAGGCTTGTTGCGGGATCGGGTGGCCCGGCTGACCAGCGCCGGGCGCGGTGGCCGGGTCGCTGGGGAGTTCGACCATGTAGGGGGTTTCTCCTGGCATCACGTAGCGGAGTCTCTCGCGGGCCTGGGCGCGGATCTGCTCCGGGTCCGAGAGGCGCTCCTTGCGCGCGTTGAGCTCGGCGACCTGGCTGACGAGTTCGGCCTGGCGCTGTTCGTAGACCTCGATCTCGGAGCGCTGTGACAGGTAGTTGCGCAGCGGGACCGCGATGCTCAGTGCCAGGGCGCACACCACGGTGGCGACGACGGCGGCGCGGCGGGTGGTGGCCAGGCCGAGGATGCCCTTGCGGGTGTGCCTCGCGCCGGGCTGCGCCTGCGGTTCGCGTGCCGGGGTGGTGGTGGTCGGGCGCGTGCGCCGCACGCGTGCCGGACCGCGGGCGACGGGGTCGCGTCGCCCCCGGCCTCGTTCGGTTCCGCGCCCGACCATCGGCGTCAGGACTCCGCGGTGAAGCGGGGGAAGGCGAGTTCGCCCGCGTAGCGCGCGGCGTCGCCCAGGGTCTCCTCGATGCGCAGGAGCTGGTTGTACTTGGCGGTGCGCTCGCCGCGGGCCGGGGCGCCGGTCTTGATCTGGCCGACGCCGGTGGCCACGGCCAGGTCGGCGATGGTGGTGTCCTCGGTCTCGCCGGAGCGGTGGCTCATCATGCTGCGGTAGCCGTAAGAGGTGGCCAGGGTGACCGCGTCCAGGGTCTCGGACAGGGTGCCGATCTGGTTGACCTTCACCAGCAGCGCGTTGGCGGCGCGGCGGGCGATGCCCTCCTCCAGCCGGTCCGGGTTGGTGACGAACAGGTCGTCGCCGACGATCTGCACGCGCTCGCCCAGCTCGGCGGTCAGCCGCACCCAGCCGTCCCAGTCGTCCTCCGACAGCGGGTCCTCGATCGAGACCAGCGGGTAGGCGTTGACCAGCTCGGTGTAGTACGCGATCAGCTGCTCGGAGCTCTTCTTGCTGCCCTCGAAGGTGTAGGCGCCGTCGGAGTGGAACTCGGTGGCGGCGACGTCGAGGGCCAGCGCGATGTCGCGCCCCGCGGTGTAGCCCGCCTTGTCGATGGCCACCAGGATCAGGTCGAGCGCCTCGCGGTTGTTCGACAGGCTCGGCGCGAAGCCGCCCTCGTCGCCGAGGCCGGTGCCCAGGCCCTTGGCCTTGAGCACGGACTTGAGCGAGTGGTAGACCTCGGTGCCCCAGCGCAGCGCCTCGCGGAAGCTCTCCGCGCCGATCGGCGCGATCATGAACTCCTGGATGTCGACCGCGGTGTCGGCGTGCGCGCCGCCGTTGAGGATGTTGAGCATCGGCACCGGCAGCACGTGCGCGTTCGGGCCGCCCAGGTAGCGGAACAGCTCGAGGCCGCTGGAGTCGGCGGCGGCCTTGGCCACCGCGAGCGACACGCCGAGGATGGCGTTGGCGCCGAGCCGGGACTTGTCCGGGGTGCCGTCGAGGTCGACCAGCTTCTGGTCCACGATCCGCTGGTCGACGGCGTCGACGCCCTGCAGCTCGGGGCCGATCTCGTCGAGCACCGCGGTGACGGCCTTCTCCACGCCCTTGCCGAAGTACCGGTTGGGGTCGCCGTCGCGCAGCTCGACCGCCTCGTGCTCACCGGTGGAGGCACCCGAGGGCACCGCGGCGCGGGCCAGCGTGCCGTCGTCGAGGGCGACCTCGACCTCGACGGTGGGGTTACCGCGTGAGTCCAGGATCTCGCGCGCGCCGACCTGCTCGATGACCGCCACGTGGTGCTCCTAACAACGTCTGCCGACTACTCCGGGTCGAGCCTAGCGGTGCCCGGACCCGGTCGGAGACGAACACGACCGGGGGATGGCTCACATCGTGGAGCGAGTTGTTCTGGGGTCGAACTACCACCCCGTCCCGCGTAGAGTTGATCTGACCATGAGCCCTGAGCCCGCAGAGGTGTTCGCCGCGTTCCGCCACGCAGAGTCACTGGTGGCCCAACGCAGGCCCCTTGACGCCCTCGCGGCGCTCGCTCCGGTGCTGGCGGCCGAGCCGGACGCGCCGAGCGTGCACCTGCTCGCTGGCCGGGCCTACCTGGGCTCGGCCCAGCTGCGCCGCGCCGAGCAAGCATTCCTGCGGGTGCTGGAGCTCGACCCGTCCGACCACTACGCCCGCTTCGCGCTCGGCAAGACGTTGCAGCGGCAGAGCAGGCTGACCGAGGCGCAGACCCAGCTGCGGATGGCGGTCGCGATGAACCCGCTGCCCGAGTACCAGGAGGCGCTCGGCGAGGTCAACGCCAGGATCTCGGTCGAGAGCGACCGCTGAGCGCGCGGGTTCCGGCCATCACCGCGGGTGTCCGCCCGGTGTCGGCGAAGATATCCCGGTCCGAGTCGCGTCACCTGCCGACGGGAGAATCCGGAGGATGAGCATCCAAGAAGAAGCGCAGCGGTTGAACGGCGTCGCGGACCGCGTCCCGGTCAACGCCACCCAGCAGTTCCTCAGCGAGTTGGGCAACATCGGGGCCGAGGTGTCGTCGATCCTGGGCAGCACGTCCACCTCCGGCAACATCACCAACCTGCTGCACCAGGCCGAGTCGCACGCCGAGGCGCTCAACCAGGCGCTGCAACAGGCCCGCCAGGCCATCCAGGACGCCGCGCAGCACCACCTGACCGGCTGAGCGGCGACAGCCGCCGACCGGCACGGCTGGTCGGCGGCCAGTCCACACCCGACGCTCACCAGTCGCGGTCGCGCAGCAGCCGAGCCCGGCGGTCGTACTCCGGGGCTCACCCGACCGCGGGCGTCACCCGGTCGACCAGGTCCCGCACCGGCACACCCCGCGGCAGCACCCCCAGCACGCCCGACCGCGCCCCCAGCCGCGACGCGCAGAAAGCCTCGCCGACCACCGGCGACACGCGCAGCAACAGGCTCGTCTGCAAGCACAGCGCGATCAGCTCGGCCACCCGCCTGGCCCGCACCGGCGCGGGGTCCGCGATCTCCGCCCGCAGTTCGGCCACCGCGGTGTCCAATCGGGAGTCGGCCCCGGCAGTCGACGCCAATTCCTCCCACAGCGCCTCCACGGTGAGCGGCTCGCGCTGGACCGCCCGCAGGACGTCGAGCGCGGTCACGTTGCCAGAGCCCTCCCAGATCGACATCAGCGGCGCCTCGCGGTAGAGCCGCGGCAGACCGGATTCCTCGACGTACCCGTTGCCGCCCAGGCATTCCAGCGCCTCGGCCACGACACCGGGTGCCCGCTTGCAGACGGTGAACTTCGCCGCGGGCAGGGCGAGGCGCAGCAGCGGGGAGCCGGAGTCCACCAGGGACGCCAGCCACATCGCCAGCACGGTCGCGCCTTCCGATTCCAGCGCCAGGTCCGCGAGCACCGCCGTCATCGCGGGGTGTTCGCGCAGCAGCGAGCCGAACGCGGTGCGGTGGGCGGCGTGGTGGGCCGCCTCGGTGAGCGCGGCGCGGATGTTCGACGTGGAGCCGAGGACGCAGTCGAGGCGGGTCATCGTGACCATCTCGATGATGGTCCGCACGCCGCGGCCCTCCTCGCCGACCCGCCAGCCGGTCGCGCCGGTGTACTCCAGTTCGGCTGAGGCGTTGGACTTGTTGCCCAGCTTGTCCTTGAGGCGTTGCAGGCGCAGTGCGTTGCGGGTGCCGTCCGGGAGCACCCTGGGCAGCAGGAAGCAGGTGAGGCCGCCCGGTGCCTGCGCGAGGGTGAGGAAGAGGTCGTTCATCGGGGCGGAGGTGAACCACTTGTGGCCGACGAGCGCGTACGTCCCGTCCCCCGAAGGTGTTGCTGTGGTGGAGTTCACGCGGACGTCCGAGCCGCCTTGCTTCTCCGTCATGGACATCCCCGCGAGCAACCCCGCTTTCGCCGCGGGGGGCCGCAAACCGAAGTCGTAGGACGAAGAGAGCAAACCGGGTTCGTAGGCGGCGGCCAGGGTCGGTTCGTGGCGCAGCGCGGGGATCACCGCGTAGGTCATGGAGATCGGGCAGCCGTGGCCCGCTTCCACCTGTGACCACAGGGTGAAAGCCGCCGCGCGGCGCAGGTGCGCGTGCTCGCCCGCGTCCGGGGCCCAGGGGGCGGCGTGCAGCCCGTGCGCCACAGCGCGTGTCATCAGCCAGTGCCAGGACGGGTGGAACTCGACCTCGTCCACCCGGTTGCCGTACCGGTCGTGGGTGTGCAGCACCGGAGGGTGTGCGTTGGCCAACCGTCCGTGTTCACGCGCCTCGGCGGATCCGGACTCCAGCGCGACCGTGCGGAGCGAGTCGAGCACGCCGTCGGATCCGAACGCGCGCACCGCGCTGACCAGCGCCGGGTCACACTCGAGGGGGTCGAGGCGATGCAGTGGTGGGGTCTGGTTGACCACGAGGTGGGTGCGTTCCAGCGGGCGCGCGGTGAGCTCGGTGCCGGTCATTACCGAAGGGTAATCCCGGCGGCGGGGCAACCCGGAGCGGTGCGCTTTACGTCCCTCCTTGGTCAAGAACGCCACAACTCGTACCCCAGGGTTAACAACGGACGGACGTAAGGGCGGCAGGTGACGACTTCTGGACCCTTTTACCGCGGCTTCGCCTGCCGACGATGACTCTGGGACCGAGATGAGGCAGGGTAGATGACCGGACACACGAGCACGGGTCTGCGGCGGCAGGCGGAAGCACAACCGAGGGGCGGGGTTTGACGGTGGGTTCCAGGACCGGGGGCGGGAAGGCGGGCAAGCACCGGCAGCAGAGAAAGCGCAGACGGGGCGTGGCCGCGGCGGCTGGGGCCCTGCTGCTCGTTCCCGTCGTCGTCGCGGGCGAGCCGGTGAACTTCGCCGGTGCCGATGACGCGGGCGGTGTCACGCTGGCCAAGCACGTCGGTGGCGGGCTCTTCGGCCTGACCGACCCGAGCGAGGTCGGCGCGGACGGTTCGGCGCCGGAGAACACCGAGCTCGGCAAGCAGATCCTCGCCCTGGCGGGTACGCCGGAGCTGCTCAAGTACACGGCAGGCCCAGCGGTCTCCCCGCTGCCGGGCGGCCCCAACGGCATCCCGGGCACGATGCTGCAGGCGTACATGCGCGCCGCGCAGGCGCTGGCCACCACCACGCCCGGCTGCAAGATCGACTGGCCGCTGCTGGCCAGCATCGGCCGCATCGAGTCCAACCACGCGCGCGGCGGGCGGGTCGACGCGAGCGGCAGGACCGCGAGCCCGATCCTGGGCCCGGTGCTCAACGGCGGTGGTTTCGCCGCGATCCGCGACACCGACGGCGGCCGCTACGACGGCGACGCCCGCTGGGACCGCGCGGTCGGCCCGATGCAGTTCATCCCGTCGACCTGGAAGGGCTACGCCTCCGACGGCAACGGCGACGGCGAGACGGACCCGAACAACATCTACGACGCCACCCTCGGCGCGGGCAAGTACCTGTGCTCCGGTGGCCTCGACCTGTCGAACCCGCAGCAGCGGGCCACGGCGGTGTTCCGCTACAACCACTCCGACAGCTACGTGCGCACGGTCCTGATCTGGGCCGACGCCTACGCCAAGGGCGTCACGCCGCTGCCGAGCACCCCGGTGGACCAGGCCGAGCAGCTCGCGCTGCCCGCGCCGGTCGAGCCGAGGCCGCAGGGTGGCACCCCGCCGGTCGAGGGTGTGCAGCCGACGCAGAACCCGAGCACCCCGCCCGCGGGCACCACGCAGCCCACCGGTTCCAGCGACGCCTCGACCACGACCACGGAGCCGAGCACGAGCCAGACCACGGCCCCGACCAGCACGCCGACGACCACCACCGACCCGACCAGCACCACGACGCCGACCACCGCGCCGAGCTGCGTCGAGCCGACCGAGTCGACGACGCCGACCCCGACGCCCACCACGACTCCCGTCCCCGACCCGTGCGCGCCGCTGAGCTCGTCGGTCCAGGCCACCGGCGCCGCTGGGTCGACCGTCGTGCCGACTCCGTAGGACCGCGGCGACAACGCCGAACGGAACCGCCCCACTCGATTCGAGTGGGGCGGTTCTTTCATTCGGCAATCGGCGATCTTGCCAGGCCGGGCCATTACCCTGTGCCGCAAGGCAAAGATCGTGTGGACGGCCCACCAGAATAGTCGCCGCCGCGGTGCCCCGCGGTGCTTTCCCCGATGCCGCAGCCGAAGGACCCGACCTGGTTGACACCGCTCACCGGCTGTGCGCATCCTGGGTGCCGCCAGGGGGTGTTTATTTTTATATATTCCACACCGCGCGGCCAGTGACTGTCGCTTGTGGACGGTCGAATGGCGCGCGGACCGGGTTGGGGCCCGGGGGAGCAGTCGAGGGGGAGCGATGACAGGTCCAGTCCCGAGGTCCACCGACCGCGCTGCCGGTCGAGCAGGGGGCGGTGCGGGCGGCGAACGGCCCATGGCCGAGCTGGCCGCCCTGCTCGAGCGGGCGTGCGCGGCCGCGGAGCGCGACGGCGGGCCGCTGGTGCTGTGGCACCGCGCGACGGCGCGGACGTGGCCGGGCACGGCCGACGTCGCCGACGTCGCGGCCTGGGAGCGGGTGCTGCGCCGGGTCGAGCGGGTCGATGTCCCGGTCGTCGCCGTGGTCGTCGGCGCCTGCTCCGGCCCGGCGCTGGAGACCGTGCTGGTCGCCGACCACCGCATCGCCGCCGTCGACGCGCGGATCGGGCTGCCGCGCGAGCGGGGGAGGGTCTGGCCGGGCATGGTCCTGCACCGGCTCGCCACCCACCTCGGCGCGGCCAGGGCCAGGAGCCTCGCCGTGCGCGGCACCGAGCTGACCGCGGCGCAGGCGCTCCAGGTGGGCCTGGTCGACGAGGTCACCGACGACCCGGCGGCCGCGCTGGCCTCGGTCATCGCCGACGCGGGAGCGCTGGCCGGTGGGTTCGCCACCCGCAGGGCGCTGCTGCTCGACGCCGCGGGCCGCGACTACGCCGCTGCGCTCGCCGCGCACCTCGCCGCCTGCGACGCCGAGCTGTCCGAGGTGGACCTGCCCGCCCGGGTCGTGTCCCGGCTCTGATCGCGGCCACCACCGCCTCGGCCACTTCCTTCACACCGTTGCGGGATGGCAGCGTGACGACTGACAAATGGCAACCGGTAATGAAGCGGGACCGTGCCACTCGTTATTGACGGGCTGTGTCGTGCCTTGCCCGACCCGGTGAATCCGGACCCCACCGGGTGCGATCAGCGCACGTCCGCGCATTCCGACCCGGCAAAGCCCCGAAAGCGGTGGCACCCGGCCCGGCAAGACACGCCAAAAAACCGACGCTTAGGCTCGTGCCCATGAGCAGAGTGGCCGCCATCGACTGCGGCACGAACTCGATCCGCCTGCTGGTGGCCGAGGTGGCCACCGGGCACGACGGTTCGGCCGCCCTGCGCGACCTGCACCGGGAGATGCGGGTGGTGCGGCTCGGCCAGGGCGTCGACGCGACCGGCCTGCTCGCCCCCGAGGCCATCGCCAGGACCAGGTCCGCGCTGGTGGACTACGTCGGTGTGCTGCGCCGCAAGGGCGTCGAGCGGGTGCGCATGGTGGCCACGTCGGCCACCAGGGACGCGGCCAACCGCGCCGAGTTCTTCGCCATGACCACCGAGGTCCTCGGGGTCGAGGCCGAGGTCATCAGCGGTGCCGAGGAGGCGCGCCTGTCCTTCCTCGGCGCGGTCGGCGACCTCGACCCCGACGACGGCCCGTTCCTGGTCGCCGACGTCGGCGGCGGGTCGACCGAGCTGGTCCTGGGCGGCTGGGACGGGGTCGAGGCGCGCTTCGACGGCTCCCACTCCGCCGACGTGGGCTGCGTGCGGCTCACCGAGCGGGCGCTGCACTCCGACCCGCCGACCGAGGCCGAGGTGGCCGAGGCCGACGCCGTGGCCGCGCGGCTGCTCGACGAGGCGTTCGCGCAGGTCCCGGTGGCCTCGGCGCGCACGTTCGTCGGGGTCGCGGGCACCGTCACCACCATGGCCGCCATCTCGCTGGGGTTGCCCGCCTACGACCCGGACCGGATCCACCTGAGCCGGATCCCGTTCGCCGGGATCGAGTCGATCACCGCCCGTCTGCTCACCGCCGGTCACCACGAACGCGCCGCCATCGGGGCCATGCACCCCGGTCGGGTGGACGTGATCGGTGGTGGCGCGGTGGTGGTCCGGGCCCTGGCCAGGCGCGTCGCGCTGGAGACGGAGATCACAAGCCTGCTGGTGAGCGAACACGACATTCTGGACGGCATCGCGCTGTCGGTCGCGAAGGCCGCGGGCCATCAGTGAACCGCATCAGTTCTTTGGATAGCCGTCATAACATTGCCCTGACACAGAATCGCCAACGACAAACTGTTCGGTTAGCGGTCACTCTCCGAAGAGGCCATCCCCCAAACGGATGAACTCGCGCTGATTGTGACTCGTTTGTGACGCTGTCGATCGCCTGCTGACTCACCCCTCCGGTTAACTTCCACTCACTTTCGGAGCGGGCGGTTCCGCTCCGCGATCGACGACTGCCGTTGGGCGTACCAAGCCTGAGCACGTCGAACTAGCCTGGGAGGAGACCCATGCGCAAACCACGCTGGATAGCGGCATCGGTGATGCCGCTTGCACTCGCGCTCACGATCGCGGGGTGTGGCGGTGGCAGCGAGGACACCGGCAGCGGCGGCACCACCGGTGGCAACACCGGGGCCGCTGACGCCGATGGCGCGCTGTCGGCCTTCGGTACCGAGCCGGAGAACCCGCTCGTGCCCGGTAACACCACCGAGAGCGGCGGCAGCAAGGTCATCCGCGCCCTGTTCGTCGGTCTGACCAGGTACGACCCGGTCACGGGCGAGTCGAAGAACGCGGTGGCCAAGGAGATCGCGACGACCGACTCCAAGAGCTACAAGATCACGCTGAACTCGGGCTGGAAGTTCCACGACGGCACCCCGGTGAAGGCCAAGAACTTCGTCGACGCCTGGAACTACACCGCCTACAGCCCCAACGGGCAGCAGGGCGCGAGCTTCTTCGAGCAGGTCCAGGGCTACAAGGACGTGCACACCGAGGACCCGGACGGCACCGCGGGCCCGCAGAAGGCCCCCGAGCCCACCGCGAAGGAGATGTCCGGCCTCAAGGTCGTCGACGACTCCACCTTCGAGGTCAACCTGAACGCCCCGTTCGCGGTCTTCCCGCTGAAGCTGGGCTACAACCCGTTCTTCCCGCTGCCGGACTCGTTCTTCGCCGACCAGAAGGCGTTCGAGGCCAAGCCGGTCGGCAACGGGCCGTTCAAGTTCGTCTCGCGCAAGCCCAACGCCGAGATCGTGCTGACCCGCAACGACGACTACGCCGGTGACGACAAGGCGAAGTTCAAGGACCTCACGTTCAAGATCTTCGAGTCGAACGAGGCCGCCTACACCGCCATCGTCGGCGGTGACCTGGACTTCCTCGACACCATCCCGCCGACCGGCATCGCCGGTGGCAAGTACAAGCAGGACCTCGAGGGCCGCAACGGGTCGACCCCCTACATGGGCAACCAGACCCTGACCTTCCCGTACTACGACCCGACCTACACCAACGCCGACCTGCGCAAGGCGCTGTCGCTGGCGATCAACCGCCAGGAGATCGTCGACAAGATCTTCGACGGCACCCGCATCCCGGCCGACGGCTGGGTCAACCCGGCTGTCCCCGGCTACGCCAAGGGCCAGTGCGGCGACCTGTGCACCTACAACCCGGAGAAGGCCAAGGAGTACCTGGCCAAGTCGGGCTTCAAGGGCACCGTCAAGCTCTCGACCAACGCTGACGGCGGTCACAAGGACTGGATGACCGCGACCTGCAACAGCATCAAGAACGCGCTGGGCATCGAGTGCCTCTACGAGCCCATCCCGACCTTCGCCGAGACCCGCCAGAAGATCAACGCCCGGCAGATGAGCGCGATCTTCCGCACCGGCTGGATCGCGGACTACCCGTCGATCGAGAACTTCCTGAACCAGCTGTACCGCACCGGCGCGTCCTCCAACGACGGTGAGTACACCAGCCCCAAGCTCGACGGGATCCTGGCCAGGGCGGACTCCGCCCCCAGCGTCGACGAGGCGAACAAGCTGTACCAGGAGGGTGAGCGCGTGCTGGCCGAGGACTTCCCGGTCATCCCGCTGTGGAACCAGACCGCCCAGTACGGCTGGTCCGAGCGGCTCGACAACGCCCGCCTCAGCTCGCTGCGTGAACTCGACCTGACCAGCGTGACGGTCAAGAAGAAGTAGTTCACACCAGTTCCACTCCGGGCCGGGGGTGCGGCGATCCCGCGCCCCCGGCCCGGAGTCAGGTTGGGAGAGACAATGGGACGCTACGTCCTCCGACGACTGCTACAGCTGATCCCGGTGTTCATCGGGACCACCTTCCTGATCTACTGGCTGGTCTGGAGCCTGCCCGGCGACGCGTTCGCGGGCAAGTGCGGCGACCGCCCCTGCCCGGACTCCTACGTCCAGGCCATGATGGACAAGTTCAACCTCGGCGACCCGCTGGTCGTGCAGTACGGCAAGTACATGATCAACGTGCTGCAGGGCAACTTCGGCGAGACCTTCCGCGGCCTCGACGTGGGTGAACTGATCGGTGAGGCATACCCGAACACGATCCGCCTCGCGCTCGTCGCGCTGGCGATCGAGGCCGTCATCGGACTGGCCGCCGGTGTCCTGACCGGCCTGCGCGGCCGCGGCTTCCTGGACAACCTCGTGCTGGTGTCCACCCTGTTCCTCATCTCGCTGCCGGTGTTCGTCACCGGCTTCGTCCTGCAGATCACCCTCGGGTTCGAGCTCAAGTGGATCAAGACCACGGTATCCGCCTCACCAGCGCCGTGGCAGCACCTCATCGTCCCCGGGTTCGTCCTCGGCAGCCTGTCCATGGCCTACGTGACCAGGTTGACCCGGACGTCGATCGCGGAGAACAAACGCGCCGACTACGTCCGCACCGCCACCGCCAAGGGCCTCGCCCAGCGCCGGGTCGTCGGTGTGCACCTGCTGCGCAACTCCGCCATCCCCGTGGTGACGTTCCTCGGTACCGACCTCGGCGCCCTCATGGGCGGAGCCATCGTCACCGAGGGCATCTTCGACATCAAGGGCATCGGCAGTCTCGTCTACGACGGCATCATCGGCAAAGAGGGGGTAACGGTCACCGGCGTCGTCACGCTGCTGGTGATGGTCTACCTGTTGTCGAACCTGCTGGTGGACCTGCTCTACGCCGTCCTCGACCCAAGGATCCGCTATGACTGACCCGAGCACCGCGAGCACGGTGACGACCGCTCCGGAGGAGTTCGTCACCGCCGCCGAGCACGCCGAGGTCAAGGGCAACAAGCCCCGCAGCCTCGCCTCCGACGCCTGGCACGACCTGCGCAGGCGACCCCTGTTCATCGTCTCCGCCGCGCTGATCCTGCTCGTGCTGCTCATGGCGTTCTGGCCGAGCCTGTTCACCTCGGTCGACCCGAACTACGCCGAACTGGGCCGCAGCCGCGAGGGACCCTCCGCGGCCGCCTGGTTCGGGTACGACAACCAGGGTTACGACCTGTTCTCCCGCACCATCTACGGGAGCCGGGCCTCGATCATCGTCGGTGTGGCGGCGACCCTGCTGACCGTCCTGATCGGATCGACCTTCGGTCTGCTCGCCGGGTACTACGGCGGCTGGCTCGACGGACTCATGTCGCGCATCGCCGACGTGTTCTTCGGCCTGCCCTTCGTCCTGGGCGCCATCGTCATCCTGTCCAGCTTCCGCGCGAGCGGGGAGACCAGCGCGACCCAGATCATCTTCCTGGTCGTGCTGTCCATCTCGATCCTGTCCTGGCCGGTCTGCATGCGCATCATGCGGTCGGCGGCCATCGCGGCCAAGCAGCAGGACTACGTCAAGGCCGCCCGCGCGCTCGGCGCCAGCACGTCGCGGATCATCCTGCGGCACATGCTGCCCAACGCGGTCGCGCCCGTGCTGGTCTACGCGACCATCGCGCTCGGGGCGTTCATCGGCGCGGAGGCGACGCTGTCGTTCCTCGGCATCGGGCTGCGCGCGCCGGTCGTGTCCTGGGGCGTGATGATCTCGGACTCGCGCGACGTGATCCGGGTGGCCCCGCACAGCCTGCTGTTCCCCGCTGCGTTCCTGACCGCGACCGTGCTCGCCTTCGTGATGCTCGGCGACGCCGTGCGCGAAGCGCTGGACCCCAAGGCGAGGTAGCGCCATGACCACCACAAGGTCCGAAGTGGACTTCGAAGAACCAGCCCAGGTGCCCGGTGCCCCGCTGCTGGAGGTCGACGACCTGTTCGTCGAGTTCCGCACCCGCGACGGGGTGGCCAAGGTGCTCAACGGCGTCAGCTACCGGGTCGAGCCGGGCGAGACGCTCGCCGTGCTCGGCGAGTCCGGTTCCGGCAAGTCGGTGACCGCCCAGACCATCATGGGCATCCTGGACATGCCGCCCGGTGTCATCACCGGCGGCGAGATCCGGTTCCACGGCGAGAACCTGCTCAAGGCGTCCTCGAGGCGGCGGCGGGAGGTGCGTGGATCCGGCATCGCCATGATCTTCCAGGACGCGCTGTCGGCGCTCAACCCGGTTTTCACCGTCGGCTTCCAGATCGAGGAGCAGTTGCGGGTCCGGCGCGGCATGTCGCGCAAGGACGCCCGCAAGCGCGCGATCGAACTGCTCGACCTGGTCAAGATCCCCAACCCCCAGGGCCGGGTGCGCCAGTACCCGCACGAGTTCTCCGGTGGCATGCGGCAGCGCGCGATGATCGCGATGTCGCTGGCGCTCGACCCGGAGATGCTCATCGCCGACGAGCCGACCACCGCGCTGGACGTCACCGTGCAGGCCCAGATCATGGACCTGCTCAAGGACATCCAGGTCGAGCGGAACATGGGCCTGATCCTGATCACCCACGACCTCGGCGTCGTCGCCGAGGTCGCCGACCGGATCGCGGTCATGTACGCCGGGCGGATCGTGGAGCAGTCGCACGCGCGCGACCTCTACCGCAAGCCGGGCCACCCCTACACCCAGGGCCTGCTCGACTCGCTGCCCAGGCTCGACCTCAAGGGCACCGAGTTGACCACCATCAAGGGGTTGCCGCCCAGCCTGCTCAACATCCCGAAGGGCTGTCCGTTCAACCCGAGGTGCCCCCGCGTGCAGGACATCTGCAAGACCGAGGTCCCGCCGCAGCACCGCCTGGCCCCCGGTCGGCTCAGCGCCTGCCACTTCGCCGAGGAGCTGATCAGCGGTGACTGACAACATCATCGAGGTCCGCGACCTGGTCAAGCACTTCCCGGTCCGGGTCGGCGTGCTGTTCAAGCGGACCGTCGGGCACGTCCGCGCGGTCGACGGGGTCTCCTTCGACCTCAAGCGCGGCGAGACCCTCGGCATCGTCGGTGAGTCCGGCTGCGGCAAGTCGACCCTGGCCCAGGTGCTGATGCGCCTGGAGCCGCCGACCAGCGGCACCGCCACCTTCGAGGGTCGCGACATCCTGAAGATGAAGGGCGGCGAGCTGCGCAAGCTGCGCCGCGACATCCAGATCGTGCTGCAGGACCCGTACACCTCGCTCAACCCGAGGATGACCGTCGGCGACATCATCGGCGAGCCGTTCGAGATCCACCCCGAGGTGGCGCCGAAGGGTTCGCGGGCGAAGAAGGTGCGCGAGCTGCTCGACGTGGTCGGGCTCAACGCCGAGCACATCAACCGCTACCCGCACCAGTTCTCCGGCGGCCAGCGCCAGCGCATCGGCATCGCCCGCGCGCTCGCGCTGCGGCCCAAGGTGATCGTCTGCGACGAGCCGGTGTCCGCGCTGGACGTGTCCATCCAGGCCCAGGTGATGAACCTGCTGGGTGACCTGCAGACCGAGTTCGGGCTGTCGTACGTGTTCATCGCCCACGACCTGTCGGTGGTGCGCCACCTCTCCGACCGGGTCGCGGTGATGTACCTGGGCAAGATGGTCGAGGTCGGGACCGAGGAGGAGATCTACGAGCACCCGACCCACCCGTACACCCAGGCGCTGCTCTCGGCGGTGCCGGTGCCGGACCCGGAACTGCGCGACCAGCGGCAGGTGATCCGGCTGGAGGGCGACGTCCCCAGCCCGGTCGACCCGCCGTCGGGCTGCCGGTTCCGCACCCGGTGCTGGAAGGCGCAGGACATCTGCGCGACGGAGGAGCCGAAGCTGGTCACCCGAGTCGCCAACCACCCCAGCGCCTGCCACTTCGCCGAGGAGAAGTCGATCGTTCCCTGAGTCGGGGGCCGTTCTCAGGGATGGTTTCACGAGGAGGAGTTCGCGTGAATCGTCGCAAGCTGGTCGGTGCCGCACTCGCGGTACCGCTGGTGGTGACCCTCGCGGGGTTGGTCGCGCCCAGCGCGGCCAACGCCCAACAGGCGCTGTCCGGCAAGACCGTCGAGTTCAACGTCCTCGCCGCCGACGGCGCGTCCGTCGAGTCGGCTGAGGCCGCTGTGCGCGCGGCAGGCGGTACCGTCGTGACCAGCAACAAGGCAGCTGGTCTGATCACCGCCACCGCCCCTGAGAACGGCTTCACCGCCCGCCTCGCAGGCAACAGGGCGGTCGACACGGCCGCCCGCTCGAAGTCGATCGGCCAGTCGCCGCGCGGCGACAAGGCGGCCAAGACCAAGGCCGTCGAGCAGGAGGGCCGCTCGGCCAAGGCGGGCAAGAAGAAGTCCCCGAAGGCGACCACGGCGGGTCTCGACCCGCTCGACTCGCTGGCGTGGGGGCTCACCGCGGTCCGCTCGGACCTGGCCCGCACCAAGCAGGCAGGCGACAAGCGGGTCAAGGTCGGCATCCTGGACACGGGTGTGGACGCCTCGCACCCGGACATCGCACCCAACTTCGACCGGGCCCTGTCGCGCAACTTCACCCGCGACATCCCGTTCGACGAGAACGGCGAGGTCGTCGACGGCCCCTGCGAGTACCGGGGCTGCGTCGACCCCGCCGACGTCGACAACGGCGGGCACGGCACGCACGTCGCGGGCACCATCGCCGCGGCGGCGGACGGCTTCGGCATCTCCGGTGTCGCACCGGGCGTGTCCATCGTCAACATCCGCGGCGGTCAGGACTCCGGCTACTTCTTCCTGCAGCCGGTCGTCGACGCGATGACCTACGCCGGTGACGCGGGGATCGACGTGGTCAACATGTCGTTCTACGTGGACCCGTGGCTCTACAACTGCGCCAACAACGCCGCCGACAGCCCGGAGCAGCGCGCCGAGCAGCGGCTGATCGTCCGGTCGGTCAACCGGGCGATGGAGTACGCGCACCGCAAGGGCGTCAGCCAGATCGTGTCGCTGGGCAACGGGCACATGGACCTGGGCAACCCGTTGCCCGACTCCAGCAGCCCCGACTACCCGGCAGGCACGGCGTACCCGCGCACGATCGACAACGCGACCTGCTTCTCGCTGCCGATCGAGGGCCCGCACGCGATCGGCGTCAGCGCGTACGGCCCGTCGCAGGCCAAGGCCGACTACTCCAACTACGGCACCGAGCGCATCTCGGTGTCGGCCCCCGGCGGCTACTTCCGGGACGGCCTCGGCACGGACTGGTACCGCACCAACGAGAACCTCATCCTCTCGACCTACCCCCGCAACGTCGCACTGACCGAGGGGGCGATCGACGAGGCCGGGAACATCACCCCGGACGGCGAGGCCCTCGGCGTCCAGAAGGCGTGCAAGGCCAACGGGACCTGCGGCTACTACCAGTACCTCCAGGGCACCTCGATGGCATCGCCGCACGCTTCCGGTGTGGCAGCGCTCATCGTCTCCCAGTACGGCGACTACACCCGCAACGGCGTGTCGCTGTCCCCGGACAAGGTCAAGCGCGTGCTCGAGGGCACCGCCGCCGAGATCGCCTGCCCGACCCCGCGGACGGTGGACTACACCCCCATCGGCCGCCCGGCGGAGTTCAACGCCACCTGCACCGGCACGCCGTCGTTCAACAGCTTCTACGGCCACGGCTCCGTGGACGCCTGGAACGCGGTCACCAACGGTCGCAAGTTCCTGAAGTAGCACTGTTCCGACAGGCCCCCTCGGTCCGCCGAGGGGGCCTGTCGCATTCCCGGCGCCGGTACGCGCGCAGGACACCGCGGAAGCCGTACAGGTTGACGTGGAAAGGGCTGTGCCCCAACAGGTCCCAGCGCTCCAGCGCGGTGAAGAAGGCTTGGCCCGCGCAGACATCCGGGTTCAGCTCGCCGACGTAGACGACCGTGTCGCCCTGGTAGTGGTGGAGCGCAGTGTCGGCCATGCCGTTGGCGGGTGGCCAGCACAGCAGCAGCGCGCGGTCGGGGTGGTCGGCGGCGACCTCGGCTGGTCCGTTGTGGACAGTGGCGTACGGCTCGACGTCGTCCAGCCAGGCTCGGCTGCCGGTGCCGAGGTCGTAGGCGAGGGAGTCGATGTCGAGCTGGCGCAGCTGCCAGGACCAGTAGCCCAAGCCGGCGCCCAGGTCCAGTACGGGGCGTCCGCCGAGCCTCTCCTCGAGCCAGGCGAGGTCTCCCGGGCTGGGGACCGCCCAGGCGATCTGCTTCTGCGGGACCCACCAGCCGAACGGGCCGTGCGGCGGGGGCAGGACCTCGACCAGCACGCCCGAACCCTCGACGGGCAGGGTCCGTTCGTGCACCGGCACCGTGCTCGCCAGGTCCCAGTACGGGTTCACCGTGGACTGATGGGTTTCGGGCAGCGTGCGCACCGGGGCGCCGGACAGCGAGGTCGTGCCCGGGCGGTTCCAGTGATCCCGTGCCTGTGCGAGCAGCCGCGCTGCGCCGGTCAGCCGAGTCGCCACGGTTGCTCGGTGGTGAACCGGACGAGGTCCTTGGTCTTGAGGCAGTGGTCGTCGAACGGGGGTAGCGCGGCGGGCGGGAGGTCGGCGAGGTCCTGTAGCGCGGCACGGAGGGCCTGGTGGGTTCTCTCGGCGTACCAACGGTTCTTGAGGTGATCGATGACCTTGTCCGCGGCGGCGGGCGACACCAGGCTGTGCTCGCGCAGCGCGTCGACGAACGAGCGGATGTGGATCATCGGCTCCGAGAGCGGCCGGTGCGGGGCCTCGGCGGCGTGCAGTAGGGCGACCTCGTCGTCGGCGAGATCCGGATCGTCGACGTAGCGCTGGTAGACCGCGCCGAAACCGTGCATCCCGAGGTGGCGCATCTCGGCGGCGCGGATGGCACCCATCGAGGACAGGCCCCAGACCTGCCACCCCTCGGCGATCGCCGTGCGCAGTTCGACGTGCCCCACGGCGGGGAAGCTGTGGAAGGTGCCGTCGACCACGATCAGGACGCCCGGCTCGGTGCCGAGCAGCGCGGCAACGTCACCGCGGCGCACGGGACCGCGGACATCGACATCAGCGGGGAAGACCGGACTGCTCAGGCCGAACGCAGTCGGTCCTACGAAGGCGATGGTCTTCACGCGGTGCGAACCCTGGCCGCGAGTCGTGGTCCTACTCGCTTGAGACCGGGCTCGAAGGACTCCATGCCGGGCACGATCACCCGGACAACGGCGAGCGGTAGGTCCGGTGTGGACAGTGTGACCCGGTATGCGTGCTCGATTCCGGCGCGTGAGAGGGCTTTCCGCAGTTCGTGCAGTGCCGAGCCGATGCTGTCCACGGGTGTTCCTGCCGGGATCTCGGAGTAGCGCACGGATCCGGTGGTGTCGGTGACCTGGGCGCGCAGTTCGCGGGTCGCGCGCCGCTCCCGGTCAGCGCCGCCCGGCTCGGCGAAGTAGTCCACCCGGTCCATGAGGTCGTCGCGCCCACCGTGGATACCGGTCAGCCGGGACTGCGCCGCCTCGCACAGACCGCGCACCGCGGCGATGTCGCGCAGCAGGTGCAGGCCCGCGCCCTGGGCGATGGCGATCGGCTGGTCGTCGTCCGGTTCCAGGATGGATGCCCGGAAGTAGGGCAATCCGAACTCGGTGGGCGTGTACCGCAGCACGGCCCGCAGCCCGGCGTCCTCGACCTTCGCGACCACCTCGGCGACCTCCGGCGGCACGGTGTCCGGCTCGACCAGCCGCGACCGGTCCCCGAAGTGGTTGAACGCGGAGACATCGCGCTCGATCACCTCGGCCAGCCCGTGCACGGTCGCCTCGGCCACCGAGTTGCCCGAGGCCAGGCCGGTCGTGCTGCTGCCGAACACCCGCTGCCCCTGGTTCTCCCGGTACGGGGCGAACACCAACTCGGCGGGCAGCGCGACCCGGGTCCCGTCGGCGATGTCCTCCGCCATCACGCACATCAGCGGCCCATCCGGGTCGACCGGGCGGCCCAGCAGCGGGCACAGGTCCACGAAGTCGAACCCCTGCCCCGCGACCTCCCGGGGCGTCGACTCGAACACGCTGGGGGACTGCGGACCGTACTCGGCCAGGGCGTACTCGATCGCCTCCATGTAGGCGCCCACCTGGGCCTCCCGCACGCGAACGCCCTTACCCGCGTTCACGCACAACGACCCCACGCCCGCCGAAGGTCGGATGCTCGCGAAAACCGGGATCCCCAGGTAGTCCAACCAGGTCGTGTCCGTGACCCGGGTGACCCCCAACCCAGCAGCCACCCGCCTCGCCCGCGCCAACGTCTCGTCCAACGCCACAACCCGCAGACTCGACGTCATGCGGTACACCGCTCAACTCACCTCTGGCCGCCCGAGGTCCCCGCCGCGGTCTCCTCGTGGAAGCACATGCTCATGTGCGCCACGAACCCCGCCCGGTGCACACCCTCGTCTTCCAACATCCCCCAGAACAACTCCGTGGTGTCCTCGTCCAGCACGTACCCGGACTCCTGCTGAGAACCACTCATCGCACGCCCCCATTCGCCGCAACACCAACGCACCCGACCCTACGCACGCCCGAAACCGCCTCGCAACCAATCGAACCGGCAGAACAACACCCCGAGATCTCCTTGTGGGAAGGTGTTGTCCCCACGACACCGACGGCGCCCACCGAGGATCTCCGCATGCGCTTACCCGATCCGGCCCGTTCCCGCGCGATCCTGGTCGGCACGAGCACCTACCAGGCCACCTCGCTGCCCGATCTGCCCGCCGTCCCGGCAAACCTGCACGACCTCAAGTCCGCTCTCACCGCACCCGGCCTCGGGGGTTTCGCCCCGCAGCGGTGCACGGTCGTGGAGAACCCGGGGTCGACCCGCGAGGTCTACCGCGCCCTGCGCGAACAGACCCAGGCCGAGGACACGGTGTTGGTGTACTTCGCCGGGCACGGCCTCGTCAGCCCCGGCAGGGGAGAGCTGCACTTCGCCCTGGCGGACACCGACCCGGATGAGGTGCGGGTCAGCGCCTTGGCGTTCGACCTGGTGCGCGACCTGCTCCGGGAGTCGCCCGCGGCCAACCGGGTCCTGGTCCTCGACTGCTGCTTCAGCGGCCGCGCCCTCGGCGAGACCATGGGCGCCGCCGTCGTGGGCCAGGTCGAGGTGACCGGTACCTACACCCTCGTCGCCACGCCGCCGAACGCCGTCGCCCTCGCGCCGAAGGGGCACCGGCACACCGCGTTCACCGGTGAACTCCTCGCAGTACTGCGCGACGGCCTCCCCGACGGCCCGGATCTCCTCGGCCTCGACGACATCGCCCGCACGGTCCGGTCGCGCATGGCCGCCCGCGGCTACCCGACCCCCGGCAGCGTCGGCTCGCACAACGCCGGTCTACTCGCGATCGCCCGCAACCCGGTACACGTGGTGACCGCGGCGGCGGATGATCGTCCCCCGGCCCAGCCCGTGCGGCGCCGTTGGCGGTACCCGTCCGTGTGGGTGGGCGTCGTTGTCGTGGTGGCCGCCGCGTCGGCCGTGTTGCTCGCCATCCGGTTCGTCCCGAACGATGACGTCGGTACCACTCCGTCCACGTCGGCCACCACGTCGACGACGTCGCCCGCGACCACGGTCGCCACCTCGGGGTTCCCCGCGCCGCCCGGGCCGACGATCAGATCAGAGCTGCCGGGCGGTCCGCCGAGCCTCTCGTCCTCGTCTCCCCGTGGCTCGATCCGCGTCTACGACAAGTCGACGGTCGTAGACCCCGGTAAAGCGGCTGTCGACTACCTGCGCGGTGATGGGTGGACTGTTCTGGAGGCCAGGGGCCTCACCGAGAACGGGCTGGCGAGTACCAAGAAGACCACCGTCTACTACTCGGCGGGCATCGCCGATCAGCAGAACTCGGCCTGTGTACTGGCGACCACCATCAGGGTTGCCTGCGACTCGCACCTGCCCACCTACGGAGAGGAAGATCCCGGCGTGATCCTGGTCGTCGCCGACGACTTCCGGGTTCCTGGTTGATCTGTCCACTGTGGATGACAGCGGGCCCCGTCGAGTCGGTCTCGGCGAGGCCCGCTGCCCTGTGGTGGAGTGGGGTTATTCCATGGTCAGCACGAACCTCGGTCGGTTGAGGCGGATCTGTCGTGCTGTTTCCTCCAGGGCGTCGGCCAGGGCGTCGGCTTGTTCGGGAGAGGCCCAGCCGATGATGAGACCGGAGGCGTAGTCACGCAGCCGCGTGGGTAGCGTGTCCAGTTTGGCGGCGAGCAGGACGATCGCCCGTGCTGTGTCGACCTGCTCCGGGGTCGCCGTCACACCGTGCCGCCCAGCCGTGCTGCGGACCCGATCTCCCCGACCACACCCATCACCTCCTCCACCGCGGTCAACGCTAGGAGACGGCCGGGGACCGGCTTTGCCACTGTGGCAAGGTCCCCCGTTCGGCGGAGGCGCGGACACCGCGAACCCATGAGCGGGAACGCATGTCAGGACAGCAGACCAGCCCGATAGGCCAGGCCGCGCAGTTCCCTGCCGATGGCGTCGTCGCGGGCGCGGGCCAACAGTTCCGAGAGTACGGAGTGCATGAACGGGTGCCGGTGAACCCGGGCCGGGGAGATGCGCTCGGCGCGGCGCAGCATCAGCACCGCTTCGTCGCGGCGGTTGGGCATCCGCGCCAGTGCTCGGCCGTACTCGCGCCAGTACGCGGACTTGCGGGTCGGGGACGGCAGGGCGTTCGGGTCGACGGTGCTCGCGATCCGGACCGCCTCGGCGTGCTCGCCCGCCTCCAGCGCGACCGTCATCCGCCACACGCCGACGTTGGACGGGCCGAAGCCGAACCACAGGGCGTTGCCCTCGCCCGCGTGCCTGGCCAGGTCGTCGGCGTGGTCGAGCGCCGCGGCCCGTTCGCCCTGCTCGCCCTTCGCCGCGGCGACCAGCGACCTGGTGAGGGTCAGCATGCCCGCCATCTGCAGCTCGGTGTTGCCCGCCGTGCCGGGGTGGGTGTCGTGCAGCACCCGCTCGGCCAGGTCGAACCCGCCCGCGCCGATCAGGCCGAACGCGGTGCCGAACCCGCTGACCGCCAGGTACGCGGGCTCACCGAGCCGCTGCGCGGCGTCGGCGGCCAGCGTCGACGCCTGCCAGCCGAGGTCCTGGCTGGCGCCGATGTCACCCAACCAGGCTTGCGTGCCCTGCACGTGGGTGATGACCAGCAGCCGCAGGACCTCCCGTTGGTCACGACCAGCCGCCAACGTGGTGTGCAGGTCGTCGATGAGATCCGGCAACCGGGCGCCGACGAGCGCGTAGTCGCACTGCCGCTGCTGCTCCAGCAGGTGCTCGGCCCGGTCGGTCAGCTCGTCGACCCCGCAGACCCGCCCGCGCCAGGCGTGCATGGCCGCGGCGAACAGGGCGAGCCGGACCGCGCCGAGCGAGCGGTCCTCCTCGGCCTCGCCGGGCAGCGCGAGGGCGACGTTGGTGATCTCGGTCGGCGCGACGTCGAGCGCCCTGGCCAACGCCATGATCAGCGACCGGCGGTCCAGCGCCCGGTGCCCGGACTCCAGCCTGCTCAGGTACGACGGCGAGATGCCCGCCAGCCCGGCAACGACCGCGAGCGACTTGCCCCGCGCGTTGCGGATCTGCCGCAGGCGTCGCCCGATATCGCTCACGCTTGACCCCGTCGCCGAAGGGAGGCTCAGCTGAGACCGCCCCCGACCGGACCGGTCGGGGGCCACACGCCGCTCAGCGTACGGGCTCGGGGTCCGCGTGGTAACCGCTTATCAGCTAACGGTTTTCCCGATGAACGCGGCGATGTCCTTCGACTGGCGCAACCGGGACGGCTCGTGCACGTACATCATGTGCCCGGCGTCGTAGTAGCAAACCTCGATGTTGGCCCGCAGCTCGTCGGGGATGTCGAGCTGTGCCAAGGAGTGCTCGGTGGCGAAGTACGGGGTCGCGCCGTCGGTGTACCCGGATGCGACGTGCACCCGCAGGTGCGGGTTGGCGCGCATCGCCGCGGCGAGCCGGTCGGTGACCGTGACGTGCGCGTTCTCGAACTCCTTGAACGACCAGGATCGATTCACCTCGATGCTGAGCACCTCGTAGGGCAAGTCGTTGGGGTACGCCAGTTCCGAGTGCAGGTAGTGGTTCATACCAGCGGTGTAGGCGCCCATGATGGCCGAGCCCGCCGGGTCGTCGCTGAACCGTTCACGACCGTAGTCGCTGTCCCACCCGGTGAACCGGCCGTCGAGCCGCCCGACCGTTTGCTTGCGGTGGCGCAATAGTTCGGTGAAGAAGCGAATGTGCTCGACCCGCAGGTTGACCCGGTCGACGTAGTCGGGGTCGAGGCCGGTGAGCCGCGCGAGGGTGGCCACCGCGGCCGCACGGTCCTCAGTGGACAGTCGGGAGCCCTGGGCGAGCGCGTACGGGTAGTCGCGCGCGGCGAATGCCTCCGCCTCGTCGAGCACCTCGCGCAGCGGCCGGTCACCGTGCAGGCCGTGGTGGTGCGCGATCGCGGCGTAGCTCGGCAGGAACAGCGCGTACGGGACGTCGTTGCCGGTGGTGAAGTCCAGCGTGGCGAAGTCGAGCACCGAGGAGATCAGGATCAACCCGTTGAGGTACATCCCGCGCCTGGTCTGCAGGTGGTGCGCCAGCCCGGCCGCGCGCGTGGTCCCGTAGGACTCGCCCGCGAGGAACTTCGGCGACACCCAGCGCCCGTTGCGGGTCGTCCACAGCCGGATGACCTCGCCGACGGACTCGATGTCGCCCTCGAAGCCGTGGAACTCGCCCGCCTTCTCGCCCTTGACCGCCCGCGAGTACCCGGTGGACACCGGATCGATGAAGACGAGGTCGCTGTGCGCGAGCAGGGTCTCGGTGTTGTCCACCAGGCCGTAGGGCGGCGCGGCCAGGTCGCCCGCGTCGCCGCTGACCACCCGGCGCGGCCCGAACAGGCCCAGGTGCAGCCAGATGCTGGCCGAGCCGGGGCCGCCGTTGAAGGCGAAGGTCACCGGCCTGCGCGCCGGGTCAGCCCCGTCGAGGGTGTACGCGGTGAGGAAGACCTCGGCCTTGGGCTGGTGCCCCTCGAACTTGCCGTCGGTGGTCACCTCCTTGCGCAGCACGACCCGGCCGGTGGTCGCCGTGTAGTTGAGCTTGCGCCTGCGGACGGTGAGCGAGTGGGAGGTGCTGACGAGGTCGTCGGTCGGCTCGACGGCGGGCTTCGGCTCGTCGGCTGCGTCGGTGGGTGCCATGTCACCGACCCTAGTGGCGCCTGTGCGGCGGGGGCGGTGACGTGGTGTGATTGCTGGTCGTGAGCACCATCGCCGAGTTGGACGGCCGCGTCGTCGAGTGCCGGGCGTGTCCCCGACTGGTCGCCTGGCGCGAGGAGGTCGCCGCCACCAAGCGCGCCGCGTTCCGCGACCAGGACTACTGGGGGCGACCGGTGCCCGGCTTCGGCCCGCCGGACGCCTCGGTGGCCGTCGTCGGCCTCGCCCCTGCCGCGCACGGCGCCAACCGCACCGGCCGCGTGTTCACCGGCGACCGTTCCGGCGACGTCCTCTACGCCGCCATGCACGCCGTCGGCCTGGCGTCGCAGCCCACCGCCACCCACATCGGCGACGGCCTGGAACTGCGCGGCGTGCGGATCACCGCGCCGGTGAAGTGCGCCCCACCGGCCAACAAGCCGACCCCGGCCGAGCGCGACGCGTGCGGGCACTGGCTGGTCGAGGAGTTCGCCCTGCTCCGACCCACCCTGCGCGCGGTCGTCGTCCTCGGCGCCTTCGGTTGGCAGGCCCTGCTTCCGGTGCTGACCGCGATGTGGTCGGTCCCGACGCCGCGCCCCCGGTTCGGCCACGGCGTCGAACACCACCTCGCCGCGGTCGACGGCGGCCCGCCGCTGACCCTGTTCGGCTGCTACCACGTCAGCCAGCAGAACACCTTCACCGGCAGGCTCACCCAGGCGATGGTCGAGGACGTCCTGCGCCGCGCCGCCCGGGTCCGCCCGGGCGAGTGATGTGGACTGAATGGTGGTGTTGACAGCCGCCGTTAAGATCGGGGAAGCGCCACCGCCGCGCCGGGGGAGGGATTTGTCCCAGGCGGATGAGGTAACCACGGTGACTGTGCTGCTCGGTGTGCTGCTGTCATGGGGGTTCGTATTCCTGTCCCCGCGCTTGCTGGTGCGCGGACCGGTGCGGGAGATCAGGGTGCGTGTTCGGCTGTTGCCGGTGCCCGTGCTCGACGTCGTGGTCACCGGGGGCGCCGCGAATGGCGATTCCGGGAAAGCGGGAAGGGCTATTCGGCGGCGGTGACGCTCGGTGTCGGTCGCGGGCGGTGGCGGTCCCTTGTGGGCCGCCACCGTGCGGTCGAGTTGGGACTGTCAGCTTTCGACAAGTTGCCGCAGCAGGGTGGTGGTGTCGGCCTCGGACAGCGCTAACTGCTCGATCGCGAGGAACCGTTCCCAGGCGGCGGTGACGACCTCGCTGTCCCCGGTGGCGAGGTAGTCCTTACCGACCGACTCCTCGAACAGGACGGTGTCGCCGATCTCGTCGTCCAGTTCCAGCAACATGAATCCACCACCCATTCCCGGGTGCGCGCCCGAGGTGAACGGGACGACGCGCAGGGTCGTGCAGTCCTCCGCCGACCGCGCGAGCAGGTGCCGCAGCTGGGCCCGCAGCACCTCGGGGCCGCCGATGGTCCGGCGCACCGCGGCCTCGTCGACCAGCGCGACCATCTTCGGCCGGTCGCTCTCGAACCGGTACTGCCGCTGCAGCCTGCACTCCACCGCGAGGTCCAGATCCACCCCGGAGTAGTGGCTGCCGAGTACGGCCCGCGCGTAGTCGGCGGTCTGCAGGTGCCCCGGCACCAGCACGGGGTGGAACTGGTGGATCGCGGCGGTGGAGCCCTCGTAGGCGAGCAGGCGCCGGAACGGCTCGCTGGTGACCGCGTCGTAGCGGGCGTACCAGGGCTGCTCGCGGCTCTCCTTGGCCACCTCGACCAGGTCCGCGACCACCTCCGGGTCGTGCATCCCGTACTCGGCGAGCAGCGCGCGCAGATCGGTGGTGGAGACGCCCACCGCGGCCTTCTCTATGCGAATCAGTTTCGACACCGACCAGTCCATGGTGGTGGCGACCTCGGGTTGGGTCTTGCCCGCCTGCTCGCGGAATGTCCGCAGGAGTCGGCCGAGCTGGCGCTTGGAGAAGCGGGGGTCCCGTTGTCTTGGCATGGTGCGACTCCGAGGGGGACGATCGGCTACGGGGCGTCATACTATCGAGCGAGTGTCACCCAGCAGAGTGCTACTTGGCTGTCCGCCACCGCGCTCCCTGTTCGGGCGCGTTTCGCAAGGTAGCACGCGCGGACCTGGTTCCGCTGCCCTTTCGCGAAGCCCGCGACCGCGACATCGGCCACCCCGTGGGACTCACCCCGACCCCGGTTGTGGTTACTCTGGGTCGAACTTCTGGTCAGTGGTGACCGGTGCCCCGTGCCCTGCGTTCGGTGCAGAGGTGCTACCCGTGCAGGGGATTCACGGGTCCCCGACAATCGCGGAATAATGCCCGGGTATTGCGCGCCCCGACGGGGGGCCGAAACTCGGAGGGGCTTTGATGAACGCGGTGTTGCCGGAATGGCGAAAGAGTTCCTACAGCGAAAGCGATAATTGCGTCGAACTCGCCAGGTGGTCCGGCGGGAATTCGGTCCGTGATTCGAAGAATCCGGCGCGGAAATTGGAGGTGTCGCGCCGCTCGGTGCGCAGGCTGCTGGCCTTCGTGCGCGCCTAGGCGCCGTCGGCGCGGGTCTGGTGCGCGGGAGCCGCGATCCGGGCGCGGAGCCGCTCGTACCCGGGTGCGGCCGGGCTCGCGAGCGGCGCGCGTCGGACTCGCGGGTCTGCGCCCGGTGACCCTGGTCCACGGGGGCGCCGGTGGGGCAAGCTGGCGCCCATGTCCCCGCGCCTGGCCCCGCCGCTGGTCGCGACCGCGTTGCTGCTGCTCGCGGTCGCCGCCGCCCGCGGCAGCTCGGCGATCCCGGCGGGCCCGGGGACCGCGGCGCCCCCCGACCCCGACCCGGCCGCCGCCCCGGCGGCCACCGCCGCGACCGACCCGAACCCGGTGCTCGACCTCATCAGCGGCATCAGCACCGCCCTGCTGCTGCTCGCGGTGGCGACGATGCTGGTCGTCGGGCTGGTGGGCCTGGCGGCGAACCTGGTCGGCCGCCGCACCCGCCGCGCGCTGCCCGAGCTCGACTGGTCACTCGGCCGGGTCGACGGGGAGGGCGTGTCGGCCGTGCCCCACCTCGCGGCCGCCGCGCGCTCGGCACGCCTGGACCTCACCGGTCCCGCCGCGGGTGACCCGACCAACGCCGTCATCGCCGCCTGGTTGACCCTTGAGCGCGGCGCCGCGCGGCTCGGCACCCCGCGCGCAGCCCACGAGACGCCCACCGAGTTCGCCGAGCACATCCTGGCGGCACACGCCGTCGACCCGCAGGCCCTCGTCGCACTGCGCCGCACGTACCACCGCGCCCGGTTCAGCCCCACCGCCGTGATCACCCCGCGGGATGTCGACGCCGCGGCTGACGCTCTCGCTCGCATCGAGCGCTCCCTGGTGGACCGGTGACGACGGCCATGGAGGTCGTGCTGGGGCTGCTTGCAGGTGCGCTGCGCGGCACGTACCACCGGGCCTGGTTCTGCTCGGCCACCGTGATCACCCTGCGGGACGTCGATGCCGCGGCCGATGCCCATCGCTCGCATCGAGCACTCGCTGGTGGACCGGTGATGACGGCCAGGGAGGTCGTGCTGGGGCTGCTGGCAGGCGCGCTGCGTCGTATGTACCACCGGGCCTGGTTAAGCCCGGCCGCGGTGATCACCGCGCGGGGCGTTGACGCCGCGGCTGACGCCCTCGCCCGCGTCGAGCACTCGCTGGCGGGCCGGTGACGAGGGCCATGGAGGTGGTGCTTGGCCTGCTGGCAGGTGCGCTGCGTCGTGCGTACCACCGGGCTTGGTTCGGCTCGGCCGCCGTGATCACCCTGCGGGACGTCGACGCCGTGGCTGACGCCCTTGCCCGCATCGAGCATTCCCTGGCGGGCCGGTGATGACGGCCATGGAGGTGGTGGTCGGCTTGCTCGCCGGTGCGGTGTGTCGTACGTATTGCCGGGCCTGGTTCAGCTCGGCCACCGTGATCATCCTGCGGGACGTCGACGTCGCGGCTGATGCCCTCGCCCGAGCGCTCCCTGGCGGGCCGGTGATGATGGCGAAGGTGGTCGTGCTGGGGCTGTTTGCCGGTGCGCTGCGTCGTACGTACCACCGAGCCTGGTTCAGCTCGGCCGCCGTGATCACCCCGCGGGACATCGATACCGCGGCTGACGCCCTCGCTCGCATCGAGCACTCCCTGGTGGACCGGTGACGGCGGCCATGGAGGTCGTGCTGGGGCTGCTGGCAGGTGCGCTGCGTCGTGCGTGCCACCGGGCCTGGGTCGGCCCTGCCGCCGTGATCACCCCGCAGAACATTGATACCGCGGCTGACGCTCTCGCCCGTATCGAGCGCTCCTTGGCGGGCCGGTGACGACGGCGAAGGTGGTCGTGCTGGGGCTGCTTGCCGGTGCGCTGCGTCGCATGTACCAGCGCGCCCGGTTCAGCCCCACCGCTGTGATCACCCTGCGGGACGTCGACGCCGTGGCTGACGCCCTTGCCCGCATCGAGCATTCCTTGGTGGGCCGGTGACGACGGCCATGGAGGTGGTGCTCGGCTTGCGCGCCGGTGCGCTGCGTCGTGCGTACCACCGGGCCTGGTTCGGCCCGGCCGCCGTGATCACCCCGCGGGATGTCGACGCCGCGGCTGACGCTCTCGCTCGCATCGAGCGCTCCCTGGTGGACCGGTGACGACGGCCATGGAGGTCGTGCTCGGCCTACTCGCCGGTGCGCTGGTCGTCCTGGTCGCCGCCTGGCCAGGCGGCATCCCGCTGTTCTGGGCGATCGCCATCGCGATCCCGGCCGCCGCGGTCACCGTCGTCGCCGTTCGGGTGTCCGGTCCGCTCGAACCGGTGTGGACCGCCGTCCCGGACGAGACCGCGTCCAGCACCCACCCCCAGCCCGCCACCCTCGCCGCCCGTCTCGCCGAGGCGGCCGAGGACCAGCACCGCTTCCGCACCAGGATCCAGCCCCGGCTCCGCGCCGTCGTCGTCCGGGCGCTCGGGGAGTCCGATGTGGACTCGCCGGCGGTGCGGGCAAGGATCGGGCCGGAGCTGCACCACCTGATCACTTCACCGGTGGCCGTGCTCCCGTCGCCGGAGAGGCTTTCTGCTTTGCTCGGACCCGTGGTAAATGAGTCTCTTGTGGAGGGACGATGACCGTCAGCGAGTCAGCCGAGGCGATCACCAAGGCGGTGGGCGAGGTCGTCGTCGGCAGCGAGCGGGCGTTGCGGTTGACGCTCGCCGCCGTGCTGGCGGGCGGGCACGTCCTGCTGGAAGACGTGCCGGGGTTGGGCAAGACGCTGCTGGCGCGGAGCCTGGCCGGGGCGATCGGGCTGCGGTTCACGCGGTTGCAGTGCACGCCGGACCTGCAACCCGCCGACGTCACCGGGTCGTTCGTGTTCGACCCCACCGAACGGGACTTCACCTTCCGACCGGGGCCCGTCTTCACCGGGCTGCTGCTGGCCGACGAGATCAACCGGACGCCACCCAAGACGCAGTCGGCGCTGCTGGAAGCCATGCAGGAACGGCAAGTCACCGTCGAGGGCCGCACTTTCCCGCTGCCGCGCCCATTCCACGTCCTCGCCACCGCGAACCCCGTGGAGTACGAGGGCACCTACCCGCTCCCGGAAGCCCAACTCGACCGCTTCCTGCTCCGCGTCGACATCGGCTACCCACCGGTCGACCACGAGGTGGAGGTCCTCCGCCGCCGCCTGGCCCGCCGCCGCGAGGAAACCGCTGTCACCACGGTGGTCGACGCGGACGAACTCGCCACCCTCCAAACCGCCGTCGAACAGGTCGACGTCGACCCGGACATCCTCCGCTACTGCGTCGACCTCGCCCGAGCCACCCGAACCCACCCCAACGTCGAAGTCGGCGCCTCCCCGCGCGGCTCCCAAGCCCTCCTCCTCGTATCCCGAGCCCTAGCCCTGATCGACGACCGCGACTACGTCCTCCCCGAAGACGTCAAGTCCTGCGCCGTCCCCGCCCTCGCCCACCGCATCACCCTCCGCCCGGAAACCTGGAGCACCGGCACGACCACCACCGAGATCGTCACCGAACTCCTCCACGCGGTCCCCGGCCCCGCGAGCACCCGCCCGTGACCCGGGACCGACGGAACACGGTCGCCTCGGCGGATCGCACAGGTGGTCGCGCGTGAGTCGGGTGCGGGGGTTCCTGACCGCGCGGCAGGTGGCGGGGCGGGCGGGGTGGCGGGGGACGGACGCGTTGTTCCGGGGGGCCGTGGGTGGGCTCGGACTGGTCGGGGTGGGGGTGGTGTTGCACCGGATCGATCTCGTGGTCATCGGGGTGCCGTTGCTGCTGGCCACTGTCGCGGCGCTCGCGGTGCCGGTGGGTGGGGTTCCGGTTCCGCGGATCGCGCCGTTGCCGCGCAGTGTCGAGGCGGGGGACGGGGCTCGGGCAGTGATCACCGTCGACGCGGGGGCTGGGGTGGAGTTCGTGGCCATCCGGTTGCCCACGCCGGGTGGGGTGGCGCTCGGGCCGGTCCAGCTGGTGCCGGGCGGCGCGCGGACGCTGCGGGCCGCGGTGCGGTGGAATGCCTGGGGTGAGGGGGTCGACCTGCGGCCGGACCACCTCGCGGCTGGGCGGGACGCGCTGCTGATCAGCGGGCCGGTGGTCGGGGTGGAGACCAGGCGGACGGTGCTGCCGCCGGTCGTGCCGCTCGACCCGGGGCCGCTGCCGCCGCGGGTGTCCGGGCTGGTCGGGGCGCACCGGTCGCGGCGGGCGGGGGACGGGGTCGAGCTGCGGGCCGTGCGGCCGTTCCACCCGGGCGACCGGCTGCGCAGGATCGACTGGCGGGTGACCCTGCGCGCGGGTGCCGCGACCGGGGACCCGCTGGCCGTCCCGCACGTTCGCGAACAGCACGCCGAGGTCGACGCGGACCTGGTGCTGGTGCTCGACTCCCTGGCCGACGTCACCGCCGACCTCGCCGACTGGTCCACCTCGGTGCCCGGCGTGCAGGTCCGCCCCGGCGGCAGCCTGGACACCGCCGTCCGCGCCGCCGCCTCCCTCGCCGCCGTTTACCTGCGCCAAGGCGACCGCGTCGGACTGATCGACCTCGGCCACCCGCAGCTGTCCCTGCCACCCGGCATCGGTCTGCGCCAGCTCACCCGCCTGCGCCACCAGCTCGTCGCCTGCTCGCGCGCCTCGGGCCGGGCGTCGCGCCCGGTGCTCCTCCCCAGGCAGATCCCCCCGGGCGCGGTGGTCGTCTTCCTCTCCCCGTTCCTCGACGACGCCACCGCCACCGCGGCCACCACCACCGCCCGCCACCACCTGGTGATCGCCGTCGACACCCTCCCCAGTCCCCTGGTAGCCGATACCCACACCCCGTGGGGCGAGGTCGTCCGCCAGATCCTCACCGCCGAACACCACGCCCGCCGCAACGCCCTGCGCGCCAACGGCGTAGCCGTCGTCACCACCCCCGAGGCGGTCCCCGCCACCCTCCGCCGAGTCCGCCCATGACCACGCCGAGTACCGGCCCGCTTGGTCGGCGCCGCCATGACCGTCCCGGACCACCGCCCATGACCAGCGTGGATGTAGGCCGTGGTTGGTCCGCGTGGTGGCTGCGCGGTGCTGCCGGTGTGGCTGCGGCGGGGATGCTGTTGGATCTAGGGCTCAGCGGTGTGTCCACTGTCATGTTCGTCATCGCCGCTCTCTTAGCGCTCGCCAGCGTGCTGCTCCCCGCTTCACCGGCTCCTCTAGTCCTCATCTGCTGCGCCGCGCTCAGCGTCGCCCTCACCGGCGATGACCCCCTCAGGCCCGCCGTCCTAGTCCTGATTCCGCTGGTCCACGCCTTGCACCTAACCTGCGCCCTAGCCGGACTCCTCCCTAGAGGCGCCCGCTTCGACCCCGCCGCCTTACGCCCGACCCTCCGCCGGGCAGCAGGGGTCCAGGCGGTCGCGCTAGGGCTGGCGGGGGTCGCGGTTGTGCTGCCCGCCACGCGTACACCCGAACCGGTGGAGTTGATCGCGTTACTGTCGATCGCCGGTCTCGCACTGCTCGTGATCACCGCTCGTCGGGGCGGTCGGTAGCCCGGCGACGGGCGTCACACCAGCGGAAACTCGCCAGCGACCGGGGTCACACCAACACAGGGGCGCCTCGCGGTGACCCCACACCAGTGCCACGATGGGGACATGGCGCATGGAAAGTCGGAGCCCACCCGGATCCTGATCCTCGGTGGCGGCTACGTCGGGCTGTACACCGCGCTCGGCCTGCAGCGCAAGCTGCGCTCCGGCGAGGCGTCGGTCACCGTGGTCGACCCGCAGCCGCACATGACCTACCAGCCGTTCCTGCCCGAGGCCGCCGCAGGCGCGATCGAGCCGAGGCACGTTGTCGTGCCGCTGCGCCGCGCGCTCAAGCGCTGCCACGTGATCACCGCGCGCGCCCGGTCGATCGAGCACGCCCGCAAGGTCGTCACCATCGAGGCGCCCGACGGCCACACCGAGGAGCTGGGCTACGACGTGCTGGTCGTGGCGCTCGGCTCGGTGGCCCGGTTGCTGCCCATCCCCGGCCTGGTCGAGCACGGCATCTCGTTCAAGACCATCGGCGAGGCGATCTACCTGCGCAACCACGTGATGAGCAAGCTCGACGAGGCCGACAGCACGCTGGACCCCGAGCTGCGCAAGCGGTTGCTCACCTTCACCTTCGTCGGCGGCGGCTTCGCGGGCATCGAGGCGCTCGGCGAGCTCGAGGACATGGCCCGCTTCGCCACCCAGTACTACAAGAACATCAGCCCCGAGGACCTGCGCTTCGTCATGGTCGAGGCGGCGGGCCGGGTGCTGCCCGAGGTGCGCGAGAGCCTGGGTGTCTACACGGTGATGCAGCTGGAGAAGCGCGGCATCGAGGTGTACCTGTCCACGCTGGCCAAGTCGTTCGAGAACGGGCACGTGGTGCTCTCCGACGGCACCGAGTTCGACAGCGACACCATCGTGTGGACCGCCGGGGTCAAGTCGAACCCGGTGCTCGCCGCGTCGGACCTGCCGCTGACCAAGCAGGGCCGACTGCGCGCCACCGCCGCCATGCGCGTCGAGGGCCTGCCGGACGCGTGGACCGCCGGTGACTGCGCCGCGGTCCCCGACCTGTCGCGCACCGAGGACGACCCCACCGCGATCTGCGCCCCCAACGCCCAGAACGCGGTGCGCCAGGCCAGGCTGCTGGCCCGCAACATCGTCACCGCCCTGCGCGGCGACGAGCCCAAGGACTACTTCCACAAGAACATCGGCTCGGTCGCCAGCCTCGGTCTGCACAAGGGCGTCGGCGACGTGTTCAACATCAAGGCCAAGGGCTTCCTCGCCTGGGCCATGCACCGCGCCTACCACGTCAAGGCGATGCCGACCTTCAACCGCAAGGTCCGCATCACGCTGGACTGGTTAACTGGCGGCCTGTTCCGGCGTGAGGTGATCTCGATGGGCCAGATCAACGACCCCAAGGCGGAGTTCGCCAGGGTCTCCAAGGGCTGAGGGGCAAACGGCCCAACTCCGGTTGGGCCACCCGGCCGGAGTTGTCACAAACCCGTCCCCAGCCCGCCTGTCGCACCTTAGGCTGCCGCTGCCCCCGTAGCCCAACAGGCAGAGGCAGCCCCCTTAAAAGGGGTCGAGTGCCGGTTCGAATCCGGTCGGGGGCACCAAAGCAGGACAGCAGTCCGCTAGGGACGTCCATTCGGCGATCGTCCACTGGACCACAGTCGCGGTGGTGATTCACCGTTGCGCGCGCGGTCCCGCTGTCCGTCCACACAGGCACGGCACCCGGGATGTGTCCGGGTGCCGTGCGCTGCTGTCCGCTCCCTGGGCGGTCCGAGTCGCCGGGGATGTCCCGCGCCCACCCGTTGTTGGGACTTTTCGGACCCGGCCCGGATCGAGTGTCCACTGTGGATCTCTCGACACAGCGCCTAAGCTCGTCCGGGTGGCGGAGTACCGGATCGACGACCTGGCGCGGGCGGCGGGCACGTCCGTGCGCAACGTGCGGGTCTACCAGGACCGGGAGCTGCTGCCGCCGCCCGCCCGGCGCGGGCGCACCGCGGTCTACTCCGACGCGCACCTGGCCCGGTTGCGGCTGATCCTCAACATGCTCGACCGCGGCTACGCCTTCGCCCAGATCAAGGAGATGCTCGACGCCTGGCAGGCCGGGCACAGCCTCGCCGACGTGCTCGGCCTGGAGGCGGCCGCGGGCGCGGCGTCGTCGCACGAGCAGCCGACCGTGGTGTCCATGGCGCAGCTGGTGCGGATGTTCGGCACCCAGGTGACCCCGGCGACCCTGCGCACCGCCCTTGAGCTGGGCGTGCTGCAGCGGCGCGGTGCGCAGCTGGTCGCGCCCAGCATGAAGCTGCTGGAGGCGGGCCACGAGCTGGTCAGGCTGAACGTGCCGCTGGCGGACGCGTTGGCGCTGGCCGCGGAGCTGCAAGCGGAGACGGACAGGGTGGCCGCGCTGCTGGTCGGCCTGGTCCGCAGGTACGTGCTCGACCCCAAGGGCCCGGACTGGCTGCCCAGCGGCGACGAGCTGCCGCACTTCGCCGACGTCATCTCCCGGCTGCACCCGCTGGTGATGTCCGCGGTCGGCGCCGCGGTCGACCGGTCGGCGAGCCGGGTCATCCCCGAGGTCATCGGCGACCGGTTGATCGCCCTGGCCGAGCGGGCCAGGGGCCGGGCGGAATGACACCCTTGCAGCGTGACAACGGCGATTGTAACGTTCGCCATTGTCAAGAACCCGGGTGAGGAGCCGCCATGGCCAGCGAACCGCGCCACCTGCCCCCCACCGGGCCCCGCCGCCGCACCGTCGGCACCGACGACGTCGACCTGGCCGTCTTCAGCGAGGGCGACCCGGCGTCGCCCACGATCCTGCTGGTGCACGGCTTCCCCGACACCCACCGCCTCTGGGACGGCCTGGCCGAACGCCTGGTGGGCGACTACCACGTCGTCCGCTACGACGTGCGCGGCGCTGGCGAGTCGACCGCCCCGCGCAAGACCGCCGCGTACCGGACCGAGTTGCTGGCCGAGGACCTGTTCGCCGTCGCCGACGCGGTCAGCCCGAACCGCCCGGTGCACGTCGTCGCGCACGACTGGGGTTCCATCCAGGCGTGGGCCGCGGTCACCGCGCCGCGCGCCAAGACCAGGATCGCGTCGTTCACCTCGGTCTCCGGGCCTCACCTCGACCACATCGGCCAGTGGACCCGCCGCAGGCTCACCCACCCCACCCCGGCCAACCTGGTGCAGGTCGCCACCCAGCTCGCGCACTCCTGGTACATCGCCGCGTTCCACCTCCCCGTGCTGCCCGCCCTCGCCTGGCGCACCGTGATCGGCCCCCGCTGGGGCGGCATCCTGCGCCGGGTCGAGGGTGTCGACTCGACCCCCGCGCCGACGATCGGCACCGACGCGGCCAACGGCGTGCGCCTCTACCGCGCGAACATGCTCACCAGCGCTGCCAAGCCCGCGCCCGGCCCGACCGAGGTGCCCGTCCAGGTCGTGCTCCCCACGCGGGACAGGTTCGTCACCGCGGCACTCGCCGAGGACCTGGAGCGCTGGGTCCCCCGGCTGTGGCGGCGCCGGATCGTCGCCGGGCACTGGGTTCCGCTGTCGCACCCGGAAGCCCTGGCGCGCATGGTCGAGGACTTCGTGGAGCACGTCTCCGGCGCCCCGATGACGCGCAGCCTGCAACGGGCCCGCGCGGGCCGTGCAGAGGGTTTCACCAACCGGCTCGTGGTGGTGACGGGCGCGGGCAAGGGCATCGGTAGGGCTACCGCGCACGCGTTTGCGGCTAGAGGAGCCGAAGTTGTGGTCGCCGACGTCGACATCGAGGCCGCGCGTCGCACTGCTGCGGAGATCGGACCGGCCGCTTACCCGTACCTGGTCGATGTGTCTGACGCCGACGCCGTGCGCGCGTTCGCCGAGGACATCACCGACCAGCACGGCACCCCCGACGTCGTGGTCAACAACGCCGGGATCGGCATGGCGGGCCCGTTCCTGGCCACGACCGCGCGCGACTGGCAGCGGATCACCGACGTCAACCTGCTCGGCGTCGTCAACGGCTGCCGCGAGTTCGGCGCGCTGATGGCCGAGGCGGGGGAGGGCGGCCACATCGTCAACATCTCCTCGGCCGCCGCATACACCCCTAGCCGCTCCCTCTCCGCTTACGCGGCAAGCAAAGCAGCGGTGTTAGCGCTATCGGACTGCGTTCGCGCTGAGTTCGTCGACCACGGCATCGGTGTCACGGCAGTCTGTCCCGGTGTTGTGGCTACCGACATCACGAACACGACCACGTTCACCGGCGCCGACGACCTGGAGCAGCAACGGATGCGGCAGAAGGCGACAAAGGCTTACGCGCGCCGCGGATTCACCCCGGACCGGGTCGCCGAGGAGATCGTCCGCGCCGTCGACCACGGCACCCCGGTCGTCGCCGTCACCCCGGAGGCCAAGTTGGCCCGCTTCGGGTCCCGGTTCGCCCCCGGCTTGATGCGCCGCGTCGCCAGGCTGATCGGCTGATCCCTCAGAGCCTGCCCGGCCGAAGGATCCCCGCCGCCAACACCAACAGGCTGCCGAACAGCGCGTTCCAGGCGCCCACCTGAAGATCACCCAGGTCGACCACTTCGCGCGCCCGCACCACCCACACGACCATGGTCGCGGCCAGGATGATCCCGCCCAACTGCAGGATCCCCTTGGCGCGGAACATCCCCACCACCGCGAGCAACGCCCCGATCGCCAGCGGCAGGGTCAACGACCCCAGCACCGGCGCGCTCTCCCTGGTGACCCCGCTGAACAGGTCCGACAACGGCAGCGTGGTGCCCACCCGGTCCTCGTACCACGCCCGGAACGCGCCGAAGGCGACCACGGCCACCCCGACCAGGCACATCAGCCACGACATCAGTGCGCGCACGAGATCGACTCTAAGGCCAAACAAGAGGGGCGCCCAACCGGCCGGTTGGGCGCCCCTGTCGTGCTGGCGGGTGATCAGTCGCTGCTCTGCAGCATGTAGAGCAGGCGCAGGATCTCCAGGTACAGCCAGACCAGGGTGGTCATCAGGCCGAAGGCGACGTACCAGGCGAACTTCGACGGGGTGCCGGAGCGGATCATCTGGTCGGCCATGTCGAAGTCGAGCAGGAAGTTGAACGCGGCGATGCCGATGAACAGCAGGCTGATGCCGATGCCCAGCGGTCCGGCGTCGCGGATGCCCATGTTCACGCCGAACATCGACAGCACCAGGTTGACCAGCATCAGACCGGCGGCGCCGACGGTGGCCCCGATGATCCACTTGGTCAGCTTCGGGGTGACCTTGACCGCGCCGGTCTTGTAGACCACCAGCATCGTGATGAACACCAGCGCCGTGCCCAGGATGGCCTGGAACGCGATACCGGGGACGAACATCTCGAAAACGCCGGTGATGGCACCGAGGAACAGGCCCTCGGCAGCGGAGTAGGTCAGCACGAGCGCGGGGCTCGGGGTCTTCTTGAAGATGATGACGAGCGAGATGACCAGGCCGACGAGCGCGCCGATGATCATCGGCGGGTACGGGCTGAGGTCCTTGCCGAGCACGAGCACCGCGGTGATGACGCCCACCACGACGGCGACGCCGAGGGTGACCGCGGTCTTGGTGACCACGTCGTCGACGGTCATCGGGCGGTCGCCGGTGCCCGCTGGCGCGCTGGGGCTGCCGTACCCGGGCGGGTAGCCCTGGTGCTGGTAGCCCTGGGCCTGGGGCTGGAAGCCCGCGTAACCGCCCTGCGGCAGGTTGCGGAACGCGGGGTTGCTGGTAGAACGCACCTGATCCTCCTGGGCCTGGATGGCGCCTGCTGACGGTCAACGATCGACCCGGCCGACCGGTTCCCGCTGGGTAAAACCCACTTTACCCACATTCGGCGCAACGCAGGGCAGGCACCGCCGATTCCCGCACGGCACACCGAGCGTGACCGTCCAGGCGCACACTACGCCGTCCGGTACCCCACATGCCGCCCGACCTCGGCGCCGACCTGCGGGAACGCCGCAGGGTAACCATGATCAACTCCACTGGGTTGGCGGATTGCCCGGTGCCCCGCCCACCCAGCAGGCTCGCACGGAAGGTGCGCGCCCCGGTCCCCATCCGCTCTCCCCCGCGGCGGGCCGCACCGCCAGAGCAGTTCCCCGCACTTCAAGCGCCGACGGCCGTGCGCTGCCCCGGCGCGGCAAGGAGCCGACCGAACCATGCGGCGATCCACACTCGGTGCCCGGCTGACCTCTGCGGTGGCGACGGTGGCCACCCTGTCGGCGGCGTTACTCGTCGTCGGCGCCTCACCGGCCGCAGCCGACTACCAGAAGGGCCTCGGTGTCGGGGTGGCCCCCCAGCCGTACCGGGGCGCGCCGCCCACCTCGACGGAGGACTGGCTCGGGTCCTACGTCGTCGGCGGCAAGCAGGTCTGGTGCGTCAAGTTCGCCTTCAAGGAACCCGACACCAACGAGGTCTACCAACCGGGCGACGTGCTCAAGACCAAGTACGGCGACGCCCTGTCCCCGACCCAGGCCGCGGACATCTCCTACCTGCTGCTGCGCTACGCCGAGACCAAGGACGCCACCGAGGCCGCCGCCCTGGCGCACCTGCTGCACCAGTGGACCGCGGCCCCGCGCAGCCCGGCCGACCTGAACCCGGCGACCAACGGGTTCCGCACCATCGCCTACGACATCGCCTTCCACGACCGCGAACTCGCCCAGAAGGCCCCGGCCGTGGTGCAGGCCGTCGGCAGGCTGCGGGCCGACGCCACCGCCAACCACGGCCCGTGGACGACGGCGCTGACCAAGCCGACCAAGCCGCAGGTCATCGGCACCGCGGACACCTGGACCGCCGAGGTGCGCGGCGCGGGCGGCAGCGGCGTCGGCAAGGTCCCGGTCAAGGTCGTGCTGACCGACGCGACCTCCGGCGGCAAGACCGAGCTGACCGCGACCACCAAGGACAACGGCGGACCCATCGCGCTGGAGGTCGTGCCGACCGGGCCGAAGCCGTCGGTGTCGATCTCCCTTCTCGCGCCTGCCGACCAGCCGGTCGTGCAGCACACGGTCAAGGACGGCACCCAGAGCGTCGTGTCCACCGGCGGTGAGAAGCAGCTCAAGGCGGCAGCCGACACCACCGCCGTCACCGCGCCCGGCGCCGTCTCGGTGGCCAAGGTCGACGAGAAGACCGGGCAGGGCATCGCCTCGGTGTCGTTGAAGGTCACCGGCGCCGACAAGACCACCCCGGCCGTCGGCCAGGACGGCAAGCCCCTCGTCGGCGCGGACGGCAAGCCGCTGGTCGTGGTGACCGGCGCGGACGGCAAGGCAGCGGTGCCGAACCTGCGCACCCCGCAGGAGGTCTGCGTCACCGAGGTCGCCGCGCCGCCCGGCTACGAGCAGTCCTTCGACCCGGCCAAGCCGCCGTCGGCGTGCGGGAAGCTCGAACCGGGCAAGACGCTGGAACTGCGGCTGGTCAACAAGCCCAACGTGCCGACCGTCCCGCAGACCATCCCCGCGGGCGACGGTCCGACCAACGCCGCGGCCGTGGTCGACGAGTCCGGCCCGTCCGTCGGCCTGCTCGTCGCCCTCGGCGCGCTGCTGCTGTTCGCGGGCGGCGCGGGTACCGCCCTGTGGCGCAAGGGCCGCGGTCCGGTCGTGGTCGGGCGCCGCATGCGCAAGGACTGGGGGCACTGACCCGGCATGGCTCGCCGTAGCTCGACGCTCGCCCCACCCGCCGTCGCGGGTGGGGCGGGCGTGCTCGTGCTCCTGGTCTGCGGGCTGACCTTCGCCTCGCCGACACCGGTGCAGGGCCTCCCGCTGCCCGCCCAGCCGGGCCTGCAGCTCACCGCCATCCGCAAGGCCGCCGCCGACAGCGACGCCGCCCTGGCCGGGCTGCGGTCGCAGATCAAGCCGAAACCCGCCGAACCGACCACGACCGCACCAGCGCGACCGCCGCAGCCGACCGCCACCCAGCCACCCACCCAGGCCCAGCCCGCCCCGCCCGCACCGCCGCGCCAGGCCGCCGGGCAGCGCCCCGGCACGCTCCGGCTCGCCAAGGGCGGCACCGCGACCCTGGTGCGCAAGGAACTGGGCCCGGACGCCACGCTGCCGGTCCCGAGCGGGGTCAGGGAGGCCACCTGGTGGGGCGCCGGTCTCGACGCCCCAGCGGGCGCGTCGGTGTTCGCCGGGCACGTCAACTGGAAGGGCGCCACCGGGCCGTTCGCCGAGCTGTGGAGCTCCCGGGTCGGCGACCTCGTCTCGGTCGTCGACGACAAGGGCACCCAGTGGCGCTACCGGGTGACCCAGGTGGAGACGGTCGGCAAGCACGACCTGCCAGCCAGGGCCGAGGAGTTCTTCGGGCAGACCGGGCCGCACCGGGTCGTCCTCGTCACCTGCGGCGGCCAGTGGGTCGGCGGGGCGGACGGCTACGAGTCGAACCGGGTGGTCGTCGCCGTCCCGGCCTGAGCCACCCGCGCGGGCCACGTCCGGGGGACACCGGGTGGCAACGCGTCATCGGCACGCGCGTCCCTTCTCAGGGGAAGCGGCAATTCGGGGAGCGGTGGCAGGGGAGGGACGCGAATGTCGACCAGGAGGCGTTGGGAGTTCATCGTCGTCGGGGCGGCGGTGGTCCTGGCATTCGTCGTCCTCGTCTTCGTCGGCACCGTCCGACCGCAACAGCACGGGCAGGTGCGCGAACCGGAACCGCACCCGCAGGCATCCGCCGGACCGCCGAAGTGGATGCGGAAGCTGAACCCGGGCGAGAAACCGCCGCAGTTCGTGCTGTTCTCGTTCGACGGCGCCGGATCGCACGAGCACTGGCAGAAGTTCTTGCCACTTGCCAGAAGCGTGAACGCGCATTTCTCCGGGTTCCTGTCCGGGATCTACATGCTGACCGACGCGCAGAAGGCGGAGTACACCGGACCCGGCCACAAACCCGGTCGCGCGTCGATCGGATTCGGCGGATCGGCCGAGGACGTGCGCGCGTTGATCGGCGACCTCAACACCGCCGTCGACCAGGGCAACGAGGTCGGCACCCACTACAACGGGCACTTCTGCCACGGGTCCGAGCCCAGCGTCGGCCGGTGGGACACCGCGCAGTGGAACTCCGAGCTGGACCAGTTCTTCGCGTTCGTCGACCGCGGTAGAGCGATGGGCCTCAAGGTCGACCCGAAGACCATCAAGGGCGGCCGGACACCGTGCCTGGAGGGCGACTTCGACGTGCTGCTGCCGGTTCTGGCGCGGCGCGGCATGACCTACGACACCAGCCAGGTCTCGGATGGACTCGCCTGGCCCACGACACAGCACGGGGTGTGGGAATTTGCCATGCCCTCGGTTCGGGTGCCGGGGCTGAAGTACAAGAAGACAATCATGATGGACTACAACCTCTGGTACCTGCTCAACAAGGCCAAGGACGAACCCGCGCGGGCCGCGGAGTTCACCGGGGTGGTGTTCGACACCTACGAACGCGCCTACCAGGCCGCTTTCGACGGGAACAGGGCGCCGGTGGTGGTGGGCAACCACTTCAACACCTGGTCCGGCGGCGCGTTCACCGCGGCGACGGAGAAGTTCATGGGGTCGGTGTGCGCGAAACCGGAGACGGTGTGCGCCACCTACTCCGAGGTCGTGGAATGGCTGGGCCTGCAGGACCCGGCGGTGCTCGACGCGTTCCGGAAAATGCCGAACGCGCAGATCGCCCAACCGAGCTGATCACATTCGGGTGGTCCTGCTTGCGTTGGATAATGATAACCGATACCAGTAGTGGGGTCAGATCCACCCGGAGCACACCCGGAGACCCCCGTGAAGATCGCCTTCGTCGGCAAGGGCGGCAGCGGCAAGACCACGCTGGCGTCGTTGTTCCTGCGCCACCTCGCCGCGGAAACCCCCGCGCCGCCCCTGCTCGGCATCGACGCCGACATCAACCAGCACCTGGCCGCCGCACTCGGTGCCGGGGACGACCACCAGCAGCCCACCCTCGGTGAGCACATGTCGGTCATCAAGGACCACCTGCGCGGCGACAACCCGCGGGTGCACTCGGCGGGCGACATGATCAAGACGACCCCGCCCGGCCGCGGCTCGCGGTTGATCGGGATCGACGACGACAACCCGCTCTACACCCGGTTCGTCCGCGTGGTCGACGGCGTCCGGCTGGCCGCCACCGGGCCGTTCACCGAGTCCGACCTCGGGGTGTCCTGCTACCACTCGAAGGTCGGCGCGGTCGAGCTGCTGCTCAACCACATGGTCGACGGCGCGGGAGAATACGCGGTGGTCGACATGACCGCGGGGGCCGATTCGTTCGCCTCCGGGCTGTTCACCCGATTCGATGTCACCTTCCTGGTGTGCGAGCCCACGCTGCGCAGCGTCGGGGTGTACCGCCAGTACCTCGACTACGCGCGCGACTTCGACGTGCGGGTCGCGGTGGTCGGCAACAAGGTCATCGATGCCGACGACGTCGCCTTCCTGCGCCAGCACGTCGGTGCCGACCTGCTCACCTGGATCGGCCGCTCCGACCACGTCCGCGCGGCAGAACGCGGCGACATCCGGCCGGTCGAGCAGCTCGAACCGGCCAACCGCGACGCGCTGCGCTCGATGCGCGCCCTGGTCGACGGGGTCGAGCAGGACTGGCCGAAGTTCCACCGGCAGACCGTGGAGTTCCACCTGCGCAACGCCACCGCGTGGGCCAACGGCCGCGCGGGCCGCGACCTGGCCGACCAGGTCGACCCCGGGTTCGTGCCGGGACCGGTGTCGCTGGCGGGCTAGCGGAGGGGGTCAACGGTTCCCGGCAGGCAGGTGCCCACGTGGCATCCCGGGGCTGTTGTGCCCCCTCTGCGGGGTGATGTGTCACCCGGTCGAGCGGCCTTCATGTTGCCGCCGGTGGCCTCGCGGGTACGGTCGTCCCATGGGCCCCCAGCAGGATCACCCCGAGTTCGGCGTGTCGCGGCACGGCTACGACCGGACCCAGGTGAAGCGGTACCTCGGCACCCTCGCCGAGCAGCACGCGGCGACCACCGCCGAGCGCGACGAGGCACGGGCGCGCACCGAGGAGTTGGACGGCCAGCTGCAGCTGGCCAGGCGCGAGATCGCCGCCCTCACCGAACGCCTCGACAAGATCGGCAACGCCGCCGCCGCGTCCTCGGCCCCCAACGCCGCCGAACGCGCCGCCCGCGCCGTCGCCACCGCCGAGGCCCAGGCCGCGGAGATCACCGCCCGCGCCGAGGCCGCCGCCGACACCGCGTGGTCCGCCGCCGAGGCCGCCTCCACCGCCCTGCGCGACCGCTACCGCGCACTGATGGCCGACGTGGAGAAGCGCCACACCGAACTGCACGAGGCCCACGAACAGCTCATGTCCGACACCCGCGCCAAGGTCGAGGACATGACCACCGCCGCGACGGCCCGCCAACGCACCACCGACGACCAGGCCGAACGCGACCGCCAGCGCGTGGAACAGCAGTTCCAGCAGGAACTCACCACCCGCCGCACCGACCTCGACACCGAGATCACCACGGCCCGCGCCACCGCCACCGCCGAAGCCACCCGAGTGGTCCAGACCGCCACCGACGAAGCCGCCAAGCGCATCGCCACGGCCACCAGCCAGGTAGAACGCCTCACCGCCCTCCGCGAACAACTAGCGGGTCGCCTGCGCGGCACCTCGGAACTGCTAACCCAAAGCACCCACCTCCTAGAACCCCTGGCCGCAGAGTCCGAAATGGACGAACTAGCCGCCAACGCCCCCACCGCCAAGAACCTCCCCATCCCCCAGAAAACCAGCTAACCCCACCCCTCCGCCCCACCCCACCACTCGGCGCCCCACCCCTCCCTCGGCGCCCCCGCCCCCGCCCCCGCCGCTCAAGATCAACTCCGCTCCGGGGGCCCACCCTCCCGGGGCCCGGGGCCCCATCTCTGAACCTATCGCCCCCGCCGATCTGTCAATAGGGCTTGGCCGGGGGCTGTGGATGGTTGCCGGGGTTGTGGACAAGTCCCCGGGCTGAACGATCGCCGGCCCATAGCGGCCGGCCCAAGCCGGGTGAACACTTGGCGACGGCGGTCTCCACCCGGCCTTCACGATCGTTGGCCCCCACGCGCCCCCGAACAACGTTGGCCGACCACGCGCTCCTCGGAGTCGCTGGTGCCAACCCAGCTCGATGGGGCGGACTTGTTTTGTGTGGGGGAGGACTGCCCGTAGCGTCGTTCGCGGACAGGGCCATGCTTTTCGGCCCCTGCTTTGCGGTCCTGCCACGGGTAGTTCAGGGGCCCCGCGCAAAACAAGTTCGCCGCATCGAGCAAAGCTCGAAACTCGCGCCAGGCCAATGCCGAAGGCGAGGCGTTGATCATCGACGGCGAAGCCGAGCAAGAGAGCCGGACACCCCTCAGCTCAAGATCAAACCCGCCACAGCAGCCCCCGATACACAGCTTACCGACCAGCACCGACAAAACGGTCAGAGTGAGCAGTCACCCTGTGGACAACCCACCCCCTGCGGAAACCCACCAGCACCCCCCTCACCGCTCCCGATGCGCCAAGTGATCCGCCAACACCCCCAAGCTCTCCGCCGCCACCCCCACCGGCGACGCCTCCGCCAACGCCGCAGCAGCCAACGCCAAATGCCGCTCAGCCTCAGAAAGCGCCCACTCCCGCCCCCCAGCCGAACTGATCAACCCCGCCACCCGAACCTGCTCAGCAGAAGAAAGCTCACCCTCCACATCCAGGTACACAGCAGCCAACTCAGCCCCAGCAACAGTTCCCGAGTTCAACGCAGCCACCACCGGCAGCGACTTCTTGCGGTGCACCAGATCCGCCCCCGGCTTCCCCATCGTCTCGGGATCGCCCCAGATCCCCAGCACGTCATCAACCAGCTGGAAAGCCATCCCCAGGTGCTCGCCCATGTCGCGCAGCAGGGCCACCCGGTGAGCAGAAGCGCCGCCGAAGAGGGCGCCCAGGGCGGTGGCGCAGGCCATGACGGCGCCGGTTTTTCCGGCGGCCATGGCTTCGCACTCGGCCACGGTGACCGTGCGGCGGTGCGGGAAGTCGGCGTCGGCGCTCTGGCCGTCCATGAGGCGCCACAGGGCTTCGGTGAGTTGGGGCAGGGCGCGGTCGGCGTGGGGGCCCGCGGCGAGGACGCGCAGGGCCAGGGCCCACAGGGCGTCGCCCGCCAGCAGGGCGGTGGGGACGCCGAACACCGCCCAGGCCGTGCCCCGGTGCCTGCGGGTGCGGTCGCCGTCCATGATGTCGTCGTGCAGCAACGAGAAGTTGTGCACCAGTTCGATCGCCACCGCCGCGGGCACCGCGTCGACCGGGTCGCCGCCGACCGCCTGGGCTGACAACAGGGTCAGCGCGGAGCGCACCATCTTGCCGCTGTCGCCGCTGACCGGCAGGCCGCAGACATCCAGCCAGCCGAAGTGGTAGCACGCTATCCGCCTCATGGCAGGCGGGAGCGAGTCGACGGCGGCACGCAGCGCAGGCAGCACCGCGGTGCGGCTCTCGGCAAGCAGCTGCTCGATACCGGGACCCATTCCTCGCGCTTTCTCCGTCGACCTCGATGGCGGCCCCTGAATGATCCCGTGCACCTGCACACCCGCCGGTGATCTTTTCGGGTGATCTCGGTGCCACCACACCCCCGCACGGCCCAACCCCGGCCGCGCACCGTGGTGGGAGCGCTGCCGCACAGGTGAAACCCATTCACACTCGGGTGACGTGCCGCCCACGCATCAGTGGTTAAGGAAGCAACGACCACGGACCGCCCGCAGCCGCGGCGTCCGGGTCCGACACGATCACCGGTGTGGCCCAACGCGCTCATGCACACGGTGACGCCCGTGCGTCCGCACAGGTGAACCGCTGCGGCATCCGCATGAGCCGGATGGAGCGAAACAATCCACCGCGTTTACAATTGAACTATTAAATGGAGGAGTTGGTGTGAAAAATTCCCCCCACCCAGGCGCCGGACTCCGTTACGGAATGACCTACCGGCTGCCCGCGCTGCCCACCCGGTGCCCGCTCGCGGTGCACCCGGACGCCGCGGCCACCGCGCCGCGGGTCGAGGCGTGGTTGCGGCCGTACCTGGTCGACTACTTCGGGGAGTCCGAACAGGACAGTCCGGTCACCGGCCACTACCTCCGCCAGGACCTGCACCGCTGGGGCGCGCTGTGCATGCCGCACACCAGGTCGGACCGGTTCTTCACCCAACAGCTGTGGATGAACGCCGCCGCGCTGCTCGACGACGCCTTCTCCGCGCCGTGGCTGCGCGAGCAGTCCGCCAGGGACCGGCTCGCCCGCCAGTTGTGCGCGGCCGTCGAGGGAACCCCCGGTGGCGCGACCCCGCTGGCCCGACTCCTCGGTGACGTCCACGCCATGCTGCTGCCCACCGCGGGCGCGCTGCGCGAGCGCTTGGTCCAGGTCGGCACGAGCGTGGTCGTCGACAACGCCAACCAGCACGACATCGGGGAGTTCGACGACCTCGACGCCTACCTCGGCTCCAGCAGGCGCGTGAACGCCTACGGGTACTGGATCCTCACCCTCGCCGAGTGGGCGCTCGGCGTCGACCTCGGTGGCCTCGTCGACGAGGACCCGTTGGTGCGCAAGGCGTGCGCGCTCGCCATCGACCACTGGATCCTGGTCAACGACCTCTACTCCTTCGCCAAGGAGATCGAGGAGGGCGAGAAGATCAACGCCGTCTGGGTCCTGTTGGGACAGGGCGCGCCGCTGCAGGAGGCGCTCGACGCCATCGCCGCCCGCGCGGTGGCCACCGAGGAGCGGTTCATCGCCACCAGGGACAAGATCTCCCGCGGCCCGCTGCGCCGCCGCGACGACCTCGCCCGGTTCCTGGCCGAGGTCGGCCACATGATCACCGGCAACCTCCGGCACGCCCGCGAGAGCAGTCGCTACCACGGCGATGGCCACCGGGTGGCCGACGACCTGGCGGGCAACCCCGTCGCCGAGCAGCGGACCCTGGTCCGGCTGGGCACGGTGCACCAGCCGCTGGCCGACTAGCGGACCTCGCGCTCCAGCAGCGGCCGGACCCGGGTGGGGATCGGCGTGGACAGCGCGATCGAGGTCGACGTCCGGCGCACCCACTCGACGTTGACCACCCGGTCGATCACCCGCTGCAGGTCGGCGTTGTTCTGCGCGACCATCCGCACCAGCAGGTCGCCCTCGCCGGTGGTGGCGTGCACCTCGCACACCTCGGGGATGGCGTGCAGCCGGGTGGCGACCTCGCCGCGCTTGCCCTGGGCGATCTCCAGCACGGCGAACGCGGTCAGCCCGTAGCCCATCGCGGCCAGGTCGACCGCGGGCGGGAACCCGGTGAGCACCCCGCGCCTCTCCAGCCGGTCCATCCGCGCTTGCACCGTGCCGCGCGCGACGCCGAGCCTGCGCGAGCACTCCAGCACCCCCAACCGGGGTTCGTCGGTGAGCAGCAGCAGCAGTCGGGCATCGAGCACGTCGATCCCGGGACTTTCCTCGGTCGTCACGTCTCTCCTTGAGCAGAGTGTTCAGTTTGCCAGACACGCATGGTGACACCCTAGTCATCTTGTCCAGTGATCTTCGCAAGTGTTGCGCAGGATGCACTGGGGTACCCATGCTGCGTCAGCAGGTGCAGGACGCAAACGCAGGAGGAACGCCATGACGGGCACGCTCAACCGCGGTGACCAGGGCATGGACGAGGTGAGCTTCGACCAGCTCCGCCAGCTCGTCGGCCTCGTCGAGTACGACGAGAGCAAGGACCCGTTCCCGGTGCGCGCCATGGACGCCGTCGTCTTCGTGGTCGGCAACGCCACCCAGACCGCGCTGTTCTACCAGGCCGCGTTCGGCATGACCCAGGTCGCGTACTCCGGTCCCGAGACCGGCAACCGCGACCACAAGTCCTACGTGCTCAAGTCCGGCTCCGCCCGCTTCGTCATCAAGGGCGGCGTCGACCCCAAGAGCCCGCTGCTCGACCACCAGCGCGCGCACGGCGACGGCGTCGTCGACCTCGCCCTCGAGGTCACCGACGTGGACAAGTGCCTGGCGCACGCCCGCGCCCAGGGCGCGATCGTGCTCGAGGAGGCGCACGACGTCACCGACGAGCACGGCACCATCCGCGTCGGCGCCATCGCGACCTACGGCAAGACCCGGCACAGCCTGATCGACCGCTCCCGCTACAACGGCGTCTACCTGCCCGGCTACGTCGAGAAGGCCGGTGCGTACAAGAAGCCCGAGGGCGCCCCGAAGCGCATCTTCCAGGCCGTCGACCACTGCGTCGGCAACGTCGAGCTCGGCAAGATGGACTACTGGGTCGACTGGTACAACCGCGTCATGGGCTTCGTGAACATGGCGGAGTTCGTCGGCGACGACATCGCCACCGAGTACTCGGCGCTGATGAGCAAGGTGGTCGCCAACGGCAACCACCGGGTGAAGTTCCCGCTCAACGAGCCCGCGATCGCGAAGAAGAAGTCGCAGATCGACGAGTACCTGGAGTTCTACGGCGGCCCCGGCTGCCAGCACATCGCGCTGGCCACCAACGACATCATCGCCACCGTGACCGCCATGCGCGCCGCCGGTGTCGAGTTCCTCGACGTGCCGGACTCCTACTACGAGGACCCGGAGCTGCGCGAGCGCATCGGCAACGTGCGGGTGCCGATCGAGCAGCTCAAGGAGCACGCCATCCTGGTCGACCGGGACGAGGACGGCTACCTGCTGCAGATCTTCACCAAGCCCACCGGCGACCGGCCGACCGTGTTCTACGAGATGATCGAGCGGCACGGCTCGCTCGGCTTCGGCAAGGGCAACTTCAAGGCCCTGTTCGAGGCGATCGAGCGCGAGCAGGACCGCCGGGGCAACCTGTAACCACCAGCGCTGGTCGTGGCCCCCGCCCGGATCCCGGGCGGGGGCCACACTCAGCTACTGCTCAGGTGCGGTGGCGGGTGGGCGGGTACGCTCGCACCCAGGGCGATATCCACCTCGGGGAGAACCATGGCCACCTCACGCAGGGCGATGCCACTGGCAGGCGCCGCTGCCGCCGCGCTGGTGCTGGCCGGGGTGGCCGTGTTCACCGTCAGCAACGCCGGGTGCGCCAGCGCGGGGGAGTTCGTGCAGCGCGGCCAGGGCCTCGAGCTCGTCGGCGGGTGCGTCGACCCCGCTGACCTGCCGCCCGCCTCCAGCACGCCGACCGTCGGCACCAACCCGGGCAGCGCCGTGGAGCGGTTCCACCAGGTCAGCCCGTAGCCCGAGGTTCCGCGAAAGAGGCCCGATCCCCACTCGGGGGACCGGGCCTCGTTGTCGTCCGGGGGGGGGGCTAGTCCAGGGCCTTGAGCAGGTCGTTCACCAGGTCGGTGCCGTCCTCGATGCCGACCGACAGGCGCAGGATGTCGCCCGCGATCTGCAGCGGCGACCCGGTGGTGCTGGCGTGCGTCATCTTGCCGGGGTGCTCGATGAGCGACTCGATGCCGCCGAGCGACTCGGCGAGGATGAACAGCTTGGTGCGGGCGGCCACCGCGAGCGCGGCCTCCTCGCCACCGGCGACCGAGAACGACACCATCCCGCCGAAGCGCCGCATCTGCTTGGCGGCGACCTCGTGGCCGGGGTGCTCGGGCAGGCCGGGGTAGTAGACCTTGGTGACCTTCGGGTGGTTGAGCAGCGCCTCGACGATGCGCTCGGCGTTGTCGCTGTGCCGCTCCATCCGCAGCGCCAGCGTCTTCGCCCCGCGCAGCACCAGCCACGCGTCGAACGGGCTGGGCACCGCGCCCGCGGCGTTGCGCAGGAACGCGAACTTGTCGCGCAGGTCGTCGTCGGAGGTGATGAGCGCGCCGCCGACCACGTCGGAGTGGCCGCCGAGGTACTTGGTGGTCGAGTGCAGCACCACGTCGGCGCCGAGGCCGAGCGGGGACTGCAGGTACGGGGTGGCGAAGGTGTTGTCGATGACCAGCTTCGCGCCGCCCTCGGCGGCGACCGCGGCCAGCGCGGCGATGTCGGCGATGCCCAGCAGCGGGTTGGTCGGCGTCTCCGACCAGATGACCTTGGTGGTCGGGCGCAGCGCGGCCCTGGTGGCGGTCAGGTCGGACAGGTCGACCGAGGTGTACTCGACGCCCCACTGGGTGAGGACCTTGTCGAGCAGCCGGAAGGTGCCGCCGTAGGCGTCGTTGCCCAGGATGACGTGGTCGCCCGGCCTGGTCATCGAGCGCAGCGCCACGTCGGAGGCGGCGAGGCCGGAGGCGAAGGCCAGGCCGTGCTTGCCGCCCTCGAGCGCGGCGAGCGCCTGCTCCAGCGCGGTCCTGGTCGGGTTGGCGCTGCGCGAGTACTCGTACCCGCCCTCGCGCACGCCGCCGACGCCGTCCTGGGCGAAGGTGGAGGTGGCGTAGATGGGCACGATCACCGAGCCGGTGCGCGGATCGGGTTCTTGTCCAGCGTGGATCGCCCTGGTCTCGAAACCCCAGCGCGACGTCTCGTCTGCCATGTCCCCCAGGTTACGGGGAACCGCCCAACCGACCACCATGTGGGACCGTTCCCACTATGAGGAATATTTCACTGATCGAGTGATGACTGGTGGTAAGGCCGTGCGGTACAAGTCCGCACGGCCCCGATCCAGGTCCCGCCTCGGGTCGATCAGTACCGGGCCGCGCCGCGCAGCCACCGACCGGTGGACGGCAGCACCGCGAAGAAGAAGGCCAGAATGCCCGCGATAGCGCCGACGGCGAGCAGAATGGTGTAGGTGTCGTTGAACTCGGTGAGCGCCTGGAAATAGTCGCCGATTCCGAGCCCGATGCCGCGCAGCAATTCCGAGACGAACGGTTCCAGCGGCAGCGAGGCGACGCCGAGCACCGCGGTGATCGCGACCACCGGCACCCCCGCCCTGCGCCGCGCGAACAGCATCACCGCGCCGATCAGGGCCAGCGCCGCGAGCACCAGCCTGCCGATGACCAGCGACTGGAGCCCGGCCGGGAGTTCGAAGACATCACTGGCGTAGGGCACCTCGGCCACGAAGTACGCCGAGGACCCGCCGATCCCGGCCGCGATGCCGAGCGCGCCGAGTCCGGCGACGACCGCCGTCGCCGGGCTGCCCGGAGCCGCCTGCTGGAATTGCGGGTAGTAGCCCTGCTGCTGGTACGGCGCCTGGTAGTTCACATTTCCCCCTCGCGTCTTCCTGGACGACCCCAAAGACGCGGATAGGCCCCGGCAGGTTGCCGGGGCCTATCAACTCAGTTCGCGCGAGCTACCACTGCTGCGGCGGCTGCCCACCGGGCGGCTGCTGGCCGAACCCGCCGGGCGGGGGCGGCGGGGGCTGCTGCCCGTAGCCCTGCTGCGGCGGGGGGAACCCGGGCTGCTGGCCCTGCGGCGGCTGGCCGTACTGCTGCTGCGGGGGCTGCTGCTGGCCGAACCCACCCGGCTGGCCGTACTGCTGCGGCGGCTGCTGCTGGCCGAAGCCCTGCTGCTGGTGCGGCTGGCCGAACCCGCCGGGACCACCGGCACCGGGGCCACCGGAACCGCTGCTGAGCGAGCTGAGCGGCGAACTGCCGAGCAGGTAGTCCTTGGTCTGCGGGAAGAACGCCAGCGCACCGGCACCGGCGATGAGCAGGCCGAACACCAGCGGGGTCATGATCTGGCCGACGAAGCTGAAGGTCGCGCCGTTGAGGATCGCGGCGACCACCAGGCCGCCACCGCCGCCCGCGACGAGCAGGTGGGCGATGTTCAGGTTCTTCTTCAGCGCCAGCAGGACCGCGCCCGCGATCGCCACGGCCGCGCCCGCGATCTGGACGAACGACAGGAACGTGTTGAACCCGCTCGGGCAGTAGCTCGACGCCACCCCGCCGAGCCCGCGCACGTCACCGCAGAGGCCGCTGATGGTGGAGATGTTCGACATCAGCGAGATGCTCATGATCAGCGCGATCAGGCCGAGCACCGCGACGGCGCCGAGCACGATCAGCGCGATCATGCCGGTGTTCTGGCCCTGACCACCCGCGCCAGGCGCGCCGCCGAGACCGGACTGCTGGGCGAAACCACCCGGCTGGCCGGGGTAGCCGCCGGGCTGCTGCTGGCCGTAACCCTGCTGCTGCTGGCCGAACCCACCGGGCTGGCCGTACTGCTGCTGGGGCGGCTGCTGCTGGCCGTAGGGCTGGTGGAACCCACCGGGGGGCGACGCCTGGTCGGCGGCGCTGGGCGGCGGGGCGTAGGGCGGCGACTGCGAGACGGAGCCGGGCGGCACCATCTGCGTCGCGTCACCCTGGCCGGGGCGCACGACCTGCGTGCGGTCGACGCCCTCCTCCTCCCCACCGGGAGGGGTCTGACCCGGGCGGATGGCCTGCGTCCGCTCGACGCCGTCGGCGCCGGTGGTGTCACCGGGTGGTGGCGCGTAATGCGGCTGCGGCGGGGGGTACCCGCCCGGCTGCTGGCCGTACGGCGGCTGGTCCTGACCGGGTTGACCAGGCCACTGCTGGGGCTGACCGCCCTGCCATGGCTGGTTCGGCGGCTGGGGAGCACTCATCGGGTTTCCCACCCCTTTTGACCTGGACTATCAGTTGGCAAATCAGCTAACTCTGCGGGTAACGCTATCGGACTCGATATCCGGGCGCGGTTCGCGGCTCGCGGGGTGACCATAGGGCGTCAGCGCCCGGCCAGGAAGCCCAGGAGATCTTGCCTGGTCACCACACCCGCGGGCTTGCCGTCGACCAGCACCAGCGCGCCGTCGGCGTCGGTGAGCGCGGTCATCGCCACCGACACCTGCTCACCAGCGCCGATGGTGGGCAGCGGGCCGGACATGTGCCGGTCGAGCCGGTCGGCCAGCGCGGCCTTGCCGGTGAACAGCGCGTCGAGCAGGTCGCGCTCGTTGACCGCGCCGACCACCTCGGCCGCCATCACCGGCGGCTCGGCGTTGACCACCGGCATCTGGCTCACGCCGAACTCGCGCAGGATGGCCACCGCGTCGGCGACCGTCTCGGTCGGGTGGGCGTGCACGAAGTCGGGGATCGTGGTGCCCGAGGCGCTCTTGCGGCGCAGCACGTCACCGACGGTGGCGCCGGAGTGCTCAGGCGGCAGGAAGCCGTACTGGGCCATCCACGAGTCGTTGAACACCTTCGACAGGTAGCCGCGGCCGCCGTCGGGCAGCAGCACCACCACCACGTCGTCCGGGCCGAGCCGCTTGGCCAGCCGCAGCGCGGCGGCCGCCGCCATCCCGCACGAGCCGCCGACCAGCATGGCCTCCTCGCGGGCCAGCCTGCGGGTGACCTCGAAGGACTCCGAGTCCGACACCGCGATGATCTCGTCGGCGACCGAGCGGTCGTAGGTCTCCGGCCAGAAGTCCTCGCCGACGCCCTCGACCAGGTACGGCCTGCCGGTGCCGCCCGAGTAGACCGAACCCTCCGGGTCGGCGCCGATGACCCGCACCTTGCCGCCGGAGACCTCCTTGAGGTAGCGGCCGGTGCCGGAGATGGTGCCGCCGGTGCCGACGCCTGCCACGAAGTGCGTGATCTTGCCCTCGGTCTGCCGCCACAGCTCGGGGCCGGTCGAGTGGTAGTGGCTCGCCGGGTTCTCCCGGTTGGCGTACTGGTTCGGCTTCCACGCGCCCTCGATCTCGCGGACCAGCCGGTCGGACACGTTGTAGTAGGAGTCCGGGTGCTCGGGGGCCACCGCGGTCGGGCACACCACGACCTCGGCGCCGTACGCCTTGAGCACGTTGCGCTTGTCCTCGCTGACCTTGTCCGGGCAGACGAACACGCACTTGTAGCCCTTGCGCTGGGCGACCATGGCCAGGCCGACGCCGGTGTTGCCCGAGGTGGGCTCGACGATCGTGCCGCCGGGGCGCAGCTCGCCGGACGCCTCGGCCGCCTCGACCATGCGCAGCGCGATCCGGTCCTTCACGCTGCCACCCGGGTTGAAGTACTCCACCTTCGCCAGCACGGTCGGGGCGAGCCCGTCGGCCAGGGTGTTCAGCCGCACCAGGGGCGTGTCACCGACGAGATCAAAGATGTGCTCGACGTACTCCACCGAGGGCTCCTTCATGGGGTCGCGTTAGGGGTTCGCGTCGTTGACCTGCTCGTGGGGAGCGTATCCCGGCTCTAGCGCCGGTGAAGTAATCGCCGCGTTTGGTAAAGAGGAGGTCGGCGGGGGCGATAGCTCTAAGACAGTCACCTTTGGTCGAAGGGGGGCAGGCGATGCTGTGGATCCGTGGACTCTGGGTGGCCGCTGTGGCAGCAGGCTCCGTGGGCGGCCTGTCCGGCGCGGCGTACACGTTGTTGCAGTCGCAGTCCCGACAAGCGCGCAGCATCATCGGTGTACCTCGCGACCTGCCGTTCAACGCGGACGGCTGCTACTGGCCCGACGGAACCGGCCCTGGGCAGGTCGCTGACGCTCTTACCTTCGGCATCTTCGGTGACTCCACCGCCGCGGGGCTGGGCGCTGAGTCGCCGGAAGCGCTACCTGGCGTGCAGCTCGCAAGGGGTCTGGCCGAGGAGTCGGGTCGCCCGGTGCGGCTCACGACCTACGCGGTCGTCGGCTCCCGTAGTACCCACCTCGCTGACCAGGTCGACCGCGCGCTGTTAGACCCACCGCGGGCGGCTGTGGTCATGGTCGGCGGCAATGACGTGACGGCTCGGCTCGGTGTGGCCGCGTGCGCCGAACTGCTTGGCGAGCAGGTCCGACGGCTGGTCGCGGCTGGCACCGGTGTCGTCGTCGGAACCTGCCCCGACCTGGGCACGGTCCGGCCGATCCCGCAGCCGCTGCGCTCGCTGGCGCAGCGGTGGAGCCTGGCCCTCGGCCGTGCGCAGGCCCGCGCCCTGGTCGGCAGCGGCGCGGCGGTGGTGCCCATGACCCTGGTGTCGCGGCACTTCGCCCGGCGGCCCGACGAGCTGTTCAGCCCGGACCGGTTCCACCCCAACGGCGCCGGGTACGGGCTGGCGGCAGGCGTGATCCTCGCCCCACTGTGCGCGGTGGCCGGGGTGTGCCACAGTGCGGTGACACCCGGCTGAGCAGCGTGGCTCCACGGGTGGAGTTACCTCTCGGTAACCTCAGCGGTGTCGTGCTGGACCGGCCTACCGCGAAGGAGCACCCGCCATGCCAGAGGCAGTCATCGTCTCCGCTGTCCGCTCGCCGATCGGCCGGGCGGGCAAGGGTTCCCTGGTCGACATCCGACCGGACGACCTGACCGCGCAGATGGTCCGCGCCGCACTGGACCGGGTGCCCGCGCTCGACCCCACCGACATCGACGACCTCATGCTCGGCTGCGGCCTGCCCGGCGGCGAGCAGGGCAACAACATCGGCCGGATCGTCTCGGTGCTGCTCGGCTACGACTTCCTGCCCGGCTGCACCGTCACCCGCTACTGCGCCTCCTCGCTGCAGACCACCCGCATGGCGCTGCACGCGATCAAGGCGGGCGAGGGCGAGGTGTTCATCTCCGCCGGGGTGGAGACCGTGTCGCGCTTCGCCAAGGGCAGTTCCGACTCCTGGCCCGACACCCACAACCCGATCTTCGCCGAGGCCGAGGCGCGCACCGCGGCGGTCGCCGAGTCCGGCGCCGACGAGTGGCACGACCCGCGGCTGGACGGCCGGGTGCCCAACGCCTACCTCGCCATGGGCCAGACCGCGGAGAACCTGGCGCTGGCCAAGGGGATCACCCGCGAGGAGATGGACCACTTCGGCGTCCGCTCGCAGAACCGCGCCGAGCAGGCGATCAAGGACGGCTTCTGGGCCAGGGAGATCACGCCGGTCACCCTCCCCGACGGCCGCGTGGTGGAGACCGACGACGGGCCGCGCGCCGGGGTGAACTACGAGAAGACCGCGACCCTGCAGCCGGTGTTCCGACCGGACGGTCGCGTCACCGCGGGCAACTGCTGCCCGCTCAACGACGGCGCGGCGGCCCTGGTGATCATGTCCGACCGCAAGGCCGCCGAGCTGGGGCTGACCCCGCTGGCCAGGATCGTCGCCACCGGGGTCTCCGGGCTGTCGCCGGAGATCATGGGCCGCGGGCCGGTCGAGGCGTCCCGGCGCGCGCTGGCCATCGCCGGTCTGTCCATCTCGGACATCGACCTGGTGGAGATCAACGAGGCGTTCGCCGCCCAGGTCATCCCCTCGGCGCGGGAACTGGGCGTCGACGACGACAAGCTCAACGTCAACGGCGGCGCCATCGCGGTCGGCCACCCGTTCGGCATGACCGGCGCCAGGATCGCCACCACGCTGATCAACTCGCTGCAGTGGCACGACAAGCAGTTCGGCCTGGAGACCATGTGCGTCGGCGGCGGCCAGGGCATGGCCATGGTGTTGGAGCGGTTGAGCTAGGGCTCTGCTGACTCCCTCCCGCCACCCGCCCCCTCATCCCCACCCGGCATCGTTCCCGGCCTGGCACCGTCGCGCCCCGGGTGCGTACCCGGCCTGGCCCGTCGGGTCCGCGCGGTTGTCCTGACACAACGAGAACGGCCACCCCATCGGCACGTGGGGTGGCCGTTCTCGTTGTCGCTGGCTGGGGATCAGCCGCCGTACGGGACCGCCTTGGTCAGGGTGACCTTCTGGGTCTTGCCGTTGGGCAGGTCGTACTCCCTGGTCTCGCCCTCCTTGGCGCCGAGCAGCGCGCGGCCGAGCGGGGACTCGGGGGAGTAGACCTCCAGCTCGCCCTCGCCGCCCTCCTCGCGGGTGGCCAGCAGGAAGACCTCTTCGTCGTCATCGCCGTCGTAGCGGACGGTCAGCACCATGCCCGGCTCGGCGATGCCGTCGTTGGCGGGCGCCTCGCCCACCTTCGCGCCGCGCAGCAGTTCCTGGAGGTGGCGGATCCGGGCCTCCTGCTGGCCCTGCTCCTCGCGGGCGGCGTGGTACCCGCCGTTCTCCTTGAGGTCACCCTCCTCGCGGCTGGTGTTGATCTTCTGCGCGATGACCGGGCGGTTCTCAATCAGCTCGTCGAGCTCGTTCTTGAGCCGGTTGTAGGCCTCCTGGGTCAACCAGGTCACCTGGGTGTCGCTCACGGTCACCAACTCCTCGTCGTACTCCGGGCCCGTGGTCACAGGCCGGCAAACCAGGCCCGGTGGTGCGCCCGGAATGGAAAAAACACGGCCCTCCTAGGGGCCGTGCAGGTCTACGAGCGTACCACGAACACACGTGCTATAACGCCCGTTTTGTCTGGTTAGTCGCTTCTGCGGCTGGAGTTCACCCCGTTGGCGGCGCGGTTGTGGACAGGTAAGAGGGTACCTGGTACGAGCAACCGAAGACGTCCGCGGTGACCGGTTCGCCGCTGCTCGCGATGACCGTCGTCATCCGGACGGACGCCTGGCCCGGGGCGATGTACACCTCTTTGCGACCGGTCTCGTCGCCGTTGACGCCGCGCACCCGCACCACGCACACGGCGGCCCGCTCCGGGGTGGTCCTGGTCACGTCGAAGGTCATCCGCAGCCGGTTGCCCGGCTCCTCGCTGAACCCGGTCCGCTCGGCCTCGATGGGCGCGGTGCCGAGGTTCTTGTAGCCGAGGAACGCGACCACGACGCCCGCCGCCAACCCGAGGATCACCAGCACCACGGCGGTGCGGCGGGACCTCGGCGCCCTGCGCGCGCCGTAGCGGCCCTCTGGCGGTGTGCGACCGGCGGCGGTCATAGCGGGGGCCTCCTCACCGGGGCGGTCCACCAGGCGGGAACAATGGTCCCCGCCCGGCGCGTTGCGCTGTTCGGGTCGAGTATCCGCCGTGTGCGGGACCACGTTCCAGGAGGGGGCCGAGGAGGACCATGTCCGAGAAGCTGCGTTTGATGGCCGTGCACGCGCACCCCGACGACGAGTCGAGCAAGGGCGCGGCGACGATGGCCAAGTACGTCGCCGATGGGCACGAGGTCATGGTGGTCACCTGCACCGGTGGCGAGCGCGGGGACATCCTCAACCCGGCCATGGACCGCCCCGAGGTCACCGCCGACATCCCCGGCGTGCGCCGCGCCGAGATGGCCAAGGCCGCCGAGATCCTGGGCGTCTCGCACCGCTGGCTCGGCTTCGTCGACTCGGGCCTGCCCGAGGGCGACCCGCTGCCGCCGCTGCCCGACGGCTGCTTCGCGCTGGTGCCGCTGGAGGAGTCGGTGCCGCCGCTGGTCCGGGCCATCCGCGAGTTCCGCCCGCACGTCGTCATCACCTACGACGAGAACGGCGGCTACCCGCACCCCGACCACATCCGCTGCCACGAGGTCTCCATCGCCGCCTTCGACGCCGCGGGCGACCCGGACCTGCACCAGGACGCGGGCGAGCCCTGGCAGCCGCTGAAGCTGTACTACTCGCACGGCTTCAGCCGCGCCCGCTTGGTCGCCATCCACGAGGCCCTGCTCGAGCGCGGCCTGGAGTCCCCCTACGGCGAGTGGCTGGAGAACTGGCCAGCCGAACGCGGCGACATCGCCAACCGCGTCACCTCCCGCGTCGAGTGCGCCGACTACTTCGAGGTCCGCGACGCCGCCCTGCTGGCGCACGCCACCCAGATCGACCCCAACAGCCGCTGGTTCGCGGTACCGCTGGACCTGCAGCGCACCATCTGGCCGTACGAGGAGTACGAGTTGGTCCGCTCCCTGGTCGACAGCACCCTCCCGGAGGACGACCTCTTCTCCGGCCTCCGCGAGAAGGCATCCCTGTGATCGCCGCCCTGCCCGGCGCCGACTTCCCGATCACCGTCGCCCAGGTCCAGACCGAACCCCCCAAGCCCGCCGACCCGGGTGGTCAGGGCGAGGACTTCGGCAAGTCCTCGCCGCTGGGCTTCTTGATCCTGGTCTTGTTCTTCGTGGCGGTGGCGTTGCTGGTGCGGTCGATGACCAAGCACCTCAAGCGCCTCCCGGAGTCCTTCGACAAGCCCGCCGACGAGCCCGCCGAGGGTGCCGAACCACCGGCGAAGCCAGCCGCGGGCTAGTCCAAAGATCAAGGCTGGCCCGCAGGTGGAGTTGACACAGCCCGCGGCGGGCCCGTTTCCCACCCCAGTGCCAGGTAGCGACCTAGGCTGCCCGCCTGTGGCAGTGACTGGGCGGCCTGGTCGCCCCGGCCTGGATGTCGGTCGCGCCTCGCGCTGCTTGCTCCCGAGTTCGCGGCAGTGACCAGGTTGGGGCGGACCCGATCGCTGCCGGGCCTGCTGACCCGGGCGGCCAGGGCGAGGACTTCGGCAAGTCCTCGCCGCTGGGCTTCTTGATCCTGGTCTTGTTCTTCGTGGCGGTGGCGTTGCTGGTGCGGTCGATGACCAAGCACCTCAAGCGCCTCCCGGAGTCCTTCGACAAACCCGCCGACGAGCCCGCCGAGGGTGCCGAACCACCGGCGAAGCCCGCGGCGGGCTAGTCCGGCTCACAGTCTCGGGTCGACCGGTTCCGACTCCAAGGCCAAGACGGCGAACACGGCCTCGTGTACGCGCCACAGCGGTTCGGCCTTGGCCAGCCGCTCCAGGGCTTCCAGGCCCAGGGCGTACTCGCGCAGGGCCAGGGAGCGCTTCGGGCCGAGTTTGCGGTCGCGGAGGCGACCCAGGTGGTCCGTGTAGTCCGGGCCGTAGACGATGCGGAGGTAGTCGGGGCCGCGGACCTTGAGGCCGGGGAGGGTGAGTTTGCGGCCGGTGCGGACGAAGTTGGCGGCGGGTTTGACCACCATCCCCTCACCGCCCGCGGCGGTCATCGACTCCCACCACGCCACGCCCGCGGCCACCGCTTCGGCACTGGTCGGGTCCACCTCGAGCCGTGCGGTCCGGGTGAACAGCCCCGGATCGGCCGCGTGCAGCCGGTCGGCGATCGCCAGGTGCCAGGTGTGCGGGCGGTCGTGGTAGGTGGTGCCCTCGCTGGCCAGGACCTGGAACGGCGCCAGTCGCACGCCGTCGAGTCCGGCGGTCGGCCGGCAGTAGCGGCGGTAGGCGTCGCGGAAAGCCGAGGCGTTGGCCAGGCGTGACGAGGTGCGGGACAACAGATCGCCCACCGGCACGCCGCGATCGACCGCATTGCCCAACGCCGACAGGGCCGCCGGTAGCGCGGCGTGAGCAGCCGCACCGACGGCGGCGAACTGGGTCGTGATCAGGTCCATCGCCTTGGCGTTCCACGGCAGCAGTTCCGCGTCCAGCAGCAGCCAGTCCGTGTCCAGCTCATCCCACAGGTCCGCGACCGCCGCCCGGACCCGGTGCAGCAGCGCAGTTGTCGCCTCCTCGTCGAAGAACGGCCGCCCGGTCCGCGTGTACACGGCCCCGTCGCCCTCGACCGCGAACCGACGGGGCCCGACCGACGCCGAGCGGGTCACCAGCACGACGGCCCGCGACCCCATGTGCTTCTCCTCGCACAGCACCGGCAGCGACCCGAACCCGGCGAACGCCTCGCGCGGGTGTTCCAGGACATCCCCGTCCCGGTGCGTTTCCGCAGGCGCCATCGTCGGCGGCAGGTACACCAACCACCGCGGGTCGACCGAGAACCGGCTCATCACCTCCAGCGCCGCCGCCGACTGCTCGCCGCGCACCGTCACCGCACCCTGCGCCCAGGTCTCCACGATCCGGCGCCCCATGACGTCGTCCAACGCCAGCGCGGTCGGTTCCCGGTCGGGCAGCGGTGCCACCAACGGGCGCACCGGCTCGTACCAGACCTCGTGCGCCGCAACCGAAACCAGCTCACGCTCCGGGTACCGCAGCGCCGTGAGCTTGCCGCCGAAGACGCACCCGGTGTCCAGGCACATCGTCGAGTTGACCCACTCCGCCTCGGGCACCGGCGTGTGTCCATACAGGACCATCGCGCGTCCCCGGTAGTCCCGCGCCCACGGGTACCGCACCGGCAACCCGTACTCGTCGGTCTCCCCGGTGGTCTCCCCGTACAGCGCGAACGACCGCACCCGCCCCGACGCGCGCCCGTGGAACTCCTCCGGCAGACCGGCGTGTGCGACGACCAACGCGCCTCCGTCGAGCACGTAGTGCCCGATCAGGCTGTCGCAGAACGCCGTCGCGCGCTCCACGAACTCCGGTGGCTCCGCCGCCAGCTGCTCCAGTGACTCGGCCAGCCCGTGCCGCACCGTCACCTGCTTGCCGCGCAACGCCCGCAGCAGCTTGTGCTCGTGGTTGCCCGACACCGCCAGCGCCGAGCCGGACTCGACCATCCCCATCGCCAGCCGCAGCACCCCGGGCGTGTCCGGGCCGCGGTCGACCAGGTCGCCGACGAACACCGCGCGCCGCCCGGCCGGGTGCGCCGCGCCGACCGCGCGCCCCCGCTCGTCGCGGTCGACGGCGTACCCCAGCGCGCCGAGCAGTTCCTCCAGCTCCGCCCGGCAGCCGTGCACGTCGCCGATCACGTCGAACGGCCCGGCCTCGCCCCGCAGGTCGTTGCGCAGCGGCTCGACCACGATCCGCGCGGCGTCCACTTCGGACTCCCCGCGCAGCACGTGCACCCGCCGGAAGCCCTCCTTGGCCAGCGACCGCAGCGACCGGCGCAGTTCGGTGACGTGCCGGTGCACCACGTGCGCGCCGAAGTCCCGGTCCGGCCGGTCGGCGTTGCGCCGCACGCACACCGACTCCGGCAGGTCCAGCACGATCGCGACCGGCAGGACGTTGTGCTCCTTGGCCAGTCGGATCAGCGCGGCCCGCGGCCCCGGCTGGGTGTTCGTCGCGTCGACCACCGTGACCAGACCGGCCCGCAAGCGCTTGCCCGCGATGTAGTGCAGGGCGTCGAACGCCTCGGCCGACGCGCCCTGGTCGTTCTCGTCGTCGCTGACCAGGCCGCGGAAGAAGTCGCTGGAGAGCACCTGGGTGGCCGCGAAGTGCTTGCGCGCGAAAGTCGACTTGCCGGAGCCGGAGGCGCCGATCAACACGACCAACGCCATGTCCGGGATGGTGAGATCCATCTACGCCTCCTCCTTGCTGAACACGGCCAGCTGGGTCGCCGGGCCGAGATCGGGGTCGACCGGACCGACGGGTCCGAATCGGACGGTGTAGCCGGTGCGCGCGGCCACCGCGCCCGCCCACTCCTGGAACTGCGCCCTGGTCCACTCGAACCGGTGGTCCGGGTGGCGGGACGCCGCCTGTCCGAGCAGCGGGTTGTACTCGACGTTCGGTGTGGTCACCACGACGTGCCCCGGCCGCGCGACGCCGAACACGACCCGCTCCAGCGCGGGCAGCCTGGGCGGGTCGACGTGCTCGACGACCTCCATCAGCACCGCCGCGTCGAACCCCGCGAGCCCGGGGTCGGTGTAGGTCAGCGACGAGTGCCGCAGCGACACCCGGGACCTGGCCCGGTCCGGCAGCTTGGCCAGCCGCCGCTCGGCCGCGTCCAGGGCGCTCGCGGACACGTCGGTGCCGAGGATCTCGGTGAACGCCGGGTCCGCTACCAGCTGTTCCAGCAACGCGCCGCCACCACAGCCCAGGTCGAGTACCCGGCGCGCGCCGACCTCGTGCAGCGCGGCGACCACGGCTTCCGCTCGCTGCGCCGCCAACGGCCGGTGCGTCGGCGCCTGCTCCTCCGGCAGCGTGCCGTCGAGTTCGGACAGCTGGGTGAGCGCGTCGCGCACGTACCCGCGCTGGTGGGCCAGGTAGCGGCGGCTCACCAGGTCCCGCTCGGGGTGGCCGGGTAGCCAGTCACCCCCGGCGCGGACCAGTTTCGCGACCTCGTCCTCGCCGACCCAGTAGTGCTTGGTGTCGTCGAGGACCGGCAGCAGCACATAGAGGTGCCGCAGCGCGTCGGCCAGCCTGAGCTGACCGGTGAGCCGCAGGTCGAGGAACCGGGAGTCGCCCCAGGCGGGGAACACCGGGTCCAGCGGCACCGGGGTGGTCTCGACCTGCCAGCCCAGCGGCGTGAACAGCCGTTCGGCCAGGTCAGCGTTGCCCTCGTGGGCCACGGCAGGCAGGTGAACCTCCAGTGGGATGGCCGTGTCCGCCAGCTCCGGGCGCGCATCGCAGCGGCCGTTCATGGCCGTGCGGAACACCGACCCGATGGCCACGGCCATGAGCGACCCGGACGCGTACGGCCGGTCGTCGACGTAGCTGCTGCCGGGGCGGCTCTTGGCCAGGGTGATCGGGTCGACCTCCAGCAGCAACGCCGCCGTGCACACCGACTCGTCCGCTTGTGGGTAGAACACGTGCGCGGTACCGGACGCGATCGCGAAGGACTGCGCCCGGTCGGGGTGCTTGAACAGCAGGTAGCCCAGGTCGGTCGCCGGGCGCGCGGTGGTCGAGACGGTCAGCAGCACGTCCGCGAGTGTGGCAAACCCGAGTACCCGCCGACACCTCGGTTTGAGAGGCTGGGGGCATGGCGAACCGGCTGCAGGACTCGACCAGCCCCTACCTGCTCCAGCACAAGGACAACCCGGTCGACTGGTGGGAGTGGGGCACCGGGGCGTTCGCCGAGGCCGCTCGCCGCGACGTCCCGGTGCTGCTGTCGGTCGGCTACGCGGCCTGCCACTGGTGCCACGTCATGGCGCACGAGTCGTTCGAGGACGACGCGACCGCCGCGCTGATGAACGCCCACTTCGTCAACGTCAAGGTCGACCGCGAGGAGCGCCCCGACGTCGACGCCGTCTACATGACCGCCACCCAGGCCATGACCGGGCAGGGCGGCTGGCCGATGACCGCGTTCCTCACCCCGGCGGGCGAGCCGTTCCACTGCGGCACCTACTACCCGCCGACCCCGCGCTCCGGCATGCCGTCGTTCCGCCGGCTGCTGACCGCCGTGCACCAAGCCTGGTCGTCGGGCGATGACGAGGTGCGCCAGGCAGGCGCCCGGATCGTCGCCGAGCTGCGTGAGCAGACCGGTCCGGTGGAAGCATCCATTGTGGACTCCTCGGTGCTCGCGGGCGCGGCGACCTCGCTGCTGGGGGCTTACGACCGGGTCAATGCCGGGTTCGGTGGCGCGCCCAAGTTCCCGCCGACGATGGCGCTGGAGTTCCTGCTGCGCCACCACGAGCGCACCGGCTCGGTGGAATCGCTGTCCATTGTGGAGAGCACGGCCCTGGCGATGGCCGACGGCGGGCTCGACGACCAGCTCACCGGCGGTTTCGCCCGCTACAGCGTCGACGCGGGCTGGGTCGTGCCGCACTTCGAGAAGATGTTGTACGACAACGCCTTGCTGCTACGGCTCTACGCCCACCTCGCCCGTCGGACCGGCGCTGAGCGGTACCACGAGGTTGCCAGGGACACGGCCGCGTTCTTGCTGCGCGACCTGGGGACTTCCCAGGGCGGGTTCGCGTCGTCGTTGGACGCGGACACCGAAGGTGTGGAGGGGGCGACCTACGTGTGGACCCCGGCCCAGCTGGTCGAGGTCCTGGGAGCGGAGGATGGTGTGTGGGCCGCCGAACTGCTGGGCGTCACCGAGGAGGGCACGTTCGAGCACGGGGCGTCCACGCTGCGGCTGATCAGGGCGGTCGACGATCGGCCCAGGTGGGAGCGGGTGCGCGCGGCCCTGGTCGAGGCCAGGTCCAGGCGGCCGCAGCCCGGTCGTGACGACAAGGTGGTCACCGCGTGGAACGGGCTGGCGATCGCCGCGCTGGCCGAGGCGGGCATGGCCCTCGGCGAGCCGTCGTGGGTCGCGGCGGCGGAGCGGGCGGCGTCGTTGGTGCTCGACCTGCACCTGGTCGACGGCAGGCTCCGGCGGACATCGCGCGACGGTGTCGTCGGCACGGCGGCTGGGGTGCTGGAGGATTACGGGACCCTCGCGGAGGCGCTGTTCATCCTGCACCAGGCGACGGGCGCGCTTCGTTGGCTGGAAGCGGGATGCGCGTTGCTGGACACCGCGCTCGCGCACTTCGCCGACCCCGCGGCCCCCGGCGCCTACCACGACACCGCTGACGACGCGGACGCCCTGGTGTGGCGTCCGGGCGATCCGGGGGACAACGCGAGCCCGTCCGGGGCTTCGGCGTTGGCGGGGGCGTTGCTGCTGGGCGATTCCCTCGCGGGGCATGGGCGCGGATACCGGGAGGCCGCGGAGTCGGCGTTGGCTCGTGCTGGGGTGTTGGCTTCGCGCGCGCCCCGGTTCGCCGGACACTGGTTGACCGTCGCGGAAGCCATCGCCTCGGGCCCGGTCCAGGTCGCGGTCGTCGGCCCGGACCGCGAATCCCTTGTCGCTGCTGCCATCGCCCACGCGCACGGTGGCGCGGTCGTGCTGAGCGGGGAGACCGGGGCGTCGCCGCTGTTGGCGGACCGGCCCGCGGTTGACGGGCGCGCGGCCGCTTACGTGTGCCGGGGGTATGTGTGCGATCGTCCAGTGACCACAGTGGACGAACTGGTCGCGGCCTTGGAGAACCTGTGAGCGAGATCTGGCGCTTGCTGCGCGGCACCGACCTGATCGGCGAGATCACCATCACCGACCGCGACTTCCCCTGGCTGTACGGCGATTTCACCGCCCACCCCGGCTTCGCCGAGTTCCAGCCGCTGTTCGCCGAGGAGTTGGAACTCCTCAACGCCGACGACGACCACGAGGCGTGGGAGTCGGTCTACGAGAAGGTCACCGGCTCCCTGGCGCTGGTCTCGCCGGACGGCCCGGTGACCCACTTCCTGCTGCACATCGACGGCGCCGAGGCGTGGTTCCGCTACCTCGCCTAGTCGACCAGTTCGTCGGCCAGCAGGCTCATGACGATCATGTCGTGCAGCTTGCCGTCGCGGCGGAAGTACTGGCGGAGGCGGCCTTCCTCGACGAAGCCGACCTTGCGGTAGAGGTGGCGGGCCGGTTCGTTGTCGGCGACCACGAAGAGCTGGATGGCGTGCAGGCGCATGTCGTCGAAGCCCCAGCGGCACATCAGGCGCAGGGCCTCGCCGCCGTAGCCCTTGTTCCAGGTGTCGGGGTCGCCGAGGTAGATGTCGAGTTCGGCGCGGCCGGTCTCGGGGCGGGCGTCGCGCAGGGCGATGTAGCCGACCAGGCGGGACTCGGCGGTGGTCTCGATCGCGAAGCGGCAGCGCTCGTGGCTGTTCGCCGGGAGGTCCGCGAAGCGCTTGCGCAGTTGGGCGCGCGACTCCGGGTACGACGTCTCCATCCAGCGCATGGCGTGCTCGTCGTGGTGCCACCGCCAGAACGTGTCGGCGTCCTCCGGCTCGATGGCGCGCAGCCGCACCCGCTCCCCGATCAGCGTCATACCCCCACCCTAGATCGGCCCACCACTGGTTTTGCAGGTGTAACGTTGTAATCAGGTAAGCGAGAGGAGCCGTCATGTCCGACGACGTCACCGCCTGGTTCACCGGGCGGCTGCCCGACACCTGGTTCACCGAGAAGCCCACCATCACCGTCGACCGGGAGGAGATCCTGCTGGTCGGCACCCTGCCGCCGCTCGCGGAGCAGTTCCAGGACGAGGCCGCGACCGCCGCCGCCGAGTCCGGCCGCATCGCGCGGTGGCGGGAGGAGACCAGGGACCACCGCATCGAGATCGCCCGCCAGGCCGAGCACCGCTACGGCCGCAAGGTCGCCTGGGGCGCGCGCGTGGGCGGCACCGAGGAACTGTTCACCACCCTCTCGGTCCCGGTCATGACCCGCCTGCGCCAACCGGAACGCCGCACCCTCGACACCCTCGTCGACGCAGGCGTCGCCCGCTCCCGATCCGAAGCCCTCGCCTGGGCAGTCCGCCTGGTCGGCAAGCACGCCGAGGAGTGGCTGGCCGACCTCCGCACCGCCATGACCACGGTCGAGGACCTGCGCACCAAGGGCCCCAACCTCTAACCAAGGGCCCCAACCGCCAGCCCCGACACACCGCCCCTGCCGCGCCGACCCCGTCCCACCGGCGCGGCAGGGGCGGTAGGCATATCTCCGATCGACCAAGCCGCAGGCCCGAACCTGATAGCCCGATCTGAGGGTCGGACCTGCGACCGATTCGGCCGCCATCGGAACCGGGGGGCCGTCCTCTGGCCGGGCCAGGCCAGCCCTGTCGCACCCCGCCCCTGCCGCGTCCTCGTCCCGAGGCGCCGGTCGAGCAAGATCAACTCCGCCCCGGGGGCCCACCCTCCCGGGGCCCGGGGCCCCATCTCTGAACCTATCGAACCCGCCGGGTTGTCAATAGAGGACGCGGGTGGGCTGTGGATGGTTCGGGGCCTTGTGGATAGCGGGTGCGATCGAGCGCCTGGAGGAGGCTGGTCACGGACGTGCTGGAGCGTGGGAAGTGGGGGATGGGCCGGAGGGTCAGTCCTCGGCCTCGGCGGCCGCCAGGGCGGTTTCCACGCGTTCCCGGGCTCCGGCCAGGTGGCGGTCGCAGATCTTGGCCAGGGACTCGCCGCGTTCCCAGAGGGTCAGCGACTCCTCCAGCGGCAGTCCGCCTGCTTCCAGTCTCGCCACCACCGCGGCCAGTTCATCTCGTGCCTGTTCGTAGCCGGGTTCGGTCACCGTGTGGGGCTTTCCTGTCTGATGCGGGCGAGGGCGGCGGCCACCGCCTGGTCGTAGCCGATGAACGCCTCGGCGAAGTCCTCGCCGTCGCGGTCGGCGACGGCTTCCTCGATGCGGCAGCGGGCCTCGTCGATCCTGCCGCGGTTGTTGTCGGTCGTGTACGCCGCCGCGGCCGCGGCCAGCTCGCGCAGGCGGGTGGGCAGCTGGTGGCGGCCGGGGGCGTCGCAGCCCGCCAGCAGGGCGGCCCAGCACTCGGCGGCGGCCGAGTCGGCGCGGCGGACGGTGGCCTGGACCACCTGGGTGGCGCGCACCCGGCCGACCGTGGACAGGGTCAGTGGGAGGAACGTCGGTTCGCGACAGGTCCGCATCGGCAGGATCAGCCTCCTTCGCCCTCCCGGCCGCCGGTGACGACCGCGTGCAGTGCGCCGTCGGCGAGCCGGATGCGGACCTCGACGCCCTCGGTGACGTCCTCGATGGAGCGGAGAACCCGGGGAGTCCCGTCGGCATCGGTGTGCTGTACGACCGCGTACCCTCGGGCAAGGGTGGCGGCTGGCCCCAAGGTCGTCAAGCGGGCTTTCGTCGCGTCCAGCGCCGCCCGCTCCTGCGCCAACCGCGCCAGCAGCGCCCGGCGACCCCGCTCGAGCAGCGAATCCACCTGCTCCGCGCGCCGCACCAGCGGGGTGATCGGGTCGGCGAGCACCGGTCGGCTGCGCAGCTGGGACAGCAGCCGGACCTCGCGATCCACCCATCCGTGCAACGCCCGCCTGGCCCGGTCCCGCAGCTGGCGGACCCTGGCCGACTCCTCCGCCACGTCCGGGACCACCCGTTTGCCCGCGTCGGTCGGCGTCGAGCAGCGCAGGTCGGCGACGTGGTCGAGCAGCGGGGTGTCCGGTTCGTGCCCGATCGCGCTCAGCACCGGCGTGCGGCAGTCGGACACCGCGCGGCACAGCGCCTCGTCGGAGAACGGCAGCAGGTCCTCGACGCTGCCGCCGCCGCGGGCGATGACGATCACCTCGACCTCGGGGTCGCGGTCGAGCACCCGCAGCGCGTCCAGGATCTGCGGCACGGCCAGCGCGCCCTGCACCGCCACGTTCTCCACCCGGAACCGCACCGCGGGCCACCGGGCGCTCGCGTTGGCCAGCACGTCCCGCTCCGCCGCCGACGCGCGACCGGTGATCAGGCCGACCTTGCTCGGCAGGAACGGCGGCCTGCGCTTGCGCCGCGGGTCGAACATGCCCTCGGCGGCCAGCAGCCTGCGCAGCCGCTCGATCCTGGCCAGCAGCTCACCGATGCCGACCGCGCGGATCTCGTCGGCGCGCAGGCTCAGCGAGCCGCGGTTGAGGTAGAAGGTGGGCTTGGCGTGCACGACGACCCTGGCGCCGTCCGACAGCGGCGGCTCGTGCTCGCGCAGCATCTGCGTCGAGCAGGTGACCGTCATCGACACGTCGGCGGCGGGGTCGCGCAGGGTGAGAAACGCGGTACCGGTGCCAGGGCGGGCCGAGATCTGGGTGACCTGGCCCTCTACCCACACGGTGCCCAGCTTGTGCACCCAGTCCGCGATCTTGCGGGCGACCGTGCGGACCGGCCACGGCTCCTCGGCGGTGGGCGCGCTCACGTGGCGGGGGTGTCCCGCAGCGTGGCGAGCCTGCGGGTGAGCATGCCGACGTACGACGGGCGGTTCTCGGTGGCGCGCTCGTGCGCCAACAGCTCTTCCAGCGCGGCGACGTCGAACCCGCGCAGCCGGGCGCGCAACTGCGCCAGCGACAACTCCCCGTAGTTCGGCACCGACGCGGGCCCGACCACCACCGGCACGTCATCGACCACGACCGGTGCCGCGGTGTCCTCTTCGGCCAGATCGAAGGCGGCGGGCTCGACGGTGTCGTCGACCGCCTGGTCGTCGAGGTCCTCGTCGAAGGTCGCCCACTCCGGCTCGTCCTCGACCGGGCGCAGCGCGGCGATCGCCTCGTCGCCCTTGATCGCCAGCTCGGTGACCTGCTGCTGCACCCGCATGGACACCTGCAGCGCCTGGCTGGCCACGGTGACCGGCAGCCCGGCGATGCGGGTGGGCAGGTCGCGGGCGTGCTCAAGCGCGGTGGCGGCGAGCCCCGCCGCGACCCGCAACGGCAGCGGGAGTGACTTCATGCTTCCTAGCCTGCCTGAATCCACCCGTTCTGCACAGCGACCCGCCCGCCCACCGCCGCTCCCTGTGACCCCGCGTACACCCCACCGAACAGGAGAGTCACCGCGAGCGCCCGTACCCTGGACGGCATGAGCGCCACCACCAAACGCGTCCTGCTGGCCAAGCCGCGCGGCTACTGCGCCGGTGTCGACCGCGCGGTGATCACCGTGGAGCAGGCGCTGGAGACCTACGGGCCACCGGTGTACGTGCGCAAGGAGATCGTCCACAACAAGTACGTGGTCGAGACCCTGCGCGACCGCGGCGCCATCTTCGTCGACGAGGCCGACGAGGTGCCCGAGGGCGCGCTCGTGGTGTTCTCCGCGCACGGGGTGTCGCCCGCGGTCCACGACCAGGCCGCCCAGCGCAACCTGCGCACCATCGACGCCACCTGCCCGCTGGTCACCAAGGTCCACTTCGAGGCCAAGCGGTTCGCCAAGGACGACTACGACATCCTGCTCATCGGCCACGAGGGCCATGAGGAGGTCGAGGGCACCGCGGGTGAGGCGCCCGACCACGTGCAGCTCGTGGACACCGCCGAGGACGTCGACAAGGTCGTGGTGCGCGACCCGTCGAAGGTGATCTGGCTGTCGCAGACGACGCTGTCGGTCGACGAGACCCTGGAGCGGGTCGACCAGCTGCGCGAGCGCTTCCCGGACCTGCAGAACCCGCCGAGCGACGACATCTGCTACGCCACCTCCAACCGCCAGACCGCGGTCAAGGCCATGGCGCCGCAGTGCGAGCTGGTGATCGTGGTCGGCTCGCAGAACTCGTCGAACTCCAAGCGGCTGGTCGAGGTCGCGCTGCAGGCGGGCGCGAACGCGTCGTACCTGGTCGACTTCGCCAAGGAGGTCGACGAGTCGTGGTTGGACGGTGTCACCACGGTAGGCGTCACCAGCGGCGCCTCGGTGCCCGACATCCTGGTGATGGACCTGGTGGCCTGGCTGGCCGAACGCGGCTACGGCGACGTCGAGGAGATCACCACGGCTGAGGAGAAGGTCACCTTCTCGCTGCCCGCCGAGCTGCGCAAGGCGCGCAAGGCCGCCGCCAACTAGTCGACGGCCTCGGCCAGCAGTCTGAAGTCGTCGGCGGTGGCGTTGCCGGTGATCAGTAGTCGGACGCCGGAGACATCGGCGACCCAGGCGCGCTCGTCGCGGCGGCCCGGAAAGACAGTCCACTGTGTACCGTCGATGGTCACCGCTTCCTGGGCCAGCCCGAGCGCGCCGGTCTCGGCGGCCACCAGGTCGGTCAGCTGTGCGTCGGACTGGCTGAGCTGGATGAAGTGCTCCGGCGTCAGCCACCCGGCGCGCACCACGCGCCCCTTCGGCTCGACCGACCCGCTGCTCAGCGAGTTCCCCTGCCAGCCGGAAGGCACCGTCGGCACCCGGACCGCGAACGGCGCCTGTGCGCGCGAGAGCCCAGCGGCGACGTCGACCCTCGGTGCTGAGGCCGGGTCGGCCTGCGGCGCCCCCGGGCTGAACGTGCACGCCCGGAACAGCAGCAGCGGGATGCCGACCATGAGCAGCAGCGCCAGCATCGACAGCAGGATGTCGCGCGGGCCGTGGGTCAGCCGGTTGCCGGAAGCCATTCGCCCATAATCGCAAGCCGCCCCACCGGCGCCGCACGCACACCGCGTGACGAGCAGCACGGCCGTCGCCGTAGGCAGGTACACACCGTGGTCTGGGAGGATGCGGATTGGTCTGCACAGCTTGCAGGCTGCCCGCGCCGATCCGGGAGGCAGTATGAGCACTCCGACCACCACTTCGACGCCCGCGCGACGCCGGGAGGCGCCCGACCGCAACCTGGCGATGGAGCTGGTCCGGGTCACCGAGGCCGCGGCGATGGCGGCGGGCCGCTGGGTCGGCCGCGGCGACAAGAACGGCGGCGACCAGGCGGCGGTCGACGCGATGCGGATGCTGATCGGCACCGTCACCATGCGCGGGGTCGTGGTGATCGGCGAGGGCGAGAAGGACGAGGCGCCCATGCTGTTCAACGGCGAGGAGGTCGGCGACGGCGACGGCCCCGACTGCGATGTCGCGGTCGACCCGATCGACGGCACCACGCTGATGGCCAAGGGCATGCCCAACGCCCTCGCGGTGCTCGCGGTGGCCGAGCGCGGCGCCATGTTCGACCCGTCCGCGGTGTTCTACATGGAGAAGCTCGCCGTAGGCCCAGAGGCGGCCGACGTGGTGGACATCACCGCCCCGGTCGCGGAGAACATCCGCCGGGTCGCGCGCGCCAAGAGCACCGACGTCTCCGACGTGACGGTCTGCATCCTCGACCGGCCCCGGCACGACAGCCTGGTCAAGGAGGTCCGCGAGGCGGGCGCCCGGATCCACTTCATCTCCGACGGCGACGTCGCTGGCGCCATCTCCGCCGCCCGGCCGAACACCGGTGTCGACCTGCTGCTGGGCATCGGCGGCACGCCGGAGGGCATCATCGCCGCCGCCGCGCTCAAGTGCATGGGCGGCGCGATCCAGGGCAAGTTGTGGCCCAAGGACGACGCCGAGCGCGGGCGGGCCATCGACGCGGGCCACGACCTGGACCGGGTGCTGCTGACCGACGACCTGGTGCGCGGCGACAACGTGTTCTTCTGCGCCACCGGCGTCACCGACGGCGACCTGCTGCGCGGCGTGCACTACCGCTCGGGCGGCTGCACCACCCAGTCGATCGTGATGCGCTCGAAGTCCGGCACGGTCCGCATGATCGACGGCTTCCACCGGCTGACCAAGCTGCGCGAGTACTCCTCGGTCGACTTCGACATCGACCCCACCGAGGCCGACGCGATCCCGCCGCTCCCGTAGTCCCCACCCGCCAGTCCCCACCCGCCGCCCGTGGGGGTCGTCGCGCCCCACGGGTGTCCGGGTCCGTTCGGGGTTCGTTCGAGCCGCTGGGTAACGGATCGGTCGCGGTGGACAACCACGCGTGGTCCCCGGTCGTCATCCTTGTCGACGGGGTGTCTACCCAGACGCCCGCTGGGGTAGTCGAGGAGCGAGACATGAAGGTCAACCGGCTGATAGCGGGCGCGGTGGTCGCCGCGGCCGCCCTGCTGGCCACGGCGTGCGGCACCGGGGATGCCGCCCCGGCCGCGCAGCAGGTCCAGGCCGCGACCACGACGACGACCACCACCACGGTCGCGCCGACCACGACCACCACTACGACCACAGCGGCCCCCACTACGACGACCACCACGGTGGCGCCGCCGGTGACGACAACGACGACCAAGAAGAAGCCGCCGGTCACCACGACCACCACGAAGAAGCCCAAGCCGTCGACCACGGCCAAGCCCGCGCCCGCCCCGGTCGAGGGCGTTCCGTGCGCCGCGACGGCGTCGGCCTGCATCGACCTGTCGGCGAACCAGTCCTGGCTGCTCAAGGACGGCAAGGTCGTCCTCGGCCCGGTCCCGATCACCCACGGCCGCGCCGGCTACCGCACCCCGGTCGGCACCTTCAAGGTGGGCTGGAAGGACATCGACCACAAGAGCCGCGAGTTCAACGACGCCCCGATGCCCTTCTCGGTCTTCTTCAACGGCGGCATCGCCTTCCACCAGGGCAGCCTGAAGGTCCAGAGCCACGGCTGCATCCACCTCTCCGCGTCAGCCGCGAAGGCGTACTTCAACGGCCTCTCCGTCGGCGACACGGTCCAGGTCGTGGCCTGACAGCTCTTGTGACAACCTGACAGCTCTTACGACAAGAGGCGGCGGAGAACATCTCCGCCGCCTCTTTCGTGTGCTGGTCCTATTCCGCGTTGCTGGAGTGCCCCGGGAACAGGTGCGCGTCGGGGTCGAGTGCCACGGCGATGTTGTTCACCGCTGTCGCCGCTTCGCCGAAACCGGTCGCGATCAGCTTCACCTTGCCCGGATAAGCCGCTACGTCACCGGCGGCATAAACCTTGTCTCTAGCCGTGCGCATCGTGGAGTCGACCGTGATCGAGCGGTGGTCGATTTCCAGGCCCCACGAGTCGATAGGGCCTAGGTCCGCGGTGAAACCGAGTGCGGCGACCACTGCCTGCGCAGGCAGCACCAACGTCTCCCCGCCGACGGATAGCTCTACCTCGTGCAGGCCGTCGTCATCGCCGCGCAGGTCGGTCACCTGGGCGTCGGTGATGATCCGGACGCCGAGGGCCTCGACCTGGCGGACGGTGGCGGGCATGGCGCGGAACTTGGCGCGGCGGTGCACGAGGGTCACCGAGGTGGCGATCGGGTGCAGGGCCAGGGCCCAGTCGAACGCCGAGTCGCCACCGCCGACGATCACCACGTCCTGGCCGCGGTGCACCTCCAGGCTGGGCACGAAGTGCACCATCCCCCGGCCCAGCCAGCCCGATCCGGCTGGCAGCGGGCGCGGGGTGAACTCGCCGATGCCCGCGGTGATCAGCACGGCCCTGGTGTCGACGACCGTCCCGCCGTCGAGCTCGACGTGGAACCGGTCTCCCACTTGGGACAGCGTGAGCGCGCGGCGGCCGAGCAGGTAGGTGGGCTTCCACTGGTCGGCCTGCTCGACCAGGGAGGTGACCAGGTCCCGTCCGCGCACGGCGGGGAACCCGGCGACGTCGAAGATCTGCTTCTCCGGGTACATCGCGGTGATCTGCCCGCCGGGTTCGGGCAGCGAGTCGACCACGGCGGTGCGCAGGTCGCGGAACCCGGCGTAGTAGGCGGCGAACAGGCCGGTGGGGCCAGCGCCGATGATGACGAGGTCGACTTCGGTGGTGGTGGGAGCGGTCATCGGGGTACCTGCCCTTCCACGTGGTGGGCGTCCGGCACCCACCCTATTGCCGCGAACCGGGGTGTGGGGAAGCTGACCATGCCGTCGGCGGGCGACCGGACGAGACTGGCCGGTATGGGCGAGTTCCGCATCGAGCACGACACCATGGGTGAGGTCAGGGTCCCGGCGGAGGCGCTGTGGCGGGCGCAGACGCAACGGGCCGTGGAGAACTTCCCGATCTCCGGGCGCGGCCTGGAACGGGCGCAGATCCGCGCGCTCGGCCTGCTCAAGGCCGCCGCGGCGCGGGTCAACGGCAGGCTGGGGGTGCTGCCAGCCGACGTGGCCGACGCGATCGCGGCCGCCGCCACCGAGGTCGCCGGTGGCGCGCACGACGAGCACTTCCCGATCGACGTGTTCCAGACCGGGTCGGGCACCTCGTCCAACATGAACGCCAACGAGGTCATCGCGACCCTGGCCAGCCGGGCGCTCGGCCGCGACGTGCACCCCAACGACCACGTCAACGCCTCGCAGTCGTCCAACGACACCTTCCCGACCACGCTGCACCTGGCCGCCACCGAGGCCGTGGTCACCGACGTCATCCCGGCGTTGGAGCAGCTCGCGGGGGCCATCGAGGGCCGCGCGGCCGAGTGGGGCGACATCGTCAAGTCCGGTCGCACGCACCTGATGGACGCGGTGCCGATCACCCTGGGCCAGGAGGCAGGCGCGTGGGCGGCGCAGGTCCGCTACGGCGTCGAGCGGCTCCAGTCCGTGCTGCCCCGGCTGGGTGAGCTGCCGATCGGCGGGACCGCGGTCGGCAGCGGGCTCAACGCGCCGCGCGGGTTCGGCGCGGCCGTGTCGGCGGAACTGGCCGAGGTGACCGCGCTGCCGGTGACCGAGGCCCGCGACCACTTCGAGGCGCAGGCCACCCAGGACTCGGTGGTGGAGGCGTCCGGGCAGCTGCGCACGGTCGCGGTGTCGCTGTTCAAGATCGCCAACGACCTGCGCTGGCTGGGCTCGGGACCGCGCACCGGCCTGGCCGAGCTGGCGCTGCCCGACCTGCAGCCGGGCTCGTCGATCATGCCGGGCAAGGTGAACCCGGTCATCCCCGAGGCGACGATGATGGTGGTCGCCCAGGTCATCGGCAACGACGCCGCGGTGGCGTTCGCGGGCAGCCAGGGCAACTTCCAGCTCAACGTGATGCTGCCGGTGATCGCCCGCAACGTGCTGGAGTCGGCGCGGCTGCTGGCCGCGGTGGCCAGGCTGCTGGCGGCGAAGGTCGTCGCCGGGGTCGCGCCGGACGTCGAGCGGCTGCGCGAGTACGCCGAGGGCTCGCCGTCGATCGTGACCCCGCTCAACGGCTTCCTCGGCTACGAGGAGGCGGCCTCGATCGCCAAGCAGTCGCTCAAGGAGCGCAAGACCATCCGCGACGTCGTCATCGAACGGGGTCACGTGGCGGCGGGGAAGCTGACCGAGCAGCAGTTGGACGAGGCGCTCGACGTGCTGCGGATGGCCAAGGGGAACGGGTAAGCAGGCCGATCACGCAGCCCGCCCCTACTACTACGACACCCGCCACGCCTGTCAGCGTCAAGCTCTGGGAGCCGACCGCGACCGACACCGCCAGCCCTGCCGCGGGCATCACCCCGATGAGCACTCCGGCGCGGTCGGCTCCCAGGACGTTCACGGCCTGGTACCAGATGACGAATGCGACGACGGTCAACACAGCGACGACCGATAGCGCTGTCCACTCGCGATTGGTCGGTGTCTGCCACGGCTCGTAGACCACGGCCAGGCAGGCACCGACAACGGCCGCGATGATGTGGCACCACAACGCCACGGACAACCCGCCGAGCCTGCCGACCACCCGTACCGCGAACAGGGTGAAACCGGCCTCGCACAGCATGGTCAGGATCGCTAGCAGCAGCCCAGGGCCCTCCCAGCTACCGCCGCCGGACAGCACAACCACACCGGCGACGACCACGGCCGCTCCTACGAGCGGCTGCGCGGACGGCCTGCGTTTGGCCATGAGCGGCGCGACGACCGCCAGGACGAGCGGGCTGCCACCGAGGACGGCCGCGACCAGGCCGGGTTCGGCGTGCTGCTGGGCGGTGATCATGAAGGCGTTGAAGCCGAGCATGCCGACGGCGACGATCGCCAGCAGCGCGGGGACGTCCCTGGCCCTCGGGGCCTTGAGCGGCACGCGCCTGGCGAGCGCCCACGCGGCGAGCAGGACCGCGCCGACGCCGTAGCGCGCCGACTGGCCGGTGAGCAGCGGGTAGTCGACGAGCATGCCGGACAGCGGGACGGAGCCGCCGATCATGGCCGAGGTGAGCAAGCCTGCGCCGATGGCGAGGCGGTAGCGGGAGGTGGGCACGTGCCCAGCGTCGCCGGAAAGTGGACCCAATGATAGCTCCACTTCACGGTATGTGGACTGGTCCACTTGCTCGTGCCTGCCTGGCCGGGGTGGCCCGTAGGCTGGGGACATGTCCTCCTTCCGCGAGTTGCTCGTCCCCGGCTTGGCCGAGGTCGGGCGCGGTCAGCGTGGTCGCGCGCTAGAGGCAGCGGTACGAGCCGCGATCCGCGACGGGCGACTGCCGCAAGGGACGCGGTTGCCGTCCACACGCGACCTCGCCGTGCAGCTCGGTCTGTCGCGGGGGACTGTCAGCTCTGTCTACGCGCAACTCGTCGCCGAGGGGTACCTGCGCGCGAAGCATGGCTCGGGGACGACCGTGGCCACCACACCCGCGAGTTCGGAGGCAGCGTCACCTCCACCGGTGAAGACTCAGACTCGGTGGCGCTATGACCTTCGACCGGGCGTGCCCGCTCTCTCGGCGTTCCCCCGGTCCGAGTGGCAGGCGGCGATGCGCGCGGGCTTGGCGACGTTGACCGACGACGACTTGGGCTACCCGGACCCGGCAGGTCTACCGGCGTTGCGCACTGAGCTCGCCGCGTACCTGGGACGTGCCCGGGCAGTCGAGGCGGCTGACGTCGTCGTCACCCACGGCGTCGCGGAGAGCCAGTCGCTGATGGCGCAGATCCTGCGGGCGGACGGCCACCGGACTATCGCGGTGGAGGACCCGACCCACCCCGGGTCCGCGGAGGCTCTAGCGGCGCACGGGCTGCGGCCAGTGCCGGTGCCGGTAGATGAAGACGGCATGCGGGTAGACCTGTTGCCGCGCACAGGGTGCCGCGCGGTACTGGTCACCTCGGCGCACCAGTTCCCTCTTGGCGTCGTCCTGAGTCCTCAGCGCCGTCGGGCCTTGGTGAGCTGGGCACGCGAGCGCGACGGGTACGTCCTAGAGGACGACTACGATGCCGAGCACCGGTACGACCGGCCAGCGGTAGGGACAACGCAGGTTCTTGACCGCGACCGGGTCGTTTACCTCGGTAGCGTCAGCAAGGTCTTGGCGCCCGCGATCCGGCTGGGGTGGATGGTCGTCCCCGCTGCGCTGCGGGACCGGGTGGTCGACCACAAGCGTCTGTCGGACCTGGGCTGCTCCCCGATGCCCCAGGCCGCGTTGGCACATTTGCTGCGCACCGGCGGGTACGACCGACACCTCCGCCGCAGCCGTCAGCTCTACCGGCGTCGCCGCGACGCTCTGCTCGCTGCTGTCGCGGGTGAACTACCGGACTGGCAGCCACACGGCGTGGCCGCGGGGTTGCACCTGGTGCTGCGGCTGCCCGAGGGCACTGACGACCGGGCGTTGCAGGTCGAGCTGGCCAGGCGCGGGATCAACGCACCGGCGCTGTCCGGGTACGCGCTGTCGACCAGTCCCTTCCCCGGGCTGGTGCTCGGCTACGCGGCCACGTCGGTGGACCGGCTGCGCGCCGCGGTCGCGGAGATCGCCTCGGTCAGCGCGCTCTGACCATCCACTGTGGAGACCGGAGCGGGAGCGCCTCGGTCGCCTGGTGCACCGGCGGCGGCATCGGGATCGCGATCCGGCTCCTGGGTTCGGCGCTGGGCGGTGTGCGGTCGGCACACCCGAACAACACCGCGGCGGTCAAGGTGAGGACTGCGGCGAGGATGAGACGCATCAGGAGGGCTCCACTGGGTACGAGGGGCTCATCCAGGTAGACGCGCGGGTGCGGCCGGGGTTGGGTCCGGTTCCGATCTTCTTTCGGCTGCGCTTGTCAGTGCACCGGGGCACCATGGGCGCATGCTGACCATGACCGATGTGGTGGCCGCCTCCGCCGAGGTCGGCGGCACCCGGTCGCGCCTGGCCAAAGTCGACACCCTCGCGGGCGTGCTGCGCCGCGCCTCGGCCGAGGAGATCGCCCCGCTGGTCGGGTTCCTCACCGGCGCCCCCGTCCAGGGCCGGGTCGGCACCGGCTGGCGGACGCTGGTGGCGCTCGACCACCCGCCCGCGGCCGCCGCGACGCTGACCGTCACCCAGGTCGACACCGCGTTGACGGCGCTGGCGCGGACCACCGGCAAGGGCTCCACCGCCACCCGCAGGCAGCTGCTCGACGACCTGTTCGGCGCCGCGACCGAGCCGGAGAAGGCGTTCCTGATCGCCCTGCTCACCGGCGAACTCCGCCAGGGCGCCCTCGAAGGCGTCATGCTCGACGCGGTGGCCAAGGCGGCCGACGCCCCGATCGCCGCCGTCCGCCGCGCGTTCATGCTCTCCGGCCGCCTACCCGCCACCGCCGCGGTAGCCCTAACCGGCGGCGACTTGGCCGCCATCGGTCTTGAACTCCACCGCCCGGTCCGCCCGATGCTGGCCTCGCCGGGGGAGTCCCTCGCGGACGCGCTGACCCAACTCACCCCGTGCTCGGTCGAGTACAAACTGGACGGCGCGCGCATCCAGGTGCACAAGACCCCGGATCGGGTGACGATCTACACCCGCTCCCTGCGCGAGATCACCGACAGCGTCCCCGAACTGGTCGCCCTGGTGCGCGCCCTGCCCTGCACCACGGCCGTGCTCGACGGCGAGACCCTGGCGATCACCGACGACGGCCGCCCCCGCCGCTTCCAGGACACCATGAGCCGCTTCGGCAGCACGGCCGAGGAACAGGTCAAGGCATTGCTGCTGCACCCGTTCTTCTTCGATTGCCTCCACCTGGACGGCGCGGATCTCATTGATCTACCACTCCGCGACCGCCTCGCCGCCCTGCGCGCGGCGGTCGGCGAGCACGTGATCCCGGGTGTGGTGGACCCATCGCCCGAGGAGGCCGAGGACCTGGCCGCCCGCGCCCTGTCCGAGGGCCACGAAGGCGTGATGGTCAAGGACCTGTCCTCGGCGTACGCCGCAGGCCGCCGGGGCAAAGCCTGGCAGAAGATCAAACCCGTCCACACCCTGGACCTGATCGTCATCGGCGCGGAATGGGGCCACGGCCGCCGCACCGGCTACCTCTCCAACCTCCACCTAGCCGCCCGAGACCCCGACGGCGGCCCCCCGATCATGGTCGGCAAGACCTTCAAGGGACTCACTGATGAAGTGCTCCGCTGGCAAACCGAAACCTTCCCCCACTACCAATCCGCCGCCGACTCCTGGTCCGTGACTTTGCGCCCCGAGCTAGTAGTGGAAATAGCCCTGGACGGCACCCAATCCAGCCCCCGCTACCCCGGCGGCGTAGCCCTCCGCTTCGCCCGAGTCCTCCGCTACCGCCCCGACAAATCCCCCACCGAAGCCGACACCATCACCACAGTCCGCTCCATGCTGACCCCATAACCCCACACCCAATCCCACGACCACCGCCCCAACACACCCCTCGCGATCGTCGATCTCCCCTCAGCCTCACCAACGTTGACCCCAACGCCCCCTCCGCAGTGTTCGGCCCGACGCGGCCCTCTCGGGCATTGGTCCAACGTGCCCCTCTGCGACATTGGCCCCAACGCTCCCACCACGGCCGTTCGCCCTCACGTGCCCCTCACAGGCATTGGTCCCTAGTGTGCCCTTCTACGACGTTGGCCCCAACGCGCCCCGCACAGGCGTTGATCCGAACGCGCCCCTCTCAGACGTTGGCCCCCACTTGGCCCTCACAGGCGTTGGCCCACACGCGCCCCTCACAGGCGATTGTCCTCAACGTGCCCCTCTACGACGTTGGCCGAACAACGCTCCTCGGATCCGCTGGTGCCAAGCCGGCTCGATGGGGCGGACTTGTTTTGTGTGGGGGAACGACACCCGTAGCGTCGCTCACGCGGCAGGGCCTGCTTTTCGGCCCCTGCTTTGTGGTTCTGCCCGGGTGTCGTAGGGGCCCCACGCAAAATAAGTTCGCCGCATCGAGCTTGCTCGAAACTCGCGCCCCCACGCAATGCCGAAGGCGAGCCGTTCACCATCGACGCCGCAGGCGAGCACGAGAGCCGCCTACCCCCAGCCCAAGATCAAACCGCCCAAAGCAGCCCCCGACATCCAGCTTACCGCCGCACACCGACAAACCAGGCACAGCGAACAGACACCCTGTGGACAACTCCAACGAACAACAGCGGATGGCGGCGATCCCGAGACCTCCTCAAGCCCGGAACCACCGCCACCCGCCAGCCCTCAGCGTCGTCGCAACGCAGGACCGGTAGTCATAGCAACCACCGCGGCGACACCAAGCACCAGAACCCCAAGCACAGCCCAAGGCGCGCTACCGCTACCGGCAGGGCTAACCACCCCCGTGCTCGGGGAAGCAAACCCACCCGCTAGCCCAGACCGGTCGTAAGCAGACCCCGGCATCTTGTCGCCATAGCGGCCAGCAACATCCCGCTGATACTGCGACAACGACTGCACCTTCCCAGTGGCCAGCGACCGAATGGTGCTACCCGTGACCGCGTACCAAGCGTTGGTCTGCGGTTCGCGGAGCAAGAGTGCGCCCGCGGGGACCTTGCCCGCGTTGCGGAACTCCAAGTCGCCCGCCGCGATGTTGGCGACTGTCCACGCGCCGGAAGGTGTGCGGACAGTCCAGACCGAGGCGGTAGCGCTACCTGCGGTTGCGGGGACGGCGACGTAAGCGAGGCGGCCGACCTTGGGGGAGCGGCCGGACACGAAGTCGGGGCTGAGTTCGTAGACCGGGACTGACGTTCCCCCGACCTGTGGGGCGGCGAGGCCGGAGACCCCGAGGAACTTGCCCACGGTGGCGGTGACGTCAGGTGCGCTTGCGGCTGCTTGGGCCTTAGCGCTGTCGGCCGGTGTAACAGCGCCTTCGACTGGGTCGGCGCCCGCGTAGCCGGATAGACCTAGGACTCCGATGGCGGTGAGAGCGAGGGTTGTGAGGATCTTGCGCATGCCGTTCACCGCCTGATTCCGGTCAGCGTGTGGGTCCACGAGAAGCTGGAGTTGTTGACGTAGTAGCTGTAGGTGGCCCAGTTGTAGCGGTAGTTGTCCGGCCACGGGTCGCCCCAGTAGACCCAGCTCTTGGCCGAGTCGAAGCCGTAGAGCACGTGCATGTGGCCGCCGCCGGACTTCCACAGGATCCGGGTCTCGACCGGCTGCGCGGCGTTGAGCTGGGACTGCACGGCCGAGTAGCTGATCGTGTTGTAGACGTAGGAACCCGGGCTGCTGAAGCCGAGCCGGGAGAAGCCGTTGCGGACCTGGGCCAGGTCCGCCTGGTCGTTGGGGCACTGCGTGCCGGTGCTGCGGTTCTTGGCCAGCGCGCAGAAGTTGTTCTGGGTCACGTTCACGCCGTGGGACGCGGCGATCGACGTGCCGGACGCCGCCCAGCACCAGTTGGTCTGCTGCTGGGCCTGCATGGTGAACGCGGCGGCCGCCTGGGCCGACGCCGGGGAGCTGACCAGCCAGGCGAGGACGGCCACGAGGGTGGCCGCCAGCGCCGAGCGGGTCGCGGGGCGGGACATTGTGCCTCCTGAAGACGCAGGGTGGAGTGCACGGAAGCGTGCGATCACCGCGTTTCGGGCGACAAGGGCCGCGCAAGGGCTCCCGGACCGTTCCAGCACGACGGCGCACCTTTACCCACCGGTAGTGCGTGGCTACTGTGAACGTTCACCACTGTTCACCCGTTCGAGAACGTCCCCGGAGTCGCCGTGACCGCTGACGCGCTGGCCGACGCACTGCGCCGCGGCCCGTTCCACGTGGCCCTGCGCACGGCGATCGAGCACCGGGGCTTGTCGCTGGCCCGGCTGCGGGCGCACCTGGCGCGCATCGAGGTGACCGTCGCCGAGTCCACTCTCAGTTACTGGCAGCGCGGTCTCCGTCACCCCGACATGCCACACGCGTTGTCCGCCGTGCGCGGGCTGGAGATCGTGCTCGGCCTGCCTGCCGACTCGCTCGTGGTGCTCATCGGCCCCCGCCGGCGCGGCACCCGGACCCGCAGGCCGTCCGCGTCGTTCGCCGAGATCGTGGTGGCCGGACCGACCACCCGGGAACTGCTGGCCCAGCTGGGCGTCGACCCGGAGCGCTGCAACGCGGGCCTGGAGCTGCGGATGACCCACGAGCGGGTCAGCATCGCCGCCGACCGCACCCAGGGCCGCATCCACACCAGGCTGGTGAGCGTCGCGCGCGAGCAGGGCATCGACCGCTACATCGCCGTCTACCACGGCGAGCCCGACTGCGACATCGACCGCGTGCGGATCGTGGCCGGGGACGGGTGCCGCTTGGGCCGGGTGCGGCGCAAGGGGATCTGCGTGGCCTTCGAGCTGATGTTCGACCGCGGGCTCGCCGAGGGCGACACCGTGGTGCTCAGCTACTCGCTGGAGGACAAGTCCGAGCTGGAGTGTCCCGGTTACTACCGGATCTTCCGCGAACCCAGTGGCCCCTTCCTGTTGCAGTTAGAGCTACCGCCCGGCGACCCGCCTGCCCGGTGCGTGCAAGAGGTGCGGACCAACGACATGCGCCCGCCGTCGGTGTCCGCGGACCTCTACTGCGATCGGGGGTACGTCGTGAGTGCGTACTACCCAGGGGTCGACAGCGGGATAGCCGGTATCACGCTGGAGTGGTCGGAGAATCCGGCGGAACCCCAGGCGCACCCCGTACCGTGACGGGGGTGCGCTTCCTCAACGGCGAGCCCGCCCACGACCTGACCTACGACGACGTCTTCCTGGTGCCCGGCCGGTCCGCGGTCACCAGCCGGTTCGACGTCGACCTGGGCACCTCCGACGGCACCGGCGCCACGATCCCGATCGTGGTGGCGAACATGACCGCGGTCGCCGGGCGCCGGATGGCCGAGACGGTCGCCCGCCGCGGCGGCCTGGTCGTGCTGCCCCAGGACGTCGACCCCGCCGCGGTCGGCGACATCGTGACCTGGGTGAAGTCGCGGCACCTCGCGTGGGACACGCCGCTGGTGCTGACCGCGAACGACTCGGTCGCCGACGCGCTGAACCTGCTGCCGAAGCGGGCGCACGGCGCGGTGGTCGTCGTCGACGGCGAGGGCCGCCCGGTCGGGGTGGTCGACGAGGCCGCGTGCCTGGGCGTGGACCGGTTCACCAGGGTGGGTGAGGTCGCCGACCGCGCGATCGTGATCCTGCCGGTGGACAGCCCGCCGCGGTCGGTCTTCGACTCGCTGCACGACCACTCCGCGCGCGTCGCGCTGGCGGTCGACCCGCAGGGACGGCTCGCGGGCGTGCTCACCGGCGTGGGGGCGTTGCGCGCGGACATCTACTCGCCCGCCACGGACGCGTCCGGCCGGTTGCGGATCGCCGCGGCGGTGGGCGTGAACGGTGATGTGGCGGCCAAGGCGGCGGCGCTGCTGGAGTCCGGTGTGGACACACTGGTGGTCGACACCGCGCACGGCCACCAGGAGAAGATGCTGTCCGCCTTGAAGAGCGTGCGGGCGCTGAACCCCGGCGTGCCGGTGGTGGCGGGCAACGTGGTCACCGCGCAGGGCGTGCGCGACCTGGTGGACGCGGGCGCCGACGTGATCAAGGTCGGCGTCGGGCCCGGCGCGATGTGCACCACCCGCATGATGACCGGCGTCGGCCGCCCGCAGTTCTCCGCGGTGCTGGAGTGCGCCGCGGAGGCCCGCTCGCTGGGCAAGCACGTGTGGGCCGATGGCGGCGTCCGGCACCCGAGGGACGTGGCGCTGGCGCTGGCCGCGGGCGCGTCGTCGGTGATGGTCGGCTCGTGGTTCGCGGGCACCTACGAGTCGCCCGGCGACCTGCTGCGCGACGAACAAGGCCGCCCGTACAAGGAATCCTTCGGCATGGCCTCCAAGCGCGCGGTGTCGGCGCGCACCCGGGCCGACAGCGGGTTCGACCGGGCGCGCAAGGCGCTGTTCGAGGAGGGCATCTCGTCGTCCAGGATGCGGTTGGACCCCAAGGCGCCCGGTGTGGAGGACCTGCTGGACGCGATCTGCTCGGGTGTCCGCTCGGCGTGCACGTACGCGGGGGCGGGCACCCTGGAGGAACTGCACGACCGCGCGGTCGTCGGTGTCCAGTCCGCCGCGGGATTCGCCGAGGGCAGGCCGCTTCCGTCCGGTTGGTAGCGGCATTTCCGTTCACTCCACAGCGAACATCCGCCAACTCGGTTGACTCCGGGCATATGGTTGCCCGGTGAGAGCAGTCGAGGTCAGCGACCTTGTCAAGCTGTACAAGAAGAACCCCAAGCCCGCGGTGGACGGCCTGAGCTTCGGCGTCGAGGCGGGCGAGGTGTTCGGCTTGCTGGGACCCAACGGCGCCGGGAAGACGACCACCGTCGGGGTGTTGACCACCCGGGTGCTGCCGACCTCCGGGCGGGCGTCGGTGCACGGTGTCGACGTCGTCCGCGACGCGCGCCGGGCCCGGCAGCTGCTGGCGGTGGTCCCGCAGCGCAACAACCTGGACAGATCGCTCAACATCCGGCAGAACCTGCTGTTCCACGCCGCCTACCACGGTGTCCCGCGCGCCGAGCGCAACGCGCGCGCCGACGAGATCCTGGACCGGATGGGCCTGGCCGACCGGGCCAAGGACAAGATCGACATCGTCTCCGGCGGGCAGGCGCAGCGGGTGATGATCGCCAGGGCGCTGATGCACCAGCCGAAGGTGATGTTCCTCGACGAACCGTCCACCGGGCTGGACCCGCAGGCGCGGCTGTTCGTGCACGACAGGGTGAAAGACCTGCGCGCCGAGGGCGTCACGGTCGTGCTCACCACGCACGACATGGACGAGGCGGCCAAGCTGTGCGACCGGGTCGGCATCGTCGACCACGGCAAACTGCTCGCGTTGGACACTCCTGCCGCTCTTACCCGCGGCCTGCCCGGTAGCACCACCGTGAGCGTCACGGTCAACCTGGCGAACACCCCGGCTGAGCTTGTCGAGAAGGCACTCGCAGGCATCGACGGCGTGGAACGGGTCGAGCGCATCGGTTCGGGTGGACCGGCGGTAGCGCTACCTCCCGGACTTCCACCGGCAGCTTTGGCCGCTATAGCCGCAAAAGCAGCCGCAGCCCCGGCAGTGTCATCGCCCACGGGCCAGTTCCGGCTCTACACCGGACACGAGGCAGCGGTAGTCCTACCGGCCGTGCTGCGGGTCCTAGGCGACACCGCGTGCGACGTGACGGACCTGTCGATCGGCACACCCAGCCTCGAAGACGTCTTCATCCACCTCACCGGCCGGGAGTTGCGATGACCACCGCCCCCTCACCGCTGCGCACCTTCGGCTCGGTGCTGTGGCGCGACACCTTCGTCACCGGCCGCGAACTGGTGCCGTTCCTGGCGCAGGTGATCATCCAGCCGTTCTTCACGCTGTTCATCTTCGGCAAGGTCCTGGCCAACCTCGGCTACGTCGGCCCGGACTACGCCGCCATCCTGCTGCCCGGCATCGTCGCCCTCAACGGCTTCCTCGGCGCGCTGCAGAACACCACCATGCCGCTGATCATGGACTTCTCCTGGACCCGCGAGATCGAGGACCGCCTGCTCGCCCCCATCCCGATCGCCTGGGTCGCGATCGAGAAGATGCTCTTCGGCGCCCTGCGCGGCGTCGTCGCCGCGGTCCTGATGATCCCCATCGGCTTCCTCATCCTCGACGGCGTCCACTGGCCCGCCGCCGCCTGGCTCCCGGTCCTGCTCATCGTCGTCCTCGGCTCCCTGGTCGGCGCCGCGATCGGCATGACCATCGGCACCTCGGTCCAGCCCCGGCAGATCAACATCCTGTTCGCGGTCATCCTGGTCCCGCTCATGTTCACCGGCTCCACCCAGTTCCCCTGGATGGGCCTGGAGAGCGTCCGCTGGTTCCAGGTCCTGTGCGCCCTCAACCCCCTCACCTACGTCAGCGAGGCCATGCGCGCCGAACTGGTCCCCCAGGTGCCGCACATCCCCGTCTGGATCAGCCTCCTGGTCATGCTCGCCGCCTGCGCGGGCTTCGGCACCCTGGGCATCCGCGGCTTCCTCCGCCGCGCCCTCGACTGAGCCAACCGGGAACCCCGGGATGGCGCATTGTCCCGGGCTCCCCCGCTGGAGCAAGATCAGCGACGTCAGGCGAACCACTCGACGAACGAGGCGGTAACCAGATGACGACGCCCAGAACCCTCCGCCGTGCGCTGGTCCTCGCCGCTGCCTTGGCGGCGGCCTTGACGAGTGCTTGGGCACCGGCCGCCGCGGCACCCGCGAAGGTCACCACCCTGGTCGACGCGCAGTGCCTAGGCGGGTTCAGCCGGGTGTTCACCCCGCCGATCACCACCACCCCGCAGACCGTGTCGGCCACGGCCACGTACAGCTACGGCACCTGCCTGGTCGGCCCCACCGCGACGGGGACGGTGGTCAACAGCGCCACCCTGTCGTGCGTGCCGGTGGTGCCCGGCGTCCCGCCCGAGACCGAGGTCGTCACCTGGCTCGACGGCACCGGTGACACGAGCACGGTCGCGTGGTCCAACGCCACCGTGGTCGGCCAGACCGTCGTGCTCACGGGAGCGGTCACCGCGGGCAGGCACCTAGCCGCGTCCGCCACGAAGGTCACCTCCGGGATCAGCTACGTCGGCAGCGTGGTGGGCTGCCTGCTCGGAACCCCCATCGCCAGCACCACCGGTGTGGTCGACAGCTTCCTGCTCACCGGGTGAGCAGCGATAGCTAGCGATTGACTTTCGATAGATTCCCCGCGACACTCGATGCATGGTTGCTGCGCGTCGAGCGGTACTTCCGCTCCGATTCCTGCTGGTCGTGCTGTTCGGCGTCCTGGTCTTGTTCCAGACCCTGTCGCTCCCGGGGCAGTTCGCGCACATGGCGCGCGAGGACCCCGAGTTCGCCTACCTGAGGTGGCCCGCGACCGGGGTGGCGGTGTTCTGGGTGCTGTGCGTGCAGGTGGTGATCGTGTCGACCTGGAAGCTGCTCACCCTGGTCAAGACCGACCGGATCTTCAGCGAGGGCTCGCTGGTGTGGGTCGACGCCATCGTGTGGGCGGTCGCCGCGGGTGGGGTGGTGCTGATCGGGGTGCTCGGCTACGTCGGGTTCAACGCCGACGATCCGGGGTTGCCGCTGTTGTTGTTCCTGCTGACGGTCGGCGTCACCGTGGTCGGGCTGCTGGTGGTCGTCCTGCGCGCGCTGCTGCGGCAGGCGTCCGCCCTGCGGGCCGACCTGGACTCGGTGATCTGATGCCGATCGTGGTGCGCATCGACGTCGAGTTGGCCAAGCGGAAGATGAGCGTGGGCGAGTTCGCCGAGCGCGTCGGCCTCACCCCCGCCAACGTCGCGGTGCTCAAGAACGGCCGGGCCAAGGCGGTGCGGTTCAGCACCCTGGAGGCCATGTGCCGGGTGCTGGAGTGCCAGCCGGGGGACCTGCTGGAGTGGATCCCGGACTGACCTACGGGTACATCGCCAGCCAGATCGCGACATAGTGGCAGATCGCGGCGAGGACGGTGGCGGCGTGGAAGAACTCGTGGTGGCCGAAGGTGCCGGGCCACGGGTTCGGCCACTTCGTCGCGTAGAACACGGCGCCGACGGTGTAGAACAGGCCGCCGACGAGCAGCAGCACCAGGGCGGCGACACCGGCGTGCGCCAGCAGTTGCGGCAGGACGAACACCGCGACCCAGCCGAGGGCGATGTAGATCGGCGTGCCGAGCCAGCGGGGTGCGTGCGGCCACAGCAGCTTCAGCCCGACGCCGAGCACCGCGCCGCCCCAGACCACCGCGAGCACGATGTAGCCCGTCGGCTGGTCCATCGCCAGCAGGCTGAACGGCGTGTAGGTGCCCGCGATGAACAGGAAGATCATCGAGTGGTCGAGCCGCTTCATCATGGTGTGCGCGCGCTTGGTCACCCACCAGCGCCGGTGGTAGAGCGCGCTGACGCCGAAGAGCCCGAGCACGGTCGCGCCGTAGATGGCGGTGGCCAGCGCCGCGGTCGCCGACACGGTCGCCGCCATCGAGACCAGCGTGCCGCCGGTGGCGAACGACAGGAAGAACGACCACATGTGGATGACACCGCGCATGCGGGGCTTCGCGTGCCGCGGGCTGGGCGCGGTCGGGGTCGCTGCCGTCACCCCACCGAGGTTACGGGACCGTAGGTTCTTCCGCCGGTCTTGTGTGCGCCGGACCACAACCGGCCGGTATCTCACGACTAGCCCCCCACCTCGCGGCGCCCCACCGCCATGCACCGGCCCCCCACCACGTCGAACCCTCCTACCGCGACTAGCAGCGCCGCTTCGGTGTTGATCACCCTCGGTTGCGCCCGGAGATCTCCGCGCCCGTCGTGAAAGCCCGCGCGACCTCGGTTGCGTCCCCGGGTCGGCAGACCACGTCGTGTTCTAGCCTGACCGGTTGTCCTAGCCCGATCGGCCGTTTCGCAGCAGTCCATAACCACGTCCAGCGGTTCATCACCACGTCGAGCTCGGCCGCGGCGGCTGGCAGCGTCGCCTCTGGCCACAACCGGCCGTTTCACGACCAGCCGACCACCTCCCGGTGCTCGACGGCGAAGCAGCGGTCCATCACGACGTCCAGCCCGCCCGCCGAGGCCAGCAGCGCTGCCTCCGTGCTGATCACCCCCAGTTGCAGCCACAGCGCCCCGGCGCCCACCGCGACCGCCTCGCGGGCGATTTCGACCGCGTGTGAGGGCTTGCGGAACACGTCGACGACGTCGATCGGGACGGGTACCGCGGACAGCGACGGGTAGGCGGGCAGGCCCTCCCACTCGGTCAGGGCCGGGTTCACCGGAAAGAGGGTCAGGCCGCTGGCCACCAGGTAGGACGCCACGCCGTGGCTGGGGCGGCTCGGTTCGGCGCTCAACCCCACCACGGCGATCGTGCGCGACTCCCTGACCAGCCGTTCCAGCACGGCGAGGTCCTGCCATATCGGATCGATCTCGGTACGGTGCACGTCCCCAGTGTCCCCCGGACCGGGCCGGTGCGGCGTAACCTTGTCGGCCGTGAGTCTGCGGCGGCGCGTGGCCGACATCGTCTATGGCATCTACGAGAAGCGGCTCGTCCAGCAGGCGGGCGGGCGCACCCCCCGGCACGTCGGGGTGATGCTCGACGGCAACCGGCGGTGGGCGCGGGAGGCGGGCTTCACCGACGTCAACGACGGCCACCGGGTCGGTGCCAGGCGCATCGCCGACCTGCTCGGCTGGTGCGAGGAGACCGGGGTCGAGGTGGTGACCCTGTGGCTGCTGTCCACCGACAACCTCACCCGCGACGAGGCCGAGCTGCGGCCGCTGCTGGAGATCATCGGCGACGTGGTGGACGAGCTGGCCGAGCCGGGCGCGCCGTGGCGGCTGCGCATCATCGGCGCGCTGGACAGGTTGCCGGTGGAGACCGCGACCAGGCTGAAGGCCGCGGCGGGCCGGGCGGCGGGCCGCGAGGGCGTCGAGGTCAACATCGCGGTCGGCTACGGCGGCAGGCAGGAGATCGCCGACGCGGTGCGCAAGCTGCTGCAGCAGCACGCCGAGGCGGGCACCAGCATCGAGGCGCTGGCCGAGGTGCTCGACGTCGACCACATCTCCGAGCACCTCTACACCTCCGGCCAGCCCGACCCGGACCTGGTGATCAGGACCTCCGGCGAGCAGCGGCTCTCCGGCTTCCTGCTCTGGCAGTCGGCGCACTCGGAATTCCACTTCTGCGAGGCGTACTGGCCGGATTTCCGCCGCACCGATTTCCTGCGCGCACTCCGGGCGTACGGAATACGCCACCGGCGATTCGGTTCTTGATCTCGCGAACCACCCATTTCGCCGGGTGGTGCGGGTTTTACCGCCGTCCCGGTGGTCGCGGCCCTGGTCCGATACGCAGCGTCAAGGTCGCTAGGGGCCGACCCCCTACCGGTCGGGTGTGGATGCCGAGACTCGTTCGGCCGCTGCTATCGGTGACCGGTTGTGCTACCTGGGTGCGGGAGCGATAACGCTGCGCGTTCGCGTGGACCCGGGATGTCACGATGATGACGAAATGGAAAATCACCTGGCTGGCAGCGTGCCGATTGTCGTACTCCGCAGGTAGCTTTCGAAGTGTCGGGCCGTGTCCACTGCGGCCCGTCCCGGGAGGCCCTGGTCGTGAGAGTGACGATCGCGAGGGGGCCGGCGCCCGGCTCCCGCGGGGAGCGAGGTGGACGCCGGTAAGACCGTGCGTCGCTTCGCAACCCAGCCAGGGCCGGTTGCCCGGCCCACCGAGGAAGCGGGCGCGGGTGCCGCGCTCGCGAGGGAGTTGCCGTGACTGCTTCGCGTTCGTCCACAGGCCTTTCCTCACGTCAGTCGAGCTCTCAGGAGGCGGACCCAGCCAGGCGCACCTACGTCCTCGACACCTCCGTTCTGCTGGCGGACCCCTGGGCGTTGACCCGGTTCGCCGAGCACTCGGTGGTCGTCCCGCTGGTGGTCATCAGCGAGTTGGAGGGCAAGCGGCACCACCCCGAACTGGGCTGGTTCGCCAGGGAGACGCTCCGGTTGCTCGACGACCTGCGGCGGCTGCACGGCAGGCTCGACAAGCCGATCCCGGTCGGTGACGGCACCCTGCACATCGAGTTGAACCACTCCGACCCCTCGGTGCTGCCGCCCGGCTTCCGCACCGACGGCAACGACGCCAGGATCCTCGCCTGCGCGCTCAACCTGGCCGCGGAGGGCCTCGCGGTCACCCTGGTCACCAAGGACATCCCGCTGCGGGTCAAGGCGGGCGCGGTCGGCCTCGACGCCGACGAGTACCGCGCCGGTGAGGTCAGCCCGTCCGGCTGGAACGGCATGGCCGACCTCGACGTCCCGATCGAGGCGGTCGACGCCCTGTTCGAGTCCGGCAGCATCGACCCGGCCGACTACGGCATCCCCTCGGCCGCCGAACTGCCGACCAACACCGGCCTGCGGTTATTGGCCGGGTCGTCCAGCGCACTCGGCCGCGTCACCGCCGACAAGCAACTCCGCCTGGTCCGCGGCGACCGAGAGGCGTTCGGCCTGCACGGCCGCTCCGCCGAACAGCGCATCGCCCTCGACCTCCTGCTCGACAACGACATCGGCATCGTCTCCCTCGGCGGCCGCGCGGGCACCGGCAAGTCCGCACTGGCGCTGTGCGCGGGCCTCGAAGCCGTCATGGAACGCGGCCTGCACAAGCGGGTCGTCGTCTTCCGCCCGATGTACGCCGTCGGCGGCCAGGACCTCGGCTACCTCCCGGGCACCGAGAGCGAGAAGATGCTCCCCTGGGCCCAAGCCGTGTTCGACACCCTCGGCGCCCTCGTGGGAAAGCCCGTCATCGACGAGGTCCTGCACCGGGGCATGCTCGAAGTCCTCCCCCTGACCCACATCCGCGGCCGCTCCCTCCACGACACCTTCGTCATCGTCGACGAGGCCCAGTCCCTGGAACGCAACGTCCTGCTGACGGTGCTGTCGCGGTTGGGGTCCGGTTCGCGAGTTGTGCTGACGCATGATGTTGCCCAGCGGGACAACTTGCGGGTCGGCCGCCATGACGGGGTGGCGGCGGTGATCGAGAAGCTGAAGGGGCACCCGCTGTTCGCGCATGTCACGTTGACGCGGTCGGAGCGGTCGCCGATCGCCGCGCTGGTGACGGAGATGTTGGAAGACCACGCGGGTTAGAGGCTGCTTTAGCTTGACTGCTGCCGGTGGGGCGCTGTGCCTCGCCGGCAGCAGGCTCTTCATGGAGTTGTCCACAGGGGGGCGCTCGCTCTGCCCGTTTGGTCGGTGGCCGCCGGTAAGCTGTATATCGGGGGCTGCGTTGGCTGGTTTGATCTTGAGCTGAGGGGTGGCGGCTCTCGATCTCGCCTGCGGCGTCGACGAAAACGCCTCGCCTGCGGCATTGGCCTGGGCGCGATCTAAGTGACAAGCTCGATGGGGCGAACTTGTTTTGCGCGGGGCCCCTACGACACCCGGGCAGAACCGCAAAGCAGGGGCCGAAAAGCAGGCCCTGCCGCGAACGACGCTACGTGTGCCGTTCCCCCACACAAAACAAGTCCGCCCCATCGAGCCGGCTTGGCACCAGCGGATCCGAGGAGCGCGTGGCTGGCCAACGTTGCTTGGGGGCGTGTGATCTACCCGCGGTCTTCGCGATCCCGAGGCTTCCGAGGAGGCTTGCGGTCCTCCGACCGACCACCCGACCGCTCAACAGGCCGTTCCCGAGCAGCGGGCTTGGGCCTAGCGGCGGAAGCAGCGGCGGCGGCAGTGGGCCGTTCCCGTGCAGGCTTCCCCCCAGCAACACGACTGGGGTCGCGTTGGGTGAACAGGCGCAGGATGCCCAAGGCCAGGGTGATGCCCGTGGTGATGGCCATGGTGGGGAAGTTGCTGGTGAGGGGGATGCCGATGGTCAGCAGCAGCTTGGTCTTGCCGCCGTCGTCGGGGGCCATGGCTATGTTGGCGGTGATGGCGACCAGGGCGAAGACCAGGGGTGGCTGGACCATGGGGCCGAACAGGTTCGCGCGGCGGACCAGGCTGATGGCGGCCACGCAGCTGATGATGTAGGTGGCTTGGAAGATCTTGCCGAGGGTGCCCTGCGACTGCATGTCGATCACGGCGGCGGCGGCGGTGAGGCCGAAGGCGAGTAGGACCGCGCCCCACCAGGGGAGCCCGCGCGAGCGGCCCAGGATGGGGCGTTCGTCCCACGCGGGCGCGGTGGGGGAGTCGTCGAGATCGCTGCGGCGATCGCGGGTCGCGGTCACACGGGCACATTAGTCCGTCTCGGCGGCGACGCGCCGTGACATGGCCGTAACCGGGAGTCGGCGTCGCCCGGTATGACCGGTTCAGCCGGTCAGTTCCTCCTCGCCGCCCGCCAGGAGTTCCTCGACCCGCCGCAGTTCAGGCACCGGGGTCGGGGATCCGGATGCCTCGCTGAGCGGTGTCACCGTGGAGCGGAACTGCTCCAGCGCGTCGAGTTCGCGCCGTCGCGCCGAAAGGAAGCGCTGCAGGTGGGTGCTGGACAGGTTGACCGCCTCGACCGCGGCCGTGGCGTTGCGGTGGGCCGCGCCCGCGCCCGCGCGGACCGCGTCGACGTCGGCGGCGAGGGTGCGCTCGGTCGCGGCGAACAGGGCGGCGGAGGCCAGCACCGCGAACCCGGTCGGCCCGCACAGGAACACCCGGCGGTCGAGCAGCCAGCGCAGCAGCGTCGGGTCGGTGTCGAGCGCGGACACCACGGCGGCGTCGGACGGGACGAACATGACCGTGCCGTAGATCGCGTCCGCCCAGCGCTGGTAGCCCTTGCCCGCCAGTTCGGCCGCGCGGGAGCGGATGTTGCGGACGTGCACGCGCAGCGCGTCGAGCCGTTCCTCGGCGTCGTCGGTCTCCACGGCCTCCGCCCAGGTGGCCATGCTCATCTTGGCGTCGACCGGGACGCGGCGGTCGTCGCCGACCACGAGCAGCAGGTCCGGCCGGGCCGCGCCGCCGCCCGCGACGTCGGTCTGCAGCGTGAAGTGCAGGCCCTCGCGTAACCCCAGCGCGCGCGCCGTCTCCACCAGCACCTGTTCGCCCAGCTCGCCCCGGCCGCTGATGGACGCGAACGCGACCTCGTAGCGGCGCAGCGCGGACTGGTGCCCGTCCGAGCGGTGCCGTTCGGCGACCACCTCGGCGCGCGCGGCGTCGGCCCGGCGCAGCGCGTCGGTGTAAAGCCGCCAGAACAGGCCGCCCGCGCCGACCAGCAGCAGGGCGAGCACGGCGACGATCGTGCCGAGCACGGCGGTCACGGCGACACCTCCTTCGACAACAGTGATCTCTACCGTATTGCCCCGACAGAACCAGGCTCGAACGGGCGTTCGACCGGCGAGCCTCCCCCGATCGGGGGCAAGATCGGCATACCGTGGCCCGTCATGCGGGTCCTGCACACCTCCGACTGGCACGTGGGGCGCACGTTCCACGGTCGCGACCTGCTCGCCGAGCAGGAAGCGGTGCTCGGTGGCCTGGCCGATCTGGTCGACACCGAGCGGGTCGACGTCGTTGTGGTCTCCGGTGACCTCTACGACCGAGCAGTGCCCTCAGCCGAGGCCGTCGACACGTGCGCGCGCGTGCTGCTCGGCATCGCGGCGGCCGGTGCGCGGATCGTCATCACCCCGGGCAACCACGACTCCGCTCCTCGCCTGGGTGCCTTCGCCGCCTTCGCGAAAGCCGGGGGCCTGCACCTGCGCACCGCGATCGCGGACCTGCACGAGCCAGTACTCCTGGATGACGCACACGGCCCCGTTGCCTTCTACGGCATCCCTTACCTCGAACCAGAGTTGGCTCGCCACGCGCTAGGAGATCCCGAACTGCGCGGTCACGCCGCCGTGCTCGGTGAGGCTATGCGCCGGATCAAGGCCGACCTGGCTGTGCGCGGGACTAGGTCCGTCGTTCTCGCGCACGCCTTCGTGATCGGTGGTGAGGCCAGCGACTCCGAGCGCACCATCGCCGTCGGTGGCGTCCCCCACGTGCCGGGCTCCCTGTTCGACGGCATCGACTATGCGGCCCTCGGACACCTTCACGGTCCGCAGGTCCTGGCCGAGCACCTGCGCTACTCGGGTAGTCCTCTGGCGTACTCGTTCTCCGAGGCGAACCACCGCAAGTCGGTCTGGCTGGTCGAGCTTGATGCCAGCGGCCTCGTTGGAGTCGAACGGCGCGAGTTGTCCGTACCGCGCGCTCTTGGCCGCCTGCGGGGGCGGATCCAAGACCTGCTGACCGACCCCACGCTCGACGTCGAGATCGAGAAGTTCCTGACCGTTGAGCTGACCGACCAGGTCCGACCCCTCGACGCCATGCGCAGGTTGCGCGAACGCTTCCCGTACGCGCTGCACCTCGACTGGCTCCCGGAGGGCGGCAAGCCGCGCGTCCGCCGGTACACCGAGACCGTCAAGGGGCGCACGGACGAGGAAGTCGCCTGTTGCTTCGTGGAGGACACCCGCAATAGCCCGCCGAACGACAGCGAGCGCGCGCTACTCCGGGAGGCTCTTGCCGCCGTCGCAGGTAAGGAGCGCGAGTGAGGCTGCATCACCTGGAGTTGACCGGGTTCGGGCCGTTCGTGGGGACCGAGAAGGTCGATTTCGATGCGCTGGGCGCAGAGGGCTTGTTCCTCCTGCACGGTGACACGGGCGCGGGTAAGACGACCCTGCTCGACGCGGTCGCCTTCGCTCTCTTCGGCGCGGTGCCCGGTGCGCGTGCGGATGCCAAGCGTTTGCGTTGCGATTATGCAGACCCGGACACACACACCGAGGTGACGCTAGAGCTGACCGTCCAGCATCACCGGCTGCGGATCACGCGTAGTCCCGAGTACGAGCGACCTAAGCGGCGTGGGGGCGGCACCACCAAGCAGCAGGCGAAGGCGTCGTTGACGTGGGTGAGCGCTCCGCCGTCCGGTCACCGGCCGGAGGGCGTGGCCCGCATCGACGAGGTGGCCCGTGTCATCGAGCGGCTGCTCGGCATGACGAAGGAGCAGTTCTTCCAGGTCGTCCTGCTGCCCCAGGGCGAGTTCGCGAAGTTCCTCCGGTCCTCGACCGAGGAGCGGGAGAAGCTGCTGGAGAAGCTGTTCGGCACCGAGCACTTCGAGCGGGTCGAGCAGTGGTTCCGCGACCAGCGCCGGGAACTGGGCCGCGAACGCGACGAGCGCCGGTCCGGGTCGAACCTGGTGCTCGCCCGGTTCGCCCAGGCAGCGGGCATCGACACGCCGGAACAGCCGGACCCGCCCTGGCTCGAGGCCATCCTCGCCGACGCCGAGCAGGCCGCCGGAAAGGCCGCTGAGGCGGCCGCTGCGACCGCGAAGCGGCGCGACCGGGCCGACGAGGCGTTGCTGGACGGCCGGGACCTCCAGGGCCGCGTGAAGCGCGTCCACCGGGCCGTCAACGGCCTCGCGGAGCTGGCCCACCAATCCGTCGAGCGGGTCGCCTGGCGCGACGAACTCGCGGCTGCCGAGCGGGCCATCCCGGTCGTGGCGGCCACCGAGCAGCTGATGACCCTGGAGCGCCGCGCCGACGACGCTGACGCCAAGGTCGTCACCCAAGCCGAGGCTGTGGCCCAACGGGGTTTCGCTGACGCAGACGCCGCCCTGCCGACATTGCGCGAGGCCGTGGGCAACCTCCGCGAGGAAGCCGGGGGACTGGCGAAGCTGGTCGAGGAGGCCGAGCACCAGCGCGCTGACAAGCGTCGGCTCGGGGTGCTCGTGGAACGCGAACAGGCCATCCGGGCCGACGTGACGCGGATCGAGTACCAGCTCAAGTCCTACCCCGACCAACTCGTGAAGGCGCGCGACGCTCTTACCGCCGCCACGACCGCGCGTGCCGAGCTGGTCGGACTGCGCGCGCGCCGAACCGAGGTCAATGCCGCCCTGGGCAACCAGAAGGCGTTGCCCACAGCGCGGAGGGCGGTCGTCGAGACAGAAGACGCCGCGCGCACCGCGATTGACGCGCACCAGGCCGCGCGCGACGAGGTCCAGCGCCTACGCCAACTCCGCCTGGACGGCATGGCAGCCGAGCTAGCCGCAGGTCTGACTGATGACGCACCTTGTCCTGTCTGCGGCGGTCACGAACACCCGCACCCCGCGTCAATGCCCTCCGGTGCGGCCACCGCCGCCGACGAGCGGAAAGCGCAAGCGGCTGAGGTGACGGCGATGCGGGTTCGTGAACAGGCAGGCATCGGGCTCACCCGGGCCCGTGCGGCCGTCGACTCCCTCTTGCAGCAGCTGACGCCGTGGGAAGGCCAGGACCTCGCGGCCGCTTACGCCGAAGCCGACAAGGCGTTCGTTGCCGCCAACGACCTGGCCTCCCGCTATCCATACCTGGAACGCGCCCTGCAGAACGTGGAGCGTGACCACGAGGCGCTGCGCGGCGAGCACGCGAAGCTGGACGTCGAGGCCGGGAAGGTCGCGTCCGAGGCCGCCGAGCTGAAGTCCGCCATCGACCGCCGACAGTCCATAGTGGACGAGGCGCGCGCCGGTCACGCCTCGGTGGCCGAGCGCCGCCAGCACGTCCTGACGACCGTGGCCGCCATTGACGCCCTAATCGAATCCCACGCGATAGCCCTAACTGCCCGCGACCGAGTCCGCGAACAGCGCGACGCCCTCGCCGACCAGGTCTCGACCGCAGGCTTCCACGAACTCGCCGAAGCCCTAGCCGCGGCCCGCACTGATCCGATCATCGACAAACTCCGCCAGCGGATCGTTGACGCTACCGAGGCCGAACAACAACACCGCGCCACCTTGTCCGACCCAGACCTCTTCGGCATCGAAGCAGACCTGGACATCGACTTGGCCCCGCTGATGGAAACGGCGACGGTAGCGCGAAGGGCAGCCGAGAACGCATACGCCCATGAGCAGGCGACCTCATCGCGGTTGGATCAACTAGCCGCGCTGGGCACGACGCTGCGCAAGGCGTGGGCTGAACTGGCGCCCCTTGAAGCCGAGTTCGCCGAACTGGACGCGCTGACCGACGTGGTCAACGGTCGCGGCCAGAACAGCACCAAGATGTCCCTGCGGTCTTACGTACTGGCGGCCAGGCTTGAAGAGGTCGCCGTCGCCGCCAGCCAACGACTCCGCAAGATGACCCAGGGCCGCTACTCGTTCGAGCACTCCGACCAGGCAGGCGCCCGGGGAACGCGCGGCGGCCTTGGTCTGGACGTGCTGGACGACTACTCGGGCGTGACCCGCCCCGCCAAGACCCTGTCCGGCGGCGAGTCGTTCCTGGCGTCGCTGGCGCTGGCGCTGGGCCTCGCGGACGTCGTCGCGGCGGAGAGCGGCGGGGGAGCGCTGCTGGACACCCTGTTCGTCGACGAGGGTTTCGGCACCCTGGACGCGGGCACGTTGGACGAGGTCATGGGCATCCTGGACGAACTGCGCGACGGCGGCAGGGTGGTCGGCATCGTGTCCCACGTGGACGAACTCAGGCACCGCGTCCCCACCCGACTGCGGGTGCGGAAAGGCCGGACCGGCTCGACCCTGGAGCTCTCCGGCTGAGAGTGGTCGAGCGGAAACGTCAGTGGCTCAAGGAATGTGGCTAGACGGCGGGCCCTGCGGCCCGGAGAAGGTGCATGGCGGCGTAAGAGCGCCAAGGGCGCCAGTGGCGGCCGTGCTCGGTCAGTGTCTCGATGCTGGAAGGAAGACCCAACGCGCGGGCGCCGTTGCGCAGCGACAGGTCCTGGGGGAGTAAGACGTCCGGGTCGCCCAAGAGGCGCATGACGACGTAGCTGGCTGTCCACGGGCCGATGCCCGGGTAGGACTGGAGCCGGCTGCGTAATGCCTCGCCGTCAACGCCAACGTGGAGTTCGATGTCCCCGGAGGCGATGGCGGCGCAAATGGTGCGAATCGTCTCGACGCGACGCGCGGGGCCGGTCAGGATCTCCGAGGCGCGCTCGGCGACGGCGGCCGCCGACGGGAACAGGGTCGTCAATTCCCCCTCTGGCACGAGGAGTTGCTCGCCCACGGCCTCGGTCAACCGGCGCGCAGCGGTCCGGGCAGCGGCGACACTCACCTGTTGACCTAAGAGCGCCCGCACGACCGTCTCTGTGCCGTCCACGCTGCCCGGTACGCGAATCCCCGGTGTGACGGCGACAGATGCCGCTAGAGCCGGATCCAACACCAGCACGCCATCCACGGCGGCAGGGTCAGCGTCCAGGTCGAACAGTCGGCGCAAACGGGACACCGCTGTGCTCAAGTCGCGCAGATCCGCCAAACGCAGTGTGCATTCGACGTGCGTGCCTGCCGGACGCAAGTGCGCGGTAGCCGAACCATGAGGCAGGCGAAGGGTTCTCGCGTATCTGCCCGGCCGCGCGGACTCCACGCCCGGGATGGCCCTGGCGGACAGGAAAGCCAGGATTCCCGCCGCGTCGAACGGCGTGCGCACCGGGAGCCGCAGCCGGACCCGGCCCGCTCCGGCGGGCTGTCTGCCCCGGCCAGCGCGTTGCGCGGCGACCCGCAGCTCCGACGGCGTGGTCGCGAACACCGACCGGATCGTGTCGTTGAACTGGCGCACGCTGGCGAAACCGGACGCGATGGCCACGTCCGACACCGACATCGTGGTGGTCTCGATCAGCAGCCGCGCGGTGTGCGCGCGGTGCGCCCTGGCCAGCGCCAGCGGTCCAGCGCCGAGTTCCGCGGTCAGCACCCTGGTCAGGTGCCGCTCGGAGTACCCGACCCGACGCGCCAGACCCGGCACGCCCTCCCGTTCCACCACACCGTCGACGATCAGCCGCATCGCGCGTCCGGCCAGGTCACCCCGGGTGTCCCACTCGGGGGACCCCGGGATGATGTCGGGCAGGCAGCGCCTGCATGACCGGTACCCGGCCTGCTGCGCGGCGGCCGCGGTCGCGAAGAACTCCGCGTTGCGGCGCCGCGGCGCGATGGTCGGGCACGATGGTCGGCAGTAGAGCCCGGTCGGCCGCACGGCGAGGAAGAACTGACCGTCGAAGCGCGCGTCGCGGGAGACGACCGCGCGGTATCCCAGCTCCGGGTCGATCAACACCCGACCATGCTGCCGGCGTGCAAGCACAAGAGCTGGCAAGAAAGAGACATGTGCATCCGTACGGCCCACAAAACAAGTGGGACCCGCCGCGAACGGCGGGTCCCACTCGTCTTACCGCTGGGATTGCAGGTGCGGTTATGACACCGCCTGGACCACCACGTCACCGGTGCCGATGAGCACGTTGGCGTCGTTGCGGACCTCGACGCTGCCCAGGAGCACACGACCGGCGGCCGGGGCCTGGTTGGCGGTGACCGAACCGGAGACCGTCCACTGGGCGCCCGCCGCGCGGACCGCGTTGGCGTCGGTGATGGCCACCGAGCCGAACGCCGGGTTCGCGAACACGTCCAGGTAGTCGTAGGTCGTGGTGCCCGCGGGCACCGCGTAACCCTGCACCAGGACGATCCAGGTGCCCGCCGCCGGGTTGGCGATGGTCACCTCTTCCTCCGAGTCGCCGTCGGCCTGCTGACCGGCCAGCACGCAGCTGCCCGAGGAGCAGTTGTAGACCGCGAGGTCGAGGTCGGCCGCCACGTCGGAGGTCTTGCCGATCTTCGCCCGCAGCGAGGTCGACCCGGCCGGAACGACGATCGGGAACTGCTTGTTCTCGCCGTCGGCGATGCTCTGCTGACCCAGCTTGGCGCTGCCGAGCGCGGTGCCGTTCGCCTTACCGGTGAACGAACCGAACAGGTTCTTCAGCGTGTAGCTGCGCGCCACCGGGGTGCCCTTGGTCGCCGAGGCGATGGTGTCGGGGTTCGGGGTGACGGACGCGCCGAGGACCGAGGTGGTCAGCGTGAACGGCGCGAAGGCGGTGTCCGAGGTGCGACGGGCCTCGACCACGACCTCCCAGACACCGGCCTGCGGGTTGGTGATCGTCCGGCTGGTGGGGCTACCGGCGTCACAGCCCGCGACGGGCGGGTTGTAGCAGTTGGTCGAGGAGTTGGCCTCGATGCTGTAGCCGTACGGGTGGAAGCGCAGGAAGCGCAGCTGGCCCGCACCGGCACCGGTGCCGCCGCCCTGCAGGTCGACCTTGAACGCCGGGGTGTTGGCGGGGACGCGGTAGTAGAACTTCGCGACCTCGTTGCGACCCAGCTGGCCGCCCTTGCGCACCGAGAAGCCGTTGGCCGCGGTGAAGTCCTCGGCCGCGACGACGGTGTTCAGCGTCTGCGCCTCGATGCCCGAGGTGAGCGGGCTGTCGAGGTTCAGGATCGCCGAGTGGATGCCCGCGGAGCGCGGGTTGATCGTCACGGTGTACTTGACCGCGCTGTTCTTCGGCAGCGTGACGACCGGCAGCGAGCTGAAGGTGCCGTCGTTGCCGACCCACTTGGCCTGGTAGGTCACCGGGTAGTCCGAACCGGTGGTGCGCTTGAAGGTGTAGGTCCGGGTGTAGCGGTCACCGGCCTTGACGCCCTCGCGGTCGTAGATGCCCGTGCCGACGCCCGGGGTCTTGAGCAGCGGGGACAGCACGGTGTTGACCGGGACGGTCGCCGAGATGTCGGTGATCTTCGGGTTGTCCTTGAGCAGGGCCCACGCCTTCTTGGTGTCGATCAGGCCGTTGCCCTGCTCGTAGGCGCCGAGGCCGTCGACGAAGCGCGCCGTCGAGCGGAACGCGGTGCGGATCTGCGCGGCGGTGTGCGAGACGTCCTTGGCCTTCGCGGCGCTCACCAGCAGCGCGGCGGCACCGGCTGCCTGCGGGGATGCCATCGAGGTGCCGTTGAACTGCGCGTAGCCGGGCGGCAGGGTGTAGGTGCCGGGGACCGGCTGGCCCGCCTGCCAGGTCGGCACGGTGGAGATCGCCGAGCCGGGCGCGATGATGTCGGGCTTGAAGCCGCCGTCCTCGCGCGGACCGCGGGAGGAGAAGCCGTGCAGGCTCTCCGCGCGACCCAGGTCGGAGCCGTAGTTGCTCTTCCAGGTCTCCTTGGTGATGTAGGAGCCAACGGAGAGGACCTTGGTGGCCACCGACGGGTCGCCAACGGTGTTCAGGCCCGCGCCGGAGTTACCGGCGGAGATGAACATCTGCACGTTGTAGGTGTCGATGAGCCGGTCGTAGAGCTCGGCGCGCGCGTTGTTGGCGTCGTTGAGCGGCGGCAGGCCACCGATCGACATGTTGATCACGTCGGCACCGGCGTCGCGGGCGGAGTAGATCATGCCCTCGAGCAGCGCGTGGTTGGTGCAGCCGGTGATGAACAGGCAGACCCGGACCGAGACGAGCTTCGCGCCGGGGGCCGCGCCGTTCACGGTGCCGCCGAAGAGGCGGTTACCGGCGACGATGCCCGCGACGTGCGAGCCGTGCGCGCCGGAGACGATGCCGATGTTGACCACGTTGTTGGCCACGTCGGTCTGCACGACGTAGGGCAGGGACTCCTTGACCGGGGTGGCCGGGTTGTCCTTGCCGAAGTAGCCGATGTCGTACTTGACCTTGTAGTCGGTCAGCGCCTGGTCGTCACCGAAGTTCTTGTTCTGGTTGGTGTCGACCCAGACGGTGCCGGTCGCCGGGTTCCACAGCACGCCGAACAGGCCGTTGCTGCCAGCCGGGTTGCCGTCGCGGTTGACGTCGTTGCCCAGCTCGCCACCCAGGCGGGAGTCGCGCTCGTTGAACACGCCGTAGCGCAGCGCGCCCGACTCGCCGGGCAGGCCGTTCTCCGGGCCGGTGGTCGGCGTGGACATCTGGATCCACGTCGGGTCGGCGTCGTTGTTGACGCCGTCGGTGAAGGTCGGGTCGGTGTAGGTGACCCAGTCGCTGATCTTGCGCTCACCGGTGCTGGTCTTGTTCAGCGCCGGGTGGTCCAGGTCGATGCCGCTGTCGACGATGGCGACGGTGGTGCCGCGGCCGTCCCAGGTGGGGTGCTCGTTGACGAACTGAGCCGCGTTGGTGTCGCCGATCGGCATGTACGGGTTGACCCGCGGCGTGCTGGAGCCGGGGGCGGGCTGGGGGGTCGGGTCGACCTGGCCGGTGGGCCGGGGGTCGTCCAGCGCGACGTTCTCGTCCAGGTCGAGCGCCTGCACGCCGGGCAGCTTGGCGAGCTTGACGACCTTGTCCACCGCGACCTCGGCCCGAACGTAGCCGATCTCGTCCTCGCGGTACTCGACCTTGGCGCCAGCCTTGGTGAGCTCGTCGACGTGCCGGGCGGCGTCGCCGTCCTTCGTCGCGATGAGGACCTTGACGGTCTTCTCACCGGCCTGCTGGGCCTTGGTCAGCAGTTCTTGGTCGTGCTTGCCGATACCGGGGCCGTCCTCGGTGGGGACCTGGACGGGCGCCGCGTTGGCGGTCGGGATCGTCGTCAGCACGGCGCCCGCCACCGCGGTGGTGAACGCCATGCCGAGCGCGATCCGGCCACGCCGTCGCCTGGGGGGTTGAATCATCCCACTTCCTTCTTCCTCAGCGGGTGAGCTGGGCGCGCCCCTGGACCTCCGGTCGGTGGACGAGCGCGGGGGCGCTCACGGAGTGTTCTTCGCGACCGTCCCGGTGACTAGCGTCCATCTGGGCTAATCCAGTCGAGTGGGACTGGACGATTTGGCACGCAGTGTGCTCGCATCGTTGCCCAGCGCCCGCTTGTTACCACGCGAACGGGGGGTTTGCTGCGGATGAAGGGCCTAGTACATACATCGTTTAGTCACCAAAACTGGGAACGGTGTTGGTAACTATTTCGCACACGACCGGGCGGTCGGGCATCCTCCGGGGCGGTCCGTAGACTCAGGCACCGTGAGTTTGACCCTCGGGATCGTCGGCCTGCCCAACGTCGGCAAGTCCACCCTGTTCAACGCCCTGACGAACAACGACGTGCTCGCCGCGAACTACCCGTTCGCCACCATCGAGCCCAACGTCGGCATCGTCGCCCTGCCCGACCCCCGGCTCGACCGGCTGGCCGAGGTGTTCTCCAGCGAGAAGATCGTCCCGGCCGTGGTGTCGTTCGTGGACATCGCGGGCATCGTCAAGGGCGCGTCGGAGGGCGCGGGGCTGGGCAACAAGTTCCTCGCCAACATCCGCGAGGCCAACGCGATCTGCCAGGTCATCCGGGTGTTCGACGACCCGGACGTCGTCCACGTCGACGGCGCGGTCGACCCGCTCGCCGACATCGAGACGATCAACACCGAGCTCATCCTCGCCGACATGCAGACCCTGGAGAAGGCGCTGCCCAGGCTGGAGAAGGAGGCCCGCACCCGCAAGGAGGCCCGCCCCCTGCTCGAGGCCGCCCAGGCCGCCAGGGACATCCTGGACAGTGGTCGCACCCTGTTCACCGCCGGTGTGGACACCTCGCTGCTGCGCGAGCTGTCACTGCTGACGACCAAGCCCTTCCTCTACGTGTTCAACGCCGACGAGGCAGTGCTCACCAACGACGAACGCGTCGCCGAACTCGCGAAGATGGTCCTGCCCGCCGACGCGGTGTTCCTCGACGCCAAGGTGGAGTCCGAACTGCTGGAGCTGGACGAGGAGTCCACCCGGGAGCTGCTGGAGTCGGTCGGCCAGACCGAACCGGGCCTCAACGCCCTCGCCCGCGCGGGCTTCCACACCCTCGGCCTGCAGACCTACCTCACCGCGGGCCCCAAGGAAGCCAGGGCCTGGACCATCCCCCAGGGCGCCACCGCCCCCCAGGCCGCGGGAGTCATCCACACCGACTTCGAACGCGGCTTCATCAAGGCCGAGGTCGTCTCCTTCGCCGACCTGGTCGACGCGGGCTCGATGTCCGCCGCGAAAGCCGCGGGCAAGGTCCGGATCGAGGGCAAGGAGTACGTCATGGCCGACGGCGACGTGGTCGAGTTCAGGTTCAACGTCTAGACCTGCGTGGTTACCGGACGCAGTGGCTGTCATGGTTCCGTCATAGACTCCGTGCACATGGGCGGTGGAGTGCTAGAAGAAGCCGAGCAAGTCCGAGTTCAGGCTCTGTCCCGGCTTGACAGTGGCGAGCAAGATCGGCTCGGCCAGTTCTTCACCCCGCATCTGGCGGCCGAACTGGTAGCGGCCATGCCCCGTCTTCCACACGGAGACGGGGTAATCCGTGTTCTTGATCCAGGCGCGGGTTCGGGAATGTTGATGGCGGCGGTCATCAATCGGGTGATCACCGAGCAGCCTGGTCGACCGCTGCACGTGACGGCGGTCGAAGTGGACGAAAGCCTGCTGCCTGCTCTGGCGGAGACCGCGGGCCTGTGCCAGACGTATGCGGCCGAGCGAGGTACTGAGGTGTCGGTCGACATCCGTCGTGAAGACCTGCTCGACTCGGTGGCAGGGGTGTTCCCGCAGGACGATCTCCTGGGCTCGTACGACCTTGTGATCATGAATCCGCCGTACGCGAAGATGTCTGTCACATCACCGTACCGGAAGGCGCTGTCGTTCTCCGGAGTTGACTGTCCCAATCTGTATGCGGCCTTCGTGGTCATCGGGTTGAGGCACCTGAGTGATATGGGCCAATTGGTGGCGATCACTCCGAGGTCGTTCGCGAATGGCCCATACTTCGAGCAGTTTCGAAAGTTTTTGCTGGCGACGCTGACCCTGGATCGAGTTCACACATTTGAGTCTCGGTCGACGGTGTTCTCCGATACTGGCGTCCTGCAAGAGAACATCATATTCTCCGGGACCAAACATGGAGAAGCCGACTCGGTCCGGTTCACAGTCAGCCGCGGGCATACGGATGAGGCGTCTGAGCACATCGTAGGCTACGACCAGGTGGTTCGCCCGGACGATCCGCACAAGTTCTTGTGGATCACTGCTGATCGGGATGATCAGTCGGCGGCGCGCCTCATGTCGACGATGTCCTGTGGACTGCCTGACCTAGGTTTGAAGGTATCCACTGGCCGGGTTGTCGATTTTCGGGCAAAGGGCAACCTTCGAGCGGTTCCGGCTGAAGGCAACCTTCCTTTGATCTACCCGGTCAACCTGCGAGGCGGCGTGATCGAGTGGCCGCAGGTGACCAAAAAGGCTCAAGGATACGCGATCGTGAATGACGAGGACCGCAAACTGCTCATGCCTAGTGGTTACTATGTGGTGATCAAGAGGTTCTCCGCGAAGGAAGAGCGGCGGCGTATCGTGGCTGCGGTGTGGGACCCCGTATACAATGGTGACATTGATGTGGCGTTCGAAAATCACCTCAATGTGATCCATGATGCCGGCCGCGGTCTTGGTCGAGCGGTCGCCATCGGGTTGAGTATCTGGCTCAATAGCAGCGTTGTGGATCGTTACTTCCGCACCTTCTCCGGGCACACGCAGGTCAATGCAACCGACCTGCGCGCCTTGCGCTATCCTCCACTGGATATTCTGCATGAACTCGGCAGTCGAGGGCAGACGCGGTTGGATGCGCAAGACGAGTTGGACAAGTGGGTCGAGAAGATCGTGCTCCCTGAGGTCGCAGCATGAACGATGTCGCATACGACCAGGTTGAGCATGCGCGTATCGTGCTGGAATCGCTCGGCTTTGACAAGGAACGCAGTAATGAGCGTTCGGCCAGAGTCTTGCTGGCCCTCCTCCAGTTGAAGCCGGGCGACTCGTGGTCCAGCGCTACCGCTCCTTTGCTGGGGACCCGGGCCATCATGGACTGGATTCGTGACGAGTATGGTGTTGATTACAAGCCCAACACTCGCGAGACAATACGCCGCTCAACCCTGCACCAGTTCGCTGAAGTGGCATTGGTAGAGCAAAATCCTGACCAGCCTGACCGTGCCATCAACTCGCCCAAGTGGTGCTACGCGATACCCCCGCGAGTGTTGAAGGTACTGCAAGCCTACGGCACCGGGCAGTTCTACGAACTGGTCGCGCAGTATCTCCGAGAACAGCCGGGTCTGATCAGTCAATATGCTGCGGCGCGCTCGCTGGAACGTATTCCGGTCGCGTTGCCAGACGGCCGTCCGATCACCTTGAGTCCTGGCGGCCAGAACAGGCTGATCAAGAAGATGATCGACGAGTTCTGCGAGCGCTTTACGCCGGGCGGCCAGGTGCTCTATGTCGGCGATGCTGACGCGAAGTGGGCCTTCTTTGACGAGAAGAGCCTCGTCGAGTTGGGCGTCGTAGTCGACCAACACGGCAAGATGCCGGATCTGGTCGTCTATTTTACCGCCAAGAACTGGCTGGTTCTCATGGAGGCGGCCGACTCGCATGGTCCGGTAGATGCCAAGCGGCATCGTGAGCTTGCGACATTGTTCGGGCAGTCCTCCGCTGGATTGGTCTATGTATCTTGTTTTCCGGATCGTCAGACGATGAGGAAGTACCTGAATCAGATCGCCTGGGAAACCGAGGCTTGGTGCGCCGACAACCCGACTCATCTGATCCACTTCAACGGTGAAAGATTTCTCGGGCCATACGGGGTGACGAAGTAGGCGCGTTCGTCAGCGCTATCGCGGCGGCGAACCGGCACGGCAGTCCGATCGCCTGCTCGGATCTGCTCACTAAGATGATCTTGAGATCCAGCACGCGCGCGATCTCGGCCGTGTGTTTCGGGGCATCGGGCGGACGGTAAGATCTCTGGTGAGGGGCGTAATGGACACGGGGTGCGTGCGTGAAGGAATTTCTCGACGGGGTCGTGGGGTCGGCTGGGATCACTGATCGGCATTTCGTCCGGCACGTGGAGCGGGCGGTGGCCGAGTTGGGTGGGCGGGTCGCGTGGCACAGCGGGCACTGGATCGGGGAATTGATCCTGGGGGCGAGCCGGGGGTTGATCATCGGGTATTCGTTCCCGTTGAACAACGTGGCCTCGGCCAAGGCGGCGGATGACAAGGTCGCGACGACCGTGCTGCTGCGGGCGGCGAAGGTCGGGTGTGTGGACCACCAGTTGGTGCGGCCGGGGTGGAGTGGGTCGCCGTCGATTCGGTGGGAGCGGGAGTTGCCCGTCGTGGTGAAGCCCAACACCGAGTCCGGGGGGCGTGGGGTTCGGCTGGTGAGCACGATCGACGAACTGCACTCCGCCATCGGTGAGCTCTCCACCCGCTACCGGGCCATCGCCTGGTCGTCGTTCCTGTCGATCACCGACGAGTACCGCACCGTGTTCCTCGACGGCGCGATGGTGCTGGCGTTCCGCAAGGTCCGGTCCGACCCGACCGAGTGGCGGCACAACCTGCACCTGGGCGCCACACCCGAGGTGTGCACCGATCAGTCCACTCTGGACAGTCTGGCCCAGGTCGGCGCGGACGCCATGGTCGCGCTCGGGCTGCGGTTCGCCACCGTCGACGTGGTGGTGGTCGACGGTGAGCACCTGGTCATGGAGGTCAACAGCGGTGTCTCGTTGGAGCGGTTCAGCAGGCACAGCCGGGAGTACTCGGCGCTCGCGGGCGAGGTCTACGCGAAGGCGGTCGCGGCCAGCGTCAACCAAGGGTTGACGGAAGCCTGATCGTCAACCTAGGGTTGACGTCATGAACGCACCCAGGCTCGACGACCTGATCGCCGCCATCGAGGCCCGCGCCGACGACCCGCTCGACCGGCTCACCGAGGCCGCGCTGCTCGGCCGCCACCTCGACGAGGTGGCCGACCACCTGATCGGCCACTTCGTCGACCGCGCCCGCCGCTCCGGCGCGTCCTGGACCACCATCGGTGACAGCCTCGGCGTCACCAAGCAGGCCGCGCAGAAGCGGTTCGTGCCCACCGACCCCGCCACCGGCGAGGCGGACGTCCGGATCTTCGCCCGCTACACCGACGGCGCCCGCCAGGTCGTCATCCGCTCCCAGGAGCAGGCCCGCGCCGCCGCGCTCCCGGAGATCCAGCCGGGGCACCTGCTGCTCGCCCTGCTCCAAGATCCCGACGTGGCCGCGCTCGTGCCCGCCCCGGCCGAGGTCGAGGCGACCACGAAAGCCGTCCTCGGCACCGGCGACGCGCCGACCGACGGCCCGATCCCGTTCTCCGCCAAGGCGAAGAAGGCCCTCGAACTCGGCCACCGCGAGGCGCTGCGGCTCGGCGCCGAGAAGATCTGGCCCGAGCACCTGCTGCTCGGCATCCTCACCGACGCCCCGGACTTCGGCGTCACCCGCGCCGACGTGGAAACCGCCCTGCGCGCCCGCGACTAGCTGACGACGACCTTCCCCGGTCCGATCACCACCGCCAGGCACGCCCGGTCGGCGATCACCCACCGGTGACCGGCCCACGTCCGCTGGTCGACCTTGTCCCCCGGGCGCAGCGAGAACCAGAACCGTTGCGCACCGTCGAAGTCCACCCAGTACACCACCAGCGCCACGCTGTCAGCACGGGCGTTCTCGAAACTCAGCAGCACGGGTGTTGTGGAGTTCGGCGTCGAGAACTCCCCACCGCAGCCCGTGATCGTCGCTGTCCCCCTGATCCACTCCGCCGGTGGAGGCGCCATCTCGGCGGTCGGTGGAGCGGAAGGCGGCGGTGTTGTCGATGGCAGCGATGTCGGCGACGGTTTGACTATCCCGATCGGGCTGAGCGATGGGATCAGCAGAGCGAGCAGCACCGCGCAGGCGCCCAGCCCCAACGACAGCAGCGGCACCCGCCACCCGCGCCGCGCCGCCGGTGCGATCTCCACCGGCTGCTCCACCGTGGTTGTGTCGAGGGATGTCCGTGCGGCCGCGATGAACGCCGACGCGCTCGGCATCCGGTCATCCGGCCGCTTGGCCATCGCCTTGACCACGACCTCGTCAAGCGCCCAGGGGACCTGTGGTGCCAGGGTGGACGGTCGTGGTGGGTCCTGGGTGAGGTGCGCGCTGATGATCGCGGGCAGGTTCTTCCCCGGGAAGGGTTTGTGCCCGGTGAGGCACTCGAAGAGCAGGCAGCCCAGTGAGTACACATCGGACTGCGCGCTGGCTGCCCCCGCGCCGAACCGCTCCGGGGCCATGTAGTCAACGGAACCGATGAACATCCCGCTCTTCGTCAGCCCGGTGGTCCCGGTCGTGCTGACGGCGATGCCGAAGTCCAGCAGGTAGACGTGGTCGCCGTCGAGCTTGATGTTGCCCGGTTTGACATCCCGGTGCACCAGACCAGCGGTGTGCGCGGCTTGCAGCGCGACCGCCACCTGGCACACCACGTCCACCGCCCGCGCGACCGGCAGCGGACCGCGGTCGAGGACGTCGTCGAGGTCATCGCCTTCGAGCAGCTCCATGGCCAGGTACAGCCTGCCGTCGACCTGGCCGAAGTCGAGCACCGGCACCACGTGCGGCGACTGGATCCTGGCCAGCAACCTCATCTCCCGCTCGAACCGCACCCGGCCCAGCGGATCGTGCGCCAGGTCCCGGGTCAGCTGCTTCAATGCCACGTACCGGTGGTTGAGCGGGTCGTAGGCGCGGTACACCTCACCCATGCCGCCCCGGCCGAGCAGACCCTCGACCCGGTACCGGCCGAAGGCCGCGGTCACCGGCCCGGTCCGAACCAGCCGTTGACCTCGGCCGCCGCCCGCGCGTCGGCGGCGTGCGACCAGCGCATGATCGTCCGCCGGGCCAGCTCGGCCTGCTCGGCGACCAGCAGCTGGTTGGCCACCAACCCGGCCTCGTACTGCCGGTGCAGCGCGTCGTGCTCCAGATCGGCCTGGCGCTGCTGGATGTCGTCCTTGACGAACTCGGCGCGCGAGATCTCCTTGGCCCACTCCCGCCGCGCGGACTCGGAGAAGTCCTCGACCATCAGGTCGTACGCGGTGGGCGGTCCGGTGACCTGCAACAGCTTCACCAGCACCGGCAGCACCTCGATCGAGAGGAACAGCAGGAACAGCAACAGCTGCGCCGACGCGAGGTCCGACCGGTCGCCCGCCAGGGCGCCCAGCGCCTCCAGCCGGGCGAGCAGACCGTCGTCCGACGCGGTGCGGGCGGCGAACTCCCGTTGCGCGTTCTCCTTGGTGGCACGGGCGGCCGCGAGCTCGTCGGTCAGCCGCTGTGCCTCCGCCCGCGCCGAGGCCGAGGTGGTCCCAGCGTTCGCGACGGCGTTCGCCCGCGTCGTCTCCAGCTCCCGTTGGGCAGCCTGGTAGTCGGCGTACGCGATGTCCCGGGAGCGCACCGCTTCCCTTGCCGCCTCGGCGATCCCGGGAGTCCCGGTCCCGCACGTGCCGTCGATCTCGCACTGCGCTCGTTGCCGCGCGTCGGTGTAGGTCGCCAGCGCGGTCGCGGCCTTCTTCTCCGCCGCCTGCACGGCGGGATCCGCCTCCGCCACGGCCTGCGCGCTGCGGTCCGCCGTCGCCTGGGCCTGGGCCTGCCGCTGCTCCAGCGCCGGGATCCCACCTATGGTCGGGTTCTGGGTCAGTTGCTGCTCGAAGGCCGCGGTCCGCTCGGCGCGCAGCACGGTCAGCTGCGCGTCGATCTCCGGCTGGAAGATCCGCAGCACCAGCGGGGTGGAGATCACCGCGCCGAGCAGCACGGCCAGCGCCAGCCGCGGCACGGCGGTGAGCAGGTTGCGCAACGCGCTGTGCTGCTTGCTGATGCCGATGATCAGCTGCCGGTCCAGGTTGAGGATCACCACGCCCCAGGCGATGCCGCCGACCACGCCCGCCCACAGCGGGGCGTGCACGGCCATGACCATCGCGAAGCACGCCGACACCGCGGCGACGGCGGCGGTCGTGAGCAGCACACCGCCGGTCGTGGTGAACCTCGGCCGGTCGACCGGCGAGCGGTCCAGGGTCTCCAGGTGCGCGCCCGCGAGCCTCGCCAGCATCCTGCGGATCACCGGGTCCTCCTGGTGAACGGGGCCGGGCCGCGCACCGCGAACGGGCTCCGCCATGCCGTGAACAGGCTTCGGATGATCCGGGTCGCCGCGCCGCCGCGCGCGCAGCGGCCCGCGTCGGTGACCACACCGGTCGACCAGAGCTCGCTCGGGGGCGTCACCCAACTCGCGGACAACGAGACCCTCGTCGGCCGGTCGGGCAACCCGAGCGACCGGAGGGCCAGGGTGACCGGGGTCAGGTCGATCGGGATCGGGTGCGAACCACCGAGAACCGGGGTCGGCGGGCCGGGGAAGTCCACCAGCGGCAGGGGGATCCTGGTCGCGGGTTCGAAGGCCGCCACCACGCGGGTGATCTCGTCGTACGTGTTGCCCTCGCCGTACGCCCTCGCCGAGACGAGGCCGCTGGCTGTGAGCTTGAAAGTCCGTTCTCCCAGCGCTTCCGTGGACTCGAAGTGCTTGCCGCCCGGTGCCGTGATCCGCACACCCCACGCGCCGCGCGTACGCCACCGGACGGTGATCCGGCTCCCGGTCGGCACCGCGATCCGGTCCACGTCGAACCAGGTGATCTCCGGGCCGAGTGGTGCGTCAGTCATCGGAACTCCTCCCGCCCCGGTAGAGCATCGACACGCCGTGCACGATGAGCTCGTCGTCCACCAGGCACCGCCGCGGCTCGAACGGCTCGCCCCGGTGCGGGGTGTAGACGATCTGCGGTGGCCCTCCACCGGTGCCGGTCACCGCGTACTCGCCGCGTTCACCCGCCACCCTCGGCCTGGCGAACCGGACTTCCCGCTTGCCGTCGAGCCGGTACGCGGCGCGCCACCCGTCGTAGCTGGCGATCAGCACGCCATGCATCCTGGGCTTGCGCCGGTGCCACCGCGCGTACCCGGCGATCACCAGCACCGCGACGGCGAGCATCGGCAGCCAGATCAGCGCCAGGCTGATGCCCACGGTCTTGGTGCCCACCCAGCCGGTCGTCGCGTCCAGCGGGCGCACCAGGACCGGAAGGTCCAGTTCGGACTCAAGCACCGACCGCCACGGCGTGTCGACCGTGCCCACCAGCCGCGGCCGCACGTCGATGTCGGCGCGCTGGCGGCCGACCTTGGTGCTGCCGAGGACTTCGACGTCGGCGGTGAGCGTGAACCGGCGGCGTTCCCCGGGCTTGAGCGTGATCCGGTCGGGCAGGCCGGTGGCCGTGCCGCCCGACAGCTCGACCCTGGTGTTGGTCACGATCAGCGGCAGGTACTTGGTGTTCGACGTGAGTTCGACCTCGAACGGGACCGGCTCACCCAGGTCGACATCTTGCGGCAAACCGGGCCAGGCGACATCGATGCCACCGGTGACGTCCTGCCGGAGCTTGCTCGCGGCGCTGGCCCGGACGAACTGGACCCGCAGGCGTTCCAGCAGGGGGCCGATCTGGTCGGGGTCGCCCGATCCGAGCACGGTGGTGTCCGGGATGACGGTGCGGAGTTGGCTCTTGCCGGATTCCCCGGTCGCCAGCGGGATCGTGAAACCACGCACGCGGTCGGCCAGTTCCCGGCCCCGGCCCACCAGGTCCCGCCAAGCGGCGGAATCGGGAGAGGAGTACGCGCTTGCGTTGGGAGGGGCCGTTTTGCCGTCGGTCAGCATCACGATCGCCCCGCCGCCTGCTGCCGTGGAGGTCTTGAGGATGTCCACGGCAAGGCTGATCGCCTTGCCGGTGTCGGTCGCCTCGCCGATCGGCGGCGGCATCCTGTCGACGGCCGCCGGGCGGTTCTGCGGGGGCAGGTCGACCACGTGGGGGTCGGTGTCGAAGGTGATGACGGTGACGGTGTCGCTCGCGGGCAAGGCGTTCAGCAGACCGCGCAGGGCCTCCCGGGTGCTGTCGTACCGGTGGTCGGTCGCCATGGAGGCTGAGGTGTCGACGAGGACGACGAACTCCGCCGGGGCGTCGGCGAGGCCCAGGTCCCGGTAGACCTCGGCGGACCCGGTCTGCGCCGCGAGGACCAGGGCGGCCGCGGTGAGCAGGGAGATCATCCGGCCTCCTCGACGGGGGTGAGGTGGTGCAGGCGGGTGCCGATCTGGAGCGCGCCGTAGGTGCCGTGCCTGGGGTGCAGGGTGAGGTCGTGGCTGCCGGGGGCCGTGGCGGTGGGGAGCCCGGCGGGGAGCCAGGGGCCGGTGCGGTGGAGTTGGATCACGACCGGGAGCGGCGCGGTGTGGTCCTCGGTCACCGTCAGCCGGGTGGGCGTGGCGGATAGTGGCAAGGTGGTGGTCTCCAGGACGCCGTTCTTGATCAGGTGCGCCACCACGGCGACCTCGTGCGGGTACGCCAGCAGCGCGGTCGACTCGCCCTGGGCGATGAGCAGCGCGCCCCGCGCGGTCTCGGTCGCGTCCGCCCAGCGCGCCGAGGAGATCCGCCCCCCTGCGGCGGCCCGGATCGCCTCCAGTGTCGCCGTCGTCGCGTTGCCGCCCGTCACGACCGCGTGCGGCGCCAGGGTTCCGTCGAACCGGCCCAGCAGTCGCTTCACCGCCGCAGCCGCCGCCTCGCTCGGCGATTCGCGCCACCCCGCGCTGGTCAGGTCCCCGTGCGCGGCGTCGACCAGCCGCGTCGTCGGCCCGTCGAGGACGTACACGGCCGCGTCCACCGTCGCCGCGCCGACGTCCAGCACCAGCAACGGCCCGGCCGCCCGACCCGGTCGTGCCTGCGCCGCCGCGACGCATTGCAGGCCGGGTACCAGCCGGGCATCGGCGAATCCCACGGCGTCGGTCAGCACCCGCAGCAGCACCTGCCCGGTCTGGCCGCTCTCCGGCGAGATCACCGAGTCGGCCCCGAACACCGCCCACCGGTCCGGCACGGCCAGCACCACGCTCGCCTTCGCGGGCACCACCGGCACCAGGTCGGTGAACAGGTTCCCGAGGAACACCGCCAACCGCCGCGCCGCCGTCCTGGTGGACCCGTGCTCCGCGATCCCGGTGGCCGAGCCCGCCGACAGCGGCGGGCTCGCGCACTCGTGCACCGACCCGGCCGTCGCGATCTTCGTCCGCGCCGTGCCCAGGTCGATCCCGACCGCCTGCCCGGTCACTGGCCACCGCCGCGGAAGCGGGGCATGCGCCAGAACGAGTGGTCGGACTGCCTGGCCAGGTGGTCCAGGTCGTCCCGGCTACCAGCGAGCCGGGGCAGGGCCTGCCGCACCGCGGGCTCGGCGGAGAGGTCGCGCAGGGCGCCGGTGATCAGTGACAGGGCACGCGCCAGCGGCTCGACGAGTTCCGCGGTGGACTCGTGCGCGGTCAGCAACGCCCGGGGGAGTTCGACGGACCCCTCGGTCCGGTTCGCCACGGCCTGCGCCAGTTCGAGCCACTGCACCGCCGACGGTTCCCACGCCGAGGCGACCACCGACCGGACGGCGGTGTTCGTCGGCCACCGCCGCGTGCACCAGACCACCAGCAGGTCGACCACAGTGGACACCTCGGTCTCGGCGGTCAGCTCCACCAGCGTCCGCCAGGCGTCGACCCGCTCGTCCCGCCGCAGGTACCCGTCCCAACGCCGCATGGTCTCGTAACGTTGCTCGTCGGCGAGAACGGCGTCAGCGAGCGCGGTCACCACCGCCTCGGGCACGTCCGGTTCCTCGACGCCCTCGTGCAGCAGGTCCCACAGCACGTCGAGCAGGTCCCAGTCCCGCTCGACCTGACCCGTGACCGCCGCGGCCACCAGCCCCCGCTCGGTGACGCCGAACTCCACCAACGCCGCCCGGTACGCGGGTGTGTTGCCGAACTCCACCTGTTCACCCGCGAGGAGGTCGATGACGTCCCGGTAGGCGGCCTGCGCGGGTTCCAGCTCGCACGCCCGCACAGGGGCCCACCACGTCGGTACTCCGCCCTGGCGCACACGTTCATGCGCCAGCGGCAACAACGCGGACATCACCTGACGTAGACGATCCGGCCGTGCCTCGGACTTGCGCAGCAGCACAGCCAACGCGCCCCCATCGGCACTGTCCAACGCGGCCAGGTCGGGTTCGCTCGGCGTCAGCTCCTCCATGAACGGCATCCGCACCGTCTGCCACGCCGTTGCGGCCCCGATCTGGTCTAGCTCGCGAAGCAGTGCCGCGTGTTCCTCCTGCGGTTCGCCGTGCAGCAAGAACCGTCCCACGTGGACTGACAGCGGCAGGGAGTCGACGACCACGGACGAGAGCGCCGCGGCCCACTGTTCCTGCTTGCCGAGTTCGACGACGACCTCCGCCGCCCTCACCGTCGACGGATCCTCGACCACACCCGCCGGAACCAGACCTTGACCGAACGGGTCCAGCGAGTCCACCGCGAGCGCCAACCGGGCGAACGGCTCAAGTCCAGCGACCGGAAACCGGGCATCACCGACCGCCGCGGCCACCCGCTCGCGCAGGGTCTCGTCGAGGGCGCCCGACCAGTGCGTGCGCAGGATCTCCTCGTCCTGCGTGATGTCCTCGGGCGACGCCTCGCACAGGTACGAGGCCAGCACGGCCTGCCGTTCGGCCCGCGAGTACTCCTGGAACAGCCCGAGCTGGACCAGCCTGCGCAGGTGGTGCCCTTGGACCACACCGGAAGACGCCAATGCCACCACGTCCGCGGCCAGCGTGATCTCACCCAGCGCGGCCCCGACGAGCGAGGTGTCCGGAGTGGTCACGTCGCGGCGCCGCTTGAGGTAGGCGAGCAGGTTCGGGTGTTCGTGGTACATGCGCACGAACTCCGCCCCGTAGCCGCTTTCCGGCTGGACATCACCGAACACCTCCACCGGGGTGTCGTCCGCGCTCTTGTGGTCGGTGAACGCCAACCGGAAGACCCCGGCCACGTTCGACCACGTGCTCGCGCTCAGCCAGGTGCGTGTACCGGAGGGCAACGCGTTGGCGACGCCGTCGAGCGCGGTCAGCCGCTGGGACAAGGTCAGGTCACCACCGCCCATCAGCGTCACCGGGTTCTCCAGCACAGCCGCTGCCGCGATGGCGGCCGTGGGCAGCCTCAGGCGCTGCGGCTCGGTCGAGATCACCGGTTCTGCGGTGATCTGCTTGCCCTGGAACGGTTCCGGAACGTCCCAGCCCAGGTCGATGCCCTTGACGGTGTGGTAGAGGTCGGCGAACCCCAGGTCGAGGGCCTCGGCCACCGGCAGGGAGAAGAACCTGGTGATCGCGATCCGCCGCCCGGTGCGGTCGGTGTCGTTGGTCCACTGCCGGATCCCGATGCCCAGGTACGTGACGCCCTTGAGGGTCGGCTGGGCGAACCACACCCACGGCAGCGCGTCCTGGCCGGACTCGGCCGCGGGCGAGTTGCCCGGGTTGTTGTGGGTGATGACCGACTCGAACTGCGCCGGGGTGAACGGGCCCGCGCTGGTGGCGAGCACCGCGTAGTCGTCCCGTGTGGACTGCCGCTTGCCCCACAGCGCCCAGTCCAGCCGCAGGGCGGCCCGGCTCACCACTTCTCCTGCTTGCGCACGACGTCGTGCAGCCACAGCAGCGGCTCCAGCACGTTGATCGGGTGCACCTGGCCCAGGATGCGCTCCTTGCCGTCCTTGACCTCGATGTTCCGCTCGCCGTCCGGGCGGAACCGGCCGTCGGCGAGGTAGAAGCCGATCGAGGAGGTCACGAAGTAGTTCAGCTCGCGGAAGTGGTTGCGCAGCGCCAGGTCGACCAGGTCGCTGTTGCTCTTCGGGTCCGCGCACAGGCGCTGGAAGAACTCCGCCGCGCGCGCGTCGGGCACCCTGGGCATGTGCGGCCGGTGCGCGTCCTGCACCACGTACCGCTTGGCCTCGGTGTACACGTCCTGCTCGTCGAACTTGTTGACGCACACCGCGACCCGCTGCGGGAGGTGGCCGTTGACCTGCCGGTGGGTGGTCAGCACGTGCCTGGCCAGCCGGGCGAGCACGGGCTGGAAGAAGTAGTAGGCGTCCCTGCTCTCCTTGTCGCGCTTGGGGTCGAACAGGTAGACGATCCCCTGGCAGTGCAGCAGGTGGTCGAGCAGTTGCTCCTCCTCGTGGTTGCGCGGGCTGGCCGAGGCGAGCCCGCCGGGGGAGAAGTCGGGGTCCGCGGCCGCCCCCGCGCCGGTGCCGCCGAACAACCGACCCGGCACGTCGAGCACGTCCAGCACGAACTCGACCACTTCGGACCGTTCGACCGGCATGCCCAACGCGTTGCGCTTCTTGACCTTGCGGTGCCCGGTGAACCGGAACCCCAACCGCGTCGGTGCCTCCGAGGCGACCGGGAAGGTCCGCTCGTGGGTCATCAGCCGGACCGACTCCATCAGGAACTTCTCCGACGGGTCGTCCATGCCGGTCATGAACCACTTGTACGGCCCCACGTGGCGGGTCGCGGCGATGTAGAGGGCGCCGAGGAACGTGGTCTTGCCGCTGCCGGGTGGTCCCCACAACCCGATCCGGATGTCCCCGGGCGGATCGTGCCGCGTTGCGTTCATCGGGGTTCCTCCTGCGGGAGTCTGGTGAGGGGGAAGGGCAGGGTGGCGGTCGGGCCGGTGCGGCCGAGCACGCGGGCGTCGGCGGCGAGCCGGTCCGCGGCGACCCAGTCCGCGCGCAACGGGGTGTGCGGTCTGGTCAACGCGGACCAGGCCGCGGTGGTCCACTCGGCGGACTCGGGGTCGCGGCGCTCCGGCTGGTCCCACACCGCGACCCGGTGGACGTCGTCGCGTTCGAGCCTGCGCACGAGGTCGTCCCAACGGTGCCCGTTGGGGCAGTGCTCGGTCGGGTGCGGCGGTCGGCTGCCCAGCACCACGAGGGTGCGCGCGACCGAGCGCCACGGAAGGCTTGCCGCCGCCCACAACGCGTCCTCCACCGGCGCCGCGCGCGGGTCGAGCACCGGGGTGGCGCGCAGGTCGTCGAGGAAGTCCCGCGCCGTGGCGACTCCGCCGAACTCGCGCACGGCGAGCACCTGCTGCGGCATCCGTCCTTTGTGGTCGGAGTACGCGAGCACGGCGACCCGCACCGACGCCGGAGCCGGGTGTCCCCGCTCGATGGCGTCGACCAGGGCTAGAGCCAGTTCTTGTCTTCGGGCGAACGCCGAACCGCCGAGTTCGACCGCCACGACGAGGTCGGCCGCGCTGTCGTGGCGCCGGTACCGCGCGGGCACCTGGTCGATCGCACCGGTCCAGGCCGCCGGGGCCGGTTCCGCGTCCGGTTCGACGACCTCCACGGTGCACGGCCCGGTCAGCCGGAAGCGCACCGCGTGTTCCCGGTCCGGCGCGAGTTCCACCGTCGTCGTGCTGATCGGCGTGCGGCGCCACGGCGGCGTGCCAGCCGACCCGGCGACGACAGCGAGCAGTACCGGCTCGTCCTGCGGTGGAGCGGCAACTCGGACCACCGCTTCCGGGCTGTCGGCAGCCGTGGCCCCCTGGGGGAACAACGGCTGCACGACCACGGTGGTGCGCCCGTCGGCCGCGACATCGATGAGGACCAGACCACTGCCGTGCCGTTGCGGCACGTCCTTGGCCAGTTCCAACACCAGGGCGTCGTCGATCGCGGGCTCGTCGGCACCGACCACGTGCACACCGGACGGGTCGAGGGTCTCGTCGAGCGCGCGCCACCCCGCGAGCCGGTTCAGCACCACCGCGCCGTCCGGCCACCGCGGGAGGTCCAGCACCACGGGTTCCCCGCCTGCCAAGGCGAACCGGGCGCGGTCGTCGTCATCGGGCAGGCCGAGCGAGTGCCAGCACCAGCGCTGCGCCGACCGCACCCCTGGCCGTCCCAGGTGGTCGGTGCCCAGGTGCACCACGGTGATGCCGGACGCGGCGATGTCCACGACCACCGCGTCCGAGAGCAGGAGCGGCGTGATCACCTCGGCGACGGTCCCGAGCGCCTTCCGCTTGACCGTCGAGGCTTCGACCGCCGCCACCAGGTCCGCGCGCTCCGGTCGGGGTCCGCGCGCCAGGCCGGTCAACCGCTCGAACCTGGCAAGATCACCCGCTTCGGGGTACCCGGCCGCCAGCGCCGCCGCGGCCAGGTCCCACCCGCGGCACGCCCGCTCGAACGCCGCGGCGAAGGACTCCGCCCGCGCCCGCGACGGCGCGCCCGCCCACGGGCCCGCCGACAGCACCCACCCGCACCCGGGGCAGTGCGTGCCGACCGGATCGGCCAGCAGGCACACCGGGCAGGTCGTTCCCGTCCCACCGGTGCTCATTGTCGTTCCTGGTTCTCGAAGTGGTTCTCGGTCCTGGGAAATGGTTGACGGCGATTCCGGCGGCCGTGTCCGGCCGAGATCCCACCGCGGTCCGGCCGCATTCCGGATCGCCGCGATCATCGCTCTGACTAGGTAGTCCCCGCACCCTGCGAGATCGTTACAAGTAAGATCGCCCGGTGGCCTGATGTATTCGCGCGATCGTTACCTGGAACCGGTTGCTCGCGATTTTCGGTCAATGCTGAGCCACACTCGGGTGGACAGAAAATGGACACGCTTTCTGCGGGGAACGATTCCCGCAGTGCCCCGTACACCTCGACGTACGCTGGGTGTCACCAGGCGCGGTTACGGTCGGTCCGCACGGACGCGAGAACACCGCCCAGCAGAGCGGAGTCTGACCATGCAGCGCCGGAACTTCTTGCGCGTCGCCGTCGTCGGTGGCGCGGCCGTCGTCGGCGGGGCCTCGTGGGGCACCGCGTTCGCCGCGACAGCCCAACCAGGACCGAGCCCGTACGGCGCGTTGCTGGCCCCCGACGCCAACGGCATCCAGCTCCCGGTCGGCTTCAGCAGCCGGGTGATCGCGCGGACCGGCCAGAAGGTCGCGGGCACCGACTACTTCTGGCACCCGGCCCCCGACGGCGGCGCCTGCTTCGCCGACGGCACCGGGTGGATCTACGTGTCCAACAGCGAGGTCCCGCTCGTCGGCGGGGTCGGCGCGGTCCGGTTCGACGCGACCGGCCGCGTCACCGGCGCGTACCGCACGCTCTCGGGCACGAACGTCAACTGCGCAGGCGGCGCGACCCCGTGGGGCACCTGGCTGTCCTGCGAGGAGATCGACTACGGGCGGGTCTTCGAGACCGACCCGTGGGGCGCGCGGCCCGCCGTGGCCCGCCCGGCGCTGGGCCGCTTCAAGCACGAGGCGTGCGCCGCCGACGCCGACCACGGGTACCTCTACCTCACCGAGGACACCCCGGACGGCTGCTTCTACCGCTTCCGCCCGAACACCTGGGGCGAGCTCTCCAGCGGCGTCCTGGAGGTCATGACCGGCGCGGACGACCAGGTCGACGGCCAGGTCGGCTGGGCGCGCGTGCCGGACCCGGACGGGTTCCCGATCACCACCCGCAAGCAGGTCGGCGCCGCCAAGCGGTTCAACGGCGGCGAGGGCTGCCACTACGCGGCGGGCACCTGCTGGTTCACCACCAAGGGCGACAACCGGGTGTGGGCCTACCGCCCGGACACCTCCAGCATCGCCCTCGCCTACGACGACTCGCTCGTCCCGCCGGGCACAGCCACGCTGACCGGCGTCGACAACATCACCCGCTCCACCGCGGGCGACCTCTACGTCGCCGAGGACGGCGGCGACATGGAGATCAACATCATCACCCGGGACGCGCTGGTCGCCCCGGTGCTGCGGGTCACCGGCCAGTCCGGCTCGGAGCTCACCGGCCCGGCGTTCAGCCCCGACGGCCGCAGGCTCTACTTCTCCTCCCAGCGCGGCACCGCCGGGAACGTCTTCGGCGGCATCACCTACGAGGTCACCGGCCCGTTCCGGTCCTGAGCCCCTGGGGAGGCGGCGCCCGGGGACGCCCGGGCGCCGTGCCCCTAGTCGACGGCGCTGACCACCCCGTCGATCTCGGTCGCCAGGTCGGTGTCCTTGGCCGTGACGCCGTTGGCCGAGTGGGTGGAGCAGCGGAAGGTCACCTTGTTCCACCGGATGTCGATGTCCGGGTGGTGCTCGGCGCTCTCGGCGAGCTCCGCCACCCGGTTCACCACCCGGATGGCGGTGGCGAAGTCGGCGAACTCCGCCACCAGGACCAACCCGCCCTCCACCAGCCGCCACCGCGGCAGCCTGCCCAATGCCTTGCCGATCTCCGGGTCGCTCAGCAGTTCAGCCATGGTCCCCATCCTGGCCCCAACCGCAGGCGTACGCTCACCCTGCCACGGGAGTCCGGCACGCCGGGCTGAGAGGAGGGCACGCGGCCCTCGACCGTCCACACCTGATCGGGATCATGCCCGCGCAGGGAGGTGCTCGTGGCGCGCTCGCCCGAGGAAGGACACACCCCATGCGCAGACGCCGCCTCCTGCTGGCCGCCGCCATGACCATCCCGCTGGTCGCGAGCTGCACGGCGAGCTCCCAGGACACCTCAGAGCGCACGGTGGTCCTCGTCACGCACGACTCGTTCACCGTCGAGCAGCCGGTGCTCGACAAGTTCAAGGCCGACACCGGAATCAAGATCGACGTGCGCAAGAGCGGCGACGCGGGCGCGCTGACCACGCAGCTGGTGCTGACCAAGTCCGCGCCGATCGGCGACGCGGCGTTCGGAGTGGACAACACGTTCGCCTCACGCGCGCTCACGGAGGGTGTCTTCGCCGAGTACAAGCCCGCCGACGCCGACAAGGGTCCGCAGAAGTACGCGGTCGACAACTCCAGCAGGCTCACCGCGGTGGACGTCGGCGACGTGTGCGTCAACGTCGACCTCGCCGCGCTCGCGGGCCGCGAACTGGCCACCCCGGCCAGCTTCGAGGACCTCGCCGACCCGCGCTACAAGGACCTCCTCGTCGTCGAGGACCCGGCCACCAGCTCGCCCGGCCTGGCGTTCCTGATGGCGACAGTGGCGCACTACGGCAACAAGGACTGGCCCAACTACTGGAAGCGCCTCAAGGACAACGGCGTCAAGGTCGTCAGCGGCTGGGAAGAGGCGTACACCCAGGAGTTCTCCGGGTCCTCCGGCAAGGGCCCGCGCCCGCTGGTCGTCTCCTACGCCTCGTCGCCGTCGGCGGAGATCGGCACGGACGGCAAGCCCCGCACCGCCGCGCTGCTCGACACGTGCTTCCGCCAGGTGGAGTACGCGGGTGTGCTCAACGGCGCGAAGAACCCCGACGACGCGCGCAAGGTCGTCGACTTCCTGATCTCCGAGACGTTCCAGAAGCTGGTGCCCGAGTCGATGTACGTCTACCCGGCGCGCGACGGCGTCGCACTGCCCGCCGCCTGGCAGCAGGCCGCGCCGCGACCGGAGAGCCCGTCGACGCTGCCGGTCGAGGACATCCAGGGCAACCGGGAGCGGTGGATCGAGCAGTGGCGCACGGCCGTCCGGGCCTGACCGGCGCGCTGGCCGCGGCCGCGCTGCCGCTGGGGTTCCTCGCCGTCTTCTTCCTGTGGCCGGTGGTGGCGATCGTCCGCCTCGGACTCGGCCCCGGCGTCGGCGCGGTCCTGTCCAGTTCGGACACCTGGTCCATCGTCGGCTTCACCCTCGGCCAGGCCGCGGCGGCCACTGCTGTCGCGGTCGCCGCCGGCCTGCCGGTCGCGTTCCTGCTGGCGCGGACGTCGTTGTGGGGCAACGGGTTCGTGCGCGCGGCGGTGATGGTGCCGTTCGTGCTGCCGACGGTGGTGGTGGGCCTGGCGTTCCGCTCGCTGTTCGGCGACGGCGGACCGCTGGCGATCATCCTGGCGAACGCGTTCTTCAACGTGGCGGTCGTGGCCCGCACGGTGTCGGCGCTGTGGTCGCATGTGGACAGACGTGCGGAGGACGCGGCGCGGTCGCTCGGGGCGTCCCGGTGGCGGACCTTCCTCTTCGTCACGCTGCCGGTGCTGCGGCCCGCCATCTCGTCGTCGGCCGCCGTGGTGTTCCTGTTCTGCGCCACCAGCTTCGGCGTGGTCCTGCTGCTGGGCGGCGGGGAGTACGCGACGCTGGAGACCGAGATCTACCTGCGCACGGTGCAACTGTTCGACCTGACCGGGGCGGCGGCGTTGTCGTTGCTCCAGTTGGCCTCCGTTGTCGCGGTGCTGGTGATCGGGGCCGTGCTGCGCCGCCGGTCGACTGCGTTGCGACTGCGGGGGCGGGCGGACACGGCGCGGCGTCCGGTCGGCGGCGAGCGGGGCGTTGTCGCGGCGGCGTATGCGGTGATCGCCGCGCTGATGGTGCCGATCGTGTCGCTGGTGGCCAAGTCGTTCGAGTCGGGGCTCGACGGCTACCGTGCGATCGGCGGGACCGGGTTCCGCGGGTCGTTGCAGGTCACGGGCTGGGAAGCGGTGCTGAACTCGCTGCGCGCGGCAACCGATGCGACCATGCTCGCCTTGGTGCTGGGCATCCTCTCGTGCGTCGCACTGGTGACGCTGGGCCGGACCCGAGCCCGCCCCAGCCTCATCGAGACCATCGACACCGCACTGATGCTGCCCCTGGGCGTCTCCGCGGTGACGGTCGGCTTCGGCTACCTGATCACCCTGGACGCGCTGCCCGGCGACCTGCGCACGTCACCGCTGCTGGTCCCGCTGGCGCAGGCCCTCGTGGTGACCCCGCTGGTCATCCGCACCCTGCTCCCGGTACTGCGGTCGATCGACACCCGCCTCCGCCAAGCCGCGGCCACCCTCGGCGCCCCACCCTGGCGAGTCTGGCGCGAGGTCGACATACCCCTGTCGGCTCGTTCCTTCGTCGCCGCCACCGCCTTCGCCTACGCCGTGGCCCTGGGCGAGTTCGGCGCCACCAGCTTCCTGGCCCGCCCCGAATCCGCCACCCTCCCCGTGGTCATCGGCCGCCTGGTGGCCCGCCCGGGGGAGCTGAACAACCAGCTGGCGTACGCGTCCTGCACCCTGCTGATGCTGGTCACCGTGGCCATCGTCATCGCCGTGGACCGCCTCCGCGTCGGCACGGTCGGGGAGTTCTAGTGCTGAGGAGGTCTCGATGCTTCGCGTTGACGGTCTGACCGTGCGGTACGGGCGGGTGGCGGCTGTTTCGGCGGTGGACGTGGAGATCGCCGACGGGGAGGTGTTGGCGCTGCTGGGGCCGTCCGGGTGCGGGAAGTCGACGCTGCTGCGGGCGGTGGCGGGGTTGGAGCCCGCGGACGGGGGGATTTCCTGGGACGGGGTGGATCTGGGCGGGGTGCCGGTGCACCGGCGCGGGTTCGGGCTGGTGTTCCAGGACGGGCAGCTGTTTCCACATCGGACGGTCGCGGGGAATGTCGCGTTCGGACTGCGGATGGCGGGGGAGCGGAAGGTCGCCGCCCGGGTGGACGAACTGCTGGACCTGGTGGGCCTCGCCGGTTTCGGCCCGCGCCGCGTGACGGAGCTGTCCGGCGGCGAGCAACAGCGGGTAGCCCTGGCTCGGGCCCTCGCACCCCGCCCCCGGTTGCTGCTACTGGACGAGCCACTGTCTGCTTTGGACAGATCACTCCGCGAACACCTGGCCATCGACCTGTCCCGCCTGCTGCGCGACTCCGGCACCACCGCCCTGGTGGTGACCCACGACCACGACGAGGCATTCACCCTGGCCAACCGAGTAGCCGTCATGCGCGCCGGTCAGATCGTCCAAACCGGAACCCCGAACCAGGTCTGGCGCCACCCCGTCGACGAGGACACCGCCCGCTTCCTGGGCTGCACTTCCTTTGTTGACGCCACAGCAACCAACGGCATCATCCACACCCCCTTCGGCCCAACCCCCTTCCCCCTCCCCAACGGCCCCGTCCGCCTCGGCCTACGCCCCACGGCCCTGAACGCCGCCCCCGGCCCCACCACCGGCACCATCACCACCACAGTCCACCACCGCGACCACATCCGACTCACCGTGCAAACCCCCACCCTCCTAGTGGACGCCACAGCCAGCATCGCCTCCACCCCCGCCCCCACCCCCCACACCCAAACCCCCCTATCCCTAAACCCCGACGGCCTAGCCATCATCGGCTAGCGCCCCACGATCCCCATCCCCCCAACCTGTCCACAGCCCCGATCGTGACTCTGGCCCCCTCTGCGCGCCCCCACCTAGGCTTGATTCGGGGGCTGCTCGATCCGGTGTCCAACAGTTGGGACTGCGCGGCATCGCCGCCCTCTTACCCCACCGCCCCGCTCTTACTCCGCCGGGACGCATGCCTTCGTCGTCCACCCGGTCGCGGTGCTGGGCGCCGTGTGCCCGGAATACGCGACGCGCCCCGAGCGAGCCATCCTCAACCACACCGCCATGCTCGCCACGGGCCTCTTCCTGCCCCGACGCCTGCCCAGTGCAGACTCCAGTCGATCCCCATCGCCTCAAGCTGTCCACAGCCCCGACTATCACCCTGGCCCCGCCACTTGCTTCCACCTAGGCTTGATTCGGGGGCTGCTCGACGCCGCGCCTACCGGTTAGCGCCACCGGACGTCGCCTCCCTCTTACCCGAACGCCACACTTACCCCTGCCGCGCCCAACGTCTGCCCAGTGCCCATTCCTGCCGCTCCGTCCGGATATCCCCATCCCCCCAACCTGTCCACAGCCCCGACCATCACCCTGGCCCCCTCCGCGCAGCCCCACCTAGGCTCGATTCGGGGGGCTGCTCAGCCAGGACGCCCTGGACAGCGCAACGGCGACGCCCCAAGCGAGGCGTCGCCGTTGTGTCCCCGAGCGGCAGGTCAGCCGTCTCGGGTGAGCATGCGGCTGTAGGCGATGGAGCCGCCGATCAGCATGTAGCAGGCCGCGCGCAGGGCGCCGTCCACGAGCGGGCTCCAGGCGATGGGGTCGCGGATGATCTCGCCGACCGCGTCCCAGCTCGTCGTCACCAGCACCGGGTCGATCCAGTCCAGCGCCGGGATCGCGCTCAGCACCCCCGACACGATCACCAGCCCGAGCGTCACCACCACCACGATCAGCGGGTGCTCGGTGAACGCCGACACCGCCAGCGCCACCGCGGCCAACGCCCACACCTGCAGCGCCACGTACACCACCGTGATCGCCACCCGCCCGAGCGCCTCCCCGAACGGCAGCGACGTCCCCGAGGCGGTCAGCATGCCGTCGCCCCCCAGCAACAGCACCCCCGTGATCATCCCGGTGACCGCCATCAGCACCACGGCCAGCAACGTCACCGCCGCCACCCCGAACGCCTTCACCGCCAGCAGCCGCCCCCGCCCGACCGGGGCCATCAACATACCCCGCAACGTCCCGTGCGACGACTCCCCGGCCAACGCGTCCGCCGCCAGCATCGCCCCGGTCAGCGGCAGCAGCATCACGACAGCGACCGACAGCGCGAAGATCGGCAACAGCATCCCGTTGCCCATCACCAACGCCGCCATCGCGTCACCCTCACCGGTCTCCCCCGACGCGGTCGCGATCGCGATCCCGATGCCCATCACCACCGGCACCAGCCCCAACAACCCCAACCCCACCAGCGTCCGGGGCCTGCGCAACACCATCCGCAACTCGGACCGAAGCACCCGCCCCAACGGCGCCCGCCGCACGACCAGCTTGTCCACCCCACCCGCCCCACCCACCAGATCGGCGGTCTGCGCGCTCATCGGACTTCCCCCTCGTTCAATACCCAGACCCGGCCGAAAGCCGCCCGCCCGTTCATCGGGCGTCCTCCGTGACCAACGTGTCCAGATCGCCCAGTTCCGCCGTCGACGTGTCCTCCGTCAGCCGCGCGAACAGGTCCTCCAGCCCGGTCCGCTGCCGCCGCACCTCGTGCACCGGCACCCCCGCCCGCACCAGGACCTCCACCACCGCAGGCGCCGTAGTGGCCGTCAGGTCCACCCGAACCCCCTCCGGCACCGCCCGAGCAGGCACCCGCTGTTCCCGCAGAGCGTCCACCGCCAGCGTCACCTCAGGCGTGGTCACCAGCAGGTTCGCGCTCCCCGCCTCCAGCAGCGACGACAGCTCCCCCTGCGCCACCACCGTCCCCTGGTTCAGCACCGCCACGTGCGTGCAAGTCGCCTCGACCTCGGCCAGCAGGTGTGACGACACCAGCACCGTCGTCCCCGCGGCGTGCAGGTCGGCGATGATCGTCCGGATCTCCCGCGTGCCTGCGGGGTCCAGTCCGTTCGTCGGCTCGTCCAGCACCACGAACTGCCGTGGTACCAGCAAAGCCGCCGCCAGACCGAGCCGCTGCTTCATCCCGAGTGAGTACCCCCGGAACCGCCGCCCCGCCGCCCCCGACAGCCCGACCCGCTCCAGCGCCGCCCCCACGGCCCCCGGGATGTCCGACGTGGACAACAGCGGTTCCGCCGCAGCAAAGCGCAACAAGTTCTCCCGGCCCGAGAGGAACGGGTAGAACCCAGGCCCCTCCACCAACGCCCCCACCTGGGGCAACGCCAGCGCGGCGCCGTCCGGCATCCGCTGACCGAGCAGTTCCACCTCACCCGCGGTGGGCGTCACCAGACCGAGCAGCATCCGGATGGTCGTCGTCTTACCTGAACCGTTGGGGCCGAGCATCCCCAGTACCGCACCCGTTGGGACTACCAGGTCGACGTTGTCCACGGCGACCGTGCCCCGGTAGACCTTACGAAGGCCCTTGGTGCGGGCGGCCGCGGTAGGAACCGCGGCCGCCCTCTGCTCGGTCAAGCCGCTCACTTCTGCCCGAGGGCGTCGATGAGGACCTGCTGCGGCACGGCACCGACCGCGACCCGGCCGTCGGCGGTCACCAGCGCGGTGCCGACCTTGGTCGAGATCACGTACCCGGTGCCGAACGACCCGGAGACCTCCTTGCCCAGCTTCTTGAGGATGCTGGTGGCGTCCACCGGACCGCCGCGCTCGCCGGACTGCGGGATCTGCGCCGACAGCAGCGCCGCGGGGACCTTGCCGGTCGCGACCACGTCCCAGCCCTCGCCGACGACCTTCAGGTCGGCCGACTTGAGCAGTTCACCCTTGTCCTCCGACGACTTCTCCTGCTTGCCCTCGGTGACCTTCGCGCCTGCGGGCGGGGTGAAGGTGAACAGTGCCGGGTCCTGCGCACCGGTGCTGAACTGGGTGAACCCGATCCGCAACGCCGGGTCGGACTGCCCGTTGGCCAGCACCTCCAGCCGCAGCGGCACCCTGGTCTCGGAGTCGACGGCGATCCGGACCTCGCGCAGCAGCGTCCGCTCGGTCGGCTTCGGGGTCAGCACCAGCTGGTACGCGGCCCGGTCGGCGACCCGCGCGGTCCCGTCCACGGTGACCGTGGAGTCCTTCTTGAGCAGCTCGACCAGGTCGCGGGCCGCCGTCGCCGGGTCGGCCAGCTTCTCCTCGGAGTCGTCCTTGGCCTCGCTGGTGAACTTCGTGACCGACTTGTCCGAGGAGTTCCACAGCCAGGTAGTCGTACCGTCCTGGACGAAGGTCCGCTCGCCGCCGCCCTGCTTGAGCGCGATCCGGCCGCGGCCCTGTCCGTCGGCGTAGACCCGTGCAAGCTCGTCGTCGCTAGAGCCCTGGGGCAGACCCGGGATCGGCAGGCCGATGTTGTTGCGTAGCTCTACCGCACCCGCCAGCGCCGGGATCTTCGCGTCGATGACCGACTGCACGAGCGCCTCAGCGCTAACGGGCGGCAGCGTCGGCGGCGCCTCGTTGGCCCCCGCCGGGCTCGCGATCAGGACCAGCCCGACGACCCCCGCCGCTGTTCCCGCTGCCGCGACGGTCAGCGCCGTCCTCTTCCTGTCCATTGCTCTCTCCCCTGTTCGGGTTGTCGTTCCCGCACCGAGAACACTGCGCCACCCTCGCTGAGATGGTGCTGAGAGCGCCCGGCCTGCTGAGAGTCGGCTGAGAGTCCACGCCCCTGGTGGGCCGCTAGCGCCATGATGGCACCTGTGAAGCCTCGGGTGCTGGTGGTCGACGACGAGCTGGGCGTGCGGCGCGCCCTGCAACGCGGGTTGACCGCCGAGGGAATGGACGTGGTCGTCGCCGCTGACGGGCCCAGCGCCCTGCGGGTGGCGCTGACCGGCGCGTTCGACGTGATCCTGCTCGACATCATGCTGCCCGGCCTGTCCGGCTACCGGGTGCTGGAGCGGCTGCGCGCCGAGGGCGTGCGCACCCCGGTGCTGCTGGTGTCGGCCAAGGACGGCGAGGTCGACCAGGCCGACGGCCTCGACCTGGGCGCCGACGGGTACCTGGTCAAGCCGTTCTCGTTCGTGGTGCTGGTCGCCCAGGTCCGCGCGGTGCTGCGGCGCGGCTCGGACGAGGGCAACGGGCGGACGCTGCGGCTGGGCAGGCTGGAGGTCGACCGGGGGACCCGTCAGGTGCGGTTCGACGGCGCGCAGGTGTCGCTGAGCCCGCGGGAGTTCGCGGTGCTGGACACGCTGGCCGGGCGCGCGGGGTCGGTCGTCACCAAGGACGAACTGCTGCGCGCCGTGTGGGGCGACGAGCAGGCCGCGACCCGCAACGCCGTAGAGGTGTACGTCGGCTACCTACGGCGCAAGCTCGACGCCGCGGGCGCGGACGGCATCGTGCGGACGGTGCGCGGTCACGGCTACCTGGCCTCGACGTCGGAACTGGACGCCGCCATCGACCCGGCCGCGGCCCCACCCCGGTGATCGGCTTGCTGTGGCGGCGCCGCTCTATGCGCTTCCGAGTCACGACCGTCGCCACGGCCGTCACCCTCGCGGTGCTGGTAGTGCTGGCCCTGCTGACCAGCCGCATGATCGGACCGCTGCTGGTCAGGTCTACCGACGACGAACTCGCGCCAGTGCTGTCTGCGGCTCTTACGGCAGTAGCTGAAGGCAAGGCGCCCTCATCCGGTACGCCCAACATCAACGTGCACGTCCTCGACACCGCGGGCACGCCCGTAGACGGCAAGCCAGCGCCGTTGCTCTCACCTGCCGACGTGCGGGTCCTCAAGGCCGGTACGCCTGTCCTGCGCCTCACAGACACCCCACCCACGCGCTGGCAGGGCACCATCGCGACCGGCCCTGACGGTTCTCAACGCCTGGTAGTCGTAGGCGCTGGCCTGCCCGGTTACGCGGCCGCGCACGGTAGTGCTCTCCGGTGGCTCTTGGTCGCCGCGATCATTGTTGCCGCCGCCAGCGCTCTAGCCACCTGGTTCGCGGTGCGATCAGCCCTCCGACCAGTGCAAAGAATGCGCGCAGCAGCGACCCGCCTAGGGGCAGGCAAACGTTTGCCCCTGCCGTCGTCGCACGATGAGTTGCACTCCCTCGCCGGAGCTCTCAACGACCTCTTGGCCCGCCGCGACGAAGCCGCAGACAGGCTAAGACGCTTCACCGGCGACGCGGCCCACGAGCTCCGATCCCCGGTCGCCTCGATCCGCGTCCAGGCTGAGGTCGCGGTCCGACACCCCGACCCGGAGCTGTCCCAAGAGGTCCTGACCGACGTTGTCCACGAGTCCGAGCGGCTGTCAGCTCTAGTCGACGGCCTACTCACCCTGGCCCGTTCCGACGCAGGCGAGGTACCCCCAGCAGAGCCGGTAGACCTAACTGCGGCCGCTCACGCTGCCGCTGCCCGCTGCACCTCCGACGACGGCCCCGAGGTCGTAGTCCACACCCCGACGGGGCTGTCCTGGGTCTGGGCCGCCCACAACGAGGTGGATCTGGTTCTGGACAACCTCCTCAGGAACGCCGTCCGCCACGCGCGCTCCCTGATCACGGTCACGGTCATCACAGGCTCTAACGTCACCAGACTCGTAGTGGACGACGACGGCTCGGGTATCGCGGCCGAGCACCGCCAGCGCGTATTCGACCGCTTCTACCGAGTCCAGGACGACCGCGCGCGCAGCAGCGGGGGAACCGGCCTCGGCCTGGCTCTAGTGGCGGAGGTGATCCGTAGGCGCGGCGGGACAGTGCGCGTGGCGGAGTCGCCAGAAGGTGGTGCGCGCTTCCTGGTGAGTTGGCGAACGACGTCCCTGTCGTAAGGATGTCCCGCATGCTCGTAGTGGTGGGAACGGCGATCGTTGGCCCGCAAGGTCTCTTGGCGCAAGAGCGCGCGTTCCCGCCAGAGGTGGCTGGGATGTGGGAGGTCCCCGGTGGTCGCGTGGAGCCGGGGGAGACGGATGAAGAGGCTGTCGTACGCGAGTGCATGGAAGAGCTAGGCGTAACGGTGAAGGTGGGGGAGAGGGTCGGCGCGGACGTCCCCTTGCGCGAAGACCTCGTGCTCAGGGTCTATGCGGCGCAACTGGTAGACGGCGAACCCACGGCCCGCGAACACCGGACGTTGAGGTGGCTCACCGCGGCCGAGTTGTCCACGGTGACCTGGCTCCCGGCCGATGAGGCCCTGCTCCCGGACCTGCGGGTGCTCCTGGCCTGACTTCCTTGGGCCGTCCCAGGGTGTGCCGCCCGGGGCAGCGGCACACCCCAGCGGCCCTCAGGCGGCGAGTTCGGTGCTGCAGACGCTGATCAGGGTCTCCAGGGCGTCGCGGGTGAAGCGCATGGTGAAGTCCTGGCCGGTGATGCTCTCGTTGAAGTGGACCTCGACGCCGTCGCTGCCGGTCTCGGCGCGCATGACGCAGTCCGCGTTGATGGTGACGAAGGTGTCGACGACGATCGGGGCGTGCCGCATGGGCTTCCTTTCGGGGGTGGGGTCGGGATCGCGCTGCGCTGATCACTGACTACGCTGCGAAGGCGGGCCCGGCGTTGTGGGTTACATGTATCCCATAATGTAGGGGGTACATGCATCCCTCGACAGACCCCCGATCGGGGGAAGTTTCCCCGGGCGCAACGAGATGGTGGGATGGCGGTAGCCGTGCCCACGACGACAGGAGGACCGATGGCGAAGGGCGCAGCCACCATGCCCCGAGTCTTCCTCGGCGTGGCCCTGGCCCAGCTCCGCTCGGACGCGGGCATCTCCCTGGAAGCGGCCGCCAAGCACGTGGGCAAACCCCGCCAGCGCCTGATGAACTTGCTGGAAGGCCGCGCCACCTTCACCGCCGAGGAACTCACCACCCTCGCCAAGTACCTGGGCGCCACCGGAGACCGCCTCTCCGAACTCGAATCCCTAGGCGCCGAAGCAAGAAAATCCCCCACCGGCGACCCCTACACCGACCTAGGCCCAGAATCCTGGCGCCGCGTCGCCTACCTGGAAGCCAAAGCCGAGTCGATCCAGGCATACGAGAACGGCGTCTTCCCCGCTCTGGTCCAAAGTGGTGAGTACCTCACTGCCCTGAACGAGGCCAGCGAAGGCATCTGGCTCGATGCCGCTCCCGAACCGGCGCGCGCGAAGCGAGTAGCGGCCCGCTTGGAACGGCAGCGTTCAGTCTTCGACCATGCTGATTCCAAGCACATCCAGCTGTACTTCACCGAAGACACGTTCAACGCCGGAGTCGGTAGTGCGGACGTGATGGCCGCTCAGTGCGACTACATCACCGAGTTGGCTCGCGCCTACCAGAACCTGGCCATTCGTATCATCCCTAGTCCTGTCTGGGACAACCCCGCGCACTACGGCGCCTTCGTGCTCTTCGGGTTTGGTGCGTTGCTGAGGCCGATCGGCTTCCTGCCGGTCATCTACGGCCCGTCGACCTACATCGACAAGCCGGAGGACACCGATCGGATCGCCCGAGCCTTCGAGCGGCTCGATCAGTTGGCGCTGAGCCGCGACGACAGCCTGGCAATGGTTGCTGCAAAGAGCGAAGGGTTCAGCAAATGACTATCGGTCCCCAAGACACCGGCTGGTTCAAGAGCAGTTTCAGCGGCGCCGCCAACGATAACTGCGTCGAGATCCGCTTCACCCGCGACAACCCCGTGGCGATCCGCGACTCCAAGAACCCCACCGCCACCCTCACCACCCCGAACTGGTCCCAGTTCCTCACCACCCTCACCCGCTGACCTCCCCGGGGCGCCCCCCAGCGCCCCGGGTTCTCACCCCACCTCGCGCCACTCAACACATCCCGGCCGCGACCGAGTCCGCAGGTACTCCGCCACCGCCGCGTACACCAGCTCCACCGGCACCTCCGTGTACCGCTCGACCTCGGACTCGTGAAACCCCGCCAACCAATACGACAACCGCTCCGCGTTCGCCCCTCCCACCGGCGTGAACGACGAGTCCCCCTCCTGCCACTCCAGGATCCCCACCTCCCCATTGACCCCGAACGTCAACATCGACTGCTCGGTCGAGGTCAGATCCATCCGCTTCTCACTCAGCGACCACATCCACGGAATCTCCACCCCACCCCCATTCAACGCCCGAACCTCAGCGACCAGGTCAACCCCCGGCAAGATCTCATCCATAGCGATGAACCCCCGATGGATGATGGGCTCAGTTCCGGTCACCTCGTAGCCTTCCCGTGGTAGGTCCGCTTGAACGGATCGCCCTTGGCATCTGTACCCAGGACCGTGAGCGTACGGCCCTCCGGGATGAACGCGGGCAGAACGTCATCGCACCCCGGCGGATCTCCTGGCTCGGAGCCGCAGGGAGCGTGATTGATGATCACTCGCCCCTCGCGCGCATTCGTCTGGATCATCATCGTCACCGTCTTCATCTCAACGTGGTTGTTCAACCCCTTGGCGCGGCGAAGGCCCAACGACAGCAGTCTCGCGCGCGCGTCATCAGCCCAAGGGTCCGATCGCGTAGCGGTGATCTCCCCGACGTCTCGGCCGTCGAGTTGGACCCAGCCCGTCATCGGCGGAGAATCCTGCCGTGCTCGACGTACCCGTGCTGGGAGAAAGTCGTGGTACGGGTTGGACTCCTCGGGATAACGGTCTCCGTGGAGATTCGCGATTCCGGTCGATTGTGTTGTCGTTGGCGGATCTGACACTCGCGTCATGACACGGTTCGTCGCTTGTGACATGCCTTGGTAGCCGGGGTTGCTGCCACCTGGTGCGTGGTGCTCGGCAGCATCAGAGACCGACTGCTCAGCCAGCACCAGTGCCCGATGCAGATCCTCCAGATGACTGCGCACCGACTCCAGAGCTGCCCATATGGCGCTACGTCCGCTCGCCTGCCCCAGCAGCGCGGTCACGTCCTGCGCCGTCTCGTCCAGCCACGTCGACAGAGCATTGATCTGCTCCGCCGCGTGGTCCTTGAGCAATTGCGCCAACCCGCGAAGGCGCTGAGCCTCACCGTGGATCGACATAGTCAGCACAGTAAGGGGTGCCGTCCAACCCGACTAGGCGAGATTCACCCGATGCCGCGCTGGGATCAGCGTAGGTTTGCCCCATGGACTGGCAAACCTGGCACGACGACTACGACGACCCCACTTCCACCCTGTCGCGCCGCCTCAGGGCCGTCCAAGGCCAGATCGTCGCCTTCCTCGACGCCGCGCCGCCGGGCCCGATCTCCGTTCTCAGTCTCTGCGCAGGCCAAGCCCGCGACATCCTCGGCGTGCTCCCCACCCACCCCCGCCGCCACGACGTCCACACCAGACTCGTCGAGCTGGACCCCGGAAACACCGCCATAGCAACCGAAACCGCTCACGGCCTCACCACAGAAATCATCACCGGCGACGCAGGCAACACCACCAACGCCACCCAATCCGACCTAGTCCTCCTCTGCGGCATCTTCGGCAACATCCCCGACGCCGACATCAAACGCACAATCGACCTGGCCCCCCAACTGACCACCAACACCATCATCTGGACCCGCACCCGCCGCCGCCCAGACCTGGTCCCCACCATCTGCGCCTGGTTCGAACAACACCACTTCACCCGAACCTGGCTCTCCTCCCCCACAGAAGACTTCGGCATCGGCGTCCACCGCCTCACCACCCCACCCCAACCCCTCCAACCCGACCAACACCTCTTCACCTTCACCCGTTGACCACTCCGCCTTGTCCATCGCTGACAGCGTTCACCGCCTAGCGGGCCTTGTCGCATCACTTGCTGATCTCCAGCGGCTCTTGAGGCTGTGCCAGCGAGAGTTGGATGCGGTCGACCGGGATGTCGTCGAGATCTTGGGTCCTACCCGGCGAGCAGTGAGGATCAACGAGGCGCTCGGTCATGCAGAGCAGCGCCTACAAGTCCTGGACGCACTGCTTGACCAGGCCATGGCGGCTGCGCAGGTCTCCTTGGACCATCATCGAAGCCCGCCCGCCTCCGCGGCGAGATCAGGCTCGTCGTCAGAGTTCCCGGCAACCGTCGGCCATGGCTTGCGCGTCGGACTTCCACCGGACCTTCCGCGCGTCGCGAACGGTGTGCGTCGACGACCAGCGGCGAAAACGCATGGCAGGTGGCTGGGATCGGATGGCGTGGTAAGAGAGGAAGTCAGTGGGTGGGACAGCAAATATTACGAGGCGGTCGAGTGGTTCTATGGCCAGCCTGAGAAGAAGGTCCCGCTGACTGCTGCTGATGTGGAGGTCAAGCTCGCTGTGCACATGCGGAACAACAAGATCATGCGGGTGGAGTTGGCAATCAACAACATTCCCTGCGTCGGGGAATGGGGATGCGATACCCTGGTGCCGAGAATCCTGCCTCGCGGCTACACTATGACGATCCACGGATCCGGTGGGTTTCACGCCATTTACCACGGGGAGGCGAATCCATGATCGCGATCAGGGCATATTTCGAGGACGGCGACCCTGTGGTCCTCCGAACTCCTGACGACGTCATCGCGCTCATGGACCGTGTTCAGGCCGAGTCGCGTGAGTACGACCTCCCACTGTTCATGCAGTGGTACGTGGACGGCGACTCTGACGCGCTCGAGTTTGGTGTGGGTGTGAACAACGATCTCGGAGCGCTCACCTTCTCCGGTGGTTCCTGGCCAGGCTTGTGGTTCAGCCAGGGCGACGGCGCAGGAGACGAGTTGCTCAGCTACGACTACATGAGCCACGAACGACCAGTGCCCGCTCGCAGCGAAATCCCTTTCGAGGACGTTCGCCGAGCCGCACTGGAGTTCCTCGCGACCGGCGATCGGCCGTCATCCATCGAATGGATAGCCATGCACGGAAAGGCGACGTGAAGACCACTGCAAGTCAGAAAACGCGGCGGTCGATCTCATGCTGCGTCGGAGGCCCGGATCCAGTCGATGCAGCGGGGGCGGGCGCCGGTGTGGATGAACTCGGTGACGGCTTCCAGTACGAGTTCGTAACGCACCTCAGTGCCGGGGAGTTGGGGATTGTGATCGCCGTCGGGGGTGAAGTAGTCGGCGTGGGTGGTGTTGGTGCCGTTGGCCGGGATCCAGGTGCCGCCAGGCTCCTCGTCCCAGGTGAGGGCGCCGAGGTGGCCTCGGACCCCGACCGTGAGGCAATGGTCGTGCTCAGCGGTGATGTGGTTGAGCCACCAGACGGTCCCACTGGAAGCGGTGCCGCCGTGGTGCGCACTTAGCGCATCGAGGACGACGGTGGAGTCGCCGTTGAGTTCGGGGATGTCGTAGACGCTGGGCGCGTCGGAGGTGGTCATCGTTGTCCTTGGGCGCGCAGAACGGTGGGTTGTCCGTCAATGGTGGTGCCGTAGATGGTGAGGGTATAGCCGGTTGGCAGGTAGCGCGGCAGGGCGGATCCGCAGCCGAGGTAGGGAGCGTTGTCGGGACACGGCCGGTGGTTGATGGTGAGTTCGACTTCGCGGCGGCCAGTGGCGATCATCATGGCGGCGACCTGGATCTCGACGTGGGCGGACAGGAACCGCGCGTTGCGCTTCCGCAAGCCGACCTCGATCAGGCCCTGCTCGGCAACGGCTGACCACCGAGGGTGGTAGCCGGAGACCACAGGGGTGTCGCGCCTGTCGCCGATGGCGGGCCAGTCATCGTGGTGTACGTGTCCAGTGGTCTTGTCGCGGACGCCATCGGACGTGCGCCGGTCCGGCATTCCGGCGGCACACCAGTCAGACTCAGGCGGGTAGCGGGCACCGTCGCGGCCCTGAGGGGCTGGGTTATCCCTGGTTGAGGCCGCGAGTGCTGGATTGCCCTGGGTGTGGTGGTCGGCGATGGCGACGATCAGCGCTCGAAGTTGACGCAAGCCCGCGTCCACGTTGCGTAGCAATGCGTCGACTGTCCTGGCTTGAGCTTGTAGGCCGGAGTGCTCGGTCAGTTCCGTTGCAGCGACGGCCAGAGCCTCGCAGTGGTCGAGAACTGTTGCGATTGCCTGAACGGGGATCTGGTCGGCTGCGCGACGCAATGCGGCGGCGTGCTCGGCTACTGAAACCACTCACGCGCGATCACGGTGGTGGTCAGCATGCTCGATCAAAGCGGCACTCCATTGACGCAGACTGGTGATGGCGGCGTCGAGGTCGCCGCTCACGCGCGAGCCAAGAGTTCGGACGTCGTGCGAACCTGTGGTGGAGCCTTGGGCGCGGGCGATATCGCTGAGGGCTGCGTCCAGTTCGTCGCGGGCCGCAGCTGCGGCAGTTGTGGGAACGCGAGTGGCCAACCATCGCAACTGCGTGGCCTGGGATCCGATGTCCACTCTTCTCCTCCTGCCGCCTCTTACCCACGAACAAGAGCGATCTTTCCTGGTGAGGAGCTGACGTCAGCGAGGAATGCGGAGGTGTCACCCGATGAGGTCAGGGCATCAGGTGGCAGAAGCTGCGTTGGGGTCCACCGCCATCGGTGAACCCCAATCACAGCAGTCTGATCAGCAATCCCTCATCCGCTGAGGCCCGCCATCCGCAGCGCTGATTCCAGCACGTGCTGGCCCCGTTCGCGGGCCCGTGCGGCACCGGCGGCGCGGATCTCGTCGAGCTCCTTCGGGTCGTCCAGGAGTTCCAGGGCCGATGCCCGCAGGGGGGCCAGTTCCGCCACCACCGCCTCGGCGGCGGCCTCCTTCAGCTCCCCGTAGGACGAGTACTCGTCGGCGATCTCGACCGGGGAGCGGCCGACGCACGCCGCCAGGACCTCCAGCAGGTTGGCCAAGCCCGGTTGGGTCGTCGGCCGGTACTCGAGGCGCTTCTCGTTGTCGGTGACCGCGCGCATCACCTTGCGGCGCACCAGGTCCGGGTCGTCGAGCAGGAACACGACGCCCGCGTTGTCCTGAGTGGACTTCGACATCTTGCGGGTCGGGTCGGACAGGTCCATCACGCGGGCGGCCGTCGGGGCCATCACGGCGCGCGGTACCACGAAGACCTCGCCGAAGGTCGAGTTGAACCGCCGGGCCAGGCTCCTGGCCAGCTCGACGTGCTGGGTCTGGTCCTGGCCGACCGGCACCTCGGTCGCCCCCTGCAAGAGGATGTCCGCCGCCATCAGCACCGGGTAGGTGAGGAGTCCTAGCCGAACCATGCCCTGGCCGTCGGCGCGCTGCTTGAACTGGGTCATCCGCGCCGCCTCGCCGAACGAGCACGTGCACTCCAGGACCCAGCTCAGCGCGCCCAACTCGCGCACCAGGTCGGACTGGACGAACACCCGGTCCGGTTTGATCCCGGCCGCCAGCAGCACGGCCAGCAGTTCCCGGGACAGCGACCGCAGCCGGGACGGGTTGTACGACACCGTCATCGCGTGCAGGTCGCTGACGAAGTACAGGTCACCGGCACTGCCCTCGCGCGCCCACCGGCGGATCGCGCCCAGGTGGTTGCCGAGATGGGCGTGGCCGGACGGGGTGATCGCCGACAGGCGGGTCATCTCTTCGCTCCTCGAAGCCTGGGCCGCCCGCCCGGGGTCCCAAGACCGCCCGGGTGGGCGGCCTGTGGGGTGCACAACGTCAGGGCCGCCGGTCGGTGGCCCACCACAGGGTGACGTTGTGAGTGCTCATCACGGCGAACGGTAGCGCAGCCGTCACGCCGCCTTCAATCGTTTCAGCGCCAGCACCGGGCACCTGCCGCAGCGCGGTTTCGACTGGCAGCACTTCTTCTTGACCTTGCCGGACTTCATCAGCTTGCGGACGGTCTCGGCGGGTGTGCGCTGCTTCTTCCCCACGTCCCCCCACCTCCCCGTTCCGGTCAAAACCCGCAACTGAGGTTAGGTTAACCTTCCTTGATCGCGTGCGTGGTGCTGCTCACACCACCCGACGGGGTATCCTGGTGTACGCCATCAGCAGCGCATCCGCTGCGCGGGCGCCCTGCCACGTGACATGCCCGGGCCGCCCTCAACCGCCAGAGCAAGGAACCGGGAGCACGCGCGTGCCCACAGCGACCGCATCCGCCGAGCAGGCCACCTCAGGTCTGCGCCGCAACGACCTGCGCAACGTCGCCATCGTCGCGCACGTCGACCACGGCAAGACGACCCTGGTCGACGCCATGCTGCGCCAGTCAGGCGCCTTCGCCGCGCGCGCCGAACTCGTCGACCGGGTCATGGACTCCGGCGAGTTGGAGCGGGAGAAGGGCATCACGATCCTGGCCAAGAACACCGCCGTGCGCCGCCAGACGCCGGACGGGCCGATCGTGATCAACGTCGTCGACACCCCCGGCCACGCCGACTTCGGCGGCGAGGTCGAGCGTGGACTGGCCATGGTGGACGGTGTCCTGCTGCTGGTCGACGCCTCCGAAGGCCCGCTGCCGCAGACCCGGTTCGTGCTGCGCAAGGCGCTGGCCTCGAACCTGCCGGTCGTGCTGGTGGTCAACAAGGTCGACCGCCCGGACGCGCGGATCGCCGAGATCGTCGAGGAGACCCACGACCTGCTGCTGGAGCTGGCCTCCGAGCTGGACAACGTGGACGAGTCCGTGCTGGACCTGCCGGTCGTCTACGCCTCCGCCCGCGCGGGCATGGCCAGCCTCAACCAGCCCGAGGACGGCGGCCTGCCCGACAGCGAGAACCTCGACCCGCTGTTCGACCTGCTGATGGACAAGGTCCCCGCGCCGCTGGCCGACGCAGGAGGCCCGCTGCGCGCCCTGGTCACCAACCTCGACGCGTCCAGCTTCCTCGGCCGCATCGCGCTGTGCCGGATCCACTCGGGTCGGCTGCGCAAGGGCCAGACCGTGGCCTGGATGCGCGAGGACGGCACCACCGCCAACGTCCGCATCACCGAGCTGCTGGTCACCGAGGCGCTGGACCGCGTCCCCGCCGAGGAGGCGTCCGCCGGTGAGCTCGTCGCCATCGCGGGCATCCCGGAGATCACCATCGGCGACACCCTCGCCGACCTGGACAACCCGGTCGCGCTGCCCCGGCTGACCGTCGACGAGCCCGCCATCTCGATGACCATCGGGGTCAACACCTCCCCGCTGGCCGGTCGCAACGGCGGCAACAAGCTCACCGCGCGCGTGGTCAAGGCCAGGCTCGACGCGGAGCTGGTCGGCAACGTCAGCGTGCGCGTGCTGCCCACCGAGCGCCCCGACGCGTGGGAGGTGCAGGGCCGTGGTGAGCTGGCGCTGGCCATCCTGGTCGAGCAGATGCGCCGCGAGGGCTTCGAGCTGACCGTCGGCAAGCCCGAGGTCGTCACCCGCACCATCGACGGCAAGCTGTGCGAGCCGTTCGAGCACCTGACCGTGGACGCCCCCGAGGAGTACCTCGGCGCCATCACGCAGCTGCTGGCAGGCCGCAAGGGCCGCCTGGAGCACATGGGCGGGCACGGCAGCGGCCGCATCAAGGTCGAGTACGTCGTCCCGTCGCGCGGCCTGATCGGCTTCCGCACCGACTTCCTCACCGAGACCCGCGGCACCGGCATCGCCAACGCCATCTTCGAGGGCTACTTCCCGTGGGCCGGTGAGATCCGCAGCCGCCACACCGGCTCGCTGGTCGCCGACCGCCAGGGCCCGACCACCGCGTACGCCATGCTCCAACTCGCCGACCGCGGCACCTTCTTCGTCGACCCCGGCGCCGACGTCTACGAGGGCATGGTCGTCGGTGAGAACCCCCGCGCCGAGGACCTGGACGTCAACGTCACCAAGGAGAAGAAGCTCACCAACATGCGCTCCTCCTCCGCCGACGTCTTCGAGACCCTGGCCAGGCCGCGCAAGCTCAGCCTGGAAGAGGCCCTCGAGTTCTGCGCCAACGACGAGTGCGTCGAGGTGGCCCCGGAGGTCGTCCGCGTCCGCAAGGTCATCCTCGACGCCACTACCCGAGGCCGCCAGCGCTCCCGCGACAAGGCCCGCGACCAGCGGTAGTCCTGTCTGAGGTAGATCACACGGAACCTGCGCCCAGGCCCGTGCGTCATGCGGTTGGCTGCATAACCGGTGGCGGGGCGGGTCTGGGAGCATGGGCCTTTCGTGGTCGCCTGGGGGAGGAGGGGTCGTGTGGCTCGCGCGTTGTAGGGGGGCTGCGCGGCTGGGGGCTGTGCTGGTGGTCGCGGTGGCCGTGGGGGGCTGTACGAACGCGCCGCCGCCGCCGTTGGTGACCACCGAGGTGGCGCGGACCCAGACGACGAAGCTGCCGACCCCCAACGAGGCCGTGGTCGGGGTGGACAGCGTCGCGGGGGGCTACAACCCGCACAAGTTCTCCGACCAGTCCACGATCACCACCGCGCTCGCGCAGGTCCTGCTGCCCTCGGTGTTCCGCCCCGGTCCGGACGGCACCCCGACGCTCGACCGCACCCTGATGGCCTCCGCCGAGGTCACCAGCGCCGAGCCGTACACGGTCACCTACCACCTGCGCCCCGAGGCGGCCTGGTCCGACTCCGCGCCCATCGCCGCCGAGGACTTCGTCTACCTGTGGGAGCAGCTGCGCGAGGAACCCGGCGTGATCGACAGCGCGGGGTACCGGCTGATCTCCAACATCTCCGCCAGCGACGCGGGCCGGGTCGTCGAGGTCACCTTCGCCAAGCCCTACCCGGGCTGGCGCGGCCTGTTCGCCAACCTGCTGCCCGCCCACCTGCTCAAGGACATCCCCGGCGGCTGGGCGAACGTGCTGCGCGAGAACTTCCCGGTCACCGCGGGCCCGTTCTCGGTCAAGGGCATCGATCGCGACCGCGGCGAGGTAGTCCTAGAGCGCAACGACCGCTACTGGTCGACCCCCGTCCCACTTGACCGGGTCATCCTGCGCCGAGGTGACGCTGACGGCATCGCCTCCGCTCTGCGCTCCGGGCACGACCAGTTGGCCCTGTCCGCGCCGGACGCCGACGGTCTCACCGCCATGACCAACCTCGGCCTGACCGTCACCACGACCACCGTGCCCCGCCCCACCGTCGCCACGGTCCTGCTGCGCCCGGTCGGTGCCGCGATGGCCGACCAGCGCATCCGCTCCGCCGTGGTCGCGCTGACCGACCGCGAGGCCCTGGTCAAGGCAGGTACCGGCGGCGGCCCCGGTCTGCCCGCGAACGCGCAGGTCCTGGCCCCGAGCGCCCCGGGCTACACCTCGACCGCCGCGCCGCCGACCAAACCGGACCTCGCGCTCGCCCAGAGCCTGCTCACCCAGGCCGGGTACACCCGGGTCAACGAGGGCTGGATGCTCGGCGCCACCCCGCTCAACCTGGTCATCGCCGCCCCGGCCGGTCGCCCCGACTACATCGACATGGCCCGTGAGCTGCAACGGCAGCTGTCCGCGGGTGGCGTCCAGTCCCGGCTGATCACCCCCGAGGCCGACCTCCTGTTCACCGACCTGCTGGCCCCGCGCCCGGCCGCCGCCACCGCGCCCGCCGAGCAGGTCGACCTCGTAGTGGCCCCCCAGCCCGCCGGTGGCGACCCGGTGACCGCGCTGGCCACTCGGTTCGGCTGCGCGCCCGTGACAGCGGGTACGCCCGTCGCAGCCGCCAACCCGACGGGTTTCTGCGACCAGACCGTGCAGGACACCATCGACAAGGCCATCACCGGCGGCGTCGGCCTCTCTGAAGCGCTCGGTCTGGTCGAACCGACACTGTGGAGCCGCGCGGTTTCACTACCTCTTTACCAAGAGGCCGACGCGCTGGTCGTCCGCCGCGAAATGTCCGGTGTGGCCCCCGGGCCGCCGGGCGCCGGACCGTTCGCGACGGCTCCTCAGTGGCAACGACCCCAGGGGTGACTCAGACCACGCTGCGTCATGGGACGACACCGTTGGGTACCTGCTGGTAACGGTCTCGTTGCACCCCGACGCCTGCCGGTCACCCTTTGGTCACGATCGCCGCGCCAGAGGTGACCCCGGTGACAGTTGGTTCCTAGCGTGCCCACCTAGTGCGCCGCCCAACGGTCGTTGGGCGCGTGAAGGGTTCCGGGTGCGGCCCGGCCGGATCGGTCGTGGGCGACCCTGTGCTAGGAGGGCACGTGTCAACTAAGAGAAACTCACTGTCGGCGATCGCGTTGGTCGTCGGTGCGTCGCTCGTCCTGAGCGCGTGCGGCGGTGGTTCCAGCGACAACGGCGGCAGCACCGGGGCGCAGGAGCCGACCGGCGACATCGCCTCGATGGCGATCGCGAAGGGCGAGTCCGGCGACGAGTACACCTCGCCGGAGGTTCCGCAGTCGACTGACACCTTCGTCGTCTCGACCGACAACCCGTACACCGCGTACAACAACTCGGCGGCGGACGCGAACAACTCGTACAACACGTTCGCGCTCGCGCAGGTCATCTCGGGCGCCTACAAGCTCGACGGCAACAACAAGGTCCTGCTCAACAAGGACGTGATGGACAGCGTCGAGGTCACCAGCAAGTCCCCGCAGGTCGTCACCTGGAAGATCAAGCCGGGCGTGACCTGGTCCGACGGCGAGGCGTGGGACTGCGACGACTTCTACCTCGCGTGGCTGTCCTCGACCGGCAAGTCCAAGGGCGCCGACGGCAAGGACATCTTCACCTCGGCCAACACCACCGGCTACGAGCTCATCGACAAGGTCGAGTGCCCCTCGCAGACCGAGGTCGTCACCACCTTCGGCACGTCCTACCCGGACTACAAGGGCCTGTTCGGCATCTCGCTGGACATCATGCCCGCGCACATCCTGGAGAAGGCGACCGGCGTCGCGGACGTCACCAAGCTGACCCCGACCGGCGGTGACCAGGCCGCGCTCGGCAAGGTGGCCGAGTTCTGGAAGACGAAGTGGAACGGCTTCGACAAGGCGCTGATGCCCGCGTCCGGCGCCTACCAGATCACCGCCTTCGAGCAGAACAACTCCGTGACCCTCGAGCGCAACCCCAAGTGGGTCGGCAAGCCCGGTGGCCCGGCCAAGATCGTGCTGCGCGGCATCTCCGACCAGGTCGCCCAGGCCCAGGCACTGGAGAACGGCGAGGTCCAGGTCAACTCCATGGCCCAGCCGGACGCCAACGCCGCCGAGCGGCTGCGCGGCCTGTCCTCGCAGGGTGTGCGCTTCGGTGCCTCCAACGGCCTCTCGTTCGAGCACATGGACCTCAACTTCAAGAACAAGTGGTTCGCCGACCAGGCCGTCCGCAAGGCGTTCATGCAGTGCGTGAACCGCGACGAGCTGGCCGAGAAGCTGATCCGCCCGGTGCTCGAGAACGCCAAGCCGCTCGGCTCGCTGGTCTTCTTCCAGGCCGAAGAGGGCTACACCGACAACTACGCGCAGTACAAGGGTGACGCGGCCGCGGCCAAGTCCACCCTCGAGGGCGCCGGCTACACCATCGGTGGCGACGGCATCGCGACCAAGGGCGGCGAGAAGGTGTCGATCAAGATCAGCCACACCGACATCCCGCGCCGCAAGCAGACCGTCGAGCTCATCCAGTCCCAGTGCAAGCCCGCGGGCCTGGAGATCATCGACGACACCGACCCGAACTTCCTCGACACCCGGGTGAGCCAGGGCGACTACGACGTGGCCCTGTTCGCCTGGTCCGCGGCGCCGTTCAAGTCCAGCCAGAAGGCGATCTACGAGACCGGCGGCGGCCAGAACTGGTCCAACTACGCCAACTCCAAGGTCGACGCCGCCTACAAGGACGCGAGCAGCAACCTCGACGAGGCCGCTTCCCGCAAGGCGTTCCAGGACGCCGACCGCCTGATGGCCGAGGACAACTACTCGCTGCCGCTCTACCAGCTCCCCAACATGTGGGCGTTCAAGGGCATCGACAAGGTCTACTTCCAGTCGTACAACGGCGCTCTCTGGAACGCCAACGAGTGGGTCAAGACCTCGTAGTCGACTCCCTGCCGCCACCCAGGCGGCGACACATCTGGTCGACGAAGTCCGAGGGGCCGGGCCGCACAGTCCGGCCCCTCGGCCTTGGGTACCTGACCTGGTCGGGCGCACACTGACGCAGGCAGGGACAACCAGCGCCGCCCACCGGCCGCCTGGGACCCCACCGAGGAGCTCTCGTGATTCGCTACATCATCCGTCGGCTGCTGATCTCCGTCCCCATCCTGGCCATCGGCAGCCTCTTCGCCTTCTTCCTCGTCGCCGCCGCGGGCAACCCGGTCGCCGAGCTCAAGGCCAAGCCGGGCGTCACCGCCCAGCAGATCCGCGACCTCGAGTCCAGCCTCGGCCTCGACCAGCCGATCATCGTCCGCTACTGGAAGTGGCTGCTGGACTTCCTGCAGGGCGACTGGGGCAAGTCCATCGCCCTCGGCCAGGCCAAGGTGGACGTCTTCGAGTCCGTCATGCGGGCGCTGTGGATCACCGCCCGGCTGGTGATCGGCGCCGAGCTGCTGGCCATCGTGCTGGGTGTCTCGGTCGGCGTCCTCGCCGCGGTCAAGCAGTACTCGATCTTCGACTACCTCGCCACCTCCAGCGCCTTCCTGATGTTCTCGATGCCCATCGTGTGTGTCGCGGTGATCCTCAAGACCTACGGCATCAAGTTCAACAACCTGCTGGAGAGCCTGGGCATGGACCGGTGGCTGAGCACCGTCAGCCCCGCGGCCGGTGGGTTCCAGGGGTCGTTCAGCGAGGTGGTCTTCAAGTACACCGGCACCTACCTGCTGCCGACGCTGAGCCTCACCCTCATCAGCTTCGCCGCCTACAGCCGGTTCCAGCGCGCCTCGATGCTCGAGACGTTGAACTCCGACTACGTGCGCACCGCGCGGGCCAAGGGCATCTCGCAGCGGCGGGTGATCTTCCGGCACGCCTTCCGCAACGCGCTGATCCCGGTGAGCACGCTGTTCTCCATCAACTCGGCCGCGCTGTTCTCCGGGGCGATCATCACCGAGACCGTGTTCGGGTGGAAGGGCATGGGCAACCTCTTGGTCCAGTCCATTCGCACCTTCGACCCGTACATGCTGATGGGCTGGCTGATGGTCACCGCCACGCTGGTCATCGTGTTCAACCTGGTTGCCGACATCATGTACGGCTTCCTCGACCCGAGGATCCGCCTTGCCTAGCGACCCCGCACTCAACCCGCTCGGCGCGACCGGCCTGCCACCGGCTGGCACCGTCGCCGTCGCCACCGCCAGCGAGTTCGACACCACGAAGGCGCGCAAGCAGAGCACCCTCGTCCTGCGCCGCTTCTTCCGCCACCGCCTCGCCGTCGCCGCGCTCGTGGTGTTCCTGCTGATCTGCGCGATCGGCTTCCTCGGCCCGCTGTTCTGGACCGTCTCGGTCGAGGACACCAGCAGCCGCGGCTACCTGCCGCCCAGCGCGGCGCACCCGCTGGGCACCATCCAGACCGGCAAGGACATGCTCGCCCAGCTGATCATCGGCACCCGGCTCTCGGTGCAGATCGCGCTGGTCGTGGCCATCGGGTCCACCCTGGTCGGGGTGCTGCTCGGCGCGCTCGCGGGCTACCTGCGCGGCGCGGTGGACAGCACCATCAGCCGGTTCGTCGACCTGATGCTGATCATCCCGCAGATCGCCGTCGCCGCGATCCTGGTCCGCGCGCTGAGCGGCTCCTGGTACACCGTGGCGTTCATCCTCGCCGCGTTCGGCTGGATGACCATCGCCCGCATCACCCGCGGCGAGACGCTGTCGTTGGCGCAGCGCGAGTTCGTCGAGGCCGCCCGCGCCGCCGGGGCCAAGACCCGGTGGATCATCTTCCGGCACCTGGTGCCCAACATGATCGGCACCATCACGGTGAACACCACCCTCGCGGTGGCCAGCGCCGTGCTCTCGGAGGCGGCGCTGTCGTTCATCGGGCTCGGCGTGCAGCCGCCGGACACCTCGCTCGGGCTGATCATCAACGAGAACTACTCGCAGATCACCAACCGGCCCTGGCTGTTCTGGGGCCCGTTCGTGATCATCGTGCTGCTCTCGCTCGCGGTGAACTTCATCGGCGACGGCCTGCGCGACGCGTTCGACCCACGCCAGACGAAGGTGCGTGCCTGATGACCGGACTGCTGCACGGCAACCACCACGACGCCGCCAGGACCGACACCGTGCTCTCGGTGGAGAACCTGTCGGTGACCTTCCCCACCGACGACGGAAATGTCCGCGCGGTGCGGGATGTCTCCTACCAGCTGCGCCCGCGCGAGGTGCTCGGCATCGTCGGCGAGTCCGGCTCGGGCAAGTCGGTGTCCTCGATGGCGGTGATGGGCCTGCTCCCCGGTACCGCCAAGGTGACCGGGTCCATCCGCTACCGCGACCGTGAACTGGTCGGACTGTCCTACAAGGACATGCAGAGCGTGCGCAACAACGGCGTCGCGATGATCTTCCAGGACCCGATGACCTCGCTCAACCCGGTCTACACCATCGGCTGGCAGTTGGCCGAGGCGTACCGGGCGCACCACGCGGTGTCCAAGAAGGCCGCCTGGGCCAAGGCCGTCGAGGCGCTGGAACTGGTCGGCATCCCGCAACCGGACCGGCGCGCGTCGCAGTACCCGCACGAGTTCTCCGGCGGCATGCGCCAGCGCGTGGTGATCGCCATGGCGATCATCAACGACCCGGACGTGATCATCGCCGACGAGCCGACCACCGCGCTCGACGTCACCGTCCAGGCCCAGATCCTGGAAACCCTGCTGCGGCTGCGCGACGAGGTGAACGCGGGCATCATCATGATCACCCACGACCTCGGCGTGGTGGCGGGCATGGTCGACCGGGTCCAGGTCATGTACGGCGGCACGGTCGTGGAGTCCGGCCCGGTCGACGAGGTCTTCGACTGGCCGCGGATGCCCTACACCGTCGGCCTGCTCGGCTCGCTGCCCAACCCGGCCAAGCTCGGGCAGCGGCTCACCCCGATCAGCGGCGCGCCGCCGTCGCTGATCAACCTGCCGAAGGGCTGCGCGTTCTCGCCGCGCTGCCCGATCGCGGTCGACGAGTGCCGCACCCAGGAGCCGCTGCTGCTGGGCACCGAACGCGGCGACCACACCACCCGCTGCCACCGCTGGCAGCACCTCGCCTCGCTGCCCCAACCGCGCGCGCTGTTCCACCACGAGGAGATCGGGGTGATCGAGAACCCGGCCGCGCTGGTCGAGGCCGACCCCGACATCCCGGTGGCCGAGGAGGCGCACACGGTCGAACTGCGGCTGCCGTACGAAGGGCGAAACCCATGACGAACACCGAGGCGGCCCCCGGGCGGCACGCCGCCCGCGAGGCGAACCCCCCGCTGCTGCGGGTGCAGGGGCTGGTCAAGTCGTTCCCGGTGCGCGGCGGCGGCATCATCCCGCGCACCGTCGGGCAGGTGCAGGCGGTCTCCGAGGTCAGCTTCGAGCTGAACCGGGGCGAGACGCTCGGCCTGGTCGGCGAGTCCGGCTGCGGCAAGTCGACCACCGGCCGCGCCATCCTGCAGCTGCACAAGCCGACCTCCGGGTCGGTCCAGTTCGAGGGCCGCGAGCTGACCACGCTCAAGCCAGCGCAGATGCGGCCGCTGCGCCGCGACCTGCAGATCGTGTTCCAGGACCCGTACGCCTCGCTCGACCCGCGCTGGCAGGTCAACGACGTGGTGGCCGAGCCGCTGCGCATCCACGGCGTGGGGTCCGGCAAGCAGATCCAGCGGCGGGTCGACGAACTGCTGGAGCTGGTCGGGCTCAACCCCGAGCACCGCAACCGGTACCCGCACGAGTTCTCCGGCGGGCAGCGCCAGCGCATCGGCATCGCCCGCGCGCTCGCGCTGGACCCGAAGCTGATCGTGCTCGACGAGCCGGTGTCGGCGCTGGACGTGTCGGTGCAGGCCGGGGTGGTCAACCTGCTGGAGGAACTGCAGCAGCGGCTCGGCCTGGCGTACCTGTTCGTCGCGCACGACCTGTCGGTGGTGCGGCACATCTCGCACCGGGTCGCGGTGATGTACCTGGGCAAGATCGTGGAGATCGGCGAGCGGGAGGCGATCTACGCCCGGCCGTCGCACCCGTACACCCAGGCACTGCTGTCCGCGGTCCCCGTGCCAGACCCGCGCGTGGAGCGCCAGCGCAAGCGGATCGTGCTGACCGGCGACGTGCCCAGCCCGGTGTCACCGCCGTCGGGGTGCCGGTTCCGCACCCGGTGCTGGAAGGCGCAGGACGTGTGCGCGACGACCGAGCCGCCGTTGGTGCGCCACGGTGGGACTTTCTCGGCCTGCCACTTCGCTGAGGAACGCGACGTGTTGTCGTAGTAGGGTGCTGCCGCCGGGGCCTTCGGTCCCGCGCTGGTTGTCCGGTGCCGGTGCTCGGCCAGTCCGACGCACCGGCGCCGCCCCTACACGCCCCTAGGCTGAACCCGATGCTGACAGCGCCACCTCGACTTCTGCTCGTCCACGCCCACCCGGACGACGAGAGCCTGTGGACCGGCGGGACCATCGCCAGGTACGCGGCCGCGGGCGTCCAGGTCACCCTGGTCACCTGCACCCTCGGCGAGGAGGGCGAGGTCATCCCCACCTCGCTGGCCCAGCTCGCCCCGGAGGCCGCCGACCAGCTCGGCGGGTACCGGGTCGGCGAGCTGCGCGCCGCCTGCGCCGCCCTCGGCGTCTCCGACCACCGCTACCTCGGCGGCATGGGCCGTTGGCGCGACTCGGGTATGGCGGGCGTTGGCGCTAACAGCCACCCCCGCGCGTTTGCCAGCGGTGACCTCGCTGAGCAGACCGACGCTCTTATCGCGATCCTGCAAGATGTCCGGCCGCAGGTCGTTGTCACCTACGGGCCCGATGGCGGATACGGCCATCCGGACCACATTCGTGCCCACGAGATCACCGCGGCCGCAGTTGCCGGTGTGCCTGACGTGGCGCGGTTGTACTACACGGTGGTGTCCAAGCAGGCGGTCGAGGACGGGGTCGCCTCGCTCGACGGGGTCGACGGACTCCCGTGGCGCCTACCTGCCGCCGGTGAACTGCCGGTCGTGGACGACGACGACATCACCACCGCCGTGTTCATCGGCGACCACCTGCCCGCGAAGCTCCGCGCGCTGCGGGCGCACGCGACGCAGGTCAGCGTGTGGCAGGGGCAGGACGGCACCGACGCTTACGCGCTGTCCAACGGGATCGCGCAGCCGGTGGTCGACCACGAGTACTACACCCTCGCCCGCGGCACGGCGGACGCCATCGAGTCGGACGTGTTCGGCGGGCTCGCCCCGGTCGAACACGTCGGCGCCGACCGGTGACGGTGGGCGAGCGCGTCCGGTACGGCGGGCTGTTGGCCGCGAGCGTGGTGCTCGCCGTGTTCGAGCTGTTCTTCCTGCCGCTGCGGTTGGACGGGCGGGTGCTGCCGGACCTCGGGGCGCTGCCGTTCCCGATCACGGTGGTCCTGGCCGGGTTCACCATGCCGTGGCTGGTCGTGCGGGCCGGGCGGATCAAGGCCAAGGCCGCGTTCGCCGGTGGCCCGCTCTACATCTGGCTGGCGACCCTGCTGGTGTTCGTGGTCGTCGGGCCCGGCGGCGACATGGTCGTCATGACGGATTGGCGCACACTCCTGCTGTTGGCCGCCGGGGCGTTCCCCGCCACCGTGAAGATCGGGGACGTCCTGGCACGAGCGACGAGGGACGACCATGACCGAGCTGATCACTGACCAGCACGTGGTGTCGGTGCTGCGACCGTTCGTCCGCGCCACCACCCCGATGCTGGGTGCGCTGCGCGACGCCGACCCGCTCGGCCTGGTCCGGCGGGTGCTCGGGTCCCGCGAGGAGCACGAGGCCGCGGTCGAGCTGGCCAAGGTGGACCGCAGCGTGGTCAAGGGCCTGGAGAGCGTCCGGGTCCCCGGCACGGCGGCGTGGCACGCGATGTCGATCGCCGACCGCGACGACTGGTGGGTCAACCGCGTCGGCCGCTTCACCGTGCTGATGGCCTCGATCCCCGGCATCGGCGGCGCCCTCGCCGACCGGCTCCCGATCCAGGACACCCTCGCCACCGCGGGCCAGGGCCTCGTCCTGTCCGCCATCGCCGTCGAACACGGCGCCGAGGACCCCGCCACCAAGGTCCGCCTCATCGCCCACGTCCTGTTCGACCGCGACATAGACCCCCTCCTGGCCACCGGCGATGGCGACCTGCTCACCGACGACCAGGAAGACGCCGCCACCGCCGAGATGACCACCGACCTCGACGAGTCCCAACGCACCCACGGCAAAATCACCCCCAAAGCCGCAGCCAAGTCCCTCTGGCGCCTGGGCCGCACCCTCTTGGCCCTCGGCGACGAACTGGACAAACGCCCCCAGGGCCGCTTCTACCACAAAGCCATGGGCATGCTCCCCGTCGTCGGCCTCGCAGGCGACTACCTAGGCGAACGAAGCGCCCTCAAACGCGCCACCAAGAAGGGCCGCACCTGGCTGGACGGGCTCTAGTCCGCGGCGCCTGGCTGGGCTCTGGTCAGTTCGCGGGCGGGATCCAGTAGCGGTAGCGGTGCGACTCCCGGTAGCCGTGGCGGAGGTAGAGGCGCCAGGCGGGGTGGTTGTCGGTGGCGACTTGGAGGACTCGGCCGCGGGTGGTGGGGGACCAGAGGTTCAGACCTGCCAGGAGGGCGGTGGCGATGCCTTGCCTTCGGTAGTCGGGGTGGACCTCCACGACGGCGATGTGCAGCCAGTCGCCGACGACGCAGCCCCTGGCTATTCCCACAATGCGGTCTGCTCGGCGCACCGACGCGAAACCGACGTTCGGGCCCCTAGTCAGCACGTGCCGCTGCGCCTCGGTGGCGCTGCCGCCTACTGCTAGTTCCCACCATCCCTCAGGCGGTTCGTTGTCCACCTTGGCGGTTGCGCTGCCTGTCCGTAGGGGACTGTGCAGAACGGCGGACTCCGCGCCCTTGGGGTGTGCGGCGTTCACCGCCCAGCCGTGTTCGGCGAGTTCGCGTTCCCAGTGCGACCCCACGATCACCTGGGCGTACGGCGGGATCCCGTGCTCGTCTGCAAAGGTCACGACGTGTTTGAGGGCCTGCTCGGTGGGCATCCCTGGGTCGCCCGCGGCCAGCGCGCTGTTAGCCCTACCGGTGTAGCCGCCTGCTGCCCGGAGGCGCCATTCGCCGAGGCGGCGGCTTACCTGAGGTGGCCACGCGTCAGCACAAACTGCCTCTAGTGTCGATACCGTGCTCACCCCGGGAGTCTGGCCCCTATCAGCCCGTACTCGTGTGTGAGCTAGACAGCACCGGGTGCGTGCGCCCTCGGCGGTCGGTAGATACTGTCGATTGTCGCGCATCCTTCCCGAGTGCGCGCGCAACACCATGAAGGAGCAGGAGAGCGCAGTGACCTACGTGATCGCCGAGCCCTGCGTCGACCTCCTCGACAAGGCATGCATCGAGGAATGCCCGGTCGACTGCATCTACGAGGGCGACCGGATGCTCTACATCCACCCCGACGAGTGCGTGGACTGCGGCGCCTGCGAGCCGGTGTGCCCCGTGGAGGCCATCTACTACGAGGACGACGTCCCCGACCAGTGGGCCGCCTACACGAAGGCCAACGTCGACTTCTTCAACGACCTGGGTTCCCCGGGCGGCGCGTCGAAGGCGGGCAAGGTCAGCGCCGACCCCGACTGGGTCAAGGCCCTGGAGCCCCGGGGCGAGTGAGCTTCCCCGAACTGCCGGACTTCCCCTGGGACGTCCTCGCCGACCACGCCGCCCGGGCCAGGACGCACCCGGACGGCGTGGTCGACCTCTCGATGGGCACCCCGGTGGACCCCGTCCCCCCGCTCATCCAGGCCGCCCTCACCACGGCGGCCGAACTCCCGGGCTACCCGACGACGCACGGGCTGCCCGAACTCCGCGCGGCCGCCGTGGCGGCCCTCGAACGCCGCCACGGCGTGCCGGGCCTCGACCAGGACGCGGTCCTGCCGACCATCGGCTCCAAGGAACTGGTCGCCTGGCTCCCGACCCTGCTCGGGGTCAAGTCGGTCGTCATCCCCGAGGTGGCCTACCCGACCTACGAGGTCGGCGCCCGCCTGGCCGGTGCCTCCTCCGTGCGCACCGACGGCCTGACGGCCCTCGGCCCCGCCGCTCCCGGCCTCATCTGGCTCAACTCCCCGTCCAACCCCACCGGTCGCGTGCTGCCGGTCGAGCACCTCCGCAAGGTCATCGCGTGGGCCCGCGAACGCGGGACGATCGTGGCCTCGGACGAGTGCTACCTGGCCCTGGGGTGGGAGACGGAACCGGTCTCGGTCCTGCACCCGTCAGTCAGCGACGGCGACCTGACCGGCATCCTGGCCGTGCACTCGCTGTCGAAGACCTCCAGCCTCGCGGGCTACCGAGCAGGCTTCGTCACCGGCGACCCCGCCCTGGTCCGAGGACTGCTGGAGGTCCGCAAGCACGCGGGCCTCATCGTCCCCCGCCCGGTCCAGGCCGCCATGACCGCCGCCCTCTCGGACGACGAGCACATCGCCACCCAGAGGTCCCGCTTCGCCGCCCGCCGAGCCCACCTCCGCCCGGCCCTGGAGTCAGCGGGCTTCCGCATCGACCACTCCGAGGCGGGCCTCTACCTCTGGGCCACCCGCGACGAGCCCGCCTGGACCACCACGGAGTGGCTCGCCACCCGAGGAATCCTGGTAGCCCCCGGCACCTTCTACGGCCCCGCGGGCTCCCACCACGTCCGCATAGCCCTCACCGCGCCGGACGACCACATCGCCAGCGCGGTCACCCGCCTCCAGTAGGCACTCTGTCTTCGGTGGGCACCCGGCTCCGGTGGGCACTCTGTCTTCGGTGGGCACCCGGCTCCGGTGGGCGCTCCGCCTTCAGTGGCCACCTCGGCTCCAGTGGCCACCTCGGCTCGGGTGGTCACCCTGTCTCGAGTAGCCACCTGCCTCCAGTGGTCACCCCGTCTCGAGTGGCCACCCGGCATCCAGCGGCCACCCGCGTGCAGGCTCCCACCGCGCGCACACTCCGCCCCGGGGCAGAGCCGGACAGCGTGCAGACTCCGCCCACGCGCGGGTTCGGTGTAGCCGGCCGGGCCCTCCGTCCGCGACGTCGCGGGCGCCACTCGCTGTCGACGTGGGGGTTGCCCCGTCGACCGAGTGGTTGGAGTGCTGCCGGGTTTCGGTGTCGTCCGAGAACCCGGACAGCGCGCCGTGTCTGGCTTGCCCGTGCGGTGTTGTCGGGCGGCCATGTGGCCACATGGCCGCCCGACACGCCCTGCCCCGGTGGTGCCCACCTGCGGCGACCTTCGCGCTCGTGCCGTTCCGCTATTGAGTTGTCCTGGCCGCCCGGCGGCTGAAGTGTTTCCAGTGGGTCTCCTTTCTCGTCGTCCTGAATCCGCGGCGGGTATCCGCCCTATGCAAGGCTAATTCGCATTCCCGCCTCTCCTTCACCTCTATCTCCGGTGTCGCCCGCGCGCCAGGCGTTTGCTGCATTTCCCACGCTAACGGCGGCTCGCAAGGGCGGTCAACGGCTGGTTCTCGCCTGTGGATGGTTCGCACCGTTGGGGATAACTCGGCGGAAGTCCCCTAGTCGGGTGACCGTGGAATCGGGGTTTCGTGACCGGTTTCGTAACCGCCCAGGACGTGCCCGCGCTGCGCCAACTCGGTGGCCAGGTGGACGGTCTCGGTGAGCAGCGCGTCGAGCGGGTCGGTGCCGTCCGGGGGTTGCCAGCCCTGGGAGAGCAGGAGCAGGCGGTCGGCGTTGTCCCGTAGTTGTAAGGCGAGTTGGCCCAGTTCGATGCGTTCGCGTACCTCGGCGGCGACGGCTCTGCTCCGGTACGCGCGCTGGCGGCAGGCCGCGGTGCAGTACCGCCTGGGCCTACCCGCGCCCGCGACCACCAGGGGGCGCCCGCAGTACTCGCAGACTTTTGTCACCACGCCCGGGTGGCGATTCTGGGTACCTGACATCAAATGCCCTGACTTTCCGTGTGCCTGGGCCAGGCACTATCGAGCGAACCATGATTCATTGACGGGCAGACCAGAACGGTGGTCTACTGAATAGGTCTTCGAAATGCCGGGAGCACCGGGGTCAGCTTTCGGAGGCGGGGTCAGAGAGCGCAATCGCAGGTACCGCGTCACCAGTCATAGCGTCACCACGCCGGGCGTTATTCGGCTTCCTCACCCATGCCGCCCGCGTCACTTCCACCATTCCACCCACTCGTTGGGAGCTGTCAGCATGTCCACTCAGTACTCGCTCACCGTCACGAACAATTCGACCCAGTTCCAGGACCTGTGTGTCTACCAGAAGCCGGTTGACCTCGGCGTGCCCAACGCGCTGTCGCTGGCGTGGTTGACCGCGCCTGCGTGGCCGGGCACCACGGTCACCTTCACCTGGTCGCTGGACTACAGCTTCGTCTGGGCGCAGACCGGCTCGCTGCAGCCGGGGGTCACCTTCAAGGCGCAGCAGACCATCGGCGCCGACCCGGAGAACCTGGCCAACAACCAGATCCAGTTCGACTACCGGCAGGGCGCGTTCACCTTCGTCGACGGCGCCGCGGTCGGCACCCCGCAGCTGGGCTCGCTCTACATCCGCGAGCTCAACGGCGTCCCGGCCAACTCGGCCACCGTCGGCATCGGCATGTCCAACGCGGGCACGTTCGCGGTGCAGGCCCAGCCGAACACCAACCTGGTGTTCACCCCGCACCCCGAGTACTGGCTCACCGCGGGCACCTTCAGCGCGGGCGAGGTGCTCGACATCGAGCAGATCACCAACGAGGCGGCGGTGCCCTACGACGGCACCTTCGCGATGACCGCGGTGCTCAACTCGAAGAACGTCTGGCAGATCAGCTCCGGCGAGGTCTGAGCCCGGCCCGCCGCGCGCCGCCCGCACCGCCGCGCGGCGGCACCCCACAGACGGCGCTCCGCTGGGCGCCGTCCGGCGGGGCGCGGAGACCCCCTCTCCGCGCCCCGCTGTCCCCGCGCGCCCAAAAACCACGCCATGCCAAGGAGAAGCAGTGCCGAACTACACCAAGATCCAGCTCATCAGCTACGGCGCGGTGACCTCGACGCCCACCCGGGTGCTCGCCGGTGACCAGCCCAACCGCTACTACGACGACCTGGCCAGCCGCGGCCGCACCCTGTGCGACGTCGCCGACTGGGTCGCCACCACCTCGGCGTCCTCGCTCGCCGACCCGGAGACCCTCAAGATCTTCGTCGTCCCCGAGTTCTACTTCCGCTACGGCGGCCCGTCCGACCCGCCCGCGGTGCTCAACGACAGCTACCCCGACGGCGAGCAGTTGCTGCCCAGGCTGTCCGAGGAGATCCTCAAACCGCACTTCGCCGCCCAGGGCTTCGCGGACTGGGTGGTCGTGGCCGGGTCGATGTTCTGGCACAAGCGCGGTCCCGCGCACCCCAGCTACTTCAACACCACGCTGGTCATCAACGGTGGCCCGGACACCGCGCTCACCCCGCAGGAACGCGCCGACAACGCCGACGTGCGCGCGCTGGCCACGGTGGGGGCCGCCACCACCAACCAGAAAGCCCTGATGTCCAACATCGACTACGCGATCGGGGTCGACCGGTCCGAATGGGACGCCTCGCTCAACCCGATGTTCCGGCTCAGCTTCACCGACGACGAGTTCTGGCGCTGGCACGTGTTCGCCGCGCACGGCAAGCGCGGCCCGCAGGGGCAGCCGCTGGTCTTCGGCCTGGAGGTGTGCCTGGAGCACATCGTCGCCTACGCGGGCTCGGATTCCGATGTCGGCCTGCTGCGCACCATGGAAGCCAGGGTCCCCGACCAGCCGGAGGTCGACGTCCACCTGGTCACCTCGTGCGGCATGACCCTCAACCCGGCCTTCGGCATCGCCGCCCGCGACGACGGCTACGCCATGATCGTCGACGGCATGCAGCCCGGCGTCCCACCGCTGCCCTGGCCCAACGCCGACGTCCGCCGGGTGACCCGGGTCCAACCCGACGGCAGACGTTCCGTGGGCGCCTCCGCCCGGGTCCTGTCCACCCGCGCCCTGCCCGCCAACCTCCAGGTGGGCGCCCCGGGCAACCAGCACAACCCGCTCGACTCCGTCGCCATCTGGGAACCCGTCCCCCTGGCCGACGTCACCTGACCAGGCACTTCGGGGCCCTTACCGGTCCACCGCACCGAACCCGACAACCGCGCTGACCGGGAGCAGGCAGGCCACGGGGATGGGCCTGTGACTCCTGGGTTGATCACTCACCCTCGCCCCCCGAGCGGTGAGTGGTCAACCCGTGCCGCCGCCATCCCGGCAGCAGCCCAACCGACCGGAAACCGCAGAGGAACCCAGTAGTGACAACACATTTCCGCCCCGGGGGCAGGCTCTACGCCGGGCAGTGCTCGAACAACGACTGCGCCGCGAGGTCGACCTCGCCGAGGACCGCTCGCCACTGGGTGCGGCACTGGGCCTTGCGGGCTCGCTCGCGCTCGACGAGGCGGCCCGCGACGAACACGACGGTCACCGGGACGCCGTCACCCAGGTCGGTGAGCAGGGCGCGGATGGTGTCCTCGGCGATGACCGCGTCCTGGTGGTCGCCGAGGATGTCCTGGAACTCCTTGGTGGCGGCGACCAGGACCTTGATCCGCTTGCGGGCGGCGGGTTCGGCCATCTCGGCGGCGTACCGCAGGCGCTTGCCGTGGATGCGGAGCTCGTGCAGGTCGTCGTCCGGGGGGTTCTCGCCCAGGGCCTCGGCGGCGCGCATCAGCTTGCGGTGCGGCTTGCGGACCACGCTGACCAGCGCGGGCGGCTCGTCGGCATCGCTGTCCGGGACCGCGACGACAGTGCCGGAGGCGGCCGCCGCACGCACCGCCTCCAGCAGCTTGCGGTACCGCTTGCTGCGCAGCACCCGCCGCATCGTCTGCCGGGCCGCTCGCCGCTGCACCACCAGGCCGTGCAGCAGCGTCTCGACCGCCGCCAGCTCCTCCTCGTCGAACCCGATGGCCCTGGCGCGCAGGCTGTCCAGCTGGACGTCCAGGTCGCGCACCGCGCCGAGCGAGCCGCCGAGCCACTTCAGCTCGGCGTCCAGCTCCGGCAGCGGCATGCCCGCCTTGAGCGCGGCCCTGGCCCGCCGCACGGCGACGCGCATCTGGTGCACGTGCTCGGGGTCGGAGCCCTCCCGCGCGCCCTCGGTACGCGTGGCCAGCTCCTCGACCTGCGCGGAGAGCCGGGCCCGGATCTGTTCGACGAGTTCAGTCACACCGGACATCGTATGTCCAGGGGCGTTGCGCCCTCGTTCACTCAGTCGTTGGCGTGCAGCGCGGTGTTCAGCTCGACGCCGGTCCCGTCCCTGCGGACGACCTCGACCGCACCGGTGGTCGAGTTGCGGCGGAACAGCAGCCCGGACTCGCCGGACAGCTCGCGCGCCTTCACCAGCGTGCCGTCGGTCAGCCGCACCTTCGTGCCCGCCGTCACGTACAGCCCGGCCTCGACCACGCAATCGTCACCGAGGGAGATCCCCACCCCGGCGTTGGCGCCGAGCAGGCAGCGCTCACCGACGCTGATGACCTCCTTGCCGCCACCGGACAGCGTTCCCATGATCGACGCGCCACCGCCGACGTCCGAGCCGTCGCCGACCACGACGCCTGCCGAGATCCGACCCTCCACCATGGACGCGCCGAGCGTGCCCGCGTTGAAGTTGACGAACCCCTCGTGCATGACGGTCGTGCCGGTCGCCAGGTGCGCGCCGAGCCGCACCCGGTCCGCCTCGGCGATCCGCACCCCGGCGGGCAGCACGTAGTCGACCATGCGCGGGAACTTGTCCACCCCGAACACGATCACCTGCCCGCGGGCGCGCAGCCGCAGCCTGGTCGCCTCGAAGCCCTCGACCGGGCACGGCCCGTGGTTGGTCCACACGGCATTGCTGAGCAAGCCGAACACGCCGTCCAGGTTCTGCCCGTGCGGGCGGACCAGCCGCGCCGAGAGGAGGTGCAACCGCAGGTACACGTCGTGCGCGTCGGCGGGCGGGCGCTCCAGGTCGTCGACGACCGTGCGCACCGCGATCACCTCGACGCCGCGCACCGGGTCGGGGCCGAGCAGCGCGGTGACCCCGGCGCCCAGCTCCGCGGTCGCCTCGTCGGCCGAGAGCCGCGTCGTGCCCGCCTCGCCCGTCGCGCCCAGCCGGGGGTGGGGGAACCAGGTGTCCAGAACAGTGCCCTCAGTGGTCACCGTTGCCAGGCCGACGCCGTGGGCGCCCTTGCTCGTACTCGCTTCCGCGCTGCTCACACGGCACACGGTAGTCAATGGCACGGCGAGTAAGGTGACGGGCCGTGACCGTTGAGTTGGATCTCACCCTCGACCCCGTCGACCTCACCCTCGCGGTCGTCTCTGTCCCCAGCGTGTCCGAGGACGAGGCCGACCTCGCCGACGCGGTCGAGCGCGCGCTGCGGAGCCAGGCCCCGCACCTGGAGGTCGTCCGCTCCGGCAACGCCGTGCTCGCCCGCACGAACCTCGGCCGTCCGTCGCGGGTGGTGTTCGCCGGTCACCTCGACACCGTGCCGGTGAACGACAACCTGCCCCCGCGGCTGGTCGACGGCGTCCTGCACGGCCTGGGCAGCGTCGACATGAAGGGCGGGGTCGCGGTCATGCTGCACCTCGCCGTCACCGTCACCGACCCCAAGCACGACCTGACGTTCCTGTTCTACGACTGCGAGGAGATCGACGCCGCGCGCAACGGCCTGGTCCGCGTCGAGCGCGACCTCGCCGACTGGATGCGCGGCGACCTGGCCGTGGTCTGCGAGCCGTCCAACGGTGTCGTCGAGGCGGGCTGCCAGGGCACGATGCGCGTCGAGCTGCGCAAGACCGGCCAGCGGGCGCACACGGCGCGCGGCTGGATGGGCGTCAACGCGATCCACGCGCTCGGCACCGCGATGTCGACGCTGGCCGCCTACGAGCCCCGCACCGTCGACATCGACGGCTGCACCTACCGCGAGGGCCTGCAAGCGGTGCACATCTCCGGCGGTGTCGCGGGCAACGTCGTCCCGGACGCCGCGGTGCTGCGCGTCAACTTCCGCTTCGCGCCCGACCGCTCCCAGGAGCAGGCCGAGGCGCACATGCGGGAGGTCTTCGCGGGCCACGAGGTGACCGTGGTCGACTCCGCGGCCGGTGCCCTGCCCGGCCTCACCGCGCCCGCCGCCCAGGAGCTGGTGCGGGCGGCCGGGGGCACGCCGGTGGCCAAGCTGGGCTGGACCGACGTGGCCAGGTTCGCCGCGCTGGGCATCCCGGCGGTCAACTTCGGACCGGGTGACCCGACGCTGGCGCACACCCAGCAGGAGAACGTGCCGGTCGAGCAGATCACCAGGTGCGCGCTCGTCCTTCGCCAGTTCGTCGGCGGTTAGTCGCCATTAGCCCGTTCGGGGACAAGGTGATCGTCCTAGACTCGGGCCCGTGACCATCGACGGACCTCAGGACCTCGGCAGCGACCTCTCCGACGAGGTGCACCCCAAGGAGCGCCAGCGCGGGCCGGTGACCCTGCGCCGGGAGCGCAGCGAGGAAACGACCACCACCGACCAGCGGCTGCTCGACTCGCGCGGCCCGTCGGACTGGGTGCACACCGACCCGTGGCGGGTGCTGCGCATCCAGGCCGAGTTCGTCGAGGGCTTCGGCGCGCTGGCCGAGGTGCCGCGCGCGGTCACCGTGTTCGGCTCGGCCCGCACCAAGCGCGAGGACCCGGAGTACCAGCTGGGTCGCGACATCGGCGCCGCGCTGGCCGCGTCCGGCTTCGCCACCATCACCGGCGGCGGCCCCGGCGCGATGGAGGCGGTCAACCGGGGTGCCTCCGAGGCCGGTGGCCTCTCGATCGGGCTCGGCATCGAGTTGCCGTTCGAGCAGGGCCTCAACCCGTGGGTCGACCTCGGTGTGAACTTCCGGTACTTCTTCGCGCGCAAGACGATGTTCATCAAGTACTCGCAGGCATTCATCTGCCTGCCGGGTGGCTTCGGCACGCTCGACGAGCTGTTCGAGGCTCTTACCCTGGTGCAGACCAAGAAGGTCACCAAGTTCCCGGTGGTGCTGTTCGGGACCGCTTACTGGGGCGGCCTCTACGACTGGCTGCGCGCATCCGTCTTCGAGGGCGGCAAGATCGGCGAGAAAGACCTGTCCCTCTTGCACCTGACCGACGATGTGGACGACGCGGTCGGCGTGGTCGAGAAGGCGTACCAGGCGTGGAGCGACGCGCATTGAGCCGTGCGGTAGCCGTCTACTGCGGCTCTCACTCCACCGTCCCGCGGTCCTATCTGGACCTGGCTGACGAGGTAGGCCAAGGCATCGCCGCTCGCGGTTGGACCCTCGTCTGGGGTGGCTCGGCGGCGTCCATGATGGGTTCCGTCGCCCGGGCCACCCGCCGCGGCGGCGCCAGGACCGTCGGCGTCATCCCGCGCGGCCTGGTCGACCTGGAAGCCGCCGACCCGGACGCCGACGAGCTGATCGTCGTCGACACCATGCGCGAGCGGAAGCGCGAGATGGACGACCGCGCCGACGCCTTCCTCACCCTCCCCGGCGGCCTCGGCACCTGCGAGGAGCTGTTCGAGGTGTGGACATCGCGCTACCTCGACATGCACGCCAAGCCAGTGGTCCTCTTAGACCCCGACGACCACTACGCGGGCATGCTCGACTGGGTCCGCGAACTGCACGCGAGGGGCTTCGTGAACGACGTCGCCCTCAACGCGCTGGTCGTCGCCCGCACCCCGGAGGAAGCGTTGGCCGCCTGCGCCTAGGCGATCACGCGGCTTCGCTGGGGCGCTTGTGGTACGAGTCGACGTACTCCTGGCCGCTCAGCTCCAGGATGGCGTACATGACCTCGTCGGTCACGGCGCGCCGGATGGGCAGCGAGTTGGCCATGCCGTCGTAGCGGGAGAAGTCGAGCGGCGCGCCGAAGCGGACCGTGATGCGGTGCGGGCGGGGCCACTTCTTCCCCGCGGGCTGCACCTTGTCCGTGCCGATCAGCGCCACCGGCACCACCAGCGCCTTGTGCTCCAACGCCAGCTGCGCGACCCCGGTCCGACCCCGGTGCAGCTTGCCGTCGAGCGACCGGGTGCCCTCCGGGTGGATCGCGAACGCGTCCCCCGCGTCCAGGACCTCGCCCGCGACGTCCAGTGACGCCAGTGCCGCGCGGCTGTTGTCCCGTTCGACGGGGATGGCCCCCAGGGAGCGGAACAGCAGGCCGACCAGGCGCTTGCCCAGCGAGCCGCCCGCGAAGTACTCGGCCTTGGCCAGGAACGCGACCCGCCGCGAGACCATCATCGGCACCACGAAGCTGTCGATCACGGCGAGGTGGTTGATCGCCAGGATCACCGGTCCGCTGGTCGGGACCCGGTCGGCGCCCTCGACCACGGGCCGCAGGAACAGCCGGGCGAGGGACGAGAGCACGACACGCAGCGTGCGGTAGAACACGGATGGGCCTCCTCGGTCGCACCCAACTGTAGCCGGCGCCTGCCCCGGCCACCGCACGGTGGAGACGCCGCTCACCCATGGCACGATCGGTAGCCATGACCGCTCTCCGGTTCGGTAAGCGCGAGGTAGTCCAAGATCGCGCCCTGGTGATGGCGATCGTCAACCGGACCAGGGACTCGTTCTACGACCGGGGTGCCACCTTCGCCGAGCCTGCCGCTCTCGCCGCCGTCGACCGGGCGGTCGCGGAGGGGGCCGACATCGTCGACATCGGCGGGGTGCGGGCCGGGTCGCACGGCGAGCCGGTCGACACCGCCGAGGAGACCAGGCGGGTGGTGCCGTTCGTCGCCGCCGTCCGCGAGCGCCACCCCGACCTGGTGATCAGCGTCGACACCTGGCGGCACGAGGTCGGCAGGGCGGTGTGCGACGCGGGCGCCGACCTGATCAACGACACCTGGGCCGGGGTGGACCCGAGGTTGGCCGAGGTGGCCGCCGAGTTCGGGGTCGGCATCGTCTGCTCGCACACCGGCGGCGCCGCGCCGCGCACGGACCCGCACCGGGTCCGCTACAACGACGTCGTCGGTGAGGTGGTCGAGGAGTTGGTCGCCCGCGCCGAACGCATGGTCGCGCTCGGCGTCCCGCGAGAGGGCGTGCTGATCGACCCGACGCACGACTTCGGCAAGAACACCTGGCACGGCCTGGAACTGGTGCGCCGCGTGGACGAGCTGGTCGCCACTGGCTGGCCGGTGCTGATGGCGCTGTCCAACAAGGACTTCGTCGGTGAGACCCTGGACGTCACGCTGGACGAGCGCGTCGAGGGGACGTTGACCGCGACCGCGGTGTCGGCGTGGGCGGGCGCGAAGGTGTTCCGCGCGCACCAGGTGGCCAGGACCAGGCAGGTCGTCGACATGGTCGCCTGCATCGCGGGCACCCGGCCCCCGGCCCGCGTGACCAGGGCGCTGGCGTGAGCCTGGCCCGCGCCACCTGGCAGAGTCCCGAGTGGACCGTCTCGCAGCTGGTGCGCGCCAAGGGGAGCCGCACGGTCAGCGTCGTCCTCCCCGCGCTGGACGAGGAGGCCACCGTCGCCGCCGTGGTCGCCTCGGTGCGACCGCTGGTGGGCACGTTGGTCGACGAACTGGTCGTCATCGATTCCGGCTCGACCGATCGCACCCGGGCGTTCGCCGAGGCCGCGGGCGCACGCGTCGTGCACCGGGACGCCGTGTTGCCGACCGTGCCGCCCCGGCCGGGCAAGGGCGAGGTGCTGTGGCGCTCACTCGCCGCGACCACCGGTGACCTGATCGTGTTCCTCGACTCCGATCTGGTGGATCCCGACCCGGCGTTCGTCCCGCACCTGCTCGGTCCGCTGCTCACCGCGCACGGCGTGCACCTGGTCAAGGGCTTCTACCGCCGCCCGCTGCGGCTGGAGTCCGAGGAGGTCGGCACCGGCGGCGGCCGCGTCACCGAACTGCTGGCCCGCCCGGTGCTCTCCGCGCTGCGCCCCGACCTGGCCGACATCATCCAGCCCCTCGGCGGTGAGTACGCCGCGACCAGGCAGTTCCTGACCTCGGTGCCGTTCGCCGCCGGGTACGGGGTCGAGATCGGCCTGCTGCTCGACGCGCACACCCGCTACGGCCTCGACGGTCTGGCGCAGGTCAACCTCGGCGTCCGCAAGCACCGCAACCGCTCGCTGCTGCAACTCGGCGTCATGGCGCGCCAGATCCTGGGCACCGCCCTCGACCGCTGCGGCATCCCCTCGTCCACCGGTGTCCTCACCCAGTTCGTCCAGGTCGCGGGTGAGTGGCTCCCGGACCGCACCGAGGTCCTTGTCGCCGACCGCCCCCCTATGGCCGCGGTTCTGGGCGACTAGAGCGGCCTGCTCAGGCGGTACTCGGTGATCGAGGGGTCGTTCGGGTACGCCATCTCCTCGCCGGTCGGCCGGAAGCCGAGCCGGTCGTAGAACCGCCTGGCGCGGGGGTTGGTCTCGACCACCCAGGCATTGAGGGCGGTCGACCCCGCCGCCTTGGCCCAGGCGGCGACCGTCTCGACCATCTCGGTCGCCAGCGGGGTGCCGCGGACGGCGGGGGCGGTCCACACGGAAATCATCTCGACCTCGTCGCCGGGGATGCCGACGGTGATCGCGACCGGCTCGTCGCCGTCGAAAGCGAGGAAGACCGCGTGCCGCGCAGGCCAGCTCCGCCAGTGGTCCTCGTCGTAAGGGAGTTCGCGAGCCAGGTTCGACGCGAACGCGTAAGGGGCCTCGGTGAGGGCGGCGACGCGGATCGCGCGGATCGCGGACCAGTCGTCGGGGGAGGCGCGGCGGATGGCCATGATCGAACAGGTTGGTCGGGGCCGGGGCGGTGGGCAAGGCGTTTTTTCTGGCCCGCACCCGCCGCGGCGTGACACGATCTGCCCGTGACCACCGTGCTCATCTACCTCGTCGTCATGGCGCTCGTGGCGGCCGTGGTGTTCCTCCTGGCCTCCGTGGTGTTCGGCCGCGGCGAGGAGTTGCCCGCGCTACCCCCCGGTGCCTCCCCGACCCGGCTGCCCGCCGAGGGCGCCACCGGTGACGACGTGCGGGCGGTCCGCTTCCAGCTCGTCTTCCGCGGCTACCGGATGACCGAGGTGGACTGGGTGCTCACCCGCCTCGGCGGCGAGATCGACCAGCTCCGCGCCAGGGTGGCCGAGCTGGAGAAGGCGGATGATCCGAGTCGTTGAGCGGGTCGACGTCGCCGCACCGGCAGCGGTGACCTGGGCCGCGATGACCGACTGGGCCCGCCAGGGCGAGTGGATGCTGGGCACCGAGGTCCGCGTGACCAGCGGTGACGGCCGCGGCGTCGGGTCGACCCTGGCCGCGTTCACCGGCCTCGCCCGCGTCGGGTTCACTGACCACATGGAGATCACCGAGTGGCGGCCCCCGGTGCGCTGCGGCGTCCGGCACACGGGCTGGCTCGTGCGCGGTACCGGCGTGTTCGAGGTCGTGGACCGCGGCGCTCTTGGCTCTACCTTCGTCTGGAGTGAGGAACTACGGCTGCCGCGGCTGCTGTGGGCACCGGTCAGCCCCTTGTTCCGTGCGGGTCTACGCGCGTCCCTGCGTCGGTTCGCTGCCTTCGCGCAGGCCAGGGCATGACTGACCTCGTCCGGTGCGCGTGGGGCGACTCGACCCCCGATTACGTTGACTACCACGACAACGAGTGGGGCGTACCGCTGCGCGGCCAGGACGCCATGTACGAGCGAGTGAGCCTAGAGGCGTTCCAGAGCGGCCTGTCGTGGATCACGATCCTGCGCAAGCGCGAGGCTTTCCGCGAGGCGTTCGCGGGCTTCATCCCGGAGCGCGTCGCCGAGTTCGGGCCCGACGACATCGACCGGCTGATGAACGACGCTGGCATCGTCCGCAACCGGGCCAAGATCGAGGCCACCATCCGCAACGCCCGCGCCATCGGTGACCTGGACCAGCCGCTCGACGACCTGCTGTGGTCCTTCGCCCCCACCGGCAAGCGGAAGCAGCCCAAGACCATGGCCGACGTCCCCGCGATCACCCCGGAGTCGACGGCCATGGCCAAGGCGCTCAAGCGCCGCGGCTTCGCCTTCGTCGGCCCGACCACCTGCTACGCGCTGATGCAGGCCACCGGCATGGTCGACGACCACCTCGCCACCTGCTGGCGGGCCGGGAAGGTCAGCGGCCGGTGAACCGCGGTGGCCGCTTGGCCACGAACGCCTCGACGCCCTCGCGGTGGTCCGCGGTGGCGCCCGCTTCCTGCTGGGTGCGGCCCTCGACCGCCAGACCGTCCGCCAGCGGGGCGCCCGCCGACACCAGCAGGGCCTCCTTGATCTTGGCGTAGGCGGTGGTCGGTCCGGCGGCGAGCCGGGCGGCCAGCGCGTGCGCGGTCGGCAGCACCTCGTCCACCGGCACCACCTGGTTGACCATCCCGATCCGCAGCGCCTCGTCCGCGGCCACCGGTCGCGCCAGCAGGAACAGCTCCATCGCCCGCCCGTAGCCGATCAGCCGCGGCAGGGTCCACGCCGAGCCGGAGTCCGCGGTCAGCCCCACCCCGGCGAACGCCATCAGGAACTTCGTCGACTCGGCCGCGATCCGCAGGTCGCACGCGTAAGCGAACGACGCCCCAGCGCCCGCGGCCATCCCGTTGACGGCCGCGATGATCGGCTTGGGCAACGTGGTGATCGCCGTCACGATCGGGTTGTAGTGCTTGTCCACCGTCGCCAGCGGGGCAGGGTCATCGGCGCGCAGGAGGTCGAGGTGCTCCTTGAGGTCTTGTCCCGCGCAGAACGCCTTACCGGCGCCGGTCAGCACTACCGCCCGCACGGTGTCGTCAGCACCAGCGTCGCCCAGTGCCGTGATCAGGGCTTCCTTCAACTCGACGGTCAGCGAGTTGAAGGAGTCCGGTCGGTTCAACGTCAGCGTGCGGACCCCGTCGCGGTCTGAGATCGTCAGCACCTCGGCCACTGGTCGCCACCTTTCCTGGTCACGCGGTAGACCTCTGCTTACCACCCCGCCGCAGGCAGCCGTCCAGGAACTCGGTCACAGCAGGCGCCAGGCGCGCGGTGTGGGTGTCGAACAGCTCCGCCGCCGCGGCACCCGGCCAGTCCGCGGGCAGCAGCTCCACCGGCAGCCCGGGGTCGACGAACAGGAACTTGCGCCACGCGTGCAGCAGCCGCTGCGACGCCGCGAACGCCTCCGCCGGGTCCGATCCGTCCACAGCGGACATCACCGGCGCCCAGGCCGCCAGGAACCCCCGGTACGCCTCACCCAACCCGGTGAGATCCCACGCCTCGGCCGCCAGTTCCGCGTCCGACCCGTCCTGCGGGCCGTGGAACACCCGCGCGGTCAGCCCTTCCGCCGCCAGCACCTCCGACAGCTCCGCCGACGGCCGCGGTGACACCCAGGTGGACGACCCGAGCGGCCCGTACCCGAGCAGCCGCAGCGACGACGCCAGCCGCTCGCGGGCGACCCTGGGCGGCGGCTCGCCCAGCGCGACCACGTGCCACCGGCCGTCCCACGTGGAGAGTCCGGTGCGGTAGATCCGGGCGCCCGCCTCGTCGAGGCGCCGCTGGCCGCGACCGGTCAGCGCGTAGCCGGGGCCCTCGTGCAGGCGCACCGGGGTGAGCCAGCCCTGGCGCACCATCCTGGACACCGCGGTCCTGATCGCGGGCGCGCCGAAGCCCAGCGGCTCCAGCAGCCGTACCAGCGCGGCGATGGTCGCCGAGCCGTCCCGCTGCCGCAGGTGGCCGCCGAAGACGTCGAAGAGGGCGGAGCGGGCGCGCACGACGGTCGAGTCTGGCAGGCCGCCGACCCCCGGCGCCACCCATCGTGGCCGGTCACCCGACACGCGATGATCGGTTCCGATTTCACCGCCGCGCGCCGGATGGGGGAGAATGGCCCGGACCCGGCGGGTTCGCCGCGTCGGGTGGGCAGGCTATGACGGAGGGAGCACGCTATGGCGGCCATGAAGCCCCGGACCGGGGACGGTCCCCTCGAAGTGACGAAGGAGGGCCGGGGCATCGTGATGCGCGTCCCGCTCGAGGGCGGCGGACGTCTGGTGGTCGAGATGACCCCGGAGGAGGCCAGCAACCTCGGCGACGCGCTCAAGTCCGCCGCGGGCTGATCCCCCACCGCCGGGCCTGATCACCGCTCCGGCGGGATCACCCCGGCGTTCTCCCAGCTCCAGACCGATCCGCAGCCCCAGCACGGAGGACCGCTTGCCCACGCCGGTGCCGACCCCGCCGACCGCGCTTCCCGACGTGGAGGTGGCCGCCGGGACCGCCGAGGGCCTCCCGACCGCCGTGCTCACCAAGACCACCGACGGCCCCGCGCTGATCGGTCCCGGCGGCGCCGAGCTGACCCCGGAGTGGGCCGAGGCGGTCGGCCTCACCGGAAAGGCGGGCGAGGTCCGCCGAGGTCCGGTCGACGCGGCGGCGCGGTGGTCGGTCGGCATCGGGTCCGGTGAGCCGAGGCAGTGGCGCGCGGCGGGCGCGGCACTGGCCAAGGCGGTCGGCACGCTGCTGGAAACCCGGCCGGATGCTGGTCAGGCCGTGCAGGTCGTGCTCCCCGACGACGTCGACGCCGAGCAGGCCGGGTGGTTCGCCACCGGTCTGCGCCTGGGCGGGTACGGGTTCCGGGTGACCGGAGACACACCCGCGCCCCGGCTGCGCTCCGCGCGCCTGGTGGTGTCCGATCGGGACCGTCGGGACGAGATCGCCGCCGAAGTCAAGCGGACCGCGGTCCTCACCGCCGCCACCGCACTGACCCGCGACCTGGCCAACGCCCCGTCCAACGTCAAGGACCCGGCGTGGCTGGCCAAGACCGCGGCCAGGGTGGTCGGCAGGCCCAAGGGCCTCACGGCGCAGGTCCGCGACGAGAAGTGGCTGGCCGAGCACGGGTTCGGCGGGCTGCTCGCGGTCGGCGGCGGGTCGTCGCGCCCGCCCCGCCTCGTGCACCTGACCTGGGCGCCGCCCGGCGCGGCCGGTCCGCACATCGCCCTGGTCGGCAAGGGCATCACCTTCGACACCGGCGGCATCTCCATCAAGCCGAACGAGGGCATGCACCTCATGCGCACCGACATGGCGGGTGGTGCCGCGGTCATCGCCGCTGTCGGCGCGATCGCCAAGTTGGGTCTACCGGTGCGGGTGTCCGCCCTGGTCCCGTGCGCCGAGAACCACGTGTCCGGCTCCGCTTACCGGCCCGGCGACGTGGTGCGTCACTACGGCGGTAAGACCACCGAGATCACCAACACCGACGCCGAAGGCAGGGTCGTCCTCGCCGACGCGATCACTTACGCCCATCAGGACCTCGACGTCGACCTCATCGTCGACGTGGCCACCCTTACCGGTGCCATGAAGGTGTCCCTCGGTACGCGCATCGCGGGCTTGTTCTCCGACGATGACGCTCTCGCCGCCCGGATCACGGCCGCCAGCGAGCGCGCCGGTGAGGCACTGTGGCGGATGCCGCTGCTGGACCACCTGGCCGCCGAGGTGCCCAGCGGCATCGCTGACGTTCGCCAGTGCCCGCCGGGGCCCGGTGCGATCACCGCCGCGTTGTTCCTGCGCGAGTTCACCGGTGGACTGCCGTGGGCGCACCTGGACATCGCCGGTCCCGCGCGCGCCGACCGCGCCTACGACGACGTCGTGCCCGGTGCCACCGGGTTCGCCGCGCGCACCCTGGTCGAGTTCGTGGCCGCGTACGCGTCCTGAGCGAACACACGGTCCAGGAACGCGTACTTGGCCACGAACACCGGTAGCCCACTGAGCACGTAGGTCACGTTGAGCACCAGCGTGCGCGCGGCCCGGTCCGCCACCAGCGGCCCGATCAGCCAGTCCGCGCCCGCGGTCAGCAACACCGACACGAGCCCACCCAGCAGCGTGACGACCAGGTAGCCCACGACCTGCCTGGTCAGCCTCGGCATGCCGCGCTGGCCCCACGCCCACCAGCGGATCATCACGAAGTGCGGCACCGCGCCCACCACGAACGCGACGGTGCTCGCCGCCAACGCGCCCAGCACGCCCCACCCGTACAGGGCGAACAGGACCAACTGGCTTATCCCGGTCGCGACCAGGGACGCCACTGAGTAGCGGGTGAACCGCACCCGCACGCCATGTCCCACCTTCGCCAAACTAGGAGCCACCAGCTGATGGTCCTCTCAGCGCCGCGCGGTAGACCGCCACGGTCTGCTCTGCCACCGACGCCCACGAGAAGTCTCTCTCAGCCCGTGCCCGTCCGGCTGCTCCCATCGCCGCTGCTCGGTCCGGTGTGGACAGCAGTGCGTTGACCGCGTCGGCTAGCCCTGTCCGGAACGCAGCGGTGTCCTCGGCGTCGTAGTGCACCAGCAGACCGGTCTCGCCGTGCGCCACGACCTCGGGGATGCCGCCGACGTCAGAGGCCACAACAGCCGTTCCGCACGCCATGGCCTCCAGGTTCACGATCCCCAGCGGTTCGTAGACCGACGGGCACACGAACACCGTCGCGTGGCTCAGCAACTGCTGCACTTCCGACTGGCGCAACATCCGTTGGATCCAGAAAACACCCGGGCGATGTTCAGCCAGTTCGGCGACCGCCGCACGGGTCTCTTCGGCTATCTCCGGCGTGTCCGGCGCCCCCGCGCAGAGCACCACCTGCGCCGACGGGTCGATGCGGTGCGCGGCGGCGATGAGGTGGTCCACGCCCTTCTGGCGCGTGATGCGCCCCACGAACACCACCGTCGGCCGCGCCGGGTCGATGCCGTGCTCGACGAGGGTGTCCACCTCGGACACAGGGTGGTAGGTCGCGGTATCGATGCCGTTGCGGACCACGTGCACCCGCGCGGGGTCGAGTTCCGGGTAGCAGTCGAGCACGTCCGTGCGCATGCCCTCGCTGACGGCGATGACAGCGTCAGCGTCCAGGTACGCCGTGCGCTCTACCCAGCTGGACACCCGGTATCCGCCACCGAGCTGTTCGGCCTTCCACGGCCTGCGCGGCTCTAGGGAGTGCGCCGTCACCACGTGCGGAACATCGTGCAAGAGCTTGGCCAGGTGCCCGGCGTGGTTCGCGTACCAGGTGTGCGAGTGGACGAGGTCCACGCCTTCGACGGCCGCGGCGATGGACAGGTCCGCCGACAGGGTCCGCAGCGCCGGATTGGCCTGCTCCAGGCCCGCGGCCGGGTTGTGCGCGGTCGCGTCCTCGCGGGGGCCGCCGAAGCAGTGCACGTCGACCTCCACGAGGTCCCGCAGCCTCGGCACGAGGTAGCCGACGTGGACACCAGCCCCGCCGTAGACCTCCGGTGGGTACTCCCTGGTCAGCAATCCGATGCGCACGCCGTCCACCGTAGCCGCCGCCCGCGGGGCCGCACGCCACGCGGTTCACGGCCCGACCTGGTGCGGCGCGCGGCGGGACGGCTGTGCGGCGCACGGGTGAACACCTGTGCAATGCGCGGTCAACGGCCGCCCACACGGAGTAGCGCGTATGGCAGGACCACCACGCTGACGGTTAGATTCATCGTGTGAAGGGCAAGCCGCGCGTACTCGGGATCGTGTTGGCTGGTGGCGAGGGCAAACGCCTGTGGCCCCTCACGGCGGACCGGGCCAAACCAGCCGTTCCGTTCGCGGGGAACTACCGCCTGGTCGACTTCGTGCTGTCCAACCTGGTCAACGCCGGGTTCCACCAGTTGTGCGTGCTGACGCAGTACAAGTCCCACTCCCTGGACCGGCACATCTCCACGACCTGGCGCCTGTCGAACGTGCTGGGGCAGTACGTGACGCCGGTTCCCGCGCAGCAGCGCCTGGGGCCGCGCTGGTACACCGGGTCGGCCGACGCGATCTTCCAGAGCCTGAACCTGGTCAACGACGAGCAGCCGGACCACATCGCGGTCTTCGGCGCCGACCACGTCTACCGCATGGACCCGGGCCAGATGCTGGAGCAGCACGTCGAGTCGGGCGCGGGCGTCACCGTCGCCGGTATCCGGGTGCCGCGCCTGGAGGCCAGGGCCTTCGGGTGCATCGACTCCGACTCCGACCGCCGGATCACCAGCTTCCTGGAGAAGCCGGACGACCCGCCCTCGGTCCCGGACGACCCCGACGTCACCTTCGCCTCCATGGGCAACTACCTGTTCTCGACGTCGGCGCTGGTCGAGGCCCTGCGCGCGGACGCGGCCGACCGCGACTCGATGCACGACATGGGCGGCGACATCATCCCGATGCTGGTCGACCAGGGCACCGCGCACGTCTACGACTTCGCGGACAACGTCGTGCCGGGGGAGACCGAGCGCGATAGGGGCTACTGGCGGGACGTGGGGACGCTCGACGCGTACTACGACGCCCACATGGACCTCGTGTCCGCGCACCCTGTCTTCAACCTCTACAACCGCCAGTGGCCGATCCGTACCGCGACGCCGCCGCTGCCACCCGCGAAGTTCGTGAACTCGGGTACCGCTACCGAGTCCATCGTGGGACCTGGCTCCATCATCTCTGGCGCTACCGTGACCGACTCCGTCATCAGCGCCGACGTGGTCATCGAGGACGGGGCCGTGGTGGAGGGCAGCGTCCTCTTGCCCGGTGCGCGGGTCGGTAAGGGTGCCGTGGTCCGCAAGGCCATCCTCGACAAGAACGTCGTGGTCGGAGACGGCGTCCGGCTGGGCGTCGAACTGGAGTCGGACCGCGAGCGGTACACGGTCAGCGCCAGCGGCGTGGTCGTGCTCGGCAAGGGTGCCCGCGCGGACTAGCTGATCTTGGCGGCGAGCAGGAGCCCGTCGCCGAGGGGGAGCAGCAGCGGGACCAGGCGATCGTCCTCGCGCACCGCCCTGACGACCTCGCGCAGGGCAAGCGTCTCGGCGTCGCGGCGCGCGGGGTTGGCGATGTTGCCCTGGTAGAGGACGCTGTCGAAGGCCAGGACCCCGCCGGGGCGCAGCAGCCGGACGCCGTGCTCGTGGTATTCCGGGTACTCCGTGCTCGACGCGTCGACGAAGAGCAGGTCGTAGCCGTTGTCGCTGAGCCTGGGCAGCACGTCCAGCGCCCGGCCCATGATCAACCTGGTCCGGCCGGGGGCGATCCCGGCCTGGCGGAAGGTGCGCTTGGCGACCGCCTGCACCTCGGGCTCGACGTCGATGGAGGTGAGCACCCCGTCCTGGGCCATCCCGCGCAGCAGGTGCAGGCCGCTGACCCCGACCCCGGTGCCGATCTCCACCACGGCCTTCGCCCGCAGCGCGGCGGCCAGGAACCGCAGGGCAGCGCCGGTGGCGGCGCCGACCGGGGCACAGCCGAGCTGGACGCCGACGGACCGCGCCGCGACGAGCGTCTCGTCCTCGGCGAGGTACCCCTCGACGTACTCGCTGAGCTCCACCGAGCGCACGGCGGGCTGTTCCGGTCCCACGGGAACGCAGATTAGCGGCGCACGTGGCCAAAACGGGTGAACCTGACCGGAAGGTCACCCGGCGACGTTTTCTCAGCCTCGTCTCAGGCCGCTCTGAGGCTCGCCACATGGGCGGCCGCCATCGTTGTCGTCAAGCAGGGGACGTGGAGAGCGGGGAACACGGTGGGAGCGGTCGAGGGGCACGCGGTCACGGGGAACACGGCAGGCAGGTCGGGCGTTGGACAGGGTGGTGGGCAGGACATGCTTCAGGAGGTGCGCATCCCTACAGTGCAGAGCCCCAGGACGCACGGCCGCGCGCAGGGCAAGGCCGTGAGCGCGGTCGAGGCCAAGCCCGTCGAGGTCGCGGAGATCAGCGCCGCCGAGTGGACCGTCCCCAGCTGGGACGAGGTCGTGCGCGAGCACGGCGACCGGGTGTACCGGCTGGCCTACCGGCTCTCCGGCAACGCACACGACGCCGAGGACCTCACCCAGGAGACCTTCATCCGGGTGTTCCGCTCGCTGGCGTCCTACAAGCCGGGCACCTTCGAGGGCTGGCTGCACCGGATCACCACCAACCTGTTCCTCGACATGGTCCGGCGCCGCTCCCGGCTGCGCATGGAGGGCCTGCCGGAGGACACCGACCGCATCGAGGGCGACGAGCCGAGCCCGGAAGAGGTCTACGACGAGACCCACCTGGACCCGGACCTGCAGGCCGCGCTGGACGAGCTGCCGCCGGAGTTCCGCGCCGCGGTCGTGCTGTGCGATGTCGAGGGCCTGTCCTACGAGGAGATCGGCGCCACCCTCGGGGTGAAGCTGGGTACTGTGCGCAGCAGGATCCACCGCGGCCGCCAGGCACTGCGGGTGGCTTTGGAGCGCCGCCGGGCGCTGGCCCGGGAGGCATCGGCATGACCCGTGTGGAGGACGTCTCATGACGCTCGAGCGCGCCCTGGGACTGGGCGAGCAGCACCTGCTGCCCGACGCCGTGGTCGCCTTCGTCGACGGTGAGCTCACCCGTTCGGCCCACGACCGGGTGACCTCCCACCTGGCGAGCTGCACCTGGTGCGCCGCGGAGATCACCGCCCAGCGCCAGGCCAGTGCCGCCGTGCGCGCCGCGACCACGCCGACCATGTCGGCCGGTCTGCTGGCCGCCCTGCGCGCCATCCCCCAGGAGACCGAGCTGCCCGCCACCCCCGACGGCCTCGCCGTCACCGCGGACGGCCAACTCGTCGCCATCCAACGCCCCGACCGCGCAGCCGCGCTCTTCGGCGCCAGCGCGCCCCTGGGCTCGGGCCCCAAGCTCGGCGAGGGCGGCGTCGTCCTCGGCAAGCGCAACCGCCGCGCCGCCCAAGGCGCTGGCGTGGTCGTCTCCGGCCTCGTCCTCGGCGCACTCGCCCTGGTCAACACCGGCGGCCCCGACACCACCGCCGAACCCACCCCAGCCCCACCCCACCGCGGCGACGCCCAACCCATCGGCTTCGCGGGCCAAGGCGCCCTCCCGTCGCTGTCCCCCAGCTTCGGCATGCTCGCCGCCCGCTAGCCGCACAGACCCTTCCCCACACGTGAAGGCCACTGCCCCACCGGCGGTGGCCTTCATGCTGTCCTGGGCTCCTGGGCTCCTGGGCTCCTGGGCTCCTGGGCTCCTGAGCTCCTGAGCTCCTGAGCTCCTGAGCTCCTGAGCTCGTGGGGTTTGTGGGTTCGTGAACTGTGCTGGGGTCGCTCGATGAGGGGGTCCGCACGCCCACTTCACCAGTGGTTTGGCACTGTGGACGGTGATGAACCAGAACTCTGACTCGACCGGTGAGCAGCGGCTCGCGCCTCGGCCGTTGGAGCGCCCCGCGGTGGACCCGGGGGCCGCAGCGGTGTTCGGGCGGCCCAGTGGGGTGAGTGGGGCGTTCTCCCCGACCGCGGCCGCGCGGCCGGTGTTGGGGGATGTCACCGTCGCGCCGCCGACGCCGGAGGCGTTGGTCAGTGCGTTCGGCAGGCCCGCGGGGGAGACCGCGGTGTTGCAGCGGCCGCCGGGGGAGCGCGCGGACCTGGCGGAGGACGAGGCGTTGTGGGCGGCGGAGTCCGACCCGTGGCGCGACCCGGCCGCGGGCGCGGTCATCGGGCCGCCTGCCGTGGCGAAGGACGAGGACGAGGAAGACGACGCCGAGACCAAGTCCGGGCCGCTGCTGAGCCTGAGCGACGTCCTGTTCGGCAGGCGGGTCAAGCCGCTGGCGCTCGGGATCCTGGGGCTCGTCGCGCTGCTGGTCGGGGCGGCGGGCGGGTTCGTCGGCTGGCTGGTCGCCCGGGGTGGTGACGCGCTCACCAGCGATGTCACCCTCGCGCAGGCCGAGGCGGGCAAGGAGCGCCCGGCCGGGTCGGTCGCCGACATCGCGACCAGGGTGCGCCCGGCGGTGGTGTCGATCGAGGTGAAGATCGCCCAGGGCGGCGGGACCGGCTCCGGGGTCATCATCGACGGTTCCGGCTACATCGTCACCAACTGGCACGTGGTGACCCTCGAGGGTCGCGCGGACCAGTCCGCGAAGATCTCGGCGGTGTTCACCGACGGCACCAGGACCGAGGCCCAGTTGGTGGGCACCGACCCCAAGACCGACCTCGCCGTGATCAAGGTGAAGGTCACCAACCCGACCGTGCTGCAGTTCGGCGATTCCGACAAGCTCCAGGTCGGCGACACCGTGCTCGCCGTCGGGTCGCCGCTCGGGCTCACCGACACCGTCACCGAGGGCATCGTCAGCGCGCTGCACCGCCCCGTGGTGGCCGGTGGCGACAACGGCGAGTCCCCGATCACCTACGACGCGATCCAGACCGACGCCGCGGTGAACCAGGGCAACTCCGGCGGCCCGCTGGTCGACTCGACCGGCGCGCTGGTCGGCATCAACTCCGCGATCCGCAGCAGCGCGGGCAACACCGGCAGCGTCGGCCTCGGGTTCGCCATCCCGTCCAACGACGCCAAGCGCATCGCGGAGGCCATCATCCGCGACGGCACGGTCAAGCACGCCGACCTCGGCGCCAACGTCAAGTCGGTGTCCGCGGAGACCGCCGAGGGCGCCCAGGTCGTCAACGTCACCGATGGTGGCGCCGCGGCGAAGGCGGGCCTGGCGGAGGGTGACGTCATCCGCAAGCTCGGCGACCGGCAGGTCCGCAACGCCGCGGAGTTGACGGTGGCGGTGCGCCAGCACCAACCCGGGCAGACAGTTCCCGTGGTGTTGGCCAGGCAGGGACGTGAGCTGACCATTCAGGTAACCCTCCAGTCGGATTGACCGGCTACCCTGGGGGGAAGAGGCGTAGTTTCGGAGGTAGCGAGGGTGTTCGAGAGCATCGGCTGGGCCGAGATCCTCGTACTCGGCATCGCCGGTTTGTTCATCCTGGGTCCGGAGCGGCTGCCGTCCGCGGCGGCCTGGGTCGGGCGCAGCATGCGGAAGGTGCGCGAGTTCGCGACGGGGGCCCGGGACCAACTCAAGGGCGAGCTCGGCTCAGACTTCGACGAGCTGCGCAAACCGCTGCAGGACCTGCAGCAACTGCGCAACTTCGACCCGAAGCAGCTGGTCGCCAAACAACTCTTCGGCGACGACACCAACGGCGTCAAGCCCAACGGGTTCGCCGCCACCCAACCGGCACTGCCCCCATCCCCACCCCCGGCCGCCAAGCCGGACCCCCCGAGGGCGCCCGGCGACCGTCCGACCATCGACCCGGACGCCACCTGAGCACACCCCACGAAGTCGGCACCGACCACCACCGGTGCCGACTTCTTTCTTGCCTGGATCTGCGCAGGTAGGTCTACCGGCGTTGTCTATGCACCGCTAGCGCCGGTCAGCGTCCGGCGGGGGATACCGACAACATCCGGCCTGCCAGGCCGCGGGCGCGCACCGACAGCTTGGTCGCGATGTCGATCAGCACCTTCGCCGCGGGTGCGGACGGCGACGAGAGCACCAACGGCGTCCCAGCGTCCCCGCCCTCGCGAAGCCGGGGGTCCAACGGCACCTGCCCCAGCAGCGGGACGGTCGACCCGACCGCCCGCGACAACGATTCCGCGACCACCTGGCCGCCGCCGGTCCCGAAGAGATCCGCGCGCGAGCCGTCCGGCAGCTCGAACCACGACATGTTCTCGATGACCCCGGCCACCCGCTGCCGCGTCTGCAGCGCGATGGCGCCCGCGCGCTCGGCCACCTCGGCCGCCGCCTGCTGCGGGGTGGTGACGACCAGGATCTCCGCGTTCGGGATCAGCTGGGCGACCGAGATCGCGATGTCGCCGGTGCCGGGCGGCAGGTCGAGCAGCAGCATGTCCAGGTCGCCCCAGAAGACGTCCGCCAGGAACTGCTGGAGTGCGCGGTGCAGCATCGGGCCGCGCCAGACCACCGGGGTGTTGCCGGGGGTGAACATGCCGATGGAGATGACCTTCACCCCGTTGGCCTGGGGCGGCAGGATCATCTTCTCGACCTTGGTCGGCTTCTCCGTCGTGCCCACCATGCGCGGGATGGAGTGGCCGTAGATGTCGGCGTCGACGATGCCGACCTTCACCCCGCGCGCGGCCATGGCGACCGCGAGGTTGACCGTCACGCTGGACTTGCCGACGCCGCCCTTGCCGGAGGCCACGCAGTACACGCGGGTCAGCGAGCCGGGCTCGGCGAACGGGATGCGCGGTTCCTCCGCGTCGCCGCGCAGCGACTTGCGCAGGGTGGTGCGCTGCTCGTCGTTCATCACGTCGAGCTCGACGGCGACCGCGCGCACCCCCGGCAGCGCCGACACCGCGGCGGTGACGTCCTTGGTGATCTTGTCCCGCAGCGGGCAGCCCGCGACGGTGAGGAAGATGCCCACGTCGACCCGGCCGTCCGGGTGCACGGTGATGTCCTTGACCATGCCGAGGTCGGTGATCGGGCGGTGGATCTCCGGGTCCTGCACGCCTGCCAACGCCGTGCGGACGGCCTCGACGGAGGGAACCTGCTCGGTGGTGGTCACCTCCCCATGCTACGGGCGGGTAGCGGACCGCCGTGCGCGCGGATGGTCAGGACCACAGTGCGGACACTCCGTGATTACCAGCCTGCACGCGCCACCACCGTGGTGTTCCGTAGCATTACGAGCCTGTTTGTGCCGCTAGGAGGAATCTTGACCGTGCCGGAGAGAACCGCCCGGCCCACCCGAGAAGAACTGCACGCGTGGCGCACCTTTCTGCGGGCGCACGCGCACATCACCCGCGTGCTCGAGGCCGAGCTCGTCGCCGAGCAGCGGCTTTCCCTCGGTGGCTACGACGTCCTCGTCCAACTAGCGGAAGCCCCTGATCGCAAATTGCGAATGGCAGAACTCGCCGACGCGGTGCTGCTGTCCCGCTCCGGGGTGACGCGCCTGGTCGACCGGCTCGAGCGGGCCGGAATGGTGGCCAGGGAACGCGTCGCCGGTGACGGCCGCGGTGTCGTCGCGGCGCTCACCGAGCAGGGCCTCGACGTTTTGCGCACGGCTTCCAGAACGCACCTCGCGGGCGTCTCCGAGCACTTTGTCGCGCGCCTGGACGGTGAGCAGTTGCGAAAGCTCGGCGACCTGTGCGGGCAGTTGATCGACTAGCGGCTGATCTCGTCCCAGCGCGGGTCGTCGTGCAGCGCTTTCGCGTCCGGGCGGGATTTGTTGCGCTTGCCCTTGAGATCACCGCGCAGCTTTTCCAGTTCGCCGCGCAGGTAGTCGCGGGTGGCGACCTCGCCGACCGCCAGCCGCACCGCCGCCAGTTCCCTGGCCAGGAACTCGGTGTCGGCCTTGGTCTGCGCCGCCCGCGCCCGGTCCTCCTCCAGCGACACCCGGTCCCGGTCGTCCTGCCGGTTCTGCGCGAGCAGGATCAGCGGCGCCGCGTAGGCGGCCTGGGTGGAGAAGGCCAGGTTGAGCAGGATGAACGGGTACGGGTCCCACCGCAGGCTGACCGCGACCAGGTTCAGCGTGATCCAGGCCAGCACCAGCACCGTCTGCCAGAACAGGAACTTCCCGGTGCCGAGGAACCGCGCCAGCCGCTCGGAGAACCGGCCGAACGCGTCCGGGTCGATGGCGAAGCGCAGCCCGCGCTGCCGGGGCTGGTCCAGGCGCCGCCTGGTCGTCGACTCAGGCACGGTCGGCCCCCTCCCGCTCGCGCCAGTTCTCCGGCAGCAGGTGGTCGAGCACGTCGTCGACGGTCACCGCGCCGAGCAGGTGCTCCTCGTCGTCGACGACCGGCGCGCAGACCAGGTTGTAGGTGGCGAAGTAGCGGGTCACCTCGACCAGCGAGTCGGTCGGCCGCAGCAGCGCCAGTTCCCGGTCGACGGCGCCTGCGACCAGGTCGAACGGGGGTTCGCGCAGCAGCCGTTGGATGTGCACGCAGCCGAGGTAGCGGCCGGTCGGGGTGGCCGTCGGCGGCCTGCAGACGAACACCATGCTGGCCAGCGCGGGCGGCAGGTCGGGGTTGCGCACCCTGGCCAGCGCCTCGGAGATCGGGGCGTCCGGGGTGAGCACGATCGGCTCCGGGGTCATCAGGCCGCCCGCGGTGTCGAAGGAGTACTCCAGCAGCCGCCGGACCGGCGCGGACTCCTCGGGCTCCATCAGCTCCAGCAGCCGGTTCTTGTCCAGCTCGGACAGCTCGGCGAGCAGGTCGGCCGCGTCGTCGGGGTCCATCGCCTCTAGCACGTCGGCGGCGCGCTCGTCGTCGAGGTGGGCCAGCAGCACCTTCTGGTCCTCCTCGGGCAGTTCCTCGATGACGTCGGCGAGCCGTTCGTCGTCGAGCGCGTCGGCCACCTCGTAGCGGCGCTTGAGCGGCAGGTCTTGCAGCGCGCTGGCGACATCGGCGGCGCGCATGGTGTCGAACACGGCCAGCAGCTGGTCGGCGGCCTGCGGCGCGCCCGCCAGCTCGGTGATGCCGGGTGAGCGGATGTCCGACCAGCCCAGCACCGTGATCGGCCCGCGCCTGCCCAGCCGCCCGGTGCGCTCCCGGATGGCGACCCTGGCCAGCACCCAGTCCCTGGTCCTGGTCTGCTCCATCGCGGTGTCCACGACCTCGGCCCGCGCCCCGCTGTCCACCACGGCCACCCTGGCGTCGAGCAGTTGGCCGACCACCAGCACCTCGTTGGGCCGCTGGTGGAAGTGCCGCAGGTTCACCGACCCGGTCGCCAGCGTCACCGCGTTGGCGTCGATCGAGGCCACCCGCAGCATCGGCACGAAGATCCGCCGCCGGGTGGCCACCTCGATCACCACCCCGAGCACCCTCGGCGCCGACCCGTCCGGCCGCAGCCCGGCGACCAGGTCCCTGATCCGACCGATCGACTCGCCGTCGGGTCCGAACACCGGCAGACCGAGCAACTGCGCCACGAAGATCTTGCCCATGCCCGCCACGCGGTCAGGCTAGCCCGACTCGGCCGGGCGCACCGGTCGGCGCCGCCCTCAGCCGATGCCCTGGTCGTTGCGCTGGTACCGCACCTCGCGCTTGGTCCGCGCCTTGCTGATCAGGCCGGAGCTGTGCAGCACGGACAGGTGGTAGGAGACCGTCGCGGGCGCCAGGCCGTGCCGCTTGGCCAGGTCCGTCGTGGTGCGGGGGGTCTCGAGGTCGCGCAGCAGGGCCGCGCGGGTCTGCCCCAGGAGTTTGGCCATCGCGGCGGGGTCGGCGCTGGGCGCGCTGAGCCCCTGGGGCGGGTAGTAGAGGACGGAGTTCACCGCGTCCCCCAGCTGGATGTAGAACCTCGGCCACGTCAGGGCCACCGGCGTCACGGTCAGGTCGCCCGGCCGCCCGTCCTGGTGCCACGGGGTGATGATCCGCAGCGTGCTGCCGTCCCAGGTGATGTCGCCGTGCAGGGAGGTCAGGAGCGCGCCGATTCCCCCCGTCGCCATGACGCGGGCCCTGGCGGTGATGTCGGCGTCGAGGCGTTCCTTCAGGCCCGGCCAGCTGTCGGCCATGGCGACGGTCCAGAACCTGCTCATCCCGCTGGCGAACCGCGAGGCGAGCGTGCCCGCCTCGGCTGCCGCCATGACCTCCTCGGACGGAGCGGCCAGCAGCGCCACCTGGCTCGCGGCGTCTTCCGCTGTAGTCGCGGCCATCGCCTCTAGTTGAGCGGGCCAAACCTGGTCGGGTGGAACAAGAGGCGGGATTGGGGTCAAGAGGTCCGGTTTGTATTCAGCGTTGCTCGGCAGCGTGCTCGCGACTAATCGCACGTCCGGGTCGCGCATCGCGAACCTGGCAGCGGCACCTGGCTTGCCGAAGACGGGGTGGTGGAGCTGGTTGACCGTGAGGAAGAGCCAGGCCATGGCCTCGGCCGCGGGTGAGGTCGCGAGGCGGACCTTGTTCAGCACGGTCGCGTCGAGGTGGGCGGTGATCACGGGAACCGGTCGGCGCGCTGGTGGGCGGTGATCATCGCGCCAGGCTAGTGCTGCTTTCGAGCGGCTTCGAATCGTTTCCGGCTACCGGTCGGTTCGCGATGTGCTGGGACCGGGGTGCGGCGGCCGGGGCGCTGGGGGTGTCCCGGCCGCCACGCACGTGTCGGTGGCCACAATGGCGGCGCCGACGGGGCCGTGGTCGACTAGAACTCACGTTGTTACTGGTCGGTTAACCTCGATCGGAGGTCCCATGCGCTCCCCGAAGGACTTCTTCCGCCCGCTCGCGGTCGGCGCGCCGGACCCGGTGCGGGAGATCCCGTTCCGGCCGTCGCGCATGATCCACTTCTTCGACCCGTCCAACGAGAAGATGGCCGCGAAGGTCCCCGACCTGCTCGCCAAGGCCGATGTGGTGCTGGGCAACCTCGAGGACGCCGTCCGCGCCGACCGCAAGGTCGCCGCGCGCGAGGGCCTGGTGCGGGTGGGCCGGGCGACCGACTTCGGCGACACGCAGCTGTGGACCAGGGTCAACAGCCTCGACTCGCCGTGGGTGCTCGACGACCTGATCACCCTGGTCACCAAGATCGGCGACAAGCTCGACGTGATCATGGTGCCGAAGGTGGAGAGCGCGGCCGACATCCACTACGTCGACCGGCTGCTGGCCCAGTTGGAGGCGCGCGCCGGACTGACGCGGCCGATCCTGGTGCACGCGTTGCTGGAGACGGCGGCAGGTGTGGCTAACGTCGACGACATCGCTACCGCGAGCCCCCGCATGCAAGGCATCTCTCTTGGTCCGGCCGATCTGGCCGCGAGCCGTCGGATGAAGACCACGCGCGTCGGCGGTGGTCATCCCGGGTACCTGGTGCGCACGGACCCTCTTGGCGACGACCTGACTGCTGGTCGTACGACCTATCAGCAAGACCTCTGGCACTACACCGTCGCGCGCATGGTCGACGCGTGCGCCGCAGCCGGAATCCTGCCGTACTACGGGCCTTTCGGTGACATCGCTGATGTAGTCGCGTGCGAGGACCAGTTCCGCAACGCGTTCCTGCTCGGTTGCGTCGGCGCGTGGAGCCTGCACCCGCGCCAGATCGAGATCGCGCGCCGCGTCTTCTCCCCGGACCCGGCCGAGGTCGCCTGGGCTCGCCGCGTCATCGAGGCCATGGGGGACGGCACCGGCGCGGTCATGCTCGACGGCAAGATGCAGGACGACGCCACCGTCAAGCAGTGCCGCGTGATGGTCGAGCTGGCCGACGCCCTCGCCGCCCGCGACCCCGAACTCGCCCGCGCCTACTCGGAGGACGCCAACCGTGGCTGACCTGGACCGCCCCCGCCGCTCCGTGCTCTACATGCCCGGCGCCAACGAACGCGCCCTGGAGAAGGCCAAGACCCTCGACGCCGACGCCCTGATCCTCGACCTGGAGGACTCGGTCTCCCCGGACGCCAAGGTCGACGGCCGCGACCGCGTGTGCGCCGCCGTGGCCTCCCGCGAGTACGGCCCCCGCGAGGTGACCATCCGCGTCAACGGCCTCGACACCCCGTGGTTCACCGACGACGTCCACGCCGCCGCCGCCGTGTCCCCGGACGCCATCGTCGTCCCCAAGGTCAACGCGGTCGCCGACGTCCGCCGCATCGAGGACGCGGTCCCCGCGGACATCCCGATCTGGGCGATGATCGAGACCCCGATCGCGATGCTGCACGCCTACGAGATCGCCTCGGCCTCCCCGCGTTTGACGGTCCTTGTCCTGGGCACCAACGACCTCGCCAAGGAACTCCACGCCGAACACGTCCCCGGCCGAGGCCCGCTGCTCACCAGCCTGTCCCTAGCCCTGCTCGGCGCTAGAGCCGCAGGCAAGACCATCCTCGACGGCGTCTACAACGACGTGAAGGACCTAGCAGGCTTCGCCGAGGAATGCACCCAATCCCGCCAACTCGGCTTCGACGGCAAGACCCTCATCCACCCCAGCCAACTGGACCCGTGCAACGAGGTCTTCGCCCCCTCGGAAGCCGAGATCGCCCACGCCCGGAAGGTCATCGCCGCCTTCGAAGAAGCCCAAGCCGCAGGCAAGGGCGTAGCCACCGTCGACGGCAAGATGATCGAAAACCTCCACGTCTCCAACGCCCACCGCGTCCTAGCCGTGGCCGCCGCGATCAACGCCGGCTAGAGTTTCCGCTGTGTCCGGCGGCGCGCTGAGCGAGATCGAGGTGGAGGGTTTCACCTCGATCTCCCACGCGACCGTGACATTGGGCAGGCTGAACGTCTTCATCGGAGCGAACGGGTCCGGGAAGAGCAACTTCATCCGGGTACTCGAACTCCTGGGCCGGATCGCCGACCGGGAGCTGAGACTCCACGTCGGTGTCAACGGCGGAGCCTCGGCCTTGCTCGACCGGGTCACACCTGCCCACTCGATCCGAGTCGTGCTCAGGGGGCCGAACCGGTCCTACACCGCACTCCTCGTGCCAGGCGCCAACGATGAGCTGATCTTCGCCGAGGAAGTGGTCGAGTCCGACGGAATGGCGATCCCGTTGGGTGTCGGACATACCGAGAGCGGGCTCCCCAGCCGTGGTCGCGGCGCCCGCGCGCCCATCGGCCAGTCGATGTTCCCGCCCTTCGAGGACACCTACGACCTGGTCAAGGGTTGTCGGGTCTTCCACTTCCACGACACCAGTCGGGACGCCCCGGTCAAGCGGCTCAACCCGACCGCGGACAACCTGGCACTGCGGTCGGACGCGGGAAACCTGGCCGCGGTGCTGCTGGCGATGCGCGACGGTGTTGATTCCACCGCGTACCAGCGGATCGTCGCGGTGGTCCGGCAGGTCGCCCCGTTCTTCCGGGACTTCGTCCTGCACCCGGAGGGCAACGACCGAGTGCGCCTGCGGTGGCAGCAGGTCGACACCGATGTCGTTTTCTCCGCCAACCAGATGTCGGACGGGACGCTGCGGTTCATCTGCCTCGCCACCCTGCTCCTCCAGCCCAACCTGCCGCACCTGGTCGTGTTGGACGAGCCGGAACTCGGCCTGCATCCGTTCGCGATCGTGCAGCTCGCGGGCTTGCTCCACCAGGCGAGCAACCGCGCTCAGGTCCTGCTGGCCACGCAGTCGGTGACCCTGATGAACCAGTTCGACCTGCAGGACCTCATCGTCGTCGAGCGGGACGGCGGGAGCTCGGTGTTCACCAGGCCGGACGCACAGCGGCTGACCGCCTGGCTGGACGAGTACTCGCTCGGTGAGCTCTGGGAGAAGAACCTCTTGGGCGGACGGCCCGGCCCCGCGGGGAGCGGCCCCTATGCCTGACCGCTTCCGCCGCCTGCACTTGTTGGTAGAGGGGCAGACCGAGGAAGCGGTCGTCATCGAGGTCCTGCGGCCGCACTTGGAGCACGCAGGCTGGGCGGTCACCTTCTCGATCATCACCACCCGGCGTCCCGCGCGTGGACCCGCGCACCGCGGTGGGCTCGCGACCTGGGGGAAACTCCAGCGGGAGATCCGCCTCCTGCTGAGGGACTCGAGCATCGGCATCTTGACCACGCTCGTCGACTTCTACGGCCTGCCGGAGGACTGTCCCGGCATGGCCGATCGGCCCGCCCACGGTGCCTACGAGCGGGTCGCCCATGTCGAGGCAGCGATGGCCAGGGAGATCGACGACCGGCGATTCCTGCCCAACGTGGTCCTGCACGAGTTCGAGGCATGGGTGTTCGCGGCAGGCGCGCAACTCGCCGATCTGCGGGGTGATCCGAGCCTGGCGGCCAGGCTCGCGGAAGAGGTCGCGCGGGCAGGTGCACCCGAGTTGATCAACGAAGGTCCCGCGACGGCACCCTCCAAGCGGCTGATGGCCGTCTGCCCGGACTATGCCAAGACTGTCGAGGGGCCGCTCGCGGTGGCGGCGCTCGGGGTTGAGGCGCTGAGGGCTCGGTGTCCTCATGTGCACGACTGGCTGCTCGCGCTCGACGCCTGAGCCGGGAAGCGTCGACCGGAGAGCAATGGAGTCGCTACGAGCGGTAGCCACAGGCGGCGGTTAAGTCACCCTGGGTTGACTGGGGACGGCTGGTGTGATCGCCGTGTGATGTTCACGCTGTGATTACGGTGCAGGTCAAGGACGTGACAACGGGTGAGAGGTTGCCGTGACATAACGCACAGATCACGGGGGAGACTTGCTCGTGACCATGGCTGTGGGGTGCCCTGGACGGCATGGGTAGACACAGCCTTCCTTCCGAGTCGCGTGGCGTGCTGAGCTTCTTCAGTGGTCGGCACCGGCAGCGGGATGACCTGTTCGACCGCAGTTTCCGCTCGTGCACCGACTGCGGTGCGGATGTCTACGTGCTCGCCGAGGACTGCAAGGACTGCGGGACCGCGCTTGAGCTGCGGGCTGGCTGAGGAGTAACCCGATACCGAGACCGTCAAACGGCCCGGGCTGGATCAAGCCCGGGCCGACGCATGTGGTCCGGAGCACTTCGGGGGCGCGAACGGGCGTTAACCGCGACATACTGGCCGGTAACAACCCCGGGACAAGCAGGGAGCTCGCATGGCCCGCCTCGCGCAGACCGCCGGACTGACCGACATCCAGCGGGAGATCCTGGCCACCGTCAAGGTCTTCGTGGACAAGGAGATCATCCCGCACGCGCAGGCCCTCGAGCACGCCGACGCCTACCCCACCGACATCGTCGCCGGCATGCGGGAGATGGGTCTGTTCGGCCTGACGATCCCCGAGGAGTACGGCGGCCTCGGCGAGTCGCTGCTGACCTACGCGCTGGTGGTCGAGCAGATCGCGCGCGGCTGGATGAGCGTGTCCGGGGTGATCAACACGCACTTCATCGTGGCGCACATGGTCAGGCAGCACGGCACTGACGAGCAGAAGCGGCACTACCTGCCCAGGATGGCCACCGGCGAGGTCCGCGGCGCGTTCTCCATGTCCGAGCCCGACCTCGGCTCCGACGTCGCCGCCATCAAGACCAGGGCCAGGCGCGACGGCGACACCTACACCGTCGACGGCGCCAAGATGTGGCTGACCAACGGCGGCAGCTCCAACCTGATCGCCCTGCTCGCGCGCACCGACGAGGGCGCCGAGAAGCCGCACCAGAACCTCACCACGTTCCTGGTCGACAAGCCGGAGGGCTTCGGCGAGGTCGCGCCCGGCCTGACCATCCCCGGCAAGATCGAGAAGATGGGCTACAAGGGCGTCGACACCACCGAGGCCGTGTTCGACGGCTACCGGATCGGCGCCGACAAGGTCCTCGGCGGCGCCCCCGGCAAGGGCTTCGCGCACATGATGGACGGCGTCGAGGTCGGCCGCGTCAACGTCGCCGCCCGCGCCTGCGGCATCGCGATCCGCGCCTTCGAGCTCGCCGTGGACTACGCGCAGCAGCGGCACACCTTCGGCAAGCCCATCGCCGAGCACCAGGCCATCGCGTTCAAGCTCGCCGAGATGGCCACCAAGGTCGAGGCCGCGCACCTGCTGATGGTCAACGCAGCCCGGCTCAAGGACTCCGGGCAGCGCAACGACGTCGAGGCGGGCATGGCCAAGCTGCTGGCCAGCGAGTACTGCGCCGAGGTGACCCAGGAGTCGTTCCGCATCCACGGCGGCTACGGCTACTCCAAGGAGTACGAGATCGAGCGGCTGATGCGCGAGGCGCCGTTCCTGCTCATCGGCGAGGGCACCAGCGAGATCCAGAAGACCATCATCTCGCGCGGGCTGCTCAGGGAGTACAAGTCCCGGTGACGGTGTCGGGTTCGCACGGTTGGGCCCAGGTTGGCAGGATGGGGACATGACCGGTGCGTTCTCCGGCCCTGGACGAACGAACCAGGGTCTTCCCAAGGTCCCGACGCCGCCGACCGGGTGGCCGATCGGCTCCTACGACACCTACCAGGAGGCCCACCGCGCGGTGGAGCACCTGGCCGCCAGCGAGTTCCCCGTCGAGGAGGTGACCATCGTCGGGGTCGACCTCATGCTGGTCGAGCGGGTCATCGGCCGGTTGAGCTGGCCGAAGGTGCTCGGCACCGGCGCGCTGTCGGGCGCCTGGTTCGGCCTGTTCGTCGGGCTGCTGCTCGGGCTGTTCAACCAGCAGGAAGCCTCCTTCGGCCCGATCCTGGTCGGGCTCGGCATCGGTGTCGTCTTCGGCGTCGTGTTCGCCGCGGCCGGGTACGCGAGCACCAGGGGGCGGGGTCGGGAGATCGCGTCGGCCACCCAGTTGGTCGCCGGTCGCTACGACGTCCTCGCCCAGCCGCGCAACGCCGAACGGGGCCGTGACCTGCTGGCCAAGCTCACGCTTAGGCCGAACGGCGGCGTCGGCTAGACCCTTCGCCGCGTCGAATTGCGGGCCTCCAGCAGCCGACTTAGTTTCAGGTGACCCGGTCGCGGGTACCGAGCTACCCGCGTGACGGCGCACGTCGAGGTGCTTGGGAGTCGTTCGGGTCAGCCTTCCCTCGGCGTAGCCGTCGGAAGGAGGTCGGACGATGGGGCGTGCTCATCGAGGGTCCGGCCGCCGAGGACGACGCCTGCGAGCGGCGCTGTGCGCCGCGTTCATCGCTAGCCCGTTGCCGGCGGCCTGTGGTTCGGAAACCGGCGGGATCACCGTCAACGTCTACTACTCCACCGAAGAGAACTTCGACCAGGTCATCGCCAAGTGCGACGCGGCGGCGGGCGGTCGGTACAAGATCGCGCTGAACGTGCTGCCGCGCGGCGCCGACGACCAGCGCGAGCAGATGGTGCGCCGGTTGGCCGCAGGCGACACCGACATGGACGTCCTCGGCCTCGACGTCACCTGGGTCTCCGAGTTCGCCGAGGCGGGCTGGATCGCCGAGTGGACCGGCCAGGACAAGGCCGACGTCGAGGACGGCACCCTCGAAGGCCCACTGGCCACCGCCGAGTGGGAGGACAAGCTCTACGCCGCGCCGAAGAACACCAACGTCCAACTCCTCTGGTACCGCAGCGACCTCGTGCCCACCCCGCCCAAGTCGTGGGGCGAGATGATCCAGCAGGCGCAGCAGCTCAAGTCGCAGGGCAAGCCGGGCACCATCCTGATGACCGGCGCCCAGTACGAGGGCCTTGTCGTCCAGTTCTCCCAGCTGACCGCCGGTGCGGGCGGCAAGATCCTCTCCGACGACGGCACCAAGGCGGTCGTCGACGACGGCGCGGTCAAGGCGCTGGCGGCGTTGCGGGACCTGGCGCGGTCGTCGTCGGCGAGCCCGTCGTTGTCCAACGCCAAGGAGGACAACATCCGCCAGGAGTTCGAGGCGGGCAAGACCGCCGCGTTCGAGCTGAACTGGCCGTTCGTCTACGCCTCGATGGGCAAGTCCAACCCGGACCTGGCCAAGGTGTTCAAGTGGGCGCCCTACCCGGCCATCGACGAGAGCAAGTCCGGGACCGCGACCCTCGGCGGGTTCAACCTCGCCGTCAGCTCCTACTCCCAGCACAAGCCGGAGGCGTTCGAGGCGGCGAAGTGCTTGCGCAGCGCGGAGAACCAGAAGTTCTCGGCGATCAACTCCGGGGTGCCGCCGACCATCGAATCGGTGTACGCCGACCCGGAGATGGCCGAGCCGTACCCGATGCGCGACACCATCCTCGAGGAGCTGAAGAACCCGGCGGTCCGCCCGATCACCCCGGCGTACCAGAACGTGTCCACGCTGATCTCCACGATCCTGTCGCCCCCGTCGGACATCGACCCGGTGAAGACCGCCGAGCGGTTGCGCACCGAGCTGCAGGACGCGCTCGACTCGAAGGGGGTCCTGCCGTGAAAGCGGTCAGCGAGGGCAAGAAAGCCGAGCGCAGGCTCGGGCTGTGGCTGTGCGCGCCCGCCGCGCTGGTGATGATCGCGGTCACGGCGTACCCGATCATCTACTCGGTCTGGTTGTCGTTGCAGCGCTACGACCTGCGGTTCCCCGCCGAGCGCGAGTTCGTGGGGCTGGCGAACTACGTCACCGTGCTCACCAACTCCTACTGGTGGACAGCGTTCGGGGTCACCACGTTCATCACGGTCGTGTCGGTCGTCATCGAACTGGTGCTGGGCATGGCGTTGGCGTTGGTCATGCACCGCACGCTGGTGGCCAGGGGTCTCATCAGGACGGTCGCGCTCATCCCGTACGGCATCGTGACCGTCGTCGCGGCGTTCTCCTGGCGCTACGCCTGGGAGGACACCACCGGCTACCTGGCCCAGCTCTTCGGTGACTCCGCCCCGCTGACCCAGCGGGCCTCGGCGCTGGCGATCATCATCCTGGCCGAGGTGTGGAAGACCGTGCCGTTCATGGCCCTGCTGTTGATGGCCGGTCTCGCACTGGTACCGGAAGACCTGCTCAAAGCGGCCGCTATGGACGGTGCGTCGCCGTGGCAGCGGTTCACCAAGGTGATGTTGCCGGTGATGAAGCCCGCGATCCTGGTCGCGCTGCTGTTCCGCACGCTCGACGCGTTCCGCATCTTCGACAACATCTTCGTGCTCACCAGCGGCGCCCAGCAAACCGGTTCGGTGTCCATGCAGACCTACAACAACCTGATCCGCGGCCTCAACCTCGGCGTCGGGTCGACCATGTCGGTGCTCATCTTCCTCGCGGTCGCCGTCATCGCGTTCATCTTCGTGAAGGTCTTCGGCGCGGCCGCGCCCGGCAACGACGGGGGGAAGCGCTGATGGCCGTCATGGGAGGCACCGAGCGGGCGGCGAAGTTCCGGTGGGCGCTGATCGACGTCGTGGTGCTGGTCTACGCGCTGGTTCCGGTGCTGTGGATCGTCTCGCTGTCGTTCAAGACCAAGGAAACGCTGACCGACAAGAACTTCATCCCGCGCGAGTGGACGCTGCAGAACTACGTGGAGATCTTCTCCACCAACCAGTTCCTGCGCGCGCTGCTCAACTCCGTCGGCATCGCCCTGATCGCGACCGTGATCGCGGTCGTGCTGGGCACCATGGCGGCGTACGCGATCGCGCGGCTGGACTTCCCCGGCAAGCGGTTGCTGGTCGGCGTCTCGCTGCTGATCGCGATGTTCCCGCAGGTCTCGCTGGTCACGCCGCTGTTCGAGATGGAGCGCTCGCTCGGGCTGTTCGACACCTGGCCTGGGCTGATCCTGCCCTACATCACCTTCGCGCTGCCGCTGGCGATCTACACCCTCTCGGCGTTCTTCCGGGAGATCCCGTGGGAGCTGGAGAAGGCGGCGAAGATGGACGGCGCGACCCCGGCCCAGGCGTTCCGCCGGGTCATCGCGCCGCTGGCCGCCCCCGGTGTGTTCACCACGGCCATCCTGGTGTTCATCTTCTGCTGGAACGACTTCCTGTTCGCCATCTCGCTGACCTCCACGACCTCGTCGCGGACGGTCCCGGCGGCGCTGTCGTTCTTCCAGGGGTCCTCGCAGTTCGAGGACCCGACCGGCACCGTGTCCGCCGCCGCGGTGGTCATCACGGTGCCGATCATCCTGTTCGTGTTGTTCTTCCAGCGCCGCATCGTCGCGGGGCTGACCTCGGGCGCGGTGAAGGGCTAGGGGCATGGCTGAGATCGTTCTGGACAAGGTCAGCAAGCGGTACCCGGACGGCGCGCTCGCCGTGTCCGATGTGGACATCACGATCGCCGACGGCGAGTTCATCATCCTGGTCGGCCCGTCCGGCTGCGGGAAGTCGACCACGCTCAACATGATCGCCGGGCTCGAGGACATCACCGGCGGCGAGTTGCGCATCGACGGGCAGCGGGTCAACGAACGCGCGCCCAAGGACCGCGACATCGCCATGGTGTTCCAGTCCTACGCGCTCTACCCGCACATGAGCGTCCGGGAGAACATGGCGTTCCCGCTGCGGCTCGCGCACGTGGACAAGGAGACGGTCAACCGCAAGGTGGAGGAGGCCGCGCGCATCCTCGACCTCGGGGCGCACCTCGACCGCAAGCCGGGCAACCTCTCCGGCGGCCAACGGCAGCGGGTGGCGATGGGGCGCGCGATCGTGCGCGACCCCAAGGCGTTCCTGATGGACGAACCACTGTCCAACTTGGACGCCAAGCTGCGCGTGCAGATGCGCACCTCGGTGGCCAAGCTGCAACGGCGGCTCGGCACGACCACGGTGTACGTGACGCACGACCAGACCGAGGCGATGACCCTCGGCGACCGGGTCGTGGTGATGCGTGGCGGATTGGTGCAGCAGATCGGGTCGCCGCAGTCGCTCTACGAGCAGCCGGTCAACCTGTTCGTCGCCGGGTTCATCGGGTCGCCGTCGATGAACTTCCTGCCCGCCACCCTGGCTGACGGCCAGGTGCGCACCCCGCTGGGGCCCGTGCCGCTGACCGACCGGATCCGGCGGCTGGTCGAGTCCTCGTCGGCGCCGCGCGAGGTGATCGTCGGGCTGCGGCCGGAGCACTTCGAGGACGCCTCGCTGCTCGACGAGGCCGAGCGCTCGGCGGGCGGCACGTTCACCGCCACCGTCGAGGTCCTGGAGTCGATGGGGTCGGACAAGTTCGCCTACTTCCTGGTGGAGGGCGAGACCGCGACCTCCGCGGAACTCGACGAACTGGCCGCCGAATCGGGCTCCGCCGAGATGACCGACAACGGCGCCCAGATCGTCACCCGCCTCTCCGCCGCATCCCCCATCAAGGAGGGCGACGAGGCCGAGGTCTGGTTCGACCCGGACAAGCTGCACCTGTTCGACCCCAAGGACGGCCGCACCCTCACCCACACCGGCTGACCTCGGTCGAGTGGGCCTGTGGACAACTTTCCACACGGGTCTTGACACTCTGCCATCTTGGTCCCCGTCGGACCGCCCACCAGGGGCGATCCACGGGGATCGAGGTGGTTGAGATGATCTTTTCCAGGGTCTGCGCGGCACTGCTGACCGTGCTCGCGCTGCTGGGTCTGGTGACCCCAGCCGCGGCATCGCCCGCGGTGGCGTGTGAACGAGGCGAACTCTGCCTGTGGTCGGGCCTGTCCTTCCACGGCGAATCCGGCACCTTCGGCATCGGCTCCTTCGCAGTAGGCGAGTGCCTTGTCCTAGGCCGCGAATCCCGCTCCCTAGCCAACCTCCTCCGCCACGACGTCACCGTCTACGAATCCTCCGAATGCGCGACGGAGTCGGACTTCACCACCTACCCAGGGCTGGGCACCTACGTCCCAGCCACCCCCTTCGTCGTCCGCGCGATCCAGATCTGGCCAACCTGACCGCCCGACCCCGGCCCCCTGTCCACGCCACCACCGGCTCCCGTGGCGTGGACAGGGCGGGGAGCCTGTCCCGGGCTTGACCGGAGAAGCACGCCACCGCCACGACCTCGTCGCCGCTAGGGCCGCGCCGCTCCTGTGGCCCACTGGCCGACTGAGCCCACTGGTCGACTCCCGGAGCGCCGCCCAGGCCCCGAGCCGAGGCCGCCCGAGCCTCCAGGTGTCGGACAACTCCAATGGCCGGGCAAGCGCGTCGACACGCGCCTGCCCCCTTCCGGAGGCTCGGACGGCCGTGGTCGCCTCGTCCCGGTGCCCGGTGCCCGGTGCCCGGTGCCCGGTGCCCGGTGCCCGGTGCCCGGTGCCCGGTGCCCGGTGCCCGGTGCCCGGTGCCCGGTGCCCGGTGCCCGGTGCCCGGTGCCCGGTGCCCGGTGCGTCGTGTTTCCAGGCGTGGTTGGTGAGGTGTGGGTGGGCAGGGTGTGCGCTCGCATGGGGTGGACCTGAAGTGAGGGCGGTGCCGTCGTTCGGTGATGGGTGTTCGCAGGCGTGCGTGGGACGAGGCGTTCGGGGTGCGGTGTGTGCGCCGCGTTGTGTCTGTGGCTCAAGCTCAAGTGGGGGCGGGAGCGACCCGGCGGGTGGGCAGGGATGGTTGCCCGTTTGGGCGGTGATCTCGCTGGGGCTCGTGCCGTCGTTATGTTCTGGGGGTGGGGGTCGACGTCATTCACTACGTGGTGCGCTGCCTGGTGGATGGGGCGATGCGGGATGGGTACCGAGGTTCGGCCTTCTGTGGTGGGGGAGTTGGTGGTCGCCGCGGCGGCCGGGCGGTCCGAGGTGGTGGGAGGGGGTGGGGATTGGTCGACGCGGGTGGAGGAGTTGCACCCGGCTTCGGCGTGGCGGATGTCGGTGGTGGAGCGGCTCCAGCGGTTGCAGGCGGAGATCGACCAGCGCCCGGCCGAGGTCCCGCAGGCGGTGCACGTCGCCATGCGGATCGCGGCTCGGGCGGTGGAGTTGAGGAGTTCGCCCGCGCGCTGGTACTCCGGGGTCAACATCGAACGGGCGTGGCGCGCGGTGCACCTGGCTGACGAAGTGCTGGTCGCGTCCAGTCCGGACCTGCCGAGTCGGATGGCCGCGATCCGGGCCACGGTCACCCGCAAGCTGCCCGAGCGCGACCCGCGGGCTCGGGCGCTCGCCCCCGCCGCGTTCGACGTCCTCGGGGATGCCGCGCGCCGGGACGTCGTGCTCGTCGCGCTGCGCGGGATGCACCAGGCATCGCACGACGCCGCCACCGCTGTGCGGAGCCTGCGCAACCGGATCATCCTGTTCGGCTTGCTGCTCCTCGCGATCAACCTCGCCGTCGGCTGGCTCACCGCGCTGCACGACCACATGCTCCCGCTGTGCCTGGGTACCGGCGCCGACGCGATCTGCCCCACCGGCACCGCGACGCCCACCGGTGGCGATGTCTGGTGGCTCCAACTCATGGGCATGCTCGGCGCCTCTATAGCGGTGGTAGTTCTCTTACTCCGCACCAAACCCAGCGTTGTCCCGTACACCCTCACCCCGTACCAAGCCGTGGTCAAAGTGCTCCTCGGCGCGATCCTCGCCGTCGTCGGGGTCCTCATCCTGCGCACCGGCCTGCTCCACGACCTGGTCGGCAACCAGGCAGCGCTCCTGATCTTCGCCCTGGTCCTCGGCTACTCCCAGCAACTCGGCACCCGACTGCTGGACTCCTTCGCCGACCAGGTGGTCCAGCGCGCCCAACCGTCGGCCACTACCACCTGATCCGCGAAGGTCAGCCGCGGCCGCGGAGCGTGGTGAGGACGTCGTCGTCCCAGTGGTGGGAACGGATCAGCCGGTAGCGCTCGCCGATCGCCCAGAGGTACGCCTCCGCGTTGGAGCGGTTGGTCGCGATCCCCGCTTGGCGGACCATCTCGACCACCGGCGTGAACTCCTCTTCGTGCCACCGCCGCGCGACGGTGGGCCGGTCGAGGAAGCGTTGTTCGTCCTGCATCAACCGGAAACCCCACGCCTCCACCGCCTCGCTCAACTCCGTGTAGTCCCACGGGTCGGTCAGCGAGATCGTGGCCCGCCGGTCCTGGCTCAACGGGACGCGGTCCAGGAACACCCGGTGGTAGTCCTTGGTGATCAGGTCGCCGCGCAGCCGGATCCCCTCGGCGGGCACCCGGGTGACGATCTCGGTGACCGTCGCGTCGATGGTGCTGAGACCCAACGCGTGGGCCACGGACACGCGGTGGTGGCCGTCGATGACGAAGTGGAGTTCGCCGACCCGGTAGACGTCGATCGGTGGGGTCGACTCACCGCGACGGGAGGCACGGGCCAGCCGTTCCCATCGTTGCCGCGACTGCGCCGACGTCGGCCGGAACCGGCGGTCGAACTCCCGCGCGCGGTCGACGCTGCCGACGATCGACTCCAGCGGGATCACCTGTAGACCCAACCGCCGCTCCCCGGCGCGTCCGAGCGCGGCCACGACCTCGTCGAACGGCAGCATGATGTTCACGTCGTCCGGTTCGCGCCGCAGCCACGCGCTGAGCCGGGCGAGGACCTGGCGGCGGCGCGCCCGCAGGAAGTCGTACTCGGCGTCGGCGTCGGGGAAACCGGTGTCGCGCGGCATGCTCGCTCCCCAGACTCGGGACAGCTCAGTCGGGCGGCCGGGTCGGGCCGCCCGCCAAGTCTTCCCCGCCGGACGGCCCCGCGCACACTGCGCCAGCCGGGTGAAATCCCCAGCGACCCGCACCCGCCCCCAGTGGGTGTCGTTGGCGTGGATCGGGTGACCAGGTGAACGTCCGGTAACCAGCCGTTCGCTCACTCGCCACACCAGCGGTCGCGAGCGTGTCGTGGTTGCCTGGTACCAAGTCGAGCACGGCGGCAACCGAACCGGGGCCCGCTGTATCGATGCTGTTGTCGGAAACGAGGAGTGGTGGGAAGGGAACTGTCGGTGTCCGGCGCGCGTCCAAGCGGATAGCGTCATCGTCGGAAGCGATCGTCCACGGGGCCGAGGGGAGCGGTGGTCCGGTCAGCCACCGAGGGGAGCGAACGATGGTAATGCAGCGGCACGGCTACGACCGGTACGTCACGGGCGGGGTGGTCTGGGAGAAGTACACCCTGGAGCAGTTGATCAAGATGGTCCAGGAGAGCGCGAGCGCGCCCGAGTTGCAGCAGCTCGCCCAGGAGTGGCGCGAGGCGGGCGACCAGGTGTCCGCGGCGGCTGGCGTGCTCGGTGCGGCGCTCGGGCAGCTCATGGAGTTCTGGGCGGGTACCGCGGCCGAGCAGGCCCGCCAGGACGTGGAGCTCAACGCGCGCTGGGTCGCCGACCTCGGCGAGACCGCGCACGACATCGGGCCGTCGATCGAGGAGGCGGCCAACGCGCTCAAGGCCGCCCAGGCGGCCATGCCGGAGATCCCCGCCGACCCCGCCGTACCGCCCGCGCTCGCCGCCGACAGCGCCGCCCGCGGCCTGGACGCCGGGGGGCCGCTCGTGTCCGCGGTCACCGGCACCGCGGCGGGCACCGAGAGCGCGTTCGCCGCCGACCAGAAGGCCGCCGAGCTCAAGGCCCGCGCGGTCGAGGCCATGCGCCGCTTCGAGGGCGCCGTCATCGGCATCGACCAGTCCACCCCGCGCTTCGCCGAGCCCGTGTCCGACTCGGGTCCCGGCATCACCGAGCCGACCCCGCCGACCGCGCCACCGAGCCAGACCCCACCCCCGCCGATCTCCGCCGACCCGGTCCAGCGCTGGGAGGACCTCACCAAGGGCGACCCGAGCACCACCGCGCAGGGCTTCGGCGACGGCGGCTCCGCGGGCGGCTATTCCGGCGGCGGTGGCCTCAGCGCCGCACCCGTCGGAGCGGACGCGGGACGTGGCCCCTTGCAGTACGGGGGTTCGGTCGGCGCCACCGAGGCGCTCACCGGCAACAACCCCCGACCGGCCGTCCCCGCCGCGGGTATGGCCGCCTCGGCAGGTGGTGCGGGTGGTGGCACGGGCATGGGCGGCGGCATGCCGATGGGTGGTGCGATGGGCGGCGGCCAAGGCGGCGAGGGCGGCGCCGACCACCGCAGGCGCTACCCGTACGACGGGGAAGACCCGTTCCTGTTGGACCAGAAAGCCTCGCCACCGGTGATCGGGCTCTGAGGCCAGGGAGACCACGACGATGCGCGAGCAGAACACCCCCCAGTCGGACGCGACCCACCAGTTCCCCGTGCACGTCCCCGACGGCATGACCGTCGCGGTCCCCGTGCTCGGCGCCCTGCCGACCGCCACCCCCACCCCGGCGCCGACCCCCGACCCGATCCCGGCGCCCCCGTCCCCGGACCCGATCCCCGCCCCACCGGTGCCGGACCCCATCCCGACCCCACCGGCGCCGATCCCCCCGCTGCCCGCCCCACCCACGCCCCCGCTCCCGCAGCAGGCAGCCCCCCAGTACTACCCGCAGCAGCAGTACGCCCCGCAGGACTACGGCCGCCCCCACCTGACCATCCCCTCGGACGCGACCGTCCCCACCGCCTTCTCCCCAGACCTCGCCGCCCGCCTCGCCGCACAGCACCCGGCCAACCAGTCCCCGTTCGCCCCGGACATCACCGGGCAACCGCACCCGGCAGGCCAGTCGCCGTTCGCCCCGGACGCGACTGGGCACCCGCAGCCGCACTCGGTGAACCAACAGCCGTTCACCCCTGATGCGACTGGGCAACCGCACCCGGCGAGCCAGTCCCCGTTCGCCCCTGACGTGACCGGGCAGCCCTACCCGCACCCGGCAGGGCAGTCTCCGTTCGCTCCGAACGTGGCTGGGCAACCGCAGCTGGCAGGCCAGTCGCCTTTCGCCCCAGACGTGACCGGGCAGCCCTACCCGCACCCGGCCAACCAGTCGCCGTTTGCGCCGGATGTCAGTGCTCAGCCGTATCCGGTCACCCAGCCTCCGGACGCGTGGGCTCGGCCCGGCTATCCGGACGCGACCGCCCAGCCCGTGCAGCCGTACCCGCCGTCGGGGAATCCCTTACCTGAAGCGACCGCTGGTCCGGGGAGCTGGGGTGCGCCGCCGCCGAGTGCTGGTCAGCAGTACCCCGCGACGCAGCCTGGCGCGCCCGAGCCGAAGCCGGTTCCCGGTGGTCCCGTCACCGGTGCGCCGCTGCCTGCCCCCGAGCCCGTTCCCGTCCCCACCACACCCGTCCCCAGCGCGCCGACCTGGACGCCGCGGGCGGGCAAGGGCGGCGACCACCACCACAGGCCCAGCACCCCGCCCACGTCCGGCTCCGCGCCCGACTACGGCAAGCCCACCCCAGGCGGAGGTGGCAACAACCAGCTCCCCGACCCCAAGCCCGGCACCGGCCCCACGGCGCCCAACTCCTCGGCGCCGAACACCACCCCCGGTCACACCGAGCCGGGCTCCACCACCCCCGCCGACGCCACGTCCCCCTCCGCAGGCAGGCCGGACGGCGCCGGTCCCGTGCAGCCGACCAACGGCACCACTCAGGGGTTCTGGAAGATCGACCCCGATCAGCTCGCCGGGTTCACCCGGGCGGTGCAGGCGGCCAGGTTCGGGCTGGAGGGCGTGCAGCTCAAGGTCGGCGGGATGGACGGCAAGGAGCCGAAGCTGGGCACCAGTCCGGTCGGCGAGCAGTTGGCGCGCAAGTTCGGCGACCGGCTCAACGGCCCGAACGGGCTCAAGACGCTGCTGGACCAGGCCATGCTGAAGATGGACGGGTTCATCGAGAGCGCCGAGCGGGTGCGCGACAGCTACCTCGACGTCGACGACACCGCGCGCGGGGACCTGCAGCGGCGTGATCCCTCCTCGGGCGGCACCACGTGACCGAGTTGTCCACCGGCCTGGAGTCCGACTCCGGGTACCGCGACGGCGGCCGGGCCTCGCTGCACCCGGCCGAGGTGGACCTGCTGTGCACGTTCGCCGAGGTGTCGCCGCCGTTCCCGTTGCGGATCGGCGCGATCGGCGACCGCAAGGAAGCGTTCGCGGTGGCTCGTCGGGAGCTGGCCAGGCGGGGGTTGGCGGATGGTCGTGGTCCACGCGGTGTGGCGGGCGACTTCGTCCACCTGCTGCGCAACAGCGCGGGCGCGGTCGACCTGATGGTCGCGCGGCTCGGGCAGAGCCGGGGCGCGTTGGTGCTAGCGCAACGTGACGAGGCGCTGCTCGTCCGCCAAGACATCGGGCTGCCCGGTGCAAGAGTGCACGTGGTCGCACTCTCGCTGCACGATGCGATCGAGCATCTAGTCGACTTGGTGCCGGAGCACGGTCCCGGGATGGCGGCTCCGTTCAGCCTTTCCCAGCGAGCGCTCGACCAGGCTTACCGCGCTATCCAGGCCGCCACCGGTACGGACGAACAACCGCGCAAGCTGGACGCTCACGAGGTCGACCGGCTGCTGCGCGACAACGGCATCGATGACACCACCGCGCGCAGGATGACCACGCACCTACAGCCGGTTCTCGGCAACGGTCAGGCAGGGGTCGCGGAGCGCCGCGGGTATGCCGACGAGTGGGGCCGGAAAGGCGAAGAGGTGCGTTGGCTCGATACCGCGCGCGGTCGGTTCCGACTGGGGACTGACTCCACTGGCTGGGTCAGCGTCAACCCCTTGACCCGCGAAGACCTGCGCGCGGGCATCAGGTCACTAGCCGCCGAACTGTGGTACTAACCTCGGCGAACATTCCCGGATCGTCCGTCCTATCGGCTACGGTTGGAGCGCGGGAACGGCCCGGGGCGGGGCAGCCACAGGTCGGTTTTACAGCGTGAGGGAGGGCACGGGCATGATCGCCGGTCTCGACGACGTGGTGCGCCGGATGGCCGAGCAGGCCGAGCACGCCGCTGCCGCCCGGCGGGCGGCCGAGCAGGAGCGCAGGCGCCGCCGCGAGGCGGACGACAGCTACGTGACCGGCGGTGTCCACTGGGACGGCTACTCGCTCAAGTCGTTGCAGCGCATGGTCGGCGACCAGGCCAACGCGGGCCAGCTGGACATGCTGGCAGGCGAGTGGGCCCGCTACGGCGAGAAGGTCGCCCAGGCATCCAAGGACCTGTCCGGCTCCATGACCAAGCTGCTGCAGTTCTGGTCCGGCAGTGCGTCGCAGGACGCCTCGCGGACCGTGGTCAGCAACGCCGCGTGGATCTCCCAGCTCGGCGGCACCGCGCAGCAGATGGCCGACCCCATCCAGGACGCCGGTGGCGCGCTGCGCTCGGCGCAGAGCACGATGCCCGGCGGCTCCCCGAGCAGCCCGTTCCTCGCTACGGCGGGCGGTGGCGCTGCCGCGGGCTTCGCGATCGGTGGGCCTGTCGGCGCTGCCTTCGGTGCGGCGCTCGGTGGCATTGCCAGCGCGTTCGGCTTCGGTAGCAACAAGAAGAAGATGAAGCGCAAGGCAGTGCAGACCATGCAGCGCTTCGAGACAGCGGTACTCGGCATCGATGGCACCACCCCGCGCTTCGGCACCCCGGCTGACGGCGTCGACCCCGGCGTGAACCGGCCGCAACCGCAGCCGCCGCGCACGGGCGTCCCCGGTCCGGGGGTGACCGTCCCGGGTGGCCCCGGCCGCGGCCCCTCTGACCCGTCCGCGCCGGTACCCGGTTTCGGTGGCGGGCCCAGCATGGGCACCACGCCGTCGCTCGCGCCCGGGTTCGACAAGGGCTGGGAGAACCACTGGCGCGGCCTCACCGGTGTCGGCACCGGCGGCCAGTTGCCCGGTGGCATTGGCAGCAACGTGGGCAACGGTCCCGGCAACATCGGCCTCGGCGGTGGCGGGTACGTGCCCGGTGGTTTCGGCGGCGGTGGTCGCGGTGGCGCCAACGGATCCGGTCGCGCGGGGCTCGGCTCTGGCGTCGGAGCCGGTGGCCGTGGCGCTGACGGCAGCCGTGGTCGTGGCGGCGCGGGCCGTGGACTCGCGGGAGCGGGCGCCGGTTCGTCCGGCACAGGTCGAGGTGGGCTCGCAGGCGGTGGCGGTTCCGGTGTCCCCGGCGGTGGCCGTGGGCGCGACGGCAGCCGCGGCGGGAGCCGGTTCGGTCGGGCCAGCGGTTTCGGCACCGACCCGCACGGCCGGTCCGGCAGCGGTTACGGGATGCCCCCGGGTAGCGCGCGCGACAAGGAAGAAGACGGCGAGCACCGCAGGCGCGTGCCGATCGAGGAGGACCCGTTCACCACGGCCGACCTGACCGCGGCACCGCCGGTCATCGGCGCCTGAGCTAGGGAGTGAGCATGGACGAGCCCAACGCCGGTGGCGGTTGGCGGGTCGAACCCGACCAGGTGCGCGAGTTCGCGGCCGCGGTCGAGGAGGTCCGCGCCGACCTGAACGCGATCTTCGCGGAGGTCGCCGACCTGGCCACCCCCGCGTACCTGCCGATGCTGGGCACCAGCCCGGTCGGCCAGGAACTGGCGGACAAGTTCACCGAGCGGCTCGCCGGGGAGACCGGGCTCAAGGGCCAACTGGAGGAGGCGTTGCGCCGGATGGAGGACTTCGTCGCCAGCGCCGAGCGCTCCGCCGCCGGTTACCAGGACAGCGACGACAACTCCGCGCAGCGCTTCACCAACCCGTGACCGCGCCGCTGGCCCCCGGCGTCGCGCTGCACCCGGTCGAGGTCGACCTGCTGTGCGCGTTCGCCGAGGTGCAGCCGCCGTTCCCGATCGAGGTCCCCGCCGCGGCGACCTCCGACCTCGAACGCGGCGTGCTCTACCGCGCCGCCGCCGAGGAACTCGCCGAGCGCGGGCTCGCCGACGAGAGCGGGCCCCTCGACGTGGCCGAGGAGTTCGTCTACCTGCTGCGCGCGTGCACCGGCGTGCTCGACATCGTGCTCAACGGACCGTCCGGGACGCTCGGGATCGCCGTGCTGGCGGTGCGCGACGAGGCGCTGGTGCTGACCCAGGACCAGGCCGACCCGAACGGCCTGATCCGCATGTGGGCCGCCACCGTCGACGAGGCCCTCGGCCGCGTCACCCGGATGATCCCACGCGCCGAAACCCCGCTGACCGCCCCGTTCAGCCTGCCGATGCGCCCCCTGGAAGAGGCATTCGCGGCGATGCTCACCCGCCTGCCCGCCCCCGACGGCCCAGGCACCCCGAACCCGATGACCCAGCCCGAGATCGACGAACTCCTGCACGCCCACGGCATCGACGACCGCGTCACCCGCCGCATGATCGCCCACCTGCAACCCGTCCTCGGCAACGGCCAAGCAGGCACCGCCACCCGCGACGACACCGAAGACCAATGGCACCGAACCGGCCAAGAACTCCGCTGGCTGGACACCCCCCGCGGCCGCTACCGCCTAGCCACCACCCCCGCCGAAGAAACCCCCTGGCTCAGCGTCAACCCCTTGAGCACGGACGAACTAGTCGCCCACCTCCGCTCCCTAGCCCACACCACCCGCGGCTGACACCCTCGCCGCATCCCTTGGGGCCCCTGCACCTCGAACTGCCCCCACCCTCGCCGCCCCGCCGCCTTGCACCGCCTGAGTGGATCTGCTGGCTGAGGGACCTGCGGGTGCCCCGGCTCGCCTACCGCTGGCCAGCGCGAACGATCGTCGACTCGACCTTGCGGATCCGAGTCGGTGGGACTCCACGACGGTGGTCCGCACCCGGCCTTCGCGATCGTTGGCTCCCACGCGGCCCCTCCCAGGCGTTGGCCCCAACACGCCCCTCTACGACGTTGGCCGAACCGCGCTCCTCGGATCCGCTGGTGCCAGGCAGGCTCGATGGGGTGGACTTGTTTTGTGTGGGGGGACGGCACTCGTAGCGTTGCTCACCGTGGCAGGGCCTGCTTTTGGGCCCCTGCTTTGTGGTTCTGCCCGGGTGTCGTAGGGGCCCCGCGCAAAACAAGTTCGCCGCATCGAGCTCTTCGCTTTGTCGCGCCCCGGCCAATGCCGCAGGCGAGGCGTTGATCGTCGACGCCGCAGGCGAGCACGAGAGCCGGAACACCCTCAGCCCAAGATCAAACCCGCCACAGCAGCCCCCGATACACAGCCTACCGAGGCACCTGACCGCCACAGAAGGCTGAATCATTCCCCTGTGGACAACCAACCCCCATGGGGACAACTCCTCCAGCCAGGACAACCAATCCCGACAGGCACCCCATCCAGTCCACACAGGACAGATCGGCCGGCGAGCAGCCGCCACGCCAGGTGAAGCCCGTGCGCGAGCAGAAACCCCTTACGTCCCCGGCGTTTCCGCGATGATCACCGTCACCACCGTGATCCAGGTGACGATCACCGCGAGCAGCCAGAACTTCACATTGGTCAACAGCCGGGCCATGGGGGAACCTCCCATCGAAAGGGCGGACGGTGTGTCGAGCTCAGAGCCATCGGTTCTTGCGGAAGATGCGGTACAGCACGATGCACGCCACGAAGATGACCGCCATGACCATCGGGTAGCCGAAGCGCCAGTGGGTTTCTGGCATGTGGTCGAAGTTCATGCCGTACACGCCGACCACCATGGTGGGGACGGCGATGATGGCGGCCCAGGCGGTGATCTTGCGCATGTCGGTGTTCTGCTGCAGCGTGATCTTGGCCAGGGTGGCGTCGACCAGGGTGGTGAGCAGTTCGTCGAAGCTGGTGACGCGTTCGGAGACGGTGGTGAGGTGGTCGTCGACGTCGCGGAAGTAGGAGCGGACGGTGTCGGGGACCAGGGGGGAGCAGCCCTCTGCCAGGCGGCGCAGGGGGTTCGCCAGGGGCATCACGGCGCGGCGCAGTTCGAGGATTTCCCGCTTCATCAGGTACATCTGCTCGGCGCTGACCGGGCTGCGCGGCGCGAACACGGCCTTCTCGATCAGGTCGATGTCGTTCTCGAACGCGTCGGTCACCGCGAGGTAGGTGTCGACGACGTGGTCGGCGATGGCGTGCAGGACCGCGGCCGGGCCGCCGCGCAGCCGTTCGGCCGAGCGCTCCAGTTCCGCGCGCAGGTCGTGCAGGCCGGAGTGCTTGCCGTGCCGCACCGTCACCACGTAGTCGGCGCCGAGGAACGCCATGATCTCGCCGGTCTCGACGATCTCGTTGGCCGTCGTCGGCGACTCGTGCTCCACGTAGCGGACCGTCTTGAGCACCATGAACAGGTTGTCGTCGTAGCGCTCCAACTTGGGCCGCTGGTGGGCCTGGACCGCGTCCTCCACCGCCAGTTCGTGCAACCCGAAGGTCTCCGCGACGCCCTGGATCTGGCGGGCGTCCGGCTCGTGCAGACCGATCCAGACGAAGCCCTCGCCGCGCCTGCGGACCTCGGCGACCGCGTCGATGTGCGTCCACCGCCCCGGCAGCCGCGACCCGTCGACGTACACACCGCAGTCGACGACGTACGCCGACAGCGGCACCGGGATCGGCGCCGTCGGTGGCGCTACCCGGGCGGTGCGACCTCTCAGGCCGCCGAACGAGGGAATGGCGGGCATCAGACCTCCAGCGACACGCGTCGCGCACCGACGCGGCTGACCGGTTGGCCGAACGGCTTAACCGGGGTTGCTGAGCGCCCCGGCCGGTGACACGGTGCCCGCCACTAGCGGCGGCGTGCACCTCCGGAGGGGACGCGGGGACTACTGCATCCAGTGTCGGTTTCATGACCGGTGGGGTCGCCCATGCGTCTCACCTCCTCAGGTCGACGGCGGCCGGGCGCGTGACGCGCGGGCCTACCGGGAGGACAGCGTACCCCCGTACGCCGACCGCCCGGCCACAGGGCGGCAAAACCGAACGCGTTTCACACGCGGTGCCCTGGCTCACACACCGGTTGCACCTGGGCGGGAGCCGCCGTACACAGATCCCTACTCGCCGGTCACATAGGAGGCTCTGTTGAACTCAACCCCCCCTCCCACCCACGTGCAGTTCGGGCGCTACTACGAGGAGTTCGAGGTCGGTGCCACCTACAAGCACTGGCCGGGTAAGACGGTTACCGAGTACGACGACCACCTGTTCTGCCTGCTGACCATGAACCACCACCCGCTGCACCTGGACGCCCACTACGCGGAGAACACCACCGACTTCGGCAAGAACGTGGTCGTCGGCAACTACATCTACTCGCTGCTACTGGGGATGTCGGTGCCGGACGTGTCCGGTAAGGCCATCGCGAACCTGGAGGTCGAGTCGTTGCGGCACGTGAAGCCGACCTTCCACGGTGACACCATCTACGGTGAGACCGAGGTGCTCGACAAGACCCCGTCCAAGTCGAAAGACGACAGGGGGGTTGTGCATGTCGAGACACGGGGCTACAAGCAGGACGGAACAGTCGTCTGCACCTTCCGCCGGAAGGTGATGGTGCCCAAGCGCTCTTACGGTGAGGCGCGCGGGGGTGAGCAACCGGGACGACCGGAGCCGAAGGTCTAACTGCCGGGTTGGGGACAACCCGGGCGGACGGAGGGAACGCCGTGACCGTGTCGCTGGACGAGGTCAAGCACCGGTTGCGGCGCTTTGCCGAGGTCGAGGCCGCCGGGGTATCACCGCTCTACCAGCACCTCGCCGAGCGGGCCGCCGAGGACGACGGCGTCGCCGACCTGCTGACCGCCGCCCAGCCCGGGTTCGAGACGGCGACCCTGCTGCTCGCCGCCGTGCACCGGGCGCTCCAGGCTGAGCCGTTCCACGAGCTCGTCAACTACTACCCGTCCATGGGTGGCAGCTACGGGGTCGACGCCGCGACGTGGCCGATGTTCCGCCAGTTCGTCGTCGAGCGGTCTGAGAAGATCCGGGCGCTCGTCGCCGCGCACACCACCCAGACCAACGAGGTGCGCCGGGCCGCGCTGCTCTACCCGGCGGTGTCGTTGGCGGCCAAACAGGCAGGCGCCCCCATCGGGTTGCTGGAAGTCGGTTGCTCTGCCGGGCTCTTGCTCAACCTCGACCGGTACGGCTACCGGTACCAGACAGAGCAGTCCGGCCAGATCGTCGTTGGCCCTACCAAGACGCCTCTTGGGTTGCATTGTGCGCTCGAGTTGGGCCCCGACGCGGTGCTGCCGACCATCCCCAAGAAGCTCGCCGTAGCCGAGCGGGTCGGTCTAGACCGCGCGCCGGTAGACCTGGCTGACGAAGACGCCGCCGCGTGGCTGGAAGCCTGCATCTGGGCGGATCAACCCGAACGCCAACGGTTGTTCAGCACCGCGGCCGCCCTCCAGCGCAAGAGCCCGCCGCAGCTGGTGCGCGGCGACGCGATCGCCGACCTCGACAAGGCCGCCGCGCTGATCCCGACCTCGGTCCCCTTGGTCGTGATCACCAGTCACGTCTTGCCCTACCTGTCGGAGAGCGACCGCGCGGACTTCGTGGCCGCTGTCGCCAAGCTCGCTGAGACGCGCGCGCTCTGGTGGGTCAGCGACGAGGTCTACACCGTCGGGCTGCACCACGTCCTGCCCGATCGCGACGACCTCGTCCCGGCCAAGGGGCAGCCCGCGTTCAGCGTCGTGGGGCTCACCAGGTGGGACGGCGGGGTCCCGACTTCTGCCGCTCTCGCGCGCGCCGCCATGCACGGTGAGCGCATGGCGTGGCTTGTCTGATTCCCGTCATCGCGGCAGCTCACCCCACTCGGCCAAGGTCTCGGAAAGCCCTGCCACCAGGGCATTACGGCCATCCAATGTGGTGAACATCGCAAGATCCACCCAGGTGGCCGCATCGGCGTCGTCACCCGGCGAAAGATCACCCCCGGTGACGGTGCAGCGGTAGTCGTGGATCTCGAACAGCCCATCCGGCGCGGGTCGCTCCACCGTGCCCACCCGGTCGCCGACGACGACAACGAGACCGGTCTCCTCGGCCATCTCCCGCGTCAGTGCCTCGGGGTCGGACTCACCTGGCTCGACCTTCCCACCTGGGATCGACCACAGTCCGGCGCCGGGCTCGCGGCCGCGCCGGATCAGCAGCAGCCGATCGCGCTCATCACGGACGAGGCCGCCGACACACCTGATCCTCGTAATCCGATCTCCGCTCACGACGACGCAGAGTAGCGATCGCCGGGTGATCACGCTCCGCGTTGCCCCAAGAGCTTGACTACTCTCCCTTAGCGCCGCCGAGTGCGGTACAACGGTTTTCAACAGGCGCCATGCAGGGTGCGTACGGAACGGGGTAGATCACAGTGGACATCAAGAAGATCTTGATCATCACTGGGGCCGCTTTGCTCGTCTTCTTCCTGGTGACGCAGCCGGTCCAGTCCGCGGGGATCGTGAACTCCATCCTCACCAGCCTCCGCGAGGGGGCCGAAGCGGTGATCACCTTCGTCCGCACTGTTTTCCAGAGCTGAGACGAAGTAGCGTCGGAGGATGTTCGCGCCCAGGGACCCTGACGAGTACCTGCTCGACTCCGAGCGCCGGGTCATCCGCGTTCGCAGGCACTGGGCGAGCCTGGCGTGGCAGGTGTTCGAGGCCGTCGCCCTGCTCGCCGTGTGCGTGATGGTCTCGTACCTGCTGCCGCCGCAGGCGTGGCTGGTGCAGAACATCCTCTGGTACGTCGCGCTCGTGGTCGTGCTCCGCTTCACCTACCAGGTGATCGAGTGGTGGGTGGAGCGGATCGTGGTCACCGACAAGCGGTTCATGATGACCACCGGGGTGTTCACCACCCGGGTGCTCATGATGCCGATCAGCAAGGTCACCGACCTCACCTACAAGCGCACCGCGACCGGGCGGGTCTTCGGCTACGGCACGATGGTCGTCGAGTCGGCCGGTCAGATCCAGGCGCTCAACAACATCGAGTTCCTGCCCCGGCCGGAGCAGGTCTACGACGCCATCTCGGAGCTGGTCTTCGGCGACAAGAAGGCCCAGGCCGAGCGGTTCTCGATGATCAAGGCGCAGCGGCTGGCCCGCGGTACCCGCAAGGCGCGCAAGCCGGTCGGCTGAGCCGCCCGCACCGCCCACCACGCCGGTGACCTGGGTCATCGGGAACACTGGGCCGGTGCGGATCGACCTCCACTGCCACTCCACCGCCTCCGACGGCACCGACAGCCCCGCCGGGCTGGTCGCCGCCGCCGCGCGCGCCGGGCTCGACGCGCTGGCGATCACCGACCACGACACCACCGCGGGCTGGGCCGAGGCGGCCGACGCGCTGCCACCCGGTCTCGGCCTGGTCCGGGGCGCGGAGCTGACCTGCGCGTCCGAGGACGGCCGCGGCGGGCAGTGCACGATCCACTTGCTGGCCTACCTGTTCGACCCGCACGCTGAGACCGTGGTCAGGGAGTACGCCCGCACGCGGGCTGAGCGACGCAGCCGACTGCGCACGATGGCCGAGCGGATGGCCGCGGACGGCTTCCCCGTCGACCCCGACACCCTCCTCGGCGACCTGCCGCCCGACGCCCCAGCAGGCCGCCCGCACCTCGCGCAGGCCCTGGTCAGGGCCGGGGTGGTCGGCTCGGTCAACGAGGCGTTCAAGGAGCTGCTGCACGGCCGCAACGGCTACTACGTGCCCAGCAGCAAGACCCCGGTGCGCGAGGCCATCGACATGGTCCGGGCCGCAGGCGGGGTCACCGTCCTGGCGCACGGGTTCGCCCACCAGCGCGGGCCGACCATCAGCGCCGACGTGGTCGTCGACCTGGTCGACGCCGGGTTGGACGGCCTCGAGGTCGACCACCCCGACCACGACGACGACTCGCGGGCCCGGTTGCGCGCGATCGCCGAGCGGCACGACCTCATTGTCACCGGTTCGAGTGATTACCACGGCACCAACAAGACCATCCGGCTCGGCGCTCGGACGACCGCGCCGGAGATGCTCGACGAGATCGTCGCGCGCGCTTCCGGTGCCGGGTTGTTGGTGGGTGCCTGATGGCGTTCTTCGACGCCGCGCTGTTCGCCGAGGCGACCATCACCCTGGTCGTGATCATGGACCCGCCGGGCACGGTCCCGGTGTTCCTGAGCCTCACCGGCCGCAAGACCAGGCAGACCCGCAACCGCGCCGCGCGCCAGGCGGTGCTGGTGTCGCTGATGGTGATCAGCCTGTTCGCGATCAGCGGCGAGGCGATCTTGCGCTACCTGGGCATCGGCATCCCGGCGCTGCAGGGCGCGGGCGGACTGTTGCTCCTGCTGATCGCGCTCGACCTGTTGACCGGCAAGAACAGCACGGAGCCGGAGGCGGTCGAGGACGTCAACGTGGCTCTGGTGCCGCTGGGCACGCCGCTGCTGGCCGGACCGGGCGCCATCGCGGCCACCATCGTGTTCGTCCGCGGCGCGGGCGGGCACGCGGCGTCCTACGTCGCACTGGGGCTCGCGATCCTGGCCGTGCACCTGATCCTCTACCTGTGCCTGCGCTTCTCCGGCGCGGTGATCCGGCTGATCAAGGACAGCGGCATCACGCTGCTGGCCAAGATCGCCGGTTTGCTGCTGGCCGCGATCGCGGTGCAGCTCATCGCCAACTCGGTGCGCGGGTTCATCGAGGGCTCTGGCTGAGCGCCGCGTCGATGGCCTCCTGGGTGCGCGCGAGGTAGGCGCGGCCGTCGTCGGTGACGATGATCGGCCGCTCGATGAGCACCGGGTTCGCCACCAGCACCGCGATCCACGCCGCGCGCTCCTCTGGCTTGCCCGTCAGGCCGAGTTCCTTGGCCAGCGGCTCTTTCAGCCGGGTGATCTCCCACGGTTGGCGGTCGAGCTTGGTCAGCACCTCGTCCAACTCGGCGGCCGTCGGCGGCTCGTCGAGGTAGCGGCGGACGGTGTGCTCGGGCGCGGCGGCGTCGAGCGCGGCCAAGGCGGTGCGGGACTTGGCGCACCGCGGGTTGTGCCAGATTTCCACGCCACCGATTCTGCCCGGCGCCGTTGTTGTCGGTCCCGGTGCGTACCGTGTACCTGGTGCAGCAGGGCCAGCTCGGATTCGACAGCATGCCGAAGAAGCTCATCAAGGTGACCCCGTCCAGGCTCGGGGTGTGGAACGACTGCAGGCGCCGGTTCCGGATGGCTTACGTGGACCGGCCGACGCCACCGCGCGGGGGTCCGTGGGCGCACAGCACCATGGGCGCCGTTGTGCACAACGCGTTGAAAGCCCTGTTCGACCTACCTGTCGAGCGCCGCACGCCCGACAGCGCCGCCGCTCTTGTCGGCACGCACTGGAAGGACGATGGGTTCGCCGATCCCAAGCAGGCCGCGGAGTTCCGCGGGCGCGCCGCGGGCTGGGTGCACGACTACGTCAAGGAAACCGACGTCACCGACGACCCGGTCGGCCTGGAGCGCTGGGTGTCCGCGCCGGTCGGCACCATCGTCGCCGAGGGCCGCGTCGACCGCATCGACCAGCGCGGCGGCGAACTGGTGATCGTGGACTACAAGACCGGCAGGCACGCGCTGAGCACCGACGACGCCAGGGGATCGCAGGCGCTGGCGCTCTACGTCCTCGCCGCCCGCCGCACCCTGCGCCGCCCGTGCACCCGCGTCGAACTGCACCACCTGCCCACCGGAACCGTCGCCGCGTGGGAGCACACCGAGGACTCCCTGGCCCGCCACCTCACCCGCGCCGAGGAAGCCGCCGACGAGTTCCAACTCGCCATCGACACCCACAAGGCGGGCGGCGACCCCGAGGTCCTGTTCCCGCCCAACCCCGGCAGGCAGTGCTCCTGGTGCGACTTCCGCCGCAACTGCGCCGAGGGCCAGGCCGCTGGACCGGCCATCGACCCATGGGCGATGCTGTCCCCGTGACCACCCCCAGCCCAGACGACGTCACCGTCGAGCTCCCCAGGACCCGCGCCCGCTCCGGCTTCTGGCGCGAGACCTCCGGCGCACTGGCCATCGGCCTGGCCTGCCTGGCCGTGGTGGTGCTGGCCCTGCAGGTGATCGCCTGGGTCCGCGGCCTGCCCGGCCCCGGCGTCGCCGTCCTGCTCGGCCACTTCGCCACCGCGGCCGCCGCACTGGTGGCCCAGCACTTCGCCGACCGCAGGACCGGCCCCCAGGCCGCGCTGTCCGTCCTCATCGTCGCCATCGCCACCGGCACCGCCATCTGGTTCTTCTGGTGGGCGTGACCAGCTGATCGCCCCCCGCCGCGCGTTGCCCGCTCGCCGGATGCCTTGCGGGCAAAACGAAAGGCCGCTGTCCACAAGGGACAACGGCCTTCGGTTCAGTGCGGCTCAGGGAGCGAAGCCCACCTTGCGGGTGTCCGCGCTGCCGATCTCCACGTAGGCGACCCTGGCGGCGGGGACGACGAAGCGGCGGCCCTTGTCGTCCAAGAGGACCAGTTGGCCGTTGGTGTCCCGCAGGGCGTCGGCGACCAGGGCCTCGACCTCGTCGGGAGTCTGCGAGCTGCTGAGCACGAGCTCTCGCGCGGTGTCCGCGACACCGACCTTGACCTCCACGCCGAACCTCCGGGCATCGAATCTGGGAAAGACCTTCGTCGGCAAGGCTAGTCGAGTGCGGGGGTCGGGGCGCGCAGGGGCGCGTTCACCCGCCGCGAAATCCACCCCGGGATCCACCCGGGACCTAGCCGAGGCCCAGGGCGGTCATCCGCTTGCCGTGCTGCTGCTGGAGCCTGCGGAACAGCGCCGCGATACCCGCGAGGTCACCCGTTCCGGCGACGATCAACTCGGAGAGGCCGTCACGCTCAGCGACTACGTACTGGGCCTGGGTGAGCGCCTCGCCGAGCAGCCGCCTGCCCCAGAGAGCCAGGCGGTCGCGGACGGTCCTGTCCCGGTCGATGGCGGCGGTCACCTCGCGCTCGGCGAAGGCCGAGTGGCCGGTGTCGGCCAGCACGGCGAGCACCAGCAGCCGGGTGTCCTCGTCGAGCCAGGCGGCGATCTCCCGGTACAGGTCGGCGGCCAGCCCGTCGCCGACGTACGCCTTGACCAGCGACTCCAGCCACGACCGGGGGGCGGTCGAGACGTGCCAGGTGTCGATGTGGGCGATGAACGGGGCGATCGCGTCCTCGATCAGCACGCCGTGCCCGGCCAGGTACTTCTCGATCGTGGCGTAGTGGCCCATCTCGGCGGCCGCCATCGCCGAGAGCGCGGCGCGCCCGGACACGGTCGGGGCTGATCTGGCGTCCTCGGACAGCCGGTCGAATGCCGACAGTTCCCCGTAAGCGAGCACGCCGAGCAGGTCGACGACCCCTGCCGACAAGGCGCTCCCGGACACTCCCGACTCCGCGTTCTCCATGGTTGGCAGCGTATCCGGCGGCTCTCGCGGGTAGACTCGCCAGGACGCCTGGCTCGCCACCGCCCCAGGGCGGGTGGCGCCGGACGACTACGAAGACCTCGGGGAACGTCGCGGGCACCCTGCCCGCGGGACCGAGTGAGAGGGTGCGCGCCTACCTCGCAGGCCCTCCCGCGCCCCACCCGGGCCGCGCCGACGCGCAGGACCGGGGCGGGACCGGCGCGGTCGAGAAGGGCCCTCCAGGGCAGTGCGCGCTGGTATGAGAGAGGCTGATCACCCTGACGCAGGACGACACCCGGGGCGGCGACACCGCCACCCGATCCGACGAGCTGGACCCGGTCACGCTGGAGCACAGCGAGGCAGGTCTGCCCGAGAGCGACACATCACACCCGTTGACCGCGGGCGCCCCGGTCAAGCCGACCGCGCCGACCTTCGCCGAGCTCGACGTCAAGCCCGAGATCGTGCGGGCGCTGGCCGAGGCGGGCATCGAGCGCACCTTCGCCATCCAGGAGCTGACCCTCCCGCTGGCACTGGCCGGTGAGGACCTCATCGGCCAGGCGCGCACCGGCACCGGCAAGACGCTGGGCTTCGGCGTCCCGCTGCTGCAGCGCATCGTCACCCCCGGTGACGGCACCCCGCAGGCGCTCGTGGTCGTCCCGACCCGCGAGCTGTGCCTGCAGGTCACCGCCGACATCCGCGACGCAGGCAAGCACCTGGGCATCCGGGTGCTGTCCATCTACGGCGGCCGCCCGTACGAGCCGCAGGTCGCCGCGCTGCGCAAGGGCGTCGACATCGTGGTCGGCACCCCCGGCCGCCTGCTCGACCTGGCCGAGCAGAAGCACCTGGTGCTGGGCAAGGTCCGCGGCCTGGTGCTCGACGAGGCCGACGAGATGCTCGACCTGGGCTTCCTGCCCGACATCGAGCGGATCCTGCGGATGGTCCCCGACCAGCGGCAGACCATGCTGTTCTCGGCGACCATGCCCGGCCCGATCATCACCCTGGCCCGCACCTTCCTCACCCGCCCGACGCACATCAGGGCCGAGGAGAACGACGCCAGCGCCGTGCACGAGCGCACCGAGCAGTTCGTCTACCGGGCGCACTCGCTGGACAAGGTGGAGGTCGTCGCCCGCTCGCTGCAGGCCGAGGGCCGCGGCCTGACGATGATCTTCACCAGGACCAAGCGGACCGCGCAGAAGGTGGCCGACGACCTGACCGAGCGCGGGTTCGCCGCTGGCGCGGTGCACGGCGACCTCGGCCAGGGCGCGCGCGAGCAGGCGCTGCGCGCGTTCCGCTCCGGCAAGGTCGACGTGCTGGTCTGCACCGATGTCGCCGCACGCGGCATCGATGTGACTGATGTCACACATGTCATCAACTACCAGTGCCCGGAGGACGAGAAGACCTACGTCCACCGCATCGGCCGCACCGGTCGCGCTGGCAAGACCGGCGTGGCGATCACGCTGGTCGACTGGGACGAGGAGAAGCGCTGGAAGGACATCAGCGACGCGCTCGGCCTGGACAAGCCCGCGCCGGTGGAGACCTACTCCACCTCCGAGCACCTGTTCAGCGACCTGGGCATCCCCGCCGGGTCCACCGGCAGGCTGCCGATCGGGATGCGCACCAGGGCCGGCCTGGACGCCGAGCCGGAGGAGGACTTCGGCGGCAAGCGCCGCGGGTCCGGTGCCGGGGCGGGTGCCGGAGCGGGCCGGACCAAGCGGGTCCGGGCGACCGGCGCGACCAGGGCGAAAGCCGAGGCCGCCGCCCGTCCCGCCGGTGACGAGGCCGGTGGTGACGACGACAGCAGGCCCCGCAGGCGCCGTCGCCGTCGTGGTGGCAAGGACATCGGCGAGGAGAACGGCACCTCGGTCGAGTTCTCGGCGGCCGAGGTCTCGGCCGAGCCGACCGCGGAGCCGGAGTCGAAGTCGGACAAGCCCGCCAGGGTCCGCCGCAGGCGCCGTCGCGGTGGCACCGATTCGGCCGGTGAGGCCGGGGCCAACACGGGCGACACACCGGGCGGGGCAGACTAGCGCCCGTGACGCTCGGCGAGACCAGGGACGGCGGGGACGGGGAGCACCAGGACCCGGACCCGCGATACGGGTCGACCGGCGGCCGGACGGCCGTGGTCGACGAGGACGTGCTGGCCGGGGACGCCCCGGCCACGCGCGTGCGGGGCCCGCGCAACGGGTTCAACACCAAGCGCGACTGGGCGCTGCTGATCCTGCTCGTCCTCGCCCTGGTCGGCACCGGGGTGGGGGTCTGGCAGACCAGCGGCATCGCCGCCACCGAGTCCGACCCGGCGACGGGCAGGTACACGGTGCTCACCCCGCCCGAGGTGTTCCCGCCGTCGCTCGGCGAGGCGTGGCGGGTGCACAGCCCGGCCACCTGGCAGCCGGTGGTCTCGACCGTGCAGCCCGACCAGGGCAACGGGGCGCCCGGGTCCACCGTCGTCAGCGGCGACGGTGGCGTGGTCGCGGGCCGTGACCCGGAGACGGGCGACGTCCGGTGGACCTACCGGCGCGATCTCGACCTCTGCGGCATCACCGCCGCCTGGAGCAAGATCGTCACGGTGTTCCGGACCACCGGGGGTGATCTGCCGCCGTCCGACCCGAGGTCGGCGGGCGGTTGCAGCGCGGTCACCTCGCTCGACCCGACCACCGGGGTGCGCGACAACCAGGACAACGGCGAGACCAACGTCGGCCAGCGCGACTGGGACGCCGAACTGGGCTCCCGCTTCCTGTTCGACGGTCAGGACTACCTGACCGCGACCGGGTCGCGGCTGCTGGTGTCGATCCGCTCCGACCTGGTCAAGACCGGCGAGTACGGCCAGGTCCCGGCGCAGGTCAACCCGAACAAGCAGCCGAGGACCGGCTGCGAGTACCACTCGGTGCTGGCCGCGTCCGCCAAGGTCGCCGTCGTGGAGAGCTGCCCGGACGAGAACACCGATCGGCTGACCGTGCTGCGCGCGTCCCCCGCCGAGTGGGAGAAGCCGGAGGAGGTCACCAGCCAGCTCCTCGACGGCCGCGGCGCCCAGGTCGTCGCGGTGAACAACGACCTGACCGCCGTCGCCATGGCCGACCCGGGCCGCATCGTCGTGTTCAACCAGCAGGGCGAGCGCACCGGCACCTTCGACGTCGACCTCGGCCCCAACGACCTGGCCACCGACGCCCCCGGCCACAGCCCCCTGGTCACGAACGCCACCGGCGCCTTCTACTGGTACACCGGCTCGCGCACGGTCGTGCTGTCGGCGACCGAGTTGCGGCCGCTGTGGACGGTCCCGGACACCCTCGGCCCCGGCGTGGTGTTCGCCGGTCGGGTCCTGGTCCCGGTGCCCGACGGCCTCGCCGTCCTCAGCCAGGCCGACGGCGCCCGCATCGGCACCATCCCGGTCAACCGGGAGGGCTACACCGGCCCGGTCACCATGAACACGATCGGCCCGATGGTCCTGGAGCAGCGCGGCCCCACCCTGGTCGCCTTGCACTAGTCGGTCGGCGCTCGCCTGACCGCTGGTCGCCGTGCGGCCGGAGCGGGCACACTGGCGGGCATGTACTCGCAGCTGACCAGCCACTCGGCTGAGCCGGTCGAGTTGACCGCGCGGTTCGGTCCGGTGGGGGCCTTGCGCCTGGACACGGGCGGGCCGTACGCGCTGCTCGTGCCGGGCTACACGGGGTCGAAGGAAGATTTCGCGCCGCTGCTGGACGAGATCGCGGGGGCCGGGTTCAGCCCGGTGGCGATAGATCTACCCGGCCAGCAGGACTCGGCTGGGCCTGACGACGAGGCCCTGTACCTACCTGAGTCTCTTGGCGGCGTGGTCACCGACCTGATCGACGGGCTAGATCGCCCGGTGCTGCTGCTCGGCCACTCTTACGGCGGCCTCGTCGTGCGTCGGGCGGTGCTGGCCGGGGCCAAGATCGCCGGGTTGACGCTGCTCAGCACCGGTCCGTCAGAGCTACCGCAAGGGCCGCGTCGTCACGTTCTCGACCTGGGGGAGTCGCTGCTGCGCGAGCACGGCGTCCCAGCGGTGCACCGCGGCCTCGAAGTGATGAACGCCGCCAACCCGCGCTGGCTCGCGCAGACCCAGGCGGTTCGCGACTTCCTGCGGCTGCGGTTCCTGCGCAACCACCCGGCTGCCCTGCTCGGCATGGGCAACGGCCTGCGCACCGAACCCGACCTGGTCCAGGAGTTGGCCCGCGCCCTCCGCGTCACCTCGACCCCCTGCCTGGTCGCCTGCGGCACCCAGGACGACGCCTGGCCCGCGGCCACCCAGCGGGACATGGCCGACCACCTCCAGGCCGACTACGCCACCGTCGAGGACGCCGCGCACTCACCGGCCATCGAGAACCCGCACGCCCTGCTGGCCGCCCTCCTGCCCACCTGGAAGTCCTGGCTCGGCTAGGCGTCCAGCACGTCCAGCTCGGTCAGCGGGGTGAACGGCGGGGTCGAGGTCCCCATGACCCGGTAGCGGTCCCAGGGGTCCGGGTCCGACAGCTCGCCGACCGCCTCGCCCTGGGGGGTGCGCAGCGTGGCCGCGGTCTTGCGCCCGGCGACCGCCGACGACAGCTCCGCGTCGGCGCAAACCCGCCCGTACCAACGGTAGTAGCCGTCGATGGGCTGGAAGTGCCCGCGCAGGTCCACCGTCACGGCGAACTCGCGCTCGCCAACCAGCAGGGTGGCCGGGCCCTGGTAGCCGTCCTCGTCCATGGGTCGCTCCTCAGCCCGCGGCGGTGTCGCCTGTGGACAGTGTGATGAGTGTGTTGATGTCCAAGGGCTTGTGCGGGTCGATGGTGACCCCGTAGCCGCGCATGGTGCCGTCGATGGCGGCCCAGATGGTCATGGTCAGGTACTCGACGACGGCGTCGCGGCTCATGGTGCGGCGTTCGAGCCACCACTCGCCGACGTTCTGCACCATGCCGACGATGCCGTGGCCCCAGATCTCGGCGCCGCCTGAGTCGATCCGGTACGCCCGCATGTAGTCGCCGAGCAGGGCGGCCAGCGCGTTCGCGATGACCTCCTTGTCCTCGGCGACGATGTCGTTGTCGATCTTGCGGTCGGCGAAGGTGCTGCGGACCAGCAGCCGGTACAGGTTCGGGTACTCCTCGATGATGGAGAAGAACGCGTCGAGGCTGCGCCGGATCCTGGGCAGCGGGGCCTCCTCGCGGCTCATCGCCGGGATCAGCCGCTCGAACAGGATCTCGGTGCCGCGGTGGCCGAGCGCGACGAACAGGTCGGCCTTGTCGGTGAAGTGCCGGTAGAGCACCGGCTTGGTGACCCCCGCCGCGGCGGCGACGTGCTCCATGCCCAGGTCGGGGCCGTGTTCGGCGAGCGCGCGCAACGCGGCCTCGACGAACTCCTCACGCCGGGCGGCGCGGTGCGACTTCCACCGGTCCCGCCGCGCGTCCCCGGTGCCCGCCCCGGTGTCGCCGGGGCTGTGGCGCTTGACACGGTCAGCCATGCGACTCATGCTACCAGAAGTAACTGTTACCCGAAGTTACGCGTGCCGGAACCGCCGCGTAAGAGGAGTGACTCACCGATGAGCCGCGCGACGCAGGTTGCCAAGTTAGCCGATCGGGAGAAGACCGCGGGCCGTTTGCTGAAGTCCTCAGCGGACAAGTTCTACGACCCCGACATCGATATCGACTGGGACGCCGAGATCCCGGCTGACCTGCACTTCCACCCCGAGCACCGGATCTCGCTCCACGGCACCGAGCTGTGGGAGCGGTTGACCCCGCAGCAGCGCATCGAGCTGGGCAAGCACGAGATCGCCAGCATCGCGAGCACCGGGATCTTCTTCGAGGTGCTGCTGATGCAGATGCTGCTCAAGCAGGTCTACAAGCACGACCCGACCACCGACCACGTGCACTACCTGCTCGCCGAGATCGCCGACGAGTGCCGCCACTCGACCATGTTCGGCAAGGCGTGCAAGCGCTTCGGCGTCCCCGCCTACGGCCCGCGCCGGTGGGTCAAGCAGCTGGCGAAGGTCCTGCCCGTGATCGGCCGCGGCCCGTCGGCGTACGCCGCGATCCTGGTGGCCGAGGAGGTGCTGGACCGGATGCAGCGGGAGAACATGTCCGACCCCGCGCTCCAGCCGCTGATCCGGATGGTCAACCGCATCCACGTGCTGGAGGAGGCGCGGCACGTCACCTTCGCCCGCCAGGAGGTCGTGCAGGGCATGGCGAAGGCGGGGTGGCTCGCGCGCCACTACCACCGGCTGCTGACCGCGTTCGTCTCCTACTTCGTCGCGCTGAGCCTGATCAACCCCGAGGTGTACCGGGCGGTCGGGCTCGACCCGAGGCAGGCGTGGAAGGCGGCCAAGAACAACCCGCACTTCCAGGAGACCATTCGCTACTGGGGCGAGCGGATCATGAAGTTCCTGGACGAGGCCGATCTGGTCGGCGGTCCCGGCATGGCCCTGTGGCGCCGCTCGATGCTGCTGCCTGCATGAGCGCCGCAGGCACTGTGTCCACTGTGTCCGCTTCGGATGGAGTGGAGCTGAACGTCGTGGTGAGCGGCGAGGGTCCCGTCACGGTCGTGCTCATCCACGGCTGGACGATGGACCACGCCTCGTGGGACCTGGTCGTCGCGGGTCTCACCGGTGTCCGGGTCGTCCGGTTCGACCTGCGCGGCCACGGCGCCTCCGGCTCCGCTCCACAGGGGACGGCCACCATCGCCCGGGTCGCCGACGACCTGGCGGAGGTCATCGCCGCGACGGCCCCCACCGGTCCGCTCGTGCTCGGCGGCCACTCCCTGGGCGGCATGACGCTGATGGCCCTCGCCGAACGGCACCCCGACCTGGTGACCTCCCGGGTCGCTGGCGTCGCCTTCGTCGCCACGACCTCCGGTGGGCTGTCCCGGTTGACCCTCGGCCTGCCGCGCTGGGTCGCCGCGCCGGTGCTGTTCGCCGAGAAGCTGGTCAACCTGCGCATCGCCCGCTTCCGCCGACCCCGGCTGATGGGCAGCCGCACCGGCTACGCCCGCCCCGGCGTGCGCTGGCTGGTGTTCGGCAAGCGCCCGGCCCCCGAGCACATCGCCGCCACCGCCGCGCAGGTCGGGCGCTGCAACCCGGCCAACATGGTCGAGTTCCGCAACGCCCTCAACGAGCACGAACGCCTCCACGCGCTGCCCGTCTACCGAGGCGTGCCCGCGGTGGTCATGGCCGGTGGCCGCGACCGGCTCTGCACGGTCGCCGACGCCCGCGTCATCGCAGGGGCCCTGCCCGACGCCCACCTGCTGATCTACCCAGGAGCCGGGCACATGCTGAACTACGAGCGGTCCAGCGAGGTCATCGCCCAGCTGACGGGGCTGGTGGCAGGCGTCCGGCACCTGGCCACCGCAGGATGAACCCAGTCGCGGGATGACCTCAGTTCAGCCAGCCGCGCACGTCGCCCACCACGGCCGTCACGTTGTCCCTAGGTCCTACCTGGCAGGCAGCGCGCACGAGTTCGTTGACGCACACCTCCGCCGATTCCCCTCTCAGCGACTGCAACAGCGGCCACAGGTTGTCGCCCAAGGTATTGGTGAGGCCGTCGGTGCACAGCAGGTACCGGTCGCCCCTAGTCGCGGGCAGCTCCCACAGGTCCGGTCGGATGTCTTGCTCTAACCCGACCGCGCGGACTAACGCGGACCGCTGCGGGTGCCGGGCGGCCTCTTCCTCGCTGAGGTGGCCGCCGTCGACGAGGTCGTTGGCCAGGGTGTGGCTCCTGGTGAGCACGCGAACACCGGCACCGCCCTGCACGACCGTCACGCTGTCGCCGACGTGCGCGCCCCGGACCACCCACCGGCCGCTCGCGCGCACGAGGACGGCCAGGTCGAGCGTGGTGCCCATGCCGGTCGTGGCGGGGTCGACCTCGCCGTGGGCCAGGACCGCCGCGTTCGCGACCTCGACCATGCCCTCGGGGGAGTCGCCGTGCCGCTCGACCAGCGTCCTGATGGTCAGCGCCGAGGCCACCTCACCCGCGGGCGCCCCGCCGACGCCGTCGGCCACCGCCAGCAGCCGCTGGGCCGCGTGCGCCGCGTCCTGGTTGGTCGGGCGCCCACCGAGCGCCGTCGTGCTCGCCGCCGAGAAGATCATGTCTCCACGGTGCCCGCTCACCAGGCACCGCGGCCACTTCTGGGACATGTAGGCGATGTCCGGCAGGTCCGGCACGCGCTATCCGCGCCCGCGCGGCCCCTGGACGCACGGCCGGAAAACCCGAGTACGCCCAGTACGAGGGCTTCCCGGCCGCGCGCCCAGGAACCACGCGGATCACGAATCCCACGCGCCAGACCTACCGGACAGCGCCTACTCGTGCGGGTGGAACGGGAACCCGCCGCCGATGCCGCGCCAGGCCAGGTTGGAGATGAGGTTGATGGCCTCCTCCTTGGGCAGCGCGCGGTTGTCGGCCAGCCACGAGCGGGCCGCGACCTGGCTGGCGCCGACCAGCCCGACCGCCAGCAGCCGCGCCCTGGACCCGTCCAGGCTGGCGTCCGCGGTGATGGTCGCGGCGATGGCGTCGACGCTGGCGCTGGTCGCGCGCTCGATGGCGTCCTGGACCAGCGGCTCGCCGCGCAGGTCCGACTCGAACACCAGCCGGAACGCCTGGCTCTCGCCGTCGACGAAGTCGAAGTAGGCGCCGACCGCGTTGCGCACCCTGGCCTTGTTGTCGCTGGTGGCGTCCATCGCCTCGGTGACCCGGCGGACCAGCTCGTCGACGTGCTTGTCCAGCAGCGCCATGTACAGCTCGAGCTTGCCGGGGAAGTGCTGGTAGAGCACCGGCTTGCTCACGCCCGCGCGCTCGGCGATCTCGTCCATGCCCGCGGCGTGGTAGCCGTTCGCCGCGAACACGTCCTGGGCCGCGGCCAGCAACTGGGCGCGCCTGGCGGTGCGCGGCAGTCTGGCCCCTCGGCCGACCCCGTTCGACTGAACCGTCTCGGACATGCGTCTCCACCCTCGTTCACCGCTACGCCGGGGTCAGGATCACCAACCCCGCGGCTGGGTCGACCGTACTCGCCGGTATCCCCGTTCGGGGCAATTTCATGGACGTTCGTGCTCCACGACAAGTATCCAGTGTGACCCACGCCGCAGTGCGGCGAGGCCCGGGGATCGCGTGCACACTGGATCGGTGACCGCTCTTCCCACCACCCGCCGCGCCCCGCAGTCGACCGTACCCATGTCGGAGGCGGAGCTGCCCGCGCTCGACCAGGTGACCAAGGCGTGGCCGGGTGAGGTCGTGGAGTCGGCGGGGATCACGCTGCACGTCCGCCGCACGCCCGGTGTGGGCCCCGTCACCGCGCTCTACGTGCACGGCCTCGGCGGCTCCGCGACGAACTGGACCGACCTGGCCGCCTCGCTGGCCGGGTACGCCCCCGGTATCGCGGTCGACCTGCCCGGTTTCGGCCGCAGTGAGCCCCCCGATGGCTACACCTACGCGCTGACCGCGCACGCCGACGCGCTGGCCACCTGGCTGCGCGGCCTCGAACTCGGACCGGTCCACCTGCTGGGCAACTCGATGGGCGGGGCCATCAGCGCGCTGCTCGCGTCCCGCCACCCGGACCTGGTGCGCACGCTCACCCTCATCTCCCCGGCCGTGCCCGACCGGCGGCCGCTGGCCAGCCGGATGTCGGACCGGCGCATCCCGCTGGCGTTCCTCCCGGTCGTCGGCACCCGGGTGCGGCACGCGCTGGCGAACCTGACGCCGGGCGAGCGGGCCGCGCAGATGCTCACCCTCTGCTACGCCGAGCCGTGGACGGTCACCGAGGAACGGCTGGCCGAGGCCACCGAGGAGTACGCCGAGCGGGCGGGCATGGCCTGGGCCGGACCGGCGCTGGCGGCCAGCACAATCGGTCTCATCCGGGCCTGGTTCGCGTTCGGGGCCAGGTCGCTGTGGCGGGCGCTGCCCCGGATCAAGGCGCCGACGCTGGTCGTCTGGGGCGACCGGGACAAGCTCATGTCGGTGCGCAAGGCGCCGCGGACCACCCGGCTCATCCCGCGGGCCAAGCTGCTCGTGCTGCCCCGCACCGGTCACGTCGCGCAGATGGAGCGACCGTCGACCGTCGCGCGCGCCGTGCTCGGTCTGTGGGAGACCGCCGAGGCGGGGGATTGGTGACACGCGCCGTTGCCCCGGTGGCACCAATCCACCGGGCATCGGGTGATGTGGCACCCTGGGGCGCGTGAGCCGAATGACGCAGGGCGAGCCGGACACGGCCACCGGGTCGTCACGCTCCGCACCCGACCCCGACGACCGGTACCGGAGAGCGGGCAGGCGCACGTCGGCCGAGCCGCTCGCCGCGTCCTGGCGGCCGGAACACCCGGACAAGCCCCGCAAGCGCGGCTTCCTGGCGACCTACGGCTGGCGGGTGTACGCGGTGCCGGTGCTGGTGGCGGTGACCGCGCTGGTCGCCGTGCGCACCGCGGGCGACAAGGTCGACCAGGTCGCGTCCCCACCCACCGAGCAGACCGCTGATCAGGCGAACCCGGTCACCGAGGGCGGCCAAGGTGTGCCCGACGTCACCGAACGTCCACCCGGTCCGGTGGACGTGAACATCCCGACCGCGGAACTGCCCAACGGCGGCGCGTTCACCCAGGCGGGCAAGGTCACCTTCCACGTCGTGCCCGGCAGCGGCCCCCGGGTCGGCGCGGGCGCGAAGTTCTTCACCTACACCGTCGAGGTCGAGGACGGCATCGAGCCCGCCTCCTACGGCGGCGACGACGCCTTCGCCAGCCTGGTCGACTCGACCCTGGCCGACCCGCGCGGCTGGACCGGCCTCGGCGAGATCTCGGTGCAGCGGGTGGCGGCCGACTTCCCCAACCCGAGCTTCCGGATCAGCCTGACCACCCCGGACACCGCGCACCGGGCCGAGATGTGCGGGTTCACGATCAAGTACGAGTCGTCCTGCTACCGGTCCAGCCAGAAGCGGGTGATGATCAACCTGGCCCGCTGGTCGCGCGGCGCGGTCGTCTTCGGCGGCGACATGCTCACCTACCGGCAGTACGCGCTCAACCACGAGGTCGGGCACGCCTTCCGCAACAACCACGTCGGCTGCCCGCAGGCCGGGGCGCTGGCGCCGGTGATGATGCAGCAGAGCTTCGGGGTGGCCAACGACTACGTCGCCCAGCTCAACAAGGCGGTCGGCAATCCGGACCCCGTCAAGGCGGACGGGCTGGTGTGCAAACCCAACGCGTGGCCCAACCCACAGGCTCGCCCCACGCAGTGACCTGCGAGTGATCCCCATCCCGGATTCTGGGAGCGGGGAAGAGCGTGGTGGGATCCTGGCGTTGACCGGGGAAGAATCCGGCATACATCCGTGCTGTAGGAGGACCCGATGTCAGGCAGTCTCCCGCCGCTCGTCGAGCCCGCGACCGAGCTGACCAGGGACGAGGTGGCCCGCTACAGCCGCCACCTCATCATCCCGGACGTCGGCGTGGACGGGCAGAAGCGGCTCAAGAACGCGAAGGTGCTCGTGGTGGGCGCCGGTGGGCTCGGCAGCCCCGCCCTGCTCTACCTCGCGGCGGCGGGGGTCGGCACCCTCGGCGTGATCGACTTCGACATCGTCGACGAGTCGAACCTGCAGCGGCAGGTGATCCACGGCCAGTCCGACATCGGCAAGCCCAAGGCCATCTCGGCCAAGGAGTCGGTCGCCGAGATCAACCCGCTGATCACGGTGAACGTGCACCAGGAGCAGTTGACCACCGACAACGCGCTCGACGTGTTCGCCCCGTACGACCTGATCCTCGACGGCACGGACAACTTCGCGACCAGGTACCTGGTCAACGACGCCGCGGTGCTGCTGGGCAAGCCGTACGTGTGGGGTTCGATCTTCCGGTTCGAGGGCCAGGTCAGCGTGTTCTGGGAGGACGCGCCGAACGGGCAGGGCCTCAACTACCGTGACCTCTACCCCGAGCCGCCGCCCGCGGGCATGGTGCCGTCCTGCGCCGAGGGCGGTGTGCTGGGCATCCTGTGCGCCTCCATCGGCTCGGTCATGGTCACCGAGGCGATCAAGCTGATCACCGGCATCGGCGAGACGCTGCTGGGTCGGCTGATGGTCTACGACGCGCTGGAGATGTCGTACCGCACCATCAAGATCCGCAAGGACCCGGAGACCAAGCCGATCGAGGGCCTCATCGACTACGAGGCGTTCTGCGGCGTGGTCAGCGACGACGCCCAGGCGGCCGCCGCTGGCTCGACGATCACCCCGCGCGAGCTCAAGGCCAAGTTCGACCGGGGCGACACCTTCGCCCTGATCGACGTCCGGGAGCCGCACGAGTACGAGATCGTCCGGATCGAGGGCTCGGTGCTGGTGCCCAAGGACCAGATCATCTCCGGTGAGGCGCTGGCCGGGCTGCCGCACGACCGCCAGATCGTGCTGCACTGCAAGTCGGGTGCCCGTTCCGCCGAGGCGCTCGCCGCGCTGCACCGGGCCGGGTTCAAGGACGCGGTGCACGTGGGCAGCGGCGTGCTCGGCTGGGCGCGCGACGTCGACAAGAGCCTGCCGACGTACTGATCGACGCGCACGGCCCCCCGCTCCTGGTGAGTCGGGGGGCCGTTCCCGTATTCCCAGTTCCCGCTGTCCCGCCTGGAGATCAACCATCCCGGGCACGTGTCGCGCGCCCGTGTGCGCGGGGTGGGCAGGTAGCGTCCCCGCCCGTGAGAACACCGCCCCCGCCGCACGTCCGGGCAGCCTTCGGCGCCAAGAACGCCGAGCCGGTGCTCGTCGAGCACGGCCCGGTGTGGCGCTGCGGCGACATCGCGCTGCGGCAGGCGGTGAACCCGGCCGAGGCGTCGTGGGTGGCGCAGACCCTCGGTGAGCTGGAGGTGCCGGAGCTGCGGGTGGGGCGGCCGGTGCGGTCGTCGGACGGCAGGTACGTGGTCGGCGGCTGGGTCGGGTTCCGGTTCGTGCCCGGTCGGTCCGAGCCGCGCTACGATGAGGTGATCTCGGCCTCGCTGCGGCTGCACAAGGTCACCGCCGAGCTGCGCAGGCCGCGGTTCCTGGGGTTGCGCGCGGACGTGTTCGCCACGGCCGACCGGTTGGCCTGGGGCGAGGAGAAGAAGGTCACCCTCGACCCGCACCTGGGTGGGCGGCTGTTCGAGATCTACGGCGAGTCGCGCAAGGACGTCACCCTCACCCCGCAGGTCGTGCACGGCGACCTGTTCGGCAACGTCCTGTTCGACGGGGACGCGGACCCGGGGATCATCGACTTCACCGCCTTCTTCCGCCCTCCGGAGTGGGCAGCGGCCGTGGTGGTGGTGGACGCCATGGCGTGGGGCGGCGCCGATGAGGCAATCGCGAAGCGGTGGGGTCACCTGCCCGAATGGCCACAAGCGCTGCTGAGGGCGCTGTTGTTCCGCCTCGCCGTGCACGCGTTGCACCCGAAGTCCACCCCTAGGTCCATGCGGGGCTTGGAGCGCGCCGCGCAGGCGATCGGCCCGTTGATCTGACCCCTACTAGGGGCAGTGCCGGGCGGGTTCTTGCCAACAAAGCCTGGACGGGGCACGGCGCGATGCGCTCTCCTTGAGTGTCGGTGCAGACACAGGGGGAGCTCGTGACGAGACTTGCCGCGCCCGGCCGGGGGGACACGCACTGCCCGTACTGCGCCCTGCAGTGCGGCATGCGGCTCACCGGCACCGCCGTCGAACCGCGAGTCACCGTCGAACCCCGCGATTTCCCCACGAACCTGGGCGGTTTGTGCCAAAAGGGGTGGACCGCCGCCCGGGTGCTGCACGCGCCGTCCCGGCTGACCACGCCACTCGTGCGGGTGGACGGCGAGCTCCGACCGGCCTCGTGGGACACGGCCCTGGACTTCGTCGCCGCGGAGTTGGCGCGTTCGCGTGATGCGCACGGCGCGGACTCGGTGGCAGTGTTCGGGGGTGGCGGTCTCACGAACGAGAAGGCTTACCTGCTTGGGAAGTTCGCCAGGGTCGCGTTGGGAACCTCGCAAATCGACTACAACGGCCGGTTCTGCATGTCCTCGGCGGCCGCGGCGGGGATGCGCGCGTTCGGCCTCGACCGCGGGATGCCGTTCCCCATCGAGGACGTCGCCCGGTCCGAGGCCGTGCTGCTGGTCGGCGCGAACCCGGCGGAGACCATGCCGCCGTTCGTGCAGCACCTGACCGGCGCGCTCATCGTCGTCGACCCGCGCCGCACCGCGACGGCCGAGCGCGCCCACCTGCACCTGCGGCCCCGCCCCGGCACGGATCTGGCGCTGGCGCTGGGAATCCTGCACGCCGTCGTCGCCGAGGGGCACTACCGGGGTGACTACGCGGCCGAGCGGACGACGGGGTTCGAGGCCGCGTGGCGGTTGGCGGCGGCGTGGTGGCCGGAGCGGGTGGAACGGGTGACGGGTGTCGCCGCCGGTGACCAGCGGCGGGCCGCCGCCCTGCTGGCGGGGGCCCGCACAGCGCACATCCTGACCGGCCGCGGCACCGAGCAGCACTCCAGCGGCACGGACATGGTGGGGGCGTGGATCAACCTCGCGCTCGCCCTCGGGTTACCCGGGACGCCGGGGTCCGGCTACGGGTGCCTCACCGGGCAGGGGAACGGCCAGGGCGGGCGCGAGCACGGGCAGAAGGCCGACCAGTTGCCGGGGTACCGGAAGATCACCGACCCCGACGCGCGGGCGTACGTCGCCTCGGTGTGGGGCGTGCCTGCGGAAAGCCTTCCGGGGGCGGGGAGATCGGCTTACGAGCTGTTGGATTCCCTTGGGCGGGAGGGTGGTCCGCGGGCGCTGATGGTGTTCGGGAGCAACATCCTGGTGTCCGCGCCGAACGCCGGGCACATCGCCGACCGCCTCTCCACAGTGGACCTGTTGGTGGTCGCCGACTTCGTGCTGTCGGAGACGGCGGCACTCGCGGACGTCGTGTTCCCGGTGACCCAGTGGGCGGAGGAGGGCGGCACGATGACCAACCTCGAGGGCCGCGTCCTGCTGCGCACCCCCGCGGTCTCGGCGCCCGATGGTGTGCGCAGCGACCTGGAGTTGGTGCGCGCCTTGGCCATCCGCCTCGGCCAGCCCGAACACCGGTTCCCCGCCGACCCCGAGGCCGTGTTCGAGGAACTCCGCCTGGCCTCCCGCGGCGGCCCGGCCGACTACTCCGGCATCACCTACTCCCGCCTGCGCGCGGGCGACCAACTCCACTGGCCCGTCCCCACGACCGACCACCCCGGCACCCCGCGGATGTTCCTCACCCACTTCGCCCACCCCGACGGCCGAGCCCACTTCACCCCGGTCGACTACACCGGCCCCACCGAGCCCCTGGACGACGAATACCCCCTCCTGGCCACCACCGGCCGCGTCCTGCACCACTACCAGTCCGGCGCCCAAACCCGCTTGGTGCCGGAACTGAACGCCGCCTCCCCGGAAGCCTTCGTCCAGGTCCACCCCGACACCGCGAGCAGAGCGGGCCTCACCGACCGCGCCCACGCCCGCGTGATCTCCCGCCGCGGATCCACCGAGGCCGTCGTGCGCTGCGACCCGACAATGCGCCTGGACACGGTCTTCCTGCCCTTCCACTTCCCCGGCGCCCAACGGGCGAACCTGCTGACCAACCCGGCACTGGACCCGCACAGCCGCATGCCGGAGTTCAAGGTCTGCGCCGTCCGCCTGGAGTCCCTGTGACCCCACGGCGCCGATCGGCCGACAAAGTGCGGGTTGCGGCGGGCGAACGAGCCGCGGTGGTGTGGTCGTGAACCCGCGCCGGGTTGTTGTCGTGGGTTATGGGATGGCGGGGGCGCGGTTCGCGGAGGAGGTGCGGCGGCGGGATCCGGTGGGGGAGCGGGTTGCGTTGACCGTGGTCGGGGCTGAGTCGCACCCGGCGTACAACCGGGTGCTGCTGTCGGCGGTGTTGGCGGGGACGATGCCCGCAGGCGTTGTAGGGCTGCACGCGGCGGACTGGGCGGAGACCGCGGGGGTTGACCTGCGGTTGGGGGTGCGGGTCGAGGAGATCGACCGGGCCAGGCGCCAGGTTGTGCTGTCTGATGGGTCCACTGTGGAGTACGACGCGGTGGTGCTGGCCACGGGGAGTCGGGCGTGGGTGCCGCCGGTGGAGGGATTGCGCGGGGAGTCCGGGGCGCTCGCGGCGGATGTGGCGACGTTCCGGGAGTTGGACGACTGCGCGGCGATCCTGAGTCGGGTGCGGCCGGGGGCGCCGGTCGCGGTGCTCGGTGGCGGGTTGCTCGGCCTGGAGGCGGCGCGCGGGCTGCTGGGGCGTGGGTGCCTGGTCACGGTGGTGCACCCGGTCGGGCACCTGATGGAGCGCCAGGTGGACCCGGCTGGCGGTGCCGTGCTGGCGAAGGTCCTCACCGACATGGGCGTCGACGTGCGCCTGGGGCGGTCGGCGGCCCAGCACCTCAGCGGCGACGGGCTCAAGCTCGACGACGGCGGCCACGTCCCGGCGGAGCTGGTGGTCGTGGCCGCCGGGGTGCGCGCGGAGACGGGCCTGGCCGAGGCGCTGGGGCTGGCGGTGGACGGCGGGATCGTGGTCGACGACACCCTGCGCACCAGCGACCCGCGGCTGCACGCCCTCGGCGACTGCGCCGCGCACCCGGGGACCGCGCCTGGCATGGTCCAGTCCGGCTGGGACCAGGCCGTCGTGCTCGCCGACCTCGTGACCGGCGCCAACCCGGCCGCCCGCTACCGCGGCACCCCGCCCGTCGCCAGGCTCAAGGCCCGCGGCATCGACCTGACCGCCCTGGGCGAGGTGCACGCGTCCTCCGCCGACGCCGAGGTGATCACCCTCGACGACCCGACCCGCGACCGCTACGCCAAGCTCGCCCTGCGCGACAACCGGGTCATCGGCGCCATCATCCTCGGCTTCCCCGACGCGGCCGCCACCATCACCGAGTTCTTCGACACCGGCACCCCCGCCCCCTCCGACCGCCTCGCCCTACTCCTCGGCCGCGCAAACCCCAGCGGCACAACACGCACACCCGCCGACCTACCCGACGACGCCCTCGTGTGCCGCTGCAACACCGTCACCAAGGCCGGTCTCGTGGCCGCCTGGCGCGCGGGCGCGACCAGCGTCCCTGCCTTGGTGGCTGCGACGCGGGCTACGACGGGGTGCGGGACTTGTGCCGACAAGACCGCTGCTATCGCTGATTGGCTTGCCGAGTTGCCTGTGGAGGGATCGTGAATCGGTGGATCGATCGCTGGGAACCTGAGGACGAAGGGTTCTGGGCGAGTACCGGCAGGCGGGTCGCTCGGCGCAACCTGGTCTTCTCGATCTTCGCCGAGCACCTGGGGTTCTCGATCTGGGTGCTGTGGTCGGTGGTCGTGCTCAACCTGTCCAACGCGGGTTTCGGCGGCGGCACGCCGTTCACCCCGAGCGAGCTGTTCTGGCTCACCGCCGCGCCGAACCTGGTCGGGGCCGCGCTGCGGATTCCTTACACCTTCGCGGTTCCCCGATTCGGCGGTCGCTTGTGGACGGCTGTCAGCGCGGCACTGCTGCTGGTCCCGACCACCGCTTTGGCTGCCCTGGTGCACTTCGACGTGGTGCGCGCGCAGTCGCACGACACGCAGTTCGTGCTGCTGCTGGTCGCTGCGTCCCTCGCGGGGGTCGGTGGCGGCAACTTCTCGTCGTCGATGGCCAACATCTCGTTCTTCTACCCGGAGAAGCGCAAGGGCCTCGCCCTCGGCCTCAACGCCGCGGGCGGCAACCTCGGCGTCGCCGTGGTCCAACTCCTGACCCCGCTGGTCATCATCGTCGGCGTCCCCTACGCGGTCGCCCGCAACCCGGTCCACCCCGTCCACCTGGCCTACGCGGGCCTGATGTGGCTCCCCCTGATCATCGCCGCCGTCGTCTGCGCCTGGCTCTTCATGGACAGCCTCACCATGGCCCGCTCCGACGCCGCGTCCTACGCCGCGTGCCTGAGCCGCTCCCAGACCTGGATCATGTCGGTGCTCTACATCGGCACCTTCGGCTCGTTCATCGGCTTCTCGTTCGCCCTGCCGCTGGTGATCAAGCTGACCTTCCCCGAGTTCCTCGCCGAACACCCGTTCATCGGCACGTACCTGGCAGGACTCGGCTTCCTGGGCGCCTTGATCGGCTCGGTCACCCGCCCTCTCGGCGGCTGGCTCTCCGATCGCCTCGGGGGTGCTCGGGTGACGCTGTGGGTGTTCGTCGGGATGGCGGTGTTCACCCTGATCGCCATGCTGGGAGTTGCTCGCCGCGACTTCAGCCTCTTCTTCACGTCGTACATGGTGATCTTCGCGCTGTCCGGCGCTGGCAACGGTTCGACCTATCGGATGATCCCGGTCATCTTCGGCGCGCTTGGTCGCCGGGAGTCCGATGATGCCGCGACCGCGTTGCGGTACAAGCGGATGGCTGCTGCGGTGATCGGGATCGCGGGGGCGATCGGGGCGTTCGGCGGGTTCCTGATCCAGCAGGTGTTCCGGCTCGCCAGCGCGCCGGTGGGGGCTGCGGTGGCTGCTGCTCGGAGTGTGGAGGAGAAGGCTGCTGCGGCTGCTGCGCACGCTACTTGGTCTACGGCGGCGTTGTGGGTTTTTGTGGTGGGGTATGTGGTGTTTGCTGGGGTTACGTGGTTCTTCTACCTGCGGCGGAGTTCGGGGGAGTCGCGGGTGCCCAGTTTGGCTTATGCGCAGGTGTGAGGTGAGGGGATCCGGCTCTCGGTCTCGCCTGCGGCGTCGACGATCAACGCCTCGCCTGCGGCATTGGCCTGGCGCGAGTTTCGAGCCAAGCTCGATGCGGCGAACTTGTTTTGCGCGGGGCCCCTACAACAACCGTGGCAGAACCACAAAGCAGGGGCCCAAAAGCAGGCCCTGCCGCGTGAACGACGCTACGGCTGCTGTCCCCCCACACAAAACAAGTCCACCCCATCGAGCCTGCCTGGCACCAGCGGATCCGAGGAGCGGTTGGCTGGCCAACGTTGTAGAGGGGGCGTGTAGGGGCCAACGCCTGTGAGGGGCGCGTTGGGACCAACGATCGTGAAGGCCGGGTAGAGACGATGTTGCATCGTCTCTACCGGTGTTGTGTCTGGGGAGAAATCCGGGGGGCGACTGCTCGGCTATTCGGGGGCGTCGGTGAGGCGGGCGAACAGGGGGTCGATGATCTTGCGGACCGTGGCGCAGGGGGCGGTTTCGAAGCTGCCGAGCACGGTCAGGTGTGAGCCGTGTTCGTGGGGGGCCAGGTACGGGTCCAGGGCGATCGCCAGGCCGCATGCGGTGGGGTCTGGGCCTATTACCTGGTAGGCGGTGTTGCCGAAGTGGTCTTCGGTGCGGACGTAGCTGGGGGTGCCTGGGGGTTCGGCTCGGAAGAGGATGGAGACGTTGGTGGTGCCCCTGGCGTACGGGAGGCGGTAGCGGCACAGGTCGGGGGTGCCGAGCAGGGGTTCTGCCTTCACGCCGGTCGCCTTGGAGATCAGGGGGACGTAGCTGGGGCAGTCGAGGATGGCGGGGGCGAGTTTGGGGGAGCCGACCATGGTGTTCGGTTGGCGGGTGGGGGGTGGGGTCGGGAACGAGGTGGATGCCTCGTTGCGCACGGGGGCCAGCTGGGGCTGGGGGCTTGCGGTCGAGGTGGCTGCGCAGCCGGTGAGGGTCAGGGCGGTCAGGAGAGCGGCGGTGGATCGGGCGAGCACGCGGAAACGGTAGGTGCTGCCCGCCGCCGCCGCCGGGCGCGCGCGGGGGATTCCACCGATCGTGGATCTTCGGGGTCCGTGTGGACATGAGGCCGGTACGCGTAACGCGCGGGGTCGGTGCGTCGAACCTGCGGATATGAGGTCAATCGCCGGTTTGTTGTTGCTCGCCGCCCTGATCACGGGCTGTTCCGGACCCGTCACAGGAACGGCGTCGGGAGTGGACACGACAAGCACCACCACAACCCCCAAACCGACCACGACCACGACCGCGAAGCCGACGACCGCGAAGTCGACCACCAAGCGCCCCACCACCACGACGACCGCCAAGCCCAAGTCGGACGTCCCCGTGGTCGACGAGAGCGCCCCCACCACCTACTGCGACCGCCCCTTCAAGGGCGCGCTCGGCAAGAACATGCTCGCCGCCGTGGTCGAGACGCCGCGCGGCAGGCTCAACTGCGAGCAGGCCGCCGCCATCCTGTTCGACTACTACGCCGCCCGCCCCGAGCCCAAGACCGGCCAGTCCGACTTCGAGATCGGGCCCATGCGCTGCAACCAGGTCGCCGAGCCCGCTCTCCCGCAGGTCGTGTGCGCCGACGAGGACAACCTCATCTACTCGATGTGGGCGCAGACCTGAGGAATAATTGAGCGCGCAACTAGGTTGACGGGGGTGTGGTCGCCGCCAGGGTGGCCCGAGAGGAGGCAGTCATGCCTGCTGTCACCGCCGACACGTTGACCCTGCCCCGCCTGCCCGTCCTGCCCGAGTCGGACACGGTCTGGCGCGGGGTGCGCACGACGGTGCGGGCCGAGTCCTTCCTGGAGGGCGAGGGTTTCCGGGTCCGCAGGCCGTTCCCGGGCGTCGACCTGGCCATGGCCGACCCGTTCCTGCTGCTCGACCACATGGGAGCCGTCGAGTACGGCCCCGGCGAGGCCAAGGGCGCGCCGTGGCACCCGCACCGCGGGTTCGAGACGGTCACCTACATGATCGACGGCGCGATGGCGCACACCGACTCGATCGGCGGCGGTGGGCTCATCACCGACGGTTCCACCCAGTGGATGACCGCCGGTAGCGGGATCCTGCACAACGAGGTGCCGCCGCCGGAACTGGTCGCGAAGGGCGGGCTGTTCCACGGCGTGCAGTTGTGGGTGAACCTCCCGAAGGCGCTGAAAATGGTGCCGCCGCGTTATCAGGACATTGCTGCGGGTGACGCGAAGTTGCTCGCCAGCGAAGACGGTGGCGCTCTTGTGCGCGTTATTGCAGGCGACCTCGCTGGATATCAGGGGCCGGGGTCGACATACACGCCGATCACTTACCTGCACGCGACTGTGGCTGCCGGAGCACGGTTGACCTTGCCTTGGCCGGAGGACTTCAACGCACTCGCTTATGTGCTGTCCGGCCGCGGCACTGTTGGCAGGGAAGGCAGGCCGTTGCAGGAAGGTGAGCTAGCCGTGTTCGGCGAGTCCGGCCAGGCGCTCATGTTGCGCGCGGCGGACACCCAGCCTGGCAACTCCCCGACCTGGGAGGTGCTCGTGCTCGGTGGCCTGCCGATCAACGAACCGGTCGCCCGATACGGTCCGTTCGTGATGAACACCCGCCGGGAGATCCTGCAGGCGTTCGACGACTACCAGGCCGGGCGGCTGGGCCAGATCCCCGTCGCCCACCGCAGTTCCGCCGACATCACCGAGGAGGACGCGTGACCGACCTCGCCACGCTCTACGAACTCGGGCGCCGCTACCGCGAGGGCGGCGACCCGGCCACCGCGGCCCGCTACCTGGCGCAAGCCGCTGAGCTGGACCCGACCTCGCGCGCGGTGCTGACCGAGTTGGCGCTCGCGCACTTCCAGTCCGCCGCGCTGGGCAAGGCCGAGGCGACCGCCCGCTCGCTGGTCGAGCTCGACCCGTCCGACGCGTTCGCGCTGACCCTGCTCGGCCGCGCGCTGGCCAGGCAGAGCAAGCACGCCGAGGCCGTGCCGCACCTGCGGCTGGCGGCGGCGATGACCGGGTCGGCCGAGGCCGGTTCCGCGCTCGCGGAATGTGAGTCACGCCTCACCTAGCGTGTGCCGAAATGCCCGCTGATTGGGTGGAAAACCTTCCACCCAATCAGGCAACCGAGTGCGTGTCGAAGCGTCCTGGAATGCATGGACGTTGGTCTCATCGCGGTTGTCGTGGGGGCGTTGCTGCTCGTCAGCGGTCTCATCGCCTTCACCAAGCGCCGCATCAAGCAGTGATTGTGTCCGGCCAATCGCATTCCGTGACATTCACACCGGCGTAACACACCAGGTCCCTTGGGCCTCTTGCGGCGGCCCGCATTGGGCTGAAAGAGTGATGGCCACTCCGGCCGGCACGCCGCGCGAAAACCCTGTGGGCACCTCGACGCCCTTCGTGGTGGCGGCCGTCTCTAGGAAGGTTCTCGCCATGACGCTCGCGAACGGGACACCGACGTCCCCGACCAGGATCGCCGCGGCCAGGGAGGTCGAGTCGATGCACAACGCGGAGCAGTGCAGCAAGGCGGCGCGCACGGTCGCCGACCACTCCGCCGACGCCTCCGACTGCCTGCGCCTGCTCGACATGCTCGGCCTCGACCCGGCCGACGGCAAGCGCCGCTAGAACAAGCCAGGTTCTTCCTCGGGGACCACGTCCGCCCACCGGTGGCGGCGCAGGTCGACCTTGTCGCCGTCGGCGAGCACCCCCTCCGCGCGCAGCCGCGCCAGCTGTTCCTCGGCCAGGTGCGGCGCGGGCGTGCCGTTGGCGCGCAGCACCCGGTGCCACGGCAGGTCGTGGCCGTCCTCGGCCAGGACCTTGCCCACCAGCCGCGGTGACGGCGCCTTGGTCAGGTCCGCGATGTCGCCGTAGGTGGCCACGCTCCCCTCGGGGATCGACTTGATCGCCTCGCGCACCCGCTCGTGCAGTTCCTCGTCCACGGTCATCCCCTGAGGAAGTCGGTCACCAGAGCGCCCACGCGTTCCGGCGCGTCCACATAGACCACGTGGCCGCAGTCAAGGTCAACAACTGTCGCCGGACCGGCCGAGTCGAGGAACTCCTGGCCGACGTAGGGCGCGCGCAGCGCCCGCACGACCAGCGTGTCGTCGGTCGGCGCGGGCACCGGTCGGCACATCTCGCTCCACGCCGTGACCACCGCGGGCGGGCAGTACCGGGGTCGCCAGCCGTCGCCGACGCGCTGCCAGTGCGCCGCGACCTCCTCGGCCACCACCTCGTCCGACGCCGCGGGCCAATCGCCACTCTGTGCAGCGATGGGGTCGCTCACCGTCGTCGCCGCGCTTTCCGCGTACGCCAACGCGTCTTCCGGCCGGACGCTCACCGCGGGGTCGAGCAGGACCACCTTGCCCACGCGGTGGCGCGGCAGGTGCAACGCGATCAGACCGCCGAACGAGTGCGCCACGACCGGCGGCGCGTCCAGGCCGAACGCGTCGATCACCGCGAGGACGTCCTCGACGTGCTGCTCAAGCGTCCACGGCGGCAGCGCGGGGGAGTGGCCGTGCCCGCGCAGGTCAGGGGCGATCACCCGGTAGCCGGGCAGGTGCCGCTCGGCCAGCGCGCGGTACCGGCCGCCGTGCCCGGTGACCCCGTGCAGTGCGAGCAACGGCTGCGCGTCCGGCGGTCCGAAGACGTGCACGGTCAGGGCGTCGGCCATACCGCGCATCATCCCATCCGCCCGCGTTGGGCGTGCCGCGTCCGGGTCCCGGTGGCGGCCGTGGTCCAATCGGCGGATGGTCGCCGGGAAGTCGCCGCTCGCTCCGCGGCTGGTCCGCGGGCCGCAGCCGCGCAGGCGCCCGGTGCGCTGGGGCGAGGACGCCCGCAGGGTGCTCTCCGGTGCCGACGGCTTCGTCCGCGTCCTGGGTGGTCCCGGCTCGGGCAAGACGACCCTGCTCGCGGAGTTGGCCGCCGACCGGATCCTGCGCGGCGGGGTCGACCCCGAGCAGCTGCTGGTGCTCACCGCGAGCCGCCGTGCCGCGGCTGACCTGCGCGGACGCATCACCGAGCTGCTCACCGACCAGGGCGCGCCCCGGACCGTGCGGGAACCGCTGGTGCGCACCGTGCACTCCTACGCCTTCGCCGTCCTGCGCATCCAGGCGATGCTGCACGACGGCCCCGGTCCGCGGCTGCTGTCCGGTCCCGAGCAGGACGCGGTGATCCGGGAGCTGCTGGCTGGCGACATCGACACGGGCGCCCGGCACTGGCCGGAACGGCTGCGTCCCGCGCTCGCCGTGCCCGGGTTCGCCGAGGAGCTGCGGGACCTGATCCTGCGCGCCGCCGAACGCGGCCTCGGCCCCGAGGACCTGGTGGACCTCGGCAGGCGGGAAGGGCGCGAGGAGTGGATCGCGGCAGGCCGGTTCGGGCACCAGTACGAACAGGTCACGCTGCTGATCGGGTCGGCGGACAGCGGCATCGCGCACACCGCCGCGCCCGCGCTGGACGCCGCCGAGCTGGTCGCAGGCGCCCTGCTGGCCTTCGACACCGACACCGAGCTGCTCAACGCCGAACGCGACCGGGTCAGGTACCTGCTCGTCGACGACGCCCAGCACCTCGACCCGTTGCAGTACGCGCTGTTGCGGACACTGGGCGGCGCGGCGAAGGAGTTCGTCGTCGCGGGCGACCCGGACCAGGCGATCTTCTCCTTCCGCGGCGCCGATCCCGCGTTGCTGCGCGATGCCGACCCCGGTGGCGGCACGGTGGTTCTCGGGTCCGGTCATCGGATGGCACCCGCTGTGCGTCGGGCGGTGTCGCACCTGGCGGCGCGGTTGCCGGGCGGGGTGCGGCGGGTCGACAAGAGCCAGGCCGAGGGCGGGACGGTGATGGTGCGGCTGCACCCGTCCGCCGCGGCCGAGGCGAGCTGGGTGGCGAACCAGTTGCGGCGCGCGCACTTGCTCGACGGCGTGCCGTGGGCCGACATGGCCGTGCTGGTGCGCTCGGCGACCCGCTCGGTGCCGGTCTTGCACCGAGCGCTCGCGGCAGCGGGGGTTCCGGTCGCGGCACCGGGCGACGAGCTGCCGCTGTCGCAACAGCCCGCTGTGCGGCCGTTGTTGGCCCTGCTGCGGTGCGCCGCCGTGCCCGCGATGCTCGATCCGGCGTTGGCGGAGATGTTGCTGTCGTCGCAGCTCGGTGGCGCGGATCCGTTGGCGCTAAGGCGGTTGCGGCGTGGTCTGCGGCGGTTGGAGCTGACCTCCGGTGGCGACAAGTCGAGCGACGAGCTGCTGGTCGAGGTCATCAACGACGACGACAAGCTCAGCGCGCTCGCCGACACCGAGGCGGGTCCGGTCCGCCGGGTCGCCGGGCTGATCTCCCTGGCGCGCAAGGGGATCGACGAGGGCGTCGGGCTGGAGCAGATCCTCTGGGACGTGTGGCAGACCAGCGGCCTGGAGGCGCGGTGGGTGACCGTCGCCTCGCGCGGTGGGCCGGTCGGGGCGCAGGCGGACCGGGACCTGGACGCGATCGTGGCGTTGTTCCACACAGCGCAGCGGTACGCGGAGCGGCTGCCCGGGTCGGACGTCACGGGATTCGTGAGTCACATCGTGTCGCAACGGATCGCGGGCGACACGCTCGCACCCACCGCGCCGCAAGGGGATGCTGTCGCCGTGCTGACCGCGCACGCCGCCGCTGGTCGCGAGTGGGCGGTCGTGGCGGTGCCCGGCGTGCAGGAAGGTGCCTGGCCGGACCTGCGGCTGCGTGGGTCGCTGCTCGGTGTGGAGCGGTTGGTCGACATGCTTTCCGGTGTGGGGGAGCAGGTTTCGGCGACGGCGCCGTTGTTGGCTGAGGAGCGGCGGCTGTTGCTGGTCGCGGCGTCCCGGGCCCGGTCGAAGCTTCTGGTCAGCGCGGTGCGCGGGGACGACGAGCAGCCGTCGCGGTTCCTGGCGGAGTTGGCCGGTGCCGACACGGCGGAGACCGACATGCCGGTGCCGATGGCCGAGCAGGAACGGGCGCTGGTGTTGGCCGACCTTGTCGGTGAGCTGCGGCAGGTCGTGTGCGACGCGGGTGTCGACGCGGCTCGGCGGGGTCAGGCGGCGCGGCAGTTGGCCAGGCTGGCCGAGGCGGGCGTGCCGGGGGCCAACCCGGACAGTTGGTACGGGCTGCCGGAGTTGACGACCGTCGCCCCGCTGCGCGCCGCTGACGAGCCGGTGCGGGTGTCACCGTCCACAGTGGAGATCCTGGCGAAGTGCCCGCTGCGGTGGATGGTCGAGCGGCACGGGGGGCAGGACCCGGCCGAGTTGGCGGCGGTCACCGGGACGCTGGTGCACGCGCTGGCCCAGGCGGCGGCGTCCGGGGTGCCGCGCGCGGAGTTGGTGGTCGAGTTGGACAAGGCGTGGAACTCGGTCGACGCCGGTGCGCCGTGGTTCTCCCGGCGGGAGCGGCAGCGGATCCGCGCGATGCTGGACACCTTCCTCGGCTGGATGGCGTCCACCCGCTCGGAGTTGACGCAGGTGGCCGTCGAACGCGAGGTCACCGTCGAACTCCCGGACAAGATCACCGTCGCAGGCCGGGTGGACCGCCTGGAGGTCGACGCCGAGGGGCGCCCCGTCATCGTCGACATCAAGACCGGCAAGTCCCCGGTCAGCGCCAACGACGCCGAGGAACACCCCCAACTCGCCGTGTACCAACTGGCCGTCGCCTACGGCGCCTTCGCCGACCTCGGCACCGACCCCGGCGGCGCCCGCCTGCTCTACGTCGCCAAACCCAACAAGAAGACCAGCGCCACCGAACGCACCCAGTCCCCGGTCCACGGCGACTCCGCCACCCACTGGCTCACCATCGTCCGCGAAGCAGCGGCGTCGACCGTGGGCCCGGAGTACACCGCCTACGAGAACCCGGACTGCCCCCGCTGCCCCGTCCGCACCGCCTGCCCCCTGCACCCCAGCGGCCGCCAGGTCACCGAGTAGGTCTGACCCGCGCGTCCACGCGGGCGGGTTGTCGGGGGTGCGGAGTACATTGCGGCGTTGAGGTGAGGATTGCGCGGGTGAGGTGGAGGTCTCGGTGAGTTTGCCGCTGCCCGGGTTGGCGCTGGTCAGCCCGGTGGAGTTGGCGGCCGAGTTGGGGTTGAAGCCGCCCACCCGGGAGCAGGCCGAGGTCATCTCCGCGCCGCCGGAACCCGCGCTCGTCGTCGCCGGGGCGGGGGCGGGCAAGACCGAGACCATGGCCGGGCGCGTGGTCTGGTTGGTGGCCAACGGGCTGGTCACGCCGGAGCGGGTGCTGGGGTTGACCTTCACCCGCAAGGCCGCCCGGCAGCTCGCCGAACGGGTCAGGGCCAGGTTGCGCAGGCTCGCGGGCGCCAAGCTGCTCGACAAGCTCGACCCGACCGGTGAGCGCAAGGCCGCCGTGTTCGCGGGCGAGCCCACGATCCTCACCTACCACGCCTACGCGGGCCGACTGGTCGCCGAGCACGGCCTGCGCCTGCCCGTCGAGCCCGGTGCCCGGCTGCTCACCGAGACCGCGGCGTGGCAGGCCGCGCACCGCGTCGTGTCCACTTGGGGCCAGGACCTCGACACCGACTACGTGCCCGCCACCGTCACCCAGTACCTGCTCTCCCTCGCGGGTGAGCTGGCCGAGCACCTGGTCGAGCCGGACGCGCTGCGTGCGCACGCCGAAGCCGTCTGCGCCGCCATCGAGTCCGCCCCCCGCGCCAAGGGGCAGCGCGCCGAGCCGTCCCAGGACCTGCAGAAGATCCTTGTCACGCAACGGTTCCGGGTCGCGCTGCTGCCGCTCGTGCAGGCATACGCCGACCGCAAGCGCAAGGAGGGCGCGCTCGACTTCGGTGACCAGATGTCGTTGGCCGCCAAGCTCGCCGCAAGCCACCCCGAGACCGTCGCCGGTGAGCGGGTCCGGTTCGGTGCCGTGCTGCTCGACGAGTACCAGGACACCGGGCACTCCCAGCGGGTGCTGCTGCGATCGCTGTTCGGCAGCTCGCTGGAGTACCCGGACGCCGAGCCGATGCCGGTCACCGCGGTCGGCGACCCGGCGCAGGCGATCTACGGCTGGCGCGGCGCGAGCGCGGCCAACCTGCCCCGGTTCACCACCGACTTCCCGCAGAAGCACCGCGGCCGCAAGGAACCCGCGACCCGCTACGGCCTGCTCACCAGCTTCCGCAACCCGCCGGAGGTGCTCGAACTCGCCAACGCCGTGTCCGACCCGTTGCGCCGCAGCGGGTTGGAGGTCGACGAGCTGCGCGCCCGCGAGGAAGCGCCGCCAGGCGACATCCGGATCGCCCTGCTGTCCGATGTGGACACCGAGGTGCGGTGGCTGGCCGACCAGGTCGCGGACCGGTGGCACGCCGTGGTCGATGAGCGCGGCACGCCGCCGACAGCCGCCGTCCTGGTGCGCCGCCGCGCCGACATGGCCGACATCGCCACCGCCCTGCGGGAACGCGGGTTGCCGGTCGAGGTCGTCGGTCTCGGTGGTCTGCTCGACGAACCCGAGGTGCGCGACCTGGTCAGCACCCTGCGCGTGTTGATCGACCCGCTCGCCGGTACCGCCGCCGCCCGCCTGCTCACCGGGTCGCGCTGGCGCGTCGGTGCGGCCGACCTGGCCGCGTTGTCGCGCCGCGCGAGCGAACTGGCCGGTGCGTACGCCACCGAGCCGGGCAACCTCGTGCCCGGGGAGGGCGCCGAGCAGGCCGGGTTGGTCGACGCGATCGACGACCCCGGCGAGCCCGCGCTGTACTCCGAGGCGGGCTACCGGCGCGTCCGCGCCCTCGGCCGCGAGCTGACCGTGCTGCGCCGCAGGCTCGACCAGCCGCTGCCCGAGCTGGTCGCCGACGTGGAGCGCACCATGCTGCTCGACATCGAGGCCACCGCCCGCCGCGGTGGTGCGGGCCGGGCGCACCTGGACGCGTTCGCCGACGTCGTCGCCGACTACGCGCAGGCGGCCCCGGCGGCGAGCCTGTCCGCGCTGCTGGACTACCTGGCCACCGCGGAGGCCGCCGAGGACGGGCTGGAGCCGGGCGAGGTCGTGGTCGCCGAGGACCGGGTGCAGATCGTCACCGTCCACTCCGCGAAGGGCCTGGAGTGGGAGGTCGTCGCCGTCCCGCACGTGGTGCGCGAGGTGTTCCCGAGCGGTCGGCGCGGCGGCAGTTGGCTGCGCACGGTCACCGAACTGCCCGCCGACCTGCGCGGCGACGCCGTCGACCTGCCGAGGCTGAACCTGGCGGGCGCGGCCAACCGCAAGGAGGTCGAGCAGCAGCTGAAGATCCACAACGAGGAGTTCGCCGAGCGCGGCCTGCTGGAGGAGCGGCGGCTGTTCTACGTGGCGCTGACCAGGTCGGAGCGGGTGCTGCTGGTGTCGGGGCACTGGTGGGCGCGCACCGGGGGCACGCCGCGCGGCCCGTCGGACTTCCTGACCGACCTCGGCGGGTACGAGGCGTACGTGGACGTGTGGGCCGAGGAGCCCGAGGAGGGCACCGAGAACCCGCTCACCGCCGCCGTCCGGTCCGCGCGCTGGCCCGCCGACCCGTTGCGCGACCGGCGGTCCGATGTGGTGGCGGGGGCGGAGCTGGTGCGTGCCGAGTTGGCGGCGTTGCGCGCGGGGCAGGACGCGGTCGAGGAGGAGGACGACCCGGACGGCTGGGTGCGCGACACCGACGTCCTGCTGGCCGAGCGGGCCTCCGGGGGGCGCCAGGAGCAGGTGCGGTTGCCGGACAGCCTCTCGGTGAGCCAGCTCGTCGAACTGGCCGCCGACCCGACCGCGCTGGCCCGCAGGCTCCGCCGCCCGCTGCCGTTCCCGCCGAACCCGGTCGCCAGGCGGGGTACCGCCTTCCACGCCTGGCTGGAGCGCCGGTTCGGCTCCCGCGCCCTGCTCGACCTGGACGAACTCCCCGGCGCGGCCGATGACGACGCCGCCCCCGACACCGAGCTCGACCGGCTGCGCGACGCGTTCCTGGCCAGCGACTGGGCCAACCGCACCCCGCACGAGGTCGAGGTCCCGTTCGCCACCGACGTCGACGGCATCGCCATCCGCGGCCGGATGGACGCCGTCTACCTCGACCAGGACGGCGGCTGGACCATCGTCGACTGGAAGACCGGCCGCGTCCCCGACGACGACCACCTCCCGGCCCTCACCGTCCAACTCGCCGCCTACCGCCTCGCCTGGTCCGGCCTCTCCGATGTCCCCTTGGACCGGGTCCGGGCCGCTTTCCACTACGTCCGCCCCAACACCACGCTCCGCCCCGCCGACCTCCTGGACGCCGACGGCCTCAAGGCGCTGCTCCGCACCATCCCCCACGCCGAGTAACGGGCTGACTCCGCAGGCGATCTACACAGGCGTGTCCATCACTCCCGCTGGGATCCGCAATGACGAGCCCGCCTCGGTTGACGCGCTCGATCGGGACAAGATCGCCAGGGCGTTGGCCACGGCGGTGAAGGTGTGTGACACGCCGTTGGTCGTAGGCGTCTACGGGTCCTGGGGGACCGGTAAGACCTCCCTGATGAAGTTGGTGCAAGGGGAGCTGGAGAGCGAGACCGACTTCTACACCGTCTGGTTCGACTCCTGGCAGCACCAGTTCGATGAGAACCCGGCCATAGGGCTGCTCCACACCATGGTCGCCCAGTTGGGTCTAGCCGAGAAGAGCGGCAGCGAGGCCCGGGAACTGCTCACCTCCGTAGCAGGGGCGTTCACGGACGTGACCCAGTGGGTGCGGCCGCTGGTTGATGGCGCTGCCGATCTCGATGAGCTCAGGCAGCGGTTCTTGGACGAACGGTTCAAGGCCCGTGAGCAGCAGATCTTGCTCCACAAGCACCTGCGTGACCTGCTCGACAAGGCAACCGAGCGCGGTGCCATCCGGCTGGCGTTCTTCATAGACGACCTGGACCGGTGTCTGCCCGAGTACATCCTCAAGACCCTTGAGGCGCTCAAGCTGTTCCTGAACATCTCCGGCTGTGTCTTCGTCCTCGGTGTCGACCGGGAGGCGCTGGAGAGCACTATCCGCGCCCGTTACGGCGACCAGGGCATCAGTGAGCACTACCTCGACAAGATCGTGCAGGTGCCGTTCGCGCTACCGCCGATCACCAAGGCGGCCGCGACCCGGTTCGTGAAGTCGATGCTGCCGGAGGAGCTCGTTGGGGTCACCGACGACATCGTCGCCGGGCTCGATCCCAACCCGCGGCAGCTCAAGCGGTTCGTCAACTCGTTCATCCTCAACAACGAGCTGGCCAAGGAGATCTTCGAGGGCCCGGACTACAGCCCGATCGTGCTGGTCGACCTGCTGATCGTGCAGTACCGGCTGCCCGCGTTCTACAAGGAGATCGCCGAGTCGCGGCAGGCGCTGATCGCCGACCGGCCGGACAAGACGGTCGCCGGGGTCGACCAGTTGTCGTCGGTGCGCAGGTTGGTCGACCTGGTCGCCAGGGACCCGTCCGCACTCGACGGTTACATCTACCTCTCCGAGGCCATCAGCGTCCGCCGGATCGCCTTCGACGTGGTGGTCACCGAGGTCGGCGAGTTCCGCATCCAGCTGATCAAGGTGCTGCGCGAGGTGCTCGGCTGCACCCTCACCGAGGCGCGCGACCTGGCCGAGTCCCCGCCGCCGATCATCATCGCCACCGCCAAGGCCAGGGCGGAGGCGGAGGTGCTGCTGGACAGGGTGCTGGCCACCGGCAGCACCGGCGAGATCCGCTGAGGAGGGTGGGAGCGAGCGGATCCGGGGGCGGGTGGGTAGCCTTCCGGCCGTGAGTCGCACGGTGGGGAAGTGGCGGTGATCCGCCCACGGCGCTCGGCTGAGGACCTCGCCGGACGGGCCGAGCACGACCTGGTCGGCATCATCCGCATGCCGGAGAGCAGCGTCAGCCCGGTCACCGCCATCGTGCGCCGGATCGCCTGGGCGGTGGTGGCGCTGTTCGCGGCCGTCCTGCTGGTCTACCTCGACCGCGACGGCTACCGCGACGTCAACGAGGACGGCATCTCCTTCCTCGACGCCGTCTACTACGCCACCGTGTCCCTCTCGACCACCGGCTACGGTGACATCACCCCGGCCAGCGACTCGGCCAGGCTGCTCAACATCCTGGTCATCACCCCGTTGCGGGTGCTCTTCCTCATCGTCCTGGTCGGCACCACGCTCGCGGTGCTGACCGAGCGCTCCCGGCAGGCTTTCAAGATCCAGCGGTGGAGGTCGAACGTGCGGGACCACGTGGTGGTCGTCGGGTACGGCACCAAGGGCAGGTCGGCGGTGAGCGCGGTGCTCTCCGACGGGGTCGAGCCGAGCCGCATCGTGGTCGTGGACACCGACCAGGCCATGTTGGACGCGGCGTCGTCGCTCGGGCTGGTGACGGTGCACGGCTCCGGCACGAGATCGGACGTGCTGCGGGTCGCAGGCGTGCCCAGGGCCAAGTCGGTGGTGGTGGCGGCCAGCCGGGACGACTCGGCGGTGCTGATCACGCTGACCGCCAGGGAGATGTCGCCCAACGCGCAGATCGTGGCCGCGGTCCGCGAGACCGAGAACGTGCACCTGCTGCGCCAGTCCGGCGCGAACCAGGTGGTGGTGTCCAGCGAGACCGCGGGGCGGCTGCTGGGCATGGCGACGCACACGCCGACCGTGGTGGACATGGTCGAGGACCTCATCACCCCGGACGAGGGCCTGGCCATCGCCGAGCGCGAGGTCGAGGACAGCGAGGTGGGCGGGTCGCCGCGGCACCTGCCGGACATCGTGCTGGGGCTGGTGCGGGCCGGGAAGCTCTACCGGGTCGACTCCTCGGAGGCCGACGCCATCGAGCTCGGTGACCGGTTGCTCTACATCCGCAAGGTGACCCCGGCGGAGGACTGACGGTTCCTCGCGCGGTCTGCGACGATCCGGGCATGCGAGTCCCGTTCGCCATACCGGCGTCCGCCGTGAAGCTGGCGGCTGTCGCGGCGTTCAGCGTCATCGTGGCGTTGGGGCTGGCGTTCGGTGGTGCGTTGGGGCACTGGTCCAGCGGGCCGGAGACGGCCACGACGGTTAGCGCGACCGTGCTCGCTGGGGTCCCGTGCGACGGCAGCGGCCAAGAGCGGGTCTCCTACGTCACCGATGGCGGCAAGCAAGAGGCATTCTTCGACGCTTGCGGGCACGAGTCCGGCGAGACGGTAGAGGTAACCGTCGGCGATGGGGTCGTCCACCTCGCCAGGGCCACGACGGGGGCGACGCTGGATGCCCGCCCCTTCGCCGTAGTCCTTCTCGTCTTCGCTGGGATCGCAGGAGCGGGTTTCACCCAACTCAAGCGGCGGGACTAACTGACGTCGGCCGCGGCTGCCAGCCACGTGTTGCACGGCGCGGTTCGGTTGGTGGTGAACCCGTGCTCCTGCCACGCGCCGTAGTGCTGTTGGCTGCCGTGGTCACGCGGGAGGTCTTCCTGCCAGTCGCCGCGTTCGTAGCCGTCGGCGAGCATGTCGCGGATGACGGTGTCGGTGATCGAGCCGCCGCCGTGCTGACCACCGGCGAACCACATCCCACCCAGGCACTGCGCCTGGAGTTCCGACCGCCGTGACAGCTCAAGACCGACCGGGGTTTGGTCACCGGCGGCGTAGCGCGCGTCCCAGTAGGCGTCCGAGACACCGGAGAGCGCCTGGATGTGGTGGCCGAACTCGTGCGCGAACAACGCCAGGTACGACCCGGTCCTGGTGCCGAGCTTCTCGGTCTGCAGGCCCTCGAAGGGCATGTAGATGGTGCTGTCCTGCGCGCAGTAGAACGCGGCCCAGCCCGCTTCCGCGGTCCCGCAGGGGCTGGTCCACGTCTTCCCGCCGGGGAACGCCAGCTTGGGAGTGGCGTAGGGCAGGCCCGCGCGCTGCATCACCGGCGCCCACGCCTGGTCGAAGCACGGTAGAGCCGCGGTGAAGAACGCCTGCGTGGCCTTCGGGTCGCTGCGCCAGGCGGGGAGGTCGCACGTTGCCGCGTTGACGCCGTTGGTGGCGCTGAACAACGGGTTGTCGCCGAGTGCGATGACCGGCTTGGGACCCGACTGTGTGGTTGTGGTGGGTTGGGACGACCTGATCGTGGTTGTCCTAGCGGACGTCGTGGTGCGGCTGGTCGTGGATGTCGTAGTGGCCGTCGTTGTCGTAGTGCGCGGCGAGGCTGTCGTAGTGGGAGCGGAGTAGCCGACATCGTTGGACCGGCTCCGCTTACCTGCCAACTGGACGTACCCGACCAACGACGCCCCCGCGAGCAACAGGACGACCACGCAGATCGAGACCACCATGCCGGTGTTGGACTTCCGAGGCACCGGTGCGTAACCGTGCGGCGGCCACGGAGTCCTTTGTGGATATGACGGCTGCGGGTAGTGCTGACCGGGGTACTGCTGCGGCGGGTACTGCTGCGTGTGCGGCGGGTATTGCTGCGCTGGGTACTGCAAGGTCGGGTACTGCGGTAGGGGATAGCCCTGTGGCGCCTGGTAGCCCGGTAACGCCATCGGCGGCGGTGCCACCGGCATCGGTGGCGGGTATGGGCCGTGTGGGCGCCACGGACCCAGAGGCGGATGGCTCATCGTTCCCCCGTGTCGGCTTGGGTCGACCAATTCGGCCAGACCGGCGGTGAGCATAAGGGCGCTCGGCTATCGTTCGCTGCCGTGTTGAGGAAATGGGGGATCACCGTCGCGGCGGTGATGGCGTTGTTCACCGTGTGTGTGGTTGCGGGCTCTGCGGCGGCGCAACAGCCGACGTTCCCGTCGATACCGCCCACGGTGCCGAGCATCGATTTCCCGATCCCCAAACCGGGTCCGACCGGGACGGTGAAGCCGCCGGTGATCGATCCGATCCCGCCAACAGGAGGCCCGAGCAAGCCTCCCGGCGCTGTTCAGCCTATCTTGCCTGGCAGCGTCAACATCCAACTCAAGGTCGAACGCGACGGTAGCCTCACCGTCCGCGAGCAGGTCATCGTGCGCGCGAAGCAGCGGATGGTCCGTGTGGCACCGCTGCGCGTCGGCGACCGTGTGTTCACCGTCCGTAACGCCAAGGTCGAGGGCAACGGCACGGTTGACGTCACCGCAGACACGCTCACCGTGCGCCTCGACGGCGGTGCGTCGACAGTCCTCTACACCGTGGACGGCACCATCGACGACCTCGGCGACCGGCAGGAGTTCCGCTGGCAGCCGGTGAGCGGGTGGGACACCAAGCTGACCCTGGTGCGGGTCTCGCTCCTCACGCCGCGCCCCGGCCGCGACTTCGTCTGCCTCGCCGGGCGCCCCGGGACCGAGGACACCTGCCAGTCCGCCCTGACCGACAGCGGCGTCCTCCGGGTCAGCCAGTCCGATCTGGACAGTGGGTCGCGGGTCGACCTGTCCGCCAAGCTGCCCGCCGGTCTTGTCCCGGCCAACGCGCGGTACGAGAAGGCAGCCTCGACCGCGTTCGCCGTGACTCCGCTCAGTGGCACTGGATTGGGGCTTGTCGGCCTCTTGCTTCTAGGTGGATTCGTCTTCCTCTGGCGTGCACGCGAACGTGACGCCAAGATGCTCGCCGCCGAGGTAGGGCCGGTCGAACTTGTTGTCAACGATGGCGGCAAGGTCACCTTCGCCTCTCCCGACGGCGTCCTACCGGGACAGGCTGGTGCTCTCCTCGCCGAGCGCGCAGATCACCGCAAACTCGCGGCCACTGTCGTAGACCTCGCCGTCCGCAACTACCTGTGGGTCACCGAGTCCAGTGGCGACTGGCAGATAGTCCGGCGCAACGCCGCAGATGACGCCCTTACCGACTACGAGCGCGTCGTCTACCGCACGTTGCTGCCAGAGGACACGGAGTCGGTCACTCTCTCGTCCCTGCGGACCTCCCCGCTTGACGTCACCGCAGCCCGGACCGCGATCCACGCTGACGCCGTCTCCCGCGGCTGGTTCACGCGTACTCCCGGCGGGCTTGGTCGCCTGGGTCTCGTCGGGGCCGCTGTGTTGGCGGTCGGAGTGGTCGGGTCGGTAGTGCTGTCGTTGACCGGTGGTCCTGCCTTGCTCGCCGTGGCGGTTGGTCTATGCGGTCTTGGACTGCTCATCGGCGCTCGGTTCGTTCCGGTTCGCACCCAGCGCGGATCTGCCCTGGCACAGCAGGTTCGAGGTGTCGCGGCGTTCCTCGCGAGCGTGGGGCCCGAGTCGGTGCCCAGTGAGCGCGAAGTGGTGTTCTCCCGGTCGCTGCCCTACGCCGTCGCCCTCGATGCGGCCGAGCGCTGGCTGACCGGGTTCGGCCCGGTCGACCTCGCAGGCGTGCACTGGTACGCCTCCCAGGACCCGGATCTGGGTGCTGACCAGCGGGAGTTCGCCACCCGGCTGACTCCGTTCCTCGGCGCGCTCGGCCAGGCGTTCGGCGCGACCGAAAAGCACTGACAGTTGCCAATTGGTAACACGTCTGACCTGGACATACACACCATTGGGGGTAATTAGCGGATTCACGGTCACGCGGTGTACGTTTCGCGCACTTATCGCGTGTTCTGGGAGGTCCGCTTGCTCACGTTCGTGAAGCGCGCCGCTGTGGCGATCGCGACCGGGTTGACCCTGGTGGCCACCGCGGTGCCCGCCCTGGCCCAGGACGACCCGGACCTGTCCTTCCCGGACTACCCGATGGACGAGGTGGTCAGCCCGACCCCGGCCACCGTCGCCAGCATCTGCAAGAAGGGCGTGCGCTCGGTCGAGGTCGCCATCCACGACAGCGGGCCGTTCACCGTCCGCCTCGTGGGCTCGGACCTCCCGGCGAAGACCACCAAGGCCAACGACGAGCCCAAGGTGACTTTCAAGCCCGTCCCGCCCGGTGAGTACACCGTCGAGATCGACGGCGCGGGCGAGGCGTCCGACGGGCTGCCCGTCGTGGTCCGACCGTGCACCGAGGACACCCCGTCCGAGGACCCCCTGGAGGTCTCGGTCCAGTGCCGCGGCGGCTGGGGCATCGTGACCGCGAAGGTCACCAACCCGTCCACCGACGAGGTGCGCGAGTACGCGATCGATATCGACCTGCCCTACACCCACTCCGGTGAGATCGCCCCGGGTGTGGCGTACACGGTCGTCGACAACGCCTACGACGACCGCGACAAGTACCAGATCAAGCTGCACGGGCCGGGCTTCGACCCGCCCATCATCAAGACCTTCAGCGTCAACTGCCGTTCGGGCAACGCGCCCGGTTTGGGCACGTACGCGCAGTGCGACGCCAAGGGCAACATCAACAGCTTGCCGAACCTGTGGGTCGAGATCGACAACCCCAACCGGATCTCGGTGGACTACACCGTCTCCGCGCACGAGGCGACCAAGACCGTCACGGTTCCCGCTGTCGGGCACGGTAGCGCCAACCTCGGCCCGATCGAAGCGGGCGACTACAAGGTCATCGTGAAGGGCTCGGACGGCACCGAGACCGTCACCGGTGTCTCCGTGGACTTCTGCGAGGACGTCAAGGTTGACACCGACGGCCTGCAGATCTCCTCCCGCTGCGTCGACGAGCAGTCGGTCGTGACCTTCCGCTACTACGCGGTCGGCCCCTACCCGGCCGAGCGGAAGTTCACCATCGACGGCAAGCCCGGCTTCGAGGAGAACGTGCGCTTCGACGGCGACGGCGTCTACCAGTGGACCCGCCACGTCGGCGTGTTCGCGGACGGCGGCTACACCGCCCACCTGACCGGTTCCGGCCTCACGACCACCGAGACCTTCAAGGTCGACTGCGAGCGGGACGAGACCACGACGCCGACGACCCAACCGTCCACCCCGGACACCACGACGACGGCGCCGCCGACCAGTTCGACCGGGACGACCCCGACCGGCGGGTCCACCACCACCTCCCCGGCACCGCAGGGCGGCACCGCGCCCAACGCCGACGGCGGCTCCGGTGACCTGCCCGTCACGGGCGTGGCCGTCGGCGGCATGGTGCTGCTCGGCCTCGCCGCCCTCGGCGGTGGCGCGTTCCTGCTGATCGCCCAGCGGCGCAAGCGCTCCGGTCGGCAGTCGGCCTAGTCCACAAGACCCTGATTCATCCACAGGCGGACACGCACGGTGTCCGCCTGTGGCGCACCTCCCGTAGGCTCGGCCGCGTGACCGTTTCCCAGCCGCACCGCTACACGCTCGCCAACGGACTGCGGGTCGTCCTCGCCCCCGACGACACCGCGCCGGTCGTCGGCGTCAGCGTGCATTACGACGTGGGCTTCCGGTCCGAGCCGGAAGGCCGGACGGGGTTCGCCCACCTGTTCGAGCACCTGATGTTCCAGGGCAGCGAGAGCCTGGAGAAGCTGGCGCACTTCCGGCACGTGCAGTCCTCCGGTGGCACCTTCAACGGGTCCACCCACCCGGACTACACCGACTACTTCGAGGTCCTGCCCTCGGCGGCGCTGGAGCGCGCGCTGTTCCTGGAGGCGGACCGGATGCGCGCTCCCAAGCTCACCGAGGAGAACCTGCGCAACCAGATCGACGTGGTGAAGGAGGAGATCCGGCTCAACGTGCTCAACCGCCCCTACGGCGGTTTCCCGTGGATCCTGCTCCCGCCGGTGCTGTTCGAGACCTTCCCCAACGCGCACAACGGCTACGGCGGGTTCGAGGACCTGGAGCAGGCCACGGTCGCCGACTGCGCCGCGTTCTTCGACACCTACTACGCCCCCGCGAACGCGGTGCTGACCGTCGCCGGTGACTTCACCCTCGACGGCGCCAAGGAGCTCATCGAGCGCCACTTCGGCGACGTCCCGGCCCGCCCGCGCCCGCAGCGGCCCTCCTTCGCCGAGCCGCCGCCCGCCGCCGAGGTGCGCGCCGACCACCCGGACCCGCTCGCCCCGCTGCCCGCCGTCGCCATCGGCTACCGCATCCCGGACCCGATCGACGAGCTCGACGCCTACCTGGCGTACCTGGTGCTCGCGGGCGTCCTCACCGACGGCGACGGCTCCCGCCTGCAGCAGCGCCTGGTCTACGGCGACCAGCTGGTCACCGAGGTCAGCGCGGGCTGCGGCATGTTCGGCCCGTTCGAGGCCCGCGACCCGGACACCTTCACCATCACCGCGATGTACTCCCCGGACGCGGACCTGGCCCCCGTGCTGGCCGCCATCGACGAGGAACTCGAGCGCCTCGCCAGCACCCCGCCGGACCAGGAGGAGCTCGCCAAGATCACCGCCCGCTGGGCAGCGAGTCTGCACAAGGAACACGACCGCATCGTCAGCCGCACCCTGGCCCTGGGCGCGTTCGAACTCCTCTACGGCAACCCGTCCCTGGTCTACGAACTCCCCGACCGCATCAACGCCGTCACCCCCGACGCCGTCGCAGCGGCCGCAAAAGCCCTCCGCCCAGACTCCCGCGCCATCCTCACCGTCACCCCCGCCGGTGGTGGTGCCGAGTGACCCCCCGACCGACCCCGGCACTCCCCGGCGGTAGTGCGTGACCCACCCTCCAGCACCACCCACCACCCCACCCGGCGGCACCGCGTGATCACACTTACGCGCCCCCCCGCCGCCAGGGCGACTCCCACGGAGCGCAACACCTCCGCGACCGGGAAACGCCCCTACGCACCCGCCACGGTCATCGATCCCAGCCCGGCCCTCGCGATCGTTGGCCCCCACGCCCCCGTCACGGTCGTTGGTCCTAGCGCGTCCCTCGCAGACGCCGGTCTCCACCCGGCCTTCACCGGTGTTGGTCCTCACGCGCCTCTCGGAGGCGTTAGTCCCCGCCCGGCCCTCACCACGGTCGTTGGTCCCCACGCGCGCCTCTCAGACGCTGGTCGCCACCCCGCCCTCACCGGCGTTGGCCCCCACGCGCCCCTCACGGTCGTTGGTCCCCACCCGGCCTTCACCGGTGTTGGCCCTCACGCGCCTCTCGCAGGCGTTAGTCCCCGCCCGGCCCTCACCACGGTCGTTGGTCCCCACGCGCCCCTCTCAGACGCTGGTCTCCACCCGGCCCTCACGGTCGTTGGCTCCCACGCCCCCGCCACAGTCGCTTGTCCGAACGTCCCCCTCACAGTCGTTGGCCAACCACGCGCTCCTCGGATCCGCTGGTGCCAGGCCGGCTCGATGGGGTGGACTTGTTTTGTGTGGGGGGACGGCACACGTAGCGTCGTTCGCGGCAGGGCCTGCTTTTCGGCCCCTGCTTTGCGGTTCTGCCCGGGTGTCGTAGGGGCCCCGCGCAAAACAAGTTCGCCGCATCGAGCTTGTCACTTGAATCGCGTCCCGGCCAATGCCGCAGGCGAGGCGTTGATCGTCGACGCCGCAGGCGAGATCGAGAGCCGCCACCCCTCAGCTCAAGATCAAACCGCCCAAAGCACCCCCCGATATACAGCTTACCGACGCCCACCCGCAGACCGGGCCGAGCAATCCACAGCCCAGCATCGAGCACCCCAGACCGACCCACTCGGTCACGCCCGTTCCCCGCTCTACCGGTGGCCGCCCAAGACTCCCTCGACGGCGCAGCCGAGACCGAGAGCCGCACAGCCCAGCAACCACGCACAGTCCAGGAGGACAGCAGTGAGCCGCACCGCAGAGGAGATCGGGCGCACCGAGGTGGGGCCCCGGCCGCTCCCGCCGTTGGGTGAGCAGCGGGCGGCGACCAACCTGTCGGTCGTGGACACCGTGCTGGACCACGGGTTGCGGGTCATCGCGGTGCACCAGCCGACCGTGCCGATGGTCGAGGTGCGGCTGCGGGTCCCGTTCGCCGGTGCCGAGTCCGCGCACGCGGCGACCGCCGAGGTGTTGGCCGCCGCCATCCTCACCGGCACCGAGTCGCGCGACCGGGTCGCCGTGGACACCGAGTTGGCCCTGGTCGGCGGTGAGCTGTCCGCCGCGGTCGACCCCGAGCTGCTCTCCCTCGGCGGCAACGCGCTGGCCAGTGGGTTCGACACGCTGCTCGCCGTGCTGGCCGACGCGCTCACCGGCGCCACCTACGCCGACGACGAGGTCGCCGGGGAGAAGGCGCGGTTGATCGAGCGGATCTCGGTGGCCAAGTCCAGGCCGAACGTGATCGCCCGCCAGGCGTTGCAGCGGCACCGCTACGGCGATCACCCGTTCACCCGCGAGCTGCCCGAGGCCGCCGACGTCGCGGAGGTGGAGCCCGCCGACGTGCGCGCACTGCACCAGGCCGCCGTGTTGCCGCGGGGTTCGGTGCTGGTGCTCGTCGGCGATGTCGAGCCGGAGCGCGCCGTCGCCGGTGCCGCCGCCGCGCTCGGTGGCTGGCAGTCGGACGCCGCCGCGTCGGTTCTGCCCGCGCTGCCGCCGATCACCCCGGGCGACCTGCTCGTGGTGGACCGCCCCGGCGCGGTCCAGTCGCAGATCCGGCTCTCCGCGCAGTCGATCACCCGCACGGACCCGCGCTACCCGGCGCTGCAGCTGGCCAACCTGACCTTCGGCGGCTTCTTCTCCTCCCGCCTGGTGGAGAACATCCGCGAGGACAAGGGCTACACCTACCACGCGCGCTCGTACCCGGAGTTCACCCCGGACGGCGCGACGCTGCTCATCGACACCGACACCGCGAGCGACGTCACCGCGGCCGCGCTGCTGGAGATCCGCTACGAGCTGGGCCGGTTCGCGCTGGTGGCGCCGGACGAGGCCGAGGTGGAGATCGTCCGCCAGTACGCCATCGGGTCGCTGCTCACCAGCACCTCGTCGCAGGGCGGCCTCGCCTCGCAGATCGCGGCGCTGGCCGTGCTCGGTCTCGGCGTCGAGTGGCTGATCGGCCACCCGGACCGCCTCAAGGCCGTCACCGCGGCCGAGGTCGCGGAGGCGGCGCAGGAGTTCTTCGCCCCCACCCGGTTCACCGGCATCATCGTCGGCGACGTCGAGAAGCTCGCCCCGCTCGCCCGCATCGGCGGCGTCCGCTTCCCGTGACCGCGACCCCGCGCTGTCCGGTGTGGACAGCGCGGGGCCAGCTAGCACCGTGCTGTCCTCCCGCCCCGCCGGGAGTGTGTTGACCAGGGGGAAACGCGTGACCAGCGAACCGTTCCGACTAGCCGCGCTGCCCACGCTGTCGCGCGCGACAGCGGCCAGGGACGAGACCGCCCGCAAGGACCCGGAGCGGCTCGACCGGCTGTGGAAGGCGGGCCGGGTGCTGCTGGTGGACAAGCAGGGCCGCACCCCGGTCCGCGACGGCGGCACCGCGCTGGCGCCCCGCCCGGCCCTCGCGTTCGCCGACGAGCGCCCCGCCGAGGCCATGCTGCTCGGTGAGCAGGGCGACGAGTCGTACTGGGTGCTGTCCTCGGACGAGGAGTTGCGCCCGGTCCCGGCCCCGCCCGGCGCGTGGAGCCTGTGGGCGGGCGCGGAATCGGCCGACGGCGAGCAGTGGCACGACCTGCGCGGCGTCGGCTCCCTGCTCGACGACACCGCCGCCGGCCTGTTCACCACCGCGGTCGGCCTGGTCAACTGGCACGCGCGGGCCCGGTTCTGCGCCAAGTGCGGGTCCCCGGTCGACCGCACCGCCGCCGGGTGGGCCAGCAAGTGCACCGGGTGCGGACGCGAGGAGTACCCGCGCACCGACCCGGCGGTGATCTGCCTGGTCCACGACGGCGGCGACCAGGTCCTGCTGGCCCGCCAGCCCATCTGGCCCGCGCACCGCTACTCGGTGCTCGCGGGTTTCGTGGAGACCGGCGAGTCCCTGGAGGCGTGCGTCGAGCGGGAGATCGCCGAGGAGGTCGGCGTCGAGGTCACCGACATCCGCTACCTGGGCAGCCAGCCCTGGCCGTTCCCCCGCTCCATCATGATCGGCTTCACCGCGGCAGCCGACCCCGCCGCCCCGCTGGTCCCCGCTGACGGCGAGATCGAGCACGCCCACTGGGTCCACCGCGACCGGGTCGTCGAGGCACTGGCCAACGGCGGCCAGCTCCCGGACCTGATCCTGCCGGGGGAGACCTCCATCGCCCGGCAGATGGTCGCGGGTTGGGCTGGGCGCTAGAGCAGCCAGCTCAGCGGCATGATGATCAGGATGCCGACCACGGAGATCAGTGTCTCCATGATGGACCAGGTCTTGATCGTCTGACCGACGCTGAGCCCGAAGTACTCCTTCACCAGCCAGAACCCGGCGTCGTTGACGTGGGAGAAGAACAGCGAGCCCGCGCCGATGGCCAGGGCGAGCAGCGCGGCGTGCGTCGGCTCCATCCCGACCGCCAGCGGGGCGATGATGCCCGCCGCGGAGATGGTGGCCACCGTGGCCGAGCCGGTCGCCAGCCGGATCGCCACCGCGATCAGCCAGCCGAGCAGCAGCGGCGAGAAGTTCGCGTCCTTGGCCAGCCCGGTGATCACGTCGCCGACGCCCGCGTCCACCAGCGTCTGCTTGAAGCCGCCACCCGCGCCGACGATCAGCAGGATCCCGGCGATCGGCGGCAGGGACTCGCCGATCGAGGCGGCGAGCTTGTCGCGCCCGAACCCGCGCCCGAGGGTCACCATCCCGACCAGGACCGCCAGCAGCAGCGCCACCAGCGGGGCGCCGAGGAAGTCCAGCACGTGCCGGACGGTGTTCTCCTTGGCCAGCAGGATGTCCGCGAGCGCCTTGCCCAGCATCAGCACGACCGGCAGCAGCACCGTGGCGAGCGTGGCGGCGAAGCTCGGCCTGGTCGTCGGCCGCTCCACCTCGTCATCGACCACCGGTGCCTCGACCGGCACCCACCTGGCCGCGAACCGGGCGAACACCGGCCCCGCGATGATCACCGTCGGGATCGCCACCAGCACGCCGAGGCCGAGGGTCAGCCCGAGGTCGGCCTTGAGCGCGTCCACCGCCACCAGCGGACCGGGGTGCGGCGGCACCAGCCCGTGCAGCACCGACAGGCCCGCCAGCGCCGGGATGCCCAGCAGCATCAGCGGTTTGCCGCTGCGCCGCGCGGCCAGCAGCACCACCGGGATCAGCATGACCAGGCCGATCTCGAAGAACATCGGCAGCCCGATCAGCGCCGCCACCAGCGCCATCGCCCACGGCAGCTTCCGCCCGGACGCGCGCCCCAGGATCGTGTCGACGATCTGGTCGGCGCCGCCGGAGTCGGCCAGCAGCTTGCCCAGCATGGCGCCGAGCGCGATCAGCACGCCCACACCGGCCACAGTGGACCCGACGCCCTTGGTGAAGCTCTCGATCAGCGCGCCGACCGGCATCCCGGCGACCAGCCCCAGCGTGCCGGCGCCGAGCACCAGGGCCAGGAACGGGTGGAACTTGACCTTGGTGATCAGCACGACGATCAGCGCGATGCCGAGCACGGTCGCGCCGATGAGCCGGGTGTCGTGGCCGGTCCAGGCCGCCGCCGTGATCAGGGGCTCGGTCATGGCTGTCCTCCTTCGAACTCGGCCAGCCCGCGCGCGGCGGCCGCGGCGAGCTGGTCGGGGGGATCGGTGATGTCGAGTTCGAGGCCGGGCTCGCCCTCGGCCAGCGGTTCCAGGTCGGCCAGTTGGGAGTCCAGGAGCGACACCGGCATGAAGTGCCCGCTGCGGCCGCGCATCCGGTCCGCCAGCAGTTCTCGCGAACCGTTGAGGTGGACGAAGAACACGCGTTCGTCCCTACCGAGCAGGTCCCGGTAAGAGCGCTTGAGCGCGGAACACGTGACGACACCGCCGCCGTCGTGGGCGCGTTCGCGGATCCAGTCCGCGATCGCGTCCAGCCACGGCCAGCGGTCCTCGTCGGTAAGAGGGGTACCGGCGCTCATCTTGGCGATGTTCGCCGCGGGGTGGAACTCGTCCGCCTCGGCCAGCGGAGCCCCGAGCTGTTCAGCCAGCAGCGTGGCGACGGTTGTCTTGCCCGACCCCGCCACGCCCATCACGACCACGACGCTGTGCACCGACTCAGTGAAGCTCAAAGGTAGTACTTATTCAAGAGTTCGACACGTATTGGTCATATGAGTGAGACACTGGTGGGGTGACCTCAGGACTGCCCGGGCGCCTGCTCGACGACATCGGACCCGCCATCGTGAGCGGGAAGTACCCCCCGGGCGCCGTGTTGCGCACCGAGGAGTTGGAGCGCGCGTTCCGGGTCTCGCGCACGGTCGTCCGCGAGGCGTTGCGCGTGCTGGAGGCGATGCGGCTGGTCAGCAGCCGTCGTCGGGTCGGCATCACGGTGCTGCCGCGCGTCGACTGGAACCTCTACGACCCCCGCGTCATCCGCTGGCGGCTCGACGGCTCGGACCGGGCCGACCAGCTGCGATCCCTGACCGAGTTGCGATCGGCGACCGAGCCGGTGGCCGCCGCGCTCGCCGCTGCCCGGGCGACCCCGGAGCAGGCCGGTCGGCTCACCGAGCTCGCCGTCCAGCTGCGCTCCACCACGCATGACCTGGACGCGTTCCTCGTGCACGACATCGCCTTCCACCGGTTGCTCTTGGTGGCGTCGGGCAACGACATGTTCTGCCAGCTGGGGGATGTGGTCGACGCGGTCTTGACCGGCCGCACACAGCACCACCTGATGCCTCCTAGGCCGAAGGCCGAGGCTGTGCGGCTGCATGTCGAGGTGGCGGAGGCTGTCGCGGCGGGTGACTCGGCGCGCGCGGAGGGGGCCATGCGGGCCATCGTCACCGAGGTGATGGAGGACCTCAGGAGGTGAGCAGGTCCGCGACCAGGGTCTCGGCGACGGCGTCTTCCGGCACGGCCCACCCGGCGCGCATCGCCTCGGGGAGTTCGGGGTCCCACGGGGCTGTGAGGGGGTCTGGGCTCAGGGCCAGGAGATCGCGGCCGGAGACGAGCGCGTCGCGGTAGTCGGCGGCGGACATGCGCCACGGGGTGCCGCCGGTGATGGCCAGGGCCTGCTGGGTGATCAGCAGACCGTGCGCGTCGAAGTCGCCGTGCACGCGGGCGCTTCCCAGGCGGGACAACAGGGTCCGCGCGACCGGGTTGAGGTGGCCGGAGAGGCACACCAGCGGGACCCGGACCCCGGCGGCGATCGCGTTGTCCACAACCACCGGACTTGTGCACACCCAGGCGTCGACCCCGGCCGGGATGGCGTCGCGGATGGTCAGATGGGTGGGCAAGCCCAGCTCGGTCCGCGCCGCACACCCGGGGAAAGCCCATGTCAGCACCGTCGTCGACACCGCGTCCAGCAGTACGCCGCTGCGCTCCCACAGCCGCCGTTCGTCCGAAGTGGAGCGGGGTAGGGCCGCGCCGTGCGCCGTGGCCGCCGCCCGCAACACCAGTCCGGCCAGTCGAGTTCCGCGAACCAGGCCCAGATCGGACAACACCAGCCACGCCGCGGGTGCCGACGGGTCCAAGTGCAGCCGCGCGATGGCGGCTGCCGCCCTCGGCGCCACCTCGGCCAACTCGACTGGCGAGATCTTGGCGTACCGCCGGGCCTGATCCACCCACGCGGGCACCCACCCGCCACTGACCCCGGCCGCCGCGACCGCAGCCCCCAGGATGTCGTCCGCCGCCGCGGGCGCCACCACACTGCCTGCGGACTCCCCGAACAGAGAGGAGAGCACCTCGTCCAACCCACAACCGAACACAGCCCGCACCCGCGCGTCCAGCTCGGCGACCACCACGGTCATCCCGACCCCGGCGGTCACCTCGCGCCCCAACACCCCCGCCACCGCCCCCGCCGCGGCGGCGTCCGGGGCCTTGAACCCCAGCTTCACCTGCCCCCGAGCCACAGCGGTCCGCGCCTGCCGCCACAACACGGCAAACTCCGGCCGCCGGTACTCCTCGTTCACCACTGCTCCAGTCCACGCACGACCTGACCACCCCCACGGTAGCCACCCACCCCACCACAGTGGATCACGGACCCGCTCCCGTGCGCCTGCCACTGCGGCTGTTCGCGACCGAGTTGGCGACCACCACGGTCATCCTGTCGCGCGCGGTCTCTGCACGCTCCAACGACCCGGCCACCTCTCCGCTGGACCGGCACCTGGTGCCGTGACTCCACGTCACCTGCCGCGACGGCACGGCGAGCTCGGGGCACCGGTACTCCGCGAACTCCGGCGGTGGTGCGAACTCCTGCGGTGGTGCGGACTCGGGCGGGTGCTCGGTCACGGCGACTCCACTTCGGTCACGGGCCGACCACTCCTGGCATGCCTCGGTTGATCACCGTGGATCACCCGGCGCGCCCTGGGCTCCGGCGAGACGTCGACTGCTCGGTCGCCGCGCGGCGACCCGGGGTGACAGGGCTGCTCCGGGGCGGCGGGCCCGCGTGGTGCAGGGGATCGGGGTCACGGGTCGTCGCGGTCGAGGGTGGTGCCGTCCCAGGTGGTGTGGGTGCAGGCGACGCCGTGGCCGGATTTGGGGCGCAGGACGTCGTAGATGTGCATGCGGGGGATGCGGTCGGACACCCCCCAGCCGCTCGGCCAGGTGATGACCCAGTCCATGTCCAGGTCGACCAGCAGTTCCAGCATCCGGGCGATGGTGGGGTCGTCGAGGCGTTCGAACGCCTCGTCGAGCAGCACCAGCCGCAGCGGGGACATCGTGCTGGCCAGGCCGGCGGAGATGGCGCCGTAGAACGCGGCGGCGGCGGCGAACAGGGTCACGTACGAGATCAGCCGGGTCTCGCCGGAGGAGAGTTGGCGCAGGCGGCGCGAGCGCGGTTTGCCGTCCGGGCCGGTGTCGCGGACGCGGACGGTGAACGCGAACCACGACCGGTAGTCCAGCGCCCGCGCCAGGATCTCGGTGTAGCCGCCGGTGGCACTGTCGCGTTCGGACTCGATGCGCTCGGTGAACACCTGCTGCAGCCGGGCGTCCTGCTCCTCGGTGCGCTGCGCGAAGGGCACCCGCAGCAGCCGCAGCGCCTCCAGGGTGGACTCGTCCAGCCACGCGGCGGGCTGCCAGTCGAGCCGCACGTGCACGCCCTGGCTGGACCGGGCGGTGTCGAGCACCTCGTTCATCCGCCTGGTCAGGTCCTCGGCGACGGCGATCTGCGCCGAGAGCCGCTCGGCCAGTTCCCGCACCAGGTGCAGGGCGAAGATCCCCTGGTACTGCTCGGTCAGGAACCCGCGCCGCTCGGCCAGCCGACCCGCCACCCGCCGGGCAGCGACGGCGACCGGGGCCGGGCCTTCCTCAGCGGACACCACCACGGTGAGGATCCCGGCGTGCCGCTCCGGGAGCACGTTGTGCGTCCCGGCCAGCGACGACTGCAGGTTCTGCAGCTTGCCCAGCACGTTCTCCTCGCTGGGCAGCCGCTTGGACTCGGCCACCGCGGTCGCCAGCAGGTCCCAGGCGTCCGCGTCGTCGGCAGGCCGGTCCTCGTCGACCGCCGCGGGCCACACGCCGGGGGCGGCCAACGCTTCGGCAAACGCTTGCGCCGCTGCTGAGGCCGCTGACCGCTTGCCGTCGATCTCCGCGCCCCTGGTGTCGAGCAGCGTCTGCGTCTTCACCACCTGGTTGGACAGCTCACCCGCGGTCCGCCGCGATTCCGGTAGCGCCACCCGCGCCTCGCGGCGGGACCGTTCCAGCTCGCCCAGCTGCCGCGCGACCTCTTCGGCCGCGCCGCCGACCGCCGCCGTCAACTCCGCCAGGGCCGCCGCCTCGCGGTGGAACGCGACGCACTTGTCGTCGGCCACCCGCTCGGCGGTCTCCCGGTCGTCGACCGCCGCGTTGTGGTCGTGCAACGCCTCGACCAGGTCGCGCACCGTCCCGACGCAGCGCTTGGCCAGGGCGTCCCGCAGGCTCTCCGCCGACCCGCGCGCCTGCGTGGCCGCTCTGTGGGCGTGCCGCAGCGCCTCGGTGTCGGCGGTCAACCCCGCCGCGCCCGCGTCCTGCGCCAGCCCGGTCTCCATCGCGCGGACCCGGCCCTCGGCGGCCACGTGCTCGGACCGCCGCCGCTCCGCCTTCGTCGCCGCGTCCGCCGCCTGCCGCCCGGCCTGCTCCGCGGTGACCCGCGCGCCGATCAGCTCCCGGTCGTCGGGGAACGCGTCGAGGTGCCGGTCCCACCCCTCCACCGTCCGCGACCGCTCCCGCAGCTCCGACTCCGCCACCGCGAGCTCGGTGTGCAGCTCCTCCAGCGCCCCCGCCAACTCCGCGATGGCCCGCTGCCGCGCCGCTTCCCGAGCCCCAGCCCCCACGAACTCCGCGTCCGGCTTGCCGCCAACGCCGCGCAGCACCCCGGCCCGCCACCGCCCGTCCGCCCACACCGCGAGCCCGTCGTACTCCTCGCCGAACGACACGGACGCCAACAACCCCGCCACCACCTCGGCAGGCACCGGCCCACCAGGCTCCACCGCGGGCACCAACACCCCGCCCAACGACGACGGCGCCACCCCGGCCACAGTCGCCAAGATCCCCGCCACCACCCCAGCGGGTACGGCCGCCTCGCCGCGGCTGCGCGCGGCCGCGGATGTCCGCGCCGCGCCAGTGGCCGGAATCCCGGCCACCTTGTCCGCTGCGTCGCCGATGACGGCAGACGAAGTCGCTGACCCGACAGCCGCGCCAGCGGCCAGGATCCCCGCCGCTGTGCCCGCCGTGTCGCTCACGCCGCTGGATGCCGATTGGTCTCGGCCGACCGCAGGCGCTGACACGGCGTTCCGCGACACCGCGGCGCCTGCCACAGTCGCGGATCCCGGTCCGCCGAGCTCGGTTCCGGGGCCCGATGCCCCGCTTGCGGCCGGGATTCCGTTCGCCGCGCCCGGTGCGTCGCCGATTCCGCCGTCTGGGCGGACCCAGGCCGTCAGCAGGCCGGAGCCCTGGAGAGCGGCTTCGAGGCCCGCGCGTTCGGTGTCGGTCAGACCTGCGAAGTCCACCAGGCGGTAGAACGGGGCTCCGGGACCCTGTTCCACCAATCCCGGCGGGGCGGCGTCGACGCCCTTGCGCAGTTCGATCAAGCGCCGCTCGGCTGACTTCACCCGGCCGATGAGGTCGTCGACCGACTGCCTGGCCGCCGCGACCCGTTGGCGTAGGCCGGTCAGGTGCGGTGCGGCCCATTTGCGCGCGGCGTCCCTGGCCTGGCGGGTCGATTCGGGGCCGGTCAGGACCGCGTCGGCGGCGGGTGGGCGTGGGGGGCGCGCGGCGTGGTCGTCGGCGAAGGGGCCCGCGGTAATCCACGCGGTGGTCTTCTCGCGCCAGACCTCGGCGGCCACGGTGAAGCGTTGGCGGGCCTCGTTGCGCCACCCGGCCGACTCGGTCGCCTCGATCTGGGCGTCGCGGGCCTTGGCCTGGAGCTTGTCCAGTTCCTGCCGGTCCGCGTCCAGCGACATCGCGCGGTCGTGCAGCGACATCGCCAGGGCGGCCCGCTGCGCCACGACGCTCGCCAGGTCGCCCGCGCGCCCGGCCGCCTCGGCCAGTACGGCGGACAGCTCGTCCGGCGCGACCGGCGGTGGCGTGCGGCGCTCGATGGCCAGCGGTTCGGCCTCCGGGTCCGGCTTGGCCCGTACCTGGCCGGTCTCGGTCCCCGGCACCGGCTCCGGCGCGGACGGCACCGACGGGCACAGCGCGGGATCGAGGCCCGCCGCGGCCACGGCGTCCGAAGTGGACAGCGCGAGTTCGGCCGCGTCCTCGATGTCACCGCCAAGCCTGCGCAGCACGGTTAGCACTGTCTCGACCGCTCGGTCGGCGTGGTTGCGCTGCACCCCAGCGTTATCCAGAGCCGCGCCGGCTGCCTCACGCGTGCGCTCGACCAACTTCTCCCGGTCCTGCAAGTCCCGCAGACCCTGGTACGCAGGCAATGACTTCAGCGAGTCGATGCTGTTTTCAAGTTCGAGGTCGCGCTCCTCTAGTACGCGAACCCGCTCCTCAGCCTCTGCGTGCTTCTCAGCGTCAACGACCAGCCGCTGCTCTAGTTTCCGGATCTCGCCGTGCGCACTATCCAACGTCTTAGTCGCGGCCTGCGCTCTACCGCCAGCCGCGTGCAAGGCGCCGAGGGCGTAACCGGAGTACGTGGCCAGGAACGCGCTCATAGCCGTATCGGCCGCGCCGAGCCTGCCGATGTTCTCCCGGATCGACTCCAGGTCCTCGAACGACGTCGCCAACTGCTCGACCACGCCCGCGTCCAATGGCGGCAACGCGTCGGTGAGGATCTGCTCCAGTTGGCCGTCCTGCACCTTCAACCCGATGTCCGGGTTACGCAGAGTCCGCTGAAGGTGCAAGAGGTCCCCATAGCGACCACCGGGCACGCCGTAGACCGTCTCGGCTACCTTCGCGCGGAACGCGGCCTCGTCGTAGACCCTGTCCGCGCCGATGACCTCCCTCAACGCAGCTGGCCCCAACGGGACGCGGTCAGCGGAAGCGAGCTGGAAATGCGTCCCTACCCGCGATGGGGTCACGAACCGCCAGGAGTCGCTGATCTGCTGCGACGTCGCCGACGCCTTCACCCCGATGCCGCACGTCAGGTACTCGTCGGCACCCTTGGCCGTAGTGCGGTGCAGCTCGATCCACGCGTAACCGATCCGGTTAGGCCCACCGTCGTAGTCGTCGAGCATGAGGCGGCGGATCGACACAGTGCCCGCGCCCTTGGACCCCAGGTACCGCAGGTCACCGTCAAGACACAGCGGTAGCAACAACTCCAGGGTGCGTGACTTACCGGACCCGTTGGTGCCCTGGAAGATCGCCCGCCCACCGGAGAAGTCGAAGGTCTGCTCCCGGTACTGCCAGATGTTGACGATCCCGCCCCGGTGCAGCCGCCACCGACCCACCTCAGGCGCACGGTCGACCACGAGCCCCTCGACATCGGCAGCGTCAACCCCGACGGGGTCAACCCCGGCAGCGTCAACCCCAACGGCGCGAATCCCAACAGCGCCAACCCCGGCAGCGTCGCCCGCGAGCGGGCCCACCCCGTTCGCGGCCTGCTCGACCCGGTCCTGCTCGGTCACCGAACCCCCTCCTCGTCGAACAGCGACCACCCCGGCTCCGGCGGCACCTCGGACACGGCCACCGGGCGCCCCGGCGAGTCGTCCGGCTGCGGCAGCCACCGGTGCGCGGCCGGACTGATCAGCCACCCGTCGCCGTCCGGCACCGCCAGCGTCAGGCGCGTCAACAGGTCCGTCACGTCGTCGGCGAGCGCGGCGACGTCGTCGGTCGCCTGGCGCGACCAGGCCGCCGGGTAGTCCGCGACCAGGTTGCCGCACACCTCCAGCAGCCGCGCGCGGCTGACCGGAACCCGCCCGTCCGGCCGGTACGGCACCTCGCCGTCGTCGGACACCAGGTCGCTCTGGTCCACCAGTTCCGGCAGCGCGAGCAGGGTCACCCTGGCCACCGTGCCGGTCGACGGGAACACCACGTCGGTCAGGTACTCCTCGGGGTCGGTCACCGCCACCCCCTCGGCCCGGATCTCGGTGACCAGCCCGAAGCAGCGCTCCAGCACCACCGACTCCCGCCGCTGGTGGCGCAGCAGCCACTCGGCCTGCTCCGGCGGCAGGTCCGCGTGCAGCGTCACCGGGTTCTCCACCAGCCGCCGCCGCACCGCGTGCTCGACGCCGAGCCGACCGGGCGCCGAGGCCAGCTCCACCAGCTCATCCGCGCCGGTCGCTTCCGCCAGCGGGCCCGCCAGCAGCTGCCCGAGCAGGTCGGTGTGGATGGTGATCAGCGCCTCCGCCGGGGTCTCGGAGATCAACCCGGCCACGGTGCCGTCGGTCTCGGTGATCACGCCGAGCGCGATCAGGTGCCGCAGCGCCGCCGTCAGCGCCCGCCGGTCGCCGACGTCGTCGACAACGTCGATACCTGCCTCTGACGCCGCACCCCGGACATCGGCCACCAGGCGCGAAAGCAGTACCTGACGCCCGACACCGGTCAACGCCGCCATGGTCAGGCAGACGTATGCGTAGCCGCGAGGCGTCAGGCTTGACTCGCCTCGGGTGTGGTCGTCACCAGGGCCGCTCTTGTAGAGCCGAGCGAACCGGCGTTCCACCACGAGCCGGTACCCGAGCAGGCTCGCGAACATCTCCTGGAGAGAGATCCGGTACCGGTAGACCAAAGGAAGCAGATCGCCGTCAGGTCCACCTGGGCGCAAGAGCGGGTGCCGCAGCAAGACCTTCGCGCAGCGGGCGACGTTGGACGCGTCGATGTCGGACAGGTCGCCGAGGACGTCAGGACGAGACTTAACGGCCACCGCGACCCCTCGTTTCCACCCGGGAGATCCCGACCACGGTGTCGCGCAAGGTCAAGGTGCCCGACGTGCTCCGGATCCGCGTGATCTGCCCTACCTGCGGAGTTAGCGTCAACGCCAACCCCCGAACCTGGTCGGTCGCGGATCCCGGATCGGACGCCCCCTCGCGCTGCGCCATGGCCAACGTCAACAGCTCGCACAACGCGCGCAGAGCCTCGCCCGACAGCGTTGCCTCGTCGAGGTTCACGGCCGCCGCGGCCAGCTCAGCCGCCGCCGCCTCCCGCTGCTCATCGGCTTCCCGAGCCTGCGCCAGCAGCCCCTGCTCGGTGATCGGGTCGTCCATGATCCGCGACGTCCGCCCGCGCGCGCCCCGGTCACCGCGCCCGCGCACGCTGACCGACACGTCGATGGCCGGTCCGTCGCGCCACGGGGTGTGCTCGTCGTCGCCGTCGTGCTCGGGGGCGGGCAGCAGGTTCCGCGCCGAGTGCAGCCCGAACGCCGCCGCGTACACCGCGTGCGCCCGCTTGGGCGTGGCCGCGTCCAACCAGCCCGCGAGCCGAACCAGCTCCGCGCGCCTGCTCGGCAGCAGCCCGCCGCCGGTGGTCGCGCGCCGCACGGTCGCCAGCAGCGCCCCGATCGCCCTGGTCGTGGCCTCACGCAGGGCCGTGACCTGCGACGGGTTACCTGGCCGGTCGACGAACCAGTCGGTCAAATCCTGCCAGTCAGCCTCACCGCGGCCCCGGGTGCGCTCGACCGCCGCGCCCAGCTGATCGGCGGGCCGCAGCAACCGCAGCAGCTCGGCGCGGGACCGGGCAAGCGCGGATAGCGCTGTCGCGATCGCAGGGGTGTGCCGCAGCACGTCCTCCACGACCAGCTGGATGTACTCGACCAGCAGGTTGCGGAAACCCGCGATCTCCTCCGGTGCCAAGTGGTGCCGGGTCAGGATCTGGCCGAGGTAGGCGTAGAAGTCGCGGACCGTGGCCGCCAGCTCCGCGTGCTGCAGGAACAGGGTGGTGACCCGCTCGGCCAGCTGTTCGCGGGCACGGCGCGCGGGCAGGGAACCCGGATCGCGCTGACCGCGGGCCACGGCGACGGCCAACGCCTCACCCAGCTCACCGAGGCCGCGCTCGATCGCGGGCAGCAGCTCGCGGGACACCTCGCGGGCGCCCTCGGGGACCCGCAGCAGCTCGTCGACGTCGCGCTGCACCCGGACGGCCAGCTTCGACACCTGGTAGCGCATGGAGCCCTGCTGGAACTCCGCGATGCTGGCCGCGATCGTCTCCCGGCGGCCGTGCACCAGGTTGCCCCACTCGACCAGCTGCCGCAGCCGCGGGATCACCACGTCGATGTGCGACTCGCCGATGTCGATGCGCCCATCGCGCTCGGCACCGGCCAACGCGCTCGACACCTCGCCTGCGGACAGGTCCGCCAGCAGCGTCGAGGTGAACAGCCGCATGATCGCGAGGTAGGTGTGGTGGTGCTCACGGGGTTGCAGGTAGGCGTAGAGCTGGAGCCTGCTCGCCGCCTCCAGGCTGGCCTCCCCCTGCTCGTCATCCACGGCGGGCCACGATAGCCCGACCGGCCGACAGCCGCGCACCCCGGCCGCCCCGGCGCGATACGGTTCGCCCGCCAGGGGGATGAACCGACCGGGAGGCAGCCAGTGTCCGCGGCACGCGCGTTCGGCCTGCTCCTGGGGGTCGCGGCCGACGCGGCGCTCGGTGATCCCCGGCGGTGGCACCCCGTGGCCGGGTTCGGTCAGCTCGCCCAACGCTTGGAGCGGGTCGTCCACCGCGACAACCGAGCCGCGGGCGTGGTCTACACGGCCGTGCTCGCGGGTGGGGCAGTTGCTCTAGGCGCTGCCGTCGAGAGGTCACGTAATCCGATCGTGCGGATCGTGGGGACTGCCGCAGCGACGTGGGTGGTGCTCGGCGGTCGTTCACTAGCGGCCGAGGGCTGGGCTATCGGGGCGCGGTTGAGCGCTGACGACATCGCGGGTGCACGCGAGCGGTTGCCCAACCTGTGCGGGCGGGACCCATCAACCTTGGATAGCGCTGGCCTGGCTCGTGCGACAGTTGAGTCCATCGCTGAGAACACCTCTGACGCCGTAGTGGCGCCGTTGCTGTGGGGGGCTGTCGCCGGGGTGCCTGGGCTGCTCGGGTACCGCGCGGTCAACACCATGGACGCGATGGTCGGCCACAAGTCGCCCCGGTACCTGCGGTTCGGTTGGGCCTCAGCGCGGCTGGACGACGTGGCGAACCTCGTTCCCGCTCGGCTCGCGGCAGCGCTCACAGTCGTCGCTGCGCCTGCCGTCAAAGGGGACCGTCGGCGCGCGCGGGAGGCATGGAAGCGGGACGCGGGGGCTCATCCGAGTCCTAATGCCGGGCAGGTCGAGGCTGCGTTTGCCGGTGCGCTCGGCGTCCAGCTAGGTGGCCGGACCGAGTACTCCTACGGCGTTGAAGACCGGCCGGTGTTGGGGGAGGGGCGCGCACCTGACGCCACCGACGTGGCACGCGCGGTGACACTGTCTCGCTTGGTCGGCTTTCTCACGGCCGGTGTGGCCGCGCTGATCACGCTGAAGCGGCGCGCTCCCGGGCCTCGTCCTCGGCGAGGATCTCGGACACTGACTTCCGCCTGGGCTTGTGCTCCCTCTCCGCGAGAGTCCCGCCGGGCTTGATCTCGCGCCACGTGAAGTAGATGAGCCCGAGTAGGGCCATCGCACCGAACGCGATCCACTGCAGTGCGTAAGACAGAAACGGTCCTGCCTCTAGCTGCGGTAGCGGCAGCACGCCGAGCACGCCTGGCGAGCCCTCTTCGAGCTGCACGTAACCCGGCCGGATGTCGAGACTGGCCGCGCGCCCGACTACAGCGGGGTCGACCGCATAGACCTGACGGTGACCGTCTTCCTCGAACGCCGCCCGGTCGGTCGATTCGCCAAGCCGCACCCGCGCGAGCAGATTGACCTGACCGGTCGGGGCCTCGGCATAGTCGGGGACGCTCACGCCTTCGGCCGGACGCACATAGCCCCGGTCGACGAGGACGATGCTGCCGTCGGTCAGCCGGAACGGGGTCAACACCTCGAAGGCGGCGTTGCCCTGGACAGTCCTGAGCCGCGCTAGAGCCTCGCCACCGGCCAGGTAGGTGCCAGCGAGGGTGACGCGTCGCCACTGGTCGGGCGGGACCGAGCCGATCGGGGCCGGGGGAGCGTCGAACGAGTCCTGCACGGCGGTGTTCGTGGCCTTGCGCTCGTCGTGCCGGTGGAACTGCCACGGAGCGAGCAAGGTGAAGCAGGTCACGGCGAACGCCACCACGACGAGGGCCAGCATCAGCCAGCTGGGACGAAGCAGCAGTTTCAACCGCACCCCACCACGGTAGGCCAGGGTCATGCCCGTAGCGCCGCCTGGGCTGCGGCTACAGCCTGCCGGGCATAGCCCGAGCCGAACAGGACAGTGTGTACGAGCAGCGGGAACAGTTGGTGCAAGGGAACTCGCGCCTGCCATCCGTCGGCTAGAGGCCGGTGTTCGTCATAGGCGGCGATGACCCTGTCCAGGTGCGGGCAGCCGAAGAGGGCGAGCATGGCCAGGTCGGTCTCGCGGTGGCCGCCGTGCGCGGCGGGATCGATCAGCCACGCCTGCCGCGCCCACACAACGTTGCCGCTCCACAGGTCGCCGTGCAGGCGGGCGGGCGGTTCGTGCGGGACGTCGATCCGACCGCACAACGTTTCGATCGTGGACACACCGTCCCGATCGATGAGCTGACGGTCAGCAGCGTTGCGCAGGTAGGGCGCGATGCGATCGGTGACGTACCAGTGCGCCCACTCGGGGCTCGGCACGCACCGCATCGGCGCGAGACCGATCCACGCCTGCTCGGGCCCTGTCGATGCGCCATAGGCCGGTGCACCGGCCGCGTGCAGGTCCGCGATGCGACGACCGAGGTCCTCCGCCGCAACGGTGCTCGGCGCCGACGGCTCGATCTGCTCCATGATCAGCCACCGGTCGTCGTGCGCGCGGACGTCCGGGACGGCGACCGCGCCCGGTTCGGCCAGCCACCGCAGCCCGGCGACCTCGGCGTCGACGGCCCCCTGGCGCGGGTCGTACTTGGCCACCACCAGGTCGCCGTCCTCGGTGTCGACCTCGAAGACGTGGTCGGCCAGCGGGTGCACCCCGGTCGGCGTCAACCCGGTGAGCTCGGCGACGGCGGCGGCCGGGTTCAGTTCGCCAGCACCCACTGCACCAACCCGGGGCAGGCGGCCTCGACCATGGCCAACACCTGGTCGAACCCGTCCGGGCCGCCGTAGTAGGGGTCCGGAATGTCAAGATCCGTCTCGGCGGCGGGGTCGAAAACGCGGAACAATGTCACGCGTTCGGGGTCAGCCACCCTGGCGCGCAACGCCCGCGCGTGCCCGGTGTCCATCGCGACGAGCAGGTCGGCGTCGAGGTGGTCGGCACCAACCTGCGCCGCCACGTGCGCCGTCGGGTAACCGTGCCTGGCCAGCACCCGCGCGGTCCTCGGGTCGGCAGCGTCACCGACGTGCCAGCCGTCCGTGCCCGCGCTGGTCACCCGCACCCGGTCGGCCAACCCGGCCCGGCGCAGGTGCTCGCCGAACACGAGCGCGGCCATCGGGGACCGGCAGATGTTCCCGGTACAGACGAAGCAGATGTGCACGCGGCCAGGGTAAGAGGAAGGGAACCCCCCGTGGACAACCCGTGGTGGACCGTCGACCCGACCACCGCCCCACCCCACACCCTCGACCGCCTCCTCCTCGCGGTCGAGCACCACATCACCCTCCGCACCTCCCCCAACGACCTAGCCCGCCGCCGAGCCCACCACTGGCTCCACGCCAACGACCTCTCCACCCTCGCCGACCCACCCCACTGACTTCCCCGCCTGCCCCACGCCGAGACCCAGTCTTGCTCTATTTCCGCAGGTAGAAGCGTTTACCTGGCCTTCGTTTTCACCCGACTCAGCGACAGAAGTTATCCACATCCCGATCTTGGAACCCCCTGTCCCAAGATCGCTTGTCGGGGGGTACCGATAGACTGGCACAGGGACGCCCCCCGGAGTGGGTGGGGGCTGGGCAGGGTCGGGACCGCGCGCGCGAAGCGGTTGCGGTGGGCGTCGGGTGGGGGTAGCGGCGCCCGGTGGGACTGCCTGGGGGCGGTAGGCGGACCGGTCTCAGTGGGGACGCTTGGGTGCGGTAGGACGAACCGATGCTCCTGGTTACCCGAGTCGGTCCTGGTGGAGGCGTTAGGCGAGTACGCGAGTCGGTCCTGGTGGGGGTGCCTAGGTGGGCGCGCGAGCTGGTTTGGTGGGGTGGCGGTACGTGGCCGGGGTTGCTCGCGTGCGGTAGCGACCCGGTGGCTGGTGGGCAAACAGGCAGTTGGGGTGCTTGAGCACGGCGGGCGAGCCGGTCTCGATGGGGGCCGCTTGGGTGCGAGCACGCGAGTCGGGCCTGGTGGGGTGGCCGCAGTGGGTGACACGCGGCGGCCGAGGCAGGGGTGGACGCCGAAGGGGCGGCAGTGGGTGGGGTGCCCGACGGCGCGGTGGCGAGACGTGCGGGGTACTGGCAGCCAGGGTGCGGTAGATCAGTGCGCTTGGGTGTGGTGGGCGGACGGTTGCTGGTGGAGGTCGCCTGGGTTCGGTGGGGGAGTTCGCCTTGGTGAGCGGTGGGGACGCCTGGGTGCGGTACGCGAGTCGGTTCTGGTGGGTAAGGGTGCGTCGCGTGGTGGGTTGTCCGGTGGCTGGCGGGGGTGATCGCTTGGCGTCGGTGCTGGGGAGCGGGGCCGCTAGATGTGGGACGGGTGTGGGTGGGGGTGGGTGGGCGGCTTAGGATTGGGGGGATGACCAGGGATGACTTGCTTCGGCACCACGGTGATGTGGATGCCGTCCCGGGGTTGGTGGACTTCGCGGTCAATGTGCGTGGGGGGCGGCCCCCCGAGTGGTTGCGGGAGCGGTTGGTCCAGGCGTTGGACCGGGTGGGGGTGTACCCGTCGGCGGCTGAGGACCGCAGGGCCAGGGAGGCCGTCGCGGCGCGGCACGGGTGTGATGCCGACGCGGTGATGGTGCTCAACGGGTCCGCGGAGGGGTTCTCGCTGGTTCCGCGGGTTGTCCACAGCCTGGCCGCGGTTGTGCATCCGTCGTTCACCGAGCCCGAGGTCGCGTTGCGCAGCGCCGGGGTGCCGGTGCACCGCGTGCTCCTCGACCAGGCCGACGGTTTCCTGCTCCACCCCGACCGCGTCCCCAGGGACGCCGACCTGGTCGTCGTCGGCAACCCCACGAACCCCACCTCGACCCTGCACCCCGCCGACACCATCCGGGAACTCGCCCAGGACCGCACCGTCCTCGTCGACGAGGCGTTCATGGACGCCGTCCCCGGTGAACCCGAGACCCTCGCCGGCGAGCCGAACACCCTGGTCTTTCGCAGCCTCACCAAGACCTGGGCCCTGCCCGGCCTGCGCGCCGGCTACGTCATCGGCCACCCCGACCTGCTCGCCGAGCTCGCCAGGAACCGTCCACAGTGGCCGGTCGGTACGCTCACCCTGGAAGCCGTCACCGCCTGCTGCGAGGCGCCAGCGCTGGCCGAGTCCGAGATCGCCGCCCTCGACGCCGCCGCGCACCGGGAGGCGCTCCAGGCCGAGCTGGGAGACTTCGTGCTCGGCGACCCGGTGGCGCCGTTCCTGCTGGTCGAGGTGCCCGCCGGCGAGCGGATCCGGCACGCGTTGCGCGAGCGGGGGTTCGCGGTCCGCCGGGGCGACACCTTCCCCGGGCTCGGGCCCGACCACCTGCGCCTCGCGGTCCGGTCGCCGCGCGAGTGCGCGCCGCTGGTGGCCGCACTCAAGGCCGAGTTGGAGGTTCGATCATGAGCACCGTCGCCGACGTGGTCCGGGTCCTGGAGGCCGCGTACCCGCCAGGGCTCGCCGAGAGCTGGGACGCCGTCGGGCTCGTCTGCGGCGACCCGGCCGACGCCGTGACGAGGGTGCTCGTCTGCGTCGACCCCACCGAGTCCACAGTGGACGAGGCGATCGAGACCGGCGCGGAGGTCGTCGTCGCCCACCACCCGCTGCTGCTGCGCGGCGTGCACGGCGTCCCCGCCGACACCCCCAAGGGCGCGCTCGTGCACCGGCTGATCCGCGCGGGCATCGCCCTGTTCTGCGCGCACACCAACGCCGACGCCGCCGATCCCGGTGTCTCCGACGCCCTCGCCGACGCGCTGGGCATCACCGTCACCGGACCGCTCACCCCCAACCCCGACGGCCGCACCGGCATCGGCAGGCTCGGTGAGCTCGCCGAGCCGGAACCGCTCGCGCGGTTCGTCGAGCGCGTCGCCCGGGCGCTGCCGCACACCGAGGGCGGTGTCCGGGCCGCGGGCGACCCGCGGCGGTGGATCAAGCGCGTCGCGGTGTCCGGTGGCGCGGGCGACTCCTACCTGGCGACCGCGACCGCCGCCGGGGTCGACGCCTTCGTGACCGCCGACCTGCGCCACCACCCCGCCGCCGAGCACCTCGCCGTCCCCGGTGCCCCCGCGCTGGTCGACGTGGCGCACTGGGCCAGCGAGTGGCCGTGGTGCGGCCAGGCGGCGGGGATCTTGCGCACCGGCCTCGGCGGTACCGTCACCGTCGACGTCTCCAGCCGCCGCACCGACCCCTGGACCACCCAGGCCGCTTGCGAGCCGAACCGAACCGGGAGGTTCACCGGGTGAAAGCCGATCCCGCTGTCCAGCGCCGCCTGCTCGACCTCGCCGAGGTCGACGCCGAACTCTCGCGGGTGCGCCACCGGCGCACCGCCATGCCGGAGCTGGCCGAGATCACCGCGGCCGAGACCGCCGTCCGCGCCCGCCGCGACGCCGGGGTGGCCGTGCGCACCCAGCTCGACGACCTCGACCGCGAGGCGGCCAGGCAGGAGAAGGAGATCGACGCGGTCCGGGCCCGCGAGGACCGCGACCGCAAGCTGCTGCAGGGCGGCACCATCGGCGCCAAGCAGCTGGCCGACCTCGAGCACGAGCTGCACTCCTTGGAGCGCAGGCAGAGCGTCCTGGAGGACGACCTGCTGGAGCTGATGGAGCGCCGCGAGGCCGTCGAGCTCGACGTCAAGCACGCCGAGGTGGAGCTCGCCAAGGCCGAGCACGTGCTCGCCGAGGCGACCCACCGCCGCGACGAGAACCTGGCCGACCTCGACACCGTCGACGCCCGCCGCGCCGCCGAGCGGGCCAAGATCCTGCCCGGCCTGCCGTCGGACCTGCTCGCCTTCTACGAGCGCCGGGTCGCCCAGGGCCGCATCGGGGCCGCGCTGCTGCGGGCCCGCCGCTGCGGCGCGTGCAGGCTGGAGCTCGACAGCCGGGAGATCTCCCGCATCCGCGAGACCGCCGCCACCGAGGTGGTCGAGTGCGAGGAGTGCGGCGCGATCATGGTGCGCACCGCGGAGTCCGGCCTGTGAGGGTGCGGGTCGAGGCCGACGGCGGGTCGCGGGGCAACCCGGGACCGGCGGGCTTCGGCGCGGTGGTCCGGGACGCGGCCACCGGCGAGGTGCTGGCCGAGCGGGCCGAGGCGATCGGGGTGGCGACCAACAACGTCGCCGAGTACCGGGGTCTCATCGCCGCGCTGGCCGCCGCGGCCGAGGTGGGCGCGGACGTGGTCGAGGTCGCGATGGACTCCAAGCTGGTCGTCGAGCAGATGTCGGGCCGCTGGCAGGTCAAGCACCCGTCGATGAAGCCGCTGGCGCGCGAGGCGGGGGAGCTGGCCGCCCGGTTCGAGCACGTGACGTACACGTGGATCCCGCGCGAGCGCAACCAGTACGCCGACCGGCTGGCCAACCAGGCCATGGACGAGCAGGCGGGCGGCGCCAAGGCGGAACCGGCGCGGCCGGTCGGCTCCGAGAACCGCACCCCGCCGACCTCGTGGTCGGGGGCCACCGGCGCGCCGACCAAGATCCTGTTGTTGCGGCACGGGCAGACCCCGATGTCGGTGGACCGCCGCTACTCCGGCCGCGGCGACGTCGACCTGACCGAGCTGGGCGCCTCCCAGGCGGCGGCCGCCGGTCGCCGGATCGCCAAGCTGGACGGTGTCGACGCGGACACCCCCATCCTCGCCTCGCCGCTGGCCCGCACCGCCGCGACGGCGGCCGCCGTCGCCGCCGAGACCGGTGGCCGGGTGCGCACCCACAGCGGGCTGCTGGAGACCGACTTCGGCCGCTGGGAGGGCCTGACCTTCACCGAGGCCGCCGAACGCGACCAGGACCTGCACCGCCGCTGGCTGTCCGACACCTCGGTCACCGCGCCGGGCGGGGAGAGCTTCGACGCCGTGCACCGCAGGGTCACCGAGGTGCGCGACGAGCTGGTGGAGGAGTTCGCGGGCCGCACCGTGCTGGTGGTCAGCCACGTCACGCCCATCAAGTCGTTGCTGCGCCTGGGTTTGGACGTGGGGCCGTCGCTGCTGTTCCGGCTGCACCTCGACCTGGCGTCGCTGTCGATCGTCGAGTTCTACCCCGACGGCAACGCCTCCGTGCGCCTGGTCAACGACATCTCGCATTTGTGACACTCTCCCCCGCCACCCGCCCCCACATCCCCGCCCGGCATGGTTCCCGGCTTGGCGGGGGACGTTCCGGCGTCGTTCCCGGCTTGGCGGGGACGCTCTGGCATCGTCGCCCTGCTTTGTCCTCGGCTTGGCGGGGACGTCCTCCGTCCGACTCGGTGGTCAGCCCGTGAGGGGGACCAGCGGGACCACGGCGGGTCGCCTGCGCCGCACGGTCTCGGAGAACCCGGTGAGCACCTCGCCGAGCGCGGCGGCCGCGAGCGGGCGCACGTGCGAGCCCTCGTGCTCGTCGGCGATCATCTGGTCGAGCACGAAGTGCCCGGCGAGCACCTTGGTGGCGCCCATGGCGAACAGCAGCGGCCGCAGCACGCCGTCGATGGCCACCAGGTGCCCCTGGGTGCCGCCGGTGGCCAGCGGCAGGATCGCCTTGCCTGCCAGGGTGCCGGACGGCAGCAGGTCCAGCAGCGACTTCACCAGCCCGCTGTAGGCGGCGCGGTAGACCGGGCTGGCCACCACGATGCCGTCCGCGGCGGCGACCTCGTCGATGGCCGCGGCGATGGCCGGGTCGGCGGTGTCCTCGGCCAGCAGCGCCACCGTGGGCAGGTCGCGCACGCTCAGCAGCCGCGTCCGGTCGCCGAGCCCGCGCAGCTCGTCGGACACGTGCCGCACGAGCACGCCCGCGCGGGCGGACGGCGACGGGCTGCCGGAGATGATCAGGATGGTGCCCACGGGATCCCCCTGTGGTCGGCGGGTCGGTGACGGGGTGTGTCAGCGACGACAACCGCCGCCCGCGAGGAGCAGGAAGTCCACGTGCCTGCGCCGGGTGAGAACTCGGTCACCGGACATACCCGCAGTAGATCAGTCCAGGTCGGGAGGGCTCAACGGCGTCCACGCCATGGGACGTGCGGACCGCTGGGTGGACCCCTCTATCCTTGTGCCGCGGGCGAGTCGACCGGGCGGCCGCGGCGGTGCGCGAGCACCGACGAGGAAAGTCCGGACTCCGCAGGGCAGGGTGGTTGCTAACGGCAACCCGAGGTGACTCGCGGGACAGTGCCACAGAGAAGAGACCGCCCGGCCTCACGGCTGGGTAAGGGTGAAACGGTGGTGTAAGAGACCACCAGCACCCCGGGTGACCGGGGTGGCTAGGTAAACCCCACCCGGAGCAAGGCCAAGAAGGGGTCGTGAGACCCCTGCGCAGACGTTCGAGGGCTGCCCGCCCGAGTCTGCGGGTAGGCCGCACGAGCCTGCCGGCAACGGTAGGTCTAGATGGATGGTCGCCGCCCGAGACGCGGGTCTCGGGATACAGGATCCGGCTTAAACGTCGGCTCGCCCGCCCCTGTAGACCAAACGGTCGCCTACACCGATTGGAGTAGTTCCGCACGCGCCGCGCCGGGAAATTCGCTGTGAATTGCGTCACTCTCGGTGGTCGATGATCGCGCGTGCGGGTGAACCGGCCCCCGGACTAGGAAAATCGGGTGGTCGTGGGTCCTGACCGGCCCCGCCAGGATGATGATGGTGTGGTCAGATGGCAGCCGGACGGGACAGAGGAGGGCCACCGGCCTCTACGGAACGCATCCTGCTAGCTACCGTTAGTAATGACAACGATGTGCCGGTCGTGCTGTACTCGACTGGCACCGCACAGACCTGTCGCGCGGCAGCACGGCGCCCCGACGCTTTCCGCGCACTTGGGAGATCGAGATGACTAGCCCGACCATCGCCGCCCTCTTCGACCTCGCCCAGCAGCAGCAGCCACCGCAGACCGACATCGACACCGGCAACCTGCGCACCTGGATCCTCGACAACATCATCCCGCTGCTGCTGCTGGTGGTCGCGCTCCTGCTGCTCTGGCTCGGCGGCGGCAAGGGGGACAACGCGGGCGTGATGCGCAGGCTCGGCGGTGTGATCGTCGCGCTCGCCATCGTCGGCCTCGCGGTGACCAACGCCGGTGAGGGCATCGGCCGCTGGCTCGCCGGTCTGTTCACCGGCTGACCAGGCGCGGGGAACTCACGTGCGGATACGCACCGACGACGAGGTCTACCGGGTCGACGCCGTGTGGCTCGGCCCGCCCAAGGCCACCTTCCCGTTCCGCGCGCGGTACGTGGCCTGGGGGGTCGGCACCGTTGTCTTCCTGCTGGCGCTGACCGTGCTGCGCAACCTCGGGGTCGGCCTGTTCTGGTCGTTCGCCTGGGGGCTGGTCGCCACCATCGGGCTGACCATGGTCATCTGCTCCAGGATCAGCCACGAGCGCCCGCTCGGCGCGGTGCTCACCATGTGGGTCCGCGAGCTCAACAGCCCGCGCGAGACCACCTCCGGCAACGGGGGCGCGGTCAGCGCGGCCGGTGTGCGCGTGCGCCCCGAGTTACCCCGCCGGGACCGACGCGGCCCCGACCGCCGTCGCGCCAAGACTGCCCGTAGGGCCGAAGAAGCCCGTCGCCGCGCCAGGGTCGCGCGCACGGCCAACCCGCCCGCGGCACCCAGCAAGGCCGGTTACGCCAGGAACACGAGGAACAGGGAGGGCAGCGGTGTTCGGACGCCGTAAGCGCGAGCGGGACACCCTCGCGCCCTATCCGGCGGGCCAGCCGCACGACCGCGTGCCCCAACCGGGGCGCACCCGGCACAGCGCGCGCTACGAACAGGCCCAGGCACCGCGCAAGGCGGGCAAACGGCTGCCCGGCGAGGCCGCCATGCCCAGCTACACCCCCGAGATCGCGGCCAGGACCATCGACGGGCACCTGCTGCGCACCGGCACCGACGTCTACGCCTGGTACCGGCTCGCCCCGCAGCGCTGGTCGTTCCGCTCCGACTCGCAACGCCAGGACCTCGTCGCCGCCATCGCGGGCCAGTACGCCGAGCTGGCTGGCCGGTGGCTGCACCTGCGGGTCACCACCCGGCCGTACCCGATCCGGATGTGGGCCGAGGCGCACGTGCACAACGCGGTCAACCGGCTGCCGGACGTGCCGGGCGCGTTGAGCTTCGACGACTACCTCATCGGTGAGCAGCAGCAGCTCCTCGGCCGCTCCATGGCGGAGAAGGAGGTCTACCTGGGTGTCCAGGTGCAGACCCGCAACGTGGTCGACCGGGCTGTCGAGCGCGCGGCACCGTTGCTGCGCAAGGTGTTCCCCGACGCGGTGGACGCCGAGCTGCTGGCCATCGAGAGCGAGGTCGAGCACCTCGACCAGGTGATCGGCTCGGCCGGTCTGGAGGGCCGCCCGGCGACCGCCGAGGAGATGTCCTGGCTGATGCACCGGTCGTGCTCGCTCGGGCTCCCCGCGCCGCGCAACATGCCCGCCGTGCCCGGCGCCGCCTGGGAACCGGAAGACCTGGCGAGCTTCACCGACGCCGCCGACTTCCACCAGGACCCGTACTCCCCGACCGTGACCGTCCGCGGCCGCACCGGCTCCAACGCGGGCGTCACCCGGCACGTGACCGTGCTGACCGTCGGCATGATGCACGGCCTGCAGATCCCCGAGATCGACGACCCGTGGGTGCAGCGCAGCGACCGGCTGCCCGCCTCCGTCGAGTGGTCCGCGCGGCTGTACGTGCGCAAGCCGGAGGAGGTCTCCGGCGAGCTGCAGCGGCAGATGAACAAGGTCCGCTCGCAGGTCAAGCACTACACCGACGAGCACGAGCTGGAGCCGCCGCAGTCGCTGGCGCGGCAGGCGAGCCGGGTGCTGGAGATCGACGACGAGATGACGTCGGGCTTCACCGCGCTGGCCACCCGGGTGCGCTCGTGGTGGCGGCTCGCGGTGTCCGGCCCGACCGAGCGCGACGCGCTGCGCCTGGCCCAGCAGCTGCTGGACCTCTACAAGCCGAAGGTCGCCATCGAGCACCCCGAGGCGCAGTACGCGATGGCGCGCGAGTTCATCCCCGGTGAGCCGTTGGCCTCTAGCGCCTACCTGCGCCGTGGTTCCGTTGTGTGGGCCGCTTCCGCTGTGCCTACCGCGACCGCGGAGGTCGGCGACCGGCGCGGCATCCTGCTCGGCGAGACCTGCACCGCGACCCGGCGCCCGGTGGCGTGGGACCCGTGGATGGCCCAGGAGATCCGCGACGGCTCCGGGCTGACCGCGATGGTCGCCGGCCTCGGCGGCGGCAAGTCCTTCCTCGGCGGCGGCATCGTCTACAAGACGCTGCGGGCCGGGGCGCACTGGACGATCCTCGACCCGTCCGGCCCGCTGGCCCGGCTCTGCGACCTGCCGGAGCTGCGGCCCTACGCGCGGCCGATCAACCTGCTCAACGCCCAGGCGGGCATCCTCAACCCGTACCGGGTGGTGGCCGAGCCCAAGATCGACCACTTCCTGGACGAGGAGGACCCGGAGCGCGCGTGGCGCCGGGAGAAGGCGCTGGCCGCCGCGACCCGCCGCCGCCTGGTGCTCGACGTGCTCACCGGCCTGCTGCCCTACGAGGTGGCCAGGCTGCCGCAGAGCCGGATCGTGCTGCTGCGCGCCGTGCGCACCGTCGGCGGCCGGGTCGACGCCGACCCGAGCCTGGTGTTCGAGGCGCTGCGCCGCGACGCCAGCGAGCACCACGAGCACGCCGTCGTGGTCGCCGACTTCCTCGACGAGATGAAGGAGCGGATGTCGCTGCTCATCCCCGAGCGCGGCGCTGACCCCTACGACGAGCAGCGCGACGACCGGATGACCGTGCTGACCATGGCGGGCCTGACCCTGCCCAAGGACGGCGTCGGCCGCGAGCACTGGACCGACGCCGAGGCGCTCGGCGTGGAGATGCTCAACCTGGCCGCCTGGCTCACCCAGCGCTCGATCTACGACAAGCCCAAGGACATGCGCAAGGGCGTCTGGATCGACGAGGCGTTCTTCCTCTCCGAGGTGCCCACCGGCCGGGTGCTGATGAACCGCTTCGCCCGCGACTCCCGCAAGTGGAACGTCCGGGTCCTGCTGTCCTCGCAGATCCCGGCCGACTTCCTCAAGATCCAGGGCTTCGTGACGCTGCTGGACTCGGTGTTCATCGGCCGCCTCGACGACGACGCCGCTCAGGCGGACGCGTTGCGGCTGCTCAAGGTCCCGATCGGCGCGGGCTACGAGCAGGTGGTCGCCAGCCTCGGCCGCAGGCCGGGCGCGCACCGCGGCATGACCGAGCGCGACACCTCGCCGCGGCAGTTCATCTTCGGCGACGGCGCGGGCGGTGTGGAGCGCATCCGGGTCGACCTGTCCGGCGAGCACCTCAACCACCTGCGCACCGTCATGGACACCACCCCGGACGCGCAGCGCGAGGTCGGCCGCCAGGTCGTCGAGCCGCAGCAGATCCCGGCGCCGACCCCGCCGAGCGAGTACGAGTTCGAGCCGCTGGACGGGTCGGCGACCGACGAGGAGTTCGAGCGGGCCGCGGAGTTCGAACTCGGCCTCACCGAGGAGGACTTCATCGGCGAGCCGGTGCCCGGCGGTGGCGGGGACGAGCCAGGGGGCGGTAAGAAGCGCGGTCGCGAGGACGCGGCATGAGTACCGGTGCGGACCCTGTCCGCGGCGTTGTCCGGTTGGCTAAGTTGATCAAGCTAGTGCCCGGTTGCCCGAGCCCGGCGAGGTTGGTGGACGTCACATGATCACGCTCCTGGTGGTGGCCGCCGCCACGCTGCTCCTCGCGGCGCGGCGGCGGAGGAGACAACGCGGCACGGCGATGTCGCGCCGGTCCTGGTCGATGGTGGCCGTGATCGGCGTGGTGGCGCTGCAGGCGGTCATCGGCAGCCCGGCGCTGGCGCAGGCCAACGACTCCTGCGTGCCCAACCCGGAGCGCCCCGGCGCGGGGATGGTCGGCGCGATCGACCCGCCCCAGGGCAACGGCGAGGCCGACAGCCCGTACCTGGTCTACGGGTTCGCGGGCATGGTCTGGCACGTCTACGACGAGTCCTGCGGTGGTCTCGTGCCAGCCGGGGTGAGCGACCCGGGCGCCACGATCGACAACTGGGCTGGCAACGAGCTGTTCAACATGGCGAAGAACATCGTCGGCGCCACGAACTCGTTGCACTACACGCTGATGACCGGCGGTGTCCTCGGCGGGCTCAACGAGCAGATCGGCAAGGCCGCCGACTCCGTCTTCGACAACATCTACACCCAGCTGTTCAGCATCTTCATGCTGCTGCTGGCCATCCTGCTGTTCCGCCAGATCTGGAAGGGCGACCTGGCCACGGTCAGCAAACGCGCGCTGTTCGCGTTCGCGGGCATGTGGTTGGCGGCGTCATCGATGGTCCTGGTGGCCAACTACGACCGCGTCGACGACCTGATCGTGCGCACCACCACCGGCATCCAGGGCGGCTTCGTCGACCCGGAGGAAGACCGGGTGGTGCGCCACATCCTGCCGACCGACCTGCACAACAAGGTCATCTACGAGAACTGGCTGCGCGGCGAGTTCGGCAGCCCCGACTCCCCGCAGGCCCGCGACTTCGGCCGCAAACTGCTCGACGCGCAGGCGTGGACCCGCGACGACCTGGTGACCGGCCGCGACGCCGACAACGCCGCCGAGCAGGCGAAGAAGAACGAGTACAAGACGATCGCCACCCAGCTCGGCCCGGCGACCGGCTACTTCAAGGGCACCGACGGCTCCAGGACCGGCGCGGGCGTGCTCGCCCTGTTCCAGTCGATCGTCTACTCGCTGTTCCAGCTCTTCGCCAAGCTCGCCGTGCTGCTGGCCCAGCTGCTGCTGCGCCTGCTGGCGCTGGCCGCGCCGGTGATCGGCCTGGTCGCGCTGATCCACCACGACATCCTGCGCAAGGTCGGCCGCGCGGTCGGCGCCGTGGTGCTCAACGTGCTGGTGCTGGCGATGCTGGCGGGCATCCACTTCAAGTTCCTTGAGCTGATCTTCTCCCCGGAGGCCAAGCTCTCGCTGCTGACCCAGATGCTGCTCGCGGCCATCGTCACCCTGGTGTTCTTCCTGGTCGGCCGCCCCGCGCGGCGGATGTGGCAGATGCTGGAGCTGTCGGTGGGCGCCGCGGGCGCGTCGATGCCGGGCGCGGGCGCGGGGATCTTCTCCCGGTTCCGCCGCAACAAGCACGAGGGCCCGACCCCGCAGGACAACTTCTGGGAGCAGGTCCGCGAGGGCGAGGCCGGGGAGTCCGCCGAGGCGGGCGCGGCGGCCAGGACCAGCGGCCGAAGGCCACGACCCGAGGCGAGCAACCCGGTCACCGTGCACGCCGAGCGGATGGACCTGCGTCGCGCCAGGGCCGCCATCGATGGGTCGAGGCCGCGCCTGGAGTCCGGCCGATCGGGCGGGTGGGGCGGACCGGGCGGCGGCGGGCCGGACGACCCGCCCGACGGACCTGGCGGGTCCGGCGGGCCCTTCGGGTCCGGCGGCCCCCGCGGGCCTGGCGGGCCAGGTGGGCCGGGCGGATCAGACGGGTCAGGCGGTGGCGGCAGGCTAGGGCTGGGGCCCGGCCAGTCCAGCCGCACGGTCGACACCCCGCCCGCCTCCGACCGCGGCTGGGACCGCGGTGATGAGGCCGTGGTGATCCCGTCGATGGTGTCGAGCAGGCGCGGCGAGTACGAGGCGCCGGTGGAGGCCCAGCCGAACCCGACCCCCCGGGTCGCCGATGTCGAGATGGTGGCTGGCAGGCCCGTGCACGTGGTCTACCGGCCCTCGCGCGGCCTCGAGGTCGCCGACAACCAGCCACCGCGCCGGATGCCGCTCAACAGCGGGCCGCGCGAGACCGACGCCGTGGTGAGGTGACCCGTGCCGATCCGCACCAACCGCGGCCGGGCCGCGGTGTACCGCAAGCTGTGGGGCTGGCCGCTGCGCTCGCCCCGGCACTTAGCGGTGGCGGTGTTCATCGCCGCGCTCGTGCTCACCGCCGCCGGGATCGTGGTCCCGAAGGTGGTCGGCACCAAGGGCACCACCCAGGTCGGCGCGGGCGGCTCGTCGACAACGACGACCACCACCACTCGGCCCGGTCAGATCCCTGACCGCGGCATCTCCACCCAGGTCACCACCAGCCCGCTGCCGACCAGGATCACCTCCGCGCCCAGCCCCACCACCCGCGAGTCAGCGCCGCCGCAGGCGCTGGAGGCGGTCACCAAGTGGGCCGAGCGGTGGGTCGACCACCCGTCGGGCATCTCCGGCAAGGACTGGCTGGAACGGCTGCGCCCGTACACCACCGAGGAGTACCTGGGCGTCATGGGCTCGATCGACCCGGCCAACATCAAGGCCACCCGGGTCACCGGCACCGTGCGCGCCGAGACCTCGTACGCCAAGTCCGTCGAGGCCGAGGTGCCGACCGACGCCGGGCCGGTCCACGTGACGGTCATCGACACCGGGCAGGGCTGGAAGGTCGCCGACTACCAGCAGGGGTCCGGGTGAAGACCGCGCTGATCGTCGGCACCATCGTGGTCGCCGTGGTCACCACCGTCATCAGCACCGCGGCGGTGAGCCAGGTCGTGCAGCAGGGCCAGGCCGAGGAGGCCAGGGCGGCCGGGCTGGGCAACTGCAACGCCGCACTCGGCCCGTCCAGCACCGGCCCGGCAGGCTCCGGCGCCGCCGACGCGGCCAGGCTCACCGACGAGCAGCGCGGCATCGTCGCCATGATCATCACCATCGGCAAGCAGCGCGAACTCGGCTCCCGGGCCTGGCAGATCGCCATCCAGGCAGGCATGACCGAGTCCGGCCTGCGCAGCCTCAACTTCGGCGACCGCGACTCCCTGGGCATCTTCCAGATGCGGCCCTCGATGGGCTGGGGCACCCCGGAGCAGGTCACCAACCCGACCTACGCCATCAACAAGTTCTACGACGTGCTGCTCAACGTCCCCAACTGGGACAGCCAGCGCCCGGGGGAGTCCGCGCAGGACGTGGAGCGCTCCGCGTTCCCGGACCGCTACCACCGCTGGGAGTCGATGGCCGCGCACCTCATCGGCGAACTGGCGCACATCGAGAACTTCACCGGCTGCGGCACCGGCTTCGGCAACCTGCTGCCCGCCCCGACCGTTGCCGCGGGCGCCGCCATCCAGTTCGCGCTGGGCCAGCAGGGCAAGCCCTACGTGTGGGGCGCCCCCACCAACCAGCAGAACTCCTACGACTGCTCCAGCCTGATGGTCCAGTCCTACCGCTCCGGCGGCATCAGCCTGCCCCGCACCTCGCGCGAGCAGTACTGGTCCGGCGCGCTGCTGCCCGTCGAGCAGGCCCAGCCGGGCGACCTGCTGTTCTGGGCCTACGACGAGTCCAACCCCAGGACCATCCACCACGTGGCGATGTACCTCGGCGATGGCAAGATCGTGGAGGCCCAGCAGAGCGGGGTGCCGGTGCACATCCGGCCCGTCGCCTTGACCGAGGGCGAACTGATGAACCAGGCCGTCCGGCCGGGGGTCTGAGGAAGGGCACCACCGTGAACATGTACCCACCCGGGCCGATCCCCCGCCACCCAGGACCCCCCGCCTCCGGCGCGCCCGTCCGCGACTTCCTCAACACCGCGCCCCGCCCCGGCGTCAGCGAGGGCTACGTCGTGCTGCCCCGGTCGCTGGCCGAGGCCATGCCCCTGCCGTGGCAGCAGCACATGGCCCACCTGCTGCACGAGTTCCACCAGGTCTACGCCCACCTCGACTGGCCCGAGTACCGCGTCGTCCCCTCCCGCCGCGAACGCCTGGTCGACCTGGATGAGGACCAACTCGCCGAGGTCGGCTGCATGGTCGAGATAGATACGGACGGCGAACTCGTCTACCGCGAACGCAACGGCCGCCGCATCGAGAACCCCGAGGTCCAGGAAGTCCTGGTCTCCTGCCTCGACCCCATCCCCAGCCAGCACCACAACGCCAACCAGGACACACCCCCGCGCGGCTTCCCGGTGCAGCAGGCCCCCAACTGGGGTTAGCTGATCACCATGGCAGAAGACCCCAACCCCGACCCCGGCTGGTACTACAACACCAAGACCAACCAGGTGGAACACGGCACCCGCGGCCGCTCGGTCGACCTGCTCGGGCCGTACCCGGACCGAGCAACCGCCGAGCGGGCCCTGGACATCGCGCGGGAACGCACCAAAGCCGCCGACAAGGCAGACCAGGCTTGGGACCGCGAGGACGACTAGAGACCGCGAGTAGACACCGGGCACGGCTGCGGCCGTGCCCGGTGGCGTGTGGTTGGTTGTCCACAGGGGGCTTGGTCGCTCTGGCTGTTTGTCGGTGCCGCTCGGTAAGCTGTATGTCGGGGGGTGCTTTGGGCGGTTTGATCTTGAGCTGGGGGTGTTCCGGCTCTCGTGCTCGCCTGCGGCGTCGACGATCAACGCCTCGCCTGCGGCATTGGCCGGGACGCGATTCAAGTGACAAGCTCGATGCGGCGAACTTGTTTTGCGCGGGGCCCCTACGACACCCGGGCAGAACCGCAAAGCAGGGGCCGAAAAGCAGGCCCTGCCGCGAACGACGCTACGTGTGCCGTCCCCCCACACAAAACAAGTCCGCCCCATCGAGCAGGCTTGGCACCAGCGGATCCGAGGAGCGCGTGGCTGGCCAACGACTGTGAGGGGGACGTTCGGACAAGCGACTGTGGCGGGGGCGTGGGGGGTTGTGAGGTCGGTCCCAGGGGGTCGCGTGCGGGCGGGGGTGGTGCGACGCTGGGGTGGTAAAGCCATCCGCTGACCCGGGGACCTGCGATGACGTGGGCCTCGAGGGAAGGACGGTCGACAGTGATGCCTGCCGAGTCCGGTTCGGAAGCCGCTCCCTACGGTTCGGGGAGTGCTGCCCGCAAGCCCGTGAAGCGCGTCCGGGTGCACCACCTGCAGGAGCTCAAGGACCGCGGTGAGCCGTGGCCCATGCTCACCGCCTACGACATGTACACCGCCGAGCTGTTCGACGAGGCCGGGATCCCGGTGCTGCTGGTCGGCGACTCCGCGGCCAACAACGTGTTCGGCTACGAGACCTCGCTCCCGGTCACCGTCGACGAGCTGATTCCGCTGGTCCGCGCGGTGGCGGGGGCCACGAGCCGTGCCCTGGTGGTCGCCGACCTGCCGTTCGGGTCGTACCAGGTGTCGGTCGAGCAGGCCGTCGCCACGGCGGTGCGGTTCATGAAGGAGGGGCGCGCGCACGCGGTGAAGCTGGAGGGTGGCCGGGCTTTCGCGCCGCACGTGCGGGCCATCACCAATGCGGGCATCCCCGTCATGGGCCACGTCGGGTTCACCCCGCAGAGTGAGCACAACCTCGGCGGCTACCGGGTCCAGGGCCGCGGCGAGACCGGTGACTCGGTGGTCGCCGACGCCATCGCGGTCCAGGAGGCCGGGGCGTTCGCGGTGGTGATGGAGATGGTCCCCGCTGAGGTCGCCAAGCGGGTCACCCACGAGCTGCGGGTGCCGACCGTCGGCATCGGCGCGGGCCCGGACTGCGACGCGCAGGTGTTGGTGTGGCAGGACATGGCCGGGTTGCGCCGCGCCAAGCCGCCGCGGTTCGTGAAGCAGTACGCGAATGTGGCCGACACGCTGCTGACCGCGGCCAAGGCGTTCGCCGATGACGTGCGGGGCAAGGATTTCCCGGCGCCGGAGCACGCGTTCCACTGAGGACTCGGGCTGTGGTCGGCCGTGCGCGGTCGACCACAGCATCCACTTGGGACGATCCCAGCTGGGTCGACGTCTCGGGATTCAGGGGAGCGGAGCCGACTCGACGAACGGCGCCGTGGTCGCCAGCGGTGCGGGGTAGGGCAGCATGGACGCCATGCTGTCCCTGTACCCGCCGGTCGAGCCGCACGACCGGGGCATGCTCGACGTCGGTGACGGGCACCGGGTCTACTGGGAGGTCAGCGGCAACCCGCGCGGGAAACCCGTCGTGGTCCTGCACGGTGGCCCCGGCGCGGGCACGCACCCGGTGCAGCGCAGGCACTTCGACCCGTCCGCGTACCGGGTCGTGCTGGTCGACCAGCGCGGGTCGGGCCGCAGTTGGCCGCCGGTCGACGGGTCGGGGGCGAGCCTGGCGACCAACACGACCTGGCACCTGGTCGCCGACCTGGAGCGGCTGCGCGAGCACCTGCGGGTCGACCGGTGGCAGCTCTTCGGCGGCTCGTGGGGCGCGACCCTGGCCCTCGCGTACGCGCAACGCCACCCCGGCCGGGTCACCGAGATCATCCTGCGCGGCGTCTTCCTGCTGCGTCCCCCGGAGCTGGACTGGCTCTACCGCGGCGGCGCTGGCGCGATCTTCCCCGAGGCGTGGGCGGACTTCCTGCGCCTGGTGCCGCCCGGCCGCGACCCGCTCGCGGTCTACCAGGAGCTGATCTCCAGCCAGGACCCCGGCGTCCGGGCCGGGGCGGCGACCGCGTGGAGCAACTGGGAGGGCGCCACGGTGTCGCTCGTGCCCAACCCGGCCCTGGTCGCCCAGTACGCGGACCCGGCGTTCGCCGTGCCGTTCGCCCGGCTCGCTCTGCACTACTTCGCCAACGGCGGGTGGCTGGCCGAGGACCAGCTGCTGCGCGACGCCCACCTGATCGCGGGCATCCCCGGCCGCATCGTCCAGGGCCGCTACGACGCCGTCTGCCCGCCCGCGTCCGCCTGGCTCCTGGCGTCCGCGTGGCCGTCGGCGCGGCTGACCATCCTCCCCCAGGCGGGGCATTCCACCGCGGACCCCGGCGTGCTCGAAGCCCTGCGCGCCGCGACCGACGAGTTCCGCTGATTCCCAGGTCAGCACCCCAGGACCTATGGTGTTCCTCACCCGGGACCCGTATTTTCGCCTCTCAGGCGAAAACATGGTGGAGGATGAGGACATGCCGCAGCTCCGTATCGCACTGGCCCAGGTCAACCCCACCGTGGGCGATCTCGGCGGCAACGCCGCCACCGTCGTGGCCTGGGCGCGCCGGGCCGCGGAGGCCGGGGCGCACCTGGTCGTCTTCCCGGAGATGGTGCTGACCGGGTACCCCGTGGAGGACCTGGCGCTGCGCCAGTCCTTCGCCGCGGCCGCCAAGGACGCGCTGACCCGCCTGGCCACCGAGCTCGCCGACGCTGGCTGCGGCGACCTGCCCGCGTACGTCGGCTACCTGGAGCAGGACGCCGAGGGCCCGCGCAACGGTGCGGCGGTGCTGCACGGGGGCCAGGTCGTCGCGCGGCAGTTCAAGCACCACCTGCCCAACTACGGCGTCTTCGACGAGCGCCGCTACTTCAAGCCCGGTCACACCCTCGACATCGTGCGCGTCCGCGGCCTCGAGGTCGGCATGGTCATCTGCGAGGACATCTGGCAGGAGGGCGGCCCCATCGCCGCGCTCGGCCGGGCCGGGGTCGACCTGGTCGTCGCCCCGAACGCCTCGCCGTACGAGCGCCACAAGGACGACGCGCGGCTGCCGCTGGTGGCCCGCCGCGCCGGTGAGGCCGGGGCGCCGCTGGTGTACGTCAACCAGGTGGGCGGCCAGGACGACCTGGTCTTCGACGGCGACTCGATGGTCGTCGGCGCGGACGGCGCGCTGCTGGCCAGGGCGCCGCAGTTCGTCGAGCACCTGATGGTCGTCGACCTCGACGTCCCGGGTGGGGCCGCGAAGACCGACGCCCGGGCCGACGACGAGTTCGCGATCCGCCGCACCACCATCTCCGACCAGCCCGTGCCCGCCTACGAACCCGCGCACGTGCCGCCTATCGCCGAGGCGTTGCCAGAAGAGGCGGAGGTCTGGGCCGCGCTCGTGACCGGCCTGCGCGACTACGTCACCAAGAACGGCTTCCGCTCGGTAGTCCTAGGGCTCTCGGGTGGCATTGACTCGGCCGTAGTGGCTGCCCTCGCCGTCGACGCCCTCGGAGCCGACGCGGTGCACGGCGTCTCCATGCCGTCGGGCTACTCGTCGGAGCACTCGAAGTCGGACGCGAAGGAGCTCGCCGACCGCACCGGGGTGCACTACAGCGTCCAGCCGATCGCGCGGATGGTCGAGGTGTTCGTCGGCGACCTGGGGCTGACCGGGCTCGCCGAGGAGAACGTGCAGGCCCGCTGCCGCGGCGTCACGCTGATGGGGCTGTCCAACCAGCACGGCCACCTGGTCCTGGCGACCGGCAACAAGACCGAGCTCGCGGTCGGCTACTCCACGATCTACGGCGACGCGGTCGGCGGGTTCGCCCCGATCAAGGACGTGCCCAAGACGCTGGTCTGGGAGCTGGCCCGCTGGCGCAACGCCGAGGCGGACAAGCGCGGCGAGGTGCCGCCGATCCCCGAGGACTCGATCACCAAGCCGCCGTCGGCCGAGCTGCGCCCCGGCCAGCTCGACAGCGACTCGCTGCCCGACTACGCGCTGCTCGACGCCGTGCTCGACGACTACGTCGAGGGCGACCGCGGCTACCAGGACCTGCTCGCCGCCGGGTTCTCCGCCGAGGTGGTGGACCGGGTGCTGCGCATGGTCGACCTCGCCGAGTACAAGCGGCGCCAGTATCCGCCGGGCACGAAGATCAGCTTCCGGGCGTTCGGCCGGGACCGCAGGCTGCCGATCACCAACGCGTGGCGCGAGGGCAGCTGACCGATCCCCGCCGGTCCCGTTCACCGGTTAGGGTTCCCCCGTGGACTCCGCGGCGATCGGGACCGACTTCGCGCGGGTCCGCGCGGATTTCGACCTCCCCACCCAGTTCCCCCCGGCCGCGTTGACCGAGGCGGAGCAGGCGGTGTCGGACGGTCCGCGCGGCTCGCGGGTGGACGCGACCGACATCCCGTTCGTCACCATCGACCCGCCCGGTGCCAAGGACCTCGACCAGGCGTTGTGCCTGACTCGCCTCGACAAGGGCTACCGGCTGCACTACGCGATCGCTGACCTCGGCGCCTTCTTGGTGCCAGAGGGCGCGCTCGACAAGGTCGCCCGTGAGCGCGGTCAGACGATGTACCTGCCAGACGGCAACGTGCCCCTGCACCCGACCGTGCTGTCGGAGGGCGCGGCGAGCCTGCTGCCGGACGAGCGCCGCGCGGCCGCGCTGTGGACGATCGACCTCGACGGCGAGGGGCAGCCGGTCGCCGCGGACGTGCGCCGGGCGTGGATCCGGTCGGTCGCCCAGTTCGACTACGAGACCGTGCAGGCCGACATCGACGCCGGTCGTGCGCACCCGTCGGTGCGGTTGCTGCCCGAGGTCGGGTCGCTGCGCCGCGCGTTGGCGATCAAGCGGGGCGCGGTCGAGCTGCAACTGCCCGAGCAGGACGTCGACCAGGTGGGCGACTCCTGGGGGCTGGTGCTGCGCACGCGGACCGCGGTCGACGCGTGGAACGCCGAGCTGTCGCTGCTCACCGGCATGTGCGCGGCCCAGATCATGCTGCGCGCGAAGGTCGGGGTGCTGCGAACCCTGCCGCCCGCCGACGACAACGCCACCGAGTGGCTCCACCGCTCAGCCGAGGCGCTGGGCATCGACTGGCCCGCCGGGACCAGCACCGCCGAACTCCTCGCCGGCCTCGACCCGGCCGATCCCGCCGCCCTGGCCCTGTTCATGGACGCCACCCGCCTCCTGCGCGGCGCGGGCTACACGGTGTTCGACGGCGACCTGCCGGAACTGACCACCCACGCGGGCATCGCCGCCGCGTACGCCCACGTCACGGCCCCCCTGCGCCGCCTGGTCGACCGCTTCGCCACCGAGATCTGCCTGGCGGTCTGCGCGGGCGACCCGATCCCGGCCTGGGTGCACGACGCCCTGCCGTCGCTGCCCGGCCTCATGGAGTCCTCCGACTCCGTCGCCGCCAAGGTCGACCGCGCGTGCCTGGACCAGGTCGAGACCTGGGTCCTCGCCAACTCCGTGGGCACCGAGTTCGACGCCGTCGTCCTGCGCGCCGAGGCGACCGTCGCCGAGATCTTCATCCCCACCCCACCGGTCCTGGCCAAATCCGCAGGCGAGAACCTCCGCGAAGGCCAACCGGTCCGAGTCCGCCTCACCGCCGTGAACCCCGAAACCCGCCGCCTCACCTTCGAACGCGCCTGACGCTTATCTGTCTACTGTGGACTCCCCGCTACCGTTCCGCCCCTCGCCCGACCTCTCACGAACCGACTTGTCCCGCTCCGCCGCTCTACGCAGGCACCCAAGGCTCTGACCAGCAACTTCCCGTTCCTCATCGCCCAGATCTTCACCCGTTCCAGCGACAGAAGTTATCCACATCCCGATCTTCGGCGGCCTGTGTGAAGATCGATTGTCGGTGGGTGCCGATAGACTGGCACTGGGACGCCCCCCGGAGAGGGTGGGGGCTGGGGCAGGACTGGCGTGCGCGCGCGAAGCGGTTCCGGCGGGGCTAAGCCGCCTGGATAGGGCTACACCGCCCGGATGGGGCTAAGCCGCCTGGGTGGGACTAAGGCACCCGGGTGGGGCTAAGCCGCCTGGGTAGGTAAGGGGCCAGCGCAGGGTAGACGGCCTGGAGGGGCTTGCCTGGGCTGGGAGGGATCTGGCGAGCGCGCGCGGCGGTCGGTGTGGGGCAAGAGTTCGGTGCGGGGCAAGAGAAGTGGCGCTGGGTGGGGTGCGTGGCGCTGGATGTCTCCGATTGCTACGCAGGGCCGGTTCCTTAGTTCCCGGTCAGGGCTGCGGTGAGGGCTGCTCGGGCGGTGGTGAGGGAGGGGCCGTACCAGGTCAGGTAGCGGCCGGTCACCAGGATCGAGCGTTTGGCGGGGAACCAGTTGGGGCCGTCGGTGGGGGTGAACTCGTAGGGCTCGTCCGGGAGGATGGCCAGGTCTGCGGGGGTGGCGTTGAGGGCTTCGAGGGTCGGCCTGGGGTAGCGCTCGGGGTCGGTGGCGTAGGCGTTGGTGACGCCTAGGCGTAATAGGACGTCTCCGGCGAAGGTGTCTCGGCCGACCACGACCCAGGGTTTGCGCCAGACCGGGATGATCGCGGTGGCCCAGGCCGGAGTCGTGGCGGCCCAGACCTCGTCGGCCTCGGCGAGCCAGTCGGGTGTGGTGCCGAGGGCTTCGAGGAGGCGACGGGCGGAGGCGAGGCCCGCGGGGACGGTGGTGGGCGCGTCGGTCACCCAGACCGGGACGCCCGCGGCGCGCAGTGCGGTCGCGTCGTCGAGGCGGTTCTCCTCGGTGTTGGTGATGACCAGGTCCGGGGCGAGATCGCGCACCGCGGCCAAGTCCGGGTACTTCGACCCGCCGACCCTCGGGACGTCCAGGGTCGGCGGGTGGGTGCAGTAGTCGGTGGCGCCGACCAGCAGGCCGGGGGCCGACACCGCGACGGCCTCGGTCAGCGACGGCACCAGGCTGACCACGCGGCGGAACGAGCCGACCGACCCCAGCGCGGTGCCGTGGTCGTCGACCGCGTCAGACATCGGTGATCCGCAGCCCCGCGTGCGACTTGTACCGGCGGTTGATGGCGATCAGGTTGGCGGTGAACGCCTCGACCTGGTGGGCGTTGCGCAACCGACCGCCGTAGACGCCGCGCATGCCGGGGATGGCGTCGGCGAGGGCGCGCACGGTGTCGGTGGCCTCGCGGTCATCGCCCAGGACAAGGACGTCGATGTCGACCTCGGCGACCGACAGATCACCGAGCAGCACGGCCGACACGTGGTGGAACGCCGCCGTGACCCGCGAGTCCGGCAAGGTCCGCTCCGCTTGCTGCGCCGCGCTGCCCTCGTCCACCGGCAGCGCGAACGGCCCCTGCTTGTCGAAGCCCAGCGGGTTCACGCAATCGATGACGATCTTGCCCGCGAGCTGGTCGCGCAGACCCTCCAGCAGCTCCCGGTGCCCGTCCCACGGCACAGCGACCAGCACGACGTCCGCCTCCGCCGCACACCCCGCGTTGTCGAGCCCGGTGACGTGCTCGACCCCAGCCGCCTCCCGCAACTCCGCCGCCGCGACCTCGGCCCGCTCGGCCGCGCGCGACCCCAGGACAACCGGGATCCCCGCCTTGGCCCACCGCAACGCCAACCCACGCCCCTGCGGCCCGGTCCCCCCGAGCACCCCGACCTTGACCTGCCCCAACTCCGTCACCCGCGACCCCTTCCCGTGAACACTCCCCCCAACCGTAGCGACCAACCCGCCCTCACCCCCGACTCAGCGGCGAACCTCACCCCACACCCCACCGACCCCGTCCAGTGTGGACACCCCACCGCAAGCCCCGCCTACCCCAGGCAAGCCCCCAGCCCTACCGGGCCGCCGCTTCTCTTGCCCCGCACCGAACTCTTACCCCACACCGACCGCCGCGCCCGCCCGCCAGATCTCTCCTAGCCCAGGCAAACCGCCTCACCCCGCTGGTCCCCTACCCGCACCGACCGCCGTGCGCGCTCGCTCTCAGCCCAGGCAAGCCCCTCCAGGCCATCTCGCCCCGCGCCGGTCGCTTACCCCGCCCGACCGCTGCGCTCACCAGATCCCTCTCGGGCCGGGCAAACCTCTCCAGGCCGTCTTACCCCGCGCTGGTCCCTTACCCCACCCCGGGTGCCTTAGCCTCACCCAGGCGCCTTGGCCCTATCCGGGTGGCTTAGCCCCACCGGGCGGCTTGGCCCCCGCCGGAACCGCTTCGCGCGCGCACGCCAGTCCTGCCCCAGCCCCCACCCTCTCCGGGGGGCGTCCCAGTGCCAGTCTATCGGCACCCACCGACAATCGATCTTCACACAGGCCGCCGAAGATCGGGATGTGGATAACTTCTGTCGCTGGAACGGGTGAAGATTTCGGTGCTGTCCAACGGGAATCGCCTGGTCGAGCGCGTGCGAAGCGGCCGCGAAGCACCGCAAGGCCGGGCGGCGGGCGAAGTCGTTCCGGGCAGCCGCAAACGACCATGGCCGGACACCAAGGTCAAGGATCAAGGCCGGAGGCCAAGGCCAGCGACCAACCGGCCCGCCGCCTCAGTTCTTCGTGGCCTTGATCTTCTTCAGCGACGCCCGCACCCGTTGCAGTGCCTGCTCGGCATCGGAGTCGAACGGGTTGTCGTGCACCATGTACGTCCAAGTCGACGTGGGCCGCCGCAGCCCCGCTTGATCCAGGTCCACCCCGTCGGCCGTCACCTCAGCCGTCTCGAAGGTTTCCGCCGCCAGGTCGCCGATTTCCTTCAGCAGTCCCCGGAACTCCCCGATCGCCGCCCGGTGGAACTCGTCGATCGGTGTCTCCCTGGCCAGGGCCCGCAGGTGGATCGTCTCCCGCACGTCCGACAGGTACGCCAGGTGTTGCGACCACCGGCTGTCCAAGTGGAACAGGAGCACGTGCCGCGCGGCCCGTTCCAGCACCGCGTCGTCGAGGTCCGACCACTTCTCCGGTACGCGCTCCTTGAGCTGCCGCGCCGCCAGGTCCGAGTTGAGCACGTCGTCGCGGTAGGCCAGCACGATGCCGCGCTGGTGCTCGATCAGCCGCGTGTAGCGCCACGTGTTGCGGTGGATGTCGATGTTGACACCCTCGGCGACGCGTTGCGCGTGTTCGATGAACCGGCGCGCGGTCGGGTCGTCGCCGTACTTGCCGTCGTCGTCCGGGTCCGTGCCCGCCGCGGCGTCCGGGGCGTACTGGTTGACCAGGTCGTCGGTGAGGCTCGCGAACACCACCGACCCGCCCGGGTCGCCCTGGCGGCCGGAGCGGCCGCGCAGCTGGTTGTCCAGCCTGCTCGACGGGTAGTGGCCGCAGCCGATCACGTACAGGCCGCCGAGGTCGGCGACCTTGTCGTGGTCGTCGTTGTCGCCCTCGGCGCCGCCGAGGCGGATGTCGGTGCCGCGCCCGGCCATCTGGGTCGACACCGTCACCGCGGCCAGCGCGCCCGCCTCGGCCACGATCGCGGCTTCCTCGGCGTCGTTCTTCGCGTTGAGCACGACGCTGGACACGCCCGCCTCGGTCAGCTTGTCGGCGATGCGCTCGGACTCGGCGACGTCCATGGTGCCGACCAGGATCGGCCGCCCGGTCTTGTGCTGCTCGACGATCTCGGCGACCAGCGCGGCTTCCTTGGCCTCGACCGTCTCGTAGACCCGGTCCGGTTCGTCCTCGCGCACGCACGGCTTGTTCGGCGGGATCACCGACACCTTCAGCTCGTAGAACTCCCGCAGCTGCTCGGCGACGGCCTGCGCGGTGCCGGTCATCCCGCAGACCCGCTTGTACCGGCCGACCAGGCCCTGCACGGAGATCGAGTCGAGCACCTCGCCGCTCTCGGTCGGCTTGAGCCGCTCCTTGGCCTCCACCGCCGCCTGCAACCCGTCCGGCCAGCGCTGCAACAGTGCGATCCGGCCGCGCGAGGTGTTGATCAGGTGGACCTTGCCGTCCCGGACGATGTAGTCGACGTCGCGTTGCAGCAGGGCGTGCGCGTGCAGGGCGGCGTTGACCGCGGCGAGCCGGTCGGAGTGGTCGCCGGAGTACAGGTCGATGTCGCCGAGGGCCTTCTCCACGACCTTCGCGCCGCGGCTGGTCAGCCACGCGTTGCGGTTGTCCTCGTCGCGCTCGTAGTGCTGCCCGGGGCGCAGTGCCCGCACGACCTGCGCCACCTCCGGGTCGCCCTGGCTGTCGTCGGTCGACCCGGCCATCACCAGCGGCACCCGCGCCTCGTCGACCAGCACCGAGTCGGCCTCGTCGATCAGCGCCACGTCCGGTGTGCGCTGCACCAGCTCCTCCGGGTCGACGCACAGCCGGTCGCGCAGCACGTCGAAGCCGATCTCGCTGACCGCGCCGTAGGTCACGTCGGCGGCGTAGGCGTCGCGCCGCTGCTCCGGGCTGGACTCCTGGTCGACCCAGCCGACGGACACCCCGAGCAGCTCGTACACCGGCCGCATCCACTCCGCGTCGCGGCGCGCCAGGTAGTCGTTGACCGACATGACGTGCACCGACCGGCCCTGCAGCGCGTACCCGGCCGCGGCCAGCGCGCCAGCGAGGGTCTTGCCCTCACCGGTGCCCATCTCCACGATCCGCCCGTGCAGCAGCTCCATCGCGCCGACCAGCTGCATGTCGTACGGCCGCTGCTCCAGCGCCCGCCTGGCCGCCTCGCGGCCGAGGGCGCACAGCTCGACCATGGCCTGGCTGTCCATGTCCTTCGCGGTGCCCGCCAGCTTCTCGCGCAGCGCGGCGGCGGCCTCGGTCAGCTCGCCGTCGTCGAGCTTGGCGACCCGCTCCTCGCGCCACTCGATCGAGGTCAGGACCTCGGCGTACTTCTTGAGGTCGACGGTCGACGGGCGCTCCAACAGGCGATGGAACCCGCTCTTGACCCGTGTCAGAAACGCAGCCACGTCTCCGGCCACCTCTTCCCTCGTCGACCACGTGACGCAATTCTCGCCCTGCCACCTAACGGTGCAGCACGGCAGGTGAGTTCCGCATCCGGGTGGCAGGATCACTTCGGTGCGGAGGTCGGTCGCGAGTGCTCTGGTTGCCGTGCTCGCCCTGGCCGCGAGCACGCTCGCGGCCTGTTCGGCCGACGAACCCCCCGCGCCGGTGACCGAACAGCGCGGGCCTCGCGGTGCTGTGCCCGTCGGGCTGGAACGGTACTACGGCCAACCTTTGACCTGGGAGGACTGTGCTCCCTACGCGCGAACCGACGCCGACAGGCAGACCCTACGCGCCCCTGGCCTGCGGTGCGCGCGGCTGACCGTGCCGCTCGACTACACCGCGCCCGGCGGCGACACGATCACACTCGGCCTGTCGCGAAAACCGGCAACTGATGATGGCAACAGGATCGGTTCACTGGTCATCAACCCCGGCGGGCCCGGTGTGTCCGGATTGTCCACCGCGGCCCGTCTGTCCGGTGTGGGCGGCCTCAACAGGCTGTTCGACTTCGTCGGGTTCGACCCGCGCGGGACCGGGTCGAGCGAGCCGGTGGTGCGCTGCCTGACCGATGCCGAACGCGACGCGGAGCGCGCCGACGACGACGAGCTGGACACCTCGCCCCAGGGCGTGGCCAAGGCCGAGGCCGACCAGCGCGACTACGCGACCAAGTGCGCCGAGCGCACCGGCAAGGGCGCGGCGATGCTGGCCAACATCGGCACCCGCGACGTCGCCCGCGACGTGGACGTGCTGCGCTCCGCCCTCGGCGACGAGAAGTTGACCTACCTGGGGTACTCCTACGGCACCCGGATCGGCAGCACCTACGCGGAGGCGTTCCCCGGCAACGTCCGCGCCATGGTCCTCGACGGCGCCGTCGACCCGACCCAGGACGCGGTGGCCGAGCTGGTCGCGCAGGCCACCGGGTTCCAGTCGGCGTTCACCGACTTCGTCGCCTGGTGCGTCCAGCGGCAGGACTGCGCGCTCGGCCGCGACGCCACCCGGGCCCTGCGCTCGTTCCACGCCCTCGTCCGCCCGCTCGCGGAGCGCCCGATCGAGACCGGCGACGGGCGGCGGCTGTCGTACTCGGACGCCACAACCGGCGTCACCCAGGCGTTGTACTCAGAGCAGCTGTGGGAGCTGCTCAACACCGGTCTGAACGAACTGAAGCAGAATCGGTCACACACGCTCATGGCTCTAGCCGACGCCTACCTTGAGCGGGACAAGAGCGGCCGGTATACGACCACCCAGGACGCGTTCGTAGCCGTCCGCTGCGTCGACGACACCCGCGTCACCGACCGCGCGGCAGTGTTAGAGGCCCAGCAGCGCTACAAGCAGGCCGCTCCGTTCTTGGACGACGGCAAGCCTGCCTCTGACGCTCTCGACGCCTGCGCGTTCTGGCCCGTGCCTACGACCAGCACCCCGCACCTACCGTCCGTGGAAGGGCTTCCGCCGGTGTTGGTCATCTCCACAACCGGTGACCCGGCCACGCCGTACGAAGCCGGTGTTGCGCTGGCCAAGGCGTTGGGTGGCAGGTTGCTCACCTACGAGGCCACTCAGCACACCGCGTTCTTGCAGGGTGTTCGCTGTGTCGATGACGCTGGCTCCGCTTACCTCACCGAGCTGCGGTTGCCACAAGAGGGCGTCCGCTGCTCGGCCTGACAGTATGGGGGCGTGCGTACATCTCGCGTGATCGTGTTGGCAGCGGCCGCACTCGTGGTGAGCGGCTGCACCACCACCATCACCGGTACCCCGACCGCGGGCGTGTCCGAGCAGCTCGGCCCCAAGGGCCCCGTGCCCGCGGGCCTGGAGCGCTACTACGGCCAACCGCTGACCTGGCGCGACTGCCGGTCGATGATCCACGACGACGAGAGCAAGAGCGCCTTCACCGCCAAGGGCGCCGAGTGCTCGCTGCTGAGCGTCCCACTGGACTACGCGAAGCCGGACGGCCGCACCATCGCGGTCGGCGTCCTGCGGCTGCGCGCGAGCGGGGAGAAGGTCGGCTCCCTGATCATCAACCCCGGCGGGCCCGGCGGGTCCGGCATGTCGGCGGCGTCGTACATCGCGGGCAAGGCGAAGAAGACCGCCCTGGTGCAGCGCTTCGACATCGTCGGGTTCGACCCGCGCGGCGTCGGGGCCAGCGAGCCGAGGATCGAGTGCCTCGACGACGCGGAGATGGACGCCGAGCGCGTCGCCCCCTCGCTCGACACCGTCCCCGAGGTGGAGGCGGAGAACAAGCAGTTCGCCGACAAGTGCGTCCAGCGCAGCGGCGGCGCCGAGGTGCTCGCCAACGTGGGCACCCGCGACGTGGTGCGCGACATGGACGTGCTGCGCTCGGCGCTGGGCGAGGAGAAGCTCGACTACCTGGGCTACTCCTACGGCACCCGGATCGGCACCGCCTACGCCGAGGCGTTCCCCGGCAACGTCCGCTCGATGGTCCTCGACGGCGCGGTCGACCCGACCGAGGACCCGGTGCGGCAGAGCATCAACCAGGTCAAGGGCTTCGAGCAGGCCCTCGACGCCTACTTCGGCCAGTGCTCGCGCTGCGAGGTCACCGGCAAGCCGCAGCTCGAGGCGCTGATCCGGCCGCTGGAGGACAAGCCGCTGCAGGTCGGCGACCGGTCGCTGTCGCTCAGCGACGCCTCCACCGGCATCGCCGCCGCCCTGTACAACGACGAGTACTGGCCGGTCCTCACCCAGGCGTTGGAGGAGCTGGCGGCGGGCAAGGGCGACACCCTGCTGCTGCTCGCCGACGCTTACCTCGGGCGCGACGACAAGGGCGAGTACACGAACCTGATGGCCGCCCTCACCGCCATCCGCTGCGTCGACGAGCCCAGGATCACCGACCGCGGCCAGCTCACCGCGACCGCCCAGCAGATCGCCGAGGGCACCAAGGGCACCTTCATGGCCGACACCGACCCGCCGCTGCCCGCCCTGGACACCTGCGCGTTCTGGCCGGTGCCCAACACCAGCGAGCCGCACCAGCCGAAGGTGGCGGGCATCCCCACCCTGCTGGTCATCTCCACCACCGGTGACCCGGCGACCCCGTACGAGGCGGGCGTGAACCTGGCCAAGGACCTCAACGGGCGGCTCATCACCTACCGGGCCACCCAGCACACCGCCTTCCTCGAAGGCTCGTCCTGTGTCGACAACGCCGGGGTGGACTACCTGGTGGAGTTGAAGCTCCCTGCCAAGGACCTCATCTGCTAGGCATCCGCTGGTAGACGTGCACCACCGGCCCTGAGCGATAGCCCAACCGCTCGTACCACCCACGCGGCCAGTCCTCGGCCTGCGCGATCAAGAACCACACGTCAGCCCCAGCGGCCGCGGACCGGTGCAGCGCCTCTAAGACGAGCTGCCGACCCAGCCCTTTCTCCCGGTGTTCCGGCCGCACGATCACGTTCTCGAACTGCGCGACCCCATCGGCGATGTACAGCTCACCGCGCGCGATGACATCACCCTCGTCGTCCCGCACACCGAGGAACGTGACGTCGGCTCCGCGCTCGTACAGCGTGATCCGCTCGGCCAGTTCCCGGATCTGCTCGGCGGTGTCGTCCGGGTAGTCCGCCCGCCAGTCCGCGATGAGCGACGGGACCAGTCCGGCCACCGACAACGCCTCGACCCCGGTGCTCACGCGTGGCGGCACCACTCCGGAGTGCGCCATCGTCACGATCCGCTCGTGGACCTGGTAACCGGTGAACGCCTGCGCTGCCGCGGCCCCCTGCTCGTCCCGGTCGAACTGCACCAACCGATGCCCGAGCCCCCGGCCGCCCAGCACCTCGTCCGCGGTCGCCGCCACCGCGCCCGCGTCGACGTCTCCCGTGACCACCAGCCGGTTGTGGTGCCACGACGCGGTGAACTCGCTCTGCAGCAGCGCGTACCCCCACCCCAGCTCCACGACCTCGGTGGCCTGGGCGCGGGCGAACCGCTCCTCAAACCCCCGAATCCGCTGCCACACCCCGTCGCCCAAGCGCGCCGCCCCCTTCCGGATCCCTGACCCGCAGCAGCAACGCCACTGCGGCGCCCACCGCGCACAACACCGCGGTGATCAAGAAGATGTCCGTGAACTGGGTCAGCAACGCCGACTGCAACGCGTCCAGGTACTCCCGCTGCTCCCGTTGAGCTACCTCCGCCGTCTTCCCCCACGGCAGCGGTACCACCAACGACGCCGTCAACGTGTGGAACCTGTGCAGCCCCCACGCCGACAGCGCGGCGACACCCACCAACATCCCCGTCATCCGCGCGACCACCACCCCGGCCGAGGCCACCCCGTGCCGTTCGGCCGGGACCACCCGCAGCACCACCGACGACAGCGGCGCGATCACCAGCCCCAACCCGAGCCCGGCGACCACCAGGTCGATGTCCACTCGCGACAACCCGAGCAGCGACGTCGACGCGATCGGGTTCACCGGCCACTGCGACATCAGCAGATAGCCCACCGCGGCGAGGCCCATGCCCACCGCCGTCACAACGCGCTCGCCGAACCGCCCCGCCAAGAGACCGCCGACGACCGCGCCGACCGGTAGCGCTATCAGGAACCGCAGCAAGAGCAGGACACCGCCCTCGTCGTCCTTACCGAGCAGCGCCTGCGCGAACAGGTCCACGTCCACCAGGGTCACCATCAACGCCGACCCAGCGAGCGCGGATACCGCTAGAGCGGCCAAGAACACGCGCATGTCCACGCCGGCAGGGTCGATCAGCTTGGTCCTAGAGCGCCGCTCCCACAGCAAGAACGCGACCAGAGCCACCGCTGCCCCGATCAGCACCGGCAGCCCCCACGGCGGCAACACGGCATTGCGCGGGTCCGGGTTGTAGAGACCGACCACGGCCAGGCCGAGCGTGACAGCGAGCAGCAACCCACCGACCACGTCGACCCGGATCGGGTCGGCTGCCTTGCGGTGCGCGGGCACGGTGAACTGGATCGCCACCATCGCGATCACCGCCAACGGGACGTTCACCCAGAACACGCCCCGCCAGCCCGTGATGCCGAACGCGTCGGACCACAGGGGGAGCGCGGCCAGCGCCACCCCGTAGAGCGGGCCGATGACGCTGCCCAACTCCTGCGCCGCGCCGACGGTCCCCAGCACGGTCGAGCGGCGGCGCTCGTCCCACAGGTCGGCGGCCAGGGCCATGGTCACCGGCAACAGGGCGCCGCTGGCGATGCCCTGGACGACCCTGCCCGCCACCAGCGTCGGCAGGTCCTCGGCCACCGCGGTGACCACCGAGCCCGCCAGGAACCCGACCAGGCACAGCTGCAGCACCAGCTTGCGCCCGAACCGGTCCGACGCCTGCCCGAGCAGCGGCATCGCCGCGATGTAGCCGAGCAGGTAGCCGGTGATGATGGGGGTGACCTGCTCGAGGCGGTTCACCGCGATCTCCAGGTCGCCCATGATCTGGCGCAGCACGCTGACCACCACGTAGGTGTCCAGCGCGCCGAGCAGCACGGCGAGCGCGCCCGCGCTGATCGCTACCGTGCGTCCCCTGCTCATGGCGCGGTGATCGTCACCGGCTTGTCGACGTCGGACAGCGTCAGGTCGACCGTCGCGGTCTGCCCCTCACCGCCCGGCAGCTTCACCGACGCCTTGACCGGCTGCTTGTTGTCCTCGCGCAGCCACACGCTGATGTCCACGTCGCTGTTGACGCCGGGCACCAGCGCGCTCGCGACGTCCTTGGTGACCTTGCCGGACACCTTGTACGCGGAGACGCCGTCCACCGACTCCTTGGCGTCGGTGCGCGGGTTCTGGATCTTGGCGAGCACGTTGGCGATGCCCTTGTCCGGGTCGAGGATCGCCGACGGGTCGTAGATGTTCGAGCTCAGCGACGCCGGGTACTTCTGGAAGCCCCCGGTCGGCCCCTTGATGTAGAGCGAGTCGTCGACCAGCACGAACTCGCCCTCGATGAGCTGGCCGAGCAGCGTCAGCTTCACCGTGCCCTTGGCGGCCCCGGACGGCCCGCCCTCCCTGGTGAGGTCGCCTTCGGCGTTCTGCACCGGGATGGCCGACACCGATCCGTTGACCTTCAGCGCGAAGTGCGCGCTCCTGATCCCCTTCGTCACCGTCGCGGCGTCGCGCACCAGCGCCGCCCCGTCCGGCAGGCTCCCGCCGCCCCCGCTCGGCTCGTCCGACGTGCACCCCGCGACCAGCAGTCCGACCACTGCCAGGACCGCTCCGACCCACCCACGCTTGACCATGGCCCAGATCGTAGGCGGACCCGCCTGAGGGCCGCGGGAGTTGTCCACAGGCCCGCCGCGCCGACGCCTGTTACAAGTTTCAACCTTTCGGGTGTTCGTAGCTGAGAGTGCTTGAGTTCCCCCGATCGGGGAGTCAAGGTTGGTCGTACAGGCGACAAGGCGGAGTGGTAGGTGTTCATTGAGTGACGTAGCTCTCGACCAGGCCCGGGCGATCGTGTGGGCCGACATCGTCCCCTACGCGTCCGTGGTGTTCCTCGAGGTCACCGACCAGGTGGGCCCGCTGGCCGGGCGGATGGTCGGCTACCTGGCCGCCCCGTTCGGCGGCAGGCCGCTGGCACAGGGCCAGCTGACGGCGGCCGAGATGACCTCGGTGCCGGGGATGGGCTCGATCGTGGAAGAGGGCTTCGAGGAGATCGCGGCCGTCGTCCGCCGCGCCGACCACGCGACCCGGTTCGCCCGCACCGACCTCACCCTCGCCCTGCGCAGGCGCCGCCTGGTCGCGGTCCACTGCGCCGACCCGGCGATGCGCGACCAGTTGCTCGCCTGGGTCGACCAGACCCCGTCGCTCGGGCTGCGCCGCGTGTCGTCCCGGTTCATCGAGCAGGCGGTGGGCGCTACCGAGGCGCTGGTGTGCCCCGACCACAGCCGCGACTTCGAGGACTTCCTCTACCGGCTGTCGGAGCGCATGGACCTGATCGAGTGGAACCTCGCCCGCGCACTCATCCCTGCGATGAGCTAGGCCGGAACATCCTTCGATAGACCAGCGGAGACACGCCTATCGCGGTCCGCAGGTGCTGCCGCAACGAGGTGGCACTACCGAGCCCGGCGCGTTCGGCAACTTGGTCGACCGGCAGGTCTGTCGTCTCCAGCAACTGCCGAGCCAACCGAATGCGCTGCTGGATCAACCACGCCCCGGGCGACATCCCGGTCTCGGCCCGGAAGTGCCGGGAGAACGTGCGCACGCTCATCGCGGCGTGTTCGGCCATCGCCGCCAACTCCAACGGTTCGTCCAACCTCGCCAGCGCCCACGCGCGAGTGGGCGCGACACCGTCGGAGCCACCCTCGGGCAACGGGCGGTCGATGAACTGCGACTGGCCACCCTCCCGCCACGGGGGCACCACGCAGTACCGGGCGGCCCGGTTCGCGACCTCGCTGCCGAAGTCCGTGCGGATGACGTGCAGGCACAGGTCCACGCCCGCCCCCAGCCCCGCCGAGGTCAGCACGTCACCGTCGTCGACGAACAGCACGTCCGGGTCCAGCCGCACCGACGGGTAGAGCGCCCGGAACTCGTCGACGAACTTCCAGTGCGTCGTCGCGGGCCGCCCGTCGAGCAGACCGGACGCGCCGAGCACGAACGCCCCGGTGCAGATCGACATCACCCGCGCGCCCGGCCGCACCCGCGCGAACGCGTCCGCGATGTCACCCGGCAGGGTGCCCAGGTGCCGCGGCCCGGGGGAGCGGGTGCCGGGCACGATCACCGTGTCCGCGGTCTCCAGCGCCTCCGGCCCGTGGTCGAGCAGCGCGGTGAACCCGGTCGTCATCCGCACCGGCTTCGCGTCGACCCCGCACACCACCACCTCGTAGAGCGGCGTGCCGCCCGCGTCGACCGCGGCCCGCATCACCTGCGGCGGGATCGTCAGGTCGTAGCCGACCGCCTCGTCGATCGCCAGCACGGCCACCCGGTGCACCATGGCCAGATCTTTGCACATATTGGCAATCAGGCCACTAGGCCGCGACGGCGGTGACACCGCACCCTGGACGCCGTGACACAGACACAGATCCGGGTCCGGCGGCCGCACTGGGCCTGGTTCGTCGCGGGCGTCGCCTTCGTCGCCCTGGTCGGCGCCGCAGGGTTCCGCGCGGCGCCCAGCGTGCTGATCGACCCCCTGCACCGCGAGTTCGGATGGTCCACAGCGACCATCTCCACCGCCGTCAGCATCAACCTGCTCCTCTATGGACTGATCTCGCCGTTCGCCGCCGCGCTCATGGAGCGCCTGGGAATGCGCAGGGTCGTTTCCGGTGCGCTTGTGCTCGTCGCTGCCGGTAGTGGACTGACCGTCTTCATGAACTCCACGTGGCAGCTCCTACTCCTGTGGGGCGTCCTCGTGGGAGTCGGCACCGGCGCCATGGCACTGACCTTCGTCGCCACGGTCACCTCCCGGTGGTTCGTCAAGCACCAAGGTCTCGTCAGCGGTGTCCTCACCGCGGCGGGCGCGGCCGGACAGCTCGTGTTCCTGCCCGTGGTGGCACAGCTCGCCACGCACAGTGGATGGCGCACGGCGTCGCTCGCCATCTCCTTCACCGCGCTCGCGGTCGTCCCCCTTGTCCTCATCGCACTCCGGGACAAGCCCAGCGACGTCGGCACCACCGCCTACGGCGCCACCGGCGCCGAAGACCCGGTCCCCGCCACCAGCGGCCGCACCGCGACCCGTGCCCTCCAAGTGCTCGGCCAGGCGTCCCGCACCGGAACCTTCTGGCTCCTCGCGGGTGGCTTCGCCATCTGCGGCGCCTCGACCAACGGCCTCATCGGCACCCACTTCGTGCCTGCCGCCCACGACCACGGAATGCCCACAACGACCGCAGCAGGACTCTTGGCCCTAGTGGGTCTCTTTGACGTCATCGGCACCATCGCGTCAGGTTGGCTTACCGACAAGATCGACCCGCGCTACCTGCTCGGCGCCTACTACACCCTGCGCGGCGCGTCCCTGCTGATCCTGCCGCAACTGTTCGCCGCAACCACCGAACCACCCATGTGGGCGTTCATCGTCTTCTACGGCCTCGACTGGGTCGCCACGGTTCCGCCGACGGTGGCGCTATGCAGGAGGGTCTACGGCCACGACGGACCCATCGTGTTCGGCTGGGTCTTCGCCTCCCACCAGGTCGGCGCCGCGCTCGCGGCCGTCGGCGCCGGACTCACCCGCGACCACCACGGGAGCTACGACCCCGCCTGGTACGTCGCGGGCGGACTGTGCGCGATCGCGGCCGTCATGTCACTGCGCATCACCTCACAGCGGCTCGATAAGGCGCGCACCACCAGTTGATGTCTACGCTGCGCACATGGATCGCCAGCAAGAGTTCGTCCTGCGCACGCTCGAAGAACGCGACATCCGCTTCGTCCGGTTGTGGTTCACCGACGTGCTCGGCTTCCTGAAGTCCGTCGCGGTCGCGCCCGCGGAGTTGGAGGGCGCGTTCGCCGAGGGCATCGGGTTCGACGGTTCGGCGATCGAGGGTTTCTCCCGGGTGTACGAGTCGGACATGATCGCCAAGCCCGACCCGGCGACCTTCCAGGTGCTGCCGTGGGAGACCCCGGACGGCGAGCCGTACTCCGCGCGGATGTTCTGCGACATCGCCATGCCGGACGGCTCACCGTCCTGGGCGGACCCCCGGCACGTGCTGCGCCGCACGCTGTCGAAGGCCAGCGAGGCCGGCTTCACCTGCTACGTGCACCCCGAGATCGAGTTCTTCCTGCTCAACGACCTGCCGCACGACGGGAGCGAGCCGACCCCCGCCGACAACGGCGGCTACTTCGACCAGGCCAGCCACGCCACCGCCACGCACTTCCGCAGGCACGCCATCGAGACCCTCGAGGCGATGGGCATCTCGGTCGAGTTCAGCCACCACGAGGGCGCCCCCGGCCAGCAGGAGATCGACCTGCGCTACGCCGACGCCCTCACCATGGCCGACAACGTCATGACCTTCCGGTACGTGGTCAAGGAGGTCGCGCTCACCCAGGGCGTCTTCGCGTCCTTCATGCCCAAGCCGTTCTCCGAGCAGCCCGGCTCCGGCATGCACACCCACGTGAGCCTGTTCGAAGGCGACCGCAACGCCTTCTACGACAACGAAGACCCGTATCAGCTATCGGCAACCGGTAAGGCGTTCGTCGCGGGCCTGCTCAAGCACGCACGCGAGATCTCAGCCGTCACCAACCAGTGGGTGAACTCGTACAAGAGGCTCATCGTCGGTGGTGAGGCCCCTACCGCTGTCTGCTGGGGACACGCCAACCGGTCCGCCCTGGTCCGCGTACCCATGTACTCGCCGACCAAGGCATCCTCGCGTCGAGTCGAGATCCGCTCACTCGACTCCGCCTGCAACCCGTACCTGGCGTTCTCCGTCATCCTCGCCGCGGGCCTCAAGGGCGTCGCAGAGGGCTACCCGCTGCCCCCCGCCGCGGAGGACGACGTGTGGTCGCTGTCCGACGCCGAGCGCCGCGCCGCGGGCTACGCGAACCTGCCGCAGAACCTCGGCGAGGCACTGGCCGAGATGGAGAACTCCGAGCTGCTCGCCGAGACCCTCGGCGAGCACGTCTTCGACTACTTCCTGCGCAACAAGCGAACCGAATGGGACACATACCGCCGCAGCGTCACCCCTTATGAGCTGCGAACTCTCCTCCCGATGCTCTAGGCGGATCACCCTTTCGCTCGACTGGTAGGCCCACGGGCGGCCGTCGAGCCACTAGGTTGACCGGGTGCCCGACGTGCCCCCCGACGCCGTGACCGTGATCGCCTGTACCGCGGTGGCCGCGCAGGACCTGCCTGCCGCGCGGTTGGCGGCCAGGACGTTCCTCGACCACCACCCCGGCGCCCGGTTCGTGACCCTGCTGGTCGACGGCGAGCGTTCCGACGGGGTGCTCGTGCCCGAGGACATCGGCGTCCACCCGGCCGAGCTCGCCGACCTGGCCACCGGCCACACCGCGGTGGAGGCTTGCGCCGCGCTGCGCCCCCGGCTGCTGGAGTCGCTGCTGGTCGACCACGCCTGCCCGGTGGTCTACCTCGCGCCGTGGACCAGGGTCTACGCACCGTTCGCGGCCGCGATGACGGCGCCGCTCGACCAAGCGGCCGTCGTCCTGGTGCCCAGGGTGCTGCGGCCACTGCCCGCGGACGGCCTGCGCCCCACCCAGCAGGAACTGCTCACCGCCGGGATCTACGACGACGGCCTCATCGCCGTCAGCCACGGCGCGGAACCGTTCCTGCACGCGTGGGCGGAAGCCTGCCTGAACGACCCCGCGCGCGGGGGGTCGTTCCTCGACGGTGCCCCCGCAATGGCCGACCACCACGTTCTCCGCGACCCGGGCCTGGGGCTCTCCGGGTGGAACGCCGCACAACGCGCTCTGGCCCGCGACGCCTCCGGCAACCTCACCGCTGGCGCGACGACTCTGCGCACGGCCACATTCCAAGGCTTCGACCCGGCCAAACCGTGGCTTCTTACCGCTGACATCACCGACCACCCGAGAGTTCTCCTCTCAGAACATCCGCTGTTGGCAGCGGTCGTCACCGATTACGCCACCGAGCTCGACGACGTGTACGAACTGCCGCAATCGACGGTCCGATTCGGCAGACTCGCGGATGGCACGCTCTTCCCCGCGCCACTGCGGGCCGCGTATCGCGCGGCTAGAGCGAGCCAAGACCCGGCTCCCGCCGCAGGTGTCGAACCCGCTGGATTCCTCCGGTGGGCGTGCGCGCCAGAGCCCGGGATCACAGACGCCACCAGATGGGCGCTCGCGCTCTGGCAGGACGACCCTGAACTGCGTGAACGCTTCCCCGAGCCGTTCGGAGTCGACGCCGCGGGCTACCGCGACTGGTGCGCGACCGACGCCGTGCTCGCCGGTCGCCTCCACCAGCGCGCGGTACCAGGCCAGCACTCGGTCGACGTCACCCTGATCGACCAGATCGGTGTGTCCGTGGTCGGCTCCGGCCCGCTCGCCGACCGCGTCCGCCTGGCCGCCGAGGCGTCGGGCCTGCCCATCTCCGATGAGCCCGTCTACCCGGTGGTCCTTGCCTGCGGGGGACCGGGCGGACTGCCACGGCAGCGCCACATCATCGCGATTCGCGACGACCTCGCCCCGATCCCGTTCCGTGCCGACGAACGATGGCTGGTCTGGCCCACCGTCGCACCCGCACCAGACGGCATCGCCACACACACGGTTCCGTTGCCGCTACCCGACCCTGGCGCGCGCGACGAGGTCGCGCGAGACCACGCAAGACACCGACTCGGGCCGGGCGACGAGTCCGTGTTCGTGGCCTTTGCCGATCGCGGCGACGACCTGCTCGCCGCGTTCGCGGCAGCCTTCCCGGGCCGCGAAGACGTGCGCCTCGTGCTCCTGCTGCCTACGGCGCTCGCCCGTTCCGAAGGCGCCGAACGTCTCCGCCTGTCCGCGGCGGCTGACTCCCGCGTGCGACTCGTTTCCGACGAGTCAACGTTCACCGCCGTGGCCGACGCCGCGAACTGGGTCATATCGCTCGACCAGCCCGACAGCTCCGACTCGGCGCGGATCAACCGCTGGCTGGCAGAGGTGTCCCTGCGCGCCGTCCCGACGATCACCCTCGCCGGGGGAACGGCCGCTGACCTGCTCGGACCCGACAGCTGTGTCCCGCTGCCGACCGACGAGTTCGCCGCGGACACCATGGTCGCAGGCGCCATCCGCGACCTGGTCGACGATCCGGCGACCGCCGACAAGATCGGCTCAGCCGCCCGCACCCACGTGCTCGAACGGTTGGCACCCGCCGCCGCTGGCGCCGCCGTGCGTAGGCGAGTCGAACTCGCTTACCGCAGTTGGAGAGCTGGGCGCGCACTAGCCGCTGCCACCGAAGACGACCCACTACGCGCACTACGCGCTGCCCGGCACGCCCTGCACCGGCGACCGGACACCGACGTAGGGCACAAGATCCCGATGGCTCCGCAACTGCGCCGCGCCGTCCTTCGCGTGCTCAACCACTACGACGCGCACCTGACCTCGGTACTCGCGTCACTCATCGACGGCATAGAGCGCACAGCCGTCGAACTCGTCGAACGCCAGGACAGGCTCTCCAGCGCGGGTGCGGGCCTGGACGCGGATCTCCTCCGCGCTGACCTCGACCTCGTCGTGGAACGGATGGGCCAACTCGGCAAGCAGGTCTCCGCCACCGGCGACGAGGTAGTCCGCCTCAGGGGGGAGACCGCCGCAGGCGCGCGCGTCGTCGACGACCTCAGCGCGCAAGTCCGCGACGTGTCCACACGCGAACAGCACGACAGCGCCGCCGAGGTACGTGTGTTGACCGACGCGCTAGCCGCGAGCAACGCCAGGTTGGACGCACTGGAGGCGCGCCTGGCCGCTCAGCAACTCGAGGCCGAGACTCGGTTGACGATGGGCTCCTGGTCCGCCGACCAGGCTCTTCGCGCCACCGACGCGCTTCGCCGTGTCGTCGTCCGGCAGCACGAACGCGGAGTTTCTGTCGACGTCCCCAGCTCACCGGTCTTGTGTGACGCGGGCTTGTTGCGACTGCCTGTGCAGGACAGCGTCATGTCCGCCGTCTTGTCGAGCAACGGTGTGTGGGAGCCCGACGTCGCGGAGCTGGTCGACTCGCTCATCGAGCCCGACACGGTGTTCCTCGACGTGGGTGCCTACGTCGGCTACCACGCGATCCGAGTCCTCAGCCGACTCGGCACGAGTGGGACGGTCGTCGTGGTCGAGCCCGACCCGGAGGCGGTGAAACTGTTGCGCCACAACGTTTGCGAGAACGTCGCCGATGTCGTCGCCGACCGGCTCGTCGTCCTGCAGGCCGCGGCGTGGGACAGCGCCGTTCCGCTGGTGGGGACACCCGCGCCGGGCGGTGGCTACGGCGTCCGTCCACTCGAACCGCAGGAAGTGACCACGGACACACAAAGTGGATCACCGGTCGCCGCGGTGCGGCTCGACCGCGAGCTCGACGCCATCGAGGCCACCAAGGGGCAGCGGTTGGCGGTCGTCAAAGTGGACATTCCGGGCCGTGGGCACCGCGCTTTGGGGGGTCTCGTCCGCCGCCTGCGCAAGGACCGGCCGAACGTCATCCTCGCTTTCGACGGCGCCATGACCAGCGGTTTCGGCGACGACCCGGCTACCGTGCTCAGCGAGTTCGAGGCATGGGGCTACGAGCTCGTGCGGGTCGGCGATGACAACCCCGCCGCTATCGCCGATGTCGTCTCCGACGTGCTCGCCGGTCGGGTGCGCTCGCTCTGGCTCCGACCCCCTGCAAGCCGCTGACCAGGCGATTTGACTTTGGAATTCGACCTGGGTAACTTTCTCCATGTCGCACGGAGCGCCGGACGGAACAGGACGCAAGAGCCTGGCGGGGACGGACTCGAGAGACAGACGGGTCGAGCGGTTGACACCGCGAATCGAACCGGGTAGTGTTCTGCGACGTCACCACGATCGACTTCTCCCAGTAAAGGGTCCTCGGATCCAGCGCGGGACGGGTACGGTCGGGTAAACAAACTTGCTAGGCAATACCAGCCTCGGATGAGGTCGCCCTGGGTGGCGGCTGATTCGGATGTGCGTGTGTTGTTTGAGAACTCAACAGTGTGCCGATTTAAGCCAGTAGAGCTTGAATGATTGAACCCCATTTGTGGGTTCCTTTGAGATG
>NZ_RCDD01000007.1:0-270086 GCF_003663795.1 Actinokineospora cianjurensis
GGTCCCATTCCGAACCCGGAAGCTAAGCCCACCTGCGCCGATGGTACTGCACTCGTGAGGGTGTGGGAGAGTAGGACGCCGCCGGACAATCATTCGAGAAGCCCCCCACCATATCTGGTGGGGGGCTTTCTCGTATTCAACCAAGTCTTTCTCCCTTGTGGCCCCGAACAACGTTGGCCAACCACGCGCCCCTCTACGACGTTGGCCGAACCGCGCTCCTCGGATTCGCTGGTGCCAGGCCGGCTCGATGGGGTGGACTTGTTTTGTGTGGGGTGGCGGCGTCTGTAAGCTCGCTGCGCGGGGGAGGGCCGTCTCTTCAGGCCCCGCCTTTGTGCTCTTCCCAGGAGGTCGTAGGGGCCCCGCGCAAAACAAGTTCGCCCCATCGAGCTCGTCGCTTTCTCGCGCCCCCACGCAATGCCGAAGGCGAGCCGTCCACCGTCGACGCCGCAGGCGAGACCGAGAGCCAGACACCCCTCAGCTCAAGATCAAACCCGCCACAGCAGCCCCCGTATCCAGCCTAGTGGGCCACCAAGCACGAACCCCAGACTGAACCTGCCCCCTGTGGACCGCCGGCCCCCATGTGGACAACCCCAGCACAAAGAAAATCGCGCCCCCGCCAATGCCGAGGACGCGACCACGCAGACACTCCCACCCCTCACCCGATCGGCAACTCCGCCCGCACATCATCCCCGTGGTGGGTCAACGTAGCCCCACAGGTCCGCAACGCCCCCAACGCCGCCGAGTTCCCCGATGTCGTGTCAGCCACGATCGTCCGAACCCCCGCGGCGGCAGCCTCAGCCACCAGAGCGCGTAAAGCGGCAGTCCCGATCCCCTTACCGCGGGCCGAACGACCCAGCCACATGCCCGTCTCGGCCTCGTCCTGCGACACCCGGGCCATCCGGATCATGCCCGTCAGGCTGCCCTCGGACTCGACCGCGTACATCACGGTGCCGTTGGCGCCGTGGAAGTGGGAGCGGTGGAACTCGCGGAAGGCGTTCTCGGTCGCCGGGGTCCAGGTGTCGGCGCCGTCCTGGGTGGGCATGACGTCGGTGGGGCGGGCCTCGTGGACGGCCACGCTGAGCAGGCGCTCGGTGGTGGCCTCGTCGAGGGGGACCAGGCGCACGACCGGGTTGGTGGGCTTGTCGGCCCGGACCACGTCGTGCATGCGGTCGAGGAAGCGGCGGGCGACCGCCAGTTCCGCGCCGTCGAACTCGCGCATCGCGTCGACCATGTCGGTGATGATGCCACCGTAGAACGACCAACCCAACCGGATTGCCTCGTCCTGCACGGTCAGCAGAACCCGTCTGCGGTCGCGGTTGTCCCTGGTCCGCCGGACGTACCCGGCCCGGACCAGTCGGTCGACCAGGGCGGTGACCGAGGCCGAGTTCAGCGCCAGCTTGCCGCTGAGCCAGCCCGGTGTCGCCGCGAGCTCCTCGCGCCGCGCGTCCAGCAGGTGGATGAGCGCGCGCAGGTCGGTGGGGTGCAACCCGTTGGCCGCGGCGAACTCCGCCGCCATCAGGTCGAGCCTGCCGGTGATCCGGCGCAGCAGGTGCACCAGTTCCAGTCCCGCGTCCCCGTCGTCCACGTCCACGTGGCACCTCCGCGTGAGCGCTGCCGTCGTGGGCAGCGCGCCGAGTGGAAAGGAAAAGCAGCCGTGCCCGGCGGGGGAACGGGCTGAGCGGCTGCCTGGGGTTGACCCAGGCAGCCGCCCACATCCGGCCCGTCCCAGCCGGAGATCTAGCCGCGCAGCGCGGTGATCAGCTCACCGTTGGAGGTGTCACCGGAGAGCTCCCAGAAGAAGGAGCCGCCGAGACCCTGCGCCTTGCCCCAGTTGCGCTTGCCCGCGACAGTGGCGGGGGTGTCGTAACCCCACCAGTTGCCACCGCAGAACGCGTAGGCCGTGCCACCGATGGTGCCGGTGGCGGGGCACTTGGTCTTGAGGACCTTGTAGTCCTCGAAACCGGCCTCGTAGGTGCCCGGAGCGGCGGCGGTCGCGGTGCCACCCGGGGTGGCCTGCGTGACGCCGGTCCAGCCGCGGCCGTAGAAGCCCACGCCCAGCAGGATCTTGCTCGCCGGGATGCCCTTGGACTTGAACTTGTTGATCGCGCCCTCGGTGGTCCACTTGTCCTTCGGGATACCGGGGTACGCGGTCAGCGGCGAGTGCGGGTTGGTCGGGCCCTTGGCGTCCCACGCACCGAAGAAGTCGTAGGTCATCGGCATGACCCAGTCCAGGTACTGGACCGCGCCCGCGTAGTCCGCGACGTCGAGCTTGCCGCCGTCAGCACCATCGGCCGAGGTGGCCGCGGTGATGAGGTTGTTGGCGCCGAACTTGGTGCGCAGCGCCTGGGTGACCGCCTTGAAGGAGTCCGGACCGCTGGTGTCGCAGGTCAGACCACAGGCGTTCGGGTACTCCCAGTCGATGTCGATGCCGTCGAACACATCGGCCCAACGGGGGTCCTCGACCAGCTTGTAGCAGGAGTCCGCGAACGCGGCCGGGTTCTTCGACGCCTGGCCGAAGCCACCGGACCAGGTCCAGCCACCGAAGGACCAGAGGACCTTCAGGTTCGGGTACTTCTTCTTCAGCTTGCGCAGCTGGTTGAAGTTGCCCCGCAGCGGCTGGTCCCAGTTGTCGGCGACACCGTCGACGCTGTCGGCCGCGGTGTACGCCTTGTCGTAGTCGGCGTAGGCGTCACCGATGGTGCACTGGCCGTTCTGGACGTTGCCGAACGCGTAGTTGATGTGCGTCAGCTTCGCCGCGGAACCACTGGTGTCGACGTTCTTCACGTGGAAGTTGCGCCCGTAGACGCCCCACTGGATGAAGTAGCCCACGAGCTTGTCACCGGGGGGCGGGTTGCCCGTGGTGGTGGTCGTCGTGGTCGACGACGAAGTCGTGGTGGTCGTCGAGGACGAGGTCGTCGTCGTCGTGGAGGACGTCGGACGAGTGGTCGTCGTGGTGGTCGTGGTCGTGGAGGAGGAGGTCGGGTTGGTCCCGCCGCCACACGCCTGGCCGTTGAGGGTGCAGTTGCTCGGCGAACCGCTGCCGGAGCCGTTGAACCCGAACGAAGCCGTACCACCGGCCGGGACGTTGCCGTTCCAGGACAGGTTCGTGAACTTGTAGTGGTTACCCGTCTTGGTCAGTGCCGCGTCCCACGCCGACGGGATGGAAGTGCCTGCGGGCAGGTCGAACTCGACCGCCCAGCTGCTCAGCGCGGAGCTGCCACCGTTGCGCACGGTGACCTTGCCCGTCCAGCCGGAGCCCCAGTCCTGCGTCTTCTGGAACTCGGCGGTGGGCGAGGCGGCGCCACTGGCTGGCGCGGCCACGATTCCGAACGTGACGGCGGCCGCGGCGATGGCCGCCGCGGTCAGGTGCCATCTGATCCTGGACAATTGTTCACCTCGGGAGGGAGCAGGGATAACACTGTCTACCGTGGTCCAGACCAATTCTTCGGGACAAGGTCTAGACCAATAGTCTCACTCGAATGGAGTAGTGCCGCCAGTCGAATGGACCGTCTGGGTGCGCGTGTGACCACGCGCGGTCACCGGTCGGCGAGACCGGTGGGGTCGGTGTTCCTGGCCAGGCCGGACACCGAGGAACCGCTGATCACCTCCGCCGCGGCGCGCAGGCTCGACCGCGAGCCGCCGAAGGTGTCGATCCGGCCCAGCGTGCCCAGATCCGGGCCTGACGTGCCGGTTTCCACGTGCACGACCGCGGTCGCCGTCCGCACCAGGCCCGCGACGAGGTCCACCACCGCCGGGTGGCGGTGGGCGTCACGGGTGGTCACGACGACTTCCCGGCCGCGCGCCAGGTCGAACAGCTCGCCGGGCTGCGCCGCGGTGACCCGCAGCGCCCTCGCGCCGGGCAGCAGTTCGACCAGGTGTGGACCAAGACCCCACGGGACGTGTCCCGCGGCGATGGTGGGCTCCACCTCGACGTCGACCACCAGCGGCTCGGGGGAGAGCGCGGGCAGGTGGCTGGTCCGCAGCGCCTTGCGCGCCACGGCCATGCCCAGCGCGCCGTCGTCGCGCCGGGGGAGGCCATCGCGGGCGATGATCCCGCCGTGCGGGGCGACACCGAGCGACCTGGTGCGCTCGGCGGCCTCCGCCAGGCGCTCCTCGGTCAGCGTGCCCGCGTGCACCTCGGCCACGACGCGCTCCACGATGGCCGCCACCGCGTCGGCGTCGGCGATCTCACCGCCGATGCACAGCGCGTCCGCACCGGCCCTCAGCGACCGCACGGCGGCGTCCGCGAGGCCCGCCGCGTTGCCCAGGTGCCCGGCTACCGCGCCCATCTCCAGCGCGTCGGTGACCACGGCCCCGGTGAAGCCGAGTTGACCGCGCAGCACGTCCAGGATCGCCGTCGGGTTGACCGTGGCGGGGTCGGGACCCCACTGCGGCACCACCAGGTGCCCGGTCATCACCGACCGCACCCCGGCGGCGATGGCGGCCCGGAACGGCACGAGCTCCACCGCGTCGAGCTCGTCCGGCGTGCGGGGCAGCACCGGCAGCGTGAAGTGCGAGTCCGAAGTGGACGCCCCGTGCCCCGGGAAGTGCTTGGCGCAGGCGGCGACACCGGCGCTCTGCATGCCGCGCACGTAGGCGGCCACGTGCGCGGCCGCCGCGTAGGGGTCCGCGCCGAACGCGCGCACCCCGATGATCGGGTCGTCCAGGGTGAGCGTCAGGTCCGCGCACGGCGCGAGGTCCAGGGTGACCCCGCAGGCCGCGAGCCGGGCGCCGAGCGCGGTGCCGACCTCGGCGGTGAGGCCGAGGTCGCCAGCCGCGCCGAGCGCGAGCGGTCCCGGCAGCGTCGAGCCGGTGGCGGCGTCGAGCCTGGTGACGTCGCCCCCTTCCTCATCGATGCCGATGACCACGTCGTCGCGCTCACCGCGCAGTTGCGCGGTCAACGCGGCGACCTGCTCGTCGTCGACGATGTTGCGGCCGAACAGCACCACCCCGCCGAGCCCACCGGCGATCCGCTCGCGGACCCAGTCCGGCGCGCTCGTCCCGGCGAACCCGGGCAGCAGCACCGCCTCGGCCAACGCGTGCAGCCCCGACCGCGCCATCAGCCCTTCACCGCCCCTGCGGTGGAGCCGGAGACCAGCTTGCGCTGCACCAGCAGGAAGAAGATCAGCGCGGGGATGGCGTAGATCACCGAGGCGGCCATGACGCCGCCCCAGTCGGTGCCGAACGCGGTCTTGAACGACGACAACCACACCGGCAGCGTCTGCTTGTCCTTCTCACGCATGAACACCAGCGCGTAGAGGAACTCGTTCCACGCGGTGATGAAGCTGAACACCGAGGTGGCGACCAGGCCGGGGCCAAGCAGCGGCAGCGTGACGCGGGTGAACACGCCCCAGCGTCCACAGCCGTCGACCATCGCGGCCTCTTCCAGCTCGATCGGGATGCCCTTGACGAAGCCGCGCAGCGTCCACACCGTGAACGGCAGCGTGAAGGCCACGTAGACCAGCAGCAGGCCCCACAGCGAGTTGAGCAGGTCGGCGTCGCGCATGATCAGGTACATCGGGATGAGCAGCGCCTCCAGCGGCGCCAACTGCGCGATCAGGACCAGCAGGATGAAGCCCTTGCGGCCGCGGAAGCGCAGCCGCGCCAGCGGCACCGCGGCCAGCAGCCCCGCCGCCAGGGCGCAGGCGACCGCGCCGAGGGTGACGACGAGGCTGTTGGTGATGAAGGTCGCGAAGTCCGGCTTGGTGATCGCGTTGACGAAGTTCTTCAGCGTCGCCGTCGTCGGGATCAGGTCGTAGGCGGGCGAGAGGATCTGCGCCGGGGTCTTGAGCGCGGTGGTGAACATCCAGTAGGTCGGGAACAGGAAGAACCCGGCCAGCACCAGGCCGAACACCGCGAGTGCCACGCGCTGGGCGGGCGACTTGTGCAGCATGGCTCTACAGCTCCGTTTCCGGTGAGCGGATCAACAGCCGCATGTACCGCCAGGTCACCGCCAGCAGCACGACCAGCATCAGCACCGCGACCGCGGCCGCGACACCGAAGTGGCTGCCCGCGATGCCCCTGAGGTAGAGCAGCACCGGCAGGGTCGTGCTCTGCCCGTCCGGGCCGCCCTGGCGGATGGCCCAGACCTGGGTGAAGACCTTGAAGTCCCACAGCACCGACAGGAAGGTGACCAGGGTCAGCAGCGGGCGCACCGAGGGCCAGCTCACCGCGCGGAAGGCCGCCCACCCGGACGCGCCGTCGATCGCGGCGGCCTCGTAGAGGTCCCTCGGCGTGTTGACCAGCCCGGCGTAGAGGGTGAAGGCGATGAACGGCACCGCCTGCCACACCACCAGCAGACCGATCACGGCCAGCGTCGAGGTGCCGCTGGTGAACCAGGAGTAGCCCTTGAACGAGTCGAACCCGATCAGCACCAGGGTCTTGTTCAGGATCCCGTACTGCTGGTCGAAGATCCACTGGAAGATCGTGGTGGTCGCGATGATCGGCGTGGCCCAGGCCAGCACCAGGCAGACCTGCAGCACGACGCGCACCCACCCGCTCAGGTGCCGCATCAGCACCGCGATGCCCAGGCCGAGCAGCAGGGTGGTGAGCACGACGACCGCGGTGAACATCAGCGTGCGCAGCCCGATGACCCAGAACTCCGGGTCGGTCAGGATCGCGGTGTAGTTGTCGAAGCCGACCCACTTGAGCTCGCCGCGGACCAGTTCACCGAGGTCGAGCTTGCGGAAGCTGATCGCCAGCACCTGCAGCGCGGGCCAGGCCAGCAGCGCCAGCATCAGCAGCACCGCGGGGGCGAGCATCAGGTAGGGGAGGGCTGTCTCGGACAGGGGGCGTCGGGCCCGGCGCCGCGCGCCGGGCCGCGCGGCCGGCGGGGGGGTCCCCGCAGGCCGCGCGGTGTCCACGGTTGAGGTCATCGTGTCCCGCTAGCTGGAGAACGCCTTGTTCAGCGCGTCGTTGGCGTCCTTGGTGGCCTGGTCGATCGACTTGGCACCGGTCAGGTAGGCGGTGAGCAGGTCCTTGATCGGGTTCTGCCCGGCCTCGATGGTCGCCCAGCCCGGGGTGGCCGGGACGGCCTTGCCGTTGGCCGACGCCTTGGCCATCGCGGCGTTGATCGGGTCGGCCTCGAGGGCGCTGACGTCCTTGGAGGTGCCCGGGATCATGCCCGCCTTGGCGAAACCGGCCTGGTACTTGTCGCTGGAGATCAGCTTCAGGTACTCCTTGGCCAGGTCCTTGTCCTTGCTGTTGGCCGGGACGGCCAGGTTCGAGCCGCCCTGGAACACCGGCGCGGTCTTGCCCGCGGTCTTGGACGGGATCGGGAACGCCCCGGTCTTGTCCTTGATGGTCGGGTCGGACTTGGCCGCGGTGGCCAGCTCCCACGGCAGGGCGACGAACATGGCGACCTTGCCGCCGCCGTAGATGCCCGCCTGCTCGGGGGTCTGCTCGTCGGCGTCCTTGGGCGCCTTGGTGCCCGACTCCTCGACCAGCTTCTTGTAGAACTCCAGGCCCGCCTTGGCCTCGGAGCTGTCGAGCGCGGCGGTGAACTTGGTGCCGTCCTTCTTGGCGATGTCGCCGCCCTCGTCCCAGATGAACGACAGCAGGGTGTACCAGTTCTGGCCGGGCAGGTAGAGCGCCTGGAACTCCGGGTCGCTGCCGAACTTGGTCTTCAGCTTGCCGATGGCGGCCAGCCACTCCTCGCGGGAGGTGGGCGGCGCGGTGATGCCTGCCTGCTCGAACAGGTCCTTGCGGTACAGGATCTCGCGGTTGGCGGCGTAGAACGGGATGGCGTACTGCTTGCCGTCCCACGAGCCGGAGTCCTTGAGGCTGCTCAGCCAGTTGGCGCCGTTGAAGTCACCGGTGCTGGCGGTCAGGTCCTCGAGCACGTTCTCGCTGGCGAACTTGGGCGCCTGGGTGTTGCCGATCTCGATGACGTCAGGCGCGTCGTTGCTGGCCAGCGCGGTGGTCAGCTTGTCCTGGATGCCGTTCCACTGCTGGATCTCGTACTTGACGGTGACGTCCTTGTGCGACGCCTGGAACTCCTTGTGCAGCTCGTCGGTCAGCGTGGTGGGAGCCGACCCGTTCATCAGCCACACGGTCAGCGTGCGCGGACCCGAGGGCGCGCTCGTCTGCCCGGCGCTGTCGTTCCCGGAACCGGACCCGGCGCACCCCGCGACCGCGAGTGCGACCGCGAACCCCCCGACCAAAGCCTTCGACCAACTTCTCACGGTGATGCATTCCTTCCGGACGCTGCTCCTCCCGGCACGAGAGGAGCGAAGGACTTGAGTGGTTTAGACCATTGCGATTAGAGTGGTCCGAGCTTCTCCGGCTTGTCAAGATAAATGCTTAAACGTGACATCAGATGTCCGTCTCGACACGGGTCGCCGACGCATGGGCGAGCAAGGAACAACATGGGTGAGAACCTGCCTGGCGATGCCGTGGAAAACGGGAAGAAATCGCCTCGAACGCCGAAGCACTGGGAGCTCAAGGAGCGCCTGGCCGAGCTGCTGCGCGCGGTGTCGCCCGGCGGCTCGCTGCCCGGTGAACGCGCCCTGGCCAGCGAGTTCGGCGTCTCCCGCACGACCGTGCGCAAGGCGCTGGCCGAGCTGACCGCCGAGGGGCGGCTGACCAGGGTGCACGGCAGCGGGACCTTCGCGGGGGAGGGCAAGCTGACGCAGCGGTTGCAGCTGTCCTCCTACACCGAGGACATGCGCTCGCACGGGCGCAGACCGACATCGTCGCTGCTCGACGCGCGGATCGGGGCCGCCGACCCGGAACTGGCCGCCCTGCTGGGCATCCGCTCCGGCGACGACGTGCTGCGGCTGCGCAGGCTGCGGCGGGCCGACGGCGAGCCGATGGCCATCGAGACCTCGCGGCTGCCGCTGCCGCGCTTCCCCGGCCTGGACCGCTACGTCGGCGACGGCTCGCTCTACGGCGTGCTCTACCAGCACTACGGGGTCGAGTTGGGCCACGCGGAGGAGACCATCGAGACCGCGCTGGCCACCCCGGCCGAGGCCGCGCTGCTCGGGAATGAGGCCGGTGCGCTCATGTTGCTGCTGTCCCGGCATTCGTTCGACACCGACGGCCGACCGGTGGAATGGGTTCGGTCGGTATACCGCGGTGACCGTTACAAGTTCGTTGCGACGCTGGTGTCGCCGCAATCGTCGGATGATTCCATTGCGGCCAGGGTCGAGCGCTGAACAACGATTCCGGTCCGGCGGGTTCGCCGGGCCGGAATGCATTTCCCGACCACCGGATCCGACCGCTCGCGGCCGGTGCCCGGTGATGTCGGGCCGGTGCTGTTCGACGCTGCCGGTGCGCTCTCCTCGCTGTCGGTGACGCTGTCGGTGCCTGCTCTGCTCCGGGGTCTCGCGGGTGGTGCCTGCGGTGCTGTTCGGAGAACGGGTGCCGGGTGCCGGTGGGGTCGGCGCGGCGGCGGTCACCGGTCCGCGCGGGGACGGCCGGGCACGCCCGGTCTGCGCTGCCAGGGCAGGGGACCGGCGGGCGGCCGGTACTCCACGCCGAGTGCGTCGAGCCGCGGCAGGTGGTGGGTGGCCACCCGGTCGACGAACTCATCGAGGTCCACGGGTCCACGTGGACTCCAGACCACCTCCGCGAACGCCGCGAGGCGGGGGAAGGCAGCGTAATCGACGCGCCTGCCGTTGTCGAAGTACTCCGACCACAGCTGAGCCTGGGCGCCGAGCACGCGGTGGTGCGCGGACTCCGGCAGCTCGGCCGGGACCGGCTCGTAGGCGCGGACGTCGGCCAGGGTGCGCACGAAGCCCACCGGGATCGGCTCGTCGGGGTCGTCGGACTGCCGGTGGTCGAGGTAGACCCGCTGCTCCGGGCACATGACCACATCGTGCCCCGAGACCGCCGCGCGCACACCCGCTGCCTCGCCGCGCCAGGACGCCACGATCGCGCCTTCCGGCAGGTCACCGGCGTCGAGGATCTCGTCCCAGCCCAGCACGCGTCGCCCGTTCGCGGCGAGGTGGCCCGCCAGTGCCCGGATGAACCAGGCGTGCAGGTCGTCGGGGGAGTCCAGGCCGAGCTCGGCGACCCTGGCCCCGACGGCGGTGCTCGCGTGCCACTGCGTGGTCGGGACCTCGTCGCCGCCCAGGCAGATCACCGGCGAGTCGAAGACGGCCATGACGTGGTCGAGGACGGCGCGGAAGAAGTCCACGGTGGACTCGGCCGGGTTCAGCACGTGCTCGCTGACGCCCCAGCCGTGCCACACCTCGACCTGCTCGCCGGTGACGCCCAGTTCCGGGTAGGCGGCGATCACGGCCTGGCTGTGCCCGGGGACGTCGACCTCGGGCACCACGGTGATGTGCCGCGCCGCGGCGTAGGCGACGATCTCGCGCAGGTCGGCGGTCGTGTAGAAGCCGCCGTGCGGGCGGTTGTCGTGCGTGGGGTCGCCGTCGGGCTGCCTGCCGACCCAGGTGCCCGCCCGCCACGCGGCGACCTCGGTGAGCCGCGGGTAGCCGGGCACCTCGATCCGCCAGCCCTGGTCGTCGGTCAGGTGCAGGTGCAGCACGTTGAGCTTGTGCGCGGCCATCAGGTCCAGGAAGCGCAGCACCCCGGCCTTGGGCATGAAGTGCCGCGCCACGTCCAGCAGCACGCCGCGCCAGCCGAACCTCGGGTGGTCGGCGATCTCACCGAGGGGCAGTTCCCAGGCTCCGTCATGGATGTCCGCGGCCCGGAACGCGTCCGGCCCGAGCAGTTGGCGCAGCGTCTGCGTGGCGTGGAACGCGCCTGCCGCGTCGTGCGCGACCGCGTCTACGCTTGTTGACGTTATGGAAAGTCGGTATCCCCCGGGAAGTGGCACGGCGACCGGGTCGAGCGCCACTGTGGAGGGGTCGAGCAGCGCCGCCGGGTTGTCGACCACGAGCGCGCCGGGATCCCGCCGGGCCGAAACCGGCTGGGGGAGCAGGGTCTCGAAGCCGGTCATCGGAGCAGCGTCCCTTCCACCTACGATGTTGCGCTGTGTGCAACATTCGTTTCACTGGCAGCAATGCAGTGGATGGTAGGGCCGCCGTCGCGGCGGCACAAGCACCGCGCGGTCAGGCGAAAGCGACCCAACAGGCACCACGCACCGTGACCTCGCCCGCGACCGGGCCGAGTCGCCCGGTCGCCGGATCACGCGGCAGCCAGGTGACAGAGCCGGGGCGTTGGTTGGCCACGTAGAGCCAGGTCCCGCCCGGTCCGAGCGCGCAGTGCCTCGGCCAGGCACCGCCCGCCGGGGAGGTCTGGACCAATTGTGGCGCACCGGGGCCGATCCGCAAAACCCCGACCGCGTCCTCACCGCGCGTGCTCACGTAGAGGAACCGCCCGTCACCGCTGGCGGTGATCTCCGCCGGGTAGGTCGGGTCCGGCGCGCCCGGCCCGGTGACGGTCACCGACCCGCCCCGGGTCAGCGTCCCCGCCACCGGCTCCCAGTCGGCCGCGGTGACCGTCGGGGTGAGCTCGCCCAGCACGAACACCCGGGTGCCGTCGGGGTGGAACACCAGGTGCCGCGGCCCGGTCCCGGCTGGCAGGTCCATCCGCGAGTGTTCGGCGAGCGCCCCGGTGGCCCGGTCGAAGCCCAGCACGAACACCGCGTCCAACCCGAGCGCGACCGCCAGCAGCCACCGGCCCGTCGGATCCGGCACCACCTGGTGCGCGTGCGGCGCCGCCCCGCTGCCGGGGACCTCCAGCAGCAGCGCGGCACCCAGCGGCCCGAGGGACCCGTCGGCGTCGATCGGGTGGCTGGCGACCACGCCGTCGCTGTAGTGCGCGGTCACCAGGTGGTGGCCGAAGACGTCCAGGTGCGTCGGGCCCGCGCCGCCGGAGGGCTGCGCGGTGAGCACGGCCGGGCGCTGGGGGTCGGAGATGTCGACCGCGGTCACCACGCCGTCGGGCAACTCCGACACCGCGTACAGGGTGGAGCGGTCGGCGGAGAAGGCCAGCGCGGACGGCTCGCGCACCTCGGGCAGCGCGCCGGTCACGGTCAACGCGCCGCCCTCCTCGGTCGCCACGACGAGCCCGTCGCCGTCGAGGGTTCCGATGTAGACGGTCCGGGTCTCGGGGCTGGTCATCTCAGGCACCTGTCCGTCGGATCGAGTGGCCGGGCAGCGCGCCGGTCGGCTCGCCGTCGGTGAGCACCGGCACGCCGTTGACCAGCACGTGCTCGATGCCGGTCGCCCGCTGCCTCGGCTCGGTGTAGGTCGCGGTGTCGCCGACCGTCGCCGGGTCGAACAGCACCAAGTCGGCGGCGTGGCCGACGCGGACCAGGCCGCGGTCGGTCAGCCGGAGCCTGCGCGCGGCCCGGCCGGTCAGGTGCGCCACGCACTCCTCCAGCCCGAGCACGCCCTCCTCGCGCACGTAGTGGCCAAGGTAGCGGGGGAAGGTGCCCCAGGCCCTGGGGTGCGGCCGGTCGCCGACCAGCAGCCCGTCGCTGCCGCCGGTGTGCCCGGGGTGGGCCATGATCGCCCGCACGTTGGCCTCGTGGCCGACGTGCATCAGGCACGAGGTGCCCAGCCGCTCGGCCAGCAGCGTGTCGGCGAACAGCTCGAACGGCGCGACCCCGGCCGCGGCGGCCGACTCGGCGACCGAGCGGCCGACCAGGTGCCGGTTGGCGTCGAGCCGGACCCCGTTGACCTCGATGGTGCTCCAGTCCACCGGAACGCCGTGGCAGCCGTCGGACCCGGTCACCTCGATGTCGACCCTGACCCGCTCCCGGGTATCCACATCGGACAGTCGGGCCAGTGTGGCCTCCGCCCCGCCCTCGGCTGCCCAGCTCGGCAGCAACGCCGACAGGTAGGTCGCGCCTGCCAGGTACGGGTAGCTGTCGAGGGTGATGTCGGCGCCGCGCGCGGCCGCGGCGTCCAGCAGCGCCAGCAGGTCACCGGCCCTGCCCTCGTTCTCGGGGAAGTTCATCGTCGCGTGCGCCAGGTGCAGCGGGCAGCCGGTGCGCAGGCTCAGCTCGACCATCTCCTCGTACGCCGCGAGCGCGCCCGCGCCGTAGCTGCGGTGGTGCGGGCTGAAGTAGCCGTCGTGCGCGGCCACCACCTCGCACAACGCCTCCAGCTCGGCCAGGTCCGCGTACATGCCGGGCGCGTAGGTCAACCCGGCCGACAGCCCGACCGCGCCCTCGCGCAGCCCGGCCGCGGTCACCTCCCGCATCCGCGCCAGCTCCGCCGGGGTCGCCCGCCGGTCGTCCCAGCCCATCACCAGGATCCGGACCGTGCCGTGCGGGACCAGGTAGGCGGCGTTGACCGCGATCCCCTTGTCCAGCCTGCCCAGGTAGCAGCCGACGTCGCGCCAGTTCCAGTCGAACCCGGGCGGGTCGCCGTTCCACCCGGCCAACTGCGCGCGCAGCAGGTCGATGCTGTCGTCGTCGACCGGGGCGTAGGACAACCCGTCCTGCCCGAGCACCTCCAGGGTCACCCCCTGCGACACCTTGGCCACGTGGTCGGGCTCGGCCAGCAGCCGCAGGTCCGAGTGCGAGTGCATGTCGATGAACCCCGGCGCCAGCACCAGCCCGTCCGCCTCGACCACCCGCCCGGGGCGCGCCAACCCGCCTGCCGGCTCGATGGCGGCCACCCGGCCCGCGGCGACGTGCACGTCGGCCCGGTAGCCCGGCGAGCCGGTGCCGTCTACGACTGTTGCCCCTCGGAAGAGGATCCCCGGTGCGGTCATGTCAGAAGAAGGTACGGACAAGGTCCACGACCGTCTCCCCGTCGGCTCCCGTGACCGGTACCAGTTGCCACTTGTCGAACACCGTGCACGGGTGCGAGAGCCCGAGCCCGACCCAGTCGCCGACCGCGATCCTGGTGTGCGAGCCGACCGCGAGGAACCCGTGCTGGTCGTTGAGCGCGGTCACCCTGGCGTCGTGCAGCCCGTGCGTCCCGGTCGGGGTCCGCAGCACCTGCGGCTCCGGCAGATCGATGTCGTAGGGCACGTCCCGCTTGCCGACCGCCAGCAGCGCCAACCCCGGCTCCGGCCGCGACACCACCTGCGCCCACGCCCGCAGCGCCGAGCGCAGCGGCGGCACCGACGACACCCTCGGGTGCGCGCCGAGCGGGGAGATGTCGCGGTAGAACCCGTCGTCGTGGGTGATGTAGGCACCGCTGCGCAGCACCGGCAGCACGGGTAACCCGGCGGGCCACGGCGCGGTGAGCGCGTCGGCGACCCGGTCGAAGAACGCGCTGCCGCCCGCGGTGACCAGCACGTGCTCGGTCTCGAACCTCCCGCGCAGCATCGCCACCGTCTCGCGCAGCCTGCCCAGGAACGCGTCCACCGCGGCCAGGCTCGACTCGGTGGCGTCCGGACCCGCAGGCCCCTCGTAGCCGCCGACCCCCGCCAGCCGCAGCACCGGGCTGGCCACGATCGCCTCCGCCACCGCCCGCGCCGTGGACTGGTCGCGGACCCCGGTCCGCCCACCCGCGATGCCGACCTCGACCAGCACCCGCACCGGCCGCGCCACCGGGCCCGCCGCGGTCAGCGCCTCGGTCATCAGCTCGACGCCGCGCACCGAGTCCACCCAGCAGGTGAACTCGAACTCCTCGTCGGCGGCCAGCTCACCGGCCAGCCACGCCAGCCCGCCAGGGTCGAGCAGCTCGTTGGCGAACAGCACCCGGCTCACCCCGAACGCCCGGTACACCCGCAGCTGCCCGACCGTGGCCGCGGTGATGCCCCACGCGCCGTGGTCGAGCTGGCGGGCGAACAGCGACGGCGCCATCGTGGTCTTGCCGTGCGGCGCCAGCGCGAGCCCCCGCTCGGCGCACCACGCCGCCATCGTCGCCAGGTTGTGCTCCACCGCGTCGTTGTCCAGCGCGACCACGGGCCCGATGAACCCGTCCCGGAACAGCCCCGGCCGCCGCGCCACCGCCTGGCCGACGGTCAGCCCGAACAGCGCGTGCGGGACCGACTTGAACCGCCAGTCCAGCGGCTCGTCGGCCAACCCGGCCACCGCGGTCCGATCGATGCGCCCGGCACCAGCCACCGTGCCCCCTCACAGTCGTGGGGGCGCTGGGCGCTCCCGTTCGTGGTCGGCCGGTGGGCCGACCACCCCCACCCAACCGCGCCGGTGGTGGCGGCGTCACCCGCCGACCAGGCACTCTGGCGGTTCCCACCCCACGCGGACACCGCTAGTACGGTGGATTGCGTTCCGTGCAACGGCTAGTGCGCCATGTGATACGCAGTGTGTAGCATCTCGCGGGTACCGGTACAACGGCGCCGGTCGCGTGGCTGCTGGAGGCTCGGTGCACAACGCAGGGGTGGAGGTCGTGTGCCTCGGTGAGTCCATGGCCGTGTTCGTCCCAGCCGAGCCGGGGCCCGCCGACCTGGTCGAGACCTGGACCAGGACCGTGGGCGGCGCCGAGTCGAACGTGGCGCGGACGCTGGCCGGGCTCGGGGTCCGCTCGGCGTGGGTGAGCGCGGTCGGCGACGACCCGTTCGGCCGCGCCGTGGTCGCCGCTGTCGCCGCCGCGGGGGTCGACGTGACCGGGGTGTTGGTGGACCCGACGCGACCCACCGGCCTCTACATCAAGGAGAGCGACGCCGCGGGCAGCCCGGTCCGGTACTACCGGCGCGGGTCGGCCGCGTCGGCGATGGGTCCGGACACACTGGACCGGGTCGACCTCGCGGGCGCCCGGCTGGTGCACACCAGCGGGATCACCGCCGCGCTCTCACCGGACTGCCTCGCCCTGCTGCGCGCGGTGCTGGACCTGCCGAGGACCGCGCACCAGGTGTCGTTCGACCTCAACTGGCGGCCCGCGCTCTGGGCCGGGACCGACCACGGCGTCCTGCGGGAACTGGCCGACCGCGCCGACATCGTGCTCGTCGGCTCGGACGAGGCCGAGGTGGTGTGGGGGACCGCGACCCCGGCCGAGATCCGCGCACTGCTGCCCACGCCGCACACGCTGGTCGTCAAGCAGGGCGCGGTCGGGGCGACCCTGCTGCGCCACGGTCAGCCCGAGGTGTTCGAGCCCGCGCTGCGCGTCGAGGTCGTCGAACCGGTCGGCGCGGGGGATGCCTTCGCCGCCGGATTCCTCGCCGCCACCCTGCGCGCCGAACCGCCGGCCCGTGCCCTGCGCGCGGGCCACATCCGGGCCGCGACCGCGCTGCGCACCCACCACGACGTCGCCGACCCGCTCCCGGCGCCCGCGGTCGACGACCTGCTCGACGCCGACCCGGCCACCTGGGCCGCCACCAGTTGGACCAGCGCGGGCATCGGGGTGCGCGCCCGATGAGCCAGAGCCTCGACCGCGCCCTCGTCCTGCTCGACGCCCTCGCCGACGGCCCGCGGACCCTCGACCAGCTCGCCGAGCAGGCGGGCGTGCACAAGACGACCGTGCTGCGGCTGCTGCGCACCCTGGAGTCCCGCCGGTTCGTCCAACGCGACGACGCCCGCCACTACCGGCTGGGCACCGCGCTGTTCGACCTCGCCAACCGCTCCCTCGACAGCAGGGACGTGCGCCGCGCCGCCGAACCCGCGCTGCGCGAGCTCAACGAGCTGACCGGGCACACCGTGCACCTGGCCAGCTACGAGGGCGGCGAGGTCGTCTACATCGACAAGTTCGAGAGCCGCCACCAGGTCCGGATGTACTCGCGGGTGGGCAAGCGCGCCGCGCTGCACTGCACCGCGGTCGCCAAGGTCCTCGTCGCCGCGATGGCGCCGGACCGCCGCGAACGGCTCGCCGCCACCATCGACTACGTGCCGATGACCGCCAACACGATCACCACCGCCGAGGGCTACCTCGCCGAACTCGCCGTGGTCGCCGAGCGGGGCTACGCACTCGACGACTCCGAGCACGAGGACTTCATCCACTGCGTCGCCGCGCCGGTGCGCGGGCAGCGCGGCGAGGTGATCGCCGCGGTGTCGGTGTCGGTGCCCAAGGTCCTGCTCGACCACGACGGCCTGCTGGCCCTGGTACCCGACCTGCTGCGCACGGCCGCGACGGCGTCCGCCGCCTGCGGGCACACCGCCGCGCTGACCTGACCTGTCCACCCGAGTTCGACCTGAGAGGAATCACCATGCCCAGGACCGCGCTGACCCCGTTCTCCGCGCCGTCGGACGTGCCGATCTCGCCCGGTGTGCGCAAGGGCGGCATCGTCCAGGTGGCGGGCCAGGTCGCCTTCCACCCCGAGACCGGCGCCGTGGTCGGCTCGACCGTCGCCGAGCAGACCGAGCAGACCATGCGCAACGTCCTCGCCGTCCTCGCCGAGGCGGGCGCCACCGAGGCCGACGTGGTCATGTTCCGCGTCTACCTCACCGACACCGCGCACTTCGCCGAGATGAACGACACCTACGCCAGGTTCATCTCCGACCCGCGCCCGGCGCGGACCACGGTCTACGTCGGACTGCCCGAGGGGCTGCTGGTGGAGATCGACGCGCTGGCCGTGCTTGACTGAAATCGGGCACGGGGGGCGATCAACCACGCGGGGCGTGGTGCGTCACTAGGGGTGAGCAAGCTCCCCGCGAGGAAAGGGTGACGATGGTCTTCAAGAAGGTGCTGCGGGCGCTGGGGGTCGGCGGGCCGTCCGTGGACACGGTGCTGTCGAACTCCCGCGTGCACCCCGGTGGTGTGCTCACCGGCGAGGTCAGGATGGTCGGCGGCGACGCCGACTCCGACATCGACTACGTCGCGCTGTCGCTGGTGGCCAGGGTCGAGCGGTCCGACGACAGCGTGGCCCCGGTGGAGTTCGACCGCGCGGTGGTCGCGGGCCGGTTCAGCCTGCCCGCCGGTCAGCAGCGGTCGATCCCGTTCCAGCTGCCGGTGCCGTGGGAGGCGCCGCTGACCGAGGTGTTCGGCACCCACCTGCACGGCATGGCGCTGGGTCTGCGCACCGAGCTCGCGGTCGCCAAGGCCGTCGACAAGGGCGACCTGGACCCGGTGCAGATCGTGCCGCTGCCCTCGCAGGAGGCGGTGCTCGGCGCGTTCGGGCAGCTCGGGTTCCGCTTCAAGACCGCGGACCTGGAGGCGGGCCGCATCCACGGCGTGCACCAGCAGCTGCCGTTCTTCCAGGAGATCGAGTTCTACCCGCCGCCGCACCTGGCGCGGGGCATCACCCAGGTCGAGCTGACCTTCGTCACCGAACCCCAGGGCATGGCCATCGTCCTGGAGGCCGACCGCCGCTCGGGCCTGTTGACCTCCGGCGGCGACGTCTACGGCCGCTTCCACGTCAGCCACCACGACGCCGAGCGCACCGACTGGCGCGCCCGCGTCGAGGAATGGCTCACCCAGGTCTCCGGCCGCCGCGCCCAGTCCCACGGTTCGCACGGCGGCCACGGCTTCCACGGCGGCCACCACGGCGGCCCCGGCGTCGGCGGCGTGGTCGCGGGCGCCGCCGCGGGCATCGTCGGCGGCATGGTCCTCGGCGAGGTCTTCGACGAGATCGGCGACTTCTTCGGCGGCGACGAGGACTAGCCGCCTCTGGTTCTGTGCGTACGGGTGACACCCGGGCCGAGTACCGTGGCCCGGGTGTCACCCGATTTCGAACAGTTCTGGCGCGAACGCCACCTGTGCACCCTCACCACCCTGCGCCCCGACGGCACGCCGCACGTGGTCCCGGTAGGCGTCACCTACGACGCGGATACCCGTGTTGCCAGGGTGATCACCTCACGCGGCACCCGCAAGGTCCGCAACGCCCTGGCCACCGGCCGGGTCGTGGTGTGCCAGGTGGACGGTCGCAGGTGGACCTCCCTGGAGGGTGTGGCCACAGTGGTCGACACCCCCGACCGGGTCGCCGACGCCGAGCGGCGCTACGCGGCCCGCTACCGCGAACCACGCCCCAACCCCGAGCGCGTGGTGATCGAGATCGCCGTAGACCGCATCCTCGGCACCGTCCGCGAGTGACCTGGTCCGCCGTAGCCGCGCTGCCTTCCGGCGCTTGGCGGCGTTGACAGGGCGAAGCACCGACGCGATGCCAAGGCGGACGACCTCCGGGCAGCGACGCGATCCAGATCGCGCGATCGGACCCATGCCCAAGTCCTCGGCGGGCGCGTCCAGAGTCCTGATTGGGTGCGGGGCGGCAGGCTCGTCCCGCCGCCCCGCCCTCGCACAGGTCCTGCCCTCGACCAAACGTCGCCACCCCCGCGACGTAGTCACCGACGCCGACCGGCGGCACTCGGCCGCCACCACGTCCCAACCCTGAGCGCGTGGTGATCGAGATCGCCGTCGACCGCATCCTCGGCACCGTCCGCGAGTGACCTACCGGACCGTCCCCGCTGCCTTCAGGCCCGCGTAGTCGCCCGCGCCGAGCAAGCGGCGGGAGGTGTCGCACGGGGCGCTGGACGGGGTCATGGTCTGGGAGGCGCTGCGGACCTGGTCGACGTGGGCGAGGCCGGCGGTGTGGAGGCGTTCGTGGGTCATGGTGGTCTCGAGGTCGTAGAGCTGGCCCGCGCAGTTGGCGGGTTTCGCGGTGAACCAGGTGTAGACCACGTTGTCGATCAGCGCGTCGGAGGCGATCACCACGCCCTTGGCGTTGAAGAACGTGCACGTGTACGCCAGCACCTTCGGCGGCAGCGCGCCCCAGCCGGTCACGCTCTTGCCGTCGTTGCCGGTGCAGGTGAGGTCGCTGGCGACCTGCGGCTTCGCGGTGGAGGTGCCGCCGTACTTGTAGGCGGTGGTGAAGCTGGTGGCCAGCCCGCACCGGTTCGCGCCCTTGCCGACGGTGTCGCCGGAGGCGGTGATGGCGGCGAGGGCGGTGCTCGCGACGGCCGGTGGAGCGCCCTCGCCGTTGTAGAACCAGTTGTACGTGCCCGTCACGCGCCAGGTCTTGATCGCGTAACTGCTGTCGGTGCACGCCGTGTCCTCGGTGGGAGCGGTGGCTCCCGCGAACTGCGCGTTGTCCTCGTCTGCTGCGTAGATGGCCTGTCCCACGACGAAGACCTGCTCCTCGGCCGTTGTCGGCCCCGGCACTGCTCCCGGCACCAAGACGACGGCGGCGGCGAGAGCTGCTGCGGCGACAACGGTGGCCTGGCTGCGGCGCATGACAATAGTCCTTCCACTCGGCATGTGTGGTGTGGGTCACTGACGACGGTAGGGTGCCCAGTTCCGGGAGCGACACGGTTGAGCGGACGGTTGCGATTCGGTTGCACCGAGTAACACCCTGTGGGTGACGTCCGAGTCGTGCGCGCCGGTTCGTCCCGATTTACGGTGAGGTCTTGGGGCAGGCAGCGGCCCGGGGTGGGACGGGGGGTGGACGACGGCGATGGCGCGGATCCTCGTGGTGGACGACGACCCGGGAGTGCCCGCGGTGCTCCGGTTGCTGTTCGACGCCGCGGGCCACGAACTGCTGTGCGCCGGGGACGGTCGCACCGGGTTGCGGCTGCTGCACCAGACCCGCCCGCACCTGCTGCTGCTCGACCTCGGCCTGGTCGCGGTGCCCGGGATGGACGGCTGGGACGTGCTGGAGCGGGTCCGCGACATCGCCGACCTGCCGGTGCTGCTGCTCTCCGCGCACGGCGGGGTCGCCGACAAGGTCCGCGGCCTGCGCGGCGGCGCGGACGACGTGCTCACCAAGCCCTTCGCCGCGATCGAGCTGCTGGCCAGGGTGGAGGCGCTGTTGCGCAGGGCGGGCGGCGCGCCCGGGGAGCGCGCGCAGGTCTACGACGACGGCGAGGTCCGGGTCGACCCGCGCACCCGCCTGGTCAGCGTGCACGGCCGCGAACTGGAGCTGACCGGAACCGAGTTCCGCCTGCTCAACGTGCTGGTGCGCAACCCGGGCGCCGCGCTGACCCTGGCCGACCTGCTGGCCTCGGTGTGGGACGACCCGAGCGGCATCGCCCCGGACCGGGTCAAGTTCGCCGTGCTGCGGTTGCGCCGGAAACTGGGCTGGGCCGGGAACGGCTCACCCCTCTCGGCTGTGCGCGGCGTCGGTTACCGCTATCGGCCAAGAGGGGTGAACCGGGCACGACCGGTTACGTCGAGGTGAGTGCTTCCTTACCGGGTGGCGCGCGCCGCGAGGGCCTTCAAGCCCGCGTAGTCGCCGGCGCCGAGCAGTCGGCGGGAGGTGTCGCAGGCGGAGCTGGCGGGGGTCATCACCTGGGCGGCGTTCTTGACCTGGTCGACGTGCGCGAGCCCGGCGGTGTGCAGCCGCTCGTGGGTCAGCGTGGTCTGCAGGTCGTACTTGGCGCCGGTGCAGTTCGCGGGCTTGGTGGTGAACCAGGTGTAGGCCACGTTGTCGATGAGGGTGTCGGAGGCCACGACCACGCCGCGCGCGTTGTAGTAGGTGCAGGTGTAGGCCAAGACCTTGGTGGGCAGCGCGCCCCAGCCGGTGACGGACTTGCCGTCGTTGCCGGTGCAGGTGGCGTTCGTGGCGACCTGCGGCTTCACCGCCGTGGTCCCCGAGTAGGTGAAGGTGCTGGTCAGGTTCGCGGGCTGACCGCAGCGGTTGGCGCCCTTGGCCACGGTGTCGGAGGCGGTGGTGATCGTCGACAGCGCGGTCGGGGCGATCGCGGCGGGCACGCCGGTGCTGTTGTAGAGCCACTTCAGCGTGGTGACCTTCCACGGCTTGAGCGCGTAGGTGCCGTCGGTGCACGAGGTGTCCGCGGTGGCCTTGGTCGCCGAGAAGGTGTTCGCGTCACCCTCGCTGGTGGTGCCCGTCTGGACCTCGCCGGACTCGTCGAAGGTGTAGGCGGTGGCGACCAGGTACAGCTCCTCGCCCCCCGCGGCGTCGGCGACCGGCTGCTCGACGAGCATCACGGCGCAGGCGGCGAGAACGGTGGCCAGTGCTGCGGTCGTCTTGCTGCGTCGCATCGGATGCCCCTTCGGCTTGTGGCTTGTAGTGACAAGCGTCAGCCGAAAGGGGAGCGGGCCGGGTACGCGGGGAGGTGTGTTTCGGGTGCGCGGTGACCGCGCGTCAGAACCAGGCGATCTGGTCGAGGGAACCCAGCGGCGCGCGGTCGAGGTCCTGCGCGACCGGTGGCGCGGTGTCGGCCGCGGTCAGCTCCTGGGCGAACCGCAGCCCCACCCGCTCACCGAGCTCGGCGACCGCCACCTGGTACACCCGGAACTCCTCGAACTCCAGGCTCTCCACCCGGTTCAGGTTCTGCGTCAGCACGAACGCGCTCGCCCGGAGCGCGCCGGACTGCACGGACGCGATCACCTTCCAGAACTCGCGGGGGAGCGCGACGCCCCGGTAGACCCGGTCGTCGGCGCCCAGCACCGGGCCGCCGAACACGCTCACCCGCAGCCGGTCCACCTCGACGTCGGCGTAGAGGGCGTCCTCCAGCCGACCCCACAGGCCCTGCCGCACGCTCTGGTTGAAGTCGTCCACCTGCGGGGTGATGTTGGTGAACCGGAACGAGTCGCGGTTGGCCGCCCTCGCCTCCGACAGCGACCCCCACAGCAGGTCGGCCCGCCTGGCCAGGTGGCCGCGGTCGAGCCGGTTGCCCGCGTACACCTCGTCGCCGACCTGGACCTGCGCGGGCAGCCTGGGGTCCTTGCTGAACGGGATCCCGGTGCGCGCCAGCTTGTGCATCCGGCCGCCGTCGATGTTCCAGGCCACCCACCTGGCGAAGCGCCGCGACCGGCTCAGCGCCAGCGAGAAGTGCGTGTAGTCCACCGTGCTCGTGCCCTCGAGCCGCACGGCGTCGTCGTCGAGCGCCGGGTCCAGCCCGGGCACCGGCAGGGTCACGTCCAGGAAGTCGGGGTCGTAGCCCATCCTTGGCCTCCGGTCCACGCGGGTGGCAACACCGTGCCGTTGATCACCCCGCGTTGGCAAGGGCCGCGGCCGGGTCTGCCCCCGGGGAGGGTGCCCGCAGGGCCGTCCGGGCAACCGGGAGTGGTCGGCGGCGGGATTGGTACAACCCGGTAGCGCTCCCAGCACACGGTGTACGGGTCGACTACCTGCTGTTCACCCCACCGGCCATCCCAGCGCACGGACCGGTCACTTCCGCTTGTGGGTGAACCGGTACGCTTCACCCTTGCGTACCGCGTGTGATCGCTGGCGCTGAGTTAGATTGATCTTGACTGGATCGGGTCTGTCACTCGCCGGGGCGATAACCCGCCTGGTGGCGTGCGTGGCAAACCGACAAGTGTGGAGAGCTGTGAAGCGGAACAGCGGGTCGCCCGCCAAGTCGACCACGACGATCCGGTCCCGCCTCACCGGCGTGGTGGTGGTGCCCAGCGTCATCCTGCTGGTGATGTGGGCGGTCTTCTCGTCCTACACCGTCTTCGACGGCATCTACCTCAAGGCCGTGACCAGCGGCGTGAAGGACGCCTCGATCCCCGCGGTCGACACCTTCGCCGCGCTGCAGCGCGAGCGCCAGCTCACCATGACCGCGCTGAGCACCGCCAACCCGGACACCCTCGCGCTCAAGACCCAGCAGCAGACCACCGACAAGGTCGTCGGCGAGTTGCGCGTCGCGCTCGACGGCCTGGCGGCCAACGCCCCGGCCGAGGTCAACGCCCGGGTCCAGGCGCTCAACCAGGCGCTGGCCCCGCTGCCGCAGCGGCGCGCCCAGGTCGAGTCCGGCCGGGCCAACCGCGACGAGATCTACACCTTCTACAACACCGTGCTCGACGCCGGTGCCGCGCTGTTCGACACCCAGGCCCGCATCGTGCCCGACTCGGTCGTGGTGCAGGCCGGTCTGACCGCGACCGACATCTTCCGCGCCGCCGACCGCATGTCCCGCGCCTCGTCGCAGGGCGCGGCCGCGCTCGCCGCCGGTGCCTTCTCCGCCGACCAGCACGTCGAGTTCGCGAACCTGGTCGGCTCCTACCGCTCCGTGCTGGCCACCTCGGCGAGCGCGGGCACCGACGAGGTCAAGGCCCACTACCAGCGGCTCACCAGCTCCGAGTCGTGGCTGCGGCTGACCGCGGCGGAGAACGCCCTCATCGGCGCCGCCCCCCGCGCCACCGAGAGCGGCAACCGCCGCACCGAGCAGGTCGCCATGCCGATCGGCGCGGGGGAGTGGGAGGCCGTCACGCAGAGCGCATCAGAGGAACTGATCAAGCTCGCCATCGAGCAGGCCACCGGCGGTGTCGAACTGGGCCTGCAACGCGCGGACGACAAGTTCTTCGAGGTCATCATCGGCAGCCTCATCGCGCTGCTGGCCGTGGTCACCGGCATCGTGCTCGCCGTGCGCATCTCGCGCAGGCTGGTCAACAAGGCCCTGGTGACCCGGCTCGACCAGCTCAAGAGCGACTCGCTGCAACTGGCGCACGAGAAGCTGCCCAGCATCGTCGACCGGCTCCGCCAGGGCGACCGGGTCGACGTCGGCGCCGAGGTGCCGCCGCTGGACTACGGCACCGACGAGATCGGCCAGGTTGCCGACGCGTTCAACGCCGCCCAGTACACCGCCATCGCCGCCGCGGTGAAGGAGAGCCAGGCCCGCGAGGGCGTCAACCGCGTCTTCCTCGGCATCGCGCACCGCCACCAGGGCCTGGTCCACCGCCAGCTCAAGATCCTGGACAAGATGGAGCGCGAGGAGGAGAACCCCGAGCACCTCGACTCGCTGTTCCAGCTCGACCACCTCGCCACCCGCGCCCGCCGCAACGCCGAGAACCTGATCATCCTGGCCGGTGAGCAGCCCGGTCGGCAGTGGCGCAAACCGGTGCGGCTGCTCGACATCCTGCGCGCCGCGGTCGCCGAGACCGAGCAGTACGTCCGGGTCCGGGTCCGCCAGGTGCCCGACGTGGCGCTCAACGGCGTCGCCGTCGCCGACACCATCCACCTGGTCGCCGAGCTGGTCGACAACGCCGCGTCGTTCTCCCCGCCGCGCTCCCAGGTCGAGGTCTACACCAGCCAGGTGTCCGGCGGTGTCGTCGTCGAGATCGAGGACCACGGGCTCGGCATGACCGCCGAGGACCGCGAGCAGCACAACCAGATGCTGGCGCACCCGCCGGAGTTCGACGCGATGGCGCTGCGCGGCGAGTCCCGCCTCGGCCTGTTCGTCGTCGCCCGGCTGGCCGCGCGCCGCGCGATCCGGGTCGAGCTGCGCGAGTCGCCCTACGGCGGCACCGTGGCGCTGGTGTTCATCCCCGCCGACATCGTCGCCGAGACCCCGGACTTCGTGCCGGAGTCCGACGCGCCGAGCCCCCGCCCGCGCAAGGCGCTCGACCGCGGCGTCGGCGCCGTCGTCGACAGCGACACCGTGGTCGAGTTGGTGGAGCCGCGCGGGGGCATCGACAAGTTCTGGTCCGACGCGGTGGGCGACGACCTCGCCCACGCGGATCTGTGGCCGCTGACCGACGAGGAGGCGCCCGGCCACCACGCGGGCGTCGGCGCCGCGAACGGGGTGGGGGACTCGCACACGGACAACGGGCACCGCGACGGTGCGAGAGCGGACAGCGCCGACGGCGCGCGGTCCGGGGCCGGTGACGCCACCGGGCGCGGGGATCGGCCGACGCTGCCGCGCAGGCAGCGCCAGCAGAACCTCGCCCCGCAGCTGCGCGACGAGCCCGTGGTGCCGGACTGGGAGAGCGAGCCGGAGCCCGCGGAGCAGTCCGAGCAGACCGCGAAACGGGTCCGCGACACCATGGCGGCCTTCCAACGCGGCACCAAGCAGGCGCGCCGGACCGATGGAGCACAGCAGTGAACCCCCCGGGTGCGGCGGCGGGGTTGATGGCGGGGACGACGGGGAAGGAACAGCCCAAGGTGAACGACAAGATCGGTCAGGACCACCAGCTGAACTGGCTTTTGGACGACCTGGTCCGCCGGGTCGTGGGGATCCGCCACTCGGTCGTGCTCTCCGCCGACGGACTGCTGCTCGGCCGCTCGGCCGAGCTGTCCAAGGACGACTCCGAGCACCTGTCGGCGATGGCGTCGGCGTTCCAGAGCCTGGCGCGGGGCACCGGCCGCCAGTTCGGCGGCGGGCAGGTCAGGCAGACCATCGTCGAGATGGACCACGCGTTCCTGTTCGTCACCGCCGCTGGCCGCGGTGCCTGCCTCGCCGTGCTCGGCGAGGAGGACGCGGACGTCGGCATGATCGCCTACGAGATGAACATGCTGGTCAAGCGGGTCGGCGCGCACCTGGCCTCGGCCCCGCGCGGTGGTGCCCCGGTCACGGTGACCGGCCGTCGGCCCTCGTGATGTCCGGCGAGGCGGACTGGTGGTTCGACGAGGCGGCCGGACCCCTGGTCCGCCCGTACGCGATGACCAGGGGGCGCACCAGGCCCAACGCGCCCAACCTGAACCTGGTCACCCAGGTCCGGGTCGCCCGCCAGCCGTCGGACCCCTCGACCCTGTCCCCGGAGCACCTGCAGATCATCGAGCTCTGCACGGTCCCGCTCTCGGTGGCCGAGGTCGCCGCCTACCTCAACGTCCCACTCGTGGTGGTCAAGGTCCTCATCTCCGACCTGATCGAACGCGGCGACGTGCAAGCGGGCGCGCTGTTCCAGACCACGGAGATCAACGACACGAAGTTGCTCCAGGCGGTACTCGATGGCATTCGGAGGATCTGAACAGGTGAGCGACACCCCGGTGGTCCCCACCTCCATCAAGATCGTGGTGGCAGGCGGCTTCGGCGTCGGCAAGACGACCATGGTCAACTCGGTCAGCGAGATCCCCCCGCTGCGCACCGAGGAAGTCCTCACCGAGGCCAGCGTCGGCGTCGACGACATGCGCGGCATCGAGGGCAAGGAGACCACCACGGTCGCCCTCGACTTCGGCCGCATCACGATCAACCCGCAGGTGGTGCTGTACCTGTTCGGCACCCCGGGCCAGAACCGCTTCTGGTTCATGTGGGACGAACTGGCCCACGGTGCCCTTGGCGCGATCGTGCTGGTCGACACCCGCAGGCTCGACTCCAGCTTCCCCTCGATCGACTTCTTCGAACGCCGCAACATCCCCTTCATCATCGCCGTCAACGGCTTCGAGGGCTCCTGGGAACACACCGCCGAGGAAGTCCGCCAAGCCCTAGACATAGCCCCCACAGTCCCCATAATCAACTGCGACGCCCGCATCAAGGACTCCAGCAAGGACGTCCTGGTCGAGCTTGTCCAGTACACAATGGACCTACTCAGCAAAACCCCCGTCTAGCCCCACTCCTACCCCTCACCACCACCCTCACGAACGTTGGCATAGACGCGCCCGCAAACACCGTCGGCCCCCACAGACGTTGGCCTGAACGCGCCCCTCTGCAACGTTGGTCCAACGTGCCCCTCTACCGCATTGGTCCAACCTGCCCCCAAACGACGTTGGCCAACCCTGCGCTCCTCGGAGTCGCTGGTGCCAGGCAGGCTCGATGGGGTGGACTTGTCTTGTGTGGGGGAGGACTGCCCGTAGCGTCGTTCGCGGACAGGGCCATGTGGACAACCACCCACCCGGACAGCAGGCCCGGCCACCGTCAAGCGTCCGTCTCGTCCTCGAACTCGCCCAGGATCTCCTCCAGCAGATCCTCCAACGCCGCCAACCCCACGATCTCCGCCCCCGACGACACCAACGCCAACTGCGCCCGTTCCCCCCGCATCCGAGCCACCGCGTCCGCGGCCGTCGACTCGGCAGGCAGCACCAACGGCTCGGTCATCAAATCCCCAGCCAGCACCGAAGACCCGGACAACGTCGCCCGCACCGCGTCCCGAACGTGCACCAACCCAGTCGGTTCCCCGGTCGAGTCCAGCACGAACAGCCGCGAGCGCCCGCTGGTCCGGCACACGTCCTCGATCTCCGCCACCGTCGCCGAGTCGGGGACCGCGATCATCGCCGAGCGCAGGGCCATGACCTGCCCCACCGTCGTCCGTTGCACCTGGAGCACGCCGGACAGGATCTGGTGCTGCTGTTCCGGCAACAGGCCGTGCTCCCGCGACTCCCGCAGCAACATCCGCAGGTCGTCCGGTCCGTGTGCCTGCGCAAGGGTGTCTTGCGGTTCGACCTTCACCGCGCGCAACGTTGCGTTGGCGAGGCCGTTCAGCATGGTCAGCACCGGGCCGGTCACGCGGGTGAACGCGCGGAACGGCAGGGCCAGCCACAGGGCCGACCGCTCCGGGTGCGAGATCGCCCAGGACTTGGGGGCCATCTCGCCGACGACCATGTGCAGGAAGACGACGATGATCACGGCGAGCACGAACGCGATCGGGTAGCTCCACGACGGCGAGAGGCCGAGGGTGGTGAACAGCGGGTCGAGCAGGTGCGCCACGGCGGGCTTGGCCAGCGCGCCGAGGCCCAGGGTGCACAGGGTGATGCCGAGTTGGGCGCCCGCCAGCATCACCGACAGCTCGCGGGTCCCCGCGACGGCGGCCCGTGCGGCTCGGCTGCCCTCGGCGGCGGCCTCCTCCAGCCGGTGCCGCTTGGACGCCACGAGGGCGAACTCGGCTGCGACGAAGAACGCGTTCGCGACCAGGAGCACGAACGACACCAACAACGCCGGTCCGGTGCTCACGCCGACACCCCCGCCTTCGAGCTGACCGACACCAACACCGTGCGCGGCACGTGCCGGTGCACCTCGGTGACGGCGACGACCGCCTTGTGCGGGCCGTCGTCGAGGTCGGCGTCGGCGATGCCCACCTCGACCTCCACGTGGTCGCCGGGGCGCGGGACCCGGCCGAGGCGCTGCATGACCAGGCCGCTGACCGTGTCGTAGCCCGCGCTCTCGGGCAGTTCGATGCCGGTGACCTCGGCGACCTCGTCCACCCGCCAGCGGGCGGGCACCGACCAGGAGCCGTCGGCGTGCGCGATCGCCTGGACCTCCATGTGGTCGTCCTCGTCGAGGATCTCGCCGACGACCTCCTCGGCGACGTCCTCGAAGGACACCACGCCCGCGAAGCCGCCGAACTCGTCGACGACGCACGCCAGTTGCCGGTGCTCGGCGCGCAGCCGCTCCAGCACCTCGGGCAGCGGGAGGCTGTCGGGCAGGTACAGCGGCGCGACCGCGATGTCGCGCACCGGGGTGCTCGCCCGCGCGGCCGGGGCCACCGTCAGCACCTCCGCGATGCCGACCACCCCGATCACGTCGTCGATGTCCGCGCCGACCACCGGGAACCGGGACCGGCCGGTGTCGAGCAGTCGCACCACCCGGACCGCGGGGTCGTCGGCGCGCAGCAGGTGCACGTCGACCCGCGGCGTCATCACCTGCCCCGCGGTGAGGGTGCGGAAGTCGAGGCCGCCCTCGAGCAGCCGGGACGTGCCCGCGTCCAGGTGACCGCCCTGGCGGGACTCGTCGATGATGCCGCGCAGGTCCTCGGCCGTGGCGCCCTGCGGCAGCTCCTCGATCGGCTCGATGCCGACCGCGCGCAGCAGCCTGGTCGAGGCGCTGTCGAACATCCGGATCAGCGGCCCGGCCACCGCCAGGTACACCAGGGTGGACCGGCTCAGCGCCTTGGCCAGCGCCTCCGGCTTGGCGATCGCCAGGTTCTTGGGGGCGAGCTCGCCGAAGACCATCTGCACGACGGTGGAGAACAGCAGCGCGACCACGATGGACAGCGCCGTGCTCAGCCCCGCGGGCAGCCCGGCCAGGCCGAGCAGCGCGGCGGTGCCGTCGCCGAGGAACGGCTCGGACACGTAGCCGACCAGCAGCGCGGTCACCGTGATGCCGAACTGGGCGCCGGAGAGCATGAACGACAAGCGCTGGGTCACCCGGTAGGCGCGTTCGGCCGCCTTGTCGCCGTCCTCGGCGAGTTGGCGCAGCCGGTTGCGGTCCACGGCGACATAGGCGAACTCCTGCGCGACGAAGTACCCGGTCGCGGCGGTGAGCAGCAGGACGGAGACGACTCCGACGAGGATCAGCACCGGCCCTCCGGGGCGGCGGTGCCGGGGCGGCGGGAGCGGTGCGTCGGGGGCCGGGCGCTACCCGGCCCGGGACTGCAGCCGTCGGTGGAACTCATGCGACCAACGCTAACACGATGTCCGTTTCACCGGGCGGCGCGCGGGCCTGCCCGGTGTCCATCATGGACTCTTCGGCGAGTTGACCGGAGGTGTGCTGTCAAGCCGACACCCCGATCGGACCATCGGATGTCTCACGTGACGCAGATCGCTCTCACCTTCGGCGCCCACGCAGGGTCACGGCCACGCGCACGCGCACCTGCACGGGCGCCGGGAGGACCAGACCACCCCGTACCACCCGCGCCGGGGTGTAAGCACTGCTCAGTCGATCTCGGACGGGGTACGGATATACCGGTAAACTTTTCACGAAGTGAATTGCTTCACACGAAATCGGTCGCTTTTTCGCGACCCTCCGTGCAGGCCGCAATGTCTCTAGCACGGCGCCCACAATCCGGCAACGGCGGTTTTCGGCAGCTCTTCTCATTTACGCTCAGTAAGAGCACCTGCGGAGTGGATCACCGCCTTGGCGGTACTGGCTTGTTCGTATTCACCCGTACGTTGCCTGGTGTCGTCGGTGTGGGTGAATGGCTGGGTAGGGGTCTGCACGTGAGGATCACGCGGTCGAGGGCTGTGACGCTCAACGAACACACCGGGGCCCAGGTGCGACGGCTGTGCGCCGTGCTCGGTCTTGCCGAGCAGGCCGACGAGGTCGCCGCCGTGCTCGCCGACATCATCGGCCCCGCCGGTGCCAGGGCGCTCGACGAGCCACCGCTGTGGCGCTCGGACGTCGCCGACGACCACACCCCGGTCGAGTACTCCGTGGCGTTCGAACAGGACGGTTCGCACACGCTGCGGCTGCTGGTCGAGTCGGTCGCGCGCAGGCCGGGACCCTCGGCCAACCTCGACGCCGCGCTGTCCTGTCTAGACCGTCTGGCCGAACGCTACCCGTTGGCGCTGGACAGGTTCGAGGCCGTGCGCGGGCTGTTCCTGCCCGACGAGCCGCGCGGGGTGTTCTCGCTGTGGTTCTCCGTCGTGGTCACCAGGGCGCGGGTCGCGGTGAAGGTCTACCTCAACCCGCAGGTGCACGGCCAGGCCGCCGCGCCGGGGCTGGTCGCCGCCGGGCTCGACCGGCTCGGCCTGACCGCGGCCTGGCCGGACCTGAGCTCGCACGCGCCCCGCCCGACGTCCACATTGGACCGGTTCTCGTTCTTCGCGATCGACCTCGACGACACGCCGCGCTCGCGGGTCAAGGTCTACCAGAGCCACTTCCGCGCCGGGCTGCGCGAGCTCGCCCACCTCGGCGCCGCCTGCCCGCTCACCGACCACGACGTGCTCGCCGACTTCGAGTCGACCATCGGCGGCCTCGACAGCTACGACGGCAGGCCGCTGGTCACCAGCTACATCTACCTGGCCGGGCAACGCGAACCCAGCGGGTTCTCCGTCTACCTGCCGGTCCGCGACTACGTCCCCGACGACGCGGTTGCGCTCACCAGGACCAAGACCCTGTTGTCCGGGCACGGCTTCGACGCCGCCGTGCTCGACCGCGCCATCGCCGCGGTGACCAACCGTCCACTCGAGTCGGGGGTGGGGCTCATCGCGCACGTGTCGCTGCGCATGGGCCGACCGCGGCCGGGGATCACCGTCTACCTGTCCGCCGAGGCGTACGCCGTCGCCGCCCCCGGCGGGGTCGCGGCAGGCGCGGCGTAAATCAGGGAAACAGCCGAGGAAAAGGACGTAAACCGCAGATGCCGCTCATGGAGCCGTACCGCGTCAAGGTCGTCGAGCCCATTCCGATCCTCACCAGGGCCGACCGGGAAGCGGCCATGGCCAGGGCTGGTTACAACCCGTTCAACCTGCGCGCCGACGAAATCACGATCGACCTGCTCAGCGATTCCGGGACCGGCGCCCTCTCGGCCGCGCAACAGGCCGCCAGCGCGATCGGCGACGAGACCTACGCGGGGTCGGCGTCGTGGTTCCGCTTCCGCGAGGTCGTCGACGAGCTGACCGGGTACCCGCACATCTTCCCGGTCCACCAGGGCCGCGCCGCCGAGCGGATCCTGTTCAACGCGCTGCTCGAGCCGGGCCAGTTGTGCGTCAGCAACACCCACTTCGACACCACCAGGGCCAACGTCCTGCTCGCGGGCGGCACCCCGGTCGACCTGCCCTGCGCGGCGGCCGCCGACCTCGACAGCGACCACCCGTTCAAGGGCGACATCGACCTCGACGCCCTGCGCGCCACCCTGGCAGGCCCCGAGTCGGTCGGCGTGGTGGTCATGACCATCACCAACAACGGCGGCGGCGGTCAGCCGGTGTCCATGGCCAACCTGACCGCGGTGCGCGACCTGTGCCGCGAGCACGGGGTGCCGTTCTTCCTCGACGCGGCCCGCTTCGCCGAGAACGCGTGGCTGGTCGTGCAGCGCGAGCCAGGCTGGTCGGACAAGACCCCGGCCGAGGTCGCCAGGGCCGCGTTCGAGCTGGCCGACGGCGCGGTGGCGTCGCTGAAGAAGGACGCCATCGCCCACATCGGCGGGTTCCTCGCGCTGCGCGACCCGGACCTGGCCGCCCGGTGCGAACTGGTCCTCATCGCCACCGAGGGCTTCCGCACCTACGGCGGCCTCGCCGGTCGCGACCTGGAGATGCTCGCCCAGGGCCTGCGCGAGGTCGTCGACCCGCGCTACCTCGCCGCCCGCGCCGCCGCGACCCGCTACCTCGGCGACCTGGTCAAGGCGGCGGGCGTGTCCATCGTCGAACCCGCGGGCATCCACGCCCTCTACCTCAACGCCGGGCGGCTGCTCACCCACCTGCCGCCCGCCCAGTACCCCGGGCACGCGCTGGCCACCGAGCTGTACCTCGCGGGCGGCATCCGCTGCGCCGAGCTCGGCACCCTGTACCTGGGGGAGGAGGACGAGAACGGCGCCCTGGTCAAACCCGCCCCGTTCGAACTGGTCCGCCTCGCCATCCCGCGCCGGGTCTACACGCAGAGCCACCTGGAGTACGTCGCCGAGGTCGTGGCGGAGATCGCGAAGAACCCCGAGCGGGTCCCCGGCTACCGGATGGTGTCGTCGCCGCCGCTGCTACGGCACTTCAACTGCCGCGTGGAGCCGGTGCCAGCGTAGTTGCCGGTGCCGCCTGGAGAGCTGGTGCCCGTGTAGTTGCTGGTGTCGCGTGGAGCCGGTGGCTGTGTGGTTGCTGGTGTCGCGTGGAGCCGGTGGCTGTGTGGTTGCTGGTGTCGCGTGGAGCCGGTGGCTGTGTGGTTGCTGGTGTCGCGTGGAGCCGGTGGCTGTGTGGTTGCTGGTGTCGCGTGGAGCCGGTGGCTGTGTGGTTGCTGGTGTCGCGTGGAGCCGGTGGCTGTGTGGTTGCTGGTGTCGCGTGGAGCCGGTGGCTGTGTGGTTGCTGGTGCCGCGTGGGGTCGGTGGTTGCTGGTGTCGCGTGGTTGCTGGTGCTGCGTGGAGCCGGTGGCTATGTGGTTGCTGGTGCTGCGTGGGATTGGTGGCCATGTGGTTGCCGGTGCTGCCTGTGGTTGGTGCCCGTGTGGTTGCCGGTGCCGCGTGGAGCTGGTGCTGCGTGGGGCTGGCGGCCGTGTGGTTGTTGGGTGCCGTTTGGAGCCGGTGTGCGTGTGGTTGCTGGTGTCGCGTGGAGCCGGTGCCCGCGTGGTTGCTCGTGTGGAGCTGGCGCCCGTGTGGTTGCCGGTGCCGCGTGGGGTCGGTGGCTGTGTGGTTGCCGGTGCTGCGTGGGATTGGTGCCCGTGTGGTTGCCGGTGGCACGTGGAGCTGGCGCCCGTGTGGTTGCTGGTGTCGCGTGCAGCCGGTGCCCGCGTAGCTGCTCGTGTCGCGTGGAGTTGGTGCCCGTGTGGTTCTCAGTTCCGCCACAGGGTCCCTGCCTACCCTGGTCCGCATGGCTGTTGTCGTGCGGACCAGGCGGGAGACCGGGGCGCTGTGGGCGCTCGGCGGGCTGCTCGGTGGTGTCGCGCTGCTGCTGGCGCTGCACGTGCTGCCGCCGACCGCCGACATCAGCCCGGTGCGGCGCACGATCAGCGAGTACGCCCTCAGCGACAACAAGTGGCTCTTCGACACCGCCCTCGTGCTGATCGCCGCCGCGTCCGCGCTGGCCTTCACCCTGCTGTGGCGCCGCCGCGCGCACGTCCCCACCGCGGTCCTGGGCGCCATCTGGACCCTGAGCCTGCTGACGATCGTCCTGTTCACCAAGAACAACTGGTCGGTAGGCCCCAGCACCGGCGGCATGATCCACCGCTACGCCAGCGTCGCCGCCTTCCTGTCCCTGCCGCTGGCCACCCTCCCCGCCGCCCGCCAGGTCTTCCCCGATCACCGAGCGTGGCGCTGGTCCACCCGGGCCTTGAGCACCCTGTCCCTGCTCTCCTTCGGCACCATCGTCATAGGCGCCCTCAACATGCTCGCAGGCGGCCAGCCGTGGTGGCGCTTCGTCCCCCTGGGCCTAGTAGAACGCCTCATCGCAGGCGCCGCCGTAGCAGCCCTGGCCCTCCTCCTACTCGGCCTACTCCGCCGCCCCACCCACACCCCAACCCTCACCCCGCCTAACCAGCCCCACCCCTAGCTGTCTCACCCTCTACCCGCACCCCCTTCTTCCCGCACCCCCTCGCCGCGCGGCCTTGTCCCCATCCCCCAGCTATCCACACCCCGCCCCGCGTTCACCGGGCCCTGTCGGTGCGCCCTGGAAGGCTGTGTATCGGGGGCTGCTCAGCGCGGTTCGATCATGGAACCGTCCCGCGGCCCGCTCGGGTTGAGCCATCCCGACCAGGGGGTGTTCGGGCGTCCGGTGTCACGTCGGACGTCCGACCGGCGATACGGTGGTCGTGATCGAAGTCTGTACCGATGAAGCCTGGTCACCGTCGGTCGTCGGCGTTTACCCGTTCGGGCGACCCGCGGTGCGCCGCGCCCCCCGCCTCCCCGAGACCGACCGCGCCGATGCCTTCCTGCTCGGCCTCTACCCCGGTGCCCTGCGCGTGCGCTGGCACCGACCCGGCGGCGGGCAGGTCGCCGCGCTCGCCGTGGACGACGAACCCGACACCTGCCCGACCACGACCGACCCGGCCGACCGGGTGGCGAGCTGGCGCGGGTCCGTCGGCTGGCGCCCCGACTGGGGCACCGTCGAGGTCACCGACCCGCCCGACGCCGCGCGGCTGGTCGTCACCGAGGTGCTCGACCCGCTCGGCCTCGACCACCGGGCGGTCTACGAGACCCACTGCGTCCCCACGTACTTCGTGAAGTCCGGCGACCGCCAGGCCAACGCCATCGCCGAGTACGACCGGTTCGCCACCGCCGCCGGCCTGCCCCGCTCCGCGCTGCACCGCCGCCCCGACCGCCGCGAGCTCGTGCACCGCGCGCTGCGCCACGAGGGCCACGAACTCCTCCGCCAGCTGAAGGACGCCGACGCCCCGCTGGTGATCACCCTCGGTCGGGAGGCAGCGGACGTCTTCGCGGGCCTCGCGGGCACCGACCGCGTCCCCTTCCGCCTCACCGGCTCTTACGGCACCCCCCACCACGTCCCCCTCGGTGCCCGCGAACTCCGCTGGATCCCCCTCATCCACCCCGCCACCCGCCGCGGCGTCGGCTGGCGCAACACCCATGCCCGCTGGGCGCTGGAACACAGCAAGTGACTCACATGTCGTCGCGCCGCGCGAACAGCGCGTGCACCTGCTGGGGGTCCGAGGCCAACGCGGACGTCAACTCCTCCTCCGTCACGACCGGGTGACCGAACTCGGGTGTGTCGGTGTGCCGCAGCCCCGGGCTGTTGAGCCGGAGACCGCTGTCGTCGCGGTAGCAGCAGTACGGCAATCCCGCGTTCTGCAACTGCCGGGTCAGCCGCCACTCCCGCGGCTCCGAGCACTCCACCCAGACGCCCCGCGCGCGCAGTTCGGGGATCACCCGCTCGTACGAATCGTCGGACAGCGGGTTCCCCTCGACGCTGACGTCCAACAGCGTGGTCACGTCCAACAGCGGACCCAGGTCGACGACCAGGTTGCGCGCGAGCCCCGCCCGCAACAACGGCTGGGCGCCGAGTCCCGCGAGCGAGACGAGCCCGCTGTCCCTGACCACCAACGACCGCAGCCCGGTCAGCCCGGCCACCTCGGTCAGGTCGACCGCGTCGCACCCGAGCAGGACGAGCAGTTCCAGCCCACCGCAGCGCCCCAGCCCGGTCAGGTCACGGGCGTTGCTGATCGCAAGATCGGGGACGCTCGCCCATTCCTCGTCCCGCACGGGAAGCGCGTGTCCGATGGCTTCCTCCAACGCCGCCGCCACCGCGGGATCACACACGTCAGCCACTTCCGAGCCCCCTTTTGACGATGAGGTTGTCGTACGCGTTCAGGAAATTGGTTTCGACTCGCGTGAAGTTCCTGGTGTGGATTCTGCCCAGTTCACCGAGTGTGATGCCGACGTGCTGACGTGTCTCCTTTCGGGTGTCCTCCTTTCCGGTGACTTCGATCTCTTTGTAGGTCGCGTCGATCGGGATGCCGTGCAGCCTGGGTGAGAAGTCGGCGAGCGAGCCATTCCACATCAATTCGCCGTTCCTGAGGAGTGTTCGCATCATCGTGACGAAATCTGCCGGTGTTCCGGGGGAATCGCCTTCGACGAAGTCGGCGAAGAGGGTTCGCAGCTTGTCGTGCCAGATCGAATCGCGTCCGTTGTAGACATTCTTGCTCTTGTCCGAGAAAGCCCCAGCGTGGGCGTGGATAGCCTCCTTGTCGAGAATGGTCGCGGTGGGTGAGGGCGTGATCTCCCAGATCACATGGCAGGTGTAGGAGCGGAGCTCGTGCTGCAACGTGATCCAGTCGTGGGCCAGCAGGTAGCCGTACCTGAGCTTCTCCCGGCTCCGTACCGCGACATCGAGCACCTTGTCGATGTAGTTCGTCGGTATCCACTCGTGTTTGCCCTCGTCCACCGCCCGGTACATGTCCTTGAACCAGGCCCGCGATCCTGAGTGGGTGTCCCAGAGCTTCTTGAACCGGTCGTACTTGATCCCGTTGACGGCGTCCCCGCGTGCTATCGACTTGAGGAATCCGATGATCTTCCCCGGGTGTGAGCGAACGGCGTTTTCCAAGTCGACGTCCGGTGGCGGGGTGCTTCCCGGCATGGGGAGGTACTTGCCGTAGCGCCCCTTGCTCACGTCGAAGGCGAGGGTTGTGTAATCCTTCCCGCCCTTTCCCTTGGTGTGCTCCGTGACGTCGGTCCGGATCTTGTCCTCGGATGCCTTGCCGACACCGGTGAGGAAGTCCGTCCGGGTGTCGCTGGACGCCACGAAGATCGTTTTCCACCAGAGCGTGGGCTTGTCCGGCCGGACTTTCCTGCCCGCGACGTGTTTCGCGTAGATCGCCTTCTGGTACCCGGCGTCCCGCAGCACCTTCGTCCCGTGTTCGGCCGAGCCCCGCAGGATGGACCTGTCCGACCAGATCGTCGTGCGGCTCAACTGGTGTTGCCACCACTCCAGCAGGGCCTTCCCCAGGAACTTGCTGCCGAAGGCGAAGAGATACCGGGGGAACCTGTCCTCCCGCCGCTGCTCCTTGGCGGCCCGCTCCGCCGCCGTGGCCCGCACCCGTTTGCGCGCCGTCCGGGCGGTCTGGACGTGCAGCAGTTCGCTGTCCGGGGTCTTGACGTCGGTGACCAGGTGTAGGGGGACGCGGTGCTTGCGCTCGATCGCGGGCAGGCGGTCCGCGATCTGGGCGCGGGTGTCGGACCGCGCCAGGGCGCGTCTGGCGTCGGCGATGGCGGCCTGCTCGCGCGCGTCCGCGCCGCGTGCCCGGTCGGCACCCGGCTTGCCGCGCCCGGCGGGCTCGCGCCGCTGACCAGATCCGGGTCGTCGCTTTCCGGGTCCAGCCGGTGCGTGCTGTCCGGGCACTGCCGTCTCGTGTCGCTTGCCGTGCTCCGACGAACCGCGCCGCGCCTTGCCCAGGATCGCGCGGCTCGCGGCGACGATCTTGTCGATGACGAGGTCGATGGCCTTGGTGATCGGTTTGCCCAGGGACCCGACGATTGACTTGACCTTGGCGGTGACGCCGCCGAGGTTGAGCAGGGCGGCGAGGGCGCCGATGAGCAGGGGGATGCCCGCGGCCAGCGCGTTCTCGACGAGCAGCGGGACGCCGCCGCCACCGCCGCCCGCGATGGCGATGACGGCGTCGAGGACGGTGTTGACGAACGCCATGATCTGGGCGGCGTTGTCGATCAGGAACCGGACGAAGTCGATGATCATCTTGATCGCACGGATGAACGCCGACGCCGGGTTGAGCAGGCTGATGATCAGGGTGACGCCCGCGACGAGGACGGTCGGCACCAGGTACTCGGCGATCTTGCCGAACAGCGCGCCCTTGATGTCGCCGACCGCGTCGCGCAGGACCGGGCCGACGCCGTCGGAGCGCAGTCGCGCCACCTCGGGCACCGCGGCCTCGACCGCGCCCATCGCCTGTTCCGGGACGCCGCGGCGCAGTACCCGGGCGCGGATGGTCTCCCAGGTCAGCCCGAGGAGGGTGGCGATCATGGTGATGATCCCGGGGCTGTCGAAGCGCGCGGGCACCGGCAGGCCCGCGGCGGGCATGGCGCCGAAGAGCCAGCCGACCAGGCCGCGCTTGAGGTGCTCGCCGATGTTGGCGACGAACCCGCGCAGCCCGGCGCCGACCGCGCTGACCAGGTTGCCGAGGAAGCCGATCGGGTCGCGCAGGATGGCCCCGATCACCGCGGCGGCCTTGGCCAGGATGCCCAGCAGCAGGTCCTTGAGCTTGAGGATGGTGTCGATGACGCCCTTGACCGCGTCGACCGCCTTGGCCACCAGGCCCTTGTTCTTGTCCTTCTCGGCGGCGATCTCCTCGTCGACGGACTTGAGCGCGTCGTTGTACTTCGAGGCCAGGGTCTGCACGAGCGCGTCGCCCTTGGCGTCGACGGACTCGGTCAGCTCGTCGAACCTCCCGGCGAACTCGTCGGCGGCCTGCTTGCCGATCGCGCGCAGTTGCGGGGCCAGCGAGTCGACGGCGGTGCGCAGTTCGGCGCGGCCGACGGCGATGCGGGCCTTGGCGCGGTTCAGTTCGCCACCGATGAGGTCGGCGACCTCGGAGATGACCCGCTGCATGCCGTTGACGTAGTTCTGCCGCGCGGCGTCGAAGAACCGGTTCACCTCGGCGGGCATCCCGGCGACCTTGTCCTTGATCCACCGGGCAGGCCCGAGCAGCCCGGAGTACCGCTTGTCCTTGTAGTCGGCCATCTTGCGCTCGTGCTCGGCGGTGAACGCGTCGCGGACGGCCTTCTCCCCGGCGGTGAACCGGTCCTCGACCTTCTTGTCCAGCTCGCCGAGGATCTTCTCGACGTCGGACTTGGTGGCGTCGAAGACTTTCTGCAGGGTCGCGGTGACCTGCGCGCGCTGCGACTCGTCCTTGCCCTTGGCGCCCTGCTTGCCCGCGGTGACCTCCGCGCCCGCCTTGGTCCGGTCGCCCGCGAACGCGGTCATCGCCGTCGCTCCGGCCTGCGCGGCGTTGTTCTTAGTCCCGGCAAGGGTTTGCGCCTCCGCGGCCCGCACCTGCCCCGGCGCGGTGGCGGCGTGCGCCTCGGCGGACTTTTTCTCCCGCAACGCGTCGGCGAACTCGGGCTCGTTCGACCTGGCCAACTGGTCCTCGGTGACCTCGGCCCGCGCCATCCGCTGGTCGACCTCGGCCGGACCGGCGGAGAAGTCGGTGGCCGCCGCGGATGCCTTGTCCGGCACGGCATTGGCGGCGTTCGGCGCGGCGGAGGCGGGCGGCGGGCGGTCCGGGGCGAGCGGGGTGACCGGCTTCTCCTGCGCGGCACCGGTGTCGGGCGGCGCCTTGGTGGTGGTCTCGATCTGCTCGGCCGACTGCTGCCTACCCTGGGAGACCTGGCCCTGCACCTGACCCTTGACCGCGTCGGCCTTGCCCGAGTCGGCGAACTTGTCGGCCTCGTCGAGGTTCTTGGGCGCCTGCGCGGCAATGGCCTCGTTGACCGCCCGCACGAACGCCGCCTTGTCGAACTCCCCGGGCTTCGCGGCATTCATCTTCTCCGCGTTGGCCGTCTTGCCCTGCGCCTCCTTGTCATCCTGGGGCGGGGTCGCGGCCGCTGCCGCAGCGGCGGCCTCGGTGCCGGGCGGGGGATGCGCCTTCGCCGTGCCCTGCTTGCCTTCCACCTCGTTGGCGACGGCGGCGAACTTGGCATCGGACTCCGCCGCCGCCCGCGTTTCCAGCCGCTGCACCGACGGCCGCGCGAGGAGCCGCACCGCCGCCCGGTTGCCCGCCACCCGCTGCAACCGTTGCACCGCGGCCGGATTCACCGCCCGCCCGAGCCGAACCGGGCCTGACTCCCGCGGCCGCGGCACGGCCGACTGCGCTTCAGGACGTTCCTGGGCACCGTCAGCCGGTGTCTTCACGCGTCCCCCCAGACCTGCGCGGGCTCCTGCTCAGCCCAGTCTGGAGGAACCGGCCGGGACCGGAGGCCGCGTCAGCGGACGATTGCGGCTTCCCGGAAGGGCGTAGACCCCCGTGGGACTGACGGCTCGCCGACCCGCTGTGCCACGATCGACCCGATGTGGGGCGAGCGGAGTTTCAGCAGGTCCGAACCCGGGAACACCCCCGCTCGTGCGACTGCGGCGCAGTGATTGCGCGTCACCGGGGATTCGGCGGCGGCGGGTGGGGCGGGGGTTTGCCTACAGCCGGGATGACGGGCGGGTGGTGACGGAGGGGGAGAAGGCTCGGGTCAAGGGGTTGGCCGTGCCGCCCGCGTGGCGGGAGGTGTGGATCTGTCCGCACCCGAGCGGGCACATCCAGGCGGTGGGGGTTGATGACGCGGGGCGCAGGCAGTACCTGTACCACGACCAGTGGCGGGAGGATCGGGACGCCGAGAAGCACGAGCGGGTGTTGGTGTTGGCGCGGCGGATGCCGGGGGTGCGGGAGCGGATCGAGCACGATCTCGGGCAGCCGGGCCTCACCAGGGAGCGGGTGCTCGCGGGCGCGCTCAGGATCCTCGACCGGGGTGTGTTCCGCGTCGGCGGTGAGGAGTACGCCGAGGAGAACGACTCGCGCGGTGTGTCCACGTTGCTCCGCGGGCACGTGACCCCGCGCGCGGGGGAGCTCCACTTCGCGTTCCCCGCCAAGAGCGGCCAGCACCGCGAGGCCACCATCAAGGACCCCCTGCTGGGCAAGCTCATCGTGGCACTACGACGTGGGCGCGCCGATGACGACCGCCTGTTCCACCACCGGGACGGCGAGATCCACGCCGGTGAGGTGAACGAGCGGTTCAAGGAGTTCGCGGGCGACGACTTCACCGTCAAGGACATGCGCACCTGGACCGCGACCGTGTTGGCGGCCACCGAGTTCGCCGCGTACGACGGGCCGCCGAGCAAGCGCGCGGTGGCGCGGGTCATGCGGACCGTCGCCGAGCAGTTGGGCAACACGCCCGCCATGGCCCGTAAGTCCTATGTGGACCCACGGGTCGTGGACGCGTTCACCGAGGGGCGCACGATCCCCCTCAGGCGCGCCACCGGCGAGCAGGACGTCCGGGTGCCGCTGGAACGCGCCGTCCTACGGCTCCTGCGTGCTTGAGCCCGCCTTCGTCCGGCGGCGCGGCTCGCGGCCAGGCGGGGCGGACGGGGTGGGGAAGACAGGGGGAGCGGGGATCGGCAGCGTTATCTCGCCGTCGATGACGATGTCCTCGCCGTGGTGGCGGGTCGGCACCGGGTCACCGGAGGTCAGCCGGTAGGTGGCCTGCTCGGCGGTCACCTCGACCTGGATGCGGCTGTCGCGGTAGGACATCCGGAACGCGACCCGGTCCAGCGCGTCGGGCAGCCGGGGCGCGAAGGTCAGCGTGCCGCCGTGGTCGCGCATGCCGCCCAGACCGGCCACGATCGCCTGCCACGCCCCCGCCAGCGACGCCATGTGCAGGCCGTTGGCGACGTTGTGGTGCAGGTCGTTGAGATCGGTAAGCGCTGCCTCGGCCAGGTAGGCGTACGCGAGATCCATATGACCGCACTCGGCCGCGACAACCGACTGCGTTCCGGCGGACAGCGACGAGTCCCGGACGGTGCGGGCTTCGTAGTAGGCGAAGTCAGCGGCCTTCTGCTCTAGCGTGAACGCGTCCCCGCGCAGGTGCAGGGCCAGAACAAGATCCGCCTGCTTCACGACCTGCCTGCGGTAGAGCTCGAAGTACGGGTAGTGCAACAGCAGCGGGTACTTCTCCGCCTCGGTCCCCCCGAAGTCCCACTCCTCGTGCGCAGTGAACCCCTCGGCCTGCTCGTGCACCCCGAGCAGCTCGTCGAACGGCAGGCGCATCCGGTCCGCCGCGCGCGCCCACTCCGCCAGCTCGCCCTCGGTCACGTCCAACCGGGTGGCGACCTTCGGGTTGCGCTCGCACGCCGCGATGGCCTCACGCAGGTTCTTCTGCGCCATCAGGTTCGTGTAGATGTTGTTGTCCACCACCGCCGAGTACTCGTCCGGCCCGGTGATCCCATCGATGCGGAACCCGTCGTGCGGGTCGTGGTGTCCTAGCGACCGCCACAGCCGGGCGGTCTCCACCAGCAGTTCCGTGCCCGCGGCTTGGTCGAACTCCGCGTCCAACGTCGCCGCGTAGTACCGGGCGACCGCGTCGGCGATGTCAGCGCTGACGTGGAAGGCCGCCGTACCCGCGGGCCAGTACGCAGAGCACTCCTTGCCGTTGATCGACCGCCATGGGAACGCCGCGCCGCGCTTACCGAGTACCTCGGCGCGCTCTTGCGCCAACGACAACGTCGAGTGCCGCCATCGCAACGCGTCTCTTGCCGCCTTCGGCATCGTGTACGTCAACACGGGCAGTACGAACGTCTCCGTGTCCCAGAACGCGTGCCCGTCATAACCAGGGCCAGTAAGACCCTTGCCCGGGATGCCTCGGCTCTCCCCGCGCGCCCCGGCCTGCAGGACGTGGAACAACCCCAGCCGCACCGCCTGCTGGAGCTCGTCGTCGCCGTCGACCTCGACGTCGGCGGCCTCCCAGAAGTCGTCGAGGAACGCCCGCTGCTCGGCGAGCAACCCCTCCCAGCCGGTCTGCAGCGCGCCCGCCAGCGCCGCCTCCACCTGCGCGCGCAACGCGGGGCCCGAGCGCGTGCTCGACCAGCCGTAGCCCAGGTACTTGGTCAGCCGCAGCACGCCACCGACCGGGATGTCGGCCGCCACCGTCAGCCGCGCCAGGTCGTCCTCGGCCGACACCTCGGTGCGCAGGCCGGGCACGTCCTCGAGCTCGTGGTCCATCCCGGCCGCGACCCGCAGCCCGGACTCCTTGGTCTGGTGGACCAGCACCGCCCGCAGCCCCGAGCAGTGGTGCGACTCACCGGCCAGCGGCGACTTCAGCGCCAGTGCGACCCGGGGGTCCCGGGTGCGGCTCTCGATCGGCTCGTTGGCCAACAGGTCCGACTGCACCACCAGTTGCGTCTTCTCCGGCCCCGCGCTGTCCCCGGCGACCGGCTCGACCTCGTAGCGGATGGCCGCGACCGCGCGCTGGGTGAACGACACCAGCCGCCGCGTGCGGACCCGCACCCGGCGGCCGGTCGGCGACTCCCACAGCGTCTCCCTGGTCAGCACCCCGGTGCGGAAGTCCAGCGTGCGGTGGTGCTCCAGGGCCTGCCCGTAGCGCATGTCCAGCGGCTCGTCCTCGACCAGCAGCCGGATGATCTTGCCGTCGGTCACGTTGACCACGGTCTGCCCCGCCTCGGGGTAGCCGTAACCGGCCTCGGCATAAGGCAACGCGTGTTCCTCGTAGAACCCGTTGAGGTACGTCCCCGGTAGCCCTACCGGCTCACCCTCGTCGAGACTCCCGCGCAATCCCACGTGCCCGTTGGACAACGCGAACACCGACTCCGTGCGGTGCAACTGGTCCACAGCGAGCCCGCTCCACCGCAGCTCCCACGGTGCCAGGTCGAAACCGCCGCTCACTTCGCCCCGTCCAGCAGTTCCGCCAGGTCGTCCACGACGATGTCGGCGCCGTGCTCCAACAACTGATCCGCTTGGTCAGCCCTATCGACACCGACGACGTAACCGAACCCGCCCGCGCGCCCCGCTTCCACGCCCGACAACGCGTCCTCGAACACGGCAGCCTCACCGGGCGCCACACCCAGGGCGCGCGCCCCGGCCAGGAACGAGTCCGGCGCCGGTTTCCCCCGCAGCCGCTCTTCGACGATGGTGATGCCGTCGACGCGGGCCTGTACGAACGAGGTCAGACCCGCCACCTCCAACACGTGCTCCCCGTTGGCGGACGAGGTCACCACCGCGATCTTCAACCCCGCCGCGCGCGCCGCCTCCAGGTACGCGACCGAACCCGGGTAGGGCTGCACGCCCTTCTCATCGATCAGCCGCAGCAGCGACTCGTTCTTGCGGTTCCCCACGCCGTTGATGGTCTCCACGTCCGGCGAGTCGTCCGCGTCCCCCTCCGGCAGCTGGATCCCACGCGACGACAGGAAGGTCCGCACACCGTCCGCGCGGGGCCTCCCGTCGACGAAGGCGGTGTAGTCGTGCAGCGTGAACGGCGAACGGTCACCGTCCGAGCGGTGCGCGAGGAACTCGTCGAAGGTCCGCTGCCACGCGATGCGGTGCAGGGTCGCCGTGCTCGTCAGCACGCCGTCGAGGTCGAACAGGCAGGCCGTCACCGCGCCGGGGAGACCGATCATGCCTGAACGCTACCGGCGCCACGGCCACGCGGCAGGTCAACTCGGTATGGCCGCCACGGCGGGGTTCGCGCTGCCGCCCGCTGGACGCTCCTGGGACACTGTGTTCATGCCAGCCTCGACGCCCGCCCCCGACCCGGCCCCCGGTGCCGCCTCGCCGCAGTTGCTGGAGGTCACCGTCGACGAACACCCCGAGGGTGCCGTCGTGGTCCGCGCGGGCGGCGAGATCGACCTGCTCACCGCGCCCCGCTTCGCCGACGCCATGGTCACCGCGATCGACGGCGGCGCCGCCCTGGTCGTGGTCGACCTGGACCAGGTGACGTTCTTCGGGTCGGCCGCGGTGGCGAACCTGGCCCGCGCCGCCGAGCGCGCCGACACCGCGGGCACCGTCTTCCGGCTCGTGGTCGGCGAGTCCATGGCCACCAGGGTGCTGGAGATCAGCGGGCTCGCCGACCTGCTCGACCTGCGCCCCACGGTGGCCGACGCGCTCGCGGGCTGATCCTGCCGGTTACCACCGGGTTACTCCGGAGAGTGACCAGCGCCACCTCCGTCCGGGAACGCCTGACCCCGCTCGCGCGTTGGACCGGGTGTCGCCGCGCGGAGGAAGACCCGCGGACGTTTCCCGGAGATGTTCCCCCAACGTCGCTGGACGCACGCCGTGTGCCTCCGCGACGGCGACACGAGCCGCCGACCGGACGACCCCCCCACCCCAGTCCGGTCGGCGGCGCACCACCGCACCCCGCGCGCCTCGTCCACTACCGAGTGTCATCACTCGGTAGAGGTGCGTGGGGTTTCGCGCGGGTGCCGCGGGGCTACTCGACCGGGGTGAGAAGAGCCCCCGAGCCGTGGCAGGCCCACGGCGCCTGCCAGACGTTGCCCGTCGACCGGTTCTACAGCCCGGACAACGAACGCGGCCTCGCCCGCGACCGACGGGTCCAGGCGGCCAAGCTGGTCTGCTCGCGGTGCCCGGTTCTCCGCCGATGTCGTGACTTCGCCCTGCGCACCGCGGAGCCCTACGGCGTCTGGGGTGGTCTGGACGAACGCGAGCGCGCCGACCTCCGCCGTGCCGCGCGGATCCCTGCGCCTAGAGGCACTGAAGTTGCCGCGGTCTAGAGGTCCTCGGTCATCATCTCGCGCAGACCTGCGAGGGTCTTGGCCAAGAGCCGGGACACGTGCATCTGCGAAAGCCCGACCTTGTCCGCGATCTGCGTCTGCGTGAGGTTGCCATAGAAGCGCAGGATCAGGATCTGACGCTCGCGTTCAGGTAGCCGTGCCAGCAGTGGTTTGAGCGTCTCGTGGTACTCCACGTCCGCCATACCGGTGTCCTCGACACCGATCCGGTCCCCAACCGACCCGGTCTCGTCCTGCGGCCCGAGGATCTCGTCGAGTGAGCGCGACCGGTACACCGCGCCCGCCTGCAACCCGGCGTAGATGTCCTCGACCGGCATGTCCAACCGCTCGGCCAGTTCCCGCGGCGTCGGCGCCCGCCCCAGCCGCTGCGACATCTCGCTGGTGGCCCCGGCGATGGCCAGGTGCAGTTCCTTGAGCCTGCGCGGGACCCGCATCGACCAGCTCGCGTCCCGGAAGTGCCTGCGCACCTCGCCCATCACCGTGGGCACCGCGAAGGACAGGAAGTCGCTGCCCCGGCTCGGGTCGAACCGGTCGATGGCGTTGATCAACCCGACCGTGGCCACCTGCAGCAGGTCGTCGTAGGGCTCGCCGCGGTTGGCGAAGCGCCGCGCCACGTGCTGGGCCAGCGGCAGGAACTCGGTGACCAGCGACGAGCGCAGCCGCTCGCGCCGCGGGCTGCCAGCCGGGAGTTCGGCGAACTCGGCGAGCAACGGGGCGAGGTGGGCGTATCCGGAGTTCTCCGCGCGTTCGGCTGAGGTGGCCATCTGGGGCTGCGTCACTCGTGCGCCGTCCTGTTCGCCATGCCGAACTCGATGACCAGCTCCGGGAAGACCGGCCCGGGCAGCACGCTGTCGCGCACCCACTCGGCCAGCGAGGACACCAGCGTCCACCCGAGGCCGGAGCGCTCCAGCGGCGCCTCGTCGAGCACCGGCACCGAGCACCGCACCTCGACGCCGTCGTCGGCCACCAGGAACCGCACCACCATCGTCCCGAACGGCAGGGCCCGGGTCAGCGCCATCGCGCACGCCTCGTCCACCAGCAGCCGCAGGTCCGCGATCGAGTCGATGTCGAAGTCCTTGCGCATGGCCACCGCACCGGACACGGTCCGCACCAACGGCAGTTGCGTGTGGGAGGCGTCCACTCGGAGCTCCACGACCTCACCCGTGGGCGGGGTCGTCGGGGAAGCGATGGCGGGCGCCAGCCTTCGGCGCGGGTGCTGCGGGTCGGTCACTGACCCTGAATACCCAGCGCAGCCGGTTCCACACCTGCGTGACGGCCTGTAGTGACTAGAGCATCGAGAAGCCCGCGCCGCGGCGCAGGAGTAACAGCACGTGGCAGCGGGTAGCTCAAGGGTATGAACGAGTCGAAACCGACGACACGGGTGAACGACCCGACTGAGCCGTCTACGGGTGAACTGGTCGGCTCGCGGGCGTGCTCGCGGCGGTGGCGGCCAACCGGGTCAAGCACGCGACCCCGCCGATCCCGGAGCAGGCGATCAAGAGCACCCAGCGGGACGTGGCAGTCGTGAAGGAGAGTGCGCACCGATGAGCAAGCACGCCGAGCAGGAGGCGCTGCGCGCCGACATCGAGCAGGCCAGGGGCGACCTCGCCGAGACGGTCGACGCGCTGGTGGCCAAGTCCGACGTCAAGCGCCGCGTGGGAGAGAAGACCGAGCAGGTGCGCGGGGCGATCACCGAGCGCGCGCACGAGGCCAAGGTCAAGGCCGATGCCGCGGTCGTGCTCGCGCGCCGCAACCCGGTCCCGGTCGCCTTGGGAGCCGCCGCGGTCTCCGCCGCGCTCGTCGCCTTGCTGATCCGACTGCTGGGGAGGTAGTCGTGCGACTGCTGTACCGGCCGTTGAGCCTGCTCGTCAGCGTCCTGGGCGGCCTGCTCGCGGGGGTGCTGTTCAAGCGGGTCTGGCGCGGGGTGTCCGGCGACGACGAGGCGCCGGAGGCGACGTCACCGGACCACTCCACCCGCGAGGTCCTGCTCGCCGCGCTGCTGCAGGGCGCGATCTTCGGCGTGGTCAAGGCCGGGGTCGACCGTGCGGGTGCCAAGGGGTTCCGCAAGCTGACCGGCGAGCACCTCGACGAGAAGGACTGATGCCGACCACTCAGTCCGGCGGCTCCTGGGCGTCCGGCCCGGGGGCAGGCGACTCGTCCTCCACCGCGTCCGCGTCCGCTTCCGCGGTGTCGACCTGGACGGGGCCGTGGACCTCGCTGGTGGCGTAGTCGTCGAGCGGTTCGGTGCTGCGGTCGAGCAACTCGTCGGCCTCGGGGGTGTCGGCTTTGCCGGTTTCCGCGTTCTTGTCGTCGCTCACCCAGCGTGGGTATCCCGGATGGACGCCGCCCACACCGGGCCGGTCGATGTTGCGTGTCACCCGTGCGGGGTCCAGGCTGACCGGCGGGGGAGCGGCTGCCGGGCATCCGGCCGCCTCGGGTCCGGGGCGTGATGGGGGGCATCGAACTGTACGAGACGGACGCCGCGGCGCTCGCGTTCGAGACAGCGCCCGCGATCATGTGGCTGTTCACGGGTCCCGAGCACCGCATCCGCGCCGCCAACCGACTGGCCAGGGCCAGCGTGGGGGACCGCCCCGGGCTGATCGGCACCCCGGTCCGCGCGGCCGTGCCCGAGGCGGCGGGCCAGCAGGTGTTCGAGCTGCTCGACCAGGTCGCGCGCACCGGCGAGCCGCAGTTGGGCGTCGAGCGTCGGGTCGAGGTCGACATCACCGGCGACGGCGACATGGTCGAGGGCTACTTCAACTACAGCGTGGTGCGGATCGTGGCCCCGGACGGCACGTGGGTGCTGGTGGCGCACTGCATCGACGTTACGGCCTCGGTGCGTCAACGCCATGCGGCGCAGGCAGAGGTGGCCGAGGTGCGGCAACGGCTCGCAGCCGAGCGCCGGGTCACCCTTCAACTCCAACGCAACCTGCTGCCGACAGGGCTACCGCTGCTGCCCGACCTCGGACTGGGCGCGGCCTACGTGCCCGCGGGGGAGTGGCACACCGCGGGCGGGGACTGGTACGACGTAGTGCCGATGCCCGGCGACCGCGTGGGTTTCGTGCTCGGTGACGTCGTCGGGCACGGGCCGACCGCGTCCGGGGCGATGGGGCAGTTGCGGGCCGTCGCGGCCGAACGGCTGGTGCGCGGCGGGGCGGTCAGCGAGGTCCTCCGCGCGCTCGACACCATCGCCCGGCTGTCACCGGACGCCCGGGGGTCCACGGTGTGCGTCGCGGTGTTCGACCGGCTCACCAGGGTGCTGGAGCACGGCAGCCGGGGGCACCCGCGGCCGCTGCTGCTTGGCGCCGACGGCGTGCCGCGCTTCCTCGACGGCCCGATCGGCCCGCCGCTGGCCTACCTCGACCTCGACTCGCCCGTCGCGTACACCACGCTCACCCAGGGCGAGACCCTCGTCCTGTACTCCGACGGCGTGGTAGAGGCCCCAGGTCGTGGCTTCACCGAGTCCCGCGACCGCCTGGTCGACTGCGTCGCCCACGTCGCCGCGCGCAACACCGCCACCGACCCGCGCGACCTCCCCGACCGCCTGTGCTCCGCCCTGGCCGCGATGGTCGACAACCAGACCTCCCGCGACGACGTGACCGTGCTCGCCGCCACGGTCCTCGCAGGCCCGGCTCCTCGTCTTGAGTTGGCGCTACCCGCGGCGCCGGAACAACTCGTGGTCCTGCACCGCGAACTCAACGCCTGGCTCGACGCTCTTTCCGCGCACCGCGACGACCGCATGGGGATCGCGTTGTGCATCGTGGAGGCGGTCACGAACTCGATCGAACACGGCTACCGGGATCACAGCGGAACCGTGACGGTCTTGGCGGAGCTTGACGGCATCGGCGGGGTAGAGGTGACTGTCGCGGATACAGGTACCTGGCGCGAACCAGTCGAACGCAGCCCTTATCGCGGCCGCGGAATGCTGATGATGCGCGAATGCAGCGACCACCTGTCCGTCGACACCGGCGACACCGGCACGACTGTCCACATGCGCCGCACCATCCGCCGCCCCCCGGTCCCCCAACCGGACTTCGACCCACCACACCCGCTGACGGCCCCGCACTCGTTCTCGGTCAAGACCGAGGTCTCTGGCACTACCGTCCGCGTATTCGCCACCGGCGTCCTCGACTCCTCCAACGCGGGCGAACTCCGCTCCGCCCTCCAAGAAGCCGCCCGCAGCGGGGTAGGAACCTGCACCATCCTCCTGGCCGACGTAGACCTCCTGACAAGCGCCGCCCTCCGCGTCCTCTACGAACAGGTAACGGACCTCCGAGCCACCGCCCGAGACCTACGCCTCATCACACCCCCCGAAAGCCCCGCCGCCGCAGCCTTCACCGCCAGCGGCCTGGACCAACTCCTCCCGGTCTACAGCACCGAATAACCCACCCCCACACCTCCCCGCCGGTCCAAGACTCTGCGACGTTGGCCTCACGCGCCCCTCTACGACGGTGGTCTCCACCCGGCCTTCACGATCGTTGGCCCACACGCGCCCCGTACAGGCGTTGGCCCGAACCGCTCCTCGGATCCGCTGGTGCCAGGCCGGCTCGATGGGGTGGACTTGTTTTGTGTGGGGGGACAGCAGCCGTAGCGTCGTTCACGCGGCAGGGCCTGCTTTTGGGCCCCTGCTTTGTGGTTCTGCCACGGTTGTTGTAAGGGCCCCGCGCAAAACAAGTTCGCCCCATCGAGCTCTTCGCTTTCTCGCGCACCCACGCAATGCCGCAGGCGAGCCGTTCACCGTCGACGGCGCAGCCGAGACCGAGAGCCGGATCCCCCCAAGACCACCATCAACCCTCTCGCAACGCCTCGGCAACCGACCCGCCCGCCTCATCAGCGGCCTGCCCACGCAGCTCAGCCTCCGTGTGCCGAGGATGAGCAGGCGCCGCGTCGTCCACAGCGGACTGCTCGTCGATCCGGTCGTCCACTCGCGCCAGCGGGGTGTCAGGTCCCGGCGGGTCGTCTTGCGCGGTGACGTCCGGTTCCTCCTCGGCCAGCCGCTCGTCGAGGGTCTCCCCGGCGCGTTGTTCGGCGGTGGTCATGCCGAACTTGTCCGCCTCGGCCCAGTGTTCCGGCGGCTCGATGCCCGCCTCGAGCGGGTCCACCCGCAGGTTGTCCTCGTCCAGGCTCTCCGCCTGGGTCAGGGTCGAGTCGTAGCCGTCGTCGCTCATGCGGTCGACCTACCCGGGCACGCTCTGCGACAAACTCGTCTGCCGCGCGAGCAGCCCCAGCACGCCGTCGAGCCCGTCCGCCGCCGCGGCTTCCCGTTGCCGGTGCGCGCCGTCGCCGTGGTGGTCGATCCAGGTCATGGTGGCGCGCACGAAGTCGAGCTCCCCGCTGGCCCGCAGGTCGTCGGTGTGCGCGCGCACCAGGTCGCCGATCACGGCCGTCGCCTCCCGCAGCGACCCTGTCACCGGATCGGGGACGGCCGCCGAACGGCCGCCCCTCGCCGCCCGCCACTGCGCGGCCCGGATGACCTCCGTCGGCACCCTCGGCGCGGTCTCGGTGGAGCGCAACGCGTCCGACACCAGCAACCGCACCAGGACGGCCACGAACGCCGCCTCTTCCACCGTCCCCAGCACGTCGGCCACCCTGACCTCGACGGTCGGCTGCGCCTCCGAGGGCCGTACGTCCCAATAGACCATCTTCCGGTCCATGGCCACGCCGGTGTCGAGCAATCCGCGAACGATCGACTCGTACTCGTCGGTGGAGTCCACATAGGGCGGCGGCCCTGCCGTGGGCCACCGGTTCCACAGTAGATGCCGCGCGGAGGCATAACCGGTGTCTGCACTGTCATAGAAGGCCGAGTTGCTCGACATCGCCAGCAGCGCCGGTAGCCACGGCCGCAGATGGTTGGCCACTCGCAGAGCGGTAGCCGTGTCTTCCACTCCTACGTGTACGTGACACCCACAGGTCACTCCACTGAAGATGAACGGTCCCACGTGCCGCGCGATGCGGTGGTAGCGCGTGCCCGGCCCGATCTCGGAGATGTCCGGCTGCGCGTGCGGCGCGGTACCGGCGGCGATGAGCAGCGCCTCCTGCTCGGCGGCGCCCGCGGCCAGGCGGGAGCGCAGCTCGGTCAGCTCGTCGCGGATCTCGCCCGCGGTCGTGAGCACCCCGGTCGCCGACTCGACCTGGCAGCGCAGCAGTTCCGGCTTGAGGTCGACATCGGTGACCCCGGCGACCGCCTCCGGCCCCTGGTTCACCAGGCGCCCATCCGGCCCGACCAGGAGGAACTCCTCCTCGACGCCCACGGTTAGCCCTGCCACATGTCCTCCTCGATGTCACAAGCTGCCCCCGTAGTACCCACGTCGGCCACAAGTCACCCGGTCGGCCTCCGGATGTCATAGTTGGGCTGTGGCTACCAAGGTGCGAGAGACGGAACGCAAGTACGAGGCCCCCGCCGACTACACCCTGCCCGATCTGAGCGGGACCGGCCCGGTGCACTCGTGCGAGGGTCCGCGCGGCGCAGACCTGGACGCAACGTACTTCGACACCGCGGATCTCCGCCTGGCCCGCGCGGGTATCACCCTGCGCAGGCGAACTGGGGGCGACGACGCGGGGTGGCACGCGAAGCTCCCTGTCGCCCCGGACGTGCGCGACGAGATCCGGTTCCCGCTCGGCCGCGCCAAGAGCACCGTTCCCGCCGCCTTGGCCGCCCTTGTCCGGTCACACACCCTGGGTGCCCCACTGACCCCGGTCGTCCGCATCACAACCCATCGCGACGAGTGGGAGCTGCGCGACGCCGACGGCACCACCATCGCTCTTATCGCTGACGACGCCGTGACAGCCCACCCCGTCGACGGCACTCCCCACTCCTGGCGGGAACTAGAGGTCGAGGCCACCGACCTCGACGTCCTGGACGCTGTCGGCGAGGTTCTTGGCGCTACCCCCGCGAAGTCGACGTCCAAGCTCGCCCAAGCGCTCGGTGACCGCGCGAAGGCGCGCAAGCCCGCGCCGTTGCCCACCAACCCCTCCGCTGCCGACGTCGCCTTGACCTACCTGCAAGCGCAGACCGCGGCGATCCGCGCCAACGACACCGGCATCCGCGTCGACACCGACGACTCGGTCCACCAGTTCCGCGTCGCCTGCCGCCGTCTGCGCAGCGCCCTGCGCGCCTTCCGGCCCCTGCTCGACGCCGACAGGGTCAACGCGCTGCGGGCCGAGCTCAAGTGGATCGGCGGCGTCGCCTCGCCCGCGCGGGACGCGGAGGTGCTGGCCGGGGAACTCGCCGCCGAGCTGCGGGAACTCCCGTCGGAGGACGTGCTCGGCGCCGTCCCGGCCCATGTGGACGCCGAGCTGAGCCGGACCCAGGTGGACGCGCGCAAGGCTCTTGTGTCCGAGCTGGACGGTGAGCGCTACCTGGCGCTGCTCGCGGACCTGGACGCGTTCCTGGCCGACCCGCCGTGGACGAAGAAGGCCCGCCGACCGGCCGTGCACCAGCTGCGCAAGCCCGTCGTGAAGGCATGGCGGACGCTGCAAGCCTCCGTCGCCGCCGTAGAGGGTGCCGCCGACCGTGACACCGCCCTGCACCAGGTACGTAAGGACGCGAAGAAGGCCCGCTACGCCGCGGAAGCAGTAGCCCCTGCCTTCGGCCCGAAGCTGGAGCGTTGGGGTAGGAGAGTCAAGAAAGCGCAGTCAGTGCTAGGGACCCGGCAGGACGTCACTGTGGCCCGCGGGGAACTACGCGGCATGGGCGTGCGCGCTCACCTGAGCGGGGAGAACGGGTTCACCTACGGCGTGCTCTACGCGAGGCAAGAGGCCCGTGGGCGGCGCGCGGAAGAGTCCTTCGGCCGGGTCTGGAAGAAGGTCCTCGGGGTCAAGGGCCCCCGCTGGCTCCGCTGAGCCCGGTTTCACGCCCTGAACCCGGTGGTACACCCAACGTGACCGGTTGGGTGGAAGGGGCCTGTCGTGGACGACGGTACATATGTCTTGTTCTTGGTCCTCGGGATCGCGCTGGTGGTGGCGGATGGGCAGATCATCTACCGCAGCGGGCTGAGGTACCTGGCCGATTCCTACGGTGAGGACGAGTCGGCGCGGTCGATGGCCCGGCTGGTGTCGGTGCTGTTCCACTTCGCCGTGCTCGGCGTCCTGCTGCTGATCTCCGCCGTCGACCTCGGTGGCGACACGCAACTCGTGGCCATGGTGCGCAAGCTGGGCGTGGTGCTCCTGCTGCTGGCCGTGGCGCACGCGCTGACCATCCGGATGCTGACCCGGATGCGGGACCGGCTCGACGCCGAGAACCTCACCAAGCAGCGGTACGACCACATGCAGCACCACGGCGTGCCGCTCGACAGCGCGCCGACCCCGCAGGCGGGCGCGGTGGACTCGGAGGACATCGCGCGCGCCAACGGCACCGCCGAGACCCGCCTGTCGCGGGCTCCGGGTGCCGAGCCCGGTATCGGGACGGTCCCGGCGGGCGCGGACGGCACGGTGCCCGCTCCCAGGGCGGGCCGGGCGGTTCCCGGGCAGGAGGTGCCGGTGCGGCACGGCGCGCCGGTGCGGCCGGACCTGGGCCCGGAGGCCGTGGCGCGGCGCGGCGGCGTGGCAGGACCGGACGGGCATTGATCACCGACTCGCCGCGGCCCGCCACCAGGCGGGCCGCGGCGCCGTTGGGTGCCGCCGCGGTGGCCACCGCGCCCGGGGTGTTCCTCGGGGTGACCGGCGTCCACCTGACCCCGCCGCTGGCGGCCCTGCTGTTCGGCGTCGCGGTCATCGGTGCCGCTTTCGTGCTGTCCTGGGTGGCCGAGGCCGTCCAGGTCGACATCTCGCCGGGGTTGGCGATCACGGTCCTCGCGCTGATCGCGGTCCTGCCCGAGTACGCGGTCGACTTCGTGTTCGCGTCCGAGGGCGGCCGCGCGTTCGCCGAGTACGGGCCCGCTTGCGTCCCACCTGGCTCTAGCGACCATTCCAGCTGTGGCCTGGCCCTGGCGAACATGACCGGTGCCAACCGGATCCTCGTCGGCGTCGGCTGGGCTCTAGTGGTTCTCCTCGCCGCTTGGCGCATTCGTCGCGGTAGCAACAACAAGCCCGACGACGACTCCGGTGATGGCGAGCGCGGCGGGCACAAGAAGCACGCGGGCGTCACCCTGGAGCGCACCGACGCGGTCCCGCTGGCATTCCTCGCCGTGGCGACCCTCTACTCGTTGACCCTTCCGTTGCGCCACAGCATCACCCTGATCGACGCGGCCGTCCTGGTCGCCATCTTCGTGCTCTACGCCGTCCGGGTCGCGAAAGCACCGCCCGGTGACCCCGACCTCGAAGGCGTCGCCAAGGTGCTGGGGGAGCAGCCGAGGCTGCGCCGCAGGCTGACCTGCGTCGGCCTGTTCGCCTTCGCCGCCGCGGTGATCCTGCTGGTCGCGGAGAACTTCGCGCACGCGCTGGTCGAGACCGGCACCCAGGTCGGCATCAGCCAGTTCTTCCTGGTCCAGTGGCTGGCCCCGCTCGCGTCGGAGGCCCCCGAGTTGCTGGTGGCCTGCCTGTACGCCTGGCGGCTCAAGACCACCGACGCGCTGGCCACCCTGGTGTCCTCCAAGGTCAACCAGTGGACCCTGCTGGTCGGCACCCTGCCCGTCGTGTTCGCCATCGCCTCGGCCTCGACCTCGGGGCTGCCGATCGACGCCGCGCAACGGGAGGAGTTGCTGCTGACCGCCGCGCAGTCGCTGTTCGCGGTATCGCTACTTCTTAGCCTGACGATCACCGTGCGCGGTGGTCTGCTGCTGCTCGGCCTGTTCGTCGCCCAGTTCGTGCTCGCTGCCGTGTTGCCCGAGTCGGTGAAGGGCATCGAACTGGTGGCGCTGTCCTGCGTCTACCTGGTGGGCGCCGCGGTGGTCACGTTCCGCTCGCGACGAGACGTCGTCGCACTCGCCAAGGACGGGTTCCGCACCCCTTACCGGGAACTCGCCGACCGCTGAAGGTAGGGCCCGAGCGGCCCGGCGAGGTCGTGGTGCAACCGGAACGTGCGGCGCAGCCCGGTGATGTCGAGCAGCCGCAGCACCGAGCGCCCGCTCGCGACCAGCCGCAGGTCGATCGCGCGGCCCGCCGCGGTGTCGCGCGCCTGCACCAGCGCGCCGAGCCCGGCGGCGGCCAGGAAGTCCACTTCGGACAGGTCGACCACCAGCAGGAGGGCGTCCGGGGTGGCCAACCCGACGCGCAGCGCCTCGTGCACGGCCGGGGTGGTCACCAGGTCGACTTCACCGCGCACGGTCACCAGCACCGCCCACTTGCCGACCTGCTCGACGGTCGCGGTGCTGCCGTGCTCGCGCGCGGGTCGGGGGCTCGGGAGGGGAACGGCCGGGATCCGGGTGCGGGGAACCATGTCGGCCTCGGTTCATGCCGTCGGGAAGTCCTCGAAGCATAGAGCACCGTTCGCGCGGGGCAAGGACGTCAGCGGCGCTTCGCCCGATGGGCGCAGGAGCCACGATTGGGAGTGACCGGACGGGGGTAGGTCCCTGGAGGGCCAGTGACCCTAGGAGGACACGTGCTGCGACGACAGTGGGCGCGCCCCTACCAACTCGTGCTGACCGCGCTGTCCGCCGCCGTCGGGTTCACCGGCGTCTGCGCGGGAGTCTCCTTGCTGCGGACGTGGACTCTTGTCTTCCTTGCCATAACGTCGATTTGCCTTGGCTTAGCGTTATCCGCGGCTCTTACCGGCAACAGCAGACTCGCCCCAGGAGCCGCGGCCTTGTCGGTCGCGCTGTACGTCACCTTGATCGGCACGGCGGGTCTGCTCATCTTGGTCGAATGGGTCGGCTTCGTTCTAGTCGGTGCCCTGATCGTCGCCGCGCTCCCGTTGCGCGGAGAACGCGGTTACTCCACCGAGCACCTGTGCGCGCGGTGGAAGGACACCCTCTTCACGCTCCGCGACGCCAGAACCCCCACGGAGGCGGTTGTCATCCTCCGCACCCGGCAGCGCTACCTGGACGAGTTGGAGCGACGTCATCCCGAAGCATTCAACCGCTGGCTCACCACCCCCGACGCCGACCCCGCGACCATCCTTGCCCCACGGCAGAACTCGCTCTAGCTCGGGAATTGGGCAAGATGGTGTCGTGTCCACCTGCCTGATCCTCGGAGCCAGCGGCTACGTCGGTGTCCACCTGACCACCGCTCTCACGGCGGCAGGCCACCACGTGCGCACGTTCGCGAGGTCGCTCGACGAATCTTCCGGAGCAGACGCCATCCGGGGCGACGTACTTGACCCGGTAGCCCTGACCGCGGCGATGAGAGAGGTCGACGTCGTCTACCACCTCGTCCACTCGATGAGCGGTGACGACTTTGTCGCCAACGACGAGAAGATCGCCCACGCCGTCGCCGAGGCGGCAGCGGGGGCCGGTGTCCGGCAGGTGGTCTACCTCGGCGGCCCGCGCCCGACCGACGGCAAGGTCTCCGCCCACCTCAAGTCCCGAGCCCAGGTCGGCGACATCTTCCTGGCCGCGCCGACCCCCGCCCTGGTCCTCCAGGCATCGATGATCATCGGCGCGGGCTCCGCGAGCTTCGACCTCCTCGCGAAAGCCGCCCGCGGTGGCCCGGTGCTGCCCAACCCCACTTACATGAGCAACCGCAGCCGCCCGATCGCGGTCCGCGACGTCTTGCACTATCTGGTTGAGGCGGCGGCAGGCGAACCGGTGAACAAGGTCGCCGACATCGCCGGGCCTGACACTGTCACCTACCTCGACTTGGTCCAGCGGTGCGCGCGCGTGGCAGGACTTCCCAGGCGACTCCCGCTGCCGGTGGTCGTACCGCCCGCTGTTGTCGCGGCCATCACCCCCGAACCGCTCGTCCGCGCGCTGCTCGAATCGCTGCGCCATGACCTCGTGCCGACCGAGGTACTGCCTCCTCCGCCAGGTGGGGGGACCAGCCTCGACCGTGCGCTCCGGGAAGCGTTGGGCGTACCGGCACCGGAACGGCCACCGGTCGACTCCCCGGACATGCTCCGCGACCACAAGACAACTCGGGTTAGAGCTACCCGTGACCGGTTGTGGCAGGTCATCACCGACATCGGCGGCGATAGCGGCTGGCACACCGTCCCTGGTGCGTGGTCCGTCAGAGGAGCCCTGGACCATGTCGTCGGCGGCGTAGGGCTGCACCGAGGTAGACCTACCGACCTGGCTGCGGGCGACACCGTTGACAGTTGGTCCGTGGTCGACCGCTCCGACGACACCACCGAACTGCTCCTCCGCACCGACATGCGCCTCCCCGGCCGCGCCTGGCTCTCCCTCCGCGCGGTCGACGGCGGGGAACCGGGGGAGAGCGGCCTTGAACAGACCACCTGGTTCCAGCCGCACGGCCTTGCCGGGAAGCTCTACTGGTACGCCCAGAAACCCGCCCACGACATCGTCTTCGGCCGCATGGGCGCGGGTATCGCCAAGGCTGCCGAGGCCGACCGGCCCCGAGTCGGGTGATCGGGACCCGCCCGACCCCGTGCCGCGCGGGAACCGGCGAAAGCGGCACCGGTCCGGTTGAATGGGAGCCGACCCCTCCCGAAAGGCTCCCTTGTGGACGATCGACTTGCCGACCTGGCCGCGGCGCACGCAGTGGCGCTGGACTACGAGAACGGTGAGCGGCGACGCGTCGTGGTCGACCCCGAGGTGGTCAGGGCGATCCTGGCCGAGCTCGGCGACCCGCCCACCAGGGCCGCGGTGCCGTCGGTGGTCCGCCAGGGCGCCCACGTCGAGGTCGGCAGGGGAGAGGTCGAGCTCGAGTTCGGCGGGGTCGTGCCGGTCGACGGCGTGCTGCCCGACCTGCCCCTGGGCTGGCACCGGCTGCGCGTCGGCAACCGGGAGACCTCGCTGGCCGTCACCCCCGGCAGGCTGCCGGACCTGGAGCGCACCTGGGGGTGGATGGTCCAGCTCTACGCGCTGCACGGACCCGACTCGTGGGGCATCGGCGACTACCGCGACCTGCGCGCCTTCGTCACCCGCGCCGCCCAGGACGCGGCGGGCGCGGTGCTGGTGAGCCCGGTCGCCGCGGGTGCGCTGACCACGCCGGTGCGCAAGTCCCCGTACTCGCCGTCGAGCAGGCGGTTCCTCAACCCGCTGCACCTGTCGGTCCTCGACACCCCCGAGTTCGCCGCCGCCGACGTGGCCACCCGCGACCGCGTCCTCGCGCTGCGCCCCGACCTCGGCCCGCAGATCGACCACGACGGGGTCTGGGCGGCCAAGACGGCCGCGTTCGCCCAGCTCGGCCCCCGCTTGCCGGACCTCGCCACCCTCGACGCGGACCTGCTCGACTTCGCCACGTTCAGCGCGCTCGCCGAACGGCACGGCCCCGACTGGCGGACCTGGCCCGCCGAACTGCGCCACCCCTCGAACCTGGCCGTGGTCGCGGCGCGTGCCGAACTCGCCGACAGGGTCGCCTTCCACGCTTGGCTCCAACAACGCTCGGCGGCACAACTCGACGCCGTTCGCTCTGCCGCGACCGGTATGCGCGTGGGTGTCATCCACGACCTGCCTGTCGGCGTGGACCCGGGCGGCGCGGACGGGTGGTCGCTGCAAGACGTCCTCGCCTCGCGTGTCACCGTTGGCGCGCCCCCGGACGCGTTCAGCCCGCTAGGCCAAGACTGGGTTCTGCCGCCGCTACGCCCGGACAAGCTCGCCGAGCAGGGCTACCTGCCGTTCCGCGACATGATCCGCGCGGTCTTGTCCCACGGCGACGGCATCCGCGTCGACCACGTCGCCGGACTGTGGCGACTGTGGTGGATCCCACCGGGCGAGGGCCCCGACCGCGGCACATACGTGCACTACGACGGTGAGGCAATGCTCGGAGTCTTGGCGCTAGAGGCACACCGGGCGAACGCCGTGGTCATCGGTGAGGACCTCGGGACCGTGCCCGAGTACGTCACCGAACAGCTCCAAGAGCGCGGCGTGCTCAGCTGCGCCGTCGCCTGGTTCCAGCGCGACCGCGACAACCGGCAACTCCCCGCCGACCGCTACCCCAGGCAGGCCGCGGCGAGCATCTCCACCCACGACCTCCCGACCGCCTCGGGCTTCCTCGCCGGTGAGCACGTCCGGGTGCGTACCGAACTCGGCCTGCTCAAGGACCCGGAGGCCGAGAAGGTCGCTGCGGCGGCCGAACGCGCCGACATCCTGCGGGTGCTGGCCGATGAGGGCTTGGTCGGCCCCGACCCGACCGTCGAGGAGACCGTGCTCGCGCTGCACCGGTTCATCGCCAGGACACCGTGTGCCCTGGTCTTCGCCGCCCCCCAGGACCTGGTGGGGGAACTGCGGCAACCCAACCTGCCGGGAACCGTCGACCAGTACCCCAACTGGCGACTCCCGCTCCCGCTCACGGTCGACGAGATCATGGCCCACCCCGCGGTGCGCGCGGCGGTTGCCGAGCTCCGAGCCAGGTGAGGCGCTAGGGGCAGGCGGGCTCCGGTTCTGGCATCGGAGCGCCGATCGGCTCCTCCAGCAGGCCCTGCTCGTGCAGCAGCGCGGTGTAGATCGGGTTCGGGTCGACGTCGGGCACGGTGACTCTGCTTTCCCTCGCGTGTTGTCGGACGGTAGCTGTGTATCCAGCTGCCACCAGTCTCACACCTCCATTCGAGTGACGGTTGCCGGTTCGCACTACCCGGAAGGCGCTATTTGATCACATCGAGTAGATCGAGGTACCCGGCACTGGCCTGCCACAGCGCGTCCGACACCGGCTCCAGCTTGCCCGGCTTCCACCGCCGCTCGGCGTACTCGCCGGTACGGTCCCGCACCGCGCGCAGGCTCAGCGCCAACTCCGCGCCCAGCCTGGCGTCGAGCTCCTCGGCGGTCGGAGCCGCGGGCCGCAGCGCCTCGGCCTCGCCACGCGTGATGGCCGCGAGCACGTCCGCGTCGACCCCGTCCGCGACGGACCACACCAGCACCGGCCGCTCCAGGCGGTGGTTCCACACGGGGGAGTGCGCCGACCGCCAGTGCACCTCGACCGGCATCTGCGGCACCCGAGCCGCGGCGGCCCAGTGCCTGGCCCCCTGCGGCTCGGTCAACCACGGCACCTCGGGCGCGTCGACGGTCAACGCCACCGTGACCGACTCCACCTCGCGCCGGTCCCCGAGCAGCGCGCCCGCCACCCACAGCGCCCCGACCCGCAGCGGGAAGATCGCCGCGGGCCGCGTCGCCATGTCGGCGCAGGTCGAGGCCAGGGTCTCCAGGTGGTGTACGGCACGTGTCCAGTTCACGGCGCCATCCTGCCGCACCCCGGCGGACGCCCACTCCGCGCGCGTGCGGGTGTCACCCTCCGCGACTGGTCGTTGACGGTCCGCCGTCGTCGGACGTACGTTGGGGTGGGGCGACCCGAGTGGGGGACCCCGAACGAGACCGGAGGGGGAGCGAATGACCGCGGCCGACCAGCGCGTCCAGGACTACCCGTTCAACCGCCCGGAGGGCCTCGACCTCGCGCCCGCCTACGGTGCCGCGCGGACCGCCCCCGGCATGATCCGCGTCCAGCTGCCCTTCGGCGAGCCCGCCTGGCTGGCGACCCGCTACGACGACGCCCGGTTCGTGCTCGGCGACCGCCGGTTCAGCCGGGCCGCCTCCGTGGACCGCGACGAACCGCGCGTCCAGTTCCACCGCGGCCCCGGCGGCATCCTGGCCATGGACCCGCCGGACCACACCCGGCTGCGCGTGCTCGTGGCCAGCGCGTTCACCGTGCGCAGGGTCGAGCGGCTGCGGCCGAGGGTCCGGGAGATCGCGGACGGTCTTGTCGCTGACATGCGCGTCGCCGGTTCCCCTACCGACCTGGTGGAGGCGTTTGCCCTACCGCTGCCGGTTCAGGTCATCTGCGAGCTGCTCGGGGTGCCCGCGGAGGATCGGCACCTGTTCCGCGCGTGGAGCGACGGGCTGTTGTCCACCGCCGCGCTGACCGCGGAGGAGTTCGCCCGCAACGACCAGGAGCTGTCGGCGTACATGGCCGGTCTGGTCGCGCAGCGCCGTGAGGAACCGGCAGACGACCTGATGTCCGCGCTGATCGCCGCGCGCGCCGACGACGTCGAACGGCTCACCGAGCGTGAACTGGTGGAGCTGTGCATCGGTGTGCTGGTCGCGGGGCACGAGACCACGGCGACGCAGATCCCCAACTTCGCGCACGTCCTGCTCACCCGCCCCGACCGCCTCGCCGAACTGCGCGCCGACCCCGACCTCGTCCCGGCCGCGGTCGAGGAGCTGATGCGCTTCGTCCCGCTCGGCGCCACCTCCGCGTTCGCCCGCTACGCCACCGAGGACGTCCAGGTCGGCGCCGTCCTGGTCCGCGAGGGCGACCCGGTCCTGGCCGCCATCGGCTCCGCCAACCACGACGAGTCCCGCTTCCCGGACGCGGGCCAACTCCGCTTCGACCGCGAATCCACCGCCCACCTGGGCTTCGGCCACGGCGCCCACCACTGCCTGGGTGCCGCGCTGGCTCGGGTGGAGCTCCAAGAGGCTCTACGAGCGCTGCTAGCCCTACCTGGCCTTGTTGAGGCGGGCGACCCGGTGTGGAAGACCCAGATGCTGGTGCGCGGCCCGCGCACGTTGCCGGTGGCGTGGGAGGAACAGTGACCTGGTCTATCAGCGTGGACGCGGGGAGCTGCCTTGGCTCCGGCATCTGCGCGGGCTCCCGCCCCGACCTCTTCCGGTTCCACGGCTCTTACGCCGAACCCGTCACCAGCACTGTTGCACCGGACGAGGACGTCTTGGACCTGGCCGACACCTGCCCCGCGGCGGCGATCCTCATCCGCGACCAGTCAGGGGCGGAACTCGCGCCCCGCCCCTGACTGCGGCTAGATGCGGCTGGACTCGAGGGGGGTGACGAGGATCGCGCGGGCGCCGACCTCCCAGAGTTCGTCCATGACGAAGGGGGCGCGGTCGCGCAGGACCAGGGAGCGGACGGCCACCCAGCCCTCGCGGGCCAGCGGGGACACCGTGGGGGACTCGATGCCCGGGGTCAGCGCGCAGGCGGCTTCCTGGACGTCGGTCGGGCAGTCGTAGTCGATCATCACGTACTGGCGGGCGATGAGGACGCCCTTGAGCCTGCGGCGGACCCGTTCCACCGCGGTGGCGACCGCCTCGTCGGCGTCCGGCCTGCGGATCAGCACGGCCTCCGAGCGCAGGATCGGCTCGCCGAACACCGCCAGCCCGGAGTTGCGCAGGCTGGTCCCGGTCTCCACCACGTCGGCCACCGCGTCGGCGATGCCCAGCTGCACCGAGGTCTCCACCGCGCCGTCGAGCCGGACCAGCCTGGCCTCGACGCCGTGCTCGGCCAGGTGCGCCGCGACCAGTCCCGGGTAGCTGGTGGCGACCCGCTTGCCCGCGAGGTCGGCCACCGCGGTGAGGTCCCCCGGCCGGGCCGCGAACCGGAACGTCGACGCCGAGTAGCCCAGCGGCAGCACCTCCTCGGCGCCGGTGTCGGCGTCGAGCAGCAGGTCACGCCCGGTGATCCCCGCGTCGAGCGTGCCGGAGCCGACGTAGAGCGCGATGTCGCGGGGCCGCAGGAAGAAGAAGCGCACGTCGTTGCGGGCGTCGTCGATCATGAGCTCGCGGTTCGCGCGATGGACCCGGTACCCCGCCGCGGTGAGGAGCTGGTCGGAGGGGAGGCTGAGCGACCCCTTGTTGGGCACGGCGATACGTAGCGTGGTCACGCGCCGGGATCCTGCCACACCCCACCCCCACCCCCCACGCCCCGCACCTGAACACCCGATGACCCCCACCGGTACCCACAAACCCACGAACCCAACTGCCTGAACACCAGCCCGTGGATCTCCAGGTCACCACTCGCCCAAGCAACCGTTCGTTACCAGGTGGCGAACGACGTCGAAGACCGGTTACTGCCAGGCCGGGTGCACGGGAGGCGACCCTTTGCCGCCAAGCCGGGACCGATGCGGTGCCTGTTCACTCGCCAGGCCGGGTACACCACCGGCGACTGTCCGCTGCCAAGCCGGGACCGATGCCGGGTGACCCTCCGCTGCCAAGCCGGGAACGATGCCGGGCGGGGCGAGGGGGCGGGCGGCGGGGGAGAGTGACACAGGCGAGGCCGGACACGCAGGGCGTAGGTCGCGTGTCCGGCCCGTACCCGTGGCCGACCCACCATTCGGGTGACCCGGGGCCCGGAGCCGACGGCCGGTTTCCGCGACGGCCGTGCGAAGCTCCGATCGGAGTGGTGCAGGGTGACTTGAGCATGCCGGGTTGGTCGCTGACGCGCCCATCCCAATGACTCATAGTTTCGGGTTATGCACCATTCGCCCGATAGCAGGCTGGTTTGCGCCGAACGGGTGTATGCGGAGCGTCAGTTCTTGACGTCCGGACAGTATTGCGCAAGGGCCGCGGTCCGGCCGGCCTCGATCTCGGCAGCGGAAGCGGCCCCGGTGCTCGCCGCCACCCACGCCTCGATGGACGCCAGGTTGAACCGCTGCGCCTCCAGCGAGTTCGCCGCCGCGACCGGGTCGTCGGCCACCTCGCCCGCCAGGTACAACGCGAGCCCCAATACCGCCCCGTCCCAGCCGGGGCCGACGAACAGCGACCCCGCCGCGTTCCCCGCGAAGGCCACCGGGACGCTGTGCTCCAACTCCAACCGGGTCCGCTCTCCCGCGACCAACCGGACCTCCACGAGGCTGGTCGCGTCGCCGAAGGTGACCCGCAGCCGGGTGGGCGGCTCGCAGTGCAGGATCTCCCCGCCCGCGTTGCCCTCCAGTTGGAACCGGCCGCCGACGCGCAGGTCGCCGGTGATCGGCAGGAACCAGCGCCGCAGCCGGTCCGGGTCGGTCAGCGCGTCCCACACGTCGGCGGGCTCGGCGTCGTAGTCGCGGGTCAGCAGGACCCGGACCAGGCCGTCGGCCTCGGTGACCGCGCGGCCGGTCGCGCCGATCTGCGCACCGATGTCGATCATGGTTGCTCCTCGTTGTCCGGTGCCGCGCGCCTGCCCCTGGCCAACTCGGTCGCCAGGGCGTCGAGGCGCTGGTCCCAGAACCGGCGGAACCGGTCCAGCCACTGGTCGACCTCCCGCAGCGGGTCCGCGTCGACCGCGTACAGCCGCCGGGTCCCCTCGGCGCGCACCGAGGTGAAACCGTTCTCCCGCAACACCCGCAGGTGCTGGGAGACGCCGGGCTGCGAGATGCCGAACTCCGACCGGACGATCTCGGTGATCGACCCGGCCGAGCGCTCGCCGTCGGCGAGCAGTTCGAGGATCCGGCGGCGGACGGGGTCCCCGAGGACGTCGAACGCGTGCACGGCGCCACTGTGTCAGCACGGACTTATATAAGTCAAGGACGGGATTGTCGGACCCCCGTCGTAGGGTTCCGTCGCCGACGAAGGGGGATCCCATGGCGTTCAAGGTCGACCTCACGCTGGACTGCGCGGACCCGCTGCGGCTCGCGGAGTTCTACAAGACCGTGCTCGGCTATGTCGACGAGCCGCCGCCCGCGCCGTTCGCCACGCGCGCGGAGTGGCTGGAGCAGTTCGGGGACGACGACGGCGGTGCGGCCGCCTGGCTGTACGACCCGGACGGTGTGGCACCGCGCCTTTCCTTACTGCCGGTCCCGGAACCGAAGACCGCGAAGAACCGGTTGCACATGGACGTCCGGGTCGCCGGTACCGGCACCCCGGAGCGGCGGTGGGCGCGGATCACCGAGGCCGCCGACCGTTTTGTCGCCGCCGGGGCTACCCGACTGGGTGAGTTCGCCGGTCACCACATCGTGCTCGCCGACCCGGAGGGCAACGAACTCTGCCTGGGCTGACCCGTCCATCCACTGTGGACTAGCTGATAATCGCCGCTCCCCGGTCCGCGCCGAGTGGTTACACTTGAGCGCCATGCGGATGTGTGACCTCGGGCGGCGTCGTTGACGCGTCCCCTGCTCGACTTCGTCCGCGTCCCCGGCCCCGCGCACGCGGTGCTGGTGGTCACCGGCGAGGTGGACATGTCCAGCGCCCACCTGCTCGACCACCACCTCAGCGCGGCCCAGACCGACCACGCGACCGTCCTGCTCGACCTGACCGCTGTCCGCTTCCTCAGCGCCGCGGGCGTCGACGTCATCGTCACCGCCGCCTACCGCGCCGACGAGACCGGCGGCAGGCTGGTGGTCGTCGCCGCCGAGGACTCGGCCCCCCACCGCACGATCACGCTCGCGGGCACCGTCCGACCGGTAGCGCTGTCGCACTCGGTGGCGGCCGCCCTGCGCGAGTCCGACCGGGAACCGTTGGCCTAGCCCGAGAACGGGCCTGGTTCAGGTCAGCGCGGCGGCCACCGCGGCGAGCCGGGTGATGTCCGAGGTGGACCTCGCGGTGTCCAGGACTATCCGGTCGGGACGGATGAGCGCGGCGCGGGCCCCGGCCGCGCGGAGCCAGTCCCGGTAGGGGGAGTCGAGGTCGACCACGCGCGGCCGGTCGCCGAGCAGGTCGTCCGTCCAGCCGTCCGGGGTGGACCACTGCGGGCACACGCGCCCGGCCAACCGGCCTCGGCCCACCAGCGGACCGGGGTCGAGCGGGGGAGTGGGCAGCCTCCCCGCCGCGGCGGCCACACCGGGGACGCGGGCAGCGGCGCGGATCAGTTGCCGCCGCGCGGGTCCAGCGCCCAACGCCCAGCCGACCACCTGCGCCGCGCGGATCGTGCGCACCGCCTGCGGCAACCGTTCGGACTGGTACGTGTCGAGCACCGCGGGGTCGCCGCCGCGCAGGACGAGGGCGAGCTTCCACGCCAGGTTGTGCGCGTCGCGCAGCCCCGACCCGAGCCCCTGGCCGACGAACGGCGGCCCCTCGTGCGCGGCGTCGCCCAGCAGGAACACCGGGCCGACCCGCCACCGCCGCGCCACCCGGGAGCGGAACGTGTAGGTCGCGGCGCGCACGACCTCGCCACCGGCCCACGGCGCCGCGCGCGGCTGCCCGCCCACCCGGAACTCCCACCGGTGGTGGTCCCCGGTGACCCGCATGTACGTCGCGGGCCGCCGCCGGTCGCACACCTGGTGCACCCCGCCCCAGTCGACCAGCCCGTCCCGGCCGCGCACGTCCACCACCATCCACGCCTGCGGCCGCCCCAGCTCCCGGCTCGCGATCCCCAGGTGCCGCCGCACGAAGCTGTCCGCCCCGTCGCACGCCAGCACGAACCGGGCGTCGACGTCGCCGCGGTCGGTCCGCACCCCGCGGTCGGTGACCCCGGTGACGGTGACGCCCCGGCGCACCCGGTCGCCGACCTCGTCGAGCAGCACCCGGTCCAGGTCGGGCTGGTGGAACATCGACGACTCCGGGAACTCGCCCAGCCCCCTGGCGAACTCCGCCAGCACCCGGCCGCCCGGGTCGACCAGCCGCAGCCCCGGCATCCCCCGGCTCACCGCCCGGAACCGCCCCCCGACCCCCGCGGCCTGCAACACCCGCACCGCGTCCCCATCGAGGTGCACCGCCCGCGGCAACCCGTACGCCCGCGGGTGCCGCTCCAACACCAGGACATCAACCCCGAACCGCCCCAACAACGCCGCCACCGTCAGCCCAACCGGTCCGGCACCCACCACCACAACCTGAGACACCCCTCCCTAGTACCACGCCGCGCTCACTGCCCATCACCAACACCTAGCTATCCCACATGCGCAATCAGCTATCAAGATAATGGACTTGAGGTGGCCGGAGTCGGGGGGCGGCCGGACGTGGGGGCGAGTGCACATCGGAGAGACAGCCACGGCAGGGAAAGGCGGCCAGCCGCAGGGACGGGCGGTCTGCCTGAGGAGAAGGCGCGGACGGCCGGTGGTTGTCCACAGGCCAGCCGCCGGTCACGTCGTTTTGTCGGTGGCTCTCGGTAAGCTGTATATCGGGGGCTGCTCCGATCGGTTTGATCTTGAGTCACAGCACCGAACGCCGGAGAGTCAGTGCAGGCGGGTGGTCGAGTTGGGCAAGGTGTGGCCCAAGAATAAGACCGCCACCCCCGTGAACGCCGAGCTCGCCAATCTCATGCAACGGCTGCTGACCTCCGCGATCACACTCACGACGGCTAGCCTGCCCCCTGCCCAGGTTGCTCGCTGGCGCCCAGCGCCGGGGGTCAGTGTGCGGTCGAGTTGGACAAGGTGCGGCTCAGGAACAAGACCACCACCCCCGCGAACACCACGCTCAGCAGCCCGACCCGGAGGCTGCTCACGTCCGCGATCACCCCAGTCACCGGCGCCGCCACCAGCGATCCGATCCGCAGCATCCAGCTCACCACGGTCAGCGCCACCCCCGCCGTAAGCCCAGGAAGCTCGTCAGCGCTATGCATCGCGGCCGGAACAAGAGTCGCTGTTCCCAAGCCTGCGAGCGTGAATCCCACCAGCGTCGTCCCCACCGAGGGCACCGCGAGCGCGAACCCCATCCCGACGGCCGCCAACACCCCACCCCACCGCACCACCCGGCGCTGGCCGAACCGGTCCGTCACGCGGTCCCCGAGCAGACGCCCCACGGTCATCGCGGATTGCAGGCACACGAACCCCAGCCCCGCCGTCGCCGCTCCGGCCCCCAGGGACCCCGACAGGTAGATCGCCGACCACGATGACCCGCTGTCCTCGACCAGGGCCCCGCAAGCCGCGAGCACCCCGAACGCCACCAGCAGCCACACCGCGCGGCCGGAAGCGTGGATCGACGGGGTGCGTTCGGAGTCGTCCGGGCCCGGCAGCATGAAGCGGTAGCAGACCACCGCGACCCCGCTGAACAGCGCGGCAGCCGCGATCAGGTGCACCGCGAGCGGTACCGCCAAGCCCGCCGCCGCCGCCCCGAGCAGACCCCCGCTGACCGCGCCGATACTCCACACCCCGTGGAACGAGTTCACGATCGACCGCCCGTACCGCCGCTGGACCCGCAGGCCGTGCGTGTTCTGCGCGACGTCGACCACCGAGTCCAGGGCGCCCGCCGCGAACATCGCCAGTGCCAGGAACAGCCAGCCCGGGGCCAGGCCGATGGCCACGACGGTCACCGCCAGCGCGACGATCCCCAGTGCGGCCACCCGGGACGACCGCAGGCGGGTGATCAGCGCGGGCGCGAACAGCCCGGCGACCAGCGCGCCCAGCGGGGACGCCGCGATCGCGGTGCCCAGGGCGGCGTTGCTCAGGTCGAGTCCGGCCTTGATCTCCGGCAGCCGGGGTACGACGCTCGCGTACAGCGCGCCGTTGGTCAGGAAGACCCCGGCGACGGCGGCCCGCGCGCGGGTGTCGGCTGTGGACGGCGGCATGTCCGTCGACCCTACGGGACGCACGGTGAGTGGTTGTTCTCGATCTTGAGCGGCTCGATCGGGTGGTTTCCGGGTCAGGGGGTTGGCCCACGGTGCTGACCACTGGTTCTCTTCACCGCGTCGCAGGGTCGTCGGGGCCTCGGGTCCCCAGGAAGGTCGGGTGTGTCGATGCAGCCGTTCACGCTGCCGGAGTTCTACATGCCTTACCCGGCACGGCTGAACCCGAACCTGGAGACCGCCCGCGCGCACAGCAAGGTGTGGGCGCGGCGGATGGAGATGATCGACGTCCCGCAGCAGGGGACGATGATCTGGACCGAGGCCGACCTCGACGCCCACGACTACGCGCTGTTGTGCGCCTACACCCACCCGGACTGCGACGCGACCGAGTTGGACCTCATCACCGACTGGTACGTGTGGGTCTTCTACTTCGACGACCACTTCCTGGAGCTGTTCAAGCGCACCCGCGACATCCCCGGCGCCCGCGCCTACCTCGACCGCCTGCGGCTGTTCATGCCGGTCGAGGGCCCCATCACCGAGACCCCCACCAACCCGGTCGAGGCCGGTCTTGCCGACCTGTGGGAGCGCACCACCCCCGCGATGTCGTCGGACTGGCGGCGCCGGTTCGTCGAGAGCACCAAGAACCTGCTCGACGAGTCGCTGTGGGAGCTGGCGAACATCGACGCGGGTCGGGTGTCCAACCCGCTCGAGTACATCGAGATGCGCCGCAAGGTCGGTGGCGCGCCCTGGTCGGCGAACCTGGTGGAGCACGCCGTCGGCGCCGCGGTGCCCGCCGTGATCGCCGAGAGCCGACCCATGCACGTGCTGCGCGACACCTTCTCCGACGCCGTGCACCTGCGCAACGACCTGTTCTCCTACGAGCGCGAGGTGCTCGACGAGGGCGAGCTGAGCAACGGTGTGCTGGTGTTCGAGAAGTTCCTCGGCATCGGCACCCAGGAGGCGGCCGAGTCGGTCAACGACCTGCTCACCTCCCGGCTGCACCAGTTCGAGCACACCACCCTCACCGAGCTGCCGCCGCTGTTCGACGAGCACGCCGTCGACCCGGTCTCGCGGCTGGGCGTGCTCGCTTACGTCAAGGGCCTGCAGGACTGGCAGTCCGGCGGCCACGAGTGGCACATGCGCTCCAGCCGGTACATGAACGACGGCGGCGCCCCCGGCACCGGCACCCTGTCCGGGCCGCTGGGCCTGGGCACCTCCGCGGCCAGAATCGTGCCGTCGTTGCTGGCCAGCCACGACCAGCGGGCCCGCTCGTTCACCCACGTCCCGTTCGAGCAGTCGGGGCACGTGACCAAGCCCGAGCTGCGGATGCCGTTCCCGGTCCGGTCCAACCCGCACCTTGAGCAGGCCAGGGAGAACGTCATCGCCTGGGGGCACGCGGTCGGCATCATCGACGAGGTCCCCGGCCTGTGGGACGAGGAGCGCTTCCGCGACTACGACCTGCCGCTGTGCGCGGCGGGCATCCACCCGGACGCCTCCGCCGACGCGCTCGACATCTCCTCCGGTTGGCTCGCCTGGGGCACCTACGGCGACGACTACTACCCGGTGTTCTTCCGCACCCCGGAGAGCTACCCGGCCGCCAAGGCGCAGACCGAGCGGTTCTCGCAGCTCATGCCGCTCGACGGCGAGCCGACCCCGGAGCCGGTCAACGCCCTGGAGCGCGGCCTGCTCGACCTGTGGACCCGCACCACCGCGCCGATGGCCCTCGACGCCAGGGCCCAGTTCCGGCACGCCATCGAGATCATGGCCGACAGCTGGGTGTGGGAGCTGGTCAACGCCTACCACAACCGCATCCCGGACCCGGTCGACTACATCGAGATGCGGCGCCGCACGTTCGGCTCCGAGCTGACCATGAGCCTCTCGCGCATCGGCCACGGCAGGACCGTGCCGCCCGAGGTGTACCGCAGCCGCCCGGTGCTGGCCATGGAGAACTCGGCCATGGACTACGCCTGCATGATCAACGACATCTACTCCTACCAGAAGGAGATCCAGTTCGAGGGCGAGATCCACAACCTCGTGCTGGTGGTGCGCAACTTCTTCGACACCGACGCGCAGACGGCGATGACCATCGTCGGCGACCTGATGGACTCCAGGATGCGCGAGTTCGAGCACGTCGTGGCCACCGGCCTGCCCGCCCTGTTCGAGGACTTCGACCTCGACGACGACGCCCAGCGCACCCTGCTCGGGTACGCCGAGGAGCTGCGCAACTGGCTCTCGGGCATCCTCGAGTGGCACGAGGGCTGCCGCCGCTACGCCGAGCCCGACCTGCTGCGCCACTTCCCGGAGAGCCCCGGCGCCCCCCGCGACACCGGCTTCCCGCACCTGCCCAGCGGTCTGGGCACCTCGGCGTTCCGGATCACCCAGCCGAGCGCCCCGGCCCGTCAGCCCGCGATGGCGGGCGCGCCCAGCCGAGTCCCGAGTGGCCTGCGAGGTGCGGCGTCGGTGATCGGCCGAGCCGCGGAGTCGGCGGGCGTGGACGGTTCCGGGACCTCCGGCGCCATCAGCACCCCCGGCGTCCCGCCGACCGCCCCGGTGTCGGCCGCGGGCAGGAGCGCTGAGTCGGCCGGAGTGGACGGTTCCTCGCCGCCGGCGACCTCGAGCCTGCCGCACCAGCCCAGTGGCCTCGGCACCGCCGCGGCCAGGGTGAAGCCCCTCGACGAGTCCGCCCTTCCGCCCCGCCCCGGCGCCAAGAGCAGCGGCCCCACTCCCGCCATCCCCCGCGGCTTCAGCGGCCTGGGCACCGCCGCCGCCCGCGTCACCCCGCCCACCCGCGCGGCCGGAGCAGCCGCCACAAGCTGAACCCGCAAGGACGGTATGCCCCTCGACCAACGGCGGTCGGGGGGTATATCGGTGTTCTGGCCAGGTAAGCAGACCCGCACGAGGTGCAGCCACAGCCTGCGATGGCGCTGGGCGGGGTGATCCGCCAAGCCGGGAACGATCCCGGGCGAGGTGACCTGCCAAGTCGGGAACGATGCCGGGCGGGGATGTGGGGGCGGGTGGCGGGAGGGAATAGGCACAGTCGGGAACGATGCCGGGCGGGGATGTGGGGGCGGGTGGCGGGAGGGAGTGTCACTACTAGCCCGGTCGGCGCAATCGTGGGGCATGGGGGTAAGCGGGTTGGGTTCGCGTGGCACACTGCGCGATCGTGTGGACATTCGGGTGGCGGGCGCTTTACCGCCAGGTGGTGCGGTCGTCGTTCGCGACGGTTCCGTTCTACCGGGAGCGATGGGCCCTGCACGGCCGCACGGACCCGGTCGTGGTCGCGGGCAGGACGGGGGACTACGACGGTGCTGTCCCGGTGGCCGACCTCGCCGGGCGCCTGCCGGACCTGGTGCCGCTCGCCGGTGGGTCCGCGACCCCGGATCCGCTGCGGGGCCTGGAGATCGTGCTGCACCAGTGCGCCAGGATCTCCCCGGACACGCTGATCATCGGCGCCGCCCCCGAGTACCACCCGCGCGCGGTCGCCTTCGAGTCCACACCGGACGAACCGCGCGGTCACGTGCTCGCCGTCGGCACCCCGGGGCAGCTCGCCGGGGTCGGCCGGGACATCCCCAGGGTCCCGCTGGTCACCTTGGCCGAACGCGGCACCGAGGGCGTGCTGGTCGACGACCTGCTCGGGGTGCTCGGGGGAGTCCGCGACTGCGGCAACTGGCACATCGACTGGCCGCGCGTGTACGCCAGGGAGACCCCGCTGGGCCTCGCTTTCACCTTGCTGCTCCAGCGATCCCCGCGACTGGTCGACATCGTGCCCGCGGGCGCGTCGGGCCGGATCGCCCGTTGTCCCCGGCACCGGACGCCGGTGATCGCGGCATGAGGGCGGAGATCCTCGACCCGCGCACCGACCCGGAACCCGGGTACTGGGCGGAACTGCGCGGCACGGCGGGTTTGCGCGCGGACTGGGCGTGGGAGGTGCTCGCCGCGCAGGCGTGGGGCGCCAGGACCGTCCAGTTGGTCACCGTCCTGTTCGACGGCACCACACCGAAAGCCGTGGTCAACGCGGCGTGGCTCGGGGCGCCGCTACACCGGTTCTCCTTCACCGGCGCCACATCCAGGCCGTGGCTCGGCGCCGTGCACGTGCGCGGTCCCGGCAGTGGTGCGGTCCCCGGTTGGTGGTTGGCCGCCGACGTGCCGATCACCGCGCTCACCGAAACCTACGCGCGCGCGATGCGCCGCGAGCTCGGTCCGGGTTGCCTTGCCTTGGTGCTGCGCCAGGTCACCGAGGAACAGGCCGCGAAAGTGGGGCGCCTCAAGGTGGTGCGCCCGACCGAGCGGATCTGGACGTTCCCGGTGCACGAGTGGTCGGACCCGGAGGCGTGGCTGATGTCGTTGAGCCGCAGCAGGCGCAGCAACCTGCGGGGGATCTTCCGGCGGGTGCGGGAGAACGACGGCCTGGAGATCCGGATCGAGACCGCGACCACCGACCTCGACGTCGTGCGGGTGATCGAGGCGATGCGGTGGAACGACGACAAGTACGGCGGCAAGCTCATCCCGCGCATCCGGGTGCTGACCGCCTACCTCCAAGCCCTTGTGGCGCAACCGGACGTGCACTCCACGAGCTACATCGACCGCGCCACCGGCGACCTGATCGCGTTCGGCACCGCGCTCGACCACCCGACGGTGCCCATCGTCCGGTCCTGGACGCAGCGGCCCGCCGCCGAGGGCGGTGCGAAGTACCTGTACTTCTACCACCTGGCCAAGCAGGTCGAGTGGGCCATCGCGAACGGCAAGCAGTGGGTGGAGCTGGGCAAGGGCAAGTCGCAGGAGAAGCAGTCGTTGGGCGCGGTCCCGTTCGACCAGGCCGCGATGGCGGTGCCGATCAGACCCTGGTGACCACCGGGAGGTCCACTGTGGATGGAGTGAGCCGCAGTCGCAGCACGGCGGCCTTCGTGGCCAGGCCGACCACCAGCGCGGCGAACGCGCCGACCGCCCCGAGCGGTCCCGTCGCCAGCAGCGCGGTGGCGCTGGTGGCGACCAGGGACGCCAGCGCGGCGGACGTGGTCAGCGACAGCACCGCACCGTTGGTGTTCTCCAGCAGGAACACCGCGTAGACCACCGCGCAGAAGCTCGTCATCTCCACCAGGACGACGAACCCCAGCAGCAGCCTGCTCTCGGTGACCGGGGCGAGCGCGGCCAACGCGACGACGGCGACCACCACGAGTCCCGCCACGGCGGCGGTCCAGCCGGTGATGCGCCGGGCCAGTTCCCGACCGCCCACCCCGCCGGTGCCGCGCAGTCGGAGCGAGGTGGCGGGTTGGATGAGGCGGAGCACCAACACGCCGAACGCGCCGAGCGCGCTGGAGATCAGGATCAGCACGTATACCAAGGCGGTCTCGGACGGTGTGGCCGCCACGGCCAATACGATGTAGAGGACCGAGACGCCCGCGGTGTCGGCGACGTCGGAGAAGCCCAACAGCAGCACGCGCCGGTTGAGCAGCGAGCCGAGGCCCTCCCGGGTCTCGTGTGGACGTCCACGTGGGACCAGTGCGGCCAGCACCGCGCAGACCACGACCAGCCCGCCGGTCAACGCCAGCAGGTAGCCCAACGGGCGCAACACCCCGAGAGCGGCCAAACCGGCCATACCGACGACCCAGGCCGCGTACGTCGTGAAAGCCGCGGTGTCCCTACCGGGTCGTTCGGCCAAACGGTGTACCGCGGCCAGGACGGACATGAGCCCGAGCCCGGCCGCGTTCGCCGCCGCGGCGGCGTACAAAGCGACCAGTCCGCCCACGGGCAGCAGCGCCGCCATCGCGAGCAGACCGAGCCCGAACGGGGCGGCCGCCCGCGCGATGAGCATCCAGGTGACCTGCGGGCCGAGCACCCGGGTGCGCGGGACGGCGGTCAGCGCGGACTTCTCGACGCCGATCACCAGGGTCTGCACCCAGGCGAACGTGCCCGCGGCCGCGACGTAGCGGCCGAAGTCGTCGGCGCCCCACACCGGGAGCAGGGCGAGCATCGACAGTTGGATGCCCGCCCGCGCCGCCCCCCGGCCCGCGATGACCCGAAGGGCGGCCCGCACCCCGCCTCAGCCCTTGGCCGTGGTCGGCTCGGTCTCAGCGGCGTTGGTCTTCGAGGTGCTCGTGGTCTCGGCAGCCGAGGACTCGGCAGCGGGGGTCTCGACAGCGGGGGTCTCGGCGGTGGTGGCCTCGGGCGCGGTCTTGCCCCGGCCGGAGAGCTTGCGCCAGACCCGGTCCGGCAGCGTGAGGATCAGCACGGCGACGATGACGTGCACGGCGATCAGGGTGAACGCCTCGTACTTCGACGCCGGGTGTCCGAGTCGGACGGTCATGTGGTCGGCCCAGGTCCACACCTCGGGGATCGGCGTCCAGGCCGGGTCGGTGTGCGGGTTGATGGTGAGGAAGGCCAGGTCCTCCAGGCCGGAGAGCTGCAGCACGATCATCGCGTAGCCGAGCCTGCGCGCCCCGCCCGCGGTGCCGCCGCCGAGCCGGTGCGACAGGGTCAGCGCCAGGATCAGGAACGGGGTCAGGGTGAGGATCAGGTAGTAGATGCTCTTGTCGTTGCCCGCCGCGAAGAAGATCGACGGGACGAAGTAGGTGAAGAACACCAGGAAGCACAGCGGCACCGCGACCCTGGCGATCTTGTGCCGTAACGCGAGGCTGAACCGCATGGCCGCGATGGCCTCGACGGCGAGCACGAACGGGACGAGCTTGGCCAGCAGCACCCACAGGTTCGGGATCGATTTCTGGTGCGGGAAGCCCACCCAGACCGCGGCGGCGGCCGCGAACGCGGCGACCGTGATGATGATGAACGTCCTGTGCGCGCGCAGGCCCGTGCCGATTTCCGCCATGCGATGAACTCCATGCCCCTGTTGCCCCGATCCGGAATGGGCATAATACGCGGGAATCCCTTGTGTGGAAGGGGGATCGGCTCCCCGGCGCAAGCCGTGGGGCCAATCGGAGCACCGGGGTGGGGAGTGGGCGGATGGGATATTCCCAGTTGGCCTGGGAACGCGCGGCCGCGGCGGTGGGTGCGCGGGCGGTCCGCGAGGTCCCGTTCTACCGGGAGCGGCACGCCCGTGGCCTGGGGCTGGGGCCGGTCCCGGTCGAGGAGTTGGAGCGGCGGCTGTGGGCGTTGTGTCCGTTGTCGCGTCCGTACCGCCCGGCGGCGGAACCCACGCTGTGGACCGGGGATCCGCGTGACCTGGCCACCGCGCTGCTGGTCGCGGGCGTCGGCGGCGTCGGGGTGCTGGAGGTCCGCTCGGCCGTGGTGCCGTGGACCCGGTTGGGGGCGCTGGGACCCCGGTACGCGCCCGTCCTGGCGCCATCGGCCGATGTCGTCGATCTGTCCGCCTCGGACGGTCCGGCCCGCGCCATGGTCGCGTCGGGCGAGACCGTCCTGGTGTCCCCGCCGGAGGTCGCCGACGAGGTCAGCGCCAGGATCGGGCACGCTGGCATGATCGTCCGGAGGCTCACGTCGGCCACCGACATCCTCGGCCCCGCGGTCCTGCACAACCGGCACATCGGCTATTTCGCCGCTCGCCCGCACGGGTGCGCGCGCTGGCACATCCTGTGGCGCCGCTTCCACGTGTCCCCCGGGGACGGTGGGCTGCTGGTCACCGCCCTGCGTCGGCGGCGACCCACCCTGGTGCGCGTCTTGATCGATATAGGACTGAACCGGGTGGGCATCTGCCGCGAGCACGGCCGCCCCGTCCTGGGAGCTTGACCGCTTCAGCCGTCGAGCGCCGCGAGCACGGCCTCGCGCAGTGGCTGGGTGCCGGTTCGGTAGGCCCGGACGGCCGCGGTGATCTCGTCGGGGGTGAACAGCTCCAGCAGCGCGATCGGGCGTGGCCCGCCGTCGGTTCCGAACAGTCCGGTTCGCAGCGCCGTGGCCTGGTCGCGTTCCAGGGGCTCGCCGCGCAGGTACGCCTTGGCCGCCAGTTCGATGAATTCCGCCTCGGGGCGGTCTTCGACGTGCCGTGACACGATCCAGCACTGGGTCCGCCCCGGTCCGGCCAGCCAGCGCCGGGCGTGGTCGACGCGTTCGCGAGCCGCAGGACCTGTCAGGGTGAGGTCGTCCACCACAAGGTCTACCCGGTAGCACCGTTCGTGCAATCGGCCTATCGCCGCGGACACCGTGGGTAGACCACTGTGGACGGATCCTTCGGCCGTTCGGTCGAACCGGGTGTGCAGTTGGTAGTAGGTGGCCCGGTCGAGCTCGGTCGCGGCGAGTGCCTTGGCGGCCGCCGTCCTGGCCCAGGCGAGCACCGGGGGAGCGAGGTATCCGGCGTGCGGGTCCGCGGGCAGCACGAGTGACACCGGGGCGGGGACCTCCCGCAGCGCGGCGAGGTCCCGGGTGGACACGACGGCCTCGCAGCGGGCGCACCAGAACCGGGCGGACCGGCGGCCGAGCCGGTAGACCGCCGTCGTCCCGTCGCGCCCGCACTGGGGGCACCGCGGCGAGAGCGCCTCGCGATCCGGCGAACGGCCCAACGCGGTGGCGACCGTTCGGGTGTGCGCTCGCAGACTGTCCAGAATGGTCACCAGCCCACCACCAGGTGGTTGGCGACCGGTCGCGCGCCGAACCGCTCCTTGATCCTGGCCATCCCCTTGCCCGGCCGCAGCGTGGCCCTGCCCAGGCCGATGGTGTGCTCGACCAGGTCGACGTAGTGGTCGAAGTAGAGGTTGGGCAGCCCGCCGTCGACGCGGTCGCGGATGCCCCAGTAGCTCATGGTCAGGTCGGTCCCGTTGTCGTGCACGGTGGACAGCGCCAGCAGCCCGCGGTCGTCGCGGTAGGTCGAGAACCGGGTGCCGGGGTCGGCGTTGAGGTGCTCGAAGTAGTGCTCCGGGATGGGCGTGCGGACGACCCCGCGGCGCTGGTGCTTGAACCGGACGAGGTTCACCAGCCGCGCCGCGTCGGCGGGCGGCACCTCGTCCACCAGCGCGCGGCGCACCCCGGGTGCGGACCGCACCGTCGCCCGGATCTTGCGCAGCTGCGAGCGCCACTTCGGCGGCAGCTGCGCCAGGTAGCCGTCCACACTGGACCATTCGGCGGTCAGCACGGTGTCCGGTGACACCGCGAGCACCCGGCGTGCGCCCCGGTCGAACGCGGGCACTTCCTGGGATTCCACGTGCCGGTAGCAGAACCCGGCCACCCGGTACCGCGACCGGACGGCCCGCTCGAACGCCTCGACGGCGGCCAGCCTGCCCGCCGCGTCGAGGCCGGTGGCGAACAGGTGCCCGGCGAGCGAGGCGGGGGAGAGCCTGCACTCGACGAATCCCACGGGGGGAACCGATCCAGAACGGTGGAAACGGCGGTAGTCCTGGGGTCCGTGCAGCCGGGCGTGGAAGAGCGCCGCCACGTCCGTCCCATCGCGAACGACGGCCATGACCGTCGCCGTCTGGCCCGCCCAGGCCGCCGTGGTCAACGGGTCGGCGTGCCACAGCACGCAAGCGCCCTGCCCGGCGGCGAACCGGTCCCACCCCGGGTCGACGACCTCGGTGAGCGGGTCGACCAGGTCACCGTGCATGATCCCCCTGCCGCATGATCTCCCCGGCTACGCTCCACCGACCCCGCGGGAGACACCCGCGCGGGCGACACTCTCCCGGAGGACCACCGTGCCTGTCCAGGACTGGCAGTCCGACGCCGAGGCCACCATCGACGCGCACCTGCGCGCGGTGGCCGGGCGCGATCTCGACACCTTCGCCGCGACCGTCCACCCCGACGTCACCGTGATCATCCCGTCCGGACGGATCCTGCGCGGCGCCGCCGAGGTCGTCGACTTCCACCGGGAGTGGTTCACCGACGGTGACTGGACCTACGCCGTGCAGCCGGTCCTGGCGACCACGACGGCCACCACCGCGACCAGGGTGCTGGCCGTGACCGTGGTCGGCGAGCCGGGCGCGGAGCCGTCGAGGTTCCTCATGGGACTGACCTTCGTCGCCGAGTCCGGCCGCTGGCTACTCATTCACGACCAGTGCACGATCGGCCGTCCGGCGTAGTTTCCGGCTCGAGTCACCCGCCACGGGGAATTCCGTGAACCACAACCCTTTTGCCGCTCCAAAAGCGTTGTTATAGTCCGCGTCACTTCGTGGCAAGTCCGTCCCGCGTTCCAGCGCCGAGCCCACTTCGGTGCCGGTCCACCCTGCGCTCACCCGTTCCGTGGTCGGGTATCGCGCTGCGTGACAGACCCCGCGAACGCGGTGTCACCAGACCGGTGCGCACCGCCGGACCAGGCGTGACCAACGCCGGGTCGCCGGATGAGGAGGGGTTCGCGGCAATGGGGAAACCGGTCCTGATTACCGGAGTGGCGGGTTTTCTCGGCAGTCATCTTGCCGACGATTTGCTCAACCGCGGTTACTCCGTTCGCGGTATCGACAACATGATCGACGGTTTCAAGGAGAATATCCCGGCCGGGGTGGAGTTCCACGAGGTCGACTGCCGGGACGCCCTCGGGCACCCCGAGCTGTTCGAGGGCGTCGAGCTGGTCTACCACTGCGCGGCGGCCCCGTACGAGGGCCTGTCGGTGTTCTCCCCGTTCCTGGTGCACGAGCACACCACCAGCGCCACGGTCGCGATGCTGTCCGCGTCGGTGCGCGCCGGGGTGGAGCGGTTCGTGCACTGCTCGTCGATGTCGCGCTACGGCGAGCTGGTGCCGCCGTTCACCGAGGACATGACGCCGGTCCCGCTGACCCCGTACGGCATCGCCAAGTACGCGGCGGACCTGCAGGTGCGGGCGATCGCGCAGGTGCACGGCATGCAGCACAACATCGCCGTGCCGCACAACATCATCGGCCCGCGGCAGCGCTTCGACGACCCGTACCGCAACGTCGCGGCGATCATGATCAACCGGGTGCTGCGCGGGTTGCAGCCGATCATCTACGGCGACGGCAGCCAGACCCGCTGCTTCAGCTTCGTCTCCGACGTGGTGGCCTGCCTGACCAAGCTCGGCATCGATCCGGACATCACCGGCGAGATCATCAACGTCGGCCCGGACGAGGGCGAGGTGACCGTGCTGCGGCTGGCGCAGGAGATCTGCTCCATCGTCGGGGTGGACTGCGACCCGATCTTCATGCCCGCCCGGCCGCTGGAGGTCCACCACGCGACCTGCAGCTCCGACAAGGCGCGCCGCCTGCTGGGCTACCGCACCGAGGTCGGTCTGCGCGACGGTCTCACCGAAATGGTCGAGTGGATCCAGCAGACCGGGCCGAGGGAGTTCGACTACAACCTGGAACTGGAGATCGTCAACGAGCTGACCCCGCGGACCTGGTCGAGCAGGTTGATGTGACCGGCCTGACCGCGATCGTGCCCTGCTACAACGAGGGCGAGCAGGTCGACGTCGCCTACCGCTCGGTGTGCGACGCGCTCGGCGGCATCGACGGGTTCGAGCTGCTGTTCATCGACGACGGCAGCCGCGACGACACCCTCGCGCGGATCCAGGCACTGGCCGAACAGGACAGTCGCGTGCGCTACATCAGCTTCGCGCGCAACTTCGGTCTGGTCGCCGCGGTCACCGCCGGGTTCCGCTACGCCTCGAAGCCGTGGTCGGTCCAGCTCGACGCGGACCTGCAGTTCCCGGCGCACGAGACGTGGGCGTTGCTGGAGACCGCGGCGCAGGGCTACGACGTGGTCTTCGGTGTGCGCCGCGACCGGCAGGACTCGTGGCTGCGGCGGGTCGGCGCGGCGGGCACGCACACGGTGGCGCGCAAGCTGTTGGGCATCGAGGTGCCACAGGGCGCCAGCTCGTTCCGGGTCGTGCGCACCGCCGTCGGCCGCACGATCGTCGACCTGCCGACCGGGAACTCGCACTTCGTCGCCAAGGCGCCGCAGGTCGGTGCCCGGTACACGACGGTGCCGGTCTCGCACGCGCCGCGCACCGCGGGGCAGTCGAAGTTCCGGTTCGGCAGGCTCGCCGGGGACGCGTTCGAGTTGCTGTTCGGGTTCTCGTGGCGGCCGCTGAACGTGTTGTACGGGACGGCCGCGGTCGTGTTCGGGCTGGCGTTGCTGCTGGCGCTGCTCGGCGCGTTCGGCGCGGTGTCCGCCCTGGCGCTGCTGGTTTCCACGTTGCTGGTCAGCGCGTTCGGGATGGCCTCGACCGCGCTGGTCGGGCGCTACCTGCACCGCAGGATGCTCGACGTGCGCACCAGGCGGGTCTACTACATCCGGGAGGCCAACTTCCCGGTCGCCGACGAGGACCTCCTCGACCGCGGCGCCCCTGCCGTCCCGCCGCCGGTGCGGCGACCGACCCTCGAGGTGGCTTCATGACGACCCCCGCCCTGATCGTGCTCGGCGCGGGTGAGGAACAGGTCGTGCTCTACCGCGAGGCCCGCCGCCGCGGCCTGCCCACCATCGCGGTGGACATGCGCGCGGACCGGCCGGGCATCGCGTTGGCCGACCGGTTCCTCCAGCTGTCCACAACGGACCACCAGGCGATCGCGGAGGCGTTGGCGGGGCAGGAGATCGCCGGGGTCGTCTCGACCGCGGCGGACACCTGCCTGGAGTCGTGGCACCGGCTCTCCGAGCACTTCGGCACCCCGTGGCGCTACCCGGCGTCGGCGGCCGCGGTGTCGATGGACAAGTCGGCGTTCCACGCGCTGGCGGCCTCGGTCGGTGTCCCGGTGTACCAGTGGGCGCAGTCGCACAACCTGGCGGACCTGGCCAGTTCGGCCACCGGGTTCGGCCTTCCGGTGGTGGTGAAGCCGACCGACGCGTCCGGGTGCCGCGGCGTGCTGCGGGTCGACGAACCGTCCGAATTGGACGCGGCGCTGCACAACGCGGCGGTGAACTCGCCCAGCGGGCAGGTGATCGTCGAGAAGCTGCTGCTGGGCAAGGACTACACGGTCAACGTGTTCCTGCACCGCGGCGACCTGGCGTTCTCGCTCATCACCGAGAAGCACATCGTGCCGGGGCCGCGGTTCCTCATCGGCGGCCACGTCGCGCCTGCCGACCTCGACCCGGCCGTCGAGACCGCGCTGCTCGCCGACGCCCACGCGCTCTGCCTGGCGATGGGCCTGGCCGACGGCCCGGCCAACTTCGACGTCATCGTCGGCCACGACGGCACCCGGTACGTGCTGGAGGTCGGTGCCCGCATGTCCGGCAACGGGTTCCCTCGGCTGGCCGAGGCGGTGGCGGGCGTCGACTGCGTGCGCGCCCTGGTGTCCCTGGCGGTCGGCGAGCCCGTCGAACTGGTGGTCGACCGGTCGGAGGTGGCCCGGCTCCAGGTTTTGACCTCACCGCTGGAGGTCGAGGGCGAACTCGTGTCGGTCGGCGACCTGGCGGCGGTTCGCGCGCTACCCGGCGTGAGCGATGTCGACGTCTTCGCGGCCCCGGGCGATGTGGTGCTGCCGTTCACCGAGGCGGGCCGCAAGCTCGGCTGGCTGGTGGTGCACGCGCCGACCAGGGTCGCGCTCGGCGAGGTGCTGGCGACCGCCCTGGCCGCGGTGGAGTTGGTGGTGACCCCGGCGACGGTGCCGGTGTGAGACTCCCGCCCCTAGGGTGGGGGCATGCTCGATCTCCTCTTGCGTGACGCGAAGTTCCACACGATGGACCCGGCGCGGCCGACCGCGCGCGGCCTCGGGATCTGGAGCGGCCGGATTGTCGGGTTCGACGACCAGGTCGAGTCGCTGCCCGCGCGGCGGGTGGTGGACCTCGGGGGTGCGACCGTGCTCCCGGGGTTCGTCGACGCACACGTGCACATGGTGTGGGCCGGGCTGCGGGAGAACGCGCTGTCGGTGGCGCCGTGCTCGCGGGTCGACGCCGTGCTCGACGTGATCGACCGGGCTCCCGGCGAGCCGGGGGAGTGGCTCGACGTGGTCGGCTACGACCAACGCGGCCTGGGCAGGCACATCACCGCGGACGAGTTGGAGAGTGTCGCGCGCGGGCGGAAGGTGTTGCTGCTGCACGATTCTGGCCACGCCTGCGTCGTCAACCGCGCTGTGCTGGCCGATCTGCCCGATGGCGTGGAGCACCAGGACGGGTTCCTCGCCGAGAGCGGTATGGCGGCGGCGCGTGCCCTGCGGCAGCCCTATTCGCTGGTGGAAATGGTCGCCGCCATCAGGACCGCCGCGTCCACCTGCCTCGCCGAGGGCGTCACCACGGTGGCCGAAGCCGGGGTCGGGGGCGGGTTGATCAGCCACAGCCCGGTGGAACTGGCCGCGTACCAGCGCGCCGACCTGCCGTTGCGGGTGCGGCTCATGGTGGCCGCGTCGTTGTTGCGCGACCTGGGCGCGCACGCGGGCGACGACCTGCCGCGCGGCATGGACCTGGGGATCCACACCGGGTTCGGCGGCGACCGGCTGGGCATCAGCGCGCTGAAGGTCTTCGTCGACGGCGGCATGATGGCCCGCACGGCGGCCATGACCGCGCCGTACGCCGGATCCGACCACAGTGGACAGTGGTACGCGGACCCGGACGAGATCAGGGGGTACATCCGCGACGGGCACCGCGCCGGGTGGCAGCTCGCGGTCCACGCCATCGGTGACCGGGCGGTGGACCTGGCCCTCGACACGATCGCCGAGGCGCAGCGGCGGCACCCCCGGTCGGACACCCGGCACCGCATCGAGCACGCCGGGGCGGTGCGACCCGACCAGCTGGGTCGGTTCGCGGAGTTGGGCGTCAGCGCGGTCGTGCAGCCGTCGTTCCTCTACTACTACGGCGACGACTACGCCGCGGTCATGGGGCCGGAGCGCGCGGACTGGCTCTACCGCGGCCGGGGCTTCCTCGACAACGGTGTCGACCTGGTCGCCAGCTCCGACCGGCCGGTAACCGTCGGCGCACCGTTGCGGGCCATCCAGTTCATGGTGACCCGGCAGACCCAGGCGGGCAACGTTGTTGGCGCGGGGGAGGCGGTCAGCATCGCCGAGGCTCTCCGCGCGTACACCGTGGCGGGGGCGCACGCGTGCCGGATGGAGCACGCGGTGGGGTCGCTGGCCGAGGGCAAGCTCGCCGATCTGGTGGTGCTCGGCGACGACCCGCACACCGTCGAGCCGGACCGCCTCGGTGACATCGAGGTGGTCGCCACGGCGGTCGACGGGGCCGTCGTGCACGGCCAGGGGCTGTGGTGAGCGCTGCGGCATCCGGTGGATTCCTCCGCTGAAAGGGTGATGGTCGAACCTCCGGAAAAATGACCCGCTGTCGTCATGATCTCCAACGGGTGAGAATTCACCGGGCGCGGTAGCGAGCGGCCGGTCGCCGTCGATTCCCAGCACGAGCACGAATGGGGTCGACCGGCGGGTGGAGTGCGTTATGCGGCGAACTACCTCGGTTCTAGGGGTGCTTTTCCTGGTCCTCGCGGTGGTGGGAGCGGGACCCGTCGCGCCGGTCGCGGTCGCGGGTGCCGCGCCGACCCCCTTCACCCGGTTGGCCAAGTTCAGCGGCCCGCTGGGGTTGGCGGAGATCGGCGGCTCGGAGCTGGCGGAGACCCTCGGGCAGAACAACTGCGGCCGCCCGCCGACCACCGCCGCGTTGGCGCTGCCCACCGGATCCGTGCTGCGCGGCGCTTTCCTGCGCTGGTCGGGGACGACGGAGAACTCGTCGGTGGCCACCATGCGCCCGGCCAACCCGATCGGCTCGTCGATCTCGTTCACCGTCCCCGGCGCGGCCCCGGTCACCGTCACCTCGGCCGCCGACTCGTCCGACCACGTCGTGCTCCCGGGCACCACCCTGCGGTTCCAGGGCCGGTTCGCCGACGTCACCAGCGTGCTGGCGGGGCTTCCCGCGCTCAACGGCGGCTATTCCGCCGATGTCACCGGCGGATATCCGAACGGCTGTCCGCTTTTCCAGGGAAACGCGCGGGCGTGGACGCTGACCGTGGTTTATGAGAACCCGGCCATCACGGAACTGTCCACCGCGTACATCTACCACGGCATGAACACGCTGGCGGGCGGGTCGCAGGTCTCGATCGGCGTCACCGGGTTCCGTTCACCGGTGGTGGGCAGCACCGCGGCCAGGCTGACCTTCGTCGCGATCCAGGGCGACCCGGCGCTCGCGGGGGAGACCCTGCGGACGGACCAGCCGGGTCTGGCCGCCGCCCCGCCCGACTGGGCCGACTCCTCCTCCGGGGTCGCGCTCGACATCGATACGCTCACCGGGGACCTCAGCCCGGGAGCCACGTCCCTGCGCATTGACGCGGGCACCACCGGTGACGTCATCACGTTGACTGAGGTCAACCTGCTGGTGCGCACCGAACCGGCAGGGGTGAGCGTGAGCAAGACCGCTGACATCGCCGACCCCGTTGGCGGCGACACGGTCACCTACACCGTGCGGTACACCAACACCGGTGGCGTCGACCTGGCTGGGCAGACCTTCACCGACGACCTCAGCCAGGTGCTCGACGACGGCACATACGTCCCTGGTGACGCCACCACCGGCTCGGCGACGCTGGCGGGGACAACGCTGACGTGGACAGGTGACGTTGCCTTCGGCCAGACCGTGACCGTCACCTACGGCGTGCGGTTGGACAAGCGCGGCGACGCACGGCTGATCAACACGGTTACCGCTAACGGACCGCAGAGCAACTGCACGACCGGCTCGACAGACACCCGGTGCCGGGTCGCTCTGTTGGTGCGGTCATCGGAGTTCGTGAAGACCGCGGACAACAACGACCCCGAGCCCGGTGAGACGGTCACTTACACCGTCCGAGTCACCAATACCGGCGCCGTTGACCTCACCGGGCTCTCTTTCGCTGACGACCTCAGTGGCGTAGTCGATGACGCGACGTACAACGGCGCTACCGCGAGCTCCGGGGTGGTTTCCTACACCGGGACCCGGTTGGCGTGGTCCGGTGATCTCGTGGTTGGCGCTGTCGCCACCGTCACGTACTCGATCACCCTGCATGACCCGGCCACCGGCGACAACCAGATGGTCAACACCATCGTCTCCACTGGACCGGGTAGCACGTGCGGGGAAGGGTCGACCAATCCGGCGTGCACGGTCGCGTTGCCCCTACCTGGCCTACACCTGGCGAAGTCCGCGAACGTGACGGGTAGCGCTACCCCCGGACAGGGCATCACGTACACAGTCGACGTCACCAACACCGGTCAGGTCGACCTGCCGAACCAGACCGCGATCGACGACCTCGCGAAGGTCCTGGACGACGCCACCTACATGGGCGACGCCGCTGCCACCGTCGGCACTGTCCGCCGGGTCGAGAACAAGCTCGTCTGGGTAGGAGACCTCGCGATAGGACAGACCGCGCGCGTCACCTATTCCGTGCATGTCACCGGTGCCGGAGACGCGCGGCTCGCCAACACGGTGACGTCCCCGGGGCCGGGCAGCAACTGCAAGTCGGGCACTACATCGTCCGAGTGCACGGTGAGCCACACCATGCCCAGGGTGTCCGTCTCCAAGACCGCCCAGTACGGCGACACGCTGCCCACGCTCGGCGGCAAGGTCACCTTCGTCCTCGTGATGAGGAACCAGGGCACCGAGGACGTGGTGGGCCAGAGCATGACGGACGACCTGTCCAGCGTGCTCGACGACGCCGTCTACAACAACGACGCCACGGCCACCATCGGCACAGCCTCTTACACCGCTCCGGTCCTCCGCTGGGATGGCGCCCTGCGGATCGACGAGGTCGCGACGGTCACCTTCAGCGTCACCATCCGCGACCATGACCTCGGTGACGGGCAACTCCACAACACCGTGCACTCCACCGGCCCCAATAGCGGCTGCGCGCCCTCTTCCAGCGGGCGAGCCTGTTCGGTCTCTGTCGGCGTCGAGGCGGCCCGAGCGAAGAAGGAGGTAACCCCGACCAGGCGGATCGAGCCGGGTGGTACCGCGACCTACACCATCACCCTGCTCAACGAGGGCGGCCCGACTGACCCGGTCCTTGTCGACGACCTGGCCGCGGTGCTCGACGACGCCGCTTACAACAACGACGCCAAGGCATCCGTGGGCACTGTGGTCCTCGATGGCACCAAGCTCACCTGGACGGGCTCCCTCGACATCGACAAGAGCGCCGTCATCACCTACTCCGTGCGCGTCAACGATCCCCCTAGCGGCGACGGCACCCTGGGCAACTCCATCGTTGTCCCTGGTAGCAACTGCCTGGCGTCCTCGGCGGACCCGCTGTGCCACACCTCGGTGGCGACCACGCCCCGCGCGACGCCTCCGCCGTCCACGCAGCCGCCGCGCGGTCAGGGTTCGGCGCAAGGGGGACTGCCCAACACCGGGTTCCCGGTCGGGACGGTCCTGCTGGCGGGCCTGGGTCTGATCCTGCTCGGAGCGGCCGCGGTGGTGCGCACTCGCCGCCGACACTGACCCGGTTGGTGCCAAGCCGTCGTGGTGCGGGGATTCAGCGGTGGGTCGCTCGGCAAGGGCGGAATCGCGGCCAGGTGCTTTCCCGGTGATTCCCCGCCGCTGGGATCCGCGTCAATGCCGACCCGTCGCGACTACATCCACGGCGCTCCACCCAGGCCATCCGCGCCGTTGTCTCTTGGCGCTTTGCTCGCATACCCGGTTCTCGGCACCCGGGGCCATTCTCGCCGTGGTCCGGCGGCGCGGTCGGGCTAGCTAGGCTCGTGGGCATGGTCGAGGTGATCGCCCTGATGGTGTCCGCGGTGCACGCCTACGAGGGGCGACCCACCGAACCGCCGCGGCCGGATCCCGAGCCGGTCGCCAGGTCCGAGGTGCGGATCCGCGCGGGCCTGGGCATCGTCGGCGACCGGTACTTCAACCAGCCCGCCCACCGCGCCGCCTCGGTCACCTTCTTCGCCGTCGAGTCCCTCCCCGAGGGCGACCCGCTCCTCACCCGCCGCAACATCATCGTCCGCGGTGTCGACGTCGACCTGCTGGCCCGCGACCGCGCCGACTTCAGCCTCGACACCGGTGACGGCCCCGTCCGCTTCCGTGCGAACACCGCCGCCACCCCCTGCCGCTGGCTCGACACCGTGCTCGTCCCCGGCACCGCCAAAGCCCTGCGCGGTCTCTCCGGCGCCCGCTGCACCCCCCTCGACGACGGCACCCTCCGCCTCGGCGCCGCCGCCTTCACCCGCCTCACCTAGAACCGGGTACCCCGTCCGGGAAGGACCGCCCGGTCACGGCATGATGGGCCGTCATGGTCACCCTGTCTGACGCGCTGGACGCCGAGGTCGCGCGGTTCCCGACCAAGCGGCTCGCGGACTCGGCGCAGGCGCTGATCCACCGGTACCGCACCGGGGTCGACCCGGCCTCGCTCGTGCTCGACGCCGAGGTCACCGCCGCGGCCTACGCCGCCTACCGGATGCCCGCCACGCACGCCGCCGTCACCGCCGCGCTCACCGAGGTCGCCGCCAGGGCGCCGGACTTCGCGCCCACCACCCACGTCGACATCGGCGGCGGGACCGGTGCCGCGGTGTGGGCCACCAAGCGGGTCTGGCCGTCGCTGGTCGACATCACCGTCCTCGACCAGTCCACCCAGGCGATGGACCTGGGCAGGCGACTCGCCGAGCGCGCCGACGACCCCGCGATCCGCCGGGTCCGGTGGCAGCGCACCGCCCTCGGCACCACCCGGCTCCCGCCTGCCGACGTCGCCACCCTGTCCTATGTGCTCAGCGAGCTCACCGCCGCCGCCCGCGCCGACACCGTGCGCGCGATGACCTCCGCCGCCCTCGCCGTCGTCGTCGAACCGGGGACCCCCGCGGGCTACGAGCGGATCATGGCCGCCCGCGACGAGCTCACCGCCGCGGGCATGCACATCGTCGCCCCCTGCCCCCACAGCACCACGTGCCCCATCCCGCGCGGGCAGGACTGGTGCCACTTCGCCGCGCGGCTCGGGCGCAGCCCGCTGCACCAGCGCCTCAAGACGGCCGTGCTGAACTTCGAGGACGAGAAGTTCTCCTACGTCGCCGCCACCCGCGAGCCGTGGCAGGCCGCGCAGGCCCGGGTCCTGCGGCACCCGCTCAAGCGCAAGGGCATGGTGTCGCTGCGGCTGTGCGGACCGGACGGTCTCGCCGACACCATCGTCAGCAAGCGCGACCCCGCCGCCTACCGGGCCGCCCGCGACACCGACTGGGGCGACCCCTGGCCGTGACGGCGGGTGAGCGCGGTCGCACCCACCGTGCCGAGCACCGGACTTGGGGTTTGTGGGGAAAAGTCGCACGTTGGTGGCGTCATGGTTGCCGCGGCGGTGCGTCCCACCGGCATGCGGACACCCAAGACGCCCCACGGTGGGCGGCTAGTGATCCCGGACCCCCGTGGGGACGCGACCGGACAGATGGCGGTGCTCACCCCGCTGCAGCTGCACATCCTGCACCTGCGCGTGGTCGACGGCCACACCGCCGAGCAGGTCGCCATCAAGCTCGACATGTCGCCGTCCGCGGTGCGCATGACCCAGCACCGCGCGCTCCAGCGACTGCGCGAGCAGTTGCGTGCCGCGGGCGAGACCACCTGACCGGGTGGATCTTGTGCCACGCCGGGGCCGTCGTGCCTAGCGTGGCCGCATGACCGCTTCGAAGATCCACCGACTGCACTGGCAGACCATCGACACCTACGACTGGGAAGCCATGCGCGCCCGGTACCACCCGGACTACCTCTACACCGATGTCACCGGCACCCGGTTCGACGACACCGACCAGCCCGTCGAGGTCATGCGGACCCTGCACGCGGCCTTCCCCGACGTCGTGTTCACCTACCGCGACTTCCACGAGAGCCTCGACGGCGGCACGTCCTTCGTCGAGGTCCGCTGCGTCGGCACCCACCTCGGCCCGCTCGGCCCGCTGGCAGCCACCGGCCGCCGCGTGGTCAGCTTCGCCTGCCACGTCGTCGAGGTCCGCGACGGTCTGATCCACCGCGAGCGCGATTACTTCGACATGGCCGCCATCCACCGCCAGATCACCGGCGATCTCGTCGTGCCCGTCGAGGACTGACAGCGCGGCCGCCCTATTGCGTTAAGCCGGTCCCCACCGTTCCCGGCCATCTCGGCCAAAACTGTGAAACGCCCATTTCCGGTATGCTTCGCGCTGCCCGATTCCGCCCCCGGCGACCGCCCTGGACCGGCTGGTTCAGCGGCCCTTTGCGCCATTTGGGGCATCACTCGGTGCTATAGCTTAATGTGATGGCCGGAATGGCTCTTGTAATCATGTCGTGATATCTGCATGGGTGCCCCTCCTCTACTGTTTCGCCTGGACTTCACCTGGAGTCGTCCCCATCGATACAGGAGGATTTGAGTGCGCCGAAGATTGGTCGTCGCGATCGCCGCGGCGACGGTGGTCGGGACCGGGGCGGTGGTGGTCAACGGTGCCGCCGACGCGGCCCCCGCACCCACCCAACAGGCTCCCCAGGCCGCCGCGGACCACGCCGACGAGGTGGTCTCCCCGCTTGAGGAGAAGCGTCGCGCGCTGCGTCAGGAGGGCCTGGCCAAGGTCCTCTCCGGTGAGGCCAGCGTCGAGAAGCGCGGCGCCAGCTCCGTGGTCAAGGTCGGCACCGCCGCCTCGGCCAAGAACAAGAGCACCGGCAAGAAGGGCGTCGACCAGTACGTCGAGTTGGCGCGGGAGAAGACCGACAAGATCTTCGTGGTGCTCGCCGAGTTCGGCGACGAGCGCCACCCGGACTTCCCCGACAAGGACACCAACCCCAACGTGCCCGGCCCGGCCCGCTACGACGGCCCGCGGCACAACCAGATCGCCAAGCCCAACCGGGCGGTGGACAACAAGACGATCTGGCAGGCGGACTACTCCAAGAAGCACTTCGAGGACGTCTACTTCGCGCAGGGCGCGAACACCGAGTCCCTGAAGACCTTCTACGAGAAGGCGTCCTCCGGCCGCTACTCGGTCGAGGGCCAGGTCACCGACTGGGTCAAGGTCAAGTACAACGAGGCTCGGTACGGCCGTTCCGACGGCTACCCCTGCCCCGGCCGCATCTGCGGCAACTCCTGGTACCTGGTCTCCGACGCGCTGCAGCAGTGGGTCACCGACCGCAAGGCCGCCGGTGCCACCGACGCCTCGATCAAGGCCGACCTCGCGTCGTACGACACCTGGGACCGCTACGACTTCGACGGTGACGGCGACTTCAACGAGCCCGACGGCTACCTGGACCACTTCCAGATCGTGCACGCCGGTGGCGACCAGTCCGACGCCGATCCCGCACAGGGTGAGGACGCCATCTGGGCGCACCGCTGGTACGCGTTCTCCAGCAACACCACGGGCCCGGTCAACAACAAGCTCGGCGGTGTGCAGATCGGCACCACCGGCCTGTGGGTCGGCGACTACACGATGCAGCCCGAGAACGGCGGCCTCGGCGTGTTCGCGCACGAGTACGGCCACGACCTCGGTCTGCCGGACCACTACGACACCGTTGGCCCGGGCGGCGCCCAGGAGAACGGCATCAACTGGTGGTCGCTGATGGGCCAGAGCCGCGTGTCCAACACCAACGAGGCGATCGGCTTCCGGGCCAACGACCTCTCGGCGTGGGACAAGCTGCAGCTGGGCTGGTTGGACTACGAGACCGTCGTCGCCGGTCAGGACAAGAAGATCGACCTCGGCCCCGGTGCGTACAACACCGACAAGGCCCAGGGCGTCGTCGTCGTCCTGCCCGACAAGCAGGTCTCGACCAGCTACGGCACCCCGTTCGCGGGCACGAAGATGTGGTGGAGCGGCAAGGGCGACAACCTGTCGAACTCGCTGACCCGCTCGGTCAACCTCACCGGGAAGACCGCCGCCGAGCTCAAGCTCAAGGCGCGCTACGACATCGAGGACTGCGACTGCGACTTCCTGTTCGTGGAGTCCTCGACCGACGGTGGCGCCAACTGGACCGCGCTCGACGGTGTCGCCAACGGCAAGCCGTTCACCCGGGACGCCGTGGGCACCCCGGCGATCACCAACACCACGAACAACACGTGGGTTGACGTCGCCGTGCCGCTGACCTCGCTGGCGGGCAAGGACGCCCAGATCCGACTGCGCTACCGCACCGACGGCGGCGTGGCCCTGGACGGCTTCTTCGCCGACGAGATCTCCGTCGTCGCCGACGGCGCGCCGCTGTTCACCGATGGTGCCGAGGCTGGCAACAACGGCTGGACCCCGGCCGGTTTCCGCATCACCACCGGTACGGAGACCGCGAACTACGACCACTTCTACGTGGCAGGCAACCGGACTTACACCGGGTACGACAAGTACCTGCAGCCCGGCCCGTACGACTACGGCGACCCGACCCGCCCGAACTGGGCGACTCGCTTCCCGTACCAGAACGGCCTGCTGGTGACCTACTGGGACACCTCCCAGGCGGACAACAACGCCTCCGTCCACCCGGGCGAGGGCCTGCTGTCGGTGGTCGACGCCCACCCGGAGCCCATCTACAACCTGCAGGGCCAGGCTTGGCGACCCCGCGTGGCCGGCTACGACGCACCGTTCTCGCTGGAGAAGTCGGACTCGTTCACCCTGTTCGCGGGTGGCCGGGCGAGCTACATCCGCGGCACCGAGGCGCAGCCGCTGTTCGACGACACCAAGTCCTACTTCAACGCCGCCCAGCCGACCGCGGGCGTCAAGCTCCCCGCCGCCGGTGTGAGCATCAAGGTGCTGAAGCAGGAGGGCACGTCGCTGCAGATCCGGGTGTTCCCGAGCAAGAAGAAGTAGCAGTAGGGATCTACCGCTCCTGGTAGCTGTGGCGGGGCATGCCATGCGCCACATCGGGAGTTGAGAGGGCCGGTGGTGGGGGTAACCCCACCACCGGCCCTCGTGCTTACCGCGCGTGGGCAGGATCTAGGTGTTCGGGGGAGTGCTGCCCGCGGGGCTCGTCGTTGGTGTTACCTCTCCGTTCGGGCCGGTGGCACGGGTTGCTGGCGACCCCTGGATGGTGTCGCTGGTCGTGGGGTACCGGCGATCGCGGGTATCACCTCCTGGCTGGGCTGGAACGTGCCGCTGGTGGTTCTTGAGTGGTTTGTGCGACGACCGCGGGGGGTTGCTCGGTAGCCTTGTGCGGTGGGGGAACTCAGGCCGGTACGTATCGATGGCGCGGCGGGGCGATGGGTCGTGCGCCCGCCGGAGGTGCCTGTCACGTCGCGTGAGGCCAGGTTGGGGCTCATGTTCGGGCTGGGGGGCGCGCTGGGTGTGGTCATGAGCGCGGTCAACGACTGGGGGGCGTGGGGGCTGCTGTTCCTGGTCCCGCTGCCGGTCTTCGCCGCGGTGGTCCGCCGCGAGCGGGAACGTCGCGTGGTGGTGGCCCTCCGCTCGACCGACTTCGACGCCGACTCGGCGGCCCTGGCCAACCGGATGGTCATCTCCTTCGCGACCCTGGTCGCGAGCCGCACCGCCGCCGCGGGGTGGTTGCCCGCCGAGACCCTCGCGACCGCGCACCGGGTGGTCTGGGCCGCGTTGGGCTCACTGCGCGAGTCGGCCGGCCTGCGCGCGCTCCTGCGGGAGTCGCAGCGCTACCCCGAACTGGCGGGCGACGTCGCCGCCAAGGAGGCCGAGTTGACCTCGGTCCTCGACTCGGTCACCGCCGTCGCGGACCGCATGGACGAGGTCCTCGCCGCCCTCGGCGCCGCCGAGCAGGAGATAGCCACCGCCGAGGCCGAGCAGGCCAGGGCCCAACGGGTCGCCGCCCTCCGCGAACGACTCTCCGGCACCCCCACCCCACCCGCGCCGCGCCAGGTGGACCTCGACGCCATCGCCGCGGCCGTCGCCGCCGCCGCGGACATCCTCTCGGTCGCCTAGCGTTCCCGCATCCGCGCCCTGAGCACGTCGAACTCACACCCCGGCGCGTCCGGGTCGAACCCGTGCCCGATCAACCAGCGCGACGCCACCAGGGCGCGCAGCGACCACCAGGCCCGGATCACGTCCCGGTCCGCGCCAGGGCCGTACCCCGCGAGCAGGTCGTCCAGCCGCTCCTCGTGCCCGAGCGTCAGGGTGGCGAGGTCGACCATGGCGTCCCCGGGGGCGGCCTCCGACCAGTCGATGACCCCGGTGACCTCGTCGCCGTCGACGAACACGTGGGTGATCTGCAAGTCGCCGTGGATGAACACCGGTTCCCACCGCCGAAGCGCGCCATCGGCGATCTCGCGATTGCGCCGGATCACCTCAGCGGGCAGTACCGCGTTGTCGACCAGCCACGCACACTCCCCGTCAAGCCGCGCCGCCACCTCGTCGACCCCAACCCCCACCCACGGCGGCACCGGCGCCTCGTGCAGCCGCCGCACGACTCCCCCCACCGCCGCCCAGGCAGCCGCCGACGCACCCGACGGTTCCCCGAGCACACCAAGCGCCTCACCAGGCACAGCACCGATCGCCAGCACGGGTGGTTCCCGCCAGAGCACCACCGGCGTCGGCACCGGCGCCAGCGCCATCGCCCGCACCTCGATCTCGGCGTGCGCCGGATCGCCATCGACCTTCAGGAACACATCCCCGACCCGCAACGTCACCCGCTGCCTGTGGGCGACAACAACCTCGACCTCGTGCACACCAGCCATCCTGACGGCGGTGGCCACCGATGTCGCCGGATTTCGCGAGCCGCGGCACCACCCCCGACAGATCGTTCATCGCCGCGCGCGGGCACTCGCGCCGGTCGGCGTCTCGTTTCGCGACCGGGCGACGTCACCGGCGCTGTTCGAGCGGACGCGGGCTGGGGACAGCACCGCTGTGCGCCGTACCGGGGGACACGGTCTGGGTGTCGGCGAACTCCCTGAACGCCGCCCGCGATGCCGTGGGCCATCGCGGACTTCGAGAACCGTCCGTTGCCACGGTTCGGCTCCCCTCGCGGGCGCCTGCCACCGGGGGAGGGGCGAGGTCGCTGTGCGGATCGGGGACCGCCCGGCGCGGGGGGACGGCTGTGCTTGGGGGTGTCGAGCGCTCGCACCGTGGAGCTGTGGGCGGGAACGAGGATCACCGTGGCTGTGGTGGCTGTGGTGGCTGTGGTGGCTGTGGTGGCTGTGGTGGTGACCGTGGGGATGGCTGTGGTGGGAGCGGGTTGGTCAGGCGGCGGTGAGGGTGGATTCGCGCAGCGTGCGCAGGGCGTAGTGCAGGCGGGACTTGACCGTGCCGACCGGGACTCGGAGGGTGATCGCGGCGGCCGCGGCGGTGCGGTCGGCGAAGTAGACCTCGACGACGGTCTGGCGGTGGGGCTCGGGGAGGGTGTCGAGGGCGGCGTCGACCAGGAGGCGGTCGATGACCTCGTCGGTGCGGGCCGGGGCCGAGGTCGTGTCCACCTCCGGCAGCTCCACCTCCGACGGGCGGGCCGCGCGGCCGCGGTGCTGGTCGACGGCGATGTTGTGGGCGACGCGGGTGAGCCAGGCGCGGACGGAGCCGCGGTCCTCGGTGAGCCTGTCCTGGTGCCGCCAGGCGCGGATCCAGGTTTCCTGGACGACGTCCTCGGCGCGGTGCGGGCAACCGGTCACGCGGCGGGCGTAGGCCAGCAGGGCGGTGCGGTGGGCGGCGACGATGCTGTCGAAAGTGGTCATCCCGGCTCCTCGTGTCGCGGTTCTCCCTCTGACACAAGACTTCCGGTTCCTACCCCGACACTCTCTGGGCCAATCCCCCCAAACCAGGGGGACACCCCTCCACCTCGCGGAGGCCACCACCCCCGTACCGGTGGGGATATCCCTACCCCTACCCGGCGGCCGCCCGCCAACGCCGTCGCCGCGCACGGCCCACCACCGCGGCCGTACCCCCCGCGACCAGCGACGCACCCGCCAACACCGCCACGAACCACATGGCCGCGCGCGCCGGTCCCGTGTCCTCTGGAGCGGGTAAGACCATCGAGATGTGCTCAGTCGACGGTGCCGGTTTGGTCTGTCCCGTGAGGAGAGTGCTCACCGCCGCCACAGGGTCGACGATCCCGTAGCCCACGGCGGGATGCGGTACCTGCCCGGATGGTCGGTCCGCTGTGGCCATCAACCGCTTCACGACCTCGACAGCGGGCAACTCCGGGTACTGCTCCCGCACCAAGGCAGCGCTACCCGCCACAAACGCCACCGCCAGCTCCGGCCCTGACGCCAACCGGTGGCCCAATCCCGACGGTCCGATGCCAACGAGCTGCTCGGCGGGCGCGGCCACCGTCGGCTGCGCCCCCAGCAGTGCCGACTTCGGCGGCCCGTCCGGCCCCACCGGCGCGACGGCGACCACCCCGTCCGACGACGCCGGGTACGCCCGCTGCTTGGCCTGCCGCACCGCGGCCGGGGCGATCACCACCACGTCCCGCGACCGCGCCAGGTCGACCGCCGCCTGCAACTCGGGCGCGTCGACCGTGTTCACCACCCCGATCGCGACGATCCGCGCCCCACTGTCCACCGCGGCCCGCAGCCCGGCCGCCAGCACCACGGGGTCGACCCGCGCCGGGTCGTTGGTCACCCGCACCGGCACGATCTGCGCCGCGGGCGCCACCCCCGCGAACGCGGTCCGCTCCATCGGCCGCGCCGCGATCAACCCGGCCAGGAACGTCCCGTGCCCCGCGCAGTCGGTGTTCGCGGGACCACCGGAGACGTCCACCCCCTCGGCCACCGCCCCGGCCAACGTCGGCGCCTCGGCGCTGACCCCGGTGTCGACCACCGCGACCCGCACCGCGCCCTTCGTCATCGCCCACACCCGCTCGGGCGAGAGCCGCTGCTGCGCCCAGGGCACCGGCTGCGCCACCGTCGCCTCCGGCGGCGCGCACTGCCCCTGCTGCTGCGCCGCGGCGGGTACCGGCACCCCGAGCACCGGCACCGCGAGCACCAGGCCAACGGCCGCGAGCACGCCCCAGCCCCTCATGACGGCTCCTCCGTCCACCCGATCTGCAGCGAGGTGAAGTCCCGCCGGGTGACCAGCAGCGCGCGCCCGGGCGGCAGCTGCCGCCCGCGCTGGCCGTTGAGCAGCGGCATCTCGTTCGGCGGCACCGACAGCACCAGGTCGGGCGTGTTCGACTCCTGCAACCGCCGCACCACCGCGTCCATCGACATCCGGCCCGACCCGGCCGCCGCGCGGGCGAGCACCACGTGCAGGCCGATGTCCCCGGCCTGCGGCAGCAGCTCGACCAGCGAGTCGAGCGGACCACCCGCGCCGCTGTGCACCAGGTCGTAGTCGTCGACGATGACGAAGTACTCCGGCCCGGTCCACCAGTCCCGATCGCGCAACCTGCTCGGGGTGATGTCCGCGCCGGGAACGCGGGTCTTGAGGTCCGCGGCCAACGGTCGGATCAACTCGGCGGCGGGCCCCGACGACACCGCGACACCGTGGCGGTAGGACTCCGGGATCGACTCAAGAAGCCCGCGCCGCGGGTCGAGCAGCACGATCCGCGCCTCGTCCGCGCCGTATGCCTTGGGGATGGCCTGAGCGATCAGGCGCAGCACCGCGGTCTTACCGCTACCGGTGTCGCCCAGCACGGTCAGGTGCGGTCGGGCCGAGAAGTCGTGCCACACCGGCTTCAGGTCGAGCTCACCCGAGCCCAGCGCGATCCGCATCCGGCCCTCGGGGTCGGGCAGCTCCGCCGCGGGCAGCACCGCGGGCAGCGTCCGCACCCGAGGCGCGAACGGACCCGACCAGCACTCCGCCACCGACCGGACCAGCTCGCGAGTCGCCTCGGCCAGACCCTCCGCCGTCGCCTCGCCGTCCGCGCGGGGCACCGCGCCGAGGAAGTGCAGCTTGTCCTGGGTCAGGCCGCGGCCGGGCAGCCGGGGCACCTGCCCCGCCTTGCGCATGTCGATCACCGAGTCGATCGCGTCACCGAGCCGCAGCTCCAGCCGGGTGCCCAGCTGGTCGCGCAGCGCGCTGTGCACATCGGACCAGCGACCGGCGGTGATCACCAGGTGCACGCCGTAGGCGAGGCCGCGCACCGTCATCTGCCGGATGGTCTGGTCGTGCTGCTCGAAGTCCGCGCGCAGCGACCCCCAGCCGTCCACCACGAGGAACACGTCGCCGTGCGGGTCGTCGGCGAACTCGCCCGCCGCCCGCCGTTCCCGGTAGGCGGCCATGCTCTCGATGCCGTGCTCGGCGAACACCTTCTCCCGCTCGGCCAGGACGCTCTTGACCTCGGCGATCGTCCGGCCGACCCGCTCCGGCTGCAACCGCCCGCAGACCCCGCCGACGTGCGGCAGGCCCTCCAGCACCGACAGCGTGCCGCCACCGAAGTCGAGGCAGTAGAACTGCACCTCGGTCGGTGTGTGCGTCATCGCGAGCGCGGTGATCATGGTCCGCAGCAGGGTGCTCTTGCCGGACTGGGTACCGCCCGCGATGCCGACGTGCCCACCGGACCCGGACAGGTCGACCATGTGCAGATCGCGAACCTGCTCGAACGGCTTGTCCACGACACCCACCGGGATCTTCAACCCACCGCGGCCAGGCCAATCGGCGGGAGTCAGACCCAACGTCGGGTGTGGCACCAACGGCGGCAGGAGCTGGTCGAGCGGCGGCGGGTTGTCCAACGGAGGCAGCCACACCTGGTGGGCGGGCGGACCCTGGCCCAAGAGCTTCTCGACCGCCACGTCCAAGACAGTGTCGACGTGCTCGTCCGCGACCGGCGCGGCCACGACCTCGACCTCGGCCGCCGTGGGCAGCCTTCCCGCGCCGAACGCCACGACCTGCCTACGCACCTCTTCCTGCCGCTGCTCCTTGGTGCGCCTCTGGTACCGGCCCGAGACGTAGGCGGCCTTGAACCGCACCAGCGTCGCGACATCACTGCGCAGGTAACCGTTACCGGGCGCGCTGGGCAGCTGGTACGCGTCGGGCACGCCGATCACCGAACGGCTCTCCATCGCGGAGAACGTCCGCAGACCGATCCGGTACGACAGGTGGCTCTCCAGCTTGTGCATGCGGCCGTCGTCGATGCGCTGCGAGGCCAGCAGCAGGTGCACGCCAAGCGACCGGCCGAGGCGGCCGATCATCACGAACAGCTCCGCGAAGTCCGGGTTGGCCGCGAGCAGCTCGCTGAACTCGTCGACGATGAGGAACAGCGTCGGCAGCGGGTCCAGCGGCGCCCCGGCCTGCCTGGCCCGCTCGTAGTCCAGCAGCGAGCTGAAGTTCCCCGCCGCCCGCAGGTGTTCCTGGCGGCGCACCATCTCCCCGTGCAGCGAGTCCTGCATGCGGGTCACCAGCGGCGCCTCGTCGGCGAGGTTGGTGATCACCGCCGAGGTGTGCGGCAGCCGGTCGAGGCCGAGGAAGGTCGCGCCGCCCTTGAAGTCGACCAGCACGAAGTTGAGGATCTCCGACGAGTGCGTCATCGCCAGGCCCAGCACCAGGGTGCGCAGCAGCTCGGACTTGCCGGAGCCGGTCGCGCCGATCAGCAGCCCGTGCGGGCCCATGCCGCCCTGCGCGGACTCCTTGATGTCGAGGTCGACCGACGAGCCGTCCTCGGCGATGCCCAGCGGGATGCGGAACCGCTCGCTGCCCATCCCGGTGCGCCACAGCGACTTCGGGTCGAGCGCGTCCAGGTCGGCCACCCCGAGCAGCCGGGGCAGGTCGAAGTCGGCGACCATCGGCTCGGCGACGTCACCGGTGGAGTTGATCCGGTACGGCGAGATCACCCTGGCCAGCGCCCCGACCCTCGGCACGCTCACCACGTCCGGGCGCCCCAGCCGGGTGCGCACCTGCTGGCCGGTCCGGTCGGTCCGCACGGTGTGCAGGTCGGTCGGGGTGACCTCCAGCCGCAGCCGGGACCGGCCCGCGGACCCGTCGAGCGCCCCGGAGACGTCGAGCACCACGGAGTTGCGGTACCCGGCCGCCGCGAGCCGCGCCTCGGCGGGCACGTCGACCCCGTCGAGCACCACGACCACGTACGGCTCCTCGCGGCTCGGCGTCGCCGCGGCCTCGAACCTGGCCCGGTCGTCGAGCTCGGCGGCCAGCAGCTCGGTCAGCGCGTCGACCCCGTCGGCCAGCAGCCGGACCTGGCCCGCGCCGTCCTGCTCGACCGGGTGCTGGGCGTGCGGCAGCCACTTCACCCAGTCCCACTCCGGCAGCCGGTCCGCGCTCGCGCACACCGCGACCCGGAGGTCCTCGGGGGAGTGGAAGGTGACCAGCTGGGCCAGCAGCGCCCGCACGGTCGCCCGGATGGTGTCCTCGTCGCCGGAGAAGCGCACTTGGGCGAACCCGCGCAGGAACAGGGCGGTGGGCTGGTCGGAGATGGTGGTGTAGGCGTTGATGAACCGGCGCAGCGCACGGGCGGAGAGCGGCTCCAGGTCGGCGACCGGCTTGGTGTTGAGCGGGTTCATCGCCATCGCCAACCGCTGCGGCCCGACCCCGATGCGGACCTCCGCGAAGTCGGCGTGCGCGGCCCGGCGCTCCCACAACCTGCTGGTCATGGCGACCGACCACAGCGCGGCGGGTTCCGGGTGGCGCCACCCGAGGGCGGTCCGCTGCTGGTCGGCGACCGCGCGGATCTGTGCACGCGTACCAGACAGGTAGCGCAGGTAGTCCCGCCGCTCGCCCCTGAGCCGCTGCCTGCGGTCGGCGCCACCCCGGCCCATCTGGCCGAAGAGCATCATGACGCCCATCAGGCCCATCATCCCGGCCATCATCAGCGCCATCTGCGGGTTCTGCGGACCCATGAAGAACAGCATCGCCGCGCCACCGCCGATGGTCATCGGCAGGTACATGAGCATCCCGCCCATGCCACCCCCGATGGTCTCCGGCAACACCGGCGGCTCCTGCAGCGACAGCTCCCCACCCGGCATCTCCGGCGGCTTCTCCCTGGCCTGCCTGCGAAACAGCGTGGTACTCATCCGCCACTCCTGACCCTCACGACTGCTGCCCGTCCCCCAGTACACGGCTGACCCCATCGCGGGAGTTCACCCCAGTTTCCCGACCCCACCGCGCTCGCCCCCATCAGCACTGATCCCCATCTCGTGTCCGGACCCGATGTCCATCGGCCTCCGACGTCGAAACTAACGCCTTCCCAGCCCTGTCAAAGGGTTCGTCGAGCGCCTGTGGATAGCTCGGGGGGTTGTGGATGGATGGTTCCGGGCGCGGCAGCGCTGATGTCCGCGAGATGGCGGTAGGACACCTGAAGTTCACCGAACCGCGCTGAACCATCCTCGGCGCGCCGGCCGTGTCCTGGGCATGGCCACCACCGCTGCCGCGGGTTCCGGCGAGATGTGCAGGCTGACCATTTGCGGGCCTGCCTCCCGGGTCGAACTCGCCGTCCCCGCCCATGTTCCGCTCGCCGACCTGATGCCGACGGTGCTCGGGCACCTCGACCCCGCGCTGGCCACCACGGGCCTGGCGCACGGGGGCTGGGTGTTGCAGCGCCTCGGCGAGCCGCCGCTCGACGAGGATCACGGCACGGCCGCGCTCGGGCTCTACGACGGCGATCTGCTGCACCTGCGTCCCCGGGACGCGCTCCTGCCGCTGGTCGACTTCGACGACCTGGTCGACGGCATCCACACCGGACTCTCCGCGAGGGAGGACAAGTGGCGCCCCTCGATGACCAAGCGCACCCTGGTCATCCTGATGGGACTGGTCGCGGCGGCCACGGTGTTCGCGGCCGGGGCGAACGCCATCTTCGCCGGTGCCGTCGCGGTGGTCCTGCTGGCCGCGGCAGCTGCCGCCAGCAGGGCACTGGGTGACCGCCCGGCCGCGTTGGTCCTAGCCGCGTTCGGCACGGTTTCCGCTGCCTTGGCCGGTCTGGCCATCCCCGCAGGCGTACACGGTCTCTTCACCGGACCAGGCGTCTTAGCGGGCGCTGCCGCGGCGACAGTCGCCGGAGTTGTCGCCAGAGTGGCCGTGGGCGGAACAGATGCCCCGTTCACCGCGGTGGGCCTAGCAGCACTTCTAGCCACCATCGGCGGTGGATTCGCGACAGCCACAGGGTTCAGCAGTGCCGCGGCCGCCGCGGTGACGCTAGTTCTCGCTCTAGCACTGGTCAGGGCCGCGCCCCTCGCATCAGCACGACTGGCCGGACTCGCGGTGGACCAGGTACCCACAAGCGCTGCCGAGTTCCAACAAGACCTAGACCCACAGCCCAGTGCAAGAGTGCTCGAAAGCGCCAATCGCGCAAACGCCTACCTGACAGCGTTCTTCGTGTCCCTGGGCGCGGTCGCAGGTGTATCCATGGTCATCCTCGCGTTCGACAGCAAGTGGGACGCCAAGACCCTCACCGCCGTCACCGCGCTCCTGATGCTCTTGCACGCTAGAGAGCTCAACGCCACGTACCAACGCCTCTCCGCGATGGCACCCGCGATCGTCGGTTTGTTCGCTCTCCTCCTGGTGAGCACAACCGAGGTGTCACAACCGTTCCGGCCCGTCCTGCTCGGCGGGCTGGTGATCGCCGCGGGTCTGGTACTGGCCGCCGCGCACGTCATCCCCGAACGCAAACTCGTGCCGCGCTGGGGCCGTTGGGGTGACCTCTTGCACTGGGGGACCGCTCTGGCCGTCATCCCGTTGGCCCTGTCGGTGGCCGGTGTCTACACCGCGCTCATGGCTGCCTGGTCGTAGTGAACCTTCCGCCCCGCTCCATCCGTGTACTGACCGAACGAGAAACGGAGGCAAGCCATGTACAGCAGGCGTGACCAGGTCCAGGCCCACTCCTTCCTCGTCGGCAGGCTGGTGAGCGCGGTACTGCGGGTCGACCCCGACTCGCTGGACCGGCCGCTGCGCCGCACGGTCGTCGGCCTCTTCGGCGGCACCGCGGTCGCCGGCCTGGTGCTGGTCGTGATCCTGGTCGTCGGGCTGCTCTCACCCGGTGGCGGTGACGCCTGGCGCGAGCCGGGGGCGCTGATCGTCGCCGAGGACACCGGTAGCCGCTACGTCATGGTCGACGGCAGGCTCCGCCCGGTCCTCAACTACGCCTCCGCCCGGCTGCTGCTCGGCGCCGCGCCCAAGGTCGCCACCGTCGAGTCCGCCGACCTGGCGGGCATGCCGCAGGGCGGCCCGGTCGGGATCATGGGCGCCCCGGACACGCTGCCCACCGCCGGTGGCGCCCCCCGCGCCTGGACTGTCTGCTCTATGTCCACACCGGACGGACCGGCTGTCGCCCTCGCCCTCACCGCGGACGGCCAACAGATCCCCACCGCCGACGGCGCGCTGCTCGTGCGCACCCCCAACGGCACCACACACCTCGCCTGGCGTGACCGCCGGATGCGCATCACCGCCGGCTGGGTGCCTACCGCGCTCGGTCTTGACCCCGGCACGGCTGTGCGGGTCACCGAGTCTTGGCTCAACGCACTGCCCGCGGCCCCCGACCTCGGCTCACCCAAGGTCCAACGCGGTGGGGACGGACCGGTCATCGCCGGTAGGCCCACCACCAACGGACTGCTCATCCAGGTCCCCGAAGCTGTTGTCGGCGACCGGTTCTACCTCGTGCAACCGGGCGGACTGCTCCCGGTCAGCGCCACCGTCGCCGCCCTGCTGGTAGCCGACCCCGCCTCGACAGAGCCACCGCGCCAGGTCACCGGTTCGGCGCTGGCCGCCTCGACCATGCTGCCCGCCCTCGACTGGCAGAACGCCCTGCCCGCCGAACCGCCCGCGGCCCTGGACCTCGGTGGCGGCGCCCCGTGCGTCCGATGGGCGGGGGAGAAGGCCGAGGTCGTGGTCGGCCCCAAGGTCGGTGGCCAACCGGACCCCGCCGTCCAGGGCGCCGTCCGCGACAGCCGTACCGCGGACCGGGTGCTTGTCGCCCCCGGCGCCGGGTTGCTCGTACGGACCCGCCCCGCTCCCGGCGTCCCCGGCGCAGGTATGTACCTCGTCACCGACGCAGGCACCAAGTTCCCCGTCGCGAGCGGTGACGCCGCCGCCGCGCTGGGCCAACCCGCCGACAGCGCCGCACCGGTCCCCGCGGACCTCATCGCGTTGCTGCCGACCGGGCCCGTGCTCGACAAGATCGCCTGACACCGAAGGAGAACCACGATGGCCAACCGCTACGGCTATGACGACGCCACCCTCCAGGGCATCATCACCGCCACCGAGACCAGCCTGCAGAACATGGGCAACCTCAACCAGGGCGTCATGAACATCCAGGCGATGCTGCCCTCGGTCAACAACTCGACCTCCGGCATGAAGCTCGCCGCCGCGATCGGCGACTGGACCGGTGACTTCAACGTCGTCAAGACCCAGCTCGAGGCGCTCAACGGCAAGGCGACCGCGCTGCTGCAGACCAACCGCACCGCCGAGACCGACGCCGACTCGGCCTCCAACGGCGCTTCCTGACCTCCCCCACCCCCCGCTCGCCAGTTCCGGAAAGGACACCCGCCATGACCGCCTTTGACATCGACCACGACGGCTACCTCGAGCTCAACGAGCAGCTCTACATGTACGTCCGCCAGCTGGGCGACATCCTGAGCAACCTCAACGCCTCGCTCAAGAACATCGAGGTCGCCACCCAGGGCAAGGCCACGCCGCTGTGGCAGGAGGCCCAGGCGCAGTGGACGGTCACCTACACCGACATGGAGACCAAGCTGAACTCCCAGTCGCTGTCGTCGATCAACGTCCACGAGATCTTCTCCGAGGGCGACAGCCGCGGCCAGGGCATCATGCTCGGCTGATCCGCGGGGGGCGCCGCGCTCGACACCGGACGCGCGGCGCCCCGCCCCACCCCTGGCCACACCCACGCCCAAGGAAGAGAGCAGTCATGGCGAACATCACCTTCGACGAGGAGCGGTACAACCAGCTCATCCGCGTCCTCGACCAGATGGAGGACGACCTGCGGCTGTCCACCGACTCCGACACCATGCCGCTGGACTCGGACTTCACCGTCCAGCCGGGCACCCAGAAGTGGCAGCCCGCGATCACCCTGGTCACCAAGGGCAAGGAGTTCGGCGGCTCGGTCGAGCAGCAGAACGAGGCCATCAGGCAGGCCATCGTGAAGTTCCGCAACGCGCTGGTCGCGGCCAAGGGGATCTTCAAGGAGACCGACGACCTGGCCGAGTACGACATCACCCGGTTCATCGCCGAGTTCCCCGACTTCAACGTCGGCGGCGGCTTCAGCGGCACCCCCGGCAACAAGTAGCCCAGCAGCCACCCGACCCAGGAGCGACAGCGATGCCAGACCCCACGATCCCCGCGACCGGGGACTTCTCCACCGCGACCTTCGAGCAGATCCTGTTCGCGGTCACCGGTTTGGGCAGCGACCTCCACGCCCTCCTCGAGAACGGCGGTGGGACTGGCGAGTCGCCCAACACCTGGTTCACCTTCACCCCGCCCGGATCGGCGTCGAACTCCTTCTCCTACCGCGCGTGGGACAAGTACTACTTCGGCGCCGACTTCAACATGACGGCGTTCAACGCCTGGTACGCGGGCTGGAACAGCATCAACGACGCGACGGCCAGGGCGTTGACCGGGATCGCGGGGCTGATGAACAAGCCCCACCTCGACGCCTCCCGCACCGTGGTCAACAAGTACCTGACCTTCCTCGACACCAACCGCACCACCACCAAGTCGTGGGCGGACAGCCTTGACAGCGACGACAGCGCGTTCAAGGGCAAGGCCGCCTACGCGATCCAGGTGAACCTGCGCAGGCTGAACTTCACCTTCAACGACCTGCACAACCAGATCACCCTGGACCGCACCCCGGCCACCCCCGCCGGCCTGGAGGCGGCCGCGACCGCGTTGTCGACCTTCGGCACCGCGATGTACAACGCGTGGCAGGAGCAGGCCGTGTTCCTGCTCAACGCCCCGATGAACACCGCGAACTCCTTCGTCGGCAACGTCAACGCCTACATCAAGAACGCGGGCATCGACGTGTCCACCAAGGGCGGCACGCCGCCGTACCTGCTCGACCAGTGGGGCGCGGGGGACCGGGCCAAGGCCGAGCAGTTCATCAAGGACGCCTTCGCCCGCTACAGCACCAGCGGCGCCCCGGCGATGCCCACCGACTTCGGCACCGTCACCGGTGACCTGTCCACGAGCAACACCTGGCTCAACGTCAACACCGCGATCAGCAAGGTCGCCATGGTCGCGATGACCAAGCTCGACACCGCGGCCCGCACCGCTCTTGCCGCGCTCGACACTGCTTACCGGCGCGCGGGCAAGGGGCTCGGCGACCTCAAGACGAATCAGCCGCCCACGATCGGCAGCCCGCCCCCGGACCCCAACACGAATCCCAACGGTCCTAACGGCAACACCAACGTGCCGCCCCCGCCGAATGGCAACACGAACGTCCCGCCGCCCCCTAACGGCAACACCAATGTGCCGCCGCCTCCCAGCGGTAGCACCAACCTCCCTGGCGGGCCCAACGGCGGGCCGAACCTCAACGGTCCCAACGGTGGCCCCAACGGCGGACCGAACCTGCCCGACCCCAACGGCGGGTTGAACCTGCCTGGCGGCCCGAACGGTGGACCCAACGGCGGCCTCAACGGGGCTCTTGGCCCCAACGGCCTGCCGGAGGGCATCGGAGGTCTTGGCAACGGCGCCAACGGCGGCCTTGACGGAGACGGTCTGCCAGGTGGCGCTAACGGCGGCTTCGTCCCGCCCGTGCTGCCGCCCAGCCTGCGCCCCGGCGGCCGCGACGACGAGAAGCCCAACGGCGGCACCAACCTGCCCAACCTGCCCGGCCTGGACACCTCGCCCGACGGGACGATAGACGACGACGGTTGGTCGCCCGGCCAGCCGGTCACCCGCCCGCCGCTGGTCCCCAACCTGCCCGGTGGGTCCTCGGGTGGCGCGCCCAACGGCGGCGTGAACTTCGGCCCCGGCTCGCTGCCGGGGACCGGCCCCCTCCCCAACCTTCCCGGCCTCAACGGCGGTGGTCTCGGTGGCGGGCTCGGCGGGGGTCTTGGCGGTGGCCTGGGCGGTGGCGGTCTCGGCAGCGGGGGGCTCGACTCGTGGGGCGCCGCCGGTGGCGGTGCCGGGGTCGGCGCGGACGGCTCGTTCGGCACCGGCGGCGGCCTCGGCGACGGTGCGGGCGGTCTAGGCGCTGACGGAGCCTTCGGTGCGGGCGGTAGCGCGGGCAGCGGCCTGGGTGGCAACTCGCCGTTCGGTTCCGGCAGCGGCGACGGTTGGTCTGACTGGTCCGGTCGCGGGTCGGACGGCACCGGCGGTCAGGGCGCCCCCGGCGCCAGTGGCTCCGATGCCGACCACCGCGGTGGCATGCCGTTCATGCCGCCGATGATGGGTGGCATGGGCGGCGGTGGCCGCGGCTCCGAGGAGAAGGAGCGCGAGCGCACCACGTGGCTCTCGGAGGACGAGAAGATCTGGGGCACCGACGCCGCGGTCGGCGACGGCGTCATCGGCCGACCCGACTCCGGCGACGTCGAGACCGACGAGCCCTTGGTCGCGACCCACATCCACCACCGGTCCACCACCCCGGCCAGCCGCGCCAAGGCGGCCGAGCAGCAGGACCGCGAGGCCACCGGCACCTCGGCGACCAGCTCCGGCTGATCGCCGCGATGACCGCCCGGAGCGCGGCCACCCCCAGGGTGCGCTCCGGGCGGTCTGTCCACTGTGGCCGGTGAACCCGAGGTGGTCACCCGAACGTGTGAGAGCTGTGCGGGTTGTCCCCGGTGCCGCGCTCGGTAACGGGGAAAGCCACGACAACGGAGAGGAGCGGGTCGCAGATGTCCACGCCACTGCACAACGAACTGGCCACCGCGCTGGCCGAGCTGCGCGAGCAGCAGGAGAAGATCGCCACCGCTGTCGACGCGGTCGCCAACGCGACCACCACCGTCGCCGCCGAAGACCGGATGGTCGAGGCGACCGTCGACGGCCAGGGCAAGCTGGTGGAGCTGAAGTTCAACGGCCGCCGCTGGCGCGACCTGGCCCCCAAGGAACTGGCCAGCCGCCTGGTCGAGGTGATCGGCAAGGCCCAGGAGCAGGCCGCGTCCGCGTCCGCGGCGGTGTTCGCCGGGGTCATGCCCGGTGGCGCCGCGCCGTCGGTGGTCGACTTCTCCGACCCGGCCGCGCTCAACGCCGAGATCGCCGCCATGTTCGACGCCGCGGTCAAGGAGTGGCGATGAGCAGGCTGTCGGTCGACCCCGAGGGCCTGCGCCAGGGCGGGGTCAACATCCAGGCCACCGTCGACCTCGCGGTCAACATCTGCAACGAGCTGTTCGCCGCGGCCGAGGAGAACCGCGGCGCGGGCGGCACCGGTGAGATCGGCGAGAAGTTCGACAGCGGCTACCGGCCGGGGGAGGAGCAGGGGCTGAAGTTCCTGCGCCTCATGCAGCGCACCATCGGCGAGACCGGCACCCGCACCGTCAAGACCGCGGGCGTGTTCAGCGAGTCCTCCGACGACGCCGACGCCGCGGTGCGGCCCTAGCCCCAGGGGTGACGACCGATGGCCATGATGGTGCCGGACGAGGTCCGCAAGCTGTTCCAGGTGCTCACCGGCGAGGAGTGGCCGGACGCCAACGAGGACAAGCTGCGCGCCCTCGCCGACGCGTGGGACCGGGCCGCCTACCGGCTCTCCGGTGAGCTGTCCCCGCAACTGCGCACCGCGGTCGTCACCATCAGGTCGAACTTCGACGGCGCCGCCGAGCAGGCGTTCGCCAACCGGATGGCCCCCTACGTGGAGGGCTCGAACAACTACATCTCCATCGCCGACGAGCAGTTCCGGGCGCTGGCGAAGTTCCTGCGCGACCTGGCGCTGGAGGTCGAGTACGTCAAGCTCGTCTCGATCCTGTCGCTGATCATGCTCATCGCCGAGATCGCCTGGGCCATCGCCGCGGCCTTCGGCACCGCGGGCGCCAGCATGGCCTGGCTGGCGGCGCGGATGGCGATCGTGCGCTGGCTGCTCAAGTCGCTGCTGGGCAGGCTGCTGATCAAGGTCGTCCAGGCGCAGGTCGTCGGCATCGCCTTCCAGTTGGTCATCGACGTTGTCGCGCAGCTCATCCAGTTCGGCATGGGCACCCGCACCGAGTGGAACCCGAAGTACACCGCCAGCGCGGCCGCGGTGGGTGCCCTCGGTGGCGCGTTGACGTTGCCGCTGGCCGGTTTCGGCAAGGCGCTCGCGCACATCACCACCTCCGGTCTGGACTCCTGGCTCGGCAAGATCGGCAAGGACAAGTTCGACTGGCACAAGGTCATGCCGGAGACGATCACCGAGATCGGCATCGAGGCGTTCCACGAGACGCTGACCGAGGCGCTCTACAAGTACGCCACCGAGGGCGAGTTCGAGATGAACCCGTACTCGTCGACCTCGGGCGCGGTGTCCGGCGCGGGTGGCATCGCGGGCGGCGCCATCGGCAGCGCCCTCGCCCCGCCCAAACCCGCCCCCACCAACGGCGGCAAGGGCGGCCCCGGCCCCGAGACCCGCCCCAAGGGCATGACCGGCGACGGCACACCCCCCGGCCAGTCCGGCGGCTCGACCCCACCGCCGACGACCGCCACCACCATCACCAGCCCGACCCCCAAGGGCGGCCCGGATGTCACTGGGCAGGTGCCCGGCTCCCAGGGCGGCCAGAACCCGGTCACCCAGGCACCGCCAGTCACCTCACCGACCCAGACCCCAGGCCAGACGGTGACCACCGGATCCAGCCAGGGCAGCCAGACCCCCCGCCCCGGCCAGACCCCGGTGACGCAGCCAGGTCAGACCCCTGTCACGCAGCCGGGCCAGACTCCGGTCACCCAGCCGGGTCAGACTCCGGTGACGCAACCGGGTCAGACTCCCGTGACGCAGCCGGGCCAGACGCCTGTCACCCAGACCGGTCAGACCCCGGTGACCCAGACCCCGGTGACCCAGAACGGTCAGACCCCGGTTACGCAGACTGGCCAGAGTCCCGTCACTCAGAACGGCCAGAACCCCGCTACCCAGACCGGCCAGAACCCGGTGACCCAGAACGGTCAGACGCCTGCCACGCAGACCGGCCAGAACCCGGCGACCCAACCCGGTCAGACCCCGGTGACCCAGGCGAGTCAGACCCCGGTCACCCAGACCCCGGTGACCGAGACCTCCACCGGCCAGTCGCAGACCGGCCAGACAACCCAGACCTCGACCGGCACCACGCAGTCCACCACGAGCCAGTCCAGCACCAGCCAGTCCCAGTCGACGCAATCCCAGTCGACTCAGTCGACCACCACCCAGTCGACCCAGGGCCAGAACCTCGGCGGCCAGTCGACCACCCAATCCGCCAACCAGCCAGGCGGAACCCAGTCGACCACCACCCAGTCGACCCAGTCCAGCACCACCCAGTCGAACACGACTCAGTCGACCACCACCGGTCAGTCGCCCACCTCGACCACCCAGTCGACGAGCCAGTCACCCGCCACCCAGTCGACGACCTCGCAGACCGTCGCCCAGTCGAACTCCACCCAATCCAGCAACACCCCGTCGAACACCACGCAGTCGAACACCACGCAGTCCACCACGAGCCAGTCCAGCACCAGCCAGTCCCAGTCGACGCAATCCCAGTCGACTCAGTCGTCGACCACCCAGTCCTCGACCACTGGCGCCAAGACCACCACGCCGTCCACCACCCCCGCGACCATCACCTCGCAGTCGAGCACCACTCAGTCCAACACCACGCAGTCGACCACCCAGGGGCAGCAGTCCACCTCCGCCAAGACAACCGCCCCGACCACCACCCCCACCGCCAAGCCGGTCACCGCGGCCGCTCAGGCGGGCATCACCACGTCCCGGTCCGCGACCCCCAAGCCGCCCGCCAAGATCACCAAGAAGCGACCGGCGCCCAAGGTCCCCAGGAAGTCCGATACCACGACCTCCGAGCAGACCACCACCCCGCCCGCGAAGCTCACTGCCAAGCCCACCCCCGCCCTGCCCAACACCGCGGCCAAGCTCACCAAGACCCCGACGGCCACCCCCGCCCTCCAGAACAGCACCAACACGCCCAGCAGCCTCCCCAAGAGCACGGCCAAGCTCACCAAGAAGCCCGCCACCACAACGAAGTCCACTACAACGAGCTCCACCACCCCCACCTCCGCCACAACAAAATCCGCCGCCCCCACCCTCGCCACCACCGCCGCGCAGCACCAAACCGCCACCGCGGGCACCCCCACCACCAAGGCCCAGCGGTCCGCCAAGCGCCCCCGACGCGAGGCCCCCACCAGCAAGCCCACCCCCACCACCGCCAAGTTCCAGGACTTCCGCGCCTGGGTGGCGGGCATCAACTCCGTCAACGGCACCGTCAACTGCGTCAACGCCGCCGTCGCCTTCCACTCCACCTGGCGCGGCAACCCCACCAAGGCTGGCCCCGACCGCGCCAATACCGGGTTCGCCAGTGACCGCACCGGCTACGCGCCCGCCTTCCTCGGCGAAGGCCAGGCAGCCATCGCCGAGGTCGAGAAGCGGGTCAAGCGCGGCGGCCACGGAACCGATGCCATCGTGTTCACCACGCCCCCCAACGCCACCGACGGGCACGCGTGGAACGTGGTCAACCAGCACGGCGAGGTGTCCCATGTGGACGCCCAGTCCGCCACTTGGTCGGACACCGCGCCGCCCGCGGGCAAGGTGTGGGCGATCGTGCTCGACCCCGAGGGCAACTTCGTCGACGGTGACACGGTCGACAACCAGGGGAGCACCGGTGCCCAGGCGATCGGCGACTCCTTCGGGGTCCGGCCGCCCAACAACATCAACGCCATCGCCGCCCAGGAGCTCACCACCGCGCAGGGGCACCGCGACCACGCGAAGCTCTCCGTGCAGCGCGCCGAGCAGGCGGGGAGGTCCGCGCAGGCCCAGGTCCACGGCGCCGCCGAACCGCACCGCCAGGCGCAGGCCGCCGTCGCCGCCACGCAGGCCGTCGCGACGCCGTTGACCCTGGCGCTCGACGCGGTGCGCCAGCAGATCAACAACGCCATCGGGACCCTCAACACCCAGGTGCTGACCGAGAGCGGCCTGCAACAGCAGGTGGACCAGGCGAACCAGGCCGAGGACACCGCGGGCATCGCCCTCGACGCCGCGCAGCTCCGGCTCGACAACGCGCCGCCCGCGAACGTGGCCGCCGACACCATCGCCCGTGACGGCAGGCGCGGCGCGCTCAACGCGTTGGTCCAGAACCACGCCCCCTTGCGCCTACAGCTCCAGCAGGCCACACACGCCAGGCAGGCCACTCAGGCGCAGATCGCCACCTTGCGCCTACAGGAAGCCGCCGCTCACGATGCCGCCCGAGGTCCGCAGATCTCCGCGACGGCTGCCGCTACCGCCGCCGTCACCGCGACACAGCGCCTAGGGGCGAGCAACACCGAGCTGGGCCTGACGACTGGTCACGTCAACACCGCCCGCGGTCACCTGCAGACAGCCGAGCAACACGTCACGAACGCCGCGGGCCTGGTCACCCAGATCCAGGCCGCTGCGGCCCTGGAGATCATCCGGCACAACGCCGCGAACGCCGCCAACCTCACCGCCAACACCGCCGAACAGGGCGTCCGCGATCTCCAGCAGCGGATCGGGCAGCTCGACAACCAGATCAACGGCCTGCAGCGCACCGTCGACCAGGCGAAGCTCGACGTCGCCAGGGACAAGCGCGCCCTGGCCGCCGACCGCGCCCAGGAAGCTGCCCAGGCAGCCACCAACAGCCAGCCATCCGGCAGCACCCAGCCGTCGAGCAGCACCCAGCCGTCGAGCAGTGCCCAGCAGAACCCGGCGTTCGCCCAGCGCGACGCCGACATCACCAAGGCGGAGGGGCGGATCACCGCCCAGGAAGCCGACATCACCCGGCTCACCGGCCAGCGCACGCCACTAGGCACCCAGCTCACCACCGACAGCGCCGAGGCGATCCGCCTGCGTGGTCTCGCCGACGCCGCGCAGCTCGCCGCCGACCAGCAGGCCGACACGGTCAACACCCTGCACACCACGCTCGTCACCAACCGCACCAACGCGCAACTGGCCGCCCAGAACGCCGCCGCCGCGGCCACCTCGGCGAACAACACCGCCCGCAACGCCAAGGACGCCGCGGCCGACGTGAAGACCGCCGCCAAGCAGGGCGACGTCGAGCGGGGCCTGACCCTGCTCACCGACGTCCCGTTCGCCGAGCGGATCGTCATGGAGGAGCTCGGCGACACGACCGGTGTGTCCACCGCGGTCACCGGCCTGTTCGGTGACCACCCGGCGGTCGCCAACCAGGCGGGCCAGACCGCGGCGACCGCCGTGCAGAACTACCTCGGCGACATCATCAACCACGGCCACGAGATCACCGTCGACCTGCCCAACGGCACCACCGCGCGGGTCCTGCTCACCGGTGTCCCCAAGCGCCCCGGCGACACCCGCAAGGCGGCGACGGTCAACGCGGTGCCCAACTCGCACCCCGACATCGTCAAGACCAGGCGCGACGACACGCACAACCCGAAGGCGGTGGCGGGGTCGAGCAACCTGCCGTTGCGCATCCCGTTGATCTCGCTGGCCCCGATCGTCGACGGCGGCGTGTTCCTGCGCCCGATCGCCTCGGCCGGGTTCACCCTCAAGCGGTCGCAGGGCATGACTTCCAACGACATCAGCAGGCCGGGTGTCCGCACCGGCGACCGGCCGTGGGTGGAGACCGACTTCGAGATCGTCGCCACCCGCATCGGCGGCCCGGTCGGCCCGGCGACCGCGACCGTGCACGGCGGTATGCGGGTCCCGGCCGTGGTCCCGACCACCTCGGCCGCGCAGCCGCTGCCCGTGGTCGGCCGCGACCAACTCACCTCCGACGGCGTGCGCATCCCCACCGCGTTCACCGACGGCGTCACCACCGCGCTGGGCTCCACCGACCACCGCGCCGAGATCACCACCCTGCTCGGGTCCCAGCAGGTGCGGCACATGCCCAACAACGGCACCGTCACCGAGACCATCGGCGGCACGCAGGTCGTCGTCACCCCCAACGGCGCCCCGCAGATCACCCTGGTCGGCCCGTCCACCAAGGTCGACGAGCAGCGCACGGGCGTGAACCCGTCCGCGGCGATCACCAAGGGCGGCGACGCGACCGGGGCCCTCGGTCTTGCCGCCGGTATGGAGGTCCCCGGCCTGCAGTGGTTCGTCGGTCTGTTCGCCGACTTCTCCAGCGGGCGCTCCGGCGGCTACAACCGCGGCAACGAGTCCGCCGTCGAGCGCAACTCCTCGCAGCCGGAGCTGGTCTACCAGGTGACCCGCCCGCTGACCGTCACCACCAACGGCCAGCAGGTCAACGACACGGTCACCGAGCTGGTCACCGTGCCGGTCCCGTTGGCCCGTCAGCTGAACCTGACCCTGCCCGCGCACCTCGACCCGACCAACACCCAGGTCAGGGCCCCGGGCAACCAGCCGTACGCCATCGGCACCGACGACATCACCGCCGTGCCCGGCAAGGACCAGATGGTCACCTTCATCAGCAACGGCCTCGACGCCACCGGGCAGGCGGCCGTGGCGGCGAAGTTCGACTCGGACCCGAAGACCGTCACCGCCGTGTTCAACTCCATGCACGGCGGCGAGGAGGTCACCTGGGTCGCGGGCGGCAGGCTGCACACGCTGGAGATCTACACCCAGATCGTGCCGCCCGCGGCGAGCTACCCGTCCGGTCAGGGCAAGGGCACCGTGCAGGACCAGGTCACCTCCCAGCGCAGGCGCACCGACCAGATCAGCCGCAACGCCAAGCTCGGCGTGGGCGGTGAGGTCAGGCCCACCTTCAGCGGTGACAAGCCCGCCAACGGCAACCCCAACGCGAGCGGCACCGCGAGCACGGCACTGCCCCGCGTGGTCATCTCCGGCACCTACGAGCGCAACCGTTCCTCCGCGGTGGGCACCAACGGCCGCGATGGCCGTATCACCGCGTACGGCGGCGAGTACCGCGGCTTCGACGGCACCCTGGAGGTCGTCGTGGTGCACCGCGACACCCCCGCGCCCAACTGGTTCCGCCGCGTGTTCATGGGCGGCAAGATGACCTTCGGCCCCGCCTCGACCGACCGGCTCACCGAGCCGACCACCGCCGATGTCGACACCGCCCGCACGCTCAACGCCAACCTCCCCGCGGGCACCCCCGGGGTCACCAAGCAGACCATCCCCAACGCGGTGACCGTCTCCGCCCCGGTCGACAAGTTCGCCTGGTCCGACCGCCCGATGGCCCCGTCGCCGATGACCCCCGGCCTCTACGTCGGCACCCCGCCGGTCCAGCCCAACGGCACCGTCGTGGTCGACACGGCGCTGTTCGGCGAGTTCACCGGCGTCGAGCACGTGCGGGTCAGCCCCAACTCCACCGAGGGCCTCAACCTCGTGCTGGCCAAGAACGTGCAGACCGTGCCGGTGGTCAACCCGCCTGCGAACATGCCGCCCGCGGTCACCAGGAACTCGCCGTTCATGAGCGGCACCTGGCCGTCTTGGGGCACCAGGAACATCACCGAGACCAACCGCGGCGCGGGCATCCCGCAGCGCCAGTTCCGGTACAAGCTCTCCGACCTCACCAAGCCGGGCACCACCGCCGCCGACGCCGTGCGCGGGTTCGTCTCCCAGGTCGGCAGGCGCGGTGCCGCGGTGCTCGGCCTCAACGGCGAGAAGGCCGGTCCGCACAAGCTGTTCGAGCCGGGCAGGCTCACCGACATGAACGGCGCCATCTCGGCGACCGCGACCTACTCCTCGCCGCGGGTGGTCGACGTGCGCAAGGACGGTCAGCTGCAACGCCGCCAGGACGGCGACCTGGTGGTCAACAACAGCAAGAACCGCCAGTTCGGCCTGGAGGGCGAGCTGGCCATGGACGTCATCCCGCGCCGCATGCACCGCTTCGGCGCCCGGATCCGGTTGGTCTTCGGCGGCAACAAGCGCTGGGGGCAGGGCAAGGTCAACGAGCTCACCCCCGGTGGCCGCCAGCTCTACAACTACAAGGGTCCGACCGTCTGGATGACGATGGACGTCCGCTACACCTACACCGGCGACGTCAACATCCGCAACTCCATCAAGACCTCGCAGGCGGAGTCCCTCTCGGTCACCGTGGACGAGCCGGACGGCGTGCTCGTGCAGATGCCCGCCACCACCGCGGCCGAGCTGCTGACCCAGTCCGGGTTGCCGATCCCGCCCGAGGTCCAGGCCCTCCTCCCGGCCCCGCCCGCGGCGACCGGCACGACCCAGCACCTGATCACCGACCCGGCCAACCCGGCGTACAACGGCTACGCCTCGCACGGCACCACCACCGTGTTCAACTCGCGCCTGCACGGCCCCGACCCGCTGCGCGACGTCCGTACCCGCCTCGACCAGCTCGGGGTGACCGGCAAGTGGCAGGCCGACGTGCTGGAGCGGATCACCGAGCTGTTCAGCAGCCCGCGCGGGCAGATCTCGCTGCGCGACGTGCTCGCCGACACGGGCGTGATCTCCATCCCGGACAACGACCCGTTCTACACCGACGTGGTCGACGTGCGGATCACCTCGGCGCCCACCCGGTTCGCCCCCGGTGTCCCGGCCCGCCCCGCGCTGCCCGCCAACGCGCTGACGCCGAACTCGCAGACCACCTACTCCTACATCACCACCACCGACGCGGCCCAGAAGACCGGTTCCTACAGCATGGCCGCGGGTCTGCAGAACGACCTGGTCGTCCGCACCGCCGCGCCCAAGGACCCGCAGGGCAACGTCCTGCCCGGGGCCACCGCGGGCAACCTCGGCGCGCTGCTCGGCGTCGGCAAGCAGGTGTCGGAGTCGCAGACGCTGCCGGGCAGCAAGACCCTCAAGCCGATGCGGCTGGAGACCTTCGAGCAGCTCGACCGCTCCACCCACGACGTGACCTACTCGTTGGAGATCTCCCGGGTCCGCATCCCGAACCCGACCGCCGACGCGCTGACGCTCACCGCGGCCCGCCACTTCGACCGCAGCGACATGGCCACCGCGCCGGTCACCACGCACGGCTCGGTCGACCTGGTCGCCCCCAAGCCCGGTTCCTCGCCCGCGATGACCACGCCGACCACCCCGGCCACGTTCGACGTGCTGAACAACAACCCGTTGACCCTGCCGCCGACCGACCCGAACTTCATCCAGCAGCAGACGCTCAACCCCGACTCCATGTGGCACCTGGAGTCGCTGGGGTCCGACACCGCCAAGGCCATCCGCGAGGTCGCCTTCGCGCAGACGTCGAACACCCCTGTCGCGGTCGGCAATACCGTGGCCCGCAACAACTTCCGCACCGCGGGCAACAACCGGTCCCCTTACACCGCCAAAGGCACGACCTCCGAGTACGCGCTGCACACCCTGACCACCGGCACCGGTCTGCACAACGGTGGCTGGTCCATGTTCAGCAACTCCTCGTACTCCACTAAGGGAATCGTCGGCGCCAAGCGCACTTTCCACGACGAACTGCTCGATGTGTCTGTCTCCGGCCGTTTCGTTCCCGGCACGTTCAACCTGGTCCCGTTGAACAACCCGGGCAAGGTCGACCACGGCCGCGAGACCGAGGACATCACGCTCACCGGGTCGTCCCGCACGGTTACGTGGTCGCGTGGCATTACCGCGTCCGGCCTGGGTGGCGGTACGGCGCTACACCCGAACGACAACGTGACCCCGTCACCCGCGACCGTGCAGACCACGCCCACGCTCGGCACCGACAGCGGCATCGCGCAGCCCGAGTCGACGTCGAACGGCGCCTTCGACCTGACGGTGGTGGCCCAGGGCGGCCGGTCCTACCTGTTCGACGTGACCGCCGAGTTCTACGTGCAGACCACGCCCCGCCAGACCAACAAGGTCATCCCCAAGATCAAGGGCTGGTTCCGCAGGCTGGCCACCCCGTCCACGGTCAAGATCACCAGCACCGACGACGTCCGGGTCCGGGTATGGGAGGCCGACGCGCTGCGCGAGGGCCTGATCACCCTGGCCGACGTTTACACCACCGCGGGCACGAACCCGCCCGCCGGGCTGGCCTTCACCCCGGCGGCCGACGGGGTGATCCTGCACCCGCAGGGCACCCCGGCCGTGCCGCCGCCCGGCCTGCTCAACCAGGGGCCCGCCGACGGTCGCGGCCGGACCCTGCGGGTCGAGCCGGGCGTCACCCAGAACCAGGTCGTGGACTTCGTCGCCGGGCTCGGGCTCGACATCCGGCCACAGACCTTCGTCGTGCCCGCGGGCAGCACCTTCACCCCGCAGGACATCGCCGACGCCGTCGCCGCCCGCACCGCGCCGCCGGACGTCCAGGGCACCGTCGTGCAGCCGGACCCGGTCATCCCCAACTTCGTGCCCACCCCGCTGCGCCGCGGCACGCCCGCGGTGACGCTGGCCAACCAGGCCGCCCTGAACCAGTCACTCCAGAACCAGACCACCCCGAACCGGCCCGGGCCGTTCCCCACCTTCGGGTCGTCCTCGTCGTCCTCGTCGTCCTCGTCGTCCTCCTCGTCCTCGAGTTCGTCGGGCAGGCAGGGGCAGTTCCGGCCGAGCCGGAGCACCCCGATGAACCCGATCCAGGAGGAGTCGCCGCAGATCGACAACGGGCCAGCGGGCTCGCAGTCGTTCCAGATGACGACCTTCCCCAGCGGGTCCCGCGGCAACGGGACCGACGAGGTCACCGGCCTGTGGAACCCCGCCGACCACGCCACCACGCCCTCGAACACCGCGACCACGCCCGCGACCACGACCACGGTGGACTCCGGCGGTCCGCGGGGCACCAAGCGCTCCCGGGAGGACTTCGAGTCCGACTTCGGCCCGGTCACCCACCCCGAGCCGCCCGGCACCAGGAGCGTCCAGGACACCCTGACCCCTGCTTCGGCACACGAGGTCCTGGCGTTGACGGCCGTGGTGCCCAGCGGGTCCCGGTTCACCGACCCGGCCCTGTTCGTCGACCTGCTCAACGGCGACCGCACCACCCCGGGCCGCGACATCAACTGCGTCGACGCGGTCGTGTCGTTCCACTCGACCTACCACGGCGAACCCCGGGTCGCGGGCATCGGCACCCCAGGCCAGGCCCCGCGCGGCGCGGTCAGCAGGGCCGCCGAGTGGACGTCCTACGCGCCGGAGTTCGTCGGCACCGGCGCCAAGGCCCTCGGCGACGTCATCGAGCGCGTCACCCGCGCGGGCCACGGCGCCGACGCCATGCTCATCGCCTTCGGCGCCAACGGCGGCCGCGGTCACGCCTGGAACGTGGTCAACCACCACGGCACCGTGTCCCTGGTCGACCCGCAGAAGGGCACCATCGTGCCCGCGACCCCCGACGCCCTGCCCGGTGTCGGCCGCGTCCACGCCATCCCCCTCGACGCCGCCAACCAGTTCATCCCCGGCACGCCGAGCACCCCCGGACTGCCCACCGGTCTCCCGTCGGGCATCGCCGACGACTACGCCACCACCGCCGCCATGCCGAACCCCGACTGGGCCACCCACGTCGACGAGGTGGGCCACGAGCTCGACACGCTCCTCGACGTCGTCGACACCGCCGCCCCCGCCACCAAGGCCCACGCCGAGGCCCTCGCCCTGCACCTGCGCGCCGTCGACATCGAGCGCATGCGGGCCCTCGCCGCCGCGGGCGACGTCATCACCATCCGCGGCACCACCTACACCCTCGTCCCGCACGGCCCCAAGTACCACCTCGTCTCCCACGGCCCCGCCGACCCGGGTTTCGTGGCCGAACTCGCCGCCTACGTCCTGGGCCGCAGCATCTTCGCCCTGGTCATCGGCGCCGACGCCGAGTCGCCCCAGGTCCTCGAGTTCCCGCCGCGGGGCCGCCCGCTGCCCGTGGACGAAGGCGTCTTCGCCTACGCCAACGGTGACGAGGCGTGACCTATCTATCACCACGACGACAAGTGCCCAGGTGGGTCGCCTGTCCCGGGTGATCCGCCGCGATCCGATGCTTGAGCCGCGCCGAAACCGGGCACTAGGACCTCGGCGTCACCTGACGTGGAGCTTCAGCAGTGGAGAAAGGTTTCCTCCGTGACCGCGGTCCTTGAGCTGTCTCTCGGTTACCAGCACCCGGCCCACCGCGCCCTGCGCGCCTACCTGCGCGAGGTCGCCACCGAGGTCGGGGTCGGCCTGGAATCGGTCACCGTCGACCTCGACACGCCGGTGTCGGCCTACCTCGCGCTCGACGTGCGCCTGCCGAGCCATCCGGGCCGGGACGTGGCGCTGCTGTGGGACGAGCGCTCGGGCTGGGCCCTGGCCGTCGAGACCTACTCCGGTGAGGACCTGATCGTCCTGCGCTACCTCGGCGGCACCGTCGACGCGTCCCCGCGCGAGGTGTCCCGGTTCGTCAACGCGCTGCGGGTCGGCAGGCAGGTCGGGTTCACCGACCCGCCGTCGCTGCGGGTGCCGACCGGGCTCGACGGGCTGGTGCTGGCGCCCGCGCTGGTGGTGGCCGCCTAGGCGCGACGACACCGCGCTCCGGGCCGAGCTTCACGCGGCCCGGAGCGCTCCCATGACTAGGATCCTCGCGAGGTCTCGCGTTGAGCAGCCAGCGCCGAGCCGATCGCGGCCATCGTGGCCGGGGTTCATCGGACGTGCGTGGAGGGTGCTGCCGTGGGAAGTCAACCGGACGACGGTGACTCCGACCTGGGGAACCTGGTCAGCCAGATGGTCGGACTGACCGCCGACCTGCTGGCCGCGGGTTCCGTGGTCGACGTCCTGGAGCGGGTCGTGGTCACCGCCAAGGACGTGGTCTCCGGGGGCGACCTGGTCAGCGTCACACTGCGCGGCCCGGACGGCGGGTTCCACACCCCGGTGTCCACCGACGTCATCGCCGACGAGCTGGACAGGCTGCAGTACCGCTTCGGTGAGGGCTGCTGCGTCGAGTGCGCCCGCGAGTCCGGCCCGGCCGCCGCCTACAGCCCCGACCTGGCCCACGACGACCGCTGGCCCCGCTTCGGCCCCGCCGCCGCCGAGCTCGGCTTCCGCTCGCTGGCGTCGGTGGCGCTGCTGCCCGACGCGCTCGCACCGCGCCTGTCCGGCGCCCTCAACGTGTACTCGCGCGAGCCGCACGAGTTCGACCCCGTCGACCGCGACGCGCTGATGCTGCTCGCCACCCACGCCTCGCTCGCGTTGGCCGCCACCGAGGGCGTCACCCGCGAGCAGTTGCGGATCGAGCAGTTGCGGGAGGCGCTCGACACCCGCGACGTCATCGGCCAGGCCAAGGGCATCCTGATGGTGCGCCGCGGCATCGACGCCCAGCAGGCGTTCGACACGCTGCGCCGCACCTCGCAGAACATCAACGTCAAGCTCCGCGACCTGGCCAAGACCCTGGTCGATCGCCACCACCTGCTCGACTAGCCGGGACCGGACCGTCCGCCGGGTCGCGGCGACCCGGCGGACGGCTTCTTTCCATGAGCCCGCGTGCTGCTGCTTAACACGAGCGGGCTCACGTCCAGCGGCACGAGGACGACGCAGTGATACCCATCTCGCGATCATCCACACCACACGGTCGCCGACCGGTCACCGGGTCCCGCCGCCGAGCCGGGTAAAGGGCGGTCAAAATCCCGTCCATATGCTCGCAATGAATCATTCGATGGTCCCGTTGATGGAATTCTCGGCATATCAAGTTTCCCGATATCCGCCCGATATGGCGAGATCGGTCATGACCAGGCATTTCGGTCTCGGAAATGCTTTTGGCAACTGGGAAGTCGGGTGGCTTGGACACATTTGTTGACGCTGTATGGGGTGGCTCATACGTTGTGGCGGTCCGAGTTCTTCGGCATTCCCTGCATCCTTAGAGGAGTGTGGCGTGAAACGCACCCTTGCCCTCGTCGTCGCCGCGGGCGCGGCGACCCTGGCGGTCCACGCGGTGGCCGGCGCCGCGGACGCCGCCCCACCGGCCCCCGCCGCCAAGACCCCGCTCGCGCTCGCCGTCGCCGCCGCGGACCAAGCCGCCGCGTCCGGTCTCGACGCCCTCGCCAAGGGCCCCGACGAGCAGTTCGTCCGCCGCGCGGTCTACCAAGGCGGGATCCCCGGCCGCAAGGAGCTGTTCTACGTCTCCTACGACCGCACCTACAAGGGGCTGCCGGTCGTCGGCGGTGACGCCGTCGTGGCCACCGACGCCGCGGGCAACACCCTCGACACCGTCGCCGCCAACCGCGGTGGCCTCGCCGTGTCGACCAAGCCCAAGCTGACCGCGCGCCAGGCCGACGACATCGCCAGGGCCCGCGTGTCGCACGTGGACAAGGTCGAGTCGGGCAAGCTCTCGGTGCGCGCGGGCGGTGTCGGCACCCTCGTGTACGAGACCGTCGTCGCCGGGCACCGCGCCGACGGCGTGCCCACCCGGCTGCACGTCTACGTCGACGCCCAGACCGGCGCCGTGGTCGACTCGGTCGACGACGTGCGCGCGGGCACCGGCACCTCGCAGTGGAACGGCCCGAACCCGCTGACCATCGACACCAGCAACAACAGCACGGTCGACAGCACCCGGCCCGGCCTGAGCTGCGTCGACTACTCGACCAAGCAGCCGTTCACCAAGGCGAACAACTCCTTCGGCAACGGCCAGGCCACCAGCAAGGAGACCGGCTGCGTCGACGTGCTGTTCTCCACCCAGAAGCAGTGGGGGATGCTCAAGGACTGGCTGGGCCGCAACGGCATCGACGGCAACGGCCGCGGTGTGCAGGTGCAGGTCGGCCTCAACCAGGTCAACGCGTACTGGACCGGCGACCACATTGAGATCGGCCGCAACCAGGCCAACCAGTGGATCGCCTCGGTCGACGTGACCGCGCACGAGCACGGCCACGCCATCGACCAGTACACCCCGGGCGGCGCCGGGACCGAGGCCGGGCTCGGCGAGGGCACCGGTGACATCTTCGGCGCGCTGACCGAGGCGTACGCCAACGAGCCCTCCCCGTACGACACCCCGGACTACACCGTGGGCGAGTCGGTGAACCTCGTCGGCAACGGCCCGATCCGCAACATGGCCAACCCGTCGCAGGTCAACGGCGACCCGAACTGCTACTCCAGCGCCATCCCCAGCACCGAGGTGCACGCCGCGGCCGGTCCGCTGAACCACTGGTTCTACCTGCTCGCCGAGGGCACCAACCCCGGCGGCGGCAAGCCGACCAGCCCGACCTGCAACAGCACGTCGCTGACCGGCATCGGCATCCAGAACGCGGGCCGCATCTTCTACAACGCGATGCTGCTCAAGACCTCGGGCATGTCCTACGCCCGGTACCGCGTCGCCACCCTGACCGCGGCGAAGAACCTGGACCCGTCCTGCCAGCAGTACAACGCCGTGAAGTCCGCCTGGAACGCCGTGACCCTGCCCGCGCAGTCCGGTGAGCCCTCGTGCACCAACCAGCCCGGGAACGAGTTCAGCCTCTCGCTCAACCCGTCCTCCGGCACCGTGCAGGCAGGCGCCAACACCACCTCCACGGTGTCGACCGCGACCACTTCCGGTAGCGCGCAGACGGTTGCGCTGTCCGCCACCGGTCAGCCCAACGGTGTCACGGTCACGTTCAGCCCGTCGTCGGTGCAGACCGGTGCTTCGTCAACGCTGAACATCGCCGTTGGTTCCAACGCCTCTGCCGGGACCTACCCGATCACGGTCCGCGCGGCAGGCACCACCACACACACCGCTGTCTACAACCTGACCGTCGGCGGTCAGCCCCCGGCCAACGACTTCTCGCTGGCCCTCAACCCCACCAGCGGTAGCACTGCCGCGGGCGGCTCCGTCAGCACCACCGTCGGCACGGCGGTCACCACGGGCTCTGCCCAGACGGTGACTCTGAGCGCGTCGGGCCTGCCGTCGGGCGCCAGCGCTACCTTCAGCCCGTCCTCGGTGACGGCAGGGGGCACCTCGACCCTGGCCATCTCGACCACCGCGTCGGTCGCCGCGGGCACCTACTCGGTGACCGTCACCGGCTCGGGCTCCGTGTCCCACTCCGCGACCTTCACCCTGACCGTCACCGGCGGCAACCCCGGCGGCTGCGGCGGCGTGAACGCGTGGAGCGCGTCGCAGGCATACGTCCCCAACGACCAGGTCTCGCACAACGGCCACAAGTGGAAGTCCACCTGGTACTCCACCGGCGCCGAGCCCGGCGCGCCCGGCTCATGGGCTGTCTGGCAGGACGCGGGCACCTGCTGATCTAACCTGAGTCGGCACGGCACCCCGCGATCGGTCGAGATCGCGGGGTGCCGTGTCCGTCAGGTCCCGCTACCGGCCCTGGCCCAGGCCCGCTCGAACTCGGCCTGCTCGATCCACTCGGGGCTGAACTCCGGGTCTGCCGCGATCTCCGCGAACTCCTCGTCGTCGGGCATGGCGGTCTCGGCGAGGAACGTGCTCCCGGTGCTCTCCCGCTCGTCGGCCCAGTCGTGCCTGCCGTCCCGGTAGACCTCGACCTTGCGCGTCTCCGCCCGTTCGGCGTCGATCTCGCTGTAGACCAGCACCGGCTCGTCCGGGTGGTCGTGGTGCCAGCGGGTCTTCAGGTACCGCATGGCGCTCAGTTCCTCCCCAACTCGCGATCCGCCCGCTGACGTCGAGCGCGGCGTCGTTGAGGACCACGAACACGTGCTCACGCCCCGCGGCCTTGGTCACCTTCAACCCGGTCACGTCCACCTCCACGTAGTGCGTGTACTTGGTCTTGGGCCACGGCATCCCCAGGAAGCAGCGCGCCAACTGGCTGCTGCTCCTGGTGCCGGGCTGGATGTCCGAAAGGTACTGCCCGTCGCCGTAGCGCGCGTCCTTCGGGTTGTCGGCCAGCCTCGACGGCCACAGCTCGCCGCTGCTCCGGATTCCCTCCATCCCCTTCTCGTTGGTGTAGTGGTACAGCGTTCGCCGGGGCGGCGACGGTTGTCCTGTCGAGCAGGTCCCGGACTCCCGCTCCTTCTTCTGCTGCGCCAACAACTGGTCCACGGTCGTCTGCGCGACCGCGACAGCGTCAACCCACGCCTCGCCCCGTGAGGAGAACCTCAGCGTGACACGGCCACCGCTCGCGTTGGCCTCTTGCTGCGCTCTTGCCGAGTACTCCGCGTCAACGGCCGCGAACACGGGACCCGCGTCAACGTCCACACACGACAGTTCGCCGGTAGCGCTGTCGCCGCTGAGTTGGATCGTCGTTGGCGCGCTCATGCAACCACCGGCAGGTCTACCGTCGATGGTCACGTTCTTGACGGTCAGCCGCGCGCTCACAGAGCCGCCGGAGAGTCGTTCACGGGCCTTGGTGCCCACCTCGCCCTTGAACGCCGCCGTCACCGAACACCCGGCCGCGGTGCAGTCGAACGCCGCGGACGTGGTGAGCGAGAACGAGATCCCCGCGTCCACGGCCTCGGCCAGCCGCTTGGTGTTCTCCGCGAGCGCTTCGTACATCCGCGCGACCGCGTCGTCGTCCTCGATCGGGATGATGTCCACCCCGCGCGAGTCCTCCGCGATCCGCTCGGCCGCCGGTGGTGGCACGAACTCCGGCAGCGCTGTCGGCATCCGCGACGGCGTGAGGATGCCTTGCGGTTCCAGCCGCAGCACGCGATAGGGCCTGTCTCTCGACACATAGATCGTGCCGAGCCCTGTCTCCGCTGTTAGAGCGGGGACACCGCGGACGTCGACCGCCGTCAGGTTGACGTCGCCGGGCGCCGGTAGGTTCGGGACCTGGGCAACCGCCTCTTGCAGCTTGGCAGCCAGGTCGCCGGGGGAGGGGAACTGCTTACCCAGGTCCCCGTACATGTACTCGTCGTTGGGATCACCGGCCTTCCACCGCCCCAACTTGTCCTCGTCGCGCAAGAACCTCGTGTAGAGCTTGCCGTCGACCTTCAACAGCCCCTGGTCGTTGTCCTCCAGCCCCGCGTATCCCGTGACGCCGAACTGGGCTCCGAACTCGGTGGTGGTGACTTCCCGCCGCTGCCCTGTGATCGAGGTGTCCTCGTAGCGGATCCCGGGAGCCGCGCCGAGCCCCTCCACGGCTTCCTCGAACGCCCCCCGATCCCGGGCGGGCACGTCGTCAGCAGAGCCTGACCACCAGGCCACCACCCCGGCGACGAGCGCCAACACCACCGCGAGCGCCGCGAACAGCTTTCCCCGGGTCATCGCCCGACCTCCCACACGATGGCCACCGGAGCCTGTGCCGGTGCGCTGCGAGCTGTACCGCGGCAGGTGCTCGCGGCCAGGAGCAGGAGGAACAGGACCACCACCAGGCCCAGGCAGCCGCCTCCGCCTCCGCTGCCGGAGCGGCCTTGCTCGCGCGTGCGGACTATGCCGCCCGGCGGGATGCCGGGGTGGCGTTGGGAGTAGTGGGCCTCTTGCCACTCGGCGCCCTGGGACTCGGTCGACCAGGGGGTGCGGAAGCCGCATTCCCCGCACGCGTACTGGAACTGGGACATCGCCGCCGCCTCACGGGTGCTGGAGACGGCCGAGGACCAGGCCGACGAAGTGGGTCATGGCCTGCTGCACGCACGGCGCCGAGGCGTGCTTGCCGGTGCAGCCGGGGGCCCAGGTGCTGCCGTCGCCGTAGTCGAGGAAGTCGAACGGGACACCCGCGGCGGTCAGGTTGGCGACCGCGACCAGGTTGGTCTCCCTGGCCTGCTGCTCGGCGATCGCCTGGACGGGGTTGTCGAGCAGGTTGCCGCCGTTGCCCGTGTACAGCGCGACCCCCATGCCCCGCAGCCGGGCGACGTTGTGCGCGGGGCTCTCGGCGTTCCAGATCCCGTCGAACGGCCACACCGGCGCCCCGAAGATCGCGTCGGCGCCGACCGTCGGCACCCCGGACGCCTCGATCAGCTCCGTGGTCACCACCACGCCGCGCATCACCGGGTTCCGCAGGTCCAGGCCACCGGACATCGAGCCGACGTACCCGAACAGCTCGGGCCGGTGCTCGGCGTAGTGCAGCGCGCCGAACCCACCCATCGAGTGCCCCAGGATCGCCCGCCCGTCCCGGTTCGCGATGGTCCGCAGGTTCGCGTCCACGAACGGGATCAACTGGTCGAGGTGGAAGCTCTCCCAGTTCTGCTTGCCGACCGCGCCCGGGTTCACCCAGTTCGAGTACCAGCTGCGCACCCCGTTGGGCTGCACCGTGATCAGCGGCTTGCCCGCGGTGGCGATCTCCGCCCGGTCCACGTTCCACTGGGTGTTGGGCATGTCCGGGTTGCCGTGCAGCGCGTAGAGCACGGGGTAGCGCTTCGCCGAGCCCGTGTAGTCCTCGGGCAGCGTCACCACGACCACGTGCTGCCCGGCCACCTGCGTCGGCAACAGCGTCGGCCGCGGCACCTCGGTCGACGCGACCGAGAAGGTGAACGTGCGGTGCGCCTCGTCGATCCACGCGGGCTGGACCTTCACCGTCAGCCCGAACCCGTTCGCGAACCGGGGCGGCTCCACCTCCGCCCGAGCCGGTGTCGGTAGTACCACCGCGACGCAGGTGGCCACCGCCATGCCCCATCGGGCCAGTGTCCTGATGTTCATGCGAGTTCCCCTCCCAGGAAGCCGATCCCGGTGGACCGGCCCCATCACCGTGGCGAACCCGCTGGTCAGCCGAACAGGTCAGCGACCGGACAAGGAAGTCCGGTTGGCGATAAGGTCAACTCCCGGCCGATCAGGGGGTGTCGCACTGTGGCGGGGGAGTTCGGCAGGCTGGTGCGCGCGCTGCGCCGCGCGGCGGGCCTGACCCAGGAGGAACTGGCCCGTCGCGCCGGGATCAGCGACCGCACGGTCCGCCGCCTGGAGAGCGCGGACCCGGGCGACACCAGGATCGGCACCGTCAAGCTCGTCGCCGACGCGCTCGACCTCGGCCCCGAGGACCGGCGGACCCTGATGGCGGCCGCGAGCTCCGAGGTCCCCGCGACGCCGGAGGCAGCACCCGATCCAGAGACATCACCTGATCCAGAGGCAGCACCCGATCCGGAGATGTCACCCGATCCGGTGGTATCGCTCGACTTCGGGACGCGGTCGGACGCGGCAGAACCACCCGCCCGGCGGGATTGGCCGGTCCAGGCAGGTCTACCGGCCGATGATGGCCTGTCCGACGCCGTGCGCAGGCTCGCCCACATCGTCCACACGCGGTGGGAACGCGAAGAGGGCCAGCGCGGCGTGCACGACCCGTTCCCGCTCCCGGTCCGCTGGCACCCCGTCGCCGCCGAACTCGCCGACCGCTGGGACAACGTCCGCAGGCTCCCACCGGGGGAGGAGGCGCTGCCCATCGATCTGACCGGCACCCTGCCCGATATCGCCACGATCTACCGCATGGTGCCTTCCCGGCGCTTGGTGGTGCTCGGCGAGGCGGGCTCGGGCAAGTCGGTCCTCGCGATCCGGTTCACCCTCGACTACCTGCGCACCCGGGCCGCCACCGAGCCGGTCCCGGTGATCTTCAGCCTGGGTGGCTGGGACCCGGCGACCCCGCTGCGCGAGTGGCTGGTCGACCGGCTGCTGCGCGACGACCCCGGACTGCTCGCCCCGGCGCCGACCGGGCCGACGCTGGCCGCCGCGCTGGTCGAGGCCGGGTGGGTGCTGCCGGTGCTCGACGGGTTCGACGAGCTCCCGGCCGGGCTGCGGGCCGCCGCGCTGGCCGCGTGCGACGAGACCTCGCTGCCGATGCTGCTCACCAGCCGCCCCGAGGAGTACGCCGCCGTCGGCCGGGTGCTGAACTGGTCGGCCGGGGTCGAGCTCGACGACCTCGACCCCGGCGACCTCGCCGACTACCTGCCCCGCGCGACCCGCCACGACCCGTCGTGGGACCGGCTGGTCGCCGACATGCCCGCGCCGCTGACCGAGGCGCTGCGCACCCCGCTCATGGTCGCCCTGGCGCGCACCACCTACCGCGCCGACCCCGCCGCGCTCACCGACCCCGCCCTCGACACCCGCGCGGTCGTCGAGGAGCACCTGCTCGCCGGGTACGTGCCGTCGGTGTACCGCGACAACCGCCGGTGGCCGCTGCCGCGGGTCCGGCACTGGCTCGGCGGGCTGGCCGAGATGAGCCCCGTCGAGGTCGCGTGGTGGCGGCTCGGTGACGCGCTCAGCCGCTCGACCAGGGTGCTGGCCGTGGTGATCGCCACCTCCCTGGTCACCGCCGTGTGCGACATCGCCGTGTCGGCGCCGTTCATCCTCGCCAACGGCCTGGGACCGGTCACGGTGCTGCTCGACGGCCTGCTGATCGGCCCCGTGGTCGGACTCGGCTTCGGCGTCATCTACGGGCTGATGATCGTGTACCTCGACGTGTCCGTCGGACCGTCCCGGGTCCGCCTGCGCCTCGGCAACCGGGTGCGGGTGCGCCCGACTGTGCCCACGCGGGTGCTCGCGGGTTTCGTCGGCGGGTTCGTCGTCGGCCTCGGCTACGGCCCGGTCGGCGTCCTGCTGCGCGGCATGGCGGGCGGCTTCCCCACCCCGGCCGAGACGATCCGGCTGGCCACGATCAACGCCCTCGCCCTGGGGTTCGTCTTCGCCGTCGCCGTCGCGGTGGCCCTGGGACTCGTCGCCTTCCTCGAGTCACCCCACGACCTCACCTCGGCCACCGGCCCGCTCACCATCCTCGCCGCGAACCGCACCGCCGCGATCCACCTCTTCCTGGTATTGACCCCCCTCCTCGCGCTGGCCATCTTCGCCAGCGGTTTCCTCATGGTCGTCGTGCTCAGCGGTGTGCTGGGCGAACTGCGCTGGAGCGGCCACGACGCCTTCGTCCTCAGCACCATCGGCGGCCTCAGCGGCGCCGCCTCCTACGTCCTGACCTTCACCGCCTGGGGCCAGTGGATCGTCTTCACCCGTGTCTGCCTCCCCCTCCTGGGCCGCCTGCCCTGGTCGGTCACCGACTTCCTCACCGACGCCCACACCCGAGGCGTCCTACGCCAATCCGGCGCCGTCTACCAGTTCCGCCACGCCCGCCTCCGCTCCCACCTCACCCGCTGAGCGCCACCCGAATCCGATGAGCACCACCGGACGAGCACCACCCGATGAGACTCACCCGAGGAGCGCCGCCCGGGATCAGCCGGTCACGAGCGCGTACTCGACCTGGGGTAACGGGTTCCCGTCCCCGAAGTCCCGGGTTCGGGTCTCGCCCGTCTCCACGAACCCGCACTTCGCGTAGAACCGCCGCGACTGGGCCGTGTCCCGCAGGGTCCACAGGTGCACCCGGTCCACCCTGCGCACCGTCTCCGCCATCAGGTCCCGCGCCACCCCCGTGCCCCACCCGTCCGGATGGCCGTAGAAGCTGAGGATCTCCCGGTACCCGTCCCGCTCCGCCGACGGCACCGTGTGTGAGAACGCCAGCACCCGCCCCTCCCGCGACGCCACCAACAGCACCCCGACCCCCTCCGCTATCCGCGCGTGCCAACGCCCCAACCGACTGCTGATCCCCTCGGCGGCGAACGCGGCCGGGAACAGCGGTGCGTACACCGCCCCCCACGACGCTGCGTGGACCTCGCCGATGGCCGTGCCGTCCCCGGCCCGTGCCGGTCGAATCTCGTTCATGGCGCCCAAGGTAAACCCGACCCCCGACAGCGTGCAGAAAGTTGTCCACACCCCTTGACCAGGGAAGATCGGGTCAGGTCGGCTGGCCGGTGACCACCGGGTCGGCGAGTGCGGCGAGCAGGACGCGGCTGCGGTCGGCGGACACGCAGGTGTCGACCAGCCGCGCGGCCAGGGCGAGGTAGCGGTCGATGGTGGCCTGGCTCTCCAGGAACAGCGCGGAGTTGCCGAGGTCGAGGTGCACCAGGCTGCCCTGGTCGGCGACGGTGATCACCCGGAACGGGATGTCGTGGCTGAGCACCGTGTGCGGCACCACCTGGATCACCACGTTGCGCCGCGTCGACTCCCAGAACAGGTGCCGCGCCTGCTCCTGGATCACCCGCGGCGGTAGCGCTGCCGGTGTCAGGGACTCCCGCGTCAGCACGAAGTGCCAGTTCGGCTGTGCGAGCGTGTCGAGCACATGTCGCCGCGGCGTGGCTCCCACGGCGGCGGCGTAGTCGTCGGTCTGCAGGGGCGCCGGGAGGGTGCCCGGGGTGAACGAGGTGATCCGGGTCGCCTGGGTCTCGAGTTCGTCCAGGGTCTGGGTGAACAAGGGGGAGTCGTGGCCGTCGTGCCACCACTCCTCGCGGCGCGCGTCGCTATTGAGCGACAGGTAGTGCTGACGCTGGGACCTGGTGTGCACGCCGCACGTGAACAGCAACAGGCCCAGTTCGGGGTTGGGGATGCCGCGTTGCCCGTTGAGGAAGCGGGACAGGTCGGACCGGTGCCAGTTCAGGCGTTCGGCGATGTCGCGGTGGGCGATGCCGGTGCTGTCGATGAGGTGCCGCAGGCGCCTGCCGAGCAGCCAGGTCCGCAGGGAGGGGATGCGGGAGGTCAACGCGTGCCTTTCTTCTCGGGGGGACCGGGCTGGACCGACCGGTCCGCACGGGGAGGTGGCGTGCGGACCGGTCGGGTGGCGCCTGCCGTCGGGGCATGACGGCCGGGGGCACCGGGGAACCGGCGCGCGGGCGGGGAGGGTCGCCCGCGCGCCGGAGGTCAGCCCGCCCGGGGACGTTCGTCCATTGCGGCGACGGTAAGAGCGGCGTCCCGCAACGCTGCGCGCAATCTGCCTACGCGCAACGGGTGAATCAGCCAGGGTCCCGGCGCCGATGAGGTGACCACAACGCCGCCCCGCGCGATCGCGACGGTGATCGACGCCCGGTGGCCCGCCTGGTCGAGGCACGGGATCGACCAGGCGTCCGGCCCCGGCCGCCACCCCCACCTGGCGAACAGGCCGCACACGAGCCCGCCGGGGTTCCTCATCGTCGCCCCCGATCGTGCAGATGACCCCGCCGTTCGCTATTGCCCCTGCATGGTGTCCAATATCCATCCATAGCGGCGCGCACCACCTCGTTGGCGAGAGTTGTACCGGTGAGTGAACCGTACGTCACGTACGTGCGCCAAGGAAATACCTCGATCGTGTGACTGGCGTACGTACGCAGGCAACCGGGAGACTGTCGACCATGAACGAAACGGATGACCTGACACCAGGCTCACTGGTGCGCAGGTGGCGGCTCGGCAAGCAGCTCCGCGAACTGCGCGAGGCCGCGGGCAAGACCCAGGACGACGCCGCGGAGTACCTCGGCGTCCGCCGACCGACAATCAGTCGCATCGAGAACGGCAGGCACTCGATCCTGCCCAAGAACGTGCGGTTCCTCTGCCAGCTCTACGACATCGGCGCCCCCAGGGTCGACACCCTGATGCGCCAGGCCGAGGAGAGCAACGAGCGTGGCTGGTGGGTCAGCCACAGCGACACCATGCCCGACTGGCACGAGACCTACGTCGGCTTCGAGGCCGACGCCAAGGCGATCTCCGTCTACGAGTCCGAACTGGTCTACGGCCTGCTCCAGGTTCCCAGCTACACCCGCGCGGTCCGGTCGGCTTTCGTTGATCACATCGACGAAGCCGAACTGGCCAAGTCGATCGCCTTCCGGCAGGAACGCCAGCAGCGCTTGGACACCAGGCAACCTGATCTCCACGTGATCCTCAACGAAGCTGTTGTGCGGCGGCCGATCGGGGACATGCGGGAGCAGATCAACCATCTGATCGAGGTGTCTCAGCGTCCCTACCTGACGTTGCAGGTGCTTCCCTTCGCTGTCGGGCCGCACCCGGGCATCACGAGTCCGTTCACCCTCCTCACCCTGCCCGACGAGGACGCGCCGAACTTCGTGTACCTGGAGCACGCGGACGGCGCGGTCTACCTGGAACGACCGGCAGATCTGGAGAACTACGCCGACAGGTTCCAGCGGGTGGCGAAGCTGGCGCTCTCGCCGGAGGAGACGCGCTCCTTCTTGGCTAGCCTGGTCGACGGCTAGTCCAACAGGGAGGTCAATCATGGATCAGATCAGGTGGCGTAAGAGTTCTCGCAGTTCCGGTAACAACGGGCAGTGCGTAGAGCTGGCGCACACGCTCACAGTGGTCCGCGACAGCAAGAACCCGGCGGGTCCGACCCTCGTTGGGCGGATCGACGCGCTGGTCGCCGCCGTCAAGAATGGGTCCCTGGGTCACTGACCCCGGGACGGCACTGGCCCTCGCCCCTCCCGGGGCGGGGGCCAGCCCGTTTCTCGGCGGAGGAGGCCCCATGTCCATCCCGTGGCGCAAGAGTTCCTTCAGTGGCGGCAACGGCGGTCAGTGCATCGAGGTCTGGCGTAAGAGTTCGTTCAGCAGTGGCAACAACGGTGAGTGCGTCGAGGTGTGGCGTAAGAGCTCCCGTAGTAGCGGCAACGGTGGTCAGTGCGTGCAGATCGCGCCGGGGGCCATCCGTGACAGCAAGAACCCGGACGGGCCCGTCTTGCGCACCGTCGACCTCGGCGCCCTCATCTCCGCCATCAAGCGCGGTGCCCTCGGGTAACCCGCGTCTTCCCGCCGGTTCCGGATCGCGGTGAACCTTCCGCACCCGCTCGCCCGTGTGGTGAGTGGGAACGGAAAGGAGGACATCGTGGCGATCACGGTGGAGCGGGCGGGGCACGCGCTGGTGCTGCGCGAACCAGGTGCCGACGAGCAGGCGGCGGCCATCGCGGCGGCGTTGCCGGAGGAACGGCACCGCACCTCGGTCGTCGTCGGCGCGTCGGCCTGGCCCGCGCTGGCCCGGCTGGACCCGTGGCTCGTCGCCGACCTCGACGACCAGGTCGACACCGGTGTCCGACTGCTCGCCGCGCACTCCTCGACCATGGCCGCGGGCGAGGTCTCCCTGGCCAGGCGCCTCGCCGACCGGCTCGGCGTCGAGGTCATCGCCCCTGATGGCGACCTCTACACGTTGACCGGCGGGCACACCTTCGCCACCGGACTCGGCTGGGTCGCGCACGGCGCGGGCTCCGACCGTCGCCCGATGGGGCACCGATTCCCCGAACCGTGGTGGCAGGGCTACCTACCGTCCGGCCACGAGGAGATCCCGCTGGGACTCTGGGTGCGCGCAGGCGGCGGCCCTTCGCGTGAAGATGACCCGTTGCGGTGGATACAACCCGACCCGGAGCGACCGACCGTAGTCGTCGGTGCGCCGGGGGAACCGGCTCCGTCGGCCGCCGACGTCGTCGAGGTGCTGGACGCCTTCCCCGTCGACGTGCGCGGCCGGGTCGTCCTGGCCTGCTACGGCACCGACATCGCCCAGGCCGTCGCCCGGGAGCGCGGCGCCGCCGTCCGCGCCCTGCACGGCCTGCCCAGCGAACACGGCCTCGTCCACCTCGACCCCGACGGCCACTTCGCCTGGTACCCCTTCGCCATCGAGAGCGTCTACCGCCCCGGCTGCGCCCCGGTCCTCGACCGCTGGACCGCCCCGCTGCCGTCGCTGGCCATGTTCGCCCCCGCCCGCTACCGCCTCACCCCCGGCTGGTCCCTCGACGTCCTGGCCCGAGGTCTCCTCGCCCGCCCCGACACCCTCCCGGTCGACCCGGCCATCCACACCCCCACCGCCCCCACCCCGGACCTGCTGCTCGCCTGCGGCCCCGACATCCCCCCGGACGTCATCGCCGCCCTCACCGAGGTCCTCGACAACCTCCCGGCGACCACCAAGTCCACCCTCCGCATCCTCCCCGCCACCCCGGGCGCCACCCTCGCCGCCCGATCCCTGGCCTCCCACCTCGTGGGCACCCCCCCCCCCCCCCCCACCCCGTGGCCGGAGGACCACACCCAACGCCTCACCCTCGACAACTGGTCCATCCCCCTGCCCCGGGTGACCGCCGGAACCAGCCTCCTCACCCCCGAATCCCTCAACCTCCCCGAAGACCACCCCGCCACCGCCACAGCCACTGCCGCACCCACCCCCCTGCCCGCCGCACCCACTTCCCCCCGCGCAACAGCCGCCACCCCAGGGCCCGGTGCCCCCACACCGACCGCCGCGCCGCCCTCACCCGCGGCGGACGCCTCACTTCCCCCGCTGGCTGCCGCCCCCCGCGCGATGGCCGCCACCCCGGAGTCTGGTGCCCCCACACCGACCTCCGCGCCGCCCACGACCCCGCCCGCAGCGGACGCCCCACCTCGCCCGGCGGCCACGCCGCCCAGCCCGCCCGCCGGTAGCTCGATCACACCGCCGCAGGCAGCCATCTCGCCCGCGGTGGGCCTCTCGCCCGGTGCGGTGTCCGCTGGGACGGCGGTCGGTCCGCACGCTGGTGGTCCTTCGCTGTCCTCGGTGACGCCGCCGCAGGCGGACACCCCGGCCGCGGTGGATCTCTCGCCCGGTGCGGTGTCCGCTGGGACAGTGGTCGGTTCGCCCGCTGGTGGTCTTTCGCTGCCCTCGATCACACCGCCGCAGGCAGACACCCCGGCCGCTTTGGACCTCTCACCCCGTGCGGTGTCCGCCGCGACGGTGGTCGGTCTGCCCGCTGGTGGTCCATCGCTGCCCTCGGTCACGCCGCCGGAGGTAGACACCCCGGCCGTCTCCGCCGTGCCCGCCGGTTCGCCCGCTGGTGGTCTTCCGCCCGTTGCCGCCTCGCCCACGGCAGATACCCCGCCCCGCGCGGTAGCCACCGCTGAGCCCGTGTCGCCCGTGACGGTCGTGGCCTCCAGTGACTCACTTGCCGGTCCGCTGCTGCCCCTCGCCACCTCGTCGCGGCAGACCGACGAAGCCCCGATCCCGGCCCACGCATCCACCCCCGCGCCCTCGCTCCCCGCCGCAGGCCCGCTGCCCGCCACCCCGCGCCCAGCCGCACTCCCCACCAACCTGGCCCCTTCGGCAGCAACCGCAGCCCCACGCCCCGCCGCCGCGCTGCCCCTCATCGCCGCCTCGACCACGGCCGCCGCGCCGCCGAAGGCCACCACGAGCGACATCCCCACCCCGACATCCGCTGCCGAGCCCCTGCCACCAACGGCAAACACGACCTCGCCCACCGCGTCCCCGCCGCCACTGCCCACATCCGCTCCCTCGGCAGCAGCCGTGCCACCCACCGCGTCCCCGGCGCCACTGCCCACATCCGCTTCCTCGGCAGCAGCTGTGCCACCCACCGCGTCCCCGGCGCCACTGCCCACATCCGCTCCCTTGGCAGCAGCCGTGCCACCCACCGCCCCGCCGCTTGGTGCGATGGCCCCCTCGATGGCCGCCGACCTCACGAACCCGGCCGCCACCGCCGCACCAGCGATTCCCACCGCCGCACCAGCGATTCCCGCCGCCGCGCAGGCGATGCCGTCCGCCGCCGCTCCGCAGGCCAACCAGGTCTTGCCGTCTGTCGAAGCCTCGCCGCAGCGAGCCACCATCGCGCAGCCCGCCGGCCAGGCCCTGCCGCCGCTGCCGGCCCCAGCCAACGAAGCCGCCCCGCTGCCCACCGCACCCGGTGCGATCGCGTCGTTGACCGCGCAGGCCAGTGCTCCCCGGCTGCCCTCCGTTGCCCCCACGTCCTCCGCCCTCCCACTCCCGGCCGCGATCACCGCCCCGCCCGCCGCGAACGCGCTCCCCGCTCTAGTCTCCAAAGCGCACACCGACCCCGCCGTCCCCGCTGACGCGCGCAGTGATGAAGCCCAGCGCCGCGCGGTGAGGGCCTCGTTGGGGACCCTCTATGACTCCGCCACCAGGGCCGTGGTCCAGCTCCTAGCCGAACGGCCAGGTCTGCGCGCATCCGGTGACCAGGCCACGCTCCTCACCGAGCTGGCCGTGGTCCGGGTCTTCGCGGAAGCCCCCGGCGCTTACGACACCGCCTTCCACACCTGCCTCACCGCGGGACTACGAAGGTTGCCCACGATGCGCGGCGTTGTGGTTACCGGTGCCCACCAGGCCAACCACGCCGAAGGCGCTCTCCTACGCCTAGAGGGACCCATGCTCGCCGTGTCCTCGGTAGGCGCGTCTGTCCCAGGTGACACCGAGTTGCTGATCTGGACCACCACCGCCCGCCGCCTAGAGGGACTCCTCGACGCTGACAGGCGTAACGACGTGGTGATCCCTACCCACACCGCGTTGCGTGTCTTGGGCGTAGAGGGCAACCGTCTGCTCTTGGCCGAGGAAGGTGCTTCTACCGAACGCGCATTGAGCAACCTCCGGGCGGCCGCCGCCGCGCGGGCCGCTGTCGACGTGCCCCACCACCCCCACACGGCGCGCTGGTTCGGCGCGCTCCCCGCCGCCTGACCGGAGACCGCGATGCCCACCGACCCCGAGCCGGACGTCGACACCCACCAGCAGCTGATCGACTTCCTGACCGGGACCGACCCCGAGGAGGCTCCGCGATGGCAGGCAGGCTGACCACCGTGCGGTCCGTGCTCAGCGTGTCGGCCACCGACGCCGACTGCTTCCGCACCATCAACGACGCCATCGCCGCCGCGGTCGACGGGGACGTCATCGCGGTGCGACCGGGCACCTACCGCGAGTCGGTCGTCATCGAGCGGGAGATCACCCTCTCCGGCGCGGGTTCGGCGGGCGAGGTGCGCGTCGAGGCTGTCGGCGGACCGGCGGTGCACCTGGCCGCCGAACGTGCGACGGTCTCCGGGATCGTGCTCGCCCATCGCGATGGCGAGGCCGCCGTTGACCTCACCGCCGGTTCGTTGCGAATGGACGAGTGCACGATCGCAGCGGAGTCGGCCGTGGCGATCGCGGTGCGGGGCGGCGCCGAGCTGCACGCGCGGGACTGCCGCGTGACCAACCCGGGCGGCGCGGGCCTGCTCGTGTTCGACGGCGGCGGCGCGGAGGTCCGCGCGTCGACGTTCACCGGCATCGCCACCACCGCCGTGGTCGCCCGCTCCGGGGGAGCCCCGCGGCTGGTCGACTGCGACATCGCCGAGTCCGGGGGAGCGTTCCTCGCCGCTGACAACGGTGGTGGCACGGTCAAGAACTGCCGGATCGAACGCATCAACGGCCCCGGCATCGTCGTCGAGGAGAACAGCACCCTGCACGTGGACAGCACAACATTGTCCGAAGTGGAAGGTGTGGCGTTCCTCGTAGGAGCCGGTTCGTCACCGACCCTGCTCGACAGCACTATCGTCAACGCTCAGGCCCAAGCGATCGTGTTGGTGCAAGGGGGAACCGCGACGATCGAGCGCACCGAGGTCCGAGGTGCGCGCGGTCACGGTCTGCACGTCCTCGATTCCTCCCGCGCAGACCTGACTGACTGCGTCTTCACCGACTCCGGCCACGATGTCGTCCTAGTCGGTGGCACGGGCTTCCTGAACCTCACCAAGTTCACCGTGACAGGTGGCACCGGGTCGGCGGTCATCGCGGAGGAGAACGCGACAGTCACCATCACCGAGCCCAAGATCGAACGCGCCAAGGGCACCGCTGTCATCGCGCGCGGTTCGGCACGGGTAAGGATCGACGGTGGCGCTATCAGGGAATGCGGCACCGGCGCGCTCTGGGAAGGCGCTGCCACCGGAGAACTCGGTGGCGTAGTCGTCGAACAGAACCTCGGCGACGGCGTAGTGCTTCGTTCGAGCGAACCGGTGGACCTGCGTGGTTGCCGTATCGAGCGGAACCGGGGTAAGGACTTGCGCGACGACGCGGGTCTCGCCCAGGTCGAGACACCACAAGAGACTTCGCCGCCGAAGGTCGAAACCTCCAGCGACCTCACCACCTTGCTCGACCAGCTCACCAACCTCGTAGGACTCGACGGGGTCAAGCGTGAGGTGGAGACGCTGGTCCGGCTTCACCAGATGGCCGAACGCCGAGCAGCGGCCGGGCTGCCCTCACCGCCCCTCGGCCGGCACCTTGTCTTCGCGGGCTCTCCCGGCACGGGTAAGACCACCATCGCCAGGTTGTATGGCCGGATCCTCACCGCGCTAGGAGTGCTGCGCACCGGGCAGCTCGTAGAGGTCGCCCGCGCCGACCTCGTCGCAGCGGTCGTTGGTGGTACCGCGCTCAAGACCGCCGAGAAGTTCGACGAGGCTCTAGGCGGCGTCCTGTTCATCGACGAGGCTTACGCGCTCTCCGCCGGGTCCGGCGGCAACGGCCCCGACTTCGGCCGAGAAGCCATCGACACGTTGGTGAAGCTCATGGAGGACCACCGCGACGATGTCGTGGTCATCGTCGCCGGTTACACCAACGACATGCGCACCTTCATGGCCGCCAACCCCGGCCTGGCGTCGCGGTTCACCCGCACCATCGAGTTCACCGACTACACGGCGCCCGAACTGGTGACCATCGTGGAGGGACTCTGCCGGGCGCACGACTACCGGCTGGAGTTCGAGACCCGCGCGGCCGTGCACGCCTACTTCACCAAGCTCCCGCGCGACGCCACGTTCGGCAACGGTCGCACGGCGCGCAAGGTATTCGAGGAGATGGTCGGCAGACAGGCATACCGGCTCGCTGAAGACGAGCACGCGCCCGCCGTCGCCTTGACCCGACTCCTCCCCGAAGACCTGGGACCGTTGCCAGGTAGCGGAATCGGCGCAGGCGCGGGTCGGATAGACCAAGAGCAAGTCGACAGGCTTCTCTCGGACTTGCGTGGTCTAGTCGGACTCGACGACGTCAAGCGCGAAGTGAGCAGCATGGTCGACCTGCTCGACTCGGCGCGCCAACGACGCGAAGCCAACCTGCCCGTGCCGTCACTCAGCAGGCACCTCATCTTCGCGGGACCACCCGGAACCGGTAAGACAACCGTCGCGCGTTTGTACGGCTCGATCCTTGCTGCCATGGGGGTTCTCGCACAGGGCCAGGTGATCGAGGTAAGCCGGGCAGACCTCGTGGGCGAGTACATCGGTCACACCGCCAAGCGCACCACCGAGTCCTTCGACCGCGCGCGCGGGGGACTTCTCTTCATAGACGAGGCGTACACCCTGTCGAGCCGCCCCGGTGGCGGGCAGGACTTCGGTCGTGAGGCGATCGACACGCTCGTCAAGCTGATGGAGGACCACCGCGACGAGGTTGTCGTCATCGCCGCCGGTTACGCCAACGAGATGGAAGGCTTTCTAGCGGCCAACCCCGGTCTCCAGTCCCGGTTCTCCCACCACGTCGAGTTCGCGAACTACACCGCCGACGAACTGGTCACCATCGTCAGCCAGCACGCCACCAAGGTCGGCTACGAATGCACCGCCGCCACGGTCACCGCGCTGCGCAGCCACTTCCTGGCGATCCGCAGGGACCAGTCGTTCGGCAACGGACGATATGCCCGCCAGGTCCTCGACGAGGCGGTCACCCGGCACGCCCGCCGAATGCGCGGAATCTCCTCGCCGACCATCAGTGACCTGTGTGTGTTGCTTCCTGACGACATCCCCGCTCCTAGCGCTAACGGCAAGCCGCCGGGTCAGGGGTAGGTATCCGCGAGTAGGTACCCACTACGCCGGATTGGCCTGCCCGATCGGCGGGTTGTGCGGCCGGACAAGGGATGTGAGCCTTGTCCGGACCGCGGCCGTTGTGCTGCGGCGTAAGGGGGAGGAATCTACTTGTACGAGCAAAAGAGGCGTAGACGGTTATCGCTTGTGGTAGTGCTCATCGCGAGCCTGTCTGTGCTGGTGCCCACCGCGTCGAGCGCGTCCAACCGTCCGGCGAAGCCACCCACAAAGGAATCCAGCGTCATCGACGGCAGCTACATCGTCGTGTTCAAGGAGGCGCCGGGAGCGAGGTCAGCGGCCTCCACCACCGCGGCGACCGTGGCATCCCGCTACGGCGCACAATTGACGCACACCTACCGGCACGCGCTCAACGGGTTCGCCGGTCGGTTCACCGCCGACACCGCGCGCAAGATCGCTGCCGACCCGGCCGTGGCCTACGTGAGCCAAGACCTCAAGGTCAAGGCCGACGGAGCGCAGGACAACCCGCCATGGGGCCTGGACCGCATCGACCAACGCGATCGGCCGGGTGACAACACCTACAACTACCCGACCAACACCGCGTCCAACGTCACCGCTTACGTCATCGACTCCGGAATCCGCACCACGCACCAGGACTTCGGTGGTCGAGCGACATGGGGAACGAACACCCTCGGGGACGGCAACAACACCGACTGCGACGGTCACGGCACGCACGTAGCGGGAACGATCGGCGGTAGCACGCACGGCGTCGCCAAGGCCATCAAGCTGATCGCGGTCAAGGTGCTCAACTGCGACGGGGAAGGCACCAGCGCGTCCTTCATCGCGGGCTTGGACTGGGTGACCGCGCATCACACCACCGGCCCCGCGGTCGCCAACGTCAGCCTTGGCGCTGGCGGGACCAATCAGGCATGGGAGGACGCCGTCCGCAACTCCATCAAGGACGGCGTCGTCTACTCCATCTCGGCGGGCAACGACACCGAGGACGCGTGCAACCACACCCCGGCCCGCACGCCAGAGGCCATCACGGTCGCCGCGACCACCATCAACGACCGCTCGGCCGACTTCTCGAACTACGGCCCCTGTGTCGACATCTATGCCCCCGGTGAGAGCATCACCTCTACGTGGAACGCCAGCGACACGGCCACCGAGATCCTCGACGGCACATCGATGGCCGCGCCGCATGTGACTGGCGCGGTCGCGCTGCTCCTGGCCGCCGAACCGACGTTGACCCCGGCAAGAGCAGCCGAAGCCCTCTTACTCGACGCGAGTGCCAACCGCGTTACGGCTGCCCGCGTCGGTACACCCAATCGGCTCCTGGCCACGAACACCGGGAACCGGCCGGGCTACCCCGTTGTAGTGAACCCCGGCTTCCGAGCTGCGCGCGTGGGGACCGCGTACTCGCAGACGCTAACCGCCACCGGTGGCAGTGCCCCGTACAAGTGGACTGCCACGACGCTGCCCCCCGGCCTGACCATCAACCTCAACACCGGTGTCATCTCGGGCACGCCCACCACGGCCTCGACCTACAACGTCACCGTGACCACCACCGATGCCGCGAACCGGGCGCGCCCCACCGCGTTCCCGATCAATGTGACCCCCGCGGCGGGCGCCTGCTCCAGCCCGGGGCAGAAGATCCTCAACGGCGGGTTCGAGTCGGGGCGGGCGTCGTGGTCCGGTGACACGCAGACCATCGGCGTCTGGAGCGGGGCCAACGCGCCCCGCACCGGGACCAGGGCCGCCGCCCTGAACGGCCACGGCGTCGACTCCGACAACATGCTCAACCAAGCCGTCGTCGTCCCCGCCGGTTGTGTCCACTCGACACTGTCGTTCTACCTGAAGATCGTGACAGAGGAGACCGACCCGGTCCTTTACGACACTGTGACTGTCTGGGCCGGTAACACGGTCCTGGCCACTTACAGCAACGTCGACGCGGGCACCTTCGCACTGAAGACCTTCCCCGTCGGCGCCTACTCCGGGCAGCCCATCGTGCTGTCCTTCGACGGAATGGAGGACTTCGCGGCCGGTACCGCGTTCGTCTTCGACGACGTCAGCTTGATCGCGTCCTAGCTGCAAGAGGGTGGCGCGGACCCCGTGCCACCCTCTTCGCGGCCTAGACCCCGGTCTTCAGGATGGTGACCGAGTCGCTGAGGGTGTTGGTCACGTAGGTCTCTCCGCCGTCAGGGGACACGGCCAGGAACCACGGCTCACGCCCCACCTTGACGGTCGCCGTCACCCTGTTGCTGCCGGATTCGAGGACCGACACGGTCCCCGACCCGTTGTTCGCGACGTAGACATGCTTGCCGTCAGGAGCTACCGCTATCGCCATCGGACGCTCGCCCACGTCGATGGTGTCGGTGACCTTCTGCGAGTCCGTGTCCACTACCGACACGGTGTTCTCGTCGAAATTTGCTGTATAGAGGGTCTTACCGTCCGGCGACACCGCGAGACCGATGCTGCTCTTGCCCACTCGCACCGACCCGAGCAGCCGATGGCTCTCCAGGTCGAGGATGGTGACCTGGCTGAGCTCCACACTGACCACGTACACCCGGTTCCGGTCCACGACCAGCCCACGCGAACCGGTCGGCGCCTTCGCGAACGGCGTCGCCACGGTTCCCTCGGACTCCAGTTCCAGGATCTGGGCGGTGTCCTGATCGGGGATCAGCAGCCTCTTGCCGTCCGCGGTCACGTCCGGGACGAACAGACCCTTCCCCGCTGGAACGGTCGTGACCACCTCATCCCGCGCGATGTCGATGACCGCAACAGCGTTGCTGGGATTAAGAAGCGTCACGAACGCCTTGTTCCCGTTGACCGCCACGTACTGCGGTGGCGCTGACACGGGGATCGCCTTGATGACCTTCTGCGAGGCGCGGTCGATCACCGACACCGTGTTGGACACGCTGCTCGGTACATAGACCTTCGACCCCGACACGGCCACCCCACGTGGGCGCCGACCGACACCGTTGATGGTTCCCGAGACGGTTGGAGTGCCCGTACTCGCGCCGATGATCGCCTCAGGCAGTGCTGACGACGAAGACTCGTTGGTATTGCTCGCGAAGACAGTGATGCCGCCACCGACGAGCACGGCAGCGACAACGGCCGCCGCTGGGACGAGGACCTTCCGTCGATTCACCTTCGGTCGCGGGACCGGTGACGGGATGAACGTCGGCGTTGGTGCTACCCGTCGCGCCGCGATCGCGGCGGCCCCTAGGGCAACAGTGAACTTCGGGTGCAGGCCGGTGCGCACCGGCCGACCGAACGCGGCAGACACCACCTGGTCCACCAACGGGATACGGGACGACCCGCCCGCCAACAACACCGCCGCGAGATCCCGCGGCGTGAGGCCCGCCGACGAGATCGTGCGGTGCAATGCCTCCACTGTCAGCTCCACCGACGGGCGGATCATCTCGTTGAACGCCAGGCGGGTCACCACGACCTCGCGCAGACCTGACCGCAACGGCACCCGCACCGTCACGTCCGGCTCGATCGAGAGCTCCTCCTTGGCCCGCACACAGGCCGCCCTCGTCGCCGCCAACACGGCCGCCGCCTCGGGGTCCGCCGGGTCCAGGTCGGCGAGCACCCCACCGACCTGGGCGTCCACATGGGCGAACAGCGCCTCGTCGAAGTCCATGCCGCCCAGGCGTTCGATGCCCTCCGGCGTGCCGACGATCTCCATGCCGTCCTCGCGCGCCCGCAGGATCGTCGTGTCGAAAGTCCCACCGCCGAGGTCGTACACCGCGACTAGCTCGCCGACCCCCAGCCTGCGCTCCGCCGCGTAGTGCGTGGCCGCCGCCTCGGGCTCGGTGACCATGATCGCGCCGGATAACCCTGCCAGTCGCGGGACCTCGTCGAAGTGTTCGCGCCGGTAGGGCCCCCACACCGCCGGGCAAGTCAGCACTATCGACTCCGGCGCGGTGCCAATGGTGGCCGTCATGCGAGCGACAACGGACTTCAGTTGCGCGGCTAAGAGCGCTGCGGGGGAGTAAGGAGCACCGCCCACCACCAGCGGCGTCGGGTCACCTAACCTGCGCTTGAACCCGCGCACCAACCGATGTGGCTCGACCCGCGCCGCGTCCATCGCCGCGTCACCTGTCAGCAATGTCCCGTCAACCGACGCGTAAACAGCCGATGGCTCAACGACTCCGTCGCGCCCCAATGGCACCATTGTCGTTGTACTGGGGCCTCCGGCCGTGCGATTGGGGCCTCCGGCGGCGTGATGGGGGCCTCCGGCCGAGACACCACGACCAGTCGGACCGACTATGGCGGCTCCGGTGAAAGTGGTGCCGAGGTCGATGCCGAGGCCGTGGCCCATGGAGTTCTCCCAGTCCGCGCGGGCGACAGCCCTGCTCCGGTAGTTGACTCTATCCTCGCGCGTTCGGGTAGGGATATCCCTACCCGGCTAGAGGGCAACCCCTGTTGCCCGAACTGACACGCCGACCGCACCATGGTCCGATGAACCCGATCACGCGCTGGTGGCGGCGGGTCCGCACGGTGCGGTTGCGCCCGGTGGACCCGACCACCTGCGCGCTGCGTCGGGGACTGGAACGTGACCTCAACGACGGCCCCGCGCAGCGGGTCGCGGCACTGTCGGTGGAGCTAGGGTTGTTGTCCGTGGACCTCCCCGACAATCCCACGCTCAACGGACGCATAGACGAACTGCAGGGCTCGCTCGCCGCGGTGCTCGCCGAACTGCGTGAGATCGGCGGCGCTCTCTATCCGCCTGTGCTGTCCAGCGACGGATTCGAACCAGCGCTGCACGCGGTGGCGGAACAGCACGGGGTGGCGCTCGCCGTGCACAGCGACCCGGTCGATAGGGCTACCGCGGCCGCCGCCTGCCTCGCTGTCGCCGACCACCTGCGGTCCGTGCCCCGCGACACCCACGTTGACGTGCGAGTACGCCGGGGACTCGGCTCGGTGTGGGTCGACGTCACCGAGGAGCGCAAGTGCGGGTAGCCATCGCCGACGACGGCGCCCTGTTCCGCGAGGGCCTGGTCATGCTGCTGCGCGCCGCGGGCCACGAGGTCGTCGGATCGGTCCCGGACGGCGACAAGCTGGTCGCCCTCGTGGCTACCGACCCGGTCGACGTCGCGATCCTCGACATCCGCATGCCGCCGGAGCCCGACGGCGGCCTGGCCACCGCCGAACGGGTCAGGGCGCTGCGGCCCGAGACCGGCCTGCTCCTGCTGTCGCACTACGCCGAGACGCACTACCTGATGCGGGTGCTGGAGATCGGCACCGAGGGCGTCGGGTACCGGCTCAAGGAGAAGGTCGCGGGTGTCCAGGTCCTCGACGACACCCTCACCCGGCTCGCCGACGGCGAGATCGTGATCGAACCGTCGCTGGCCAAGCGGCTGGTGGAGCGGCCCGCGGGCGGCGCGGGACCGGTCGGCGCGCTCAGCGAACGCGAGCACGACGTGCTGCGGCTCATGGCGGAGGGGCGCACCAACAACGCCATCGCCGGGGAACTGTTCATCTCCGCGAAAGCCGTGGAGAAGCACATCGCGGCCATCTTCACCAAGCTCGACCTGCCCGGCGACCCCAGTGTCCACCACCGCAGGGTCCTCGCCGTGCTGGCGTACCTGCGAGCCAGGCGGATCGACGGGTAGTGGCGTGGGTTTCGAGGCGCTGATCCGCGACTTGGCCGAGTCGACCGGCCACGCCGCCGCCTACTACGCCCCGGACGGCGATGGGCTGACTGTTGTCGCCTCCTGGCCAGGTTCCGCCGCGCCCGCAGAACGCGTAGAGGCGATCCCGGGCGTTGTGGAGCGTGTCCCAAGTGGGGGAGCGGTAGCCCTATCTGAGGCAGGTCCGGGCGACCAGGAGCGGTTACGCCGAACAGCGCACAGGATCGCTCTGCTGGCTGCCGACGAACGGCTCCGCGCGGAACGAGAACGGCTCACCGAGCGGGTCCAGGTACTAGAGGCTGACGCGCGCGCCGCACGGGAGAGGCTTGCCGAGGTACGTGACCTGGAGCGTCGACGGATCGCGGGGGCACTGACCTCGGTCACGACCCGTGAGTTCACTGATCTGCGGTCTTTACTGGCAGATCTGGACAACGCAGGTAGCGATACCGCGCGCGCGTTGACGTCTTTCCGCACCGCGCTCGACGAGGTGATCGACCGTTTCCGGACCGTGGTGCGTGGCGTGCACCCGGCGATGCTGCCTGAGCGTGGACCGCTTGCCGCGCTTGAAGAGTTGGCCGCTGACCTACCTCGCCCAGTCCGCTTCGCCGGCGACCTGGGGCGCCGGGTGGGGTGGGAGGTCGAGTCCGGGGTCTACCACGCTGCCGCCGCTGTGATGTCGCTGCTGGCCGAGGGGACCTCGCGCGAACCTGTCGGGGTGGCACTGTCGCGTGCGAACGGTGCGTTGACGCTGACCTTCACGGATAGCACCCCCCGGCTTACTGCGGCGGAACTGCGCGGGGCACTGAAAGACGACGCGGACCGGTTGGCGGCTTTCGGTGGTGTGCTGGATACCTGGGTGGCCAACGGGCGGGCTCTCGTCCGGATCTGGCTGCCAGAGCGTCTGGACGGGACGGCCGTCGTTGCGCCTGCCTACGCCGAGGGGACCCTCTTGGCCCGAGTGCGCGACCTGGTGACTACGGCCGTACGGGAGTCCGTGGCGGGATGGGCCGAGATCGCCGACCGCCTCGATCAGCCGCCTACGGTCGCGTTGGTGGACTCCTCCGGCGCGGTCGAACTCCTCACCGGGTACGCCTTCGCCGCGGACGACGCCATCACCTGGTACGTCCACGGCCGCACCCGCGACGTCACCTTCCACCGACCGGGTCTGCCACCGGTGACCACCCCGGTCTCCGTCGCGGGCATCACCCGCCCCGCCGACGCCGACCGCCTCGTGATCCGGTGGCCCGCGGACATCCTGCGCCACATGACCTTGGTCGACGTGCCCGCGCTCCCGACCGCGGTGTCCGGCTACGACGTCGTCGTCCTCTCGCGACCAGACCCCGTATTCCTCCGCACCTTCCGCGACAAGGTCGACATCATCGTCGGCACCGAAGACCTAGCCAGCCTCTTACGCCGCCGCGTCATAGAACGAGCCGACCTCATCACCGCCCGCTCAGTCCTAGCCGCCGCGCGCAGAGCACCCCGCCCAGAACCCTTGGCTCGCCTCTTGGACCGCATCGAGGCCGACGCACACGAGCTCGCCGAGCTCGCACTGCTCAACGAGCTGGAGTCAGGCATCCTCACCCTCCCCACCGACGCCGAACGCCTCCTAGGCGCCAACGGCCGCGCTCCCCACATCCGCCTAGGACTCCCCGCCACAGCCCCCTTGGACGAGATCCACCACACCGCCACCACCGCCACCGCCATCTGGCGCACCCGCGCAAGCAACCCCGCCACCAGCCCCCACCACCGCGACGCCTGCCTGGTCCTGGTCCGAACCTGCGAAGGTCTCTCGCTGCTTCGCTCCTAGTCGCTGCACCCCGACGCAGCAAGGAAGTCGAGTTGCCTGCCTGCGTCTCATCGAGAGTGGCCTAGGTCGGGATGAAGCCCGCGATGGTCGTGCCGTTGCCCAGGCCCGAGTCCACTCGGACTGTGCCGCCGATGTCGGTGAGGCGGGTTGTGAGGTTCACCAGGCCGTTGCCCGTGCCGGTTCGGGCTACCTCGAAGCCGGGGCCGTTGTCGCGGACGGAGAAGTGGAGGCCGTCGGGGGCGGGGTGGAGGCGGACGTCGATGGCGGCGCCGACGGCGTGTTTGTGGGCGTTGTTGACCGCTTCCAGGCAGACGAAGTAGACGGCTGTCTCGACGGGGGCCGGGTAGCGGGGCAGGTCCGCCGAGACGTCGAGGCGGACGTCGGTGTGCGGGGCCAGTTCGGCGCCCAGGGCGGCCACCAGGCCCTTGGCGAGGGCCGGGGGCAGGATTCCCGCCGCCGTGCGCACCAGGCTCTCCTGGGCGGCGTCCAGGCGGGGGGACAGGGTCGGGAGGAGCCTCGGGTCGTGCTCGGCGACCGCGACGGCCATCCGGAGGGCCACCAGGTGGTGCTGGGTGCCGTCGTGCAGGTCGCGTTCGACGCGGCGGCGCTCGGTGTCCATCTCGGCGGCGGCGCGCCAGCGGCCGTCGGCCAGGTCCGCGGTCGCGGCGTGGCCGCGGCGGCGCAGTCCGTCGACCTCGCGGGTGAGCCGGATCAGGTCGATCACCGGAGCCAACACGGCGGCCACTGAGCTCAACCGGCTGCGGGTAGGTCGAACGCGCAAGTCAGCGCCAGGGGAGATCGCCGCGCGGAACCCGGCACCGCCCGCGCCCCACGCGTAGCGGACACCGTCCAGTCGTAGTTCGCACCCATCGGCCCCCAAAGCGATGCCCACCGCTTCCGCGACCGCCTCCGGGCGTGGGTCTCGCTCGCCGACAACGGTGGCGACGGCGGCTAGGACGGCATCTGCCGCCGGGTCACCGTGATCACGCCGCGCCACCCTGTCACGGTACCCGCACGGAACGTCAGACGGGGCGGCTGCTCAGCACCGTCGACTGGTCGATCTTCCACTGACCCCCGGCGTTAACCAGCACGTAACGGTGCACCTCCCGCACGGACCGGCCATCGGCGAACCGGTAGTCGATGGTCGCCTTCAGGGTGTTCTCGCCGACGGACGACACATCCGAGATCCGCACTTCGCGAACCGAGCCCCAGAAGCTCTGATAGCCCCCGTACCCGCCCGCGGGGTAGCGCTGGAACTTCTCGGTCAGCCGCTCCCACCCCTTGTCGAGGCCGGCGGGCATCAGGCCGTAGTAGTCCGTGAGCGCTGTCGCCGGGTCGCCCGGTGTCGGTGCTACCGGGTTCACCGCAGGAGGGACCGTCGTGGTCGGCTCGGCCGTCGTGGGCTGAACCGTCGTCGGCTGCGCTGTGGGCTGCGGAGGAGCTTGGGTGGACGTCGGGGGAGGGGTCGGTGCCGCGACTCCAGACGCCTGGTCGTCGAGCAGGGCCAGAGCGGCGACAGTCCCACCTGCCAGCACCGCGAGCGCGACCAGAACAACCAGCGCGGACTTCCGACGCCGCCGCGCCTCAACCTGAACCGGCGGTTCGACCAACACCGTCTTGGCTTGTACTGCTTCGACCTTGGCTTGTACTGCCTCGACTGGTGCCAACTGCTGCGTGGGCACGAACGCGATGGGGTCGTGCTCGACGGCATCAAGTGCGTCACGGACCTCGGCCATCGTCGGACGCGCCGTGGGGTCCATATCCAGCATGCGCATCAGCAGCGGTGTCAAAGCGCCCGCGTGGGTAGGCAGTTCGAACACGCCTGTCGCGACTCGGTAGAGCAAGGCGATGGGATTGTCATCCCGCCCGAACGGCGGCGCGCCCTCGACAGCGGCATAGAGCGTCGCGCCGAGCGAGAACACGTCCGATGCGAAGGTGGCCACGTCACCACGCGCGACTTCCGGAGCCAGATAGGCCGGTGTGCCCTTGACCGTCGCGGTCGCGGTAACAGCTGAATCAGCGGCCAGGCGGGAGATCCCGAAATCGGTGATCTTGACGCGCTCGTCCTCGCCCAGTAACACGTTGCCCGGCTTGACATCCCGGTGCACGATCCCGGCCTCGTGCGCGGCGGCTAAAGCGGCCGCGATAGCGAAACCCACGCGCGCGGCTTCCTCCGGGGACAGTGGCCCCGTGGACGCCAACGCGGCAGACAGGCTCGTCGACGGCAGGTACTCCATGACCAGGCAGGGATTGCCGTCGTCATCGATCACGTCGTACACGGTGATGGCGCCAGGGTGCTGCAGCCTGGCCGCGATCCGGCCCTCCCGCATCGCCAGCCGCGTCACGCGCTCCGCCTCGGGTCCCGCCGGGACCCGCATGCGCTTGACCGCCACCGTCCGGTGGAGTCGTTCGTCGTAGGCCCGCCACACCTCGCCCATGCCGCCGCTGCCCAGTGGCTCGACCAGACGGTAGCGCCCGGAAACCAGTCGCTCAGTCACTCAGAGGTGTTTACCCGCGTGGGCGAGGCGTGAAACGGGCTAGTTGTGCGTCATCCCCGGCGTGGAGTTGTGCGTCATACCGGGGTCGGTGCCCGCGGACGCGGGGGCTGCGATGATCGCCCCGACGACGAGTGTCGCGGCGGCGAGGAGGGCGGCGAGAAGGGAACGCTTGGCGCGCATGGGGTTCTCCGTCGGTCGGCCGTCCGGCCGGTGCGGCCCGGACGGGCTGTGCACGGTGTGGAGCGCACCGATGGTCGCAACGCCATGCCACGGTGGTGCCACGCAGGCGCCAACGACCGGTGAATGCGCGCGTAACCCCAGGCGACCACGGTGAGTAAGGGGCTGCTAGGCCATTGGGTTCGACGTGTCCACCGACGATTGTTTACCTTTCGTTCACCTTCTAGCCTGGCCTGATGTCCGTTGGCCACGTCCGGCAGCGACGTCGCCTCGACGCCGCCGTCGACGCCGTGCGCGCCGGACGGGGGCGGGCACTGCTGGTCGAGGGCGAGCCGGGGATCGGCAAGACGACGTTGGTGCGCGCGGCCACGAACCGAGCCGAGTCACTCGGCTACATCATCAAGTGGGGCTACGGCGACGAGCTCGGCCAAGACCTGCCGCTCTTGCCGGTGCTGGACGCCCTGCGCGGTGACGATCCCAGGCTCGCTTCGGCTGACCGGCTGCTGCGCGGTGAGACCGGCGCGTCGGACCCTGTCGCCGCCGCGTCCCGCCAACTCCAGGCCATCATCACCGACCTGTGCGCCGTCACACCGACCGTGCTGGTCATCGACGACCTCCAGTGGGCGGATCGCGCCACCGCCGCCCTCTGGTGCCGCCTGGCCAGGCTCGCGCGCGACCTACCGCTACTGGTTCTCGGAATGACCCGCCTGGCACCGCGCGGTACGGAGTTGCTCGCCATCAGGCGCGCCGCGGGCTCCGGTGTCGTCCCACTCGACAGACTCGACGACGATGCCGTCACCACGCTCGTCGGCGACCTCGCGGGCGGCGCCCCCGGAACCCGCCTGCTCGCGTTGGCCGATGGGGCCGCGGGGAACCCGTTGTACTTGACCGAACTCGTTGAAGCTCTCCGCCGATCCGGCGCCATCACGGCACAAGCGGGCGAGGTAGAACTAACCGCAGATCTCGCCCCAGGTTCACTGGGTGCCGCTATCGCCCACCGGTTGGATTTCCTGCCCGAGCGTGTTCGAGCGGTACTCGGCGCAGCAGCACTACTCGGCGTCGAGTTCGATCCTGCCGATGTTGCCGCTGTCCTCGGAGAGCGCGTCACTGAGGTGATCGATGCGTTGGAGGAAGCACGCGCGGCCGGTGTCTTGCGCGAATCGGCCGACAGACTCGCCTTCCGCCACCCATTGATCCGATCCGCGATCCACGACGACTTACCAGTTGCGGTTAGAGCCGTCCTCCATCGTGACGCCGCTGTTGCTCTGGCTGGTTCTGGTGCCCCGATCCGACGCATCGCGCGGCAGTACCTGCGCGCGGTAGATCTGTCAGGCACGGCTCGTCTCGACGCGTGGTCGACGGCCTGGCTTGTCGAAGCCGCGCCCGCGTTGATCGCCCAGTCACCGTCGATGGCGGTGCGACTACTCGACCGGGCGGTCCGTGGCGATGGTGGGCCTCTCGCCGCCAGGCTGGCTGACGCCCGCTACCGCATGGGTGACGCCAGCGGCGCCGAGGAAGTCGCCAACCGCGCGTTAGCGGTAACGACGGACCCGGACCTCATCGTCGACCTCCACTGGACGCTTGCGCAGTGCCGAGCACTGACTGGTCGCTCGCGTGAGTCTCTTGCAGCGCTCGCCGCCGCCAGCACTGACTTGCCCGATCGACACCGCGCCCGATTGTTGGTGCTGACCGCCCGTGCGCACCGCGATCTCGGGGAAGTCGAACTGGCCGGTGTGGTCGCCGCTCGCGCGTTGGCGGCTGCCGAGGACGATCGTTGGACCATCGGATGGGCGCTGCACGTGCTCACTGTCGTGTCCATCATGCGCGGGGACGTCGCCGCGGCGCTTCCCCTGTTCGACCGGGCGCTCGCGGTCACCGACGCCCACCCCGCCCTGCTCGACCTCAGGCTCTTGCTGCAGATCAACCAGGCGGTCGCGCTCGGCGACGTGGACCGCTACCCCGAGGCCATCGCCGCCGCCACAGCGGTCCGCACGCTCGCCGAAGAGGCAGGCGGGCTGATCCGGCTCGCGCAGTCGCACAGCGCGCTCGGCGAGCTGTTGTTCGACGTGGGCCGGTGGGACGACGCGCTGACCGAGGTGACCGCGCTACCCGACGACGTCAAGGACCCAGGTGTGGCGTGCTGCGACCACGGCATCGCCGCGCTGATCGCGTTCCACCGCGGCGACCCTGACGCGGGTGTCGCCCACCTCGCGGCGGCAGCCGAACCGGCCAAGGGCATCGGTAACCGGGTGATCGGGTCGTTGGCGCTGGCCAAGGCACTCGACCGTGAGAGGCGTGGTCAGCCCGACCGCGCTCTGGCAGGGCTGCTGGGATGTCTCTCGGAGTCAGCACAAGAGCTTGAGGAGATGGAAGATCTCCTGCCCGAGACAGTGCGCCTTGCACTACTTCTCGGTGATCTCACTGCGGCCGAGTACACGGCTGGGCTGGCGGAGAAGGTCGACGATCCGGTATCGCATCGCCTCGGAGCGGCAGCACTGTGTCGAGGACTCATCGACCGTGACCCGGCAGCGCTGACTCGCGCCGGTGAGCACTACCTCGCAGCCGGGCGGCCGTTCGCGCGTGGGCGAGCGTTGCACGCCGCTGCGATCGCCTGGGCCGAGGCGGGGGACTCTGTGTCAGCTCGGGCCGCATTCACCGCCGCTGACGACCTCTACGAGACACTTGGCGCGGCCTGGGACGCCGCAGGTATGCGATCCGCGCTGCACGCGCATGGCATCCGTCGCGGACCGAGAGTGCGCCACCGCGTCGAGCGCACCGGGTGGAGCAGCCTGACACCGGCCGAGGCAAGAGTGGCCGCACTCGTCGCACAGGGACTGTCCAACCCGGCCATCGCCGACCGCTTGGTGCTCTCCCGGCGAACCGTGGCCACACATGTCTCGCACATCCTCGCGAAACTGGGCATGGCCTCCCGGACCGAGATCGCCAGGGAGGCCGCCGCCCACTACCGCGCGTCGGGGTGACCCGCGTCCGGGTGGCCCGTCTGTGCTCGGCCCGTCGGTGACTGGCCCGATTGCGATTGGCTCGGGTGGCGCCGCCCGTGCCGCCTGCTCACCATCGGCACGACGAACCACCACACCAGGAACCACGTCACCGTGCCCATCGTCAGCCACACCGCCTGCCGGGTGCCCAGCACCACGTCCAGGATCAGCAGCATCGACGCGCCGAGGGAGAGCACGAGGAAACCCAGTCCGCACAAGGTGAACCACCCCGTCGCGGTCACCAGGTGGCTCTTGAGCCTGCGGCGGAACACCAGGCGGTGGAACGGGGCGGGGGCGATCAGCAAGGCAGTCGCCGCCGCCCCGAACAGGAGAGCGACAACGTAGACGGTGCGCTGGAACTCGGTGATCTCGGGGAAGCGCGGCGTGAACGCCAACGCGAGCAGGAAGGCCAAGAGGAACTGCACCCCGGTCTGCGCGACGCGGATCTCTTGCAGCATCTCACCGTAGTTGCGTGTGAGGCGTTGGTGCGGTGTTTCGACGGTCATCGCTCGTCTCCAGGGTTGGTTTGTCCTGGTATGAGCATGTCGTCCCGCGTCGAACGAGACATCCGTTGACTGACGGACATGGGAAGGCGAGGAGCTAGCAGCGTCGCGGTAGGGCTATCTCAGCCCACACCAACTTCCCGTCGTAGGTCGCGCGTGTGCCCCAACGGGTCGCGAAGGACTCGACGATGTGGAGGCCGCGGTGATGCTCGTCGTCGAGCGCGGCGGGAAGCGTGCGCGGCTGGGTGTAGCCGTGGTCGCTGACATCGATGCCCAGACCGCGCGCGTCCACGTGCAGGCGCAGGACGGCGGGGGAACCGGTGTGCTTGATCGCGTTGGTGACCAACTCGCTGGTGATGGTGACGGCGCGGTCGGTCAACGCCGCCAGCCCCCACATCTCCAGGTGCTCGGTGGTGAAGGACCGCGCTCGCGCGGCGGCGTCCGGCAACGTGTCGAGCACGAGCGTGCTGACCCGGCGGTTGTTGCCCTCGTTCCGCACGTACAGCAGCGCGACGTCGTCCGCGTGGGCGCCCGCTGTCATACGCGTGATCAGCGCGTCCAGTTCCTCGCCGTCGGCGGGCATCTCGCGCACAGCCTCAGCGAGCGCGTCGATTCCCTCGTTCAGGTAACCGTTCCTGGTCTCCACCAAGCCATCGGTGTAGAGCACAAGCCGGGCACCCACAGGGAACTCGATCTGCCGCTGTGCGAAGTTGGTGCCAACGCCGAGCGGCATGCCCAACGTCTGCCCGATCAGCGACGACACACCCTCCGGCGATACGTACACCGCGGGCGGATGACCCGCGCTGGAGAAGGTAAGCGTGCCGTCGGCGGGATCGTGCACCGCATAGAGGCACGTGATGAAGTCCGCGTCCGGCGTCGCCATCGCCAACTCGGAACTGTTGCGCAGCACCTCCGACGGCGGCAGGTCCAGCAGCGCGTACGACCGCACCGCCGTCCGGATCTGGCCCATGACCGCCGCCGCTGACACACCGCGTCCGGCGACATCGCCGATAACGAACGCCGTTCGCCCTACCGGCAACGAGATCACGTCGAACCAGTCGCCGCCCACCTCCGCGCCTGTCGCTGCGGGAAGGTAGCGCGAGAGGACGCGTAGACCCGGTGTGGCGGGGATCTTCGGCAGCATGCTGCGCGCCAACTCGGTGGCCATGGACCGCTGCCGGGAGAACAGACGCGCGTTGTCCAAGGCGATCGCGCTATAACCGGCGATGCCCTCCGCCAGCTGCTCGTGCCGCGCGGTGAACTGGTCGGGTTCGGAGTGCCCGAAGAAGAAGCCGCCCAACACCTCACCGGACGACGGTGAGATCACCGGTACCGCGAGGTAGCTGCACACGGGCAGATGGCCTTCCGGCATCCCGTGGTACGGCGGGTTGTGCCCGTAGCGCGGGTCGGCGGTGATGTCAGGGGACCGCATGGTGCCCACGCCGTTGAACGTCTGCGCGAACACCTTGGTGTTGCGCGGCATGGGGAACTTCTCGAACGCCGCCCTCGGCACACCCGAGAGCGTGAACAGCGTGTAAGACTCGCCGTAGGAGTCCACGAGGTTGTAGAAGAACGCGCCGAACTCCGCGCCCGTGGCCTTCGTCGCCGCGTCGGTGGCGTCCTGCACCAACGCGTCCAGATCCAGCTGCGCGGTCAGGCGCCGCCCCACGACCTGCAGAGTGTCCACGAGGTCCGCCGTCGCGCGGAGCTGGTCCACGGCCTCCTCGAGCGCGTTCGCCTGGTCGCGAGAAGCCCGCTCCAGGGTCGTCAGGTGCTGGCGCAGCGCGTCCCGCTCGGCGGGCACCTCGGCGCCGTGCGCGAGCAACCCGACGCGCAGCCCGATGGCGACCGCCGTGAACTGCTCCGCGGTGCTCACCGGGATCGGTACACGCGAGTACAGCACCACGGCGAAGGGCGTCCCACCTGGCAACACCCCGCCGAACCCGAGCACCGACTCGATGTCGTGCGTGGTGACCAACGCCTGGTCGTCGATGTAGCGGCTGCCGCGGGCCACCGGTACGTGGAACACGCCGAACCCGTTGCCGTCACCGCCGCCGTTGAGGATGTCCTCGGGAGTCAGACCGAACTCGCGAGTCATCGCCGCCATCATCGGCATCGACTCGAACTCCTCGACCGGAGGCAGCGTGCGCACCCGCGGAGCATCCGACTCGGTACCCGCCTCCAGCACCAGGTACTTGGCGCCCGCGTCCAAACCCAGCTCCGCGCCGGAGCGGATGGTGAGCAGCCGCACCACCGGCAGCACCGACCCGGCCGGATCGGTGAAGCACTCCCGCAGCCGGGTCACGACCGCGCACCCCGCCGAGGTGAAGTCCGGGGCGAGCTCGGCGAGCCTGCGCAGGTCCGCGGCGGTGCGGACCATGTCCGAGAGGCCGAACCGGGTGATGTCGTAGGTCCGCGTGTCCGGCACCCGGCTCGGGCTCACCTGCCGTCCGTCCCCGGCACCTCGTCGACGATGCTGAACAACCGGTCCAGCGCGGTCGCGGTGATCGTCGCCCCCACCTGCGGGCGCAGCGCGGCGAGCGTCAGCGTCCCCTCGGCGGCCACGGCCGCCTTGTGCAGCCGCACCAGCGCGCTGAGGCCACTGGAGTCGCAGAAGGACAACCTGCCCAGGTCGAGCACCACGGCCCGCCCGCTGTCCACGACCGGCGCTGCCACCCGCAGCAGCTCCGGGGTCGTGCCGAAGTCGAGCTGACCGACCACGGACACCACCACCGCCGCCGCGCGCTCGTCCACCGTGATCGCCAGCGGTGCCGGTTCACCCACGCCAGGCTCCTTCCACCAGCTCACCCGGGTGCAGATCGTAGCCGCGCACGTCGCCACTCCGCACAAGACCGCGTTCGCGCCCCCGTCGAGCAGCCTAGGCGCAACCGCGCCCGCCGTCATCGCTGGACTTGCGCGGTGATCTGGTCGACCACCGTGATCAGGGCCTGGGTAGCGTCAACGGGGATCGCGCCCAACGCTGCTACCTCCGCCTGGTAGCGCGGGCGCCAGTCCTGGAGCCACGCGCGCTGACCTGGACTACGACCGAAGTCGTGGTCGCGGTGCGGGTAGTCCAGCCGGGACAGCATCGTGGCCTCGTCGATGACCAGCAGGTAGGCCCGGTCGAACCTTGGCCAGGCATTACCGATGTTGCCCGCGTTACCACACACGTACCGCGTTCCCGGGCGCGTGGCGAGTTCGTCGAGCAGCGACAAGTCCCACGACCAGTCGTGTTCGGAGAGCCATTCGAAGGTGGTGTCGTCGGGCAACTCGACAGGGCTGCCGTCGCGGTCGAGCCACATCGCCAACGTCGTGTCAGCGTCCACCGCCACCAGCCCACGGCGCGTCAACTCGGCCGCGACGGACGTCTTACCCGAGCCCGAGCACCCCGTCACCAGCACGATCCCCACCTCAGCGGTCCTCCGCCGACCGGTAGGCCACCACGGCGACGTCGTCGTCGTAGCCGGAAGCCGGGCGGAGGTCGTCGAAGACCCGGTCGATGATCGCCGCAAGAGGGGTCCCTGGGGCCGACTGGGTCGACAGGCTGTTGCGGAGCCGGTCCAAGCCGACGTCCCAGGGTTCGTCGCGCCTTTCGACAAGACCATCGGTGTAGAGCAACACCAACGACCCTGGTGGTAGGTCCGTCTGAGCGTTCACGCGGTCGGTGTCAGGTAGGACAGCCAAGGGAAGCGAACCCGCCTCGTCCAGCACGCGGGTACTGCCATCAGGTGTGAGCAACACCGGCGGCGGGTGCCCGGCACGGCTGTAGGTCACTGTGCTCGCGACAGGATCAACGATCCCGCAGAAGACGGTCGTGCAACTCGCGCCCGGTACGTCCTCCGCGTAGCCGTCCAACTGACGCAACGCGTCGGCAGCGCTACCCGACTGGCGAAGCAACGCGCGGCACGCACTCCGTAGCTGACCCATCACCGCGGCCGCCGCGAGCCCGTTGCCCACACAGTCGCCCACCACGATCCCGATGCGATCCCCAGGTAGCCGCACCACGTCGTACCAGTCACCACCGACCTCTAGCGGCAACACCGCCGGTTCGTACCGCACAGCGAACCCCGGCGGTAGGTCACTCGGTCCGAGCAGGGCGTGTTGCAGCGTCAGCGCCACCCCTCGGGTCTCGTCGAAGCTGCGAGCCCGCGCCGTCGCCAACGCCAGGTGCTGGGACATCAACGCGAACAGCGACCGGTCCGCCGGGTCCGGTGCCGACCGGGGCCGCACCAGCAGTACCGCGTCCGCCGCGCCCAGCGCCGTCACCAACGCGGGCCCCGCCGCGTCCCTGACCTCGGCGACCGCACCCGCCCGCCGCCGCGCCGCGTCCGCCATCGCCTGCCGCAGCTCGAACGACCAGCTGTCCCAGGTCACCGACACCGGGTACGACACCACACGCGGGTCAGGCGTGTCGGAGCGCCACAGCACCACCGCCGCCGACCACGCCGCGAACGCCTCGGCCACCCCGGGCAACCCGGCGCCCAGCACCCCGTCCACGTCTACAGCCGTCGCGAGCGCGCCGGTGAACCGCGCCAGGGTCGCCTCGCGATTGGTCGCGGTGACCCGCGCCGTCACGTCGCGCACCGTCCCCACCGACATCCGCGCCGCCCCCGTGCGGTCCGGCAGCGTCGCGACCAGCGACGACACCCACACCCGGTGCCCGTCGCGGTGCCGGATCGGGTACAGGAACTCACCCCCGCCGCGGCGCAGGAACTGCTCGTGCACCCGCTCCTGCTTGTGCCGGTCCCCGCCCTCGGACAGCCACGGGTAGGGCCACCGGAACGGCACCCCGCTCGCCGAGTAGCCCGTGATCGTCCCGAACGCCGTGTTCGCCTCGATCACCGTGCCCGCCGCGTCGGCCAGGAAGAACCCCTCCTGCAGCGCCTCGACCAGGGTCTTGCGGAATCGCGCCGCCCGCGTCCGCAGCCTCGCCAGTTCCAGGTTCGACCGGATCCGCGCGACCAGTTCGGCGGGGGAGAACGGCTTGGGCAGGAAGTCGTCCGCGCCCGCGTCCAGCGCCTCGACCGCCGCGTCCTCCCCGGCCCGCGCCGACAGGAACACGACAGGTAGCTCTGCCGTGGCAGGGTCCGCGCGGAGCGTGTGGAGCAGTTCGAACCCGCTCATCCCCGGCATCATCGCGTCGGTCAAGACCATGTCCGGGGCGTCTTCCGCCACCCGAGCCAACGCGGTCACCCCGTCCGGAGCCTGGATGACCTTCCAGGTAGGACTGAGCAGCGCGGTCACGAACCGACGCAAGTCAGAGTTGTCATCGACCACCAACACAGTCGGGGCGTCCTCGGGTGCGCGTGACACCGGCTCACTCGCGGGATCCGACCATCGCAGTGCCTCAGTCAGGTGAGCGGTGCGTCCGGCGGGAGGCGTAGTACCGACCTCGGCGGCGGTTTCGCCGTACGGGATGCGCACTGTGAACGCGCTCCCCACCCCTACGGTCGAGGCCACACCGGTAGACCCACCGTGCAACCTGACCAGTTCGTCCACTAGGGCCAAACCGATCCCAGCTCCCTCGAACGACCGCCCACGGCCGTCGGCGGCCCGGTGGAACCGGGTGAACAGCCGCGGCAACTCCTCCGCCGACACCCCCACGCCGGTATCCGTCACCACGAGTTCGACGTCGTCGCCCCGGTCGAGCAGCGCCACCTCGATGTGACCGGCGAGGGTGTACTTCACGGCGTTCGACAGCAGGTTGAGCACGACCTTCTCCCACATCCCGCGGTCGACCGCGACCAACCGGGGCAGGGGAGAGCACCGCAGCACCATGGCCAGACCCGCCTTGCTCACCGCGGGCGCGAAAGAGGTCGACACCTCCTCCGTCAGCGCCGCCAGGTCGGTCCATGTGGGATCCGCCGTCAGGGCGCCCGCTTCGAGCCGCGCTAGGTCCAAGAGGTCATCGACCAGCCTGCGCAGCCTCTCGGCGTTGCGCAGCACCACCTCGGCCCGATCACGCTGGGCAGGCGCCAAGGGCGCTACCTCGTCCGCGACGGCGTCCGCAGTCTCTCCGGCGATCAGCGTCAACGGCGTTCGGAACTCGTGGCTGATGTTGGCGAAGAACTCGGTCTTGAGTCGATCCAGCTCGGCTAGGTCCGCGATCTGCCGCCGCTGCTCCTGGTAGGCCCTCGCGTCACCCACCGCCGCGGACACCTGGCCACCCACTAGGACCAAGAAGTCCTGATAGTCCTTATCGAACACCCGGTGCGCGGAGAGCCCTAGCGCCAAGACTCCCGGCGAGTCACCCCCGCTCCCTGGTTGCAACGGCACAAGTAGCTCGCCGGTCCCGCACGGCACCGACTCCCGCGACCGCCAGGCCGCCGCGACCGCTCCCGCCCGCCCCGGATCCGGTGGAACCGCCCCGCACTCGGCCGCCACCAGCAGCGACCCGTCCGGCTCGACCAGGTGGAACAGGGCGTAGGGGATCTCCGCGTGGTGCTCGGCCAGCACCCGTGCCGCCGCCGAACACACCGCCGTGACCGAGTTGTCCGCCGAGCGCGGCAGCCCGCCCAGGTCGCGCAGCGCCGCCAACCTGCGGGCCGCCACCACCCGCGACGTCGTGTCGTTCGTGGTGCTGAACACCCCGACCACCCGGCCGCGGCCGTCCCGCACCGGACTGTGCGAGTAGGACCAGAAGGTCTCCACAGCGGCCCCGTGCCTGGTCAGCACCAGCGGCTGGTCGTCGACCCAGGCCGCCTCGCCGGTCTCGAGCACCCGCTCCACCACCGGCCCGATCGTGGGCCAGACCTCGGCGAACACCGCCCGCCCCGACCCGCCGAGCGCGCCGGGGTGCCGGTCACCGGCCAGCGGGACGAAGGCGTCGTTGTAGAGCATCGTCAGCCGCTCGCCCCACAGCAGCAGCATCGGGTGGCGCGACTCCAGCACTATCCCCGCCGCCGTGCGCAGTGGCTCCGACCAGCACTGACGCGGCCCGAGCTGCGTCGCGGACCAGTCGAACCGCAGCACCAGCCCGGCCATCTCCCCGGTCCCCGGCTCGTCCGCGCGCACGCTGGTGACTTTTCCGCATGAACCGCGTGGGCGCGACCTCTTCCCCGGACGGCTCGCTACCGTCATCATGAACCGGCGGTAACAGTTACATTGCCGGTGGCGACTCATCCGGTGACGTGCACGTTGCTTGGCAGGGAGGTAAGACGGTGTCGACCGCACCGGGCGCCGGGGAGACCGGGTCGCCGACCACCGAGGTCCCCGGTCCAGGGGTCCCTATGGAAGCACCCGTGACCGTCACGGCCGAGTCTTCCGCCGACCACATCACCGTGCGACTCCCGGCTCGCGCCGAACACGTCGTCACGGTGCGCAACCACGTCCGCGTCTGGCTGGCCGACTTCGGCGTCGCCATCGAGACCGCCCGCAACATCGTCATGGCCACCGACGAGGCCGTGACCAACGCCATCGACCACCGGTTCCGGCCGGAGGGCGAGGACGGCGCGGTGACGCTGACGCTGCACGCGAAGGCCAAGACGATCGTCGTCACTGTCGCCGAGGACGGCTCGTGGCAGTTACCGGCCCAAGGCAACAACCCCATCGACGGTGGTTTCAACTTGCCGCTCCTGCGCGTCCTGGCCGATGAGGTGCAGCTTCGCCACTCCGACGGCAGGAGCACACTCGTCGCGCACTTCCCGCACCGCGGTTGACCGCACACGCCCAGTCGCGAACGGGCATAGTGAACGGCATGAGCGCTCTGCGAGGGGTCAAGCGAGTCGGGTACGGGGCCATGCAGTTGGCCGGGCCTGGTGTCTTCGGACCGCCCGCCGACCCCGAGGGTGCCGTCGCCGTCCTGCGCCGCGCGGTCGAGCTCGGCGTGGACCACATCGACACCTCCGACTACTACGGCCCGTACGTGGTCAACGACCTCATCGCCCGCGCGCTGCGGCCCTACCCCGCGGACCTGGTGATCGTCACCAAGATCGGGGCGCGTCGCGACGACACGGGCAACTGGCTGCCCGCGCTCGCGCCGGACGAACTGCGCTCCGCCGTCCACGACAACCTCACCCGTCTCGGTGTGGACCGACTCGACGTGGTCAACCTGCGCGTGATGGACGACTCGCCGCTCGAGGAGTCGTTCGCCGTTCTCGCCGCGCTACGCGAACAGGGGTTGGTAGGGGAGTTGGGGGTCAGCAACGTCACGGCCGCGCAACTCGCGAAAGCCCGCGAGATCGCGCCGGTCGCGTGCGTGCAGAACCATTACAACATCACCGAGCGCGGAGACGACTCGTTGATCGAGGAGACCGACCGACTCGGGATCGCCTACGTGCCGTTCTTCCCGCTCGGCGGCTTCCAGCCGATCCAGGCCGAGGTCCTGCACACCGTCGCGGCCAGGCACGGGGCGACCGACCGGCAGATCGCGCTCGCCTGGCTGCTCGCCAGGTCCCCCAACATCCTGCTCATCCCCGGCACCAAGACCGTCGCCCACCTCGAGCAGAACCTGGCCGTGGGTGACATCGCGCTCACCCCGGCGGACCTGGCCGAACTCGGCGCGATCGCGGGCTGAGCCACGTCGAAAACCGTGGTGGGCCGTCGGTGGCCGCTGCTAGTCTGGCCGCGTGACGGGGCAGAAAGCCGACTGGGGCGCCTTCGGACGGCGCTACCGCACGTACTTCCGCAAGCGGGCCGAGGTACCCTTCCGCGTCCAGCCCCCGACCGGGGACGGGCGCACCCTGGGGTCCGGCGAGCCGGTGTTCACCCTGGTGGCCAACAACAACGCGGGCATGTCCGCGTTGAACTCCCTCGACCAGGTGCAGGTCGGTCTCGCCTACCTCGACGGCAACATCGACATCGAGGGCGACATCCTGACCGCGCTCGAGGTGCGCAAGTTCTTCGGCGACTTCCACCCGATCTCTTACGCCAACAGGTTCCTCCCCGCCGTGGTGCGCGGTAAGACCGAGCACGACCGCCGGTCCATCACCGCGCACTACGACCGCGACCCGGAGTTCTTCCTGTCCTTCTTGGACGAGCGGCACCGCTGCTACACCCAGGGTTCGTTCAAATCGGACGACGAGCCCATCGAGGACGCCATGACCCGCAAGATGGACCTGGCGATCGAGCAGCTCGGCCTCAACCCCGGCGACACCGTGCTCGAGGTCGGCGGCGGCTGGGGCGCGTTCGTCGAACACGCGGGCCGCAAGGGCATCGAGGTCACCACCCTGACCCTGTCCGAGCCCTCGGAGCTGTACCTCAAGGACCTCATCGCCCGCGAGGGCCTGCCCTGCCAGGTGTTGCGGCAGCACGTCTTCGAGTACTCGCCCGGCGTGAAGTACGACGCCGTGGTCAACATGGGTGTCACCGAGCACCTGCCCGACTACGCCAGGTCGCTGACCAAGTACGAAGAGCTGTTGAAGCCGGGCGGGCGGGTCTACCTGGACGCGTTGGCGATGCGTGCCAAGCACCGCGTGTCGACGTTCATGAGCCGGTACATCTACCCGGGTGTGTCGAGCCCTCTGTTGCTGCACGACTACCTACGGCACGTGGCGAAGTCGCCGTTCGACCTCGTGTCGGTGGACGACGAGCGCCACAACTACTACCTCACCTGCAAGATCTGGGCCGAGAAGCTCGACGCCAACCGGGAGCACGTCATCCGCACCTGGGGCGAGCCGCTCTACCGGCACTTCCGGCTGTTCCTCTGGGGCTCCGCCTCGGGATTCCACACCGGACTCGTCCAGGCGTACCGCTGGGCACTGGAGCTCCCCGCCCGCTGACCTGGGCCTGTGCACAACTCGACGCGACTGTCGGTGCCCGCCGCTACCCTCTGCGTGAGTGGTCGGAATGGTTCCCTCCACTTCGGACGATGAGGTGGGGGCAGGCGGATGGGCACCGAAGCCGCACTGGTGGCCGCGGGCGCGGTACTGCCGGGCGTGAGCGCGGGCGGCGACCGGGACACCCTGGTGGCCAGGCACTACGAGCACCCGGCGGTCGAGGACCGGGTCGTGGTGCGGCTGGTGCCGGAGGTGCTGGGGGTCGCCGAGGACCTGACAGCGGAGTACCTGGGGTTCGCCGCGCCGGTGAGCGCCGTCCCGGTCGGGGTGGCGAGGCGCTCGGCGCTGGGGTTCCCGGCCTGGGCGCTGATCAACGACCCCGGCACCGCGCGGCACGCGCTGGCGCTGGTCAAGGACATCGAGCGGCTGGACCGGGTGGCGAAGTCCAAGGCGGGCGCGGCCAAGGACGGCTTCGGCGAACTGGCGACGATGCTGGGCCGCTCGGCACCGCACTTCCTGCCGACCTTCTACGAGGAGGCCGCGCGGATCTTCCTCAGGCACGGCAACGGGACCTACGCGGCGACGATGTTCGGCAAGGCGCGGGAGGCCGAGCAGGTCCACGACCTCGCCGTCGACGGCGAACGGGTCCGGGCGGTCTTCCTGGAGTTCGCCTTCGCCGGGGTGCTGCCCGCCAAGGCGTTGACCGCGCACGCGAGGGACCTGGCCCGCCGGTTCCCGCCCGCCGAGGCGTACGAGCGGTTCCGCACCCTGTGCGTGGAACGGGTCCGCGGCGGGCTCCCGCCGCACGCGGGCATGCCCGAGGACCTGCGCAGGCTCGCCAAGGCGGCGAGGCTGGACCTGCGCGCCGAGGACAAGTGGGTGCTGCGCGAGATCCTCGGTACCGCGTCGATCTCGCGGGCCGCCACCGGGTTCTGGAAGTCCTACCGCGACTCGCTCGTCGCGCTGGCCACCGAGGAACCCGGCATCCGGGCCCGGTTGTTGGCGTTCGTGCCACGCCAGCGCGGCACCACCGACACCTGGCTGGACATCCTCACCGCGGGTGGCGCGACCGAGGCGCTCACCGGCCCGCCCGACCCGACCGTGCCGACCACCCCCGCCGGGTGGCTGGGGGAGATCGTCGCCGCGCGGTGGAGCGACTGGCAGGCGCCCGCCCGCAGCCAGGCACTGCTCACCCTGGTCGCGGCGATGGTCGCCCGGTTGGTCGCCGACGCCGAGCCGGTCGCCGTTGTCGCCCGCCGCGACGATGTCGAACTCGACCTGCTCGACCTGTTGCTGGCCAACGACGTCCCGCTGCGGCTCGGGACCGAACCGCTCGACATGGGCCTGCGCCAGTGGATCGCCGACGACGGCCCTGGCCGCCGCGACCTGACCGCGGTCGCGGGCGGGGAACTCGGGCCCCGGCTGGGATCGCAGGCGGTCGACTACCTCCGGCAGTCCAATCGGGGCAAGGTCGCCGACATCGAGCAGGTGCGCGCGGTCATGGCCGTGCCCGGCCTGCGTGCCGCCCTGCGCGACCTGCTCACCACCCGCGCCGCCGCGCCGAGGAAGACGGTCCAGGGTCTCGCGGACGCAGTGCAGGAGTTCGCGGTGCTCGGCACCCCGTACGCGTTCACCGACGTCCCCGAGGCCGCCGACACCCTCGCCGCGACCGATGTCGTGGGGGCGTTGCGGCACACCCTCGCTGCCGGTCTCCTCGACGAACTCGGCTGGCCCGCGCTCGACGATGCTGCCGAGGCGTACCTGACCCAGACCAAGCACCACGTCGAGGTCGTCGGCGAGGGCTGGCCTGCACTGGTACTGGGCAAGCAAGACCACTTCGTCGCCGTCGGGCCGGACGGCGTGCTCGTCGAGCACACCGCGCGGATCCCGGCCGACGCCCGGAGCCAGTGGTCCTACTCCGCCACCGCGCACTGGTTCGACGGCGGGCTGCTGGTCAACTGGCGCGGTCCGGACGGGATCCTCGCGTACTGGGCGGACAATCCGGCCAAGCAGTTCGAGCCTGGCGAGCTGAACGTCTGGAACCGCGTGGGTGCCAACGCCTCCATCGCGCTGCCTGGCGGCGGTAGGTTCACCGGCAAGCGAGCGGTGCACCCGGGCGACACCAGGCTTCCTGAGCCTAGAGCGGCTTTCGGCGACGGTTCCACTGTCTGGTCCGCGCGCTACGGCAACGCCTGGGAGTGGTTCCAGGTGGACCCCGCCACCGGCGCGACCGGCCGGGTGGGGCGTCCGGCGTTCCTCGACGACTTCGCCGCCGACGGTGCCCGACTGGAACTCCTCAAGTGCGACCTCAGGCCCACCGCCCCCGGCACGGAGTCGAGTCCGCTGGGGGCCGCGGGTGGTCTGCACGGGTGGCGGCTGCGGCAAGAGGCCGACGGGACGTGGACCGGCGAGGGCATCGATGGCCGCCGGATCAACTCCTCGCACCAGGTGAGCGCCCTGCTCGACCTGCCGGGCAGCCGCGTCGCCGTGGTCCGCGAGTACGGCGCCCAGCGCCTGCTCGACCCCGACGGCGAGATACTGGCCAGGGTGTCCGACGGGGCGCACCACCCCGACTACGCGGCGGGGACGCCGCTGGTGGTGCCGCTGCACTGGTGGCACGTGCTGCGGCCGCGGGACGAGGCCGGGTCGGCTGCCCTGCGCGCGGTGAGCAGGGGCGCCGTCGAGAAGATGCTCAAGGCCGCGGTCGCCGAGCGGGAAGGCGACGGTGAGTCCGTTGTGCGCGCGGTGTTCGCGGCGCTCCGCGCGGGCAAGCAGGACAGGGTCGTGAAGGCCGTGCTCGCGGGTCTCCCCGGCCTCAGCCACCCCGCGCTGGTGGCGGGTGTCGTCGGGGTCGTGCGCATGGCGGCCGAGCACCTCGTCCGGCTGCGCGCCTTCAACGACATCGCGAAGGCGGCCCGCGAGCAAGGCGACTGGCTCGCGGGCACCGGGCCGGTGGTGACCGAGGACGAGGTCAGCGCCGCGCTCAACCACTTCGGCCGCTACGAGAGCGGTCGGCCGACCGGCGCCGCCACGACCATGCCCGCCGCGCTGGCTGCCCTGCGCGCCGCCGCAGGCCGGTCCGCACCGGACGCCGGGCCGCTGCCAGGGCCCCTGGCGGCGGACTGGGTCGACGCCCTGCCGCACATCGGCCTGCTGGTGCAGCGCGCGGCGTCCCCGGTCACCCCGGAGACCGAGCGCGCCACGCTGGCGCAGGTGCTGCGGTGGACCGCGGACAGCGGAGTCCTCGACCAGCCGGGCCGGTGGCGGCGGGCGATGGTGACGTTGCCGGAGAAGGTCTCCATCGACCGCCACCACGTGATCCCGGTGCGCGACGGGTTCATCGTCGTGGTCGACGGCGGGTGGTACGGCCGTGAGGCGACCGCCCTGCAGTACACCGGGAAGCCGGGGCAGTTCGACCTGCCGCGCGACTGGTCCCTCGCGCACGGCGAGGATCTGCCGACCGCCCTCGGTCGCGAGTGGATCGAGGAGTTCCTCCTCCTGCTGGACCGCGACGGTGCCGCGCCGTGGCGCCCGGAAGCGGTGGCGGCATTGGTCGAGGAGACCGGGATGGGCAGCGCGGAAGCCGCCTACCTGCTCGCCGGACTGCCCGGTGTCGACATGTGGGCCTCGACGTTCATCAGCACCGAGAACCGCGCCCTGCTGGGGTTGTCGCTGCCGGGCGCGAAGGCGGCCAAGCAGCGCATGAAGAACCTCGACCCCTACCTGCGCAGACGCCTGCTGGCCACCACCACCCCGTCACTCCCCGGCGCGCTGTGGGACACGGGCCCGGACGTCGCCGCGGTGGCCCGGGTGTGGGTCGACGCCGTCGGCCGGTCCCGGCCGGTGCCCGACGACGTGCTCGTCGAGGCGGCCAGGCTCCCGCTGCGCGGCCCGGCCGACCGGGTCGTCGCCGTGCTCAACCCGGGCACCTCGGTGCTGGTCAGGGACGCGGAGATGCGGCTCGACGGCGACAAGGTGGTCTCCCGGCACGCCGACGGGTTCCACGGCGCGGACCTGCACGACGTCCCGCCGGTCCTGCTGTGGCTCGCGCAGCGGCTGCCCGCGTCGTCGCCGCACCGCGCGACCCTGGCCGAGTCGCTGGCCCTGGTACGGCAGCGGGTGGCGCACCCCGACTTCGCGGTGCCGCTCGGCAACGTGGTCGACGAGTCCGCCGTGCGGGCGCTGCTGGGGGTGGAGTTGCCCGAGCCCTCGCACACCGTCAGGGTGCGTGACTGGCTCACCCTCACCAGTGCCGCCCGTTGGTCCTACCTGATGCTGTGGCCAGGGCGGCTCGGTCAGCACGACCGGGACCTCTTGGTCGCTGTCGCCGAGATGACCGAGTCGCAGCACGTGGTGGCCGCCTTGGACCTCATCGCCGCTGACGGAGTCGTCGCCGCGTGCGCGGTGCCGTCCGCGGGCGACGCGGACTCCTACTACCAGGACCCGACTTTCTCCGTGCCGCACCTGGTGAAGGAGGTCGTCGAGCAGCACGGCTTGGATGAGGACGCCGCATCGCTCTACCTGCAACTGTTGGCGCTGCCGGACCCGACGGATGCCAACGTGGCCCGCTGGACCGGCTGGAAGCCGGCCAGGTTGCGCAAGGCTCGCGCGGCGCTCGCCGAGACCGACCTGGTCGTGACAGCGAAACGCACCAGGGCGGGCCGGTCCCTGTTCCTCCCCGGCGGCTGGCTCGCGCTCGCCGCACCCCACCTACCTCTGGAGACGTGGAAAACCGCCATGTTCGGCTTCACCGACGCCCCGCGCGGCGTGATCGCCGCCCGGGAACCCCTCGCCGACCTGTTCGCCCGGGCGTGGTCCCGGGCGACCTCCGGCGACGCGCCCGGCTACGAGGAACTCCGCACCGGGCGGCGGCGATGACCGCGCCGAAGACCCGCCAGGTCGAGCCCGCCGAGGACGCGTACCGCGAGGAGTTGGCGTTCCTCGCCGCCTACGACACCGGCCGCAAGCCGCCGGGCTGGCAGCTCACACCTCGCGCGGCCGTCACCTTCGTGATGGGCAGCGAGGCGTTGACCCTGCCCAAGGCCGTCGCCGGACTGCCGTCGCGGCTGGCGATCAGCCCGAAGTTCGTGGGGGAGCGGGCGTTGGTGGAACGCGCCGTCATCACCCTGGCCGGGGAGCGCGGGCTGCTGCTCGTCGGTGAACCGGGCACCGCCAAGTCCATGCTGTCCGAGCTGCTGGCCGCGGCCGTGTCGGGCACCAGCCAACTGGTGGTCCAGGGAACGGCGGGGACCACCGAGGACCAGTTGCGCTACGGCTGGAACTACGCCCTGCTGCTCGCCGAGGGCCCGAGTGCCCGGGCGTTGGTGCCGTCGCCGGTTCTCACCGCCATGCGCACCGGTGGCGTCGTGCGCATCGAGGAAGTCACCCGGTGCCTACCCGAGGTGCAGGACGCGCTGGTGTCGATCCTGTCCGACCGGCGCATCGCCGTGCCCGAGCTGTCCGGCACCGATGACGCCACCGTGCACGCCTCGCCCGGCTTCACCGTGATCGCGACCGCCAACCTGCGCGACCGCGGCGTGTCCGAGATGTCGGCGGCGCTCAAACGCCGGTTCAACTTCGAGGCGGTCGGCCCGATCGGTGACCTCGCCGCCGAGACGGCGCTGGTCCGCAGGCAGGCCACGGCCGCGCTCGACCGGGTCGAGGCGCCGTTCGCCATCGACGACGTGGTGCTCGAGGCCCTGGTCACCGCGTTCCGCGACCTGCGCAACGGGACGTCGGTGGAGGGCTGGGCGGTCGAGCGGCCGACGACGGTCATGAGCACCGCGGAGGCCGTGTCCGTCGCGACGTCCCTCGGATTGGCGAACGCGTACTTCACCAGCGACCGGGACCCGTTGTCGCTGCTGCCCGGCCACCTGCTCGGGGTCGTCCGCAAGGACGACCCGACCGACGCGGCCCGGCTGCTCGCCTACTGGGACGGCGCGGTCCGCCGCCGCGCCGAGTCCGGCACCCACACCTGGCGCCGCCTCTGGGAGCTGCGCGATGTCCTCGACCAGTAGCGGGCCCGCCAGGGGTACCGCCAGGGACACCGACAGGCCGGGCCGGGACACGGGTCGACGGGATGTGGACGCGGGCAGGCCGGACAGGGACACGGCTGACGCCGCGCTGGACGCCCTCGTCGCGCACCGCCTGCCGTACCTGATCGGCGTGCGGCACCACTCCCCGGCGGTGGCCGCGGTGGTGCCCGCGCTGCTGGAGGCCGCCGCGCCCGAGGTCGTCCTGGTCGAGCTGCCCGAGGAGATGGGTGAGTGGCTGCCCCACCTGGCCGAGCCGGGGTTGAGCGCGCCGGTGGCGCTGTCTGGTGCCGGGCGTGATGGTGGCGGGCTGGCGTTCTACCCGTTCGCCGACTTCTCCCCGGAGTTGGCCGCGATCCGCTGGGCGGTGAGAGCGGGGGTCGAGGTCAAGACCTGCGACCTTCCGCTGTCCCGTCAAGGTGAGCGCTACCAGGAGCGGGCAGCCTCGGCGACGCCTCTAGCCGATGCCTTGCGGCACAAGGTGACCGGCCGCGACGGGGACGACCTGTGGGACCGGCTCGTGGAGGCTGCCGCGCCGGGGCAGACGCCGGAGGCGATCCGGCGGACCGCGCTCTACGTCGGGTGGGCGCTGCGCACCGACGGCACCGTCGACCCGTTCGACCTGCGCCGCGAGGCGTGGATGCGGCAGGTCATGGCCGACACCGGCGATCGGCCGTGCGCGGCGGTGATCGGGTCGTACCACGCGGCCGCCCTGCTCGGTGGCGAGCCGATCGAGCAAGAGCCCGCCAGCGCGCGTGAGGTGATCACGTCGCTGGTGCCGTACACCTTCGCGATGCTGGACGAGCGGTCCGGCTACCCGGCGGGCATCCGCGATCCCGAGTGGCAGCAGGCAGTCCTGACGGCCGCGGGTGACCCCGGCGGTGTCGAGGCCGCTGCCGCCGAGGTGATCGTGCGGGTCTGCGTCCGGGTCCGCGAACTCGGCCACCCCGCGGGCCCCGGCGAGGCCCGCGAGGCGTTGCGGCTGGCCGTCGACCTCGCCCGGTTGCGCGGCCTGCCCGCGCCGGGGCGCAGCGAGGTCGTCGAGGCGATCCAGACCGTGCTGACCCACGCCGAACCGCTGGGGCGCGGGCGGGTCGTGGCCAGGGCCGCCGGTGACGTCCTGATCGGCAAGCGCACCGGGGGGCTCGCGCCCGGCACACCCAGGTCGGGTCTGGCGCCGTCGGTCGAGGCCCTGCTCGCCGAGTTGCGGTTGCCGAACCCGGACAGCCGGGACCAGGTCGACCTGCGGCTCGATCCGGCACGCTCTGACCGTGACGCGCGCCGTGAGGTCACACTGAACCGGTTGATACTGCTCGGTGTCCCCTACGCCGAGAGCACCGGTACGACCGGCGTCGGTGGCGCAGACGCGATCACCACCCGGTGGACAGCCACTTGGACGCCCGCGACCGCGGCCACCCTGCCGGTCGCGGGACTATGGGGGCCGACGCTCCCGTTGGCGGCCGCGGGGCGGTTGCGGGCACGGAGAGCCGATCGTGACGGGCACACCGCGCGCGATGTGGTCACCGACCTCGCAGACGCGGCCCGGTGTGGACTCGACGACCTGCTCGGCGACATCCTCACCGATGCCGCGACCGTGCTGCCCGCCTCCGCGACGCTGGGCGAGTTGCTGGCCGCCCTCGACCTGCTGGACCGACTCCGCGCGGGTCATCTCCCCGGCGGCGGCGACCTCGACGCCGACCTGCCCCGCACCCTGGAGACGGCGGCCGTCGCCCAGCTCGACGGACTCGCCGGGTCCGACTCCGCCGCCGACGCCCGGTCGTTGGTCGAGCTCGGCCAACGCCACGACGCGCACGGCACCGGCCTGCGGCTCGCCTCGGCCCTGCGCCGCCTCACCGACGACGGCGCCCCGCTGATCGCCGGTGCCGCCGCGGCCACCCGGGTCCTGCTCGGCCTCCTGCCACCCGGCGACCTGGGTGAGCGCGCCGCGTCCCTGGTCGACAACGCCACCACGACCTCGGGTCGGGACACGCTGCGCGGGTTCCTCACCGGCTCGCTGGCCGCCGCCGAGCCGCTGCTGGAGGCCCCGGAGGCGCTGACCCCGCTGCTCGACCGGGTCGGCGCGCTCACCGACCGCCAGTTCCTCGACCGCCTGCCGACCCTGCGCGCCGCGTTCGCGACCGTCGGCCCCACGCCCCGCAGGCGGATCACCGACGTCGTCGAGCAGCACACCGGCGCCCGGATCGACACCGCGCTCGACCCCGTGCTGATGGCCCGCTGGGTGGAGGCCGAGCACGCCGCGGTGGCGGTCCTGGCCGCGCACGGACTCCACCACGGTCACTTCACCGCTCCGCCTGCCGAGGATGGCCAGGAACCCGTTGTGCACCAGGGGATCCCGCCGGTGACCAGGTGGCGACTGGTACTGGGGTCGCGGGCTGACCAGGCTGACGGCTCCGCTCGGCGCTACGCGGCCGCGTTGGACGAACTGTACGGAATGGACAGAGGGGAGGGCGCGGACCGGCACGGCATCGGCGGTGGTGGCGGCACGCCGTTCCCGAACACCCGGGAGTGGGCGGCGGAACTGGGCGAGCTGTTCGGCACCCGGGTCCGGGAGGAGGTGTTGGCCGCGGCCGTCGAGGGCGGCCGGGTGGACGCGGCGCTGCAGATCGACCCGGACTCGGTGCGGCCCTCGGTCGACCTGCTGCGCACGGTGCTGGCGCTGTCCGGCGGTCTCCCGGAGGCCACGGTGGCCCGGCTGCGGCCGCTGGTGGCGCGGCTGGTGCGGGAACTGACCACCCAACTCGCGGTCCGGTTGCGCCCGGCGCTGACCGGGATCTCGCTGCCCGTCCCGAGCAGGCGCCCGGGGGGTGGGCTCGACCTGCGCCGGACCGTGCGCGCGAACCTCGCCACCGCCCGGCGCGGGGACGACGGACGGGTGATCGTGCTGCCCGACCGGCCCGTCTTCCGCGGCAAGGCCCGGCGCACCAGTGACTGGCGCCTTGTCCTGGTCGTCGACGTGTCCGGCTCCATGGAGGCATCGACGGTGTGGTCGGCGCTCACCGCCGCCGTCTTCGCGGGCGTCCCGGCGCTGAGCACGCACTTCCTCGCGTTCTCCACCGAGGTCATCGACCTCACCGACCACGTCGACGACCCGCTGGCCCTGCTCCTGGAGGTCAGCGTGGGTGGTGGCACCGATATCGCGGGCGCCCTCCGCCACGCCCGCGGTCTGGTGACCGTGCCCGACCGGACCCTGGTCATCCTGATCAGCGACTTCGAGGAGGGCGGGCCCGTCGGTCCGCTGCTGGCCCAGGTCAAGGAGCTCACCGCCACCGGTGTGTCCCTGCTCGGCTGCGCCAGCCTCGACGACACCGGCACCGCCCGGTACTCCACCGCCATCGCCGCGGGCCTGGTCGCCGCGGGCATGCCCATCGCCGCGCTGAGCCCGCTGGAACTCGCCAACTGGGTGGGGGAGAAGGTTCGCGGATGATCACTTTTCTGTCGGGAGCCCGGCGCTCTCGTGGTCCGGCGGTGGTGGTCGCGGGTCCGGTGCGATCCGGTCGGCTGGAAGGGGTGTGGGGATGACGGTTCCCCCGGTGGCACCGGAAGTGGTGCCCGCGGTGCTGGACGCGTTGCCGCCGCGGTTGCGCAAGCGGATCGACGGGGCGCTCGACCGGGCGCGGGAGTGGGTCGTCGAGGTGGTCGGCGACGCGGCGAGCGCGCGCATCGATGCCGACACGGTGCTGAGCTGGACGCTCCACAGTGGAGTGTTGATCGGTGCCGACGAGCTGGTGTGCTCGTGCCTGCTGGCGCCGAAGTGCCTGCACCGGGGGATCGCGGTGGCGGTCGCGTCCGTTGCCGAGGTGCAGCCGCGTGCGGCTGACGTCGTCGAGCTGGAGGACGACGTCGTCGTGGGGGAGAAGCGGGGGGAGCGGGCGGCCGCGGAGGTGCTGTGGGGGGCGTGCGCGGAGATCCTGCGGGTGGGGGTCACCGGGAGCGGCGCGGTTGTCCGGAGCGAGTTGTTGCGGGCGGTACACGGGGCTCGGTTGGTGGGCCTGCACCGGGCCGCGGCGGGTGGGGTGCGGATCGCGACCGGGCTCGCGGCGGCGAAGGCGGGGGCGTCGTCGTTCGACCGGGAGACGTTGGCCGATGACCTCACCGAGGTGATGCTGGTGTGCCACGACTTGCGTTCCGGGATCGGGGATCCGGTGGCACTGCGGGGGACCGCGCGGCGCGAGTACCAGCCGGTTGGGGCGTTGCGGCTGTACGGGTTGTGCACGGAAGCGGTGCTCACCTCGTCGGGCTACGCCGGGGTGGTCACCCACGTCGTGGCCGCGGACCGAACACTGTGGACGGTGCCGTCGGTTTATCCCGGTGGTGTGGAACGGATTGTCATCGCGGCGGACGGGCCGGTCGCGATGGGGGAGACGGGGTTGAGCCACCGGCAGCTGGGGCGGTCGGGGTTGGTGCTGTCCGGGGCGACGGCCGCGCCGGACCGGCGACTCGGGGCGGGCAGGGCGGTTCGGGCCGTGGCGGCTGCCGGGGCGACCTGGGACGAGCAGCCGGTGGCGGGGCTGTGGGACGAGCCCCTGGCGGACCAGCTCACCCGCGCGTTGCACACCGGGCAGGACCTGGTGTTCCTCAGCGGTGTCGTCAGCGGCGCGACCACGACGGCGCTGCGCCTGCGCCTCGACACCGGCGACATCGATCTCCTCGGCGCCACCGACGCGGCCAGGGACAACCTGCGCCTGCTCGGCGAGCGCCCGGGACTGCCGCTGCGCGTGGTCGCCCGCCTGGTCCCGGACCGCCCCGCCACCGCCGTCGCGTTGGCCGCGGCGGGAGAACTCGCCGTCACCGGGCACGTCGACCTCACCATCGACCGCCTCCAACGGTCGCACCTGCCGCCGGGCGCGCCCGCCGCCGCACTGCCCGCACCCGCCGTCGAGCCACCGCCGTCCGGCCTGCTGGCGACCGTCGTCGACCGCGTCGTCCTCGGCGGCCGCCCCGTCGCCGCCCTCCCCTCCACCACCCGCGACGCCGCGACCCTCGCCAGGGCGGGCCTCACCGCCACCGCCGCCCTGCTCGACACCCTCGCCACCACCGCCCGCACCCGCGCCAGAGACCCCTTCGGCCGAGCCATCCCCGACCCCACCGACGCCTTCCCCACCGCCTGGCTGACCGCCGCCCTGCACACCAGGGAGTTCACCCGCGCCGCCGTCCGCCTCAGTTGGCTCCCACCCGAGCAGGGAGCCAACTGACATCAGGACACTCGGCACCTCAAGACCATCGTGATCAGGGACCGCATCACTGACCGCGTGGCTGATTGCCGTCCCGCACACCAGGGGAGCCTGTCTGCTCCGCCGTCTATCCTGGCTGGTTTCGATCCGGGCCGGGAGTCAGCCGAAGCCAGGACCCGAGCTGCCAAGGATCAGCTGAAGACCAACACGCCGAGTACGCCCAGGACACCCAGGGCTGCCGCGATGGCCGAGGTGGTCAGGGACCAGATCGCGGCGGTGGGGAGGTGCCAGTCGTCGTTGGTGAGGGTGAGGGAGCCGAGGTGGAGGGCGAGGCCGAGGACGAACGCGGCCACTGCCAGCAGGAGCGGGAAGCTGACGGCGGCGATGGTTCGGGAGGGGAGGAAGACCTGGTCGCCGACCCGGCGCGCGTCCAGGTGGGTGCCCGGTGGGGTGAGTTCCCTGGCGGGGTTCAGGCTGGCGGTCGCGGCCGCGGCGGTCGAGTCGTCGGGGTAGAACACGCCGGTGCAGCGGTGTACGTCGCCGTCCGGTGTCGACTGGGTCGTGCACCTGTCGATCTGGTACGTGCCCGGGTCGCCGCGGTAGCCCGCGCTGGTGAGGGCGGCTTGCCAGCAGAAGAGGAACAGCAGCACCGACCCCACCGCGAGCCCGATCGCGGCCACGCCCCGCACGACCCTCAGCACCCGCACCTCCGCTCCTGGTAGGCGGAGTATGGCGCCATCACCGCAGGACGTACAGCACCAGGGCCAGCACCAACGCCGGGACACCGACCCCCAGTGCCGTCGTGAACCCCCGGCCGAGCACCTCCCACGTCCCCCACGGTTCCCGCCGCACCGCCCGCAACCACAGCGACACCGCGGTCACCCCCAACGCCGCGACGCCGATGAGCAGCGCCCCCAACATCAGCACCAGTCGCCACAGCACGCGCTGGCTGGCGATGTCCCCGTCGCGGTAAACGGTGATGAACTGGCCCGGCGCGATGCCGTGCACGTCCCCGACGTTCACCCGCACCATCGTCATGCGCGAGCCGTCCGGGGTGAACTCCCCCTGGCACAACCGCGGCCCGCACTCGACCACCGCGACCGTCCCCCGCTCGCCGGTGAACCCCGACAGCGCGAACGCCCGCGGCCCGAATAACAGCACCAACCCGACGGCGAGCGCGGCGAACAGCACCGCGACCACCGCCTGGGTGGTCGCGCGGCGCCGCCGACGGGGTGTCATGGCTCCATGGGTACCACGGAACCCCGACGAGACGGTGCGGAAAAGGTGATGGCCCACCTCGGGCACGGGAGGTGGGCCATCGTCGGTCCTCGCTCGGTACGGCTACGGCAGGGCGTTGAGGAACGGCCGGTGGGCGTTCTGGAACTCCCAGTTGTAGTACCGGTCCCAGTTGATCGACCAGGTCATCAGCCCGCGCAGGTTCGGCGACGCGCCGCCGCGCAGCGTGTAGCCGCCGCAGCCCTGCCCCTTGACCAGGCACGTCAACGCCTGCTGCACGGCGGCGGGCGCGGTGTGCCCGTTGCCCGCGCTGACCGCGGCGGGGACGCCGAAGCCGAGCTGGTCGTCGCGCAGGCCGGGGAAGGTGAACCCGGTGTTGGCCACCGGGAACCCGGCCTTGAGCATGTCGGTCATCGCGATGTGGAAGTCCGCGCCACCCATCGTGTGGTACTGGTTGTCCAGCCCGGTGACCGGCCCGGAGTTGTAGTCCTGCACGTGCAGCACGGTCAGCGCGTCGCGCAGCGCGTGGATGACCGGCAGGTACGACCCGGTGCGGTTGTCGCCCGCGCTGGTGCCGCCGTAGAACTGGTAGCCGACCTGGACGAAGAAGGTCTCCGGGGCCATCGTCAGCACGAACTTGGCGCCGTACTTGGCCTTCAGCGTCTTCAGCGCCGCGATCAGGTTGACCACCACGGGCGTGGTCGGGTTGCGGAAGTCCTTGTCACCGGCGTTGAGGTACAGCGAGTGGCCCTCGAAGTCGACGTCGAGCCCGTCGAGGCCGTACTTGTCGATGATCGCCGAGACCGACGAGACGAACTTGTCCCGCGCCGCGGCCGAGGTCAGCTGCACCTGGCCGTTCTGGCCGCCGATCGAGATCAGCACCTTCTTGCCCTTGGCCTGCTTGGCGCGGATGGCGGCGATGAAGTCCGCCTCGCTCTCCACCGACGGGCACTCGGCCACCGGGCACTGGGTGAACCGGATGTCGCCGGAGGTCACCGAGGTCGGCTCGCCGAAGGACAGGTTGATGATGTCCCAGCTGTCCGGCACGTCGGCCATCTTGATGTAGCCGGAGCCGTTGGCGAAGCTGGCGTGCAGGTAGCCGATCAGCGCGTGCTTGGGCAGACCGGTGTCCGGGCAGCCGGGGGTCGTGGCGCCGGCCTCCTGGCTGCGCGCCGACTCGCCCTTGTCGTTGTACGCGGTCACCGCGAAACCATGCGTCGTGCACGCGGTGAGACCGCTGATCGTCGCCGAGGTGCCGGTGACCGTCGCCTTGAGCGCCGAACCCTCGTAGACCTTGTAGCCGGTGACGGTCCCGGTGGCCGCGCCCCACGACAGCGCGATCGAGTTCGCGGTGACCGCGCCGACGGACGGGTTGCCCGGCGCGCTCGGCGCACCGCCACCCGGGTTGTCGCCGCCACCGCCGGGGCCGTCGAGGACGAGGTCGTCGACGGTGAAGGTGCCCGCCCCGTACCACCCGTGCACGTACAGTTCGGCGGAGGTCTGGGTGGCGGCGCTGGTGAACGACAGGGACAGCTGCGTGTAGTTCGCCGCGGCGGTCCAGGTGGAGCCGCCGCCGGTGATGCCGAGGTAGACCGGGTTGCCGCGCACCCAGGCCGACACCGTGTACTTGGTGTTGGGCAGCACGGACACCGTTTGCGCGCACCGGCCGTTCTTCGCGCCCGCCGCCGTGGAGGCCAGCGCGTTCGAGCCGGAGTGCACCGGGGTGCTCACCACGGCACCCGAGTCGCAGGTCCAGCCCGCGGTGGTGCCGGTCTCGAACCCGGGGTTGGTGAGCAGGTTGGCCGCCGCCGCGGGACCGGCGGCGAGGACACCGGTCGCGACCGCGGCGACGGCGGCCAGCCCGGCCACCACCACCCGCCCACGCCGACGCCGTAAACCGAGAGCCATCACGACCTCCCTGATACCGCGGTGCGCAGGGGGACACCGCTGCCTATTGTCTAGACCAATGCGGTTGGGTTGTCCAGACCTCTCCGGCGCTGCCGCTGACCTGCTGTTCCGGCTCCTCGTTCGCCGAGGGATTCCGCGCTGAGCGACCGCGCAAGACCTGTCTGGAATCGATTTCGTCCAGGCGGCCCCGTTCGGGTGCGGCCCGATCATCCGACCACGGCGTCGACCTGCCGATCTTCGCGCGGACGCCACTGTGGATCATCGCCGAGTTCACCCGGTCCAGCGACAGAAGTTATCCACAGCAAGGCTTTCCGAAGATCCGCAACCCGGGTTCTGTCACCCCCGTCCGTTAGACTGGCGTCGGGGCCGCCCCCCGGAGAGGGTGGGGGCTGGGGTCGGGCCGGAGGCGCCGCGGCGGCCGCGGCGATCCGGGTGGCCGCGCCGATCCGGGCTTCCGGTTGGTTGGCTCGTTGGCTCGTTGGCTCGTTGGCTCGTTGGCTCGTTGGCTCGTTGGGTCCGTGGTCCGTCGTCCGTGGGGTGCGAGTTGCGGGGTGCGGGACGGGGGCAAGGGGCGAGGGCTGGAGTGCTGGGTGGGGTGTGTGGAGTGGAGTGTCTGCTGTGGACTGATGGCAATGGATGGCCACAGTGGACCTGATTGTCGTGTTAGGACGGATAGCGGGAGGGCGTGGGGTGGCCGGGGGGTGAACGGCGCGCGGGGGCACGGGGAGGGCATGGAGGGTTCGAGCAGGTCGTGAGAGGGGGGTTGGGCTGTTCGGGGGTGTCGGCTGGGCGGGGTGGGGGAGTGTGCGCCGGGTGGAGCAGTGCGGTTGGTGCGTTTGGCGTGATCATCCTTAAAGGACAGATAATGGAGTGTCCATTCGGCCTAGTCGGGGGTTGGCGCCTTTTGGCGTATCGACTCCTCGCGCGGGGTCGCCATATGCTCACGCGGAATTCGGCGTTCTCGTCGATGATCGACTTCCGGGAGGTGAACTTGATGCGCAACGTCCGCGAGGTGTGATGACCCGGTATCGAGCAGGTGCCGCTGCCGGGGTGTGATCCCGGGGCGGTGTGAGCGCGGCGCGGCCGTCGAGCCTGGACGGCCGCGCCTGCTCGGGTGGGAGACGAACGAGCATGACCCTGGACCCCCAGGTGGAGCAGTACCGGGCCGAGCGCGAGCGGCGGCGGGCGACCCCGCTCTACGAGCTGACCCTCGACCAGGCCCGTGCCGAGGACCTGCGGTCCATCCAGGACGCGGCGGGCGACCCGGAGCCGGTGGCCTCGGTGCTCGACACCGACGCCCGCGGCGTACCGGTGCGGATATACCGGCCGACCGCGGAGACCGGGCCGTCTCCCGTGCTGGTCTACTTCTTCGGCGGCGGTTGGACGCTGGGCACGATAGACACCGCCGACGCCATCTGCCGTCGGATGACGAACGCCGCGGGCTGTGTCACCGTGGCGGTCGGGTACCGCTTGGCACCCGAGCACAGGTTCCCGACGGCCGTCCACGACTGCCACGCGGCGACCGAGTGGGTCGCCCAACAGGACTGGGCGGGTCCGATCGCGGTCGGCGGGGACAGCGCGGGCGGCAACCTCGCCGCCGCCGTCACCCTGCTGGCCAGGGACAACGGCCCCGACCTCGCCCACCAACTCCTCGTCTACCCCAACACCGACCACGGCGCGGACACCCCGTCGCTGCGGGAGAACACCGACCGGTACCTGTTCAACCGGCACTCGGTCGCCTGGTACTGGGATAACTACCTCGCCACCCCGGCCGACGGCGCGGACCCGTTGGCCTCCCCGCTGCGCGCGACCGACCACAGCGGCCTCCCACCTGCGACGATCATCACCGCCGGGTACGACCCGCTGCGCGACGAGGGCGAGGCTTACGCCCGCGCGTTGTCCGAGGCAGGCGTGCCGACCGAGCTGACCCGGTTCCCCGGTATGGCGCACGGCTTCTTCACCATGTTCGGGGTCCTGCCCGCCGCCGCCCAGGCCGTCGCGCTCGCGGCGGCCCGGTTGCGCGGCGCCTTCGCCGACCACCCGTCGCGGGCGGGCCGCTCCGGGTGATCAGCTCAACCCAGCACCGACCGGTCCACCTCGACCGCCGTCGGGCGACCGCACAGCGCCATGGCCTCTTCCAGTTCCGCCCGCAGCAACCTCAGCACGTGTTCGGCACCGGCGGCCCCGGAGTGCGCGAGTCCCCACAGCACCGGCCGTCCTACCAGCACAGTTGCCGCGCCGAGCGCCAACGCCTTGAGCACATCCGTCCCGCGCCGCACGCCGCCGTCGACCAGCACCGGCAGCCGACCGGCCACCGCGTCGACCACCTCGGCCAGCACGTCCACCGTGGCGGGCACCCCGTCGAGCTGCCTGCCGCCGTGGTTGGACACCACCACCGCGTCCACCCCGGTCCCGACGGCCAGTCGGGCGTCCTCGGCGGTCAGGATTCCCTTGAGCACCAGCGGGAGTCGAGTGCGTTCGCGAAGCCAGCCGAGGTCGGCCCACGTGATCGTCGGGTCGAACCGCTCCCGCGAGTGCCGTTCGATGGCCGACACCCCGGCCTCGGCGACGTGGCTCGCCGCCATCAGCTCCGCGGCCAGGTTCACCGCGCGCACGTGCGGCGGGAGGGTGAACCCGCTGCGCAGGTCCCGTGCCCGCCTGGCCACCTTCGGCGCGTCCACGGTCAGCACCAGCGCCCGGTACCCGGCCTGCTCGACCCGTCCGACCAGGTCGAGCAGGGCGCCGCGGTCGCGCAGCCAGTACAGTTGCATCCACAGTGGACCGGTCGCCGCGTCGGCCATCCCGACCAGGTCGGTGCTGGCGAACATGCTGGCCACGAACAGCGCCCCGGCGGCGCCGGTTGCCTTGACCGTGGCCAGTTCCGCCTCGGGGTGCACCAGCGCGTGGTAGGCCATCGGCGCGACGCCCAGCGGTGCGGCCAACGACGAACCAAGCAGGTCCACCGCGGTGTCGACCGACTCGACGTCCACCAACACCCTGGGCCGCAGCCGGATCCGGTCGTACGCGGCGGTGTTCTCGCGCAGTGTCCACTCCGCGCCTGACCCGCCGTCGAGGTAGCCGAGCACATCGCCCGCGAGGGTGGCTTTCGCGTGCTCGGCGTAGTCTGCGACGTCCACGGGATTCACGCCAGGTCCTCCTTGATGGCTTTGCGCCGTTCGGGGTATTGCGCCCGGCATATCCTGTCATCCGCTATCCGCAATTTCCAAGATGGTCACGGACCGCGTTTCAGTGGCCTTGTGGCGTGCGCGCCGCGTAGCCGGATTCGCCTGTGCACACAGTGAGAACCCCTGGTAGTGGGCTTGTCGGACCGGCCGGTATTAGTCCTTTTGGGCGACCTTGACTCTCGTTGAGGCGGTATGCGATTGTTTAGCCGGCCAGGGCGGCTAAAGGACTCTCGCTACGGCGTTCGGCCTAGCAAAAAATGTGAAGGAACCAATGGCGGGCGTGGAACTTCCGCTGGTGAATCAGCCTGCGGTGAACCCGGAATGGGTCGACGACGTGCTGCTCGGCGGGCCGGGCGACGCGGTCTGCCTGCGCCTGGACCGACCGGTCGACCGGGGCGGTCTGCGCGCGGAGGTCGCCGAGCGCGAGGCGCACCTGCGCGCGCACGGCCTGGTCGCGGGCGGCACTGTCGCGTTGCGACTGCCGCCGTCGCTGGCCTACATCGGTTTCCTGTTCGCCGCCTGGCGGATCGGCGCCCAGGTCAGCCTGCTCGACCACCGGCTCACCCAGCACGAGGTCGACGGCGCCCTGGAGCGGGTGGGCGCGCAGCTCGTGGTGCAGGTCGAGGAGAGCACGGGGCACCGGCTCAGCGGTTACGCCGAGGTCGTCGCCCGAGTGTCCGCCAGGGAGGGTGGTCGCCCCGCCGGTACACCGCACGCGTTGGTGCAGTTCAGTTCCGGCTCGACCGGCGCGTCCAAGGTGATCGCCAGGACATCCGATGACCTGATCGCCGAACTGTCCCGCTACGACCGGCTCGCCGGGTTCCCCCGGGCGGGGGAGCGGGTGGTGCTGCTGTCGTCGATCGTGCACGTGCTCGGTCTGGTCGGCGGTCTGCTCAACTCGGTGCACACCGGCGCGGAGTTGGTGTTCCCGCGCAGGCTCACCGCCGAGGGCATCCTCGCCGCGGTCGCCGAGTCGGACCTGCCCACCACGATCATCGGCGTTCCGTTCCACGCCGAACTGCTGACCTCGCTGCCCGACCCGGCGCCGCTTCCCCAGCTGCGCGGGATGATCGTCGCCGGTGAGCTGGTGCGACCGTCGGTGCCGCCGCGGTTCCGCGAACGCTTCGGCGTCCCGCTCGGCACGATGTACGGGATGACCGAGATCGGGGTCATCGCCACCGACCTCGACGGCACCCGCTGGCCGTCGGTCGAACCCACGCACGGCTTGGACCTGCGGGTCAGCGCCGGTGAGCTGTGGATCGCGATGGCCGACTCGCCGTACCTCGGCGCGCAGGACCCGTCCCGCTTCGTCGACGGCTGGCTGTGCACCAAGGACGCCGCCGAACTCGACGCCGGTCTGCTCACCGTTCTGGGGCGCCTCGACTCGCAGGTGTCCATCGGCGGCCTGAAGGTCGACCTGACCGAGGTGGAGCAAACGCTCTCGGCGCTGGACTCCGTCCGCGAGGCCGTGGTGGTGCACGACTCCGGCATCCAGGCGTACGTGAGCCTCGCCGACGGCGCCGCGGTCGAGCAGGTCACCGCCGCCCTCACCGAGACTCTCGCGCCGTTCAAGCGCCCACGCAGGCTCGTGGTCCTCCCGGCGCTGCCGAGGACGACCACCGGCAAGGTCGTGCGTTCCGCCGCCGCGCTCGTCGCTGCCGAGAACGCCCATGCAGCACCGAAGGACAAGGAGAGTCAGCGATGAAGGACCAGCTCCGCGAGTTCGTGCTCGACACGCTGCGGGAGATGAACTACGACGTCAGCGACGTCGAGGGGGACACCGACCTCGGGCCCGCGGGCCTGGACCTGGAGTCGTTGGCGCTGGCCGACCTGGCCGTGCAGATCGAGGACAAGTACCAGATCAAGTTCGGCGACGACGACATGGAGGCGTTGGCGCTGATGACCCTCGACGAGTTCGTCGACGCGCTCGCCGAGCGGCTCTCGGTCGCCTCCGGGTCGGACGCCGCGTCCTGACGATGAGCGCACCCGACCGGGCCGAGGTGATCGGCATGCTCTCCGGCTTCGGCGACCGCGCCACCGGCGAGGTCGGCGAGACCCTCGACTCCCTGGAGCTGACCTGGCTGATCGCCCAGGTCGAACAGCGCTACGGGGTCGAGTTGGAGCTGTCCGACGAGGTGTTCTCCGGCATGGCCACCGTCACCGGTGCCGTCGACACCCTGGCCAGGGTGCTGCGTGACCATGGCTGACCACCCGGTCCACATCACCGCCGCCGCCGCGCGGACCGCCTTCGGCCGCGACCACACGCGACTGCGCGCCGAGGGGTTCGCCGGTGTGCCCGCGTTCGCCCCGGTCACGCGCTTCGCCACCGAGGGGCGCCGAACGCGGCACGCCGCGACCCTGCCCGGGGCGCCTTCGCTGGTGGACGAACTCGTCGGTGTCATCAATGAGATGTACACCGGTCCCAAGTCGATGGTTCCACTCCTGCTCGCGGCGCACGCCGACGCGGGCAACCGCGCGGTGGCGGCCGAGGTCGCGGAGCGCACGGGGGTGGCAGGCGTGCCCCGGGTGTACACGGGAGCCTGTGTGGCGGCGACTTCGGCGGTGGCGGACGCGGCGACGATGATCGCCACCGGTCGCGCCGAGCGGGTCCTGGTCGCGGCCGGGTACCTGGTCGAGCCGTCGACCTTCGCGCTGTTCGACGCCGGGCGGGCGTTGTCGCGCGACGGTCGGGTGCGGCCGTTCAGCGCCGGGCGGCAGGGAATGCTCCTCGGTGACGGCGTCGCGGCCGTCCTGCTGGAGCGCGCGGGCAAGGACCCGCTGGCCCGAGTGGCCGGGTGGTCCCGCTCGGGGGACGCCTACCACGTGTGCAAGCCCAAACCGGACGGAACCGGCCTGGCCAGGGCCATCACCCAGGCCATGACCCGCGCCGGTGTGTCCACTGGGGACATCGACTACGTCAACGCGAACGGCACCGGCACGGAGTTCAACGACGCCGCCGAGGTCGCCGCGTTGCGGTTGGCCGGTCTCGACGGGGCGCCGGTGAGCTCGACCAAGTCCGTGCACGGCCACGCGCTTGAGGCATCCGGCCTGGTCGAACTGGTGGCGACGGTGCTGGCTCTGCGGGCCGGTGAGCTGCCGGTCAACTCCGGCTACCTCGGCACTGACCCGCGGTGCGAGCTCGACCTGGTCGTGGACGTGCCTCGGCGAACGCGAGTGGGCTACGCGCTGACGGTGAACGCCGCGTTCGGCGGCGCCAACACCGCGCTCCTGGTCGGTGCGGCATGAGCGCTACCGTCGAGGCCGGTGTTGTTGTAGCGTCGGCGTACTGGCCGGAGTCCGATGTGGACACGGTCACCCCGGTGACCGGTTTCGTCGTCTCCACGTTCAACCCGCTGGTCGCGGAAGTGGCCCAGCGGTGCATGAGCGCGTACGGCGGGGAGATCGTCGCCGAACGCACCGCCATCGTGCTTGCCAGTGCCTGCGGCGACCGGACCAGTGCGGACGCGGTCGCCGACGCGGTGGCGGGCGGGACGAGGGTCGCGCCGTTGCTGTTCTTCCAATCCAACCCGAACGCGGTGCTGGGGCACGTGGCCGCGCGGTGGGGGTTGGCCGGGCCGGTGGTGTGCACGAGCCCGAGCGGGGAGGCGATGGCGGACGCCATCGCGTGCGCGGAGTTGCTGTTCGCCGCCGGTGAGGCGGAGGCGGCGTTGGTGATCACCGCCGAGCTGGCGGACGAGTCGGGTGGGAGCGACCGGGCGGAGGCCGTCCTGGTCATGGCGAGGGAGCGGGCATGAGGGCCACGAGCATCCGGGCCAGGCTGGCGAGCGCGCCGGAGGTGGGCGCCGGGAACGTGCTGACCACCCTGGTGGCACTGGGCGGGGACCTCGACCGGCCCGCCTTCACCTTCGACACCGCGGTCGAGGACGTCCCGGCGTGGACGGCGCTCACCGTGCGGGTGCTCGACGACCGCGTCCGGGCCCGGGCCGCGGCACTGCACGCACTGGGCATCGGCAAGCGCGACCCGGTCGCGGTCACCGCCACCGCGGCCGCCGACAACATCCTCACCTTCCTCGCGCTGGCCAGGCTCGGTGCCATCCCGGCGCTCATCAACGCCAAGCTGGCCCCCGAGATCACCGCGCTCTACGTCAGCAGGCTCGGCGCTGTCGGCGTCCTCGCCGACAAGGCCCGCCGCGAAGCCCTTGCCCCGCACGGCGTACACCTGCTCGCCCCGATCGAGGAGCTGGGCCAGGGCGATCCCGCCACCGCGCCAGAGCCGTACCGGTTCCACCAGGACGACCCAGTCGCGATCACGCACTCCTCGGGTACCACCGGCGTGCCGAAAGCCGTGCTGCACTCGCATTCGAGCCTGTTCGCCGCCAACAAGCACCGGCTGCGGATGCCCAAGGCGCAGGGAACCGACCGCATCCTCTCCGTGCTCCCCGCCCCGCACGCCGCCACGCTCATCGCCTTGAACCTGGTGTTGGCGAGCGAGAGCCAGCTGCTCGCAGTGTCGGCGCAGACCGGTCCGTCGGTGGTCGACGCCATCGAGCAGTGGCGGCCCAGCGGTGTGCTCGGCTTCGCGGCCACGTGGTCGGAGATGGCCAAGACCGACCTGCGCGGCCGTGACCTGGACTCGGTCGCGCTGTGGTGGAACACCGGTGACTGCGCGCACGAGGCCCACATCCGCAGGCTGATCTCGCTCGGCTACCGCGAGGTGTCCACACGGGAGGGTCGGGTTCGCAAGCCGGGATCGGCCTTCATCGACGGCCTGGGCTCCAGCGAGATGGGCCACTCGCACTTCTACATCACCCACACCACCGAGACCACCCGGTACGGCCGCTGCATCGGCAAGCCGCACGCGTTCGCCGACCCCGTCGTGCTCGACCCGGACGGCACCGAGCTGCCGCCGGGTGAGGTGGGGGAGTTGGGCACCAAGTCGCCCACGCTCTCGCTCGGGTACTGGAACGACTCGGTGACCACCTACCGCACCCGGGTCCGCGGCTACTTCCTCACCGGCGACCTCGTCTACCGGGATGAAGAGGGCTACTTCTACCACGTGGACCGGCTTGTCGACTCCGTCGACCTCGGTGACGGCAAGCGCCTGCACACCGCGCTGTCCGAGGAGCGCGTCCTCAACGCCTGCCCCGATGTCGCCGACTGCACGGTCGTCGCGGTCCGCACCGACTCCGGTGTCGTCACCGACGTCCTGCTCCAACTCGACGCCGCCGGTGACCCGGACGCCAACCGCGACGAGGCGATCCGCGCGGCCCTCGGCCCGGACGTGGCCGCGACCCTGCGCGAGGTGGTCGTGGTCGACGAGGACCGGATCCCCCTGGGCCCCACCGGGAAGGTCCGCAAGGTCGCGTTGCGCGAGCAGTACCTGAAGACCCTGGCCGCGCGATGAGACCCGCCGCCGCCATCACCGGAATCGGGCTGGTGACCCCACTCGGGCGCAAACCGGCCGAGGTGTTCGACGCACTGTGCGTCGGCCGCTCCGGTGTCGTCACCCCGCCCGAGGGCCACCCGCTCGCCGGGCTCCTCGACGCGGCGGGCATCGCCCCGGACATCGACCCGACCGAGGTCATGGACGCCAAGTCCGCGAAGGCCGTCGACCGGTTCGTGCTCCAGGCGATGGCCGCCGCCGACGACGCGCTCGCCGACGCCAGGATCACCGTCGGCACCGACGTCGACCCCGAGCGGGTCGCGGTCGTGGTCTCGACCGGTGGCGCGGGACTGGAGACTTACGAGCACTTCGCCGCCCAGCGCCGGGAACGCGGACGCGCCAAGGTGAGTCCGTACCTGCTCCCCGGGATGCTGGCGAACATGGCGGCCGCCCGGATCGCGATCAAACACGGCATCCGGGGGCACAGCGCGTGCATCGCCACCGCGTGCGCGGCCGGGGCGCAGTCGATCGCGGAGGCGTTGCGGCTGATCCGCGGCGGCGAGGCGGATGTGGTGGTGTGCGGCGGAAGCGACACCGCGCTGCACCCGACCGTCGCCTCGGCGTTCGCCAACGCGTGGGCACTCGCCCGCGGCTGGGGCGCGGACCCGACCGCCGCGAGCAGGCCGTTCGACAAGCGCCGCAACGGGTTCGTCCTGGGGGAGGGCGCAGGCATCCTGGTCGTCGAGCGAGCCGACTTCGCCGACGCGCGGGGCGCCTCGTCCTACGCGAGCCTGCTCGGCTGGGCGGTCAGCACCGACGCCCACCACCCGACCACCCCGCGTCCGGACGGCTCCGGCGCCGCCTCGGTCATGCGCCGCGCCACCGCTGACGCGGACCTCACACCGTCCGATGTGGACTACATCAACGCCCACGGCACCTCGACCCCGCTCGGCGACGCCGCCGAGGCCGCCGCCGTGCGCACCGTGTTCGGCGACGACAGCCCGGCGGTCAGCTCCATCAAGGCCCTCACCGGGCACATGCTCGGCGGCTCCGGCGCGGTGGAGGCCGCGGTGACCGCGCTCTCGGTGGCGGGCTCCGTGCTGCCGCCGACCCACAACCTCGACGACCCCGACCCGGAGTGCGCGCTCGACCACGTGCGCGGCGCACCCCGGCACGGACCGGTCCGCGCCGCGCTGTCGAACTCGTTCGCCTTCGGCGGCCACAACGTGAGCCTGCTGATCGGCCACCCAGGCACCCAACTGACCCGCACCGCCACCCCGTCTCCCGCACCAGCGCGCTGAACCCCAGCCCTCCGGCCAAGAGGTCCACCATGCACGTACAAGACATAGACCACGTCGAGTTCTACGTCGGCGACGCCGACGAGGCCGCCGCCGCGCTCCGCGCCCAGTACGGCTTCCGGCTGCACGGGTGGGTGCGTGACCAGCCGGACCACTACTCGGTCCTGCTGCGCCAAGGCGACATCCAGCTGCTGCTGACCAGCGCCCGCACCGACGGGCACCCGGCGGCGGACTACGTCGCCGCGCACGGCGACGGCCTGGCCACGGTGGCCCTGTCGACCGACGACCCGGCGGCCGCGCTCGCCGACGCGCTGGCCAGGGGCGCCACCGCCGACGGCACCAGGGTCACCGGGTTCGGCGACGTCGGGCACGTGTTCGTCCGCCCGGGCGAGTTGCTGTCCACTGTGGAACTCGCGACCGAGTCGGCGGACGACCCGCTCGACCTGCTCGACGCCGTGGACCACATCGCGGCCTGCGTGGCGCCGGGCGAGCTGGACCCGACCGTCGCCTACTACGAGCAGGTGCTCGGCTTCAAGCAGATCTTCGAGGAGCACATCGAGGTCGGCGGCCAGGCGATGAACTCCAAGGTCGTGCAGAGCGTGTCCAAGGAGGTCACGCTGACCCTGCTCGAACCGGACACCACCGCGAGACCCGGCCAGATCGACGACTTCCTCGCCGCCCACCACGGCCCCGGCGTGCAGCACCTGGCCTTCCGCACCGCCGACATCGCCACCGCCGTGCGCACCCTGCGCGGCCGCGGCGTCGGCTTCCTGAGCACCCCCGGCAGCTACTACGACGCGCTGGCCGAGCGGTTCGAGCACGTCGCCGTGCCCGTGGAGCAGTTGCGCGAGCTCGACATCCTGGTCGACCAGGACAACGAGGGCGAGCTGTTCCAGATCTTCACCCAGACCACCCACCCCCGGCGCACGCTGTTCTTCGAGGTCATCGAGCGCCTCGGCGCGCTCACCTTCGGCAGCGCCAACATCAAGGCGCTCTACGAGGCCGTCGAGCGGGACCGCGCCGGGGAGCACGTCCGAGGAGCAGCCCAGTGACCGCCGAACTCACCCACGCCTTCGCGCTGACCGACGCCGACCGGGCCCTGCTGCCCACCGACGACGAGGTCGCCGAGTACGGCAACCGCGGCTGGTACCTGTCCCGCAAGCTGTTCACCGACGCGGAGATGGACACCCTGGTCGAGGCCACCGAGCGGTTCTACGCCGGGCACACCGACCGGCGCCTGCCGCTGCGCCCGCCCAACCTGGCCTACTGGACCCCCGAGAAGGGCGATGTCCAGCGGCACAACGACTACATCCACTACGAGAGCGACGAGGTCGCCGCGATCCTGCGCAAGCCGCTGCTCGGCGCGGTCGCCGCCCGGCTCGCCAAGGCCGACGAGATCCGGGTCTGGCAGAGCACCCTGATCTACAAGCCGCCGCGCCCGGAGGAGCAGTCCAACCAGGTCCCGTGGCACATGGACCGGCACTACTGGCAGACCTGCACCTCCGAGCGGATGCTCACCGCGTTCATCCCGTTCCACCACTGCGACGAGCGCATGGGCACCATCACCATGGTCGACGGCAGCAACACCTGGACCGAGATCCCCGGCGACGACTCCACCAGGCACTTCGCCCACCGCGACCGCTCGGAGCTGGAAGACCTGCTGCACGCCAACGCCTCCCACAACGGGGCCGTGGTCAGCAAGGTCCCCATGGTCATCCCCAAGGGCCACGTCAGCTTCCACCACTGCCGCACCTACCACGGCAGCGGCGCCAACCTCGCCGACGTTCCCCGCCGGGCCATCTCCCTGCACCTGCAGGACGGCGACAACCGCTTCCGCCCCTACCTCAAACCGGACGGCACCCCGGTCTTCTACAACCACGACGTCCTGGTCCGCCGAAACGACGAGGGCCTACCCGACTACACCGACCAGAACTACTGCCCGACCCTCTGGCGCGAATAACAGTTCGGTCCTGGAGGAAATAGCCCGGAAGGTCACCTCCGGGCTATTTCCGCTGCCCGGAGAACGGTGAGCGGATAGGGCTGGTTCGCCATACCGGAAATCCCATACCCAGGAATGCTCGATGGGGCGGACTTCCTGTGCGCGGGGGGACGGCACCGTAGCGTCGTTCGCGGACAGGGAAAGGCCCCCGGGAGGGCGCGTCCCGGGGGCCTTGGCGCGCGGACCGTCAGCGGACCTGGCGGGCGAACATCCTGGTGGCCCAGGTGACCGTCAGCGCGGCCAGGGCGATGACGATCAGCATCCCGGCCCACACCGACACGTCCCCCGGGTTGCCGGTGAACAGCGACCGGGTGCCGTTGGTGGTCCAGTAGATCGGGTTCCACTCGGCGATCGCCACCAGCCAGCCCGGGGCCAGCGACAGCGGCAGCAGCACGCCCGAGAGCAGCGACAACGGCTGCGACACGCTGTTGATCAGCGGGCCGAGGGCCGCTGGCGACGGGATCAGCATGGCCATCGCGTAGGACAGCGCGCAGGCCATCAGCGCCATCAGGGCCAGCATCACGTAGGCCAGCATCAGCCAGCCGAAGTGCACCGTCAGCCCGAACGGCAGCGCGACCACGGTGATCACCACCGCCTGCCCCATCAGGGTCACGACCTCGGAGAACGCCCGGCCCAGGATGAGCGCGGTGCGGCTGACCGGGGTCACCCTGGAGCGCTCGATGACCCCCGAGCGCAGCTCGCCGAGCAGCCCGAACCCGGCGAAGAAGCCGCTGAGCAGCACCAGCACCACCAGCAGGCCGGGCACGTACACCCGGTAGGCGTCGGCGTAGGTCTGCGCGCCGGTGGGGGCCAGCGCGGTCTTGAGCAGCGGGGCGAACAGCACCAGGTAGGCGATGGGCTGCACGAACCCGATCACCAGCCGGGCCGGGGTGCGCCACACCAGCAGCATCTGGCGGGTGAAGACCAGCCAGGTGTCACGGAGGAACTTCATGTCCAACTCCTACTTGTCCCGCAGCGAGCGGCCGGTCTTGATCAGGAAGACGTCGTCGAGGCTGGGTCGGTGCAGCTCCACGGTGTCGAAGTGGATCTCGCCCGCGTCCAGCACCCGCATGATCTGCGGCATCGCGGTGGTGCCGTCGTCGACGTAGAGGCGCAGGCCGTCCTCGCCGAGTTCGAGTTTGCGCACGTAGTCGTGCCCGTCGAGCAGCTCGGCCGCCTTCGGTCCGCTGCCGTTGAGGCCCACGGTCACCACGTCGCCCGCCACGCCGTGCTTGAGCTCGGTCGGGGTGCCGATGGCGACGATCTCACCGTGGTCGATGATCGCGATCCGGTCGCACAGCGCGTCGGCCTCCTCCAGGTAGTGCGTGGTGAGGAAGACGGTCATGCCCGCGTCGCGCAGCCTGCGGACCTCGTCCCACAGGTGCGCCCGCGACTGCGGGTCGAGGCCGGTGGTCGGCTCGTCGAGGAAGAGCACCTTGGGCTCGTGGATGATGCCCATCGCGATGTCCACCCGGCGGCGCTGGCCACCGGAGTAGGTGCGGCACTGGCGGTCGGCGAACTCGGTCAGCTCGAAGGCGGCCAGCGCCTTCTCGGTCCGCTCGATCGCCTCGGCCTTGCCGATCCCGTACATCCTGGCCTGCAGGACGAGCTCCTCGCGGGCGGTGACCTCGTCGGTCGTGGTGCCGCCCTGCGGGACGTAGCCGACCTTGGTCCGCACCGCGCCCGGGTCCTCGCGCAGGTCGGCACCCGCGATGACGGCCTCACCGCCGTCGGGTTCGAGCAGCGTGCACAGGATGCGGGCGGTGGTGGTCTTGCCCGCGCCGTTGGGGCCGAGGAAGCCGAAGATCTCCCCCTCGGCCACCGACAGGTCGACGCCGCGCACCGCCTCGACGGTGCGGGTCTTGCGCCGTTTGCCCAGCGTGAAGGACTTGCGCAGTCCCTTGACCTCGATCATGACGTGCTCCTGCTCATGCCGGCTGCTGCCGGCGACCGGGTGGCCAGCTCCGCCAGTGCCGCCGCGGCGGCGTCGGCTCCGCCCGCCTCGGCGAACGACTCGCGGACCTGGGCGGCGGCGACCCGGTGGGCCGGGTCGCCGAGGACTGTGGTGATGGCGGCGCGCAGCCGACCGGCGTCCGCCCTGGCGAAGCCGACCCGCAGGCCGGCGCCCGCGGCGACCACGCCGTTGGCGTTGATCGGCTGGTCGTGCCGGATGGGGGCGACCACCAGCGGGACGCCGTGCGCGAGGGACTCGCAGACGGTGTTGAGGCCGCCGTGCGAGACGACCAGGTCGACGCGCGGCAGCAGGGCCAGCATCGGCACCCTGGTCCGCGCGATCAGGTGCGGGGGCAGGTCGGGCAGCACCTCCGGTGGGGCTACGAAGATCGCTTGGAGCTGCTCGCCCAGCGGGGCCAGCGCGGCGGCGGTCTCGCGGAGGAACCGCTCGGAGACGTCGTCGGCGAGGGTGCCCACGGACACCAGGACGTGCTGTTTGCCCTGGTCCAGCCACTCCCAGGGGAAGTCGGGCTGCCCTGGGCGCTCGGCCAGGATCGGACCGACGCCGATCACGTCGTCCGGCAGGGCCGCGGTCAATGCCCGGGTGGTGCAGGCGAGCGAGAGGTACGGGGAGAACCGCAGGTCGAAGTACTCGTCGGCGGGCAGCCCTGCCTTGGCCCACAGGTGCCGCAGCCTGCCGTGCAGCCAGTCCAGCACCCGCGGCATCTCGGCCAGCGGCTCACCCAGTTCCATCGTCGACGCGGCCAGCGTCGCCCACGGCACGCCCAGCCGGTGCGCCATTATCGCCCCCGCGGGGGAGTGCTGGTCGACGACCACCACGTCCGGTCGCGCGTCGAGCACGGCCTTTTCCACGGCGGGCAGGCTGAAGCGGGCGAACGGCACGATGAACCGGTCCCACACCGAGCGGATCGCGGCCACGCCGTGGTCGGCCTGCGGCCGGTGCAGCCTGGTCCCGGTCGGGTGGACCACCGCGTCTTGGCCGAGCATCGGGCGAAGGTGCAGCTCAGGGCCGCACCAGGCGACCTCGTGGCCCCGCGCCGCCAGTGCCGCGCCGAGCCCGATGGTGGGGTTCACGTGGCCCGCGAGCGGGGGCACGACGAACAGGAAGCGGCTCACGCGCGCGCTGCTCCATCCCTGACTCGGTCGACGACCTGCTCGACGGTGAAGGTGCTGATGGCGTCCAGGTCCAGGCCGCGCACGTGCTCGGCCAACCCGACCTCGGCGCCCAGGTGCGCCGACAGCGCCGCGTCCACCCGGACCAGGTCGAGGCTGTCGAACCGCAGATCACCCTCCAGCGTGGCGTTCGGCGTAATCTCCGGCGGGCATCCGCCGCACGGTCCCACGACCTCTCGGAGTATTCCGGCGACTTCCTCGAATAGCGCCACGCGCGCCCTCCAAACAACTGCCCACTTGCGCGTCAAGGTACCGCACCGACCTAGGGCAGTCACGAAGAATCTGACCGCGGGTGAATGGTCGGCATGTGGAGTATTGACACTTTCCGAGCGGCTCCCAACAATGCCCGCTAGAAGCACGACGCGGCGGGGAGTAAAGCAGGATGACGGAGAAGATCCTCGTCGATTTCCACGGGACCGGCTCCGGGGTGGGTGAGCTCACCTGGGGCCAGCGCACCGTGTGGCGCACGGTGGTCAAGACCGGCCGCTCGGAGACGATGGGCGGTGTCACGCCGCTGCCCGCGGGTTCCACCATCGAGCAGTCGGTGCTGGTGCTGCGGTACGTGATGGGCAGGCACGAGTCGCTGCGCACCCGGCTGGTGTTCGACGGGCCCGGTGGCGGTCCGCGCCAACAGGTCCACGAGACCGGCCAGGTCGCGCTGTCGGTCGTGGACGCGGGTGGCGAGGACCCGGCGGCGGTCGCCGAGCGGGTCCGGCTGGAGTACGAGGACACCGACTTCGACTACGCCGACGAGTGGCCGGTGCGGATGGCGGTGATCACCGAGGGCGGCGTGCCGACCCACTCGGTCGCGGTCTACAGCCACCTGGCCATCGACGCGCACGGCCTGGAGGCGCTGGTCACCGATCTGTCCACGATGGACTGGACGACCGGTGGGCCGACGCTGCCGCTGGCGGCGACGCAGCCGCTGGCGCTGGCCGAGCAGCAGCGCAAGCCCACCGTGCTGCGCAACAGCGACGCGGCCATCCGCTACTGGGAGCGGGTGCTGCACACCGTCTCGGCCAAGCGGGTCGAGGGTGAGTCCGACGACCACCGCAGCCCGCGCTGGGGCGACCTGACCCTGCGGTCCCCGGCGGCGTGGCTGGCGACCAAGGCCATCGCGGCCCGGCTGCGCACCGACACCTCGCCGATCCTGCTCGCCGGGTACGCCAGCGCGCTGGCCAGGACCGTGGGCAACAACCCGGTCGCGGTGCAGATCGCGGTGAACAACCGGTTCCGCCAGTCGCTGGTCGGGTCGGTCAGCACCATGGCGCAGACCTGCCCGCTGATGGTCGACATCGCCGACGTGACCTTCGACGAGGCGGTGCACCGCGCGCGGCAGGCCACCATGGTCACCTACAAGTACGCCTACTACGACCCGGAGAAGCGGGCGGCCATGGTCGACCGGGTCGCCGAGGAGCTCGGCGGTCGGGTCGAGATGGACACCTACTTCAACGACCGCCGCCCGCCCGGCCGCGACGAGCGCGACATCACCGCGCCGCCCGCCGCGGAGATCCTGGCCGCGCGCGAGCAGACGTCGCACGAGTGGGTCATGTGGACCGATGTGGACAGCCCGCTGCTCTACCTCGACGTCGACGCCGAGCCGGACGCCGTGGTGTTCACCCTCACCGGCGACACGACCCGGGTCTCGCCCGAGTCGATGCTGCGGCTGCTCACCGAGATCGAGTCCGTCCTGGTCGACGCCGCGCTCGACCCGACCGCGATGACGGGCGTGCGGTCGTGACCGCGCTGGTCGAGGTCGCCGCGCACCTGCCACCGGACCGCGTGTCGCTGGAGGAACTGGCGCCGCGCTTCGGGTTGACCGAGCGCCAGGTCCGGCTGTTCCGCCGCTTCCACGGGCTCGACCAGGTCTGCCTCGACACCGACGGCACCCTGCTCGACCTGCTGGTCGCGGCAACCGGCGGGCTGGAGACGTTGCGCGGCAACGAACACCGGGTCAAGTACGTCCTGTACGCGCGCGGGATGCCGGTCTCGGTGCCGTACCCGAACAACCCCCTGCGCGAGCTGTGCGCGAAGCTCGGTCTGGACCACGCGCTGTCGTTCACCGTGACCCACCAGGCTTGCGCGACCGGCTTGCTGGCGCTGGACGTCGCCGGTCGATTGCTGGCGTCCGACCCCGATCCCGACGCGTTGGCGCTGGTGGTCTCGGGGGAGAAGACCTTCACCCCGGACGCGATGCTGGTGCCGGAGACGGCGGTGTTCGGCGAGGGTGCCGCCGCCGCGCTGGTCGCCGCGGACGGCCCGTCCGACCGGGTGCTGTCCTACGCCACGCTCGTGCGCGGCGACTTCGACGGCAGGCTGATCATCGACCCGGACCTGGCGGCGCGGTTCCAGTACGAGTACCCGCAGCTGTTGTCCGAGGTGCTGCTGGCCGCGGTCGAGCGCGCCGGGCTCACCCTCGACGACATCACGCTCCTGTTGCCGCACAACGTGAACTCCGTGTCGTGGCGGCGGGTCGCCAAGCGGATCGGGTACCCGGTCGAGCAGGTGCTGCTCGACAACGTGCCGGTCACCGGGCACAGCTTCGCCGCCGACCCCTTCCTGAACCACCGCACCGCCCTGGACCGGGGGCGGCTGCGGCCGGGGGACCGGTACCTGGTCGGCGCCGCCGGGCTGGGCGCGACGTTCTCCGCGATGGTCTTCGAGCACTAGCGTGATGGGAGGACCCGTGGGGTCTGTTGAGGCAGTTGGAGCCACCGAGTCCACTGTGGACGCCGAGCTGCTCGGCCGGGTCGCCGACAGCATGGCCGAGTTGTTGCCCAGGGTGCTCAAGCGGGAGGTCACCGACCTGGGGACCGACACCAAGCTGTTCACCGAGCTGGGGTTGAGCTCGGCGAGCACCCTGGAGCTGCTGCTGGAGCTCGAGGACGAGCTGGAGATCCAGATCGACGTCGAGGAGATCGACCAGGCCGACCTGGAGACCGTCGGCACCCTCGCGGCCTACATCGCCGCCCACACCGTCGCGGACGAGTGATGTTCACCTCCGGCCCTCCTGGGTCGCCCACCGGTCCTGCTCGGCTGGTTTCCGCGCACGCCAGGGTGTTCGGGGAGACCTCATCGACCGCGCTGGACCCGGCGTTGCGGCCGTTCCTCGCCGACCTGGTCCGCCCGTACGGCAACGCCCTGCGGGAAGACCTGCTGACCGAGGGTGTCGGCCACTCGTTCGGCGAGATGGCGGAGGCGATGCTGCCCGCGGTCGTCGGACCGGACGAGCCGGTCGACCTGCTGGTGCTCGCGTTCGCCATGCACGACCTGCGGTTGGGCCGGGCGACGGCCTGCTACCTCAGCGACCGGTGCCCCGGCACGCCGATGGCGTTCGCGGTGTGCGACCAGGGCAGCGGCGCGGCCTTCACCGCGCTGCGCCTCACCGAGTCGTACCTGGGCTCGGGAGCGTGTGAGCGGGCGCTGGTGGTGGTCGTGGAGCAGTCCGCGTTGCACTACGAACTCGGGGAGCCCGCGCCGATCCCGGACCGGCACACGGGAGTCGTCCTGCGGTTGGAGAGCAACGGAAATCCCCTCCGCGTCGGGCAGCACACCGGTGTCGACGCCCAGCGCGTCGCCCGGCTGCTGCGCGAGGACGTGGACCGACTCGGGCGCCAGGCGACCGTGGTCGCCTCGTCCAGGCTGGCCGAGGCAGCGCCGGGTGTGGCCGACGTGGTCGCCGACGCGGGACAGCCCTACACCGGGATCTGGTGGGAGCTGGCCGAAGGCGGGCACGACGGCCTCGTGGTGCTCGCCGACTACGAGCCCTCCCTCGGGCTGCTGTGCGCGGCCACTGTGGACATTTCGACCATCGATCATTCCGCTGTGGACTCGGCCGTGGTCGCGGTGGCATGATGGACGAGGTCAGCGTCTGGTTGGTTGATTCCGTTCTCCCGCAAGAAGTCCTCGACGAGTTGCACGGTCACCTCGACGAGGGCGAGCGGGAGCGGGCGGCGGGATCACACCCCGCGCGGCGGCGGGAGTTCATCGCCGCGCACGGGGCGGCCAGGGTGCTGACCGGGCGGGCGCTCGGGATCGCGCCGGGCGCGGTGCGCTGGCGGATCGGGCGGCACGGCAAGCCCGAGGTCGACGGCCTGCGGGTCAGCCTGTCGCGGTCCGAGGGGATGGCGATGGTCGCCTGCACCGCCCGGCGCGCGATCGGCGTCGACCTGCAGTGGATCGACGAGGGGCTGGACGTGGCGCGGGCCGCGGCCAGGTACTACCCGGGGGACGAGGCCAGGCACGTGGCCGACTGCCCACCACCGCACCGACCGGCGCGCTTCACCGGGCTGCTGGCCCGCAAGGAGGCGTGCGTGAAAGCCGCGGGCGGGCGGCTGTTCCCGGGTCTGCGGCTCCCGGTGCGCGAACGCGGTGTGGTTCACCAGGCGGACGGGCCATACCGGGTGCGGGACCTGCCCGCGCCGACCGGCTACGCGGCGGCGGTGGCGCTGGCGGGCGAGGACGACTACCTGGTGCGAGAGCACCGCTGGCCAGGACAGGGAGTGGCGCCATGAGTTCGGGACTGGGTGCGGGTCTGCCGCTGGAGACCGGGGTTCCCGGCGTGTTCTTGTCGCCGCCGGGCTTCGAGCGGGTCATCGGGCTGCTGCGCGACGGGATCGCCGCGCTGGCCGCCGACGAGCCGTTCCACCGGCTGGTGATCCCGCCGGTGATCTCCCGGGCGACCATCGAGCGCGCCGGGTACGTCGCCGCGTTCCCGAACCTGCTGGGCACCGTGCACGGCTACGGCGGCACGCCGAACGGCTGGGCCAGGCTGAAACCCCTGGTGGAACAGGGCGGTGAGTGGCACGCCCAGCAGCAGATCGGCGACCTGGTGCTGTTGCCAGCCGCCTGCTACCCGGTCTACGCGACCCTGGAGGGCAGGGCGCTCGACGAGCCCGCGAAGGTGACCGTCGAGGCGTCGTGCTTCCGGCAGGAGGCGACCAGCGAGCCGGGGCGGATGCGGTCGTTCCGGATGCTGGAGCTGGTCACCGTCGCCACCGACGAGCACTGCCTGAAGTGGCGCGCGGCCCGGCTCGACCAGGTCGAGGGCTGGTTCACCGAGCTGGGCCTGGCGGTGTCGGTCGAGGTGGCCGACGACCCGTTCTTCGGCCCCGGCCGCAAGGTCTACCAAGCGGCGCAACGGATGCAGGAGCTCAAGTGGGAGCTGCGCGTCCCGGTCGCCGACGGCACCGTGCAGGCCGTCGCGTCGGCCAACTACCACAAGGAGCACTTCGGCGACACCTTCGGCATCACCGCCGGTGGCGAGCCCGCGAACACCTCGTGTGTCGCGTTCGGACTGGAGCGGCTGGCGATGGCGCTGATCACCCGGCACGGTGAGGATTGCACGCAGTGGCCCGCGGACGTGCTGGCCGCGTTGGGCGGTGGTCGCCGTGCCTGAGGGTGTCGTCGCTCCCGCCAAGGTCGCCGAGGGGCTGGAGGTCGCCGGGATCACCGCGGTGCCCACCAGCGTCACGGTTCCCGTCGCCGTCGCTGACTCCGTCGAGCTGTACCGGACCATGCGGTTCATCCGCCGGTTCGAGGAACGCGCCATCGAGCTGGTGCGCGCGGGCGAGATCTTCAGCGGCATCCACCCGTGCATCGGGCAGGAAGCGGTCGCTGCTGGTGCTTGCGCGGCGCTCGACCCCGGTGACATCGTCTTGTCCAGCCACCGCGGCCACGGACACCTGCTGGCGAAGGGGACCGACCCGAGCCGCCTGATGGCGGAGATGGCGGGCAGGGTCACCGGGATCGACAAGGGCCGCGGCGGCTCGTTCCACCCGTCGGACTTCACCGCGGGCGTCTACAACTCGACCGGGACGGTCGGCCACGGCGCGGGCATCGCCGCCGGGATCGCTTGGGCCGCGGCGAAAGCGGGCGACCCGAAGGTCGTGCTGAGCTTCTTCGGCGACGGCGCCGTCACCCAGGGCGCGTTGTTGGAGGGATTCAACCTCGCCGCCCTGTGGCAGCTCCCGGTGGTGTATGTTTGTGAGAACAACCGTTACGCCACAACGCTTCCGGTGGAGGCGGCGGTGGCCGGGACGATCACCGGTCGTGGCGAGGCGTTCGGCATCCCGTCGTCGGTTGTGGACGGTCAGGACGCCGAGGTGGTGCACGCGGCGGTCGCGGAGGCGGTCGAGCGGGCCCGCGGCGGCGGCGGACCTTCGCTGCTGGAGATGCGCACCTACCGCTACCACGGTCACCACACCTTCGAGATGCTGGTCCGCCTCCGCTACCGCGAGCAGGCCGAGATCGACAGCTGGAAGGAGCGCGACCCGCTCGACATCCAGGCCACCAGGGTCGCCGAGGCCGACCGGGCGCGGATCGACGCGCAGGTCGAGCTCGACCTGGACGAGGTCGTCCGGTTCGCTGTGGACAGTCCACGGCCGGACCCGGCCGACGCCACGGACCACTACCACGCCGACGGTTTCCGACCGAGACCGGGCGTCTCGCTGTAGGGAAGGGGGTGCGCCATGCCCAAACTGTCCTACCTCAAGGCCCTCAACCGGGCGCTCGGCGACGAGATGGACCGCGACGAGTCGGTCTTCGTCCTCGGTGAGGACGTGAACTTCGCCCTCACCAACATCACCGCCGGGTTCCTCAAGCGCTACGGCCCCGACCGCGTGGTCGAGGTCCCGCTGACCGAGCAGGGGTTCACCAACTTCGCCACCGGCGCGGCGATGGCCGGGCGCAGGCCGGTGATCGAGTTCCAGATCCCGTTCCTGCTGCTGCTGGTGTTCGAGCAGATCACCAACCAGGCCAACAAGTTCCTGATGATGAGCGGCGGGCAGCGCAGCGTGCCGGTCACCTACCTGATGCCCGCGGCCGGGTGGCGGGCCGGGTGGGGCGCGCAGCACTCCGACCAGCCGTACAGCCTGTTCGCGCACATGGGCGTCAAGACCGTCCTGCCCGCGACCCCGACCGACGCGTACGGCCTGCTGACCACCGCGATCCGCGACGACGACCCGGTCGTGTTCTTCGGGCCGCTCGCCTCGCTCGGGGTCCGCGAGATCGTCGAGTACGCCGACCTGGCGCCGATCCCGCTGGGCAGCGGCCGGGTCCACCGCGCGGGCACCGACGTCACCGTGGTCGCCCTGGGGCACCTGGTGCACGAGGCGCTCGCGGTCGCCGAGGAGCTGGCGGACGAGGCGTCGGTCGAGGTGTGGGACCCGCGCTCGGTGTACCCGTTCGACTGGACCGGGCTGGCCGAGTCGGTCGCCCGCACCGGGCGGCTGGTGGTGTTCGACGACTCCAACCGCGCCTGCGGCATGGGCGCGGAGATCCTGGCCACCGCGGCGGAGGAGATGCGGCTGGTGGCCCCGCCCAAGCGCGTGACCAGGCCGGACGGCGCCATCGTCGGCGCGGTCCCCGAGCTGGACGTGGCGATCCAGCCCACCAAGGCGCAGTTGGCCGAGGCCGTGCGCGCGGTGCTCAAGAGCACGGGCTGGTGATCATGCGAGTGGAACGCGTCCCCGTTCCGTTCGACGGCGACGGCAGCGGCGAGGCCGAGCTGACCTGGGGTCAGATCGGGATCTGGCAGGCCATCGCCCGCTCGGGCGAGTCCAGGACCATGGGCGGGCTCACGCCGCTGCCGCCCGGGGTCACCGTCGAGCAGGTCGTCGCCACGCTGCGGTCGGTCGTCGGCAGGCACCAGGCGCTGCGCACCCGGCTGGTGTTCACCGACGGCAGGCCCCGGCAGAGCCTGGCCGCCTCTGGCGAGGTCGTGCTGGAGGTCGTCGACGCGACCGGGTCCGACCCGGCCGCGGTGGCCGCCGCCGTGCAGGAGCGGTACTCGAGCGTGCCGTTCGACTACGAGCACGAGTTCCCGGTGCGGATGGCCGTGGTCCGCACCGAGGGGGCGATCACCCACATGGTGGCGGTGTACCTGCACCTGGCGATGGACGCCGGTGGGCTGGAGGTGCTGATCCGGGAGCTGGCCAGCGATCCGGCGACGTTGCCGCCGGTCACCGCCGTGCAGCCGCTGGAGCAGGCCCGCGCCCAGCAGCAACCCGCCGCGTTGCGCCAGTCGGCCGCCTCGCTGCGCTACCTCGAACACGTGCTGCGGACGGTGTCGCCACTGCGCTTCGGTGAGCCGTCCGAGCTGCGGGACCCGACCTACCGGTTGATCCGCTACCGCTCGCCAGCCACCCGGCTGGCGGTGGACGCGGTCGCCAGGCGCGCCGGGATCAGCACCTCGCCGGTCCTGCTCGCCTGTTTCGCGGTCGCGCTGGCCAGGGCCGGGGCGAGCAACCCGGTGCTGGCGATGCTGATGGTGAGCAACCGGTTCCGGCCGGGGTTCGCCGAGTCGGTGAGCACGATCGTGCAGATCAGCCCCTACCTGATCGACGTCGCCGACATCACCCTCGGTGAAGCCGTCGGGCGGGCCGCGCGCAGCACCATGAACGCCTACAAGCACGCCTACTACGACCCGGACGCCCAGGACGAGGTGGTCGACCAGGTCGTCGCCGACCGCGGCGAGCCGATCGACTTCTCCTGCTTCTTCAACGACCGCCGCGCCGCCGACCGGGCGCCATCGGCAGGCCCGGAACCGACGGCGGACGTGCTGGCCTCGGCGCTGTCGCGGTCGTCGGCGCACTGGGAGGACGAGCCGGGCATGCCGCGGCAGAAGCTGTACCTGCACGTCGACGACGACCAGGGGTCCGCGTCGAGCCCGGCTGCCATCGAGCTGACCATGTCGGTGGACACCCGCTACTTCACCGCCGCCGAGACCGAGGCCGTCGTGCGCGGCATCGAGTCGGTGGCGGTGCGCACCGCGCTCGACCCGGACACGCCCACCGGCGTGCGGGGCGGGCCCAGGCTCCCGGCCACAGCGGTGGCCGGGGCGGACACTGGCGAGGGAGGTGCCCGATGATCGAGATCAAGTGAACCGCGCGGTAGCGCGGGGGCCTTTCCGCGCTCACTGAACGCCCAGGGTGCGGGGGCGGGTCGTTGGTGGACCCGCCCCCGCACCCACGCAACCCGGGAAGCTCGCATGCACAGGTTTGGCCCGGTCCGGCAGGTCTGCGTCATCGGCGCGGGCCCGCGCGGCCTCAGCGTCGTCGAGCGGCTGTGCGCCAACGCCGTGCAGCCGGTGGTCGTGCACGTCGTCGACCCGTACGTCGGGCGCGGCGGCCGGGTGTGGTCCACGAGCCAGCCCGCGTCGCTGCTGATGAACACGATCGCCTGCCAGGTGTCGATGTTCACCGACGCCACGGTGGACTGCGGTGGGCCTATCCGGCCTGGACCGAGCCTCTATGAGTGGGCGGTCAGCGGGCTGGCACCCGCGGAAGAGGCTGCCTCGCTGACTCCGAACTCTTATCCCACGCGGGCGTTCTACGGGCACTATCTGGACTGGTTCCTTGACCATGTCCGGCAGACGGCTCCACCGTGTGTGGAGGTCCGGTTGCACCGTCTTACCGCGATCGCGGTCGATGACTTCCCTGACGGCGGCCAGTGCGTGACGTTGTCCGATGGCACCACGCTTGCCGGTCTGTCTGCCGTGGTGCTGGCGCAGGGGCATGTGGATATGCCTCTTGGCGCGGTCGAGGCTCGGTTGTCCGACTTCGCTGACGCGCGCGGGCTTGGCTATGTGCCGCCGGGCAATCCGTCCGAGGTGGACCTGTCGGCGATCATGCCGGGCGAGGTCGTCGCGGTACGTGGCATGGGTCTCGCGTTCTTCGACTACCTGGCGCTTCTTACCGGCGACCGTGGCGGGCAGTTCAAGGAGCGCGCCGACGGGTCGTTGGCCTATGTGCCGTCGGGGCGAGAGCCGGTGATTGTCACGGGGTCGCGGCGTGGGGTGCCGTACCACGCGCGCGGGGAGAACGAGAAGGGCGCGTTCGGGCGGCACGAGCCGGTGTTCCTGACCGCGGAGGTGATCGCCGAGCTGCGCTCTAAGCCTGCCGTGTCGTTCCGGGACGACATCTGGCCGTTGGTCGCGCGCGAGGTCGAGCTTGTCTACTACCGGACTCTGGTGGGGGAGGAGTTCGCGGCCCGGTTCATCGCGGGCGAGCCGGGATTGGTCGAGGAGTTCGGGGTCGAGCCGTGGGACTGGGCGGCGGTGTCGAACCCGGATGGTGGGCGGCGGTTCGCGTCACCGGCGGAGTTCGAGGGCTGGCTGCTGGAGTTGCTGCGGGCGGACGTGCCGGGCGGGAACGTCACCGATCCTGTTAAGGCTGCCCTGGACGTGTTGCGGGACATGCGCAACGAGATCCGACTCGCGGTCGACCACGGTGGCATCACCGGATCCTCTTATCGCAACGACCTCGATGGCTGGTACACCCCGCTCAACGCTTACCTGTCGATCGGACCGCCCGCGCATCGAGTAGCCGAGCTGGTCGCGTTGATCGAAGCCGAGGTCGTGCGGGTCGTGGGGCCGGGCATGCGGGTAGACCTAGCCGACCGAGGTTTCCTGGTCAGCTCACCTCGGGTCGGTGGCTCCGCGGTGATGTGCACGACGTTGGTGGAGGCACGGCTACCTGAGGTCGACATCCGGCTGACGACAGACTCTCTTATCGCGTCCATGCTCGAACGGGGCGACTGCGTCCCCTACCACATACCTGATCCGTGTGGCGCGGTCGAGACAGGCGGCCTTGCCGTGACACCCCGCCCGTACCGGCTGTTGCGCGCGGACGGCACGCCCCACCCCAGCCGATTCGGATACGGTGTCCCTACCGAGTCGGTGCACTGGGTCACCGCGGCGGGGATCCGCCCAGGGGTGAACTCGGTGATCCTGGCCGACGCGGACGCCATCGCCAGGGCGGCGTTGGCGGCGACCAGCACCGCGCGACCCCCGGTGGCGCGGACGGCCTGAGGAGCTGCGTGACCGGTACCGACAGCGGCCTGCTCGCCCCGGTGTGGGCCGGTGCCGAGGCCGCCGACCTGGTGACCGACGAGGCGTGGGTCGCCGCGATGGTCGAGGTCGAGGTGGCCCTGGCCCGCGCGCAGGCCGCGCTGGGCGTGATCCCCGCTCCGGCCGCCGAGGCCATCGCGGGCGCGGTCGCCGACATCGACGTGGTCGACCTGGCGGTGCGGTCCCGGGGCGGCGCGAACCCGATCGTGGCGTTTGTCACGGCGTTCACCGCGTGCGTGCCCGAGGACGCCCGCGAGTACGTCCACCGCGGCAGTACCAGCCAGGACATCCTGGACACGGCGGCCATGCTGATCACCCGGCGCGTGTTCGCCGTGGTCGACCGCGACCTGCTGCGCGTGGCCGAGGCACTGGCGCGGCTGGCCGACGAGCACCGGCACTCGGTGATGGCCGGTCGGACGCTGACCCAGCACGCGGTGCCGGTGACCTTCGGGCTCAAGGCGGCAGGCTGGCTTTCCTCGGTGCTCGACGGGCTCGACCGGGTCCGCGGCGTGGTGCTGCCCGCCCAACTCGGCGGCGCGGCGGGGACGCTGGCGTCCTATGTGGAGTACGCGGGAGATCCGGACCACGGGCTGGTGCTGAGCGCGGAGTTCGCCTCCGTGCTGGGGCTGCCGGAGGCCGTGGTCCCGTGGCACGCGCTGCGGACGCCGTTCGTGGACATCGGGTCGGCGGCCACCGTGGTCACGGGCGTGCTGGGGAAGTTCGCGCTCGACGTGCAGGGCATGTCGCGCACCGAGGTGGGCGAGGTCGTCGAACCGTCCGCCGAGGGCAGGGGCGTGTCGTCGGCGATGCCGCAGAAGCGCAACCCGGTGCTGGCCACACTGATCATGGCCGCCGCCCGGCAGGTTCCCTTGTACGCCACGGTCCTGGCGCAGTCGATGATCGCCGAGGACGAGCGCGCGCCGGGTGCGTGGCACGCGGAGTGGCAGCCCCTGCGCGAACTCTTGCGCTGTCTCGGCGGCGCCGCTTGGACCGCCGCGGAGTTGGCCGAGGGCCTGGAGGTCTTCCCCTCACGGCTGCGGGCGAACCTATCGCTGACCGGTGGCACTATCGTGTCCGAGCGCCTGAACGTCGCTCTGGCCCCCGTGCTGGGCAAGGTCGAGGCCAAGAAACTCCTGGCCCGCCTCTCCCGCTCACCCGACTTCTCCGAGGCTCTACGCTCCGCCCCCGAACTAGCCTCCGTGGACGTCAACGCCCTCTTGGACCCATCGGCCTACCTAGGCGCCACCAACGCCCTCATCGACAGGGCCCTATCGCGCCCCCGCACATGACCAAACGCAAACCCCCCGGCGTCAGCCCGGAGTCGTGGGTCGAAGCCCAGATCCGCGAAGCCACCAACCGCGGCACCTTCGACAACCTCCCCGGCGCGGGCAAGCCCCTCCCCAACCTCCACGACCCCCAAGCCTGGCTAACCGCCTACCTCCGCCGCGAAGGCGTGGAAACCGAGGCGCTCCTCCCCGAACCCCTCCGCCTCCGCAAGGAGATCGAACGCCTCCCGGAAACCCTCCGCACCGCCCCCACCGAACGCGTCGTCCGCGAGGTGGTCGGTGACCTCAACACCCGAATCCGCACTTGGATGCGCAACGGCCAGGACACCCACTTCATCGTCCCCCTGGTAGACGAAGAAGAAGCCGTCGCCACCTGGCACACCACCCGCCCAGCACCACCCGCTACTCCGCCGCCTTCTCCGGCAAAACGAGTCTGGTGGCGTCGTCGAGAAAAGCATTGATCCGGTCGGTGATACTTTCCGGCCCCTCCTCTTTGAGTACCGCGAACCCGTGAGCGATGTCGATCATCCGGGCGAGTGCTTGATAGAAAGCTACCCCCGCCGAATCGCCGATCAGTTTGGCCACGCGTTGTTCGTGGAGGAGGAGCGACTGCCTCCGGCGCGGTTCGGCCATGGCATACAAGCGCCGTATGACGGAGTCTTCTTCTTGGTGAAGTGTCCGCCACAGGTTGACGGTGGACTCCCAGTGGCTTGGGGCAAGGTGTTCGATCTGCGAAAGGTCACGTGTTGGTTCGCAGATCAAGACGGCAATATTGGCGGAGTAGGTTGCCAGCTGTCGAACGGTATTCTGGGGTGTGGGTCGGTAACGCTCGTATCGTCGGGACCGGGTGCGGTGGGTGTAAGTGCGCAGCAGTGTCAACAGGGCAGGCGCTGTCAGTGTGTGGTCATCTGGCGTGAGCATCTCGGCCATGATGGCCAGGATGATCGGCCTCGCCGTCAGCGTCCGGTGGGAGAGCAGTTCATGCAGCAACTCGTCATTTGGATCACCCCGGTTGTAGTCCGCCCCGCGGGCCATTCGAACTAGTTCGTGCACTAGGTAGCGGGCAACCAAGAACTCCCCGAATGTGGCGTGCAGGAACTCGTAGGAGCGAGTCTTCTCCCGGGCGACCGCTTCGGCGGAGTGGATGAAGAAGAACTTTCCGATCACCCGCTCGGCCGGGACGGCGTCGGGGCCGAGCAAGGCGGCCAGGTCGGCGGCGAGATCTGCCTCGCTGATGTGTTGGGTCCCCCGGTTGAACATGCCGATGGCGGCAATGGACAACCGTTCCAGCTGTTCCTCCACTGCCTTGTCCAAGTCGGGGCCGCTGGCCGACTTGCGTGCTTCTCGTCGGGCGAAGGTGTCGAAGATGCGCTCGTAGAGCGCCGCGGTCGACAGATCGCCGTCGAAGCCCTGGGCCGAGGGTTCGGCGGCGTAGAGCGCGAGCATCAGGAGCAACAGCGGTTGGCCCGCGAGATGGCGGTGTTGTTCGAGGTCTTCGTGTCGCAGTGCTCGGATCGTCGGGTTGGTCGCGTTCCACCGTGACAACCAGGCATCCACCTGGTCATCGTCGAAGTCGGCCAACTGCACGATCGGCGCGTCGGCGGGGACGGACACCCGGTCGGCCACGACGGTCCGGGACGTCACGATGACTACCACCGGGCGTTCCTGGTCGTGTTCGAGGCGCTGGAAGTCCATGGCCTTCTGCAGGTAATCACGCATGTCGACCTGTGCTGCTTGGAGGAGTTCGTCCAAGCCGTCGAGGAGAACGACCCGCACTGTGTCAGCGCTTTGGCGCGTGAGCTCGCGCCAGGAGGTGCGCAGGTGCGTTGACAGGTCCAATGCCTGCTGCACCTGGTGGACGATCGGCGCGGTCGCTTCCACGCTCCGCAATGGAACGCGGATCACCGTGTAGTTGGCTGTTGGCAGGCGTGCGGCGATCACCTTGGTGAGCAGGGACTTGCCTGCTCCGGGGTGGCCCAGCACCAGCATCGGCACCCTTGTCGCGCTGGCTGACGTCAGGTGCGCGGCGAGCATGACGTCCAAGTCTTCGTGGCGTGGTTGGCGGTCCCACCAGTCTTGATCCGAGATGCGGCTGTTGGCGCCGGCGATCCGGTAGTGCGGGGTGATGAAGCCCCGCTCCACCGACGGGAACCGCACGTCATGGCTCTCGACGTCGGCGGCGATGATCGGGTGGTCCAGGATTGCCCGGTTGGCGCGGTGGAGGGCGTCCAGGTCCTCGGCCGGGTGCGGCGCCACCGGCGTGAGGGAGAGCAGGCTTTCCAGGCGGGTGAGGGCTTCGGTGTGGAGGTCGAGGACGGCGCGTAGTTCCGTGGAGATGGCGGTGCGGGTGGCGGCGTGTTCGCCCAGGGACGACCAGAACAGGAACTCCGGGACATCGGCGGCTAGTTCGAGGTAGCGGGACTCGTAGCGGGCGAGGACCTTGCCGATGAACGTCGGGTTCGCCAAAGCGGGGCGGCCCTGCCAGGCGTCCAGACCTGCGAGGAAGGAGTCGGTTCGGCCCGAGGCGGTGCCGATCCAGGAGCGGATGGCGGTCAGGTTCTCCTGGAAGCCGCGGGTGGGCGACGGGGCCGGGATCTCGGCCAGGTACAGGGCGTCGAGGGTGGACTGGAGGTTCGCGGTGATGGCGCCGGTCGCGACGTAGGACCGCTCGGCGTCGGTGATGGCCAGCTTCTTGATCGCCTTCGGGCCGATGGTCTCCCGCAAGACCTCCAGGAACGACGACGCCACCAGCAGGCTGTGGGCGGCCTCGATGAGTTCGCGCCGTTCGCGGCCGCGCTTGTTCCGGAAGCGGGCGGGCTTGAGCAGCGACGACAGCAGCTTGATGGCCTCGTTCTTCTGATCCACCCACCCCCACACCGAGGCGAACAGGACCAGCGGCGCGAGCGGCGTACCCAAGGCGGCGATCCCGGCGACGGTGCCCGCACCCAGAACCACGATGCCCAGGGCCTTGTCCAGCTTGTCAACGAGCCTTGGTTCGTCCCGGTCCAGGATTCGGAGGGCCTCGGCGAACGTCAGGTCAGGCTGTCGGCGCACGCGGCCAAAGTACACCGCACGGTCAGCCCCGGAGGTCTCGGTACATGGCCGCTGCTGCTGGGTGCAAGGGCGCGGGGATGGTGTCTATGAGGGAGCGGACGTCGAGGTATTGGGTGCCTAGGGCTTGTTGGGGGACTAGGTGGGTAGCTTGGTCTACCAGGACGCGGACGGTGGTTCTGATGGTGGGGGTTGGGAGGGCGGGGTTGGGGACTAGGAGGTTGGGGACGCCGATTGTCGTGGTGGGGGTGGGGGAGCGGTAGGTGTTGGCGGGGATGGTTACCGCGTCGTAGACGGGGCCGTAGTGGGATCGGAGGGTGGGGGCGTAGGCGGCTAGGTCTAGTAGGCGGATGCCGATGGCGTTGTCCAGGTCGGTGAGGGCTGGCGTGGGGAGGCCGCCGGACCAGAGGAGGGCTTGGACGCGGCCGTTGCGTAGGGCGGATGTGGCTTCGGCCAGCGGGTGGTGGTCCACGACGACGGGGACGCCGGCTGTGGTCACTAGGCGTTCGCCGAAGAGGGCGGCGCCGGAGCCGGAGGCGCCGAGGGAGACGTGGTGGCTGGACAGGTCTGACAGTGCGTGGATAGGGCTATCGGCGCGGACGACGAGTTGCATGTAGTTCTCATAGACCCGGCCCAGTGCAGTCAGGTCTATCGGCGAGTGGAACGGCGGTGAGCCTGCGCGGGCGGCAGCAAGGGTGTCGGCGAGAACCAAGCCCAACTCCGCCTCACCAGCCGAGATCCGCGCGATGTTCATGACGCTCCCCAGCGTCTCCACCACCTCCACCCGCAACTCGGGCTCCGCCGCGTTCATCTCCCCAGCCAACAACCGGGCGAACTCGACATAGAACCCACCCGCCTCCCCAGCGGCGATCCGCACCCGCCCGCTCGGTCCGGTGTAAGAGCACCCGACCGCCCCCAGCACGCCCAGCAGAAACCCGCGTCGAGACAGTCCCATCACCACACCCCCATCACGAGCCTCCCGGCAGTACGACGGTCACCGCCAACCCATGGGGCTCCGCCAACACGATCCGCAACTCACCGCCATAGGCCGTGACCAACCGGTCCGCGATAGCCAGCCCCAAGCCCGACCCGGGCGTCGATGACGCGCGCCAGAACCGGTCAGTCAGCTTGGGTAGATCCTCCGGCTTCACTCCAGGGCCGTCATCGGTGACCGTAACGACCGCTGGTAGCCCTACCGACACGCGAACAGTCCCACCAGGCGCGTACTTGATGGCGTTGTCCAGCAACACATCCAACACCTGAGCCAGATCCGACTCTGAACACGCCACTGGAACGCACGAGATCTCCTCCACCACCGTCACCCCCGCGCGATCAGCGGCGGGCAACCACGAGTCGACCCTGTCTTTGACTACCACTCCCGCATCGCATCTAGCATCGAAACCGGCCGCCAACTCCGTAGCCGCTGTGTCGGCTGATGCCAACAAGAGCATCGAGTCGAGCAACGACTCCAACCGGTCCAACTCCGCGACCATCGATGAGTACGTAACCGCACCGTCCGCAGACACCCGTCCCGCCAATGAGTCCATCCGGAGTCGTAGTGCCGCCAACGGGTTCCGCAGCTGGTGAGACGTATCCGCCACCAGTGCACGCTGCCGGTGGGCCGACTCCGCCACCGCGTCCGACATCCGGTTGAACGACGCCGCCAACCCGCGCAACTCCGGCGGCCCCGACGCGGGCGACACGTGCGCCCCCGGCGAACCACCACCGACCGCCCGCACCCCGCGCTCCAACTCCGCCACCGGCCGCAACACCCACCTGGCCAGCAACAACGCCAACGCCACGAACGCCAGCGCCGCGCTCACCACCCCCGTCAACACGATGCCCCACGACCCGCCGACATCGGCCGCCGCCCGATCCACGGCGGACCGCAACGCGACCGCCCCGGTCACCCTGGTGCCGCTGCCCACCGGTCGCGCGAACAACACCGAGCCGGACGACCAAGGCAGCACATCCGGTGGCACTGTCGCGGGCTGGTTGCGTAACGCGGCATCTAGCGCTGCCTTCACCGCAGGCTCGTCTGCCCGCATCCCCGTCTCTAGCACCGGTGTACGCCTAGCGTCGATAACGACCACCGCGTCCCCATAGAGGTCCACATGTGCGCGAACCTCGGTGACGAGCCGGTCACCGCCAACCGACGCCAGCTCCGCGAACCGGTCCAGATCGGCGGTACGGCCGAGCACGAACCGCTGCGTACGCTCGGCGGAGGTGCTGTGCAGCAACGGCCACGCGAGCCCGGCCAGCGCCGCCAGTGACAGCCCGAGCAGCACCAACAGCAGGCGCCTACGCACCTCACGCCTCCAGGCGGAAGCCGAACCCGCGGATGGTGCGCACCAGGTCAGGGCGGCCCAGCTTCGCCCGCAGCGCGGCCAGGTGCACGTCCAACGACCGCGACACCGCCAGGTACGCGTCGCCCCACACCTCGTCGAGCAACTGCTGCCTGCTCACCGCGACGCCCGCGTGCCGCGCCAGCACCGCCAGGATCTCGAACTCCAGATTCGTCAGCGCGACCGCCGCACCCGCCACCGACACCCGCCGCGCGTCCAGATCGACCGTGACGTCGTCGACCTCCACCACCCCCGGCCGGGTGCCCTCGGCCGCCAGCGCGCGCCGGGTGACCGCCTCGATCCTGGCCAGCAACTCGATCAGCCGCACCGGTTTCACCAGGTAGTCGTCGGCGCCCAGGCGCAGGCCGCGCACGACGGTCCGCTCGTCGCCGTGCGCGGTCATCACCACCACCGGCGTCGAGGCGAGCCTGCGCAGCTTGCGCAGCACCTCCAGCCCGTGGATGTCGGGCAGCCCCAGGTCGAGCAGCACCACGTCGGCGTCGCGGTGCCGGATGAGCGCGTCGGCGCCCCGGGTGACCCGCTCCACGGGGTGCCCGTGCGCGGTCAGCACGTCGTGCACCGCGGCGGCCACCCCGTCGTCGTCCTCGACCAGCAGCACGCGCATCGTCAGTCCCGGTCCTCGAGCGGTGAGTCGGCGGACGTCTCGCCCATCACCGAGTAGACCACGAGCGAGACCAGCACACACCCCGCCACGTAGTAGAAGAACACCGACTCGTGCCCGGCCTGCTTGAGCCAGAGCGCGATGTACTCCGCGGTGCCGCCGAAGATGGCCACCGTGAGCGCATAGGGCAAACCGACGCCGAGCGCACGGATCTTCGTGGGGAACAGCTCCGCCTTCACGATCGCGTTGATGGAGGTGTAACCGGTGACGATGACGAGCGCGCCCAACATGAGCAGGAACGCGAAGATGGGCTGACTGGTCCCAGCGAGCGCGGTCAGAAGAGGCACCGTGCACAGCGTGCCGAGAACGCCGAAGCCCAGCAAAAGCGGCCTACGCCCGATCTTGTCCGACAGTGCTCCCGCGAGTGGTTGCAGCACTACGAACACGGCCAGCGCCAGGAAGTTGATCCAGGCCACCGTGCTCTTATCGATGTGACTGGTGTTCACCATGAACTTCTGCAGATAGGTCGTATAGGTGTAGAACGCGACTGTGCCGCCCAAGGTAAGACCTACGACCAGCAGGCACGACCTGGGATGACGCAAGAGGGCTTTGATGGTCCCGCGGGTCTCGTTGCCGCGCTCGGCCTCGAAACTCGGCGACTCGTCCATCGTCCGCCGCAGCCACATGACGACTAGAGCCCCGAGCGCGCCCACGCCGAACGCGATGCGCCAGCCCCACGAGTCCATCTGTGCGGGGGACAGCACGTTCTGCAGCACGATCTGCAACCCGAGCGCGGTGAGCTGGCCCGCGGTGAGGGTGACGTACTGGAAGCTGGAGAAGAACCCGCGCCGCCCCTTGGCCGCCATCTCTGACAGGTACGTTGCCGAGGTGGCGTACTCACCGCCTACCGACAGCCCCTGCAACAACCGCGCCAGCACCAGGATGATCGGCGCGGCCACTCCGATCGTGGCATAACCGGGTGTGAGCGCGATCATCAGCGACCCCAGCGCCATCAGCGTTACCGACACCGTTAGCGCTAACCGCCGCCCGAACCGGTCCGCGAACCGCCCCAGCAGCCACCCGCCTATCGGCCGCATCAGGAACCCCACCGCGAACACCGCGGCCGTGTTCAGCCACTGCGCCGTCTGGTCGCCCTTCGGGAAGAAGGTCGACGCGAAGTAGATCGAGAACGCGGTGTAGGCGTACCAGTCGTACCACTCGATCAGGTTGCCGATGGACCCCTTGGCGATGTTCGACACCACCCGCCGGTCCGCGGCCCGCTCCGTGACTGCCATGTCCCCTCCCGTGGATCAGGTGATCGGGACCACAGTGCGGGGAGTAGTCGGCGGTCGACAAGGCGTCGCCGGGCAACCTTACAGTCCCTTAGGGCGAGGCAGTCCCCTCACGACGAGCGGGCGGCCAACCGCTGGGCCACACCCATCCTGGACTTGACGCCCAGCTTGGTGAACACCCGCGCCAGGTGCCCCTCCACGGTCTTGCGGCTGAGGAACAGCCGGGTCGCGACCTCGCGGTTGGTCAACCCGGTCGCCACCAGCTCGGCGATCTCCAGCTCACGCCCGGACAACGCCTCCACCGTCCCGTGTGGACGACGGGGCCGCGGCGCGCGTGCGCCTAACCTGGCCTCGGTAAGCCGAACGCGCGTCGACAACCACGTCGCCCCACACGCCAGATAGCCCTCTTTGGCCTTACCCAACTCCACGCGCGCGGTGCCCAGATCGCCTCCGGCGGCTAGATGCTCGGCTAGCAACTCCCTGGCTCGTGCCTGCCGGACCGGTCCGCCGGAGATAGCGCGAACTGCCTCGTCCCTGGCAGCGCTGGATAGCCCTAGCGCGGCGAACACGTGCGACCGCGCGTAGTGGCCGATCGCGCTGCCTCGCGACACCGCCTCCTCGGCGAACCCGGCCGCCTCATCGACCCGGTCAAGTCCCACCAGCGCGACCGCGAGGTGCGCCGCCCACGTCCCCCGGCCCCACCCGCTCGCCCGGCCGAGGTCAGCGCCGACCGCGTCCGCCATGTGCCGCACACACGCCGCGAAGTCGCCCGCGACCAGGTGCGACTCCGCCACCGCCATACCCGCGATCTCGCCCCACCACGGCGACCGGGGCGCCGGGACCGCCGCCAGCGCCTCTTCCGGCCCGTTCTGCCACAACACCGCCGACAACTCGACCGCTGCCGCCAACGCCGCGAGCTCGGCGCTGCCCATGGCCGTCGCGACCGCGCGCGCCTCCTCGCAACTAGTGCGGACCCGGTCGAGGTGACCGGACCGCAGGGCCAGCGCCGCGTCGACGGCCAACAACTCGGGCACGCTCGACCGCCGCCCCGTCCCACGGGCGATGTCGAGCCCGCGCCGCACGTGCCTGGCGGCCTCGGCGGACCGGTCCAGCGCCAGCTCCACCCAGGCCAGGCCCGCCAAGTGGTCACCGACCGCCGCGTCCGGCAAACCGTCCACCAACCGGACCGCGGCCCACGGGTCGTGGCCGTCATCGCCCGCGTCGGCGCGCAGCCCGGCACGCACCGAGGCCAGTGCCACCAGGACGTGGCCCGCGACCTCGTCGCCCTGGGCGATGGCCTGGCGCGCGTGGACGACGCAGCTCTCGGTGTCGTCGAGCAAGGCCGCGATCGCCGCGCGTTCGGCGGCAGTGCCAGGTGTGTCGGCTCTAGCGAGTAGAGCCTCTGCCTCGGTGTACCGGCCTAACAGCCGCTCGGTGCGCGCACAGGCACGAACCACCTCAGGCTCATCCTTTGTGGCCAAGGCTTGGTGCAGGACATCCCGCGCGCGGGTGAGGTCACCGCCGAGTCCTAGCGCGCGACCCAGCAGAGGCACGAGTCGCTCACCCGCGCCGTGCGGCAGTATCTGCATCGCCCGGTCCACCCACCGCGCGGCGATCGCGGGCGCGGAGTCGAGCACCACCTCGGCGGCACTGGCCAGGGTCGCGGCAGCGGCGACATCGCCGTACGTGGCCGTGCGGGCGGCGTGGAATGCCTGGAGCGGCAACGGCCCGCCCTTGGCGCGCAGGTACTCACCCGCGCGACGATGCGCCGCCGTTCGCCAGGTGACACCGGCGGACTGGTACGCGGCCGCCCGGACCAACTGATGCCGGAACGCGATCCGTGAGCCGTGCGCGCGCACAAGTCCGATCGCGACAAGGTCGTCGAGCGCGCGCAGCACGACCGCCTCTGGTACCCCTGCCGCCCGGACAACGACGTCGAGATCCGCGGGGAAGCCGGACGCCGCTACCGCGTACGCGACTTCCCGTTGCACCTCGTCTAACGCGAGGATCTCACTCGCGGCAACCGCGAGCACCGCGTCCGGAAGTGGAGTCTCGCCGAGCCCACGCGGGTCAATCGCCGAGAGCACTATCTCCGGCGATATCCCTGCCAGCGCCGAGAGGTAGAGGGGGTTACCGCCGCTGGCAGCGACTAGCTGCGCGCAGACATGGCGGGGTGTACCGGGCATGAGCGCGGCTACAGCGGACGTGTCCAATGGGCCGGGGGACAGGCGCGTCACCTGCCACGGCGACCGCGCCAACGCGGCGGGTAACCACTGGCAGCCGTCGCGGTACGCCAACGCCACGATCACCGGGCCGGACGGCGGGACCCGCAGCAGCGATTCCAGCCATTCCGCCCATTTCACGGTGTGCGCGTCGTCAATCACCAGCACCGACGGGGAATGCTCGGAGATCCGTTCGCTCGGCGGTCGAGACACCTCGGCGAATCGCACCGCGACCCCCGAGGAATCGGCGGCGGTGGCCAGTTCGGACAGCAGCCTGGTCTTGCCCGCGCCCGGCTCCCCGTGCACCGCCACCACCAGCGACTGCCCGGCGACCAGCGCGTCGAGTGACCGCCGGAGTGCGGAAAGTTCCTGCTCGCGACCGGCGAGGGGCTCGCGAGCGGGTCCGCCCATCCGCCACCCCCAGTATCGCCAATCGAAAGGCGGAATCGCCGATCTCGATTGTCGATCTTAGGTTACCCGCTTAATCGGCGGCAGCGGTCGGACGTCCCGAACCGGACTCCAGAACACGACCCTGGATGTCGTGGATCACATAGTCGTGCGGGGCCATCGCCCCCGGCCGACCGGGCAGCGCCGCCAGCACCCCGGCGTGCAGCCCGGCGGGCGTCGCCGCCGGATCGGACACCACCGCGGTGATCCGACCGTCCTCGACCGCCACCCGCACCGCCGCGCCACCCGCCGCCTCGGCCACCGCGGCGCCGACCTCCCTGGGGTCCACCCAGGACGAGTCCACCCGCTGCCACGGCTCGGCGCGCTCCACCGGCGCCACCCCGGTCACCGCGGCGATGTCGCGCACCCGCACCGCCCCGGTCGCCGCCGTCACCAGCAGCCGCTCCAGCGACAGCAACACCGAGTCGACCTCGTCCGCGGGGAAGCGGGACGTGTCGACGTGCAGTCGGATGTCGGCCGCGGTGCTACTCACGCCACCTAACGTCAGCAGGAACGCCGTAGGCAGTGTCCGGTCCGGCATGGGCTCTATGGTCGTGTCCTCTAGGGCCGCTACCGGATCCTCTGGCGCGTCGACCGCCGCTGACGCTGACGTGGCACCCAGGTCGTTGAAGACCGCGTCCCGGTGGAAGTAGGTGCCACGCTCACGGCCAACGGCGTCGATGACCTCCCACAGCTCAACCGAGTCGAACTGCGCGTAGCGGTAAGCGTTGATGGTGGTCGTCTGTACCTGACGGACCACTTCGTCGAAGGTGGCGTCCCCGTCGAGGGTGAACGGAACCAGGGCGTCCTGCGCGAGTGGACCCACATACTCGCGCCACGCTGACCGGAACCGGTTACCGCAGATCGACACGATGACACCGTCCGGCGTCGCGGTCCTTACACCGAGCAGTGCCGCCGCGGCGGCCAACACCACACTGGAGTGACTGGCGCCGGTGCGGCCCACTATGGTCCGCAGCGCGGAAGCGGCCGCGGTCGACACCATCCGCCGCTCCAGGTTGCCCGGCGACCCGGCCGGGTGCGGGGGCAGCGCGCACATCGCCTGCGGGACCTGCCGCAGCCTGGTGTCCCAGTACCGCAACGCCGACCGGGTGCGCCGCCTGCCCACCTCGGACTGCTCCCACTCGGCCTGGTCGAGCGGCTGGTGCCCGCGCTCCTCGGCGAGGTCGTCGCGCCCGGCCAGCAGCGCCCGCAGCTGCTCGCCCACGATCGCCGCCCCGGCCGCGTCCACCGCGACGTGGCAGAACAGCAGCACCGCGACGGTCGGCACCTCGTCCGTGGTCACCACCAGCACCCGCAGCGGCAACCCGGCGACCACGTCGAACGGCACCCCGAGCTGCTGGTAGACCAGCTGCCCGACGAACCCGACCAGGTCGGCGCCGCCCGCCTCGTACACCTGGAGCTCGACCTCGCCCTCGACCAGCACCCGCTGCGTCGGCCCGCCCGCCGAGTCGAGCACGAACGTCGTCCGCAACGCCTCGTGCCTGGCGACGAGCACCCCGAGCGCCCCCACGATCTCCGCGACCGTGTGCCCCGGCGACAGCTCCACGAACACGGGTAAGACGTCCGACCGGTCCCCGTCCGTCCCCAGCCAGCGCAGCACGTTGCGCTGCCCGAGCGTCACCGGACCGCTCCCGCCCCGCGCCCCCCGGAACCGCACCGGCAGCGTGGCCACCGACTGCCCCACCGTCATGGCGAACACCCCTCACGTCCCGGCGACGAACCCAGCTGGACCCTAGGCAGCCCGCCTGCGCCGAACATGGGGGAAATCCCCTATTTCGAGCACGCAAACACGGGATCGATCCCCACCTGAAATATTACTCTTCGTAGTGAGATGATCATGCCTAGAACACTATCAAGCCTGATTCGGGCCGTCCAGGGGCCTGGAAAGTGGCCGTTGGAGTTGACTGTCGGTGACCAAGCCCGTTTGCTGAAGGTCGCCGAGCCGACGTGGGCGGTGGTCGTGTCCTTGGGTACGTCAGCGTCGATGGGTCTGAGGTGCGTGGCGATGCTGGGAGTGGCTGCCACCGCCTCCGCCGGGCGACCTGCCTGGCCGGACTGGGTGTACCCGCTTCCGCTGGTGGGTCGGCGCGCTGCTCGGCCGCGCATCCGCGTTCGCGCCTGGGGCGTCCATGCGGCCTGCGGGCAACGAAGCCTGTGTCGCTATCGACACCGCCGCGGCACATTCAACAGCCGAACTCCCAGGGAGATGAACTCGATGAACAGGACGCCCGACATTGCAGCGCGCGCCGAGCACGTCGACGGCGACGTGCCCGGCAACGTGGTCTAGGCCCGCGACGTTCATCACGTGGTCGGGGTGAACGGTGACGTGCGCGTCTTGACGATGAAACGTCGGCAACGTCACCCATATTGGTTGCGTGATCAACTTTCGGTAGCGGTGCCCGCGGGCACGGTGTCGCCTTCCGAAGCAGACCCAGCTCGATCAGGACCCCGACGAGTTCTGGAGCTGCTGGGCAGCACGGTTTTCGCGCCGTCCCCGGCTTTGATAGTGATGACCGGGGCGACGTTGGCGGTCGGGGCTCGCGATAGCCGGAGGCGCCAGGCCGTTGCCGGCTGACCGGCCTTCGACGATCGTGCACGAGTTCGGGCATGGCCTGGCTGGAGTACTCACCGATTGCGGGGTCCCACGATCGAGATCAGCAGAGCCCACTCCAGGCAGCACGCGCGTCTGGTGGGGAGTCCAGATTGTCGGACACGGTCACCCACCGCGGCCGGGTACGCCACCCCGCCGTTAGTCGGCTGGTGGTTCGCCGAGCTGTTTGACCGGGGACGAGCGCCGATGGTCATGGCTGTGGTCGTGCTGGTGATGCTGCTCTTGCTGGCCTTGAGTCAGAATCTGCTGGTCGTGGTCGTGGTCGTGGTCGTGGTCGTGGTCGTGGTCGGTGCCGCGTTCGCCACTTTGTGGTGGACCGGCCCGCAGATGCAGCAAACGGTCGCCTAGGCCGCGACCTGGTTGCTGCTGGTCGGGAATGCGCCGGAGGGTGGATGCTGGTCCGTGCTCGTTGGCACGGCGGTGAGTCCGGGCACGACGACGCCGCCGACCTGGCGGAGACCACGGGTGTCCCGCCCAGTTGTAGGCCACACGGGGCAGACACGCGGCGGCGACAGCAAACGCGGTGAGAGCACACGCGCCGAACAGCGGGACCGGCCGCAGTCCCGAGGCGATACCCCCGCCGCCGAGGTTGCCGATCCAGCCCAACAGGACGGCCAACAGGCCACGATCGCCAACACCGCAGCCGCGATCCGAGGTGGTGCGGACAGGAACGAGAACACGGACCTGAGCAAGCGCCGCAGCTCGGCCATCGGCTTGCTGGATGCCTTCGTGGTAGCCGAGGGTTCCGACACGGAATCGGATGGCAGGCTCATCGTGTTCGACATCTTCCTCAAACGGGGCACCGGCACGCGACCGGTCGATCATGTTCGCGCGTGGCACTCCGCCACGCTGATGATCACTCGATCAGACGACGCGGGCCGCGCTGCTACGCGAACGCGGAATCTCGTTTGGGGCCGCTGTATGTCGCGCGTCGCCACCGGCACGAGCCTCTGCATCGCTAGATCCGAGCCACGACCACGTCGATCTCGCCGGGTCATGTCCTGGCCGAGCGCGTTGCGACCAGTGCCGAGACCGTTAGCTTTGAGGCGAGGTGCTTCCATCGGTCTGAGGTGGGTCATGGGGTGGTTGGGTGTGGGTGTTGGGCGAGGTGGTCCTGGAGTTCGCGGTGGCGGAACTGGTAGCCGATGCCAGCCTGTCGGATCAGCCCGGTGTGATAGCACCAGTGCAGGAACCGGCTGAGTCGCCAGGGCAGTGGTCGGGACGTGAACAGATCGCGTGTGCACAGCAACAACGCCGCATAACGGATTCCCGTTCCCCCGAATCCTAATCCGGCCAGGGAACCAGACCCGAGCATAAGCCCCAAAATTACCGCTGGCGTGAGCCCGATCGTGAGCCAGATCATGAGCCAGAACACTAGGCCGAGCCCAAGCGTGAGCGCGAAGTCCTGTCTGACGATTTCACGTGGATCCCACGTGCCGGACGCGGCGTCGTGGTGTTCCCACGGGGTCCCGCGCGTGAGCCCGAGCGCGAGCCCAAGCGTGAGCCCGACCGCGAGCCCGCCTGCGAGCCCGCCTGCGAGCCCGTCCGCAGGCCCGAACAGCCAGCCCGCGAGCCCAGCCGAGAGCCCAGTCGCGAGCCCGAACGTGAGGCAGAAGCCCGCGAGTTGGTGGCGGCCTTTGTTGGTGTGAAATTGGCGTGTGTTGATTCGAAGTGGTACTGGCCAGAGCTCCCGCCAAGAGGTGTAAGCGAGAGGAACGATGAGGAGCATGGCGCTAGTGAAGCCGTATATCTGGCCGGGACTGAAGCCGATCCCGTTGCGGGTCAGCAGAATCGCGGTGGCGATGAGCCAGAGCAGGGCGGTCATAGCTATTACGGTGCCGCGGACGCGGTTGATCCCGCCGAGGGGCCACAGTTGGTGGAGCACCAGGTCGGTGCCCGAGAGCGGCACGTCGCCGACGGCGCGTCCGGTGGTGGCGTTGTGATGCAGGTATCCGGCGAGTACCGCAAGCCACTGGTGGATCTGCTCGGCGGTGTAGGGCGGTTCGGTGTTGGACGCCGTCGTGTAGACGGCGGTGGCGGCGGGGATGAAGTGGGCCAAGAGGTGATCGCGTACCGCAGTCGGGTCGCCGGTGACGGCTACAGCGATCAGGTCGTCGGGATCGCGGATGTGGGCGCCGGTGCGATCGCGCTGCTCGTAGACGACGGTGGCCAGCGAGAGCCGCCACGGCGTGGATAGGCCCTCGGCCAGCGGCCCGTCAGGATGGTGTTGCAGGGTGGACAGCACCGCCTTCCACCGGCCGGGGGTGTCGACCCTGGACAGGATGAACGCCCGCGCTTTGTCGGAGTCCACCGCGCGGATCGTGACCAGGGCCGCTTCGTGGGTCCAGACATCGACGTCGGTCAGCGCCTGGTAGTGCAAGGTGCGGCAGGTCAGCACCAGCGGTGCGGCTTGCCTGCCGTGCTGGTAGGCGTTCAACGCCTCGATGGCGCGGGCGGCGTTGGAGGTGTAGGCGGGGGTGGGCTCTGCGTCCAGTTCGTCGAGACCGTCGATCACGGGCAGGATCCGGCCCGCGTCGACCAATGCCCGCGCGGTGCGCGAGGTCTGCCCGTAGGCATCGATCAGATGTTGGATCAGCCAGTCGCGCAGCGGCCGCTCGATGTCCCAGGCCGTGGCCGGGATCCGCACCGGCACCGGGTCCTCAGCGCTGCGGACCTCCAACAGCCCCAGCAGCAGCTCCAGCGCCAGCACAGTCTTACCGGCGCCCGCCGCGCCGGTGATCACTAATCGCTGCGGCCGCAGCGCCTGGTAGTAGTCCACCACTTCGGCCAGCCGGCCAGCGGTGGCGGCGTCGTCGGCGCCATGGGCCGGAACTGACCGGAAGTCGAAGTCCACGTTGATCGTGCGCCTTCCCCCGCCCAACAACTGAGTTCGAGTCCGCCCCTCACGGTGCCGCACCTCATCGGCCAACCGAGCGGCCACCTCCACCACCGCCACCGGCGTCGACTGAGCCGCTCGCACCGACTGGCGCCCCGACCACAGCGCCGCCGCCAGCGCCGCCAGCGCCACTACCGCCGAGAACGGGTCGACATCACCAACCTGCATCCGCGGCAACTGCTGCCACCCCACCATCAGCGCCACCGCCAGGCAGCCTGCGGCGCCCACCGCGTACAGCCATCCCGATCTTGAACCACCGGTCATAACGATCAATCATCCCTACCCGCACCGAGCCGGTGACAAGGGGTACACCCGTGGTGGACCGCTGCTTGCGCACCGCCAACCACAACGCCAGAAACCCACCCAAGCCCACGTCGAGCGCATCGCCGGTGCGGATCACGTCCAGCTTGGCCCCATCCACCCTGAGCCCCAGCAACAGCCACACCGCGCCCACCGCGACCAGCAGCATCACAGGGAACCCGACCACGAGCACCCCACCCCGGCAACGACAGCACCCGCCCGGGCCGGGTATCGGCGGTAGACGGCGGACCAGTCTGCGGATCGATCATGCCCCCAGCATCGCGCACGACACCCCAACCCGTGCGCGGATCGCACCAGGCCACGCAGGCGGAACACGAATTCTCGCGCACTCGTCACCGTCGAATACGTCGCTCTACCGGTTGAGCGTGCTGGGTGGTGTCGAACACGGCACGCCGGTCACCGCGCGCTTGCCCGACGGCCCTGGCACATCCGGTGCTGACAGGAACGGCGGCACCTCCGCCGGAAGTCCCCCACCCTCGAATCGCGCACCCGAGAAGGTCGTCCACGGAGCCGGGGTGTCAGCCACGGTGTAGCGCACACTTGGCAAGCCCGCCCCGCTGAACACGGCATCGCTGCGGAAGGTCGCCCGCTCGAAGTCCGCGTTGCGGTCGAAGGTCGCGCGGCTGAACTGGACGTCGCAGGTGAAGATCGCCTCCCGGAATCGGACGGTTTGGATGGTGGGCTCCATCTCTGGTGGACTGGATGAATGACATGGCGACCCGCTTGTCAGCGAGCAGCGGCGCGCGCTGTGTACCGAAGAGGCAACGGCGCTGCGACCGATCCGACGGACGCTGGCGCTGAGGGTGCATAGGCCGCCGAACGCCGAGCACCCGATTGCCTAGAACACCACCGGTCGGATCGCCCTGGTCGTCCATGATCCGTGGACGCCCGATCTGGTGCGGTACCTGCGCGCGATGGACGAGGTTCCGGTGGGGGAGTGCGAGGATCGGCCGTGGGGTCGGCCGATCCCTGATCCGGTCGCCTGCCCGGCACTCACCGGCACTCATCCGTCCGCCATATTCCACAGTGGACAGTCCAGGGGGAGCTGGAGGCAGCGGAATGGTGGTACTCGTCCCGCCGATCGAGTTCGCGCTAGTGCAGCCCACGCGCAGTGTCTTAGGCGCGTGATCCGACTATGTGGTCGTTCGAGGCCAAGGTTGACTGGTGGCGAGCCGCCGCGATCGCCGCGACCGGGTCATCCAGTCGCGCGGCGGCCGCGACCTCGCTGCGCGGTTCCTCGAGGTCGCGGCCGCGGTCGCCGAGCTGGGGGACGTGGTGGTCGACGGCGAGCTCCTGGCCCTCACCGGCAAACCGCCGCGCACGCTGGCGTCGACGGTCACCGGCCTGTTTGGTCGCGGCGGTCGGATCCTCTACCGGCCGGTGTGCCCCGACATGGTTGTCGAGGTCGATTCGCCCACCGTGAGCGATCGGTTACCGCCATCGGCCCGCGCTTCACCGCTTCCGTTCCCTTTTTTGGGGGTGGTGCGTGGTGCGAGGCGGTCTTGCAGGGTCGCGTGTCGGAATTGGTAGACCGGGCCGACCGTGCGGAGTAGGTGGCGTGCGTGGGCGTCGTCGAGAAACCTCAACAGTCGCAGGGGAATGCGGTGCTTGCGAGCGAGGTAGAGGGCGCTGAGGGCGAAGCGCCAAGCGCTCGAATGCAACAACCCGAACGCGAGCCCGAACGCGAGCCCGCCTACCAACCCAACCGTGAGCCCGAACGCGAGCCCGCTCCCGAGCCTGAGATCCAACCCGAGCACCAGCCCGCTCACGGGCCCTAAAGCCAGCCCGAACACCAGCCCGCTCACGAGCCCGAACGTTAGGTCGTCACCATATTGCCTGATCGGGCTCAGCCCTTGCATGGAGCCCTGTTCTTGGAATCCCATCCCTACCGCGTCTATGAGCCCGGAAGCCAACCCGACCCCGAGTTCGCCTACGAGCGCGACCAAGGGCCCGAACGCTCGGCCGCCCGCGAATCCGGACACGAGCCCGACCAAGAGCCCGAACTCGAGGGTTGATCGCCACGGCACGCGCAGCCCTTTGAACGAGGCGAGTTGGGCCGGAGTGAGCCCGGCCGCGAGCCCGCCTGCCAACCCGACCATGAGCCCGCCTACCAACCCGACCACGAGCCCGAACGCGAGCCCACCTATCCCCCCGGCCCCGAGCCCGACCAAGGGCCCGAACACGAGTGCGGTTGGGATAGCCACTAGGAGTGTGCGGTGTGGTTGGGGTATCCAGCCTGGGATGTGCCACCAGTGCAGGTCACGGGTGTTGGCCTGGTGGAGGTGGTGGGCGATGACGGTGAGGGTGTGGCGGACGGTGTCGGGGGTGTAGCGGGGTGGCGGGTTGCCCGGTCTGGGTGTGTAGGCGACGGTGATGGCATGGTCGAGGAGGTGGTCGGTAACCGCCTGGGGGGTGGGGAAGCGGGTGGTGTCGAGTAGTTCGTCGGGTGTGCCCAGTGGTGAGTGGGGTGGGGGTGGTGGGTGGTAGGTGTCGCGGAGCAGGGTGATGGTCAGCGGGTTGGTCAACGCGGCGCCCAAGGGATTGGTGCCGCTGGGGGTGAGGGAGTCCAGGAGGTGTTGCCAGGTGGGGGGCGGGGGGTCGGGCAGGCTGTGCCGCAGGTAGGTCGCGGCGTCCACCGGGGTGAGGGGACGTAGTTCGACGCAGGCGGCCCCGGTGAGTATGCGGACGGTTGTGGCGGCCGCGAGTTCGTCGGTGCGGGTGAGCAGGACCAGCCGGAAGGTGGCTTGCTCGGCGAGCGCGTGCAGCACCGTGGGGCGGAGGTCTTCGGCGATTTCGTCGAGCCCATCGAGGAAGACTGCGATTCGCCCGGCGGTGAGCAGGTCCACCGCACGCTGTCGACCATGGCGCCTGGACAGGGAGGCGAACTCGGCGAGTTTGTCGGCCAGCCAGTCGCGCACGGTCTGGTTGGCCGGGTCCCAGCCGGTGAGGGTGAACAGGACCGGGACCGGGACTTGGGCGCGCTGGTCGGTGGGGGTGTGGTCGCGGAAGTCGAGGGCTTGCAGCAGCAGCAGGATGGCGGCGGAACTCTTCCCCGCGCCGGGTCCGCCGGTGATGATCAGCCTCCCGGAAGCCAGTCCGCCGTAGAGACGGTGCAAGGTGCGGTGGGTGCCCTCCCGCACCTGGGCCGGGGTGACGCGGTCCAGGCCCGGAGGTGGAGCGAACGCGCCCACTCGCGGCGTGGTGGCTGCGGATACCGGGCCCGCGACGGAGAGTGGGCTGCGGCGCCAGCGGATCGGCAGCGGCACCGGATGCAGCAGCCTGCGGTCGGCGGCGGCCGCGGTCCACTGTGTCCGGGTGGCCACCGCCAGCGCGTCGGCCACCTCGTCCAGGCTGGGAGTGTTACGCGTCGCGTCGCGGCGGTCCGCCACGAGTCCGCCGGCGGTGAGCAGCAGGCCCGCGGCCGCTAGGACGAACTGGCCATACCCGCTGGCGTTGGTGCGTTCGGTGTCCGTGAGCAGTGTCACCTGCAGCACCCACCACCCCAACCCGACGGTCGGCATGGCCAACCCAACCCACATCCACCGGCGTCGCATGTCTTCATGATCGCCAATGCGCCGTACGCCGTCACACCGGCCCCGCAGGAATACATCCGCGTCCGGATAGATGAGCTACCCCAGCCGTCCAGCCCTGACCGGGTCTGGGCGACGCTCGACTGCTCCCTGCCGGGTGGGGCACGGTCTGAGAGACGGTGTCGTGGTTCGTGGCCGTGGGCTCGCCCCTGACCAGTTACGCGGGGTTGCGAGGGAGCGCGGCGAGGGCGTGGTCGACGGTGTCGTAGCCGGGCAGCATGGCAGCCAGTCTGCTTCCCGCGAGCTAACGCACTGCGATACTGGCCGGTGGCGCGTTGATCGCGAGGTCGATGCCGCGGATCTCCTCGGCGGCCTCTTGGGCGCGTAGCAGGGTGGCGAGCCCGAGTGTGCCGAGTCGGGTGACGGCGGTGAGATCCACCAGCACCAGGTCCCCGCCGACACCCACGATGTGCTGCAGGGCGTCGTCGACGGCGTCGGTGACCTCGCCCTCGGCAGTGGCGCCGAGCACCCCGACGAGCTCGAGCAGCATCCTCTGTCCCTCGGCGATCGGCGGAGACCGCGCGCGTGCGTTGCTCATCCCGTCTACCTCTTCCTTTTGTGGTTCCTGGAGTGACCGTAACCTGGTCCGAGGCGGTGAGCGCTCCGCGGGCGGCGGGTGTTGTGGTCGGTGAGTCGGCGCCATCCTCCGGCGACGGTGGACGTGCGGATCTCGTCTGCGGACAGGACGGACTTGCATGGTCGGGTGCCGTCGACATCGTCGCGTTGGCGGTAGAACACCGTGCCGTCGGGCAGCAGGTGTCACAAGCCGCCCCCGGCGACCTGGTGGGGTTGGTGTCGACGCAAACCTCGGCGCCGGTCAGGTCGGGGTGATCGGCGATCTCCACGCGCTGGTCAACCACAGAGGGGCCTGCACAGGTGGCAGGCTAGCGGGTCGCGGAACTGGTGATGTTCGGTGACTGTGACCGACCTCGGTCTGACCGACACGAGCTGGCTACAGCGACTTTCATCCAGCACGACGCCCATCTCCCCGAGCTTGAACTGCGCACCGACAGGCCGGTGCGCGCCACGCCGCCGCTGCGGAGCGGATCGCCACGAACGGTGCCAGGAGCACCACGTGGTCGACCGTCGACCGGGACCGGCGGGCCATCGGCTATGTCAGGCTCTAGCGCACCGGAACCCGTGCGGGTGGTGCGCGATGTTGATCTCGCGTGGCGCGACATACCGCTCCCTGCGCTCCGCGACCTATGTCGATGGCGACAAGTACCACGACAACTGCCACTGCTGCGCGGAAATCATCTACAGCCGCGAGCAGTTCGCCACCTCGTTGTTGACCGCGTTGAACCGCCGTTACAAGGCCCTGTGGCCGAAGGTCACCAAGGGGCCTGAGCGGCAAGGTCGCGGTAAGCGCGTGGCGCCGCTACACCCGCCAGGAACAACGAGCCGCCGCCCGTGCCACGCGAGAGCAGGCCGCTTCCGCTCCCTCGTGACCGTCCAGGAGGCGATCCGTGCCCGAGTCCACCGAGACCCAGCCGCAGCACGGGAGGACCAGACACCCGGCGACCAGCCAGACAGACGGGACCACCCAGACCTCCGAGGGCAGCGAGGCTCCCGGCGGGGGTGCCCCGACCTCGACGGTGATTGGTGAGGATGGCCTGCCGGACTGGGCGCGCAAGGAGCTCACCAAGGTCCGCGGCGAGGCCGCCTAACTACCGCACCCAGCTCCGCGAGGCGCAGAAGTCCCTTGAGGCTGTGGCGACGCCAGAGGAGTACGGGGCCACCGCGGCCGAGCTGACCACCAAGCTCACCGAGCTGGAGACCGAGCTGCTCCGCACCAAGGTCGCCGCCAAACACGAACTCCCTGACGAAATGGCCGCACGCCTGCGCGGGACGAGGGTCGACGAACTGGAGGCCGACGCGAGGACCCTCGCCGCGCTCGTCCAGCCAGCCCCGCCCACCAACTTTCGGCGGCGGCCTCACCCCGGACGACGGCGACGACGGCGAGATGGACCGGCGCAAGGTCGCACGACGAACCCGCCGATAGCCTCAGTGAGGCAGACGTGGATATATCGCCTTTGCCCATTCCATGGCTATCGCACAAGAATCTTGCGCGACCTTCTCTCCTTCCAGTTTGAAATATACCGGAGCTTGAGTGAAGCCGAAGGATGTTGACCAACTGACGTCGCAGATCTCTTCGCCATTTTCGTATTGCCTGAACGTAAAGGCTTTGACGCCTTCGCTGACAGTATCCTCGGTCCCTAGGGGAAGGATCTTGTGTGGATCGTATCTAACCCGGTAGGATTGGGAACCCGACTCGTCGGGTTGCTTCCAGTCGCAACGATTCGGTGTCCCAAGCGAAAGTTTGTCTGTGGACTTGCCGGGAAGTGCAATCTTGAAGTGATCGGCAAGTTCGCCATCAACCGCTACACATGCGCTTGGCAATGAGGCGATCTCGCTTCTGTTGTCATCCACCTCGCCAGCGGTTTGCGTGTAGAGCCAATATAGCCCGCCGCCGCCGATCAGCGCGACAACTGCGAGCCAAGGAAATCCTTGACTCTCCGAAGAATGGGCAACTGGGTTCAGATGACCCGGCGCTAGGCGCACGGTTGCATCCCGAGTTTCTTCTGGCGCAATCGCGACCGCGCGGGGCCTTGTGTCAATCAACTGAGTGAATGCCACAAGCAAGGCCGAACAAACTCCCAGTGTGGTCCAGAAGATTGAGTCTTGGCCAAGAATCTGCCCAATGTAGGCCACGCCGACGGCGGCGAGGATGACGCACTCGGTCGCACTCCTGGGGTTCAAACGTCGCCCTTCCTGTCCGACTCGATTGCGCGCGCTGCTGGCCGACCCGAGCGGTCCGAAGAGAAACCGCTGGCAGTGCAAGTTTCTGAGCCTTGCTCACAACTTTCTCCCACTTGGCTTTCCATCTTATGCCCGAAGGAGCAACAGAGTGTCTACGGCATAGCACCGCGTCGTCAAGCCCGAGAAGCTAGCCGCGACAGCGGTCGGGATGCTGGAGCAGGAGCTCGTCATCCCGAACCTGTTCCGCAAGGAAGGCGTCGACCAATTCAACGGCGCCGAGGACGACACCGTCACCGTCACGTCGAGGACGTCCTGCCCTTCCACGAGTACGCCTAGCGTAACAACCGCTCCAGCGGCATCGTCTTCGACGAGTACAAGGAGCGCAAGATCGCCGTTACCTTCTACTCTGCGGTCAAGCTCACCGACGAGCAGAACGACTTCGACATCGACCAGTGGGCCAAGCTCCTGCGCCCGCAGACCAAGGCCGTCGCCCGCGGCCTGGCGCGGCGCTGCCTGAGCACCCGGACCGGTGCCACCTAGAACGTGACGATCGGCAACGCGCTGGGCAACCTGCGGGGGGCGCGCTGATCGAGGCGCGTCGGGTGCTGAACAAGGTCCAGGTTCCGGATGGTCGGCGCTACATCCGTACGTCGGCGACAGCGAGGCCGAGAGCGTGCTGCACCTGGCGTCGCTGGGGCAGCACCACGGCTTCGAGTTCGTCGTCGACCGGGCCATCGCCGGGACGAGGTCCCACGACCAGGCAGGGCCTGGTGTGGGGGCACACCTTCCGCGCTCAAACCCGCGCCTGGCTGCGAAGGGTGGTCACTTCGCTGCGCGGGCGTGTCGCCAAAGCCACCCGCACCTCGGCATGGGTCAAGACGCGCACCAAGACCGTGGTCGACGTGGTGGTTGCCGGCGTGGTCAGCGATTTCACCCTCCCCGAAGCGCTGGTGCTGTCCCTAGCGGACCCAGCGGGGGTCTGCGCGTCGTCGGACTGTCGTTGCCGCTGCCGTGCGCGGTCCGCAACGACCTCGGCACGCTCCTGGCCTCACCGTGGCCCGCCCGCGCGTTGCCGTCGACGGTCAGCAGCCTGCCCGGTCGCGGCGGCCGGACCGTCGGCGCTCTTGCCGGTGCGGGTCAGGGACGCGCGAAGATGACCCCTGGGATCTGGTGTCCGGTGCCAACGTCGGTGAGGGGCGGCAACGTGTCGGGTCTGTAGGTTCCCTCGGCGAACCACAGTTCCGGACCGTGGGCCCAGGCGACGGCGTACCTGTCGATCGCGGGCAGTGCGTCGAGATCCAGTGGCTCAGTGCGTGGCGGCCATACCCGGGCCGACTGGCCAGCGGGTTCGAGTGGGTGGGTGACGGGCCAGCCGGGGTGGTAGAGCAGGGTGATCTCCCACGTGAGGAATCCCTGGCTACGGACCAGAAAGTGGGTGTTCTGGCCGTCGGCGACGACGGTGGGCAGCGACATCAGCGGTTGGTGCTGGCGTGCGACGGCGTCGGCATCGACTCGGGAGAGCCAGGCTGACAGGCCGTCGGGCGGGGGGCCGTCGTTGGTGAGCCAGGCGTAGAGGTCGTTTTGGGGGAGCCGGTCGGCGTCCCATCGTTCGGCAGGGATGGTGCCGGAGGAGTTCACCGCGGCCGGGTGGCTGAGTAGGAGAGTGGTCTTCACCAGCCACAGCCCGAGCCGTCCTGTGTCGTCGGTGTCGAGCACAGGGTCGTCGTGCTGGCCCACCAAACGTTCAACCACGCCGCGGCAGGCCGCCTCGAACCGTGTGTTGAGACGGCCGTTGCAGGCAGCGCAACACGGCAGCTTGACCCGGTTGAAGGAGCTGCCCTGCCACACCACGTCCGGGATCTCACCCGGCCCCTTGCGTTCCACCGAGTACGGGCCGTCGTTTGGCGGGAAGAGCTTCCTCAGCAGCCAGGACGGCCACACGTGCTCCCCGGTGGGCGTCGACTCGCGCTGATGGCACAGCACGCACGACGCCCCCGAGAATCGCCTCGGGCTCAACGGCTCATCCTCGGTCCGGTGTGACGTGAGCTGCGATGAACGCGGCGACGGCCGGGGAGTCGAGTCCGGTGAAGCCGTTGAACTTCCAGCCCTCATGGGAAGCCAAGCTCGCGATCTCCCTTATCGCGTCAGCGAGGAGTTGGTCGTCGCCGACGAACAGGATGTTGCGGACAGCAGGGTCGGACACGATGGTCTCGAAGGCGGGTGCGCTGCGGGCGGAGTAGTAGCGGGCGAAGTTGGTGTAGAAGTTCGCGGAGTCGATCGTGCCGCGCGCGCCGATCACGACCAAGGCGCCGTAAACGTCGAACTGGCAGAGGCTGTTGAGGATCGCGGGCTGCTCGGCGGGTCGGTCCGGGTGCAGGGCGGGATTGGCGCGGATAATGTTGTGGGCGCGGGCGAGCAGCCCGGCCGTGGCCTCGTTGTCGAAGATGCTTGCCCGGGCGGCCGTGGTAACGGCGTGGCGTAGCCAGCTTCCGTAGTGGTTGAACGGCTCCGCGTCGGGGCGGCGGTCAGCCAGCAACCTCACTGTGGTCCAGGCGCTCCTGCGGACGGCGAGGGCGCCTAGGGCATAGACCTGGGTGATGATGTCGAGCCAGAGCCAGACCACTGCGGCACCGTCGCGAGGGCTACTTTCGTTATCGAAGCCGAGTTCGTAGGCGCTGAGCAGCGTGGTGACGGAGCGGTCGACCCAGCGAGTGCGGTCGTGATCGATCGCCAGGGCCGCGATGGTGCTGATCCGGTCGAGCAGACGCCGCAGCTCGTCGGGATCGGTGTCGAGGAGTCCGGCGACGTCGTTGCCTGCTCGGGAGAGCAGACGGCCCAGCGCGACATCGTCGTCGCGGCGCAGCAGTTCGGTGACCAGGTCCTCGAAGGTGGCGGCGTCGATGTCCCAGGACAAGGAAGCGGCGGGCAGGTTCGTCAGGTTCCGCAGCGTCGCGCCGGTGGTGGCTTGCGCGGCGAGGTCGGAGGCCAGTTCTCGACGCCACGCGTCTTTGCGCTGGGTGATGGCTTGAGTGAGGAGGCGGTCGACGTCGGTGTCGTTCCAACGCTCGCTGCTGGTGCCGTGTCGAACGAACACGTCGCCCGCGCGGAACACTGTCTTGTCGCGGCCTTTGGTGTCGGTGTATTCGCCGGTGGTGTGGATGACGCACCACCCGTTAGGGGCGGGGGCGACGTACACCAACGCGACGGTGTGGCCGTCGATCTCATGGCAGGCGGCGTGGATCTCCGGTGAGGTAAGGAACTTTCCCAGCTTCGGGCGCAGCGTGGCCTCGTCGAAATGCGCGGCGAGGCCGGGCGTCAGGCCGGCGACCACGTCGCCCCTGTCGTCGGCACCGACGACGATGTAGCCCCCTGTCGGGTTGGACCGCATGGCGGCGACGTCCTTGGCGAACTCGATCAATTCGCCGCGCTCGCCGAGATCGAGCGGCTGCTTGTAGTCCAAGGCCGCCTGCTCGCACTGCTCGGCGAGCACCGCGCGCAACTTCTCCTCGGTGACGATGGGCTCGACCACCACAGCCATACCCCGGTCCTCCAACCGCACCTCTGCGAAGCTCGGCCCGTGGCCACGCGGATCACGGATCAGCTTAGCGGAACCATGATTGGGCACGGAGCACGTTTGGGCCTGTGGGGCGCCAGCACCGGTCAAGTTAGCCATCACTTCCAGGGTTGGGTGGCGTGGGTCAGGTTGTGGGTGGGGAGTTCGATGGGCAGGGCGACTCGCCGCGGCGGCGGACGGCGGTGAGTTGGGCAGCAGTAGCGCGCAGGCGGTGGTGATCGCCGGTCTCGTTGTTCTTCGCGACTACCTCGGTGGTGTCGGAGAGCCGGACGGCGTGCGCCCGCTCGGTCCGGGGGACCACGTTCCGTCAGCCCTGGGCACCGGTGACCAGGTCGTAGGCGGTCACCGTGTCACCCGGCCCGTCCTGGTCCTGGGTGATCAGCACGAGCTTCGCCGCGACCGTGGCGTTGCTGAACTCGTCGCGCGCGGTGGCCCACTTCGCGACCCCGGTGCGCGGGTCGGGCACCGACCAGGTCCGGCCGCTGCCCTCCTGCACGAGGGTGCCCTCTTGGACCGTCACCACCTCGGGGGTTCGCCACAGCTCGGCGCCGGTTTTCCGCTCCAGCATGACGGTCTCGGAGTCGTAGGAGATCAGCACGACGTCGTCGAAGAGCCGGACCTGCTTGGTGGTGGTCCCGGGGCTGCGCCAGAGTTGACGGCCGTCGGCGGGGTCCAGGACGACATCGGGGACGGGTGCGCCCTCGATCAGGACCAACCCGCCCTTGACCCGGATGTCCCGACCGGGGCCGACCTCCGCCGCCCACATCGGTTCGCCCGTGGCGGCGTTGTCCTCGCGTAGTTCCCGCGGCGGGTGACAGGTGTGGGTGCAGGTGATCGTTGATGTTCGCAGACCGCTGCGACAGCATGTTGGAAGTGAGAAGGTGTTGCCCGGGTCAGCGTTGGTGCCCATCGGCCCTTGGTCCGCGGGCTCGCATCATGTGCGGTTGACCTGCAGCTTCGGCCACCATGCTCGAACTGGCGCGCGGTCGCCCTAGACGCCGAGAGCGCTGACGGAGTCCGTGATCGAGGTCGCGACTGACGCCCGCAGCGCGATCAGCTCGCTTGCGAGGAGCTTGGTCCGTTGAGGTGATGTTCGGGTTGGCGAACTCACGGCGCGGGGCTGGAGATCCTCTTAGGTGTGGTGCAGCGCCGAGGTGATATCGCGGAGGCGGGCCGTGAGGATGGGTTGGTGTGTGGTGGAGACAGTGGTGTGGGTGGTGGTGCCGCAGGTCCTTGCGCTGTTGGGGCTGTTGGCGCGGCTGGGGTACCGGGCGGCGCGGGACCGTGGTCGTCAGCAGACGGTGCGAGAGTTCGTAAGTGGGCTTGGCAGCGGTGGTGAGGTGGAGATCGACGATGTGCGTGCGGACGGCAGCCGGTTGCGGGTACGGCTGGTCGCCAGCCCACGGGGACGTGGCCGGTGAACGGGCCTAGACAAAGCCGCATTCCCCGTGCCGCGGCCCGAGGTGATGAGCCTGGTAAGGACTGGGACGATGAGTTCGAGACGTTCTACCGGACGTGGACGAAGCCTTTGGTGGCATTTCTCGTCGTGCAGGGCGCCGATGCCGCGTTGGCCGCTGATCTCGTTCAACAGGCCATGATCACACTCTATCGGCGGTGGCCAGAGGTCGTCTCACCCCGCCCGTGGATGTTTCGCACCGTCTCCCGCGATTTGGTGCGGGCGATGAGCTCCGTTCGAGAAAGCCCTACCGACGAACAGGGGATCTCTCCCTTGCTGCGTCCTGGGCAGTCCGGCATCGAGCACTGGGAGCGGCGGGATGACCTCATGATGCAGATCCGACGCCTGGCACCACGCCAGCGTCAGGTGATGGCGTGGACCATGTTCGAGTACACCCCCACTGAGATCGCCTCGGAACTGAACCTCACACCCCAAGCGGTGCGGTCGATCCTCTACCAAGCGCGTAACGCTCTCATCAAGGCTGAGGCTGGTCAGGGGGAGGCAGCGGATGAATGAGCGCATCGACAACCACGACGAGACGTTGGATCAACGCCTCGCTGCGGATCTGGCCACCCTGTGCGCGGACCTGGACCGCATGCTGGACCTTGACGGTGGACTCGCCGATGCGCACCTGCCTCGCCGTGTCCGCGCTTGTCTCAGCGATCTGGACCCAGTGCTCGATCTCGACGCGGGTTTGGCGGCCATTCTCACAGCGTCACGGTCGACCAACCCCGTCCAGATCTTGCGACCCGGGAAGCACAAATCGCGACATGCGTCGTCACGTGTGTGGGCCGAGGTAGGCGTACTCGTGGCTGGGATCATTGCCATAGCAATGTCGCTCAACCTCGCGGTGGACAACATTGCCAGTTCGCAGGCCGGTGCCGCGAGGTCAGCCGCTTCGACGCGGGCACCCACTACCGCAACATCTGCGCCAGCGGCCACACCGGGCGCAACAGTGACGACCACACCGCACACGGCGGCAACGGTCACTCCAGATATGACAATCACGACGGTTCCGAACACCGTGACCTTCGGCGAACCCGTGACTATTAGTATTGGCGGGAACTCGGACCATGTTGCCGACCTTGAAATGGCGAAGACGGGAATGCCGGACTCCGACTCGTTGAAATCTAGCTGGGATATCTACTTTCCCTATCAAGGGAAGGATTATCAGAACTTCGAGGTTCGAGAATATGCCGTGCCGTGGAATGGCGAGCCCACCTATCAGCAGTGCTTGGACGTCGTAAGAGTCAAGCCTGATACCGGCGTCATCACCAAGGTTCCTGTTGGACCTCCAGGTTCTTGGTACTGCATCCGCACGCGAGAAGGCGCCACAGTGCGCCTTCAAGTGGCGGGAACCGTCGGAGACCATAAAGCAGTAAGGATCGCTTACTCGCTGTCGTGACCGTATGACGGAACGTCGCTGGAAGTTGGTGGCGTGGCCGCAAACGCACACGGGATCTTGCCCGAATCCCCGCGTGGTCCACGTGGGCCATTGCCCTGGTAAGCCATTCATCCCAGTACTACGAAGCCAGCTCGACAGGCGAGGCGCAGACGGCGAGACAACCCTCTCGTATCTGGGAGCTGTCCACGCTCTGGTTGACCGCCGTATTCGTTGTGTTCTTCTTCATTGTCGTCATGGCCGCAAGCTACGCGGCGCGCGTCGCGTTGAGCGCCCTCGACCGGTGATCGCCGCCGTGCTGGCTTGCGGGTGTTGAGGTTGATCTGGAGCGGCGGACTTTGCCCGACCTGTCGCGGCCGCCATCCAGTTGCACACTGCTGGCCTGATGCGAGTCGGGCCCCGCGAGTGCGGGACCCGACTGGATACCGCGCGACGGCGACCGGATCCGCACCTCACGGGCTGGTCAGCCTCGCGTGTGGGCTGTTGGTCGACGTTCTTGGTCGCGCGGGCGAACGGGGCGGCCTTGGCCAGGTCGATGGCGAGCTGGAGCGTGACGTAGACCAGACGCGCGGCCCGCTCAGGGTACTTGTGTCGGGTGTGCAGGAGTTCGGCGGCGAGTTCGGCGAGCCGGTCGCGGTTGTCGATGAAGCGGGCGGCGATGACCTTGCCCGCCCACACCTCTGCCCACGCGAGGGCGGCGTCGACGGGCTCGCCGGTGGCACGGTCGACGGGGTGGCAGGTGGCGCCGGACCTATGGGGGCGTGGTGCCCAGCCGCTTAGTGCACGGGCTTGGTCGGTCCAGTCGAGCAGCGCGGTCCAGAGGTGGTCGTGGGGGTACAGGTTGTCGTAGTGCTGGATGCGGGCAAGCACACCCCGGTGCTGGTCGAGGTCGTTCCAGTCGACCACCAACAGGCCGTGGTCGAACACGGCGAGCGCGGCTGCCCGCCGCGCCGACTCCACTTCGGAGACGGGCGCGGGCCACCAGAGTGGCTTCTACTCGACGGCACCCGACGTCGCGCCCCTGGTGGTGTGGTCGAAGGGCTCGGCGGTGTGGGCGTGGTCCTCGGCGCCGGATCCGGCGCCGAGGTGGGGGAGTGGTTGGGCGGGGTTGTGGCCGGCCATGGTGGTGAGTATGCGGAGCACGGCGGCGCAGTCGTCGGCCGCGCGGTGCCCGCCGCCGAGTGGTTGCCAGCGGTAGTCGCGCCAGTAGTGGTGCCAGTCGCCGTACCAGGCGGCGTAGGCGTCCATGGCGCACTCGGGCCGCCAGCCCGCCATCCACACCGCGACGGCCGGGTGTTGGACCCATTCCTCGGTCGGCGCGGTGTCGGCGTCGACGGCGCGGTGGTGATGACTCAGCTCGTTGCGCAGCACGCGGGTGTCGTAGGCGGCGTTGTAGATGATCACGCGCCGCCCCGCCAACACCTCGGTCAGCGTGGGCAGCACTGCCGCGAAACGTGGCGCGCCGGCGACCATGGCGTCGGTGATGCTGTGCACGCGGGTCGCGTCGGCGGGGATCGGCACGCCGGGGTTGACCAGCGTGTCGAGTAACAGCGCGCCGGTGCGGTCGCGTACCGCGATCTCGACGACCCGGATGTCGCCGTCGAGGCCGGTGGTCTCGGTGTCGAGCGCGACCATGGTGGGGTCGGCCAGCATCGCCGCGGCCCATGCCCCGGCGGCGGCCTGGTCCTCGGCGAGCATCCGCTCGTGCTCGGCGACGGCCGTGGCCCGCTGCCGGTGTAGTCGGTCGCGGTGTTCTTGCTGGGCGATCGGCTCACAGTCTGGGCACCACGGTCCACCGGACGTCGGGACCCGCACGACCGCGCAGCGCGCGCACGGGGTGGTGGTGGCGACGTGCCGGGCCTTGTCGAGCGCGTCGCGCTGGCGTGCGGTGCGCGGCTTGATCGGGCGGGCCTGGGTGCTGTCGTAGAGCGCGCACACCTTGTGGAAGGGGAGCGTGGAGACCCGCGCCACAGGCGTCAACCCCGTGGGGGAGAGGCGGCGCGCACGCAGTGCGGTCGTGGTGAGCAGGTGCTCGGGCGCACGCCCGTCGCGGTAGACGGGCAGCCCGTCCTCGTAGCGCAGCACGGGATCGGTTCGCTTTGACACCGGCGGGGTCCCTCCTGGTCTGGGTGATCGTCCACCGATGGTCCCGATTAGCCCCGACAACGACGCGCCCTCGCTGCAGGTCGGCCTGTGAGGTTCACCCTTGGCTGCTCGCCGAAGCCGCCGGCCATCACTGGCGCCACGTCCAGCCACACGGCCCAGTGGCGGCAGTCTGTAGCGTCGTGGGGGTGAACAGGACCATGCCGGTCGACCAGGCCGTCGGCGAGGTTGTTGAAGCTCTGCTGCGCGCCTATCGGAATTACGATGTGCAGGGAGTTCGAGCCGCATTGTCTGCATCGGTGCTGGCCAGGGCCAACGCGAAGGCTCGGGGGCTCGGCAACCTCCACCTCACGTATGCGTTTGCCCGGCTCCTTCTCCAGGAGTGTCCGGCCGCCGCGCTAGATCAGCACGGCGTTCCGCGTATAGACCTGTTGGTCGGTGATGGGATTGAGCTGCCTGGCGATCTTGACGCGCGTCTGGCTCTCGAAGAGGAGCTAGGCGGGTCCATGTCCAGGGCCGACGCCAAGGCGTCCTTGGTGCGCCTGCCTGACGCGATCCCGCTCACTCAGATGTTCATACAACGGTGGGTACTTTGTCCACAAGCCATTCCCGCCTTCGTCAACGCTCAGTTGGCACACTCGCCAGCTATCGTCGATGACGTTTGGGGCGTGCTGTTCCAAGCGTGTGCCAACATCCGATCGACAATGTAGCCCGGCCGACATCGGCCAGTCTTCCTGGCTGAGGGGCGCATGTCGTTACCGGCAGAATCACATCATGAGTGAGTCGGCGACGCCCGAAATGATCGACCACCTGCGGCGTTGCAGCAGTTGGAGGCATGGGAGCGTGTTGCGTTGGAGTCGGTTTCGCGACCGCGATGGTGCTGATCGGGGTTCGTCAGTGGGCGGCCCGCGACCCACATGTGCCAGCCCGGCAGTGCAGAGCCCTGCTTGGCATCGTGGATCAGCTTCGCCCGCTGTTCGAGGGAGCGCCTGGTGAGGACGTCATCAAGCGGGGTGGCCTCGAGGAGATCGACTGATCGAGTTTCGCGGTTGCCCAGAGTCGTTGGCGTCGCCGGACACCCGGTGACGTGGCGGACGAGATGATCACCGGCCGCTTGAGGTCGGTCGATGGTGGCCGAGGTCATGGGTCGAACCAGCCCGACGCGGCAGATGTCCCGCTGGTGGCCACTGCCGTCCCCGCAGCCACGATCCGCTTGCTGCTCAGGTAGTGCAGCACTACGACGACAAGACCGCCCGGCTTATTCGACGAAGGGCGTGCAGCAGACAGCTTGGTAGTTCCAGGGTGAGGTCTCCCGTCCTCGATACCGTTCCCGCGCGGTCGTTGTGTAGACAGCCCTTCTGATCCGCCCACGAGGCGCAGCGCCGAGATCGCTGACGCCCGGCGGGCGAAGGGGCATGCCCGGCCAGTCGATAGCCGGCAGTCGGCACGATGGTGCGGGTCGACCGTACCTGTCGTACAAGGGGTCGGGTGCTCGTGGCGTCCGCGCAGGCTCGGGTCAGAGCGGGCGGAACGTGATCAGTCGCGCACGCTCACATCCGTCTAGGTACTGGGAACTGTGTTCTAGGTACTGTCCTTGACCTGTCTAAGTACATCGCGGTTGCGTCCCAGTGGTCTGACGTGAACTCCTCAGTGCTTTACCCGGATGGTGGCCGAGTGATCGTTTTGCCATCCTGTTTCCCGAGTCTTGTCTGCCTCGACATGCATTGGTCGGAGGCGGCAGCAGTGACCAGGGGGATGGATGATCGACACGTCAGGCCCGCGAATCTTTGGAGACGACTACTGGGCCGATCCGCAAGGGGTGAGCGCCCAGGTTCAGGAGCAGGGGGCGGTCCATCAGACCTTGTTGCCTGCCGGTGTCCGCGCCTGGGTGATCACCCGGTATCAGGAGGGGCGCGAGGCGCTGGCGGACGTACGCTTGTCCAAGGCGGCCGATCGAGTCCTGCCGGTGTTCGTCGGACTTCTCGTCGCGGCGGGCCACGATCCCGCCGCCGCAGGGGTTCTCATCGGTCCGCACTTGCTCAACTCCGACTCGCCGAAACATCGCCGTCTTCGTCGCCTGGTCACCTCGGCACTGACCCGGCGCCGCATGGAGGCGATGAGTTCTCAGGTGGACAAGGTGGCCATCGAGTTGATCGACCACTTGGGGGCGATGTCCGGCGCGGTCGACGTGGTGGAGGGTCTCGCGTTCCCCCTACCGTTGAGGGTCATCTGCGACCTGCTGGGCATTCCCGTGCAGGACCAGTCCCAGCTACGCAAGTGGACCACGGCCCTCATGGAGGAGATCCCCGAGGAGGTCGTGCCCGCCTCGGCGCAGATGGCCGCGTACGTGACGGCGCTGATCGAGGACAAGCGGACCAGACCGGGCGATGACCTGATCTCCGCCCTGATCACCGCGGGCGCGCACGATGACCGGCTCACTGCCGACGAACTACTCAGCACGGTGGCGCTGTTGATCGTTGCCGGGCATGAGACGACCGCCAATGCCATCAGCAACGGCATCGCCGCTCTGTTGGCTGTGCCACAGCGTTGGCAGGCATTGGCCGCGAACCCAGGTTCGGCTCCGGCGGTGTGCGAGGAACTGCTCCGCCTCGAAGGTGGGGTCGCGTGTAGCACGTACCGGGTGACCACCGAGGACGTCGTCTACGGCGGAACCACCATCCCCGCGGGCGAGTTGGTTCTGGTCTCGCTCATGGCCGCGAACCGTGACCCAGCAGCGTTCGACGACCCCACAAAGTATCGGGTCGGCCGTGCCGAGCAGCAGCACCTGGCCTTCGGACACGGCATCCACTACTGCGTAGGCGCGGCCTTGGCGCGCATCGAGATGGCCGCTCCGTTGCGACTGTTGAGCAGCCGCCACCCCAACGCCTGCTTGGCCGCGTCTGCCGAACCACTCATCTACGGACGTAGCCCCATCACCGTTGGCCGCCGAACGCTGCCGGTCACCCTGCACGGCTGACCCTTGATGCGTCTCGTGTATCGGGGCGGTCGGTCGTCTGTGGTGATCTCACGCCTACCTCAGCTCGGATTGGCCAGATTCCTCCACGCCTCTAGCAGGGCCGTCCGGTCGTTGACCTGCAACTTCTTTCTGGCGTTGGCCAGATGGGTCTCGACGGTACGCACCGACACGCCCATGACTTCGGCGATCTTCCTGTCTTTCATGTTATTTGCAAGCAGTTCCACGGCCTGTTGCTCACGGTTCGTCAAGCCACCCGGGTGTTCCAGCGGCTCGCCTGTCGACAGACTCGCGAGAAGCGACAAGCCCGACTCCACGGCCTTGTCGAGGGAGAGCTTCTGTCCGCCTTCGGTGTGCTGACGCAGCACGTCCGGTCCCAGGTGGGCCAGGCACACCGCCATGGCGGCGTTCTCCATACGAAGCCAGGGATGCAGCCCGCCGATGTCGGTCCCGATGCCGCGCCGCATGGTGCGCGCCGCGCCGAGAAGCTGCGCGGCAGTGCCCGACTCACGGGAACTTGCCGCGATCACCCCGGCCAGCCACACCGACCACGCCGCCCCCCACGAGTCGCCCATCCGTTGTTGCATGGTCAATGCGCGCCGCAGGGCGGCGATGGACCTGTTGGACTGCCCATGACCGTGCTCGGTAACCGCGACCGCGAACAAGGCCCACGAGATCGCCCATTCCGCTCCGGTCTTCTCGGTGACGGCAAGATAGTCGTGGGCACGTGTGATGGCTGTGGCATGATCGCCCCCGCCGAAAGCTGTGGCCATAGTAGCGAACAGTGCGGCCATCGACTGTTCACCACGGGTCGCGCTGCACGCCGCGATCTCTGCGGCCAGGTCCAAGGCTTCGACGGCATCGGTCTCTTGTGAACGCTCGCCAACCAGCCAGAGAGCAGATCCCTCGGCCAGTACCAGGGCATGGGGCGGCGGGCCGCCCACGGCCGTCTGCAACTCGCGAGCCTGCCCCAGCAGAGCCTGACCGGTGTCGCTCCTGCCCTGCAGGTAGCCCAGCCACGCGCCTAGCGCCACCGCAGAAACCTGGGTGGGGGTGGTGACGCCTGGGTGGAATCGGGCGTGGGCGTCGAGAGCCGCTCCGATCCGTGCTCGAGCCTCGCGCAACTGCCCGTCGAAGATGTCGACTCTGGTGTGCGCGAGGTTCACCACCATCTGCAACCCAGCGGCAACCGTGTCCGGTCCGCTGAGTAAGTACTCCACGGCGGCGTCGATGTTCGGGCTGTCCTGGCCGAGCTCTCGCATCCAGTCGAGTTCGCCTGGGCCATACCACTCGGTGGCGGCTTGTCGTGCGCGTTCAGCGAAATATTCTGCATGCGCTGCGCTGATCCGACTCTGACTGAGGTCCTCAAGCACCAAGCCGAGCCCGTAGCGGCGGACCGGCTCCTGCATCCGGACCCGCCGATGTCCTCGGCACATCTCTCGGACCAGGATCGACCGTTGCACTAACGTGGCCACTCCGGTCGCCACGTCGTCGCGGTCGAATCCCAGCCTCTCGCAGACGTGTTCGGCCATCTCTGGGTGGAAGTGGCCGCGGAACACCGCCAGAACCGCCCAGAGACGTCGTTCGTTCGTGTCGAGCAGGTTGTACGACACGTCCCTGATCGTGCGCTGCGACCTATGCCGTGATCTCCCCATAGGCTTCAGCATCGCCAGCGGGTCAGCCCCCAACTTCTCCACGATGCCGCGCAGAGTCAAGACATCCAAGCAGCCGGCGGCCAGCTCGATGTCGGCTGGCGATCCGTCAAGCAAGGCCGGCCCGCACAGCATCGCAGCGTCGGGATCGGCGGGGTCGATGTGCGCATCGCGTGCCGCGGCACGGTCGATGAGCAGCTGCACCGCGGCTGACACTGCCCCGTCGACAGTGGTGGCGTGGTTCGGCAGCGGCGGGACCACCAGCAAATGCTCGCCCGGGAGCTCCAGGTAGTCACGGCTCGTCGTCAGCACTCGCAGTCCTGGCGACGCACCAAAGAGAGTGGGCAGCACCTCCCGCACGGTCTCACTGACATGCTCGCAGTTGTCGATGATCAGCAGCATGTCCCGGCCCGCTAGCCTGTCGGCAAGTGCTGCGTGCGCCGCGACCTCGTCGTCGTTGTCCGGCACCCCCAACACCTGCAGCAGTCGTCGCACAACGGACAAACTGCGGTCGGCCACGCCGATCAGGCTGACCAGCGCCACATCGTCGGGAAAGTCGCCCCTATCGGCCAGCTGAGCGGCGAGACGGATCGCCAACCGCGTCTTGCCCACACCGCCCGGTCCCACCAACGTCACCATGCGGACTCCACCGGGACCTGGGCCTAACAGTTCAAGGCCGCGGGCCGTCTCGGCCTCGCGGCCCACGAAACTGTCCAGTTGCACTGGCAGGCGGACGCGACATGCCTTCCTCCCGTCGATCGCCGGACCGACGGTGTCCCTATCGAGCCCGTTCTCAAGTTCGCTGTCCATGCATCCCCCGCGTGCACACCAGTTTGGCGCCCTCGCGCCCAGTGGATCAGACCGCCAGACCGCCGTCCATGTCTCGCCGCCCCAGTCGACGTTCTGTGTCCACTTAGGACGAATCGCACTGAGCGAGTCGCACGCTTGAGTGGTGAAACGCAGACCACAGAGGGTGTAGCACCAGGGCGCGGTCGAGTATAGACAGACAGTGATGGGGCATGTCGATGTTTCGCGGATGTCACGCGGGTTTCGTGATCGGCCCTTGGTTGAAGGCGGCGCCCAAGCCGCGATCGACGATCTGGCTTCTCGGCAGGCTCGGCTCGCAATGCCCTCTCCGCTTGGCTTGACCAGCGCAAATCGGCCATCCAAGATCATCGTTGTTGGATGCCCTCGCTCTGGCATCAGGTGATCATTGCGTGCCCCGCGAGAATGATCACCCGATTGGCCTAGTGGAGTCCTTCACTATTGACCACCTGGGAACTGGTAGAGGACCTTGAGTCTCCCTGTCGCGTGACGCGTATCTCCAGACTTGGGGCAAGCCTTCCGGTCGACAGGCAGGCCAAGCGGGCACGTAACCTCGGCCGGCGAGACGTCAGGTGCGGCTGTGTTCAACTGGTCCAGATTGACTCGGCCCTGGCGAGCGCCGTTACTGCAACCTCCCGCGAGGCCAGAGGGGCATGCGCCTTACGTCGCCATCGCCCGGCGACAGCCAGGTCAGCACTACCGTCGCTCAACGGAGCGCACGTAACACGTCGACGGCACGTTGGTGATCTTCGAATCCTGTCCCGGTCGCTTGACAATTCGTACGGCTCGGCTCGGCACTTGAGTGTACGAAGCCACGAAGATTCGGAGACATAGCGGACCTATCGGACGCTGACGTTGTATTCGGACCGGCCGCTGCGGTTTGCCCGCCCACTGTGACGTCCTTGCCCACGCGCCACGGACGTCATCCCGAGATCGACCCGGCTACCTCGCCGCGACTCGGATGACGGCATCGCCGCGTGACCGCGACAGACAAGCGGCCCGGTTCCTGTCAGGTCAAGGGGGGATGCACCGGCTGCGTCGTGCTGTGTCCACCCCTTGACCTGACAGGAACCGGGCCGCTGACCACCCGCGCGTCCACGCAGCGCGCCTCCGGTGCCCACCTTCGGGCCGCTGCTTCGTTACCGGCCGCCCCGGAGCTCATCCATGGTCTTCGACCGCTCCCATGTCCTGCTGACCACCGCGATCGCGGCAACACACCTCGCGGCGCTGCGCGGCGATCGCCGCACACGTGCCACGCTCACCCGGCTCAACGCTGAGAATCAGCGCCTGCGCGAGGAGAACGAGCGCCTGCGCCGCGATCCGGTCACCGGAAGCCTGTTGCGACTGGCCTGGACTGATGCTGCCCAGCAGGCGCTGCGCACTCTGCGCGCACCAGCGCTGCTGCTGCTTGACATCAACAACCTCAAGCCCGTCAACGACCTCCTCGGCCACGCTGCCGGAGACGACCTGCTACGCGAGATCGTCCTGCGCCTGCAGACCCTGATCGGCCCACACGCGTTGATCGGCAGGCTCGGCGGAGACGAGTTCGCGGTGCTACTCGACCTGCCCAGAGGCAACTGGCGAGATTACCTGCAGACGGTGGTCAACGCCTGCGCGGTAGAGGTCGGCGGCTTGCGCTGCGGCGCCGCGTTCGGCGCCGCTCGCCCGATCGACGTGGCCACCCGCGGCACCGGTCGACACCACGACTCTGCTCCCGATGCCGCGCTACGTCACCACCTCGACCGTCTGCTGCACGCCGCAGACCTGGCGATGTACCGGGCGAAGCGACGCTGCCACGACCATGGCCTGGCCACCTTTCTGGCGTGTTACGGCCCGCAGGACGCCACCGTGCCCGGACGACTCACACCCGCGGTGGCGCGGGTCCGAGACCACGGTTCCCAGTCAGTCGTCCCCTTCCACTCAAGATCCACCGCACACGAAACCTGAGCACGGGCGCCAGTCCGTTGCGGCGTGTGTTTCGAGCCACGAAGATCGGTGGCCCAAAGGAGGTGCTGACGTTCTCGTCGGGCGACGCGCTCGAGTGGACGAACCCGAGCTGATCATGACCTCTGCCGAAGGCGCGAACCGGTGATCGGCGACGAGCTCTCCCAAGGTGGTCCCTACAGGAGCTGCCTCGTCGCTGGTTCCCGCCACCCCGAATCGGAATATCTGTACCCCGTACGGAGTCGTGTGTCCTACCATTCCTGTAGGTTGACACCGGGTATCTGCGCGCTTCAACCGCGTCTGCCGTACTTGCCCTGCACCTCGATTGGTACGTCGAAGTGGGCAGACAAGCGCCGCAGCAATTCCAGGACTCCGGTAGGCAGCGCGTCGGGCCGGCCCTGTACCCAGTCCGAGTCCAGAGCGAGCAGTAGCGGCTCGTCCGCTCTGCTCCACCGCCACAGCAGCCTGGTTCCCACCAGCGGGTGGACGGTGGCCTGAAGCACGTTCGTCGACCGACCGCGTCAGCCCGTGATCCCGACCGACCAGTGGCCTTCGCTGGCCTCGGTCAGCTCGACGCCGGAGACACCCAGGACCGCGGCCACCCAGTCGGCCACGTCCTCATCCGGCGCCGCGCCGTCGACGACCCCCGGCTGGGCGAAGGCATCCTCGGTGAAGAAGCCGACGCCAGCCTCTTCGGTACCGAGCACCCATCGCGCGGCCGCAGTGCCGGCCTCGGTTAGCTCCACCAGCCACGTGGTCGGCTCGACGGTGCCCCCGTTGGTGTGCGTCTGCGGAGTCATCATGATCGTTGTCCCACCTTGATTCAGTTCGAGGATGCCGGGCGGCTGCCCAGGGCGGACGGAGCGGGCGCACCTGCCACAGGTCGGCCCACGGTCTGGCCTCGCGCGTCGGCCGCGACCAGGAACTCGCCGCGACGGTATGGAGGAGAATAAGCCAGCAGGCCACCAACGGCTGAACGGCAAGGACAGCATCTTCTCGTTCACCACCGACATGATCACCGTCTGGGACTCGACCGGCGAGGGAGTTCGTCGAGCGGTTGGCCGAGCAGACCATGCAGGTTCGATTGAGTGCGACCACGTCGGCCAGTGGCGGACCGCCACTAACAGTTGGACCAGGTCTGTGCTGGACAGACAGGTGCCGACTACCTGGATCATCTCGTCATGGCACCGCAGACGACCACACCGTGACCGACCGCATGATCGGCTTCAGCACTTCGCAGGCGGGTAGGATCAAACGTCCCTCGGCGTCGCGCGGAATGCGGGCGTCAGTGACACCACCACCCGCACGGCTCAGCCGAACAGGGCTGTCGTCGTGCCGGCTTCACGCCTGAGAAGGCGACAGCACGCACTGAACAGGGCCAACGTGGTGTGATCCGATGCCCCTGCGGTGCAGCACGTGATCCACCGGATACCAGCAGCCCCAGGCAGCCCGGGCAAGGCCGATGCCGCTGCGCGGTCGGCTTCGCCGAGCCCGGCCCGGGCCAGCCTCCGCCAACTGGCCACTACCCGGTCCACGTACCGCACTGGCCGGAGGCTCGCCATGACCGTCACGTTCACCGCCGCGATGGGCGCGATCGTCGCTCACGTCATCACCTGCGTCTGCAACGACGCGATCGCCCAAGCGCCCCGGTTCGGCGACTACGCGGACGCGCGGGACGCTCTCCTCGCCATCCCCTTCGCGCTGGAGCACGACAGCGGTGAGCACCGGGCCCTGCTTGCGGGGTGCACCGAGCCCGAGCTCTGCCCGGACTACCCGCTGTCGGTGCGCGCCATCGAGGACCTGGAGCGCCCGGAGGTCAACGTCAGCAACCTCCACGCCGCACACCTGCTGCACGCCTTGGGCTACGGCGAGCTGGGCAGGCTCGGTGAGTTGTTCGGCGACGCCACGCCCGAAGAGTTCCGCGGCCGTGTCCTCACCGCCTTGGCGCTCGCGCCCGTCGACATGGGCGTGCCCTCCTACCAGGACGGCAACTGGAACGAGGGTGGTCGCCAGCCCACCTACTTCCAGGACCGACTGACCGAGCTGCTCGACCTGGCTGACTGGTGCGCCCAGCACGCCCGGTCAGTGCAGTGGCACTGACCCGAAGGCGTGTCGCCCGGCAGTTGGCGCGTCGCGCGCCGACCTCAGCAGGTCGCCGGGTGGTGGTCAAGGCCGAGCCGCTGCGCCGTCGGCTTCGCCGAGCCCTGACCACCACTCGGCAAAGCCTGCGCCGGCGTGTGCCCGTCCACGCCAACCGTCTGCCAGGAGCGACACGATGGGCCACACAACAGCCGACCAGCAGCCGACCACGAGAACCTGGGACTCGTTGACCTACGGCGAGGCGCACGCGATGCGGTACTTCCTGGACCACGATCACGACCTCGGGCATGAGGCACGTCGCATCGCTGGCGACGACCACGACTTGGCCTTGTGGCTGGTCGACGCGGGCAACGCGTTCGCCGACGGGACCAAGACGTTCCCGGACGACCTGAACCACTCGTGCTGGCGCGAGTGGCGCGCCGCCGGTCTGAGCCCCCAGGTCGCCGCCCAGGTCGCCCTGCACCTCAAGCCGATCGCCCGCATCGTCGACGAGCGCCTGATCTGCCCGGTGTGCGGCACCGCCGATCGGATCGCCGAGCGCGACGTGGCCGTGCGGCACAACCAGTTGTACGTCTCTGAGGGTTGCATCTACGCCGCGACAGAGAGCTGCGACTACGAGCATGACCGGTTCGTCTGCCAGCACTGCGGCATCGACGTCCGTCTCCCGAGCCGCGTGGAGGACTGGAGCTGAACCACCCGTGCCTGGTTGATGGCCGGCCGGCACGTTGACCGGGAACGGCCTGAACTCCTTGCCCTGTCAGCACTTTCGGCCACCGCGATCCTGACCCTTCACCGGATGGCCGGTGGGACGGATACAATGGCGGCGACGACTGCGGCTTTTCCGACCGGGTTCCCGTACGCGCCCCGGTGCGAGAACAGCACCGGACCACACAGCTCCGCGAGGCTCATGGCCGCGACTAGTGGGTCTTTGTCCCGGCCCTTGAGACGGCGAAGGATACCCGCTCGATAGATGAATCGACCACAGTCGTCGGCGGCGTACCCACCAGAGCAGAAGTCTTGCTTGCTCAAGGGTGGGGATGAATGGGAGCCCGGCGCGGGGGCCGTTGAGCTGCACGAGGTAGGCAGCCAGCCAGTTGATGATCCCGACCCAGCGTCCGTTCAGGCAGCCCACCATGCGCCGTCGCAAGTCTTCCGCCATGTTGGGCCGGTCACATGACCTGCGGCGGTAAGAGGGTCGACCGAAGTTGTTCGATTGGTTGCCAACTATTGTGTTCCTACGCGAATCGCCTGCGGGGTCACCCGATGCGGGCACTGCTACCGGCGCGTCTGACGGTCGCCCGATTGGTAGACTCTTGCCATGAGTGCACCGACACGGTCGAGAACCGAGGCAAATCTTCTGTACCTCGTGATAGACCTCGGCGAACGACCAGCATTGAATGACTTCGCGCACCAGACCAATATTCTTCGCACTTTGGTCTCGTATTGCCAGGACATTGTCAGAGACGGCGCCTACTCGCCGGATGTCTTTGATCTCTATCGCATTTGGGAGCCGGGAGCCCCACGCGATCGCAGCGCCGAAATTTCGGTTGAAGCCGCCTACCTTGATGACTATATACGTGAACGAGTGGTTCCCGACGCATCCGTCGCTCGCAGAATGGTTGCGGAGATCGTCGGAAAGTCTGGCAACGCTCTGGGCGCGTTACGTCGTTATCGGGAGCTGGCCGAACTGGAGGCGTACTCCAGTCTGGATCCTGTCATTGTACGCTTATCCGTCACTCGCTCGGGGCTCGCCTACTGGACTGCAATTGCGGTCGACCCGGCAGCAGCCGTGCCAATCTACCGCGACCTATTGGAACACCAGGCTGGCCATCTCCATTCCTCCGACCCGCGTGTTGTCGCCACCAGGGTCAGCCTGATTCAACTGCTTCGCGCGACCGGACTACCCTCGCATCTAATTATCGACAGGGAGGGGCCAATTGAAGATCTCGATGCGTACGCCGTTGATCTTGCCAGTAGGATCCTGACATATAGAGACAACTCCTCCGAAGAGTATCCAAGAAGCCTCGTTCGGTGGGCCGGTAGACAATTTTTGCCCGACAACGGTGGTCCCACTTGGCCTATGCGCGTAGTTCGGACTCGAATGTCAAGCCCCTGGGTGACAGTCTTGGGTGATCTGGCACGCGAGGCCACGCCAATCGGCTACATAGCTGTCGGGGTTGTTGTGTTCAAGCAACTGTTTTCGATGTTGATGGATTGGCAGGTTCATCGACAGGACATGGCAGAGCGTCAGGCCAGTGCATCCTCGGATTCTCGCGGAGAGCTTGTCGATCTCTTTAGAGATCTATTGCGCCAACTAGGAATAGCCAGTACGCAAAACTCACCGTCGGCGGAGGATCCTGTTATTCGAGCAGCCGAGGAGTTGGGACGGATTCTCGAAGTCGAGATGATTGACGAGGATGACCCGAGGCTTGACGAGAGCTGATGGACTACGATACTCGCAGGTTCCCCAGCGGTACGATGATGTTCTCGGTTTCGTTGTCGGCCGCGATCCAGACCAGAAGGTCGCCGGTCGGGAGCGTAGTGGCTCCCGACCGGCCAGGATTCGGGCGGTCTTGGCTGTGTTTAGCCACTCGGTGGTGTGCCAGGTGTCCAAGGGGACTGGGCCGAGTAGGGGGTGAAACAGAAGCGCACGACGAGACCCGACAGGTCGGGTGTGTTGGTCGTGGCGACGTCGATGGAGAGGTGCTTGCGTTCTCCTGCGGTTTGCATGAGGTCCACGGTCAGTGCTTGAGCGCGAAGGTCCACTGCGAGGTCATCGGCACCGGTGATGACGGTGGTGCCGTTGGGTATCGGCGTTTGTTCTTGGCCAGGGTGGGCGCGGCGCCGGTGAGTGACATGGGGCCGTAGTGGTCTTGGGATCCCCATCTGTTGTTTTTGAGGGTGAGGTACCGGCGACTACATCGGACACGAGGGTGAAGCCCGCGCCGTTGAGGTAGCAGTCCTCGACGCGTACGTCGCGGTTGCCGCCTTGGGCGTTCTGCAAGAACAGTGCGGCGTTGAGCACTTCTCCGCCGGAGACCAGGACCCAGGGACCCATGTCTATGGCGCAGCGTTCGATGGTCAGGCCCTGGACCCCGCGGACCTGGATGCCGTCGGAGTGGGCTCCGGCGATCGGGGTCGGGTCGCTGAGGATGGAGTCGGCGATGTGGATGTCGCGGCACTGGCCGGTGTCGCTGGTGATGTGGACCAGGTCGGTGCCGGAGTGGTGTACGTCGAGCCGTGACAGGGTGGCGGTGTTCACGCCGGAGAGCGAGATGCCGCCCGCGATGCGGGTGCGTTCGACGACAAGGCGGTCACCGCGGAACACCACGCCGCTGAGGAACTCGCAGTCGGTGAAGGTGAGGTCGTTGGCGTCGGAGTCGTAGAACCCGGTCCCGCTCAGGGCGGGGAACCTCTTGCCGGTGTAGGTGCCGCTCGGGATCGTGGTGGGTCCGGCGTAGTTGGTCAGGGTCACGCCGGACGCGGGACCGGTGTCGGTCTGGGTGGGGTAGCCGGTGGGGATCTCGCCGGAGTCGGGCAGGCCGGTCTGCCACACGACGTCCACCCCGAAGAAGGTGGTGGTGGTGTTGCTCGGGTAGACCGAGCCCACCGAGTAGTCGAACGCCCCGGCGGAGCCGACCAGGTCCCCGGAGGTCACCGGCGAGGCGAACCGTGCGGCGGTGAAGGCGTAGTCCGCGCCGGTGGTCCTGGTGGGCAGCCACATCGACACGGTCCAGCTCGACGCGGGCAGCTCGACCGGCTCCGGCAGCTCGATCCGGTTCCACGTTCCGGCGACGGGCGACGCGAGTGCCACGTACGCGGCGCGGTCACCCGCGCTGCGATAGAGCGAGGCGTGGACCGTGCCGGGGTTGGCCCACCCTGCGGGGCAGTACCAGCGGATCGCGGTCACGCGGCCCGCGGTCGAGCTGGTGATCCGCGTGCCGATGCTGATCGCGGGATGATCGCTTGTGGACACCGCGCCGGGCGCGGTGGGTGCGAGCAGGCTCGCCTCGGAACCCCATGCCATGTTCTGTTGTGCTCTCTGTGGTCGGACACCGTGGAGTCGAACCCCGGACCTCCCGATCCCGAATCGGGTGCTCTACCTGCTGAGCTGGTGCCTTGTGTGGTGTCGGGGGTTGGTTTGATCACGCCACCCGGGTTACGGTCTCGAACATGAGTTCGAGCGAGAAGGGGCCTGCGGTCTCGGGCACCGAGCCGCGCGTGATCGACGCGATTCACGGGCTCCGGGAGGAGCCCAAGCGCGTGTGGGTGGACCTGGGGCGACTCTGTCCGGTCCTGCCTGGACAGCCCGCCCGTGTCAACGAGCTGGGCGTCCACATGACCGGGCTCGTGCCGGGTCAGTTGACTCGGTGGGTGCCGGTGTATCGCGGGGGATGGATGGCCGTCGTGTCCTTCAAGCTCCAGTACGCCGATGGTCGGCGGGACGAACCGTGGCTGCGGGACCAGCTCGTCCACGCCAGCGCGGTACTCCAGCGCGACACGGACTAGGGCACGGCGGTGAGCTGTTCGCGGAACATCGCGGCGATGTCCACCACGTTGTTCGCGGTCTGCTCCCGCTCGATCTCCAGCCGCACGCGCCGTCGGGCGCCCTCGGAAACCAGGAGATCGGTCAGTGCCGAGTTCACGGCCGTGAGCAGCTGAGCCGATGGCTTGCTGCTCTTCACCAGGCGATCGGCAAAGGTGAGCGTGAACCGGGCGAACTGCCAGTCCGACGGCTCGTAGTACTTGCTCTGCGCCGACGCCGCGAGGCTGGCGTAGAAGTCGATGATCATCGGGTGGGCATCGGGGATGCCCAGCCCGGGCACGTCGACCAGGCCGACCGCGGGAACCCGGTCCACCGGACCGGCCTCATCCGTATTGCGGCGAGGCGTTCTACGACGTCTTCGGGGACTCGCCGGCTCTGGACGATCCCAGGCCGGGGGAGCAGCCCAGCGATCTCGCGAAGCGGTACCGCGACGTGGGGCGCGTCATCGCCAACTCGCCGCAGCGCCCCTGAGGCCCCCTCCGCCGCAGCCTGCGCGACGAGAGACATTCAAACCATGTGGATTTGAGTTCTCTGCGTATCGCCAGCTCACACGAGGCCGGACGCCTGCTTTGCTGAGGTCTTCACTGGCGTACACCTACAGCGGCCGGGCGCGCGTACCACCGCACCGGAGCAGGCCGGGGGAGCGGGGCAAGGCCGATGCCGCTGCGCGGTCGGCTGCGCCGAGCCCTGCCCCGCAACCCCTCCCGCCCGCTTGCCTTCGCGTGGTCCACGCAATCCGACCACCGAGGAGCACGTCCTCATGCATCCAGCTACCAACCCGGTGCCGTTCGTCGATCGCGCCGAGTTCGACCAGGCCGTCACCGAGGCCCGCGCGGCAGGTACGGCCTACCACGACGGTGCCGAGCCGCTGATGTCCGACGGCGACTACGACCTGCTCACCGCCCGGATCGTCGCGACGGTGCAGCTGTACCCCGACCGGCACAGCCACGGCATCACCACCGATATCGCGGCGGGGGCGTCCGGCGGCACGGTGAAGCACACGGCGCCGATGCTCAGCCTGGACAAGGCCACCACCCCGGAGGAAGTCGCCAAGTTCGTCGCTGAGCTTGCGAACGGCGCCATCGCCGTGGAGCTCAAGCTCGACGGCATGGCCGTCAGCGTCACCTACCGCGAAGGCCGCCTGGTCCAGGCCGCCACCCGCGGTGACGGAACGACCGGCGACGATGTCACCGCTCAGGTCACCCGTGAACCTGGCATCGCATGTCTGCCCGCCACTCTGCCCAGTTTCTGGTCAGGGGTAATCCGGGGCGAGATCTACATGACCGACGCCGACTTCGAGTCGGCCAACACTGCGCGAGTTGCCTTCGGCAAGAGGGCATTCGTCAATCCGCGCAACGCGGTGGCTGGCTCCATCCGCAAGGTCGACCCCGGTTACCCCGTGCCGATGAGCTTCGCCGCCTACACCGCGGCCGGCGACGAACTCGGCGGCTTCGACAGCCACGTCGAGCGCATGGCCTACCTCAAGTCGATGGGGTTCACCACCGCCGCGGCGCTGACCGCCGCGGCAGTGCCACCCGGCACGCCGATCATCTGCAACGACGACGAGGAGGTCCTAGCGGCGATCGCCGCGATCGGCGAGTGCCGCCCGCGGCTGACCGTGCCGATCGACGGCGTCGTGGTGAAGGCCGACTCGCGCATCGAGCGGACCCGGATGGGCACCAGCAGCAGGGCACCTCGATGGGCGCTGGCGTACAAGTTCGCGCCGGACCAGGCGTTCTCGATCCTCCGCGAAATCAAGGTCTCCGTCGGCCGGACCGGGCGCGTCGGCTTCCGGGCGGTGATCGACCCCGTAGCCGTCGGCGGGACCACCATCACCCTCGCCAGCGTGCACAACGTCACCTGGATTCTGGGGCAGGGGCTGGGCATCGGCTCCCGCGTCGCGGTCTCCCGCGCTGGTGACGTCATCCCTCGGATCGTCGCCGCGGCCGGTACGCAGCCCGACGACGTGATCGAGTGGACGCCACCGTCGAACTGCCCGCAGTGCGAGCAGCCGCTCGACACCGCCAGCGAACTGTGGCGCTGCAACACACCGTCCTGCTCCCTGGTCGCCTGGTTGACCTACGCGGCCAGCAGGGACGTCTGGGACGTCGACGGCCTGGGCGAGGAGATCGCCGGTGCGCTCGTCGACGCCGAGCTGGTCCGAGACGTCGCCGACCTGTTAACCCTCGACGCCGCGCGGATCGCCGCCGTCCAATACCCGCGCCCCAGCGAGGCCGTGGCCGACACGGCGTCCGTGCGCCGGATTGGAATGGCCACCGCCGAGAAGCTGGTCACCGGCATCGCCGCCGCGAAAGACCAGCCGCTCGCGCGGCACATCACCGCGCTCGGCATCCCCAAGACCGGCCGCAGCGTGGGTCGCTGGCTCGCAGCGCACTTCCAGACCCTGGACGCGCTGCGCGCCGCGACGCCGGACGAACTAGCCGACATCCACGGCATCGGCCCGGAGAAGGCCCGGTCCATCTATCAGGGGCTGCGCGAACGGACCGACGTGATCGACCGGCTGATCGCCGCCGGGATCGCCACCCAGGCCGAGCAGATGCCCACCGGGCAGGCCGAAGCGTTGCCGCTGGCAGGCAAGAAAGTGGTGATCACCGGCAGCATCCCGGCGCTGAACCGCAACGATGCACAGGAAGCCGCCGTCCGACTGGGCGCCACGGTGTCCGGCTCGGTCAGCGCGAAGACCGACCTGGTCGTCGCCGGGGCGGGCGGCTCCACCCGCAGCAAGCTGCTCAAGGCCGAGGAACTGAACATCGAGACCATGACCGGAGAGGAGTTCGCCGCGCTGCACAACAAGTTCCTGGGCCGCTGACGCCCCGACGAGCGGAGACAAGCCTCCATCGAAGAAGGGCTGGTTCTCCCGGAAAATCCGGGAGAACCAGCCCTGGCCCTGTGGTAACCGCTGACCGGATGCGGTGTTAGTGTGCCGTTTCACCGGCATCGCTTGGCGCTTTCTTGTGCGCGACCCGGATCGCCTCCAGCTGCTGCGTGCCGAGCGAAGGGGCGCGCTCTCGGCGCCCTCCTCACACACGATTGCTATCCGGCCGTCCACACATTCCGTCAGGTGCAAGCTCAGGATCTACGCCACGGCGTTGCCACAAGGCTTGGGACGGAACAACTCTGGGTAGCGCGCGCGTGGCAAGGGTCGACAACTTGATGCGCATCGTCTGTCCAGGCAGCGGGAGGCCGTCGATCGCGACCGGCTCATCCGGATCGACCTTGACGCCCGCCGCGATGCTTCCCGAATCCGCTGCCCACAACGCGGACTGGTATAGACCCCTCCGGATTGTCCGGATCAGGACGGTCGTCGGCGCGCTGTTCGAGCAACTCGCCATCCGGGGTGATCACCACGTAAGCACGTCGTCCGTCCCACCCGCATCGGCGGCCATCATCCCGCGCCTACCAGCACCAATACGGTCATCGGCGCCCCGTGACCGTTAACGCTCGACCGCCTGGGCCAATTGAGGCGCGCTGCGATTCAAATCATGTGATTTGAATCGTTCTCATGATGCCCTTCTTCGTCCATCAGCCAGTTGCGTGAACGTAGCGATCTACGTCATCCTGAACAGGCTTCGAGTGTCGGGTCCGCACTGAGACCGCGCGTTGAACCATCCAGCTAGGGTGGGACTGTGGCTTCGGGTCAACCTCTACCTGCACATCCACACCGAGCATCTGACCGAGCCGACGACCTCCCTGGCACGGCCGTGGCGCGGCACGCTGGCGTAAACGGGGACGCCGAAACGGCTGCACGCGGTGGCGGAGCAGGAGCTGCGGCGTACATGGGCCATCAAGGTTCCGAAGTAGCGGCATCGGCCCGAGGCTCGGCGACTGCCGAGCAGCCCGAGGAATCCCCATCGAGATCGCACGACTCAACTGGGCTTGACCAGTAGCTACGCCCTGGACACGGCTGCGCCCGTCCTGCTGAAGGCTGGGCGCAGCCGTTTCTGCTGCTGTGCCACCTACTGCCAGGGGCCGTCGAACGCGCCATCCTCCGCGCCGGCGAGGCACGCCTCCCGCTCCATCGGTGTGTAGACCAGCACCGTGCCCCCCGGCTCCTGGGACTTGCGCATCACGGTGTAGGTGACGCCATCGGAGTGCTTGATGAAGCCCACCTCGAACCAGTCGCCCGCAGGGTCGGCGCCCTTCGGAGCAGCGAGCCGCCACTTCAGCACCTCGACAGATTCAGGTGACCTCGAATCTGCTCCTTGTCGTCATCGCTGCGGTGGCTTGCTCATTTGCCCAGTTGTACTCAGGCACGCCCGTGAGCTCGCGCAGGCGTGCATCGCCCGCCGAGACGGTGCTTGACCCCGCTCGGTGGGTGGCAGTCGCGAACTCTGGACCACCGGGCCAGGCTGCGCCCGATGCGCCGCTGCCCGCGCCGACACGGGTGAGACGAGACCAGCCCCTCCGGGGTCGCGCTCCGCGCGATCTCACGCCGGTCGGGCGAGCGCGGACGCCCCGGCCGTCCTGGCCGGCGGCCCGGACGAGCCGCACCCCACCCACAACTGGGCGGGGCCAGCATCACCACGGCGACATACCGCGACGACCGCGACCGCCGTGCAGCCCCTCCCTCGGGTCCGCCAAAACCCGAGGTCACCACCAACGAAGGAGTCCCAGCGCGATGACCACCACCGAGCTCGCGCCGTTCACCCGCCGCCCCCGGTTGTCGATCGAGTCCCTGATCGCCAAGCTGCGCGCGCAGGACAGCCGAAAGCAGGACATGGTCGTGCCCGCCCACAAGATGAGGGTCACCCCGGAAGGTCTGCTGGAGCTCGACGAGCCCAGGATCACCTCCAACGGGGTCAGCGACACCTCGCACTTCCAGCTGACCGGCACGTTCGACAGCGGCATCGCGGGCAAGCTCAAGGTGCCCGCCAACTACCTCGCCCGGATGCGCGAGTACAACCAGCTCCCGCTGCTGGCCGACAACGTCAACACCTGGCTGGCCATGGAGCCCAACCGGCCCTTCCTGGTCCGCACCTTCCAGGGCGATGACGACCAGCCGGGCGTCGGCCGGGCCCTGCTCAGCGACTCCTACGGCATCCGGGACAACCTCCCGCTGCTGATGGCGGTGCTGGAGGGCATCGCCGACCGCGGCGCGGAGGTGGAGATCACCGGAGAACTCACCGACCGGCGGATGATCGTCAAGATCGTCGCGCCGCGGGTGACCACCGAGGCCACCGACCTGCTGCGGTTCTACCGCTCGCCGTTCACCGGCCGCACCGGCGCCGACAACCCGGTGGTGGCCGCCGGGGTGGTGCTGACCAACTCGGAGCTCGGCTTCGGCGCGTCCACCATCACCCCGCAGTTCACCGTCCAGATCTGCACCAACGGCCTGACCGTCACCAAGGACGCCATGCGCACGATCCACAACGGCACCAAGCTGGAGCACGGCGTCATCCAGTACTCCGAGGAGACCACCAAGCGCGAGCTGGCCACCGCCACCTCGCGGGCCCGCGACGCCGTCCGCACCTTCCTCAACGTCGACTACATGGTCCGCAAGCTCAACGAGATCGCGGGCAAGGCCCACGTCGACGTGATCGACCCCGAGGCCACCATCCAGCACGTCGGCAAGATCGTCGGCTACACCGGCGAGCAGCAGAACCGGATCCTCGCCCACTTCATCCGCGGCGCGGACACCACCGCCGGCGGCGTTCTGCACGCGGTCACCAGCGCGGCCCAGACCCTCGTCGACGCCGACGCCGCCTACGAGTTGGAGCGCACCGGCCTGCGCGCCCTGGAGGTCGCGGCCTCCTACCAGCGATGAGACACAGGTGCCGGCCGGGGGAGCGCCCGGCTGGCACTCCACCGCCCGTTGTTCCTGTCCACGCTGCGTCGCAGCGCCCTCACCCCGCCCAGGAGGGCCACTTGCCATGTCCGCATTCCTCGTCGACGTCGAGCACATCGACGCCCTGCTCACCGCCGGGCTCGTCTACGGCCGCGACAGAAGCCCTCTGACGTGGTACTACCCGATGCCCGAGAGTGGCCAGCCCGAGGACCTGTCCGTGCTTGCCCACCAGCTGAGCCCGGCCTCCGCCGGCCGGATCGGCGCGATGCTGCTCGCCGAAAACGTGCGCAGCGTCAACCACGCGCACCAGCGTGACCAGTGGGAACCGCCCTACCTGTTCCAAGAACTGCCGGGCCAGCCGGACCCGGTCGTGGTGCTCAAGGCGATCTCCTGCCTGCAGAACCAGTCGTGCGAGCACCCCGGCTGGCCCGACAGCGAGGCGTACGCCTTCCTCGACGCCCTGCACCGCATGACCGTCACGCAGTTGCCCGGATGGCGAGAACTGAGCAACTCCGCCTGGCCGATCCAGGACCGGCTGATCTTCGACCATCCCCGCCCGGCGTGAACCCGTTGTGCGCCAGCCGCGCCAGAACGACTGGCGCACAACGGGACCCGACTCCACCACCCCGGCCAGCGCACCCGGCGGTCCACACGCAGCGAGGAGGTCCATTCGATGTCCGCCACCACCCTCAAGTCCGTGTCGCGCAACCCACTCAACCTGTGGCGCGATCCGGCCACCAACCACGTGATGGGCGACGGCCAAATCGAGTGGTGTGGCCTGCGCATCTACTGCACCTGCGCCCGCTGGTACGCCGAGCACGAGGGCTACTTACTTGAATGCGGCTCCCGTAACTGCCGGTGACGGCTGAGCCGTGTCCGGCAGCGCCGTGACGCTCGCTCGATGCCTCGACCTGACCGGCCCCAGCGCATGCCCAAACGCCCGGCACCTGGCCTGCCGCGGCCGCGTGGACCGGTGATGCCAGCAGACCCGGCCGAGGCCGTCAAGTCCGCGCCGCTGCGCGGTCGGCTGCGCCGAGCCTGGGACTGCCTCGGCCGTGCCTTCTGCGCCCTCCCGGTCCACGCACACCGCGCTGACCAGGGAGTCATCCATCACCGAGCCGAAACGAATCGACCCGCCGGACTGCGGCTGCACCGACTGCCTCACCGGCTACAGCCGCCCCCTGAGCCCGTGGGGAGACGACGACCAGTTCGCCGCGCTGCTGCACGGCCAGGCCGACAACGCGACCGGCGTCGAACTGGCGGACCTGCACCTGGTCCTCAACCCGGCAGGCCGCGAGAGCTTCGGTCAGTTCCTGAGCACCGAGCTGCGCGCCGGGCGCCTCGTGTCCAGGCCACGAATCGAAGGCAAGGCGCTCAGCCGCGTCCTCGGTGACCTCGTCGACTGACCAATCCCTCAACGCCGTCGCGTGCCGGGTGCCGAGCTCGCCTGGCACGCGGCCGGGGTCGACGCCACCAAGTTCACCGCCCGCCACCGCGAAACCGCCTGGCTCCCCGCCGACGACCTCTCCGGCGTCGGCGCCTCCGAGGGCGTCATCATTCGGGCCGCGAAACTCGACCTCGGCCCCACCAAAGCCGCCGCCGAGACCGGCAGGGACCGCCGAGTCGAACTTGGGCTGCTCACCGGCGACGCGGCCGGGCTCACCCCGCTCGCTCCGGTCGACGAACACGCCCTCGCCGAACTGGCGGCCAGCGCCGGAGACCGGGGTGAACAGGACGGTGGGGACGCGGAGCTTCCCGAGGTGCTGGCGTTGCTGGCCGATGCGCTCGCGGAGGACGAGCGTGGCATCGCGTCCACCGCCGAGATGGCCGCGCGGATCGGTTGGGACGCAAGGACTCTCGGCGAAGCCCTCCGCCGGTCCAGTGTGTCCGCGCCCCGCCCGCCGAGACAGCGGGTCAGCGGGGCGAAACACCCGGTGTCCGTGCAGAGCATCGACACGATCATCGCCGCGATCGTCGATCACGGCGGGTGGGCCCGCACGGGTGTGCCGATGGCCTGTGCGGGGCACCGCAGCAGCCGGACACCCCTTGATCAGCGCAGATGCATGTTGTGCGGGTTGGCGGGGTGTGCGGGTCGACCGGCACACCCCGCCAACCCGCACAACCCCGCGGTGCGCGGCCGTGTTCAACGCTCGAGCGGACGCAGCCAGCTTTGCACGACGATCACCTTGGTGTTGGGGTCCTGGCCGTGCTTGACCAGGTAGCGGAAGCGGATGTTCTTGGCCAGCACCTCGAACGTCGGCTCCAGCAACATGATCACGATCTCGGCGGACCCATCCCGCTTCATGTGGTATAGCTCCCGCTCGGCGACATGGCGGAACACGTCGTCCAGCAGGGCGGCCATGGTCGGGAACCGCCGCCGGACCGGCACATCCGGGACGAGTTCGGACAGGTCGTCGCAGGTCCAGACGCCCTCGCAGCGCTTGAGGTCGATCGCCTGGTGCACGACGTTCGGTTTGGTGGTCTTCACCTCGGCCTGGGTCACCGGGCCGACCCGGCCAGGTCGTGCATGAGCTCGTGTTCGCGCAGCGCCCCCTGCTGTACGTAGCGGTGTCGCTTAGGCTCTGCTTGAGACTTCCTGCGCCTGAACCAACCCATGTCGATCAGCCGGGCAGAGGAGCCTGTGCCCTGTGACGGTCACTCATGCTGTTCGTCGGCCTGGCCGGGGTCGCGGGTGCCGAGCATGAGGTCGGCGTGCCGCTGGCACAGCAGCCGGGCACGATGGCGGCGGGCGGGCAGTTTCTCCGCCCAACGGGTGGGCATCCCGCACATCCAGCACCGCCCACCCCGGGCGGGCAGCCGGTGGACCCCGTGCTCGGCCATCCGGGGCTCAGGACCCCAGGGCGAGTCCGGTCAGCCGTTGCCGCAGCTCGCGCACTGTCTGCTGGTGGGATCGGGTGTCGCCGTCGTTGTCGTCGATCTCGGTGAGCAGGTCCTTGATGTCGGCGCGGTCGACGGCGATGGTGGCGGGCCGGGCGGCCAGGCCGTCGAGTTCGACGCGCAGCGCGATCAGGATGGACTCGTCCTGCTCGGCGGCGACGGCCACGACCGGGGTGTCGGCGTTGGCTCCGGCGGCGCGGACGTGGTCGACGAATCCCGCCAGGTCGGTGAAGGGCAGGGTGTCGTTTCCGGCGGGGAGATCGAGTTCCAGACGTGAGGTCATGGCCAGCGACTCAAGTTGGTGCCACCGACGCCGGCCGGGATCGACGGTGTGGCGCGGTTATGCCGGTTTGAGGGCGCGGTCGATGCGCGCGTTGAGTTCCCGTACCGCTGGGATCGTGCGGTGGCGGCGTCCGGCGATCCGCAGTTGCCGCAATGCCTCGAAGACCCGGTCGGAGCGGATGGGGCCGAGGTCGTCGAGGGCGTTGTGCCCGAGGGTGGCGGCGTGGTTCGGGTCGTCGCGGGCCATGGTGAGGTGGGCGAGGTTGGCCATGGCCAGGGTCTTGCCTCGCGACTGTTGCTGGGGGAACCGGTCGATCGCGGCGACGAGGTGGGCCTGGGCGGCGGTGTGGTCGCCGCCGTTGACCGCCAGGTGCAGCAGGGCACGCCCAAGGTCGCGTTCGAGGTGGGCTGGACCGTAGTAGGCGATCCAGTCCGGTTCGTCCCCGCCGGTGCGGGCGAAGGCGTCCTGGGCTTGGCCGGTGGCGGTGAGGCAGTCGGTTTCGCGGTGGGGCCCGGCGAGGCCGAGGGCGCGGGCGTGGCGGGTGTGCATGACGGCCTTGACCACGGGGGTGAGCCGGTCTGCGCGCACGAGGGCGGTCTCGGCGAAGCTGAGCGCGTCGTCGGGGCGCCCCTGGTGCACGGCGAGGTTGGCCAGCCCGGAGAGCGCTTTGCCGCGCATGGCCCAGTCACCGGCCTCGGTGGCGGCGCCAACCCCGAACCGGAAGCAGCGTTCGGCTTTCGCGTGATCTCCGGCGTCGAAGCACATGCCGCCGGCGATGTCGGCGAGGTCGGCCACCGCGGAGAACAGGCGTTGGCGCACCAGTTCGGTGGCGACGCGGCCGTGCAGCAGCTGCGCGGAGGTGGACAGCTGGGTGACCACGGCCTCGGCGGACAGGCCGCTGCCGAAGAGGTGGTCCTGGGTGGCGAACATGCGGGCGAGGTGGCGCACCTGGTCGACCTCGGCCTGACCGACCCGGCGTGGTGGTGTGCCGGGTAACGCTGTGGCGACGAACGCGCCGAGTGGATCGGCGAAGGCCATCCCGGCGACCGAGCCGGTCAGCACCCGCAGGAAGGTCTTGCGTTCCACGTCGTCACCTCCATCGTGCGGCGGGCGAGGTGATTCCACGGTAGCGGCGCGGGAGCGGGTACTGAAGAAGCCCAGATCGCCATCGCTGGACCGGTGCAGTGCCTGCCGCAGGGCGGCCCGGTACTGGCGGTTGGGCCAGCGGTGGATGCCGCGTTCGAGCTTGCCGATGTAGTCGGCGTCCATCGCCCCCGCAGTGCCGGTCGCCTGCTCTACCTGGGTGTTCGCCAGCTCCGCGAGCTGACCTTGGGTCATGTTGGCGGCTTCGCGGGCGGCCCGCAGCAGGTCGTTCGGTTCGCCGGACACCTGTCATCCCTCCGCGACGACTCGACTGCCCAGCGTAGCTCTCCCTCTGGGGAAACGCGGGTTCCTGCGGCTAATCCTCCGCCCAATCCTCCGGGCCCGACCTGGTCAATCCGCCGGGTGCAGCCGGTCTTGATCTCCGTGTTCGGCTCGGTTCCGGCTGCCGCCCGTGCTGGGCAGGCTCGACTGCGGGGCGCCTGGTGTCGGTGCGAGACCGGCCGGACGAGCTTCCCCCGGGTCCTGCCCGCGAGGGTGGGGCAGGCAGGACGGTCGGACCCGATCGTTCCCGGCACCGGGTGCCCACCGACTGCCGACGTGCTGGGGGGACCTGTCGTGGACGAGGCGAGGACACCGATCACCGAGGCCGACGCGGTGAGCCACTACCCCGAGCTTGCTCACCTGGTGGGCGTTCGTGACGCGGGCTGGGTGTTCCGGCCGCTGCACGACCAGCACGACCAGCTGATGGGGTTGGCCGGGAGCCGGTCGGTGGACCAGTACACCGACGCGATCTACCTGTTCGACCGCTCCCACGTCATCGCCGCCCGCGTCCAGGCCGAGGAGTACGGCGGCGGCTGCGTGTGGATGCGCGACGGCACCGACGTCGCCGAGGTCGTCACCGACCTGCTCGGCCTGCCCGAGCTCGGCGCACCCGGTGCCCCGAGCCTGGTCATCAGCCAGTCCCTGCTGTGGGCGCCGTGATGCGCGCCTCGATCGGGCCGTGTTCTCAGCTGAGGAGTTCGTCGTGAGCACCCTCGCGTGGGCGGAAGTCGTCGCGGCGGCCACGTTCGCGGTGCGATTGGCCTGCTGGTGGCCCGACCGCTGCCGTCCTGCCGAACCACGGCCGTGACCTGTGTTCGCCCTGTTCGCCAGCATCGTCGTGGCCGCCTGCCTGGCCGGGTTCGGCGGGCGGCTGGCCCGCGATGTCTTGCGCCAACGCCGGAGCCGGGCCGCGGCCATCCGGCTGGCCCTGCGGTACAGCCCGGCACCGGTCGTCATGGGCCGACATGACGGGCACAGCGACGAGGCCGTCTCCGTGGCCGACCTGCTGATCCGCGCCGCCGAGCAGGGCCGCGCCCTGCGCCTGAACTGGTCGGTGAACGACACCGACCCGCACGGGCTGGCCACGCCCACCGCCGACGACTGGCCCACCGGAGTACTGCCCAGGATCGAGGACGACATGCCAGACCCCCGCACCACCGGCCCGTCGCTGAGCTGCCCCGTCGCGAGCCGGGCAGCATCCCGGATCCGCTGCGGCCGGTGCCGATCCAGACCGACCCCGACCTGCTGGACCGCGTCATGCGAGGCATGCGGCGGCTGGAGTGACCAACTGGGTTGTCGGGGTGCTCCAGCACACTGCGAGACCGCCACGGCCGATCCTGGCGCCGAGGGAGGAGTGTGGTCGATGTTGTTGCCGCCCTTGGGATGCGCCGCGCAGCTCTCGGTGCGCGCCCGTCCGTCGCCGCCCACACGGGCGAGGCCACAGACCGGCGGAAACCGACTTGAGGAGAACTGGAAGAGTGACCGAGTGAACACACTCCGAGATGACAGCAGCGTCGCCGACGCGACCAGCACGCCGGACGAGCTGCGGGCGGCGATGGTCGCCGAGATGCGGCGGCAGGGCGACTTCAGCAGCTCCGAGGTGGAGGCCGCGTTCGCCCGCGTACCCCGGCACCTGTTCGCCCCGAACGAGACGGCCGAGGCCGCCTACCGGCGCAATGACATCGTCGAGCGCAAGTACGACGCCGACGGGCTGGTGACCAGCTCGGTGTCGGCGCCGTGGTTGCAGGCCACGATGCTCGAGCAGGCCGAGCTGCGGCCGGGGATGCGGGTGCTGGAGATCGGCTCGGGCGGCTACAACGCCGCGCTGATCGCCGAGTTGGTCGGCGAGACCGGGCAGGTCACCACCCTGGACATCGACGCCGAGATCGTCGAGCGGTCGCGGCGCTGCCTGGACGCGGCCGGATACCCGCACGTCGCGGTGATCCTCGGTGACGGCGAGCACGCCGCACCCGGTCGGGCCCCGTTTGACCGGATCATCGTCACCGCCGGGGCCTGGGACATCCCCCCGGCCTGGATCGACCAGCTCGCGCAGGACGGCCGGATCGTCGTCCCGCTGCGGGTCCGGGGGCTGGAGCGCTCGTTCGTCCTGGCCCGCGACGGCGAGCACCTGGTGAGCACCGGGCACCGGCTGTGCGGGTTCGTGTCGATGCAGGGCGAGGGCGCCAACCGGGAGCGGCTGACCCTGCTGCGCGGGGAGGAGGTCGCGCTGCGCATCGACGGCGAGAACCCCGCCGATCCCGAGGGCCTGCGCGCAGCCCTGGACATGCCCAGAGTCGAGGTGTGGTCCGGCGTCGAGGTCGGCGGGTTCGAGCCGTTCCACGAGATGGACCTGTGGCTGGCCAGCCAGGCCGAGCACTTCGCGCTGCTGGTCGCGCAGCAGTCCGCCCGCGACAGCGGCCTGGTCTCGCCCGGAACCCGGATGGGCGCCAAGACCGTCATCGACGGCGCGACCTTCGCCTACCGCGCCCACCGGCCCACCTCGCCGGACCGCAGCAGCTTCGAGTTCGGCGTCTACGCCCACGGTCCCGACGCGCAGCGCTTGGCCGAGGACTACGCCGAGCTCATCCGCGCCTGGGACCGCGACCACCGCCACGGCCCCGGCGCCCACATCGACGTCTGGCCCGCCGGTACCCCGGACGCCGACCTCCCGCACGGCCGCGTGATCGACAAGCAGCACACCCGCGTCTCGATCTCCTGGCCGCAGGACTCCGCGTCCTGACCGCCAGGCCCAGCAGAAACCCAACCCTGGAAAGGAAAGTCGGCATGACCGCACAGCTCACTCCCACCAACGGTTCGGCTCTCGACCTGGACCTGACCATCGTCGAGTCCGCCCCGGTGATCCCGGCGCTGATGGGCAACACCGACGACAACTGCGGCTCCTCCTGCCAGAGCGCCTGCTCCAACAGCGACTGCGAGTAGCCACGAGACCGGCGGCCGGTAGCGGGCACCCAGCACGGGCCCGCCGCCGGCCGTTCCCGCGCCTGGAAGGAGCTTGCCGGTGTATCGCGCACTCGACGCGGCGATCGTGCGCACCGCCGCACACCCCGCGAACCTGACCGTTCCGCCGTGGCCGGACCTGACCGCCGACCGGGCCGGGCAAGTCAGCGGGTGGCGGGACTGGCTGGAGCGGGTCTGGGCGATCACGACGTTCGCCGACGCGGTGACCGACGCCAGCCCCGTGTTGGCCCGCCAGGCCCGCCGGGTGATCGACGGCCACGAGCTTCGGGCCCGGCAGGTGCGCCGCACGGTCGTCTCGACCCTGCGCTACCTGCTGCGCGCCACCGGCCGGGCCACCCCGTTCGGGTTGTTCGCCGGGATCGCCCCCGCCCGCTTCGGCACCCTCACCACGGTCGCGCACAGCGGCGTCCCCCGCCTGGTCGCGCGGGTCGACGGCGGCTGGCTCGCCGCGGTGATCACCCGGCTGGAGGCGTGCGACCCGCTGCGGCAGCGCCTGTCCGTCGCGGTCACCGACGTGCGCTGGCTGCGTGACGGGCGCCTGATCACCGGGTTGCGCCAAGCCCCCGGCGCCGCCACCGGCCAGCAGCCCGCCGAGGTGTCACTGCGCCACACCCCCGCGATCGACCTCATCGTGGAGGCGGCCGGAAAACCCATCCTGGTCGCGGAGCTGGCCGACACGGTGGCCGCCAAGTTCCCCGCAACACCGCACCCGGCGATCGACGATGTGCTCGCGCACCTGATCACCGAACGGGTGCTGATCAGCAACCTCCGCCCGCCCATGACCACCGCGGACCCGCTCGCGCACCTGCTCGCGCAGCTCAACCGGGTGGATGCCGACCAGTTCCCGCAGGCCCGACCGATCGTGCAGGACCTGCGCGAGATCGCCGCCCTGCTCGCCCAGCACAACGCCGCCCCGGCACCCGGTGTGCGCGAGACCGTGACCGCCGCGATGACGCGAGTCGCGGCCGTCGAGCGGCCGCTGATGGTCGACCTTCGCGGCGACCTCGCCCTGACCTTGGCCCAGATGGTCACGCGGGAAGCCGAACGCGCAGCCACGGCGCTGAGCAGACTGACCCCGCACCCATTCGGGTCGCCGGTCTGGCGCGACTACCACTCCCGCTTCCTGGAGCGTCATGGTGTCGGTGCCGCGATCGGCGTCCTGGACCTCATCCACCCCGGCACCGGACTCGGGTTCCCCGCCGGATACCGCGACTCCCTCCTCGATCGGCCCGCCACGGGGCTGACCGAGCGGGACACCCGCCTGATCGCGCTGGCCCAGCGGGCCGCCCTGGCCCGCACCGTCGAGGTCACCGTCGACGAGACCCTGCTGACCGACTTGGAGACCCAGGACCGGGCGACCGCGGCGGCGCAGCCGCACACCGAGCTGGCGTTCCGCCTGCACGCCGCGACCCCGGCCGCCGTCGACCGAGGCGAGTTCACCCTCGTCGTCGCCGGAGTGTTCCGCGCCGCAGGGGCCACCACCGGCCGCGTCCTGGACCTACTCGACACCGCCGACCAGCAGCGCATCACCGACGTCTACGCCGGGCTGCCCACGGTCCGCGATGGGGCGCTGCGCGCCCAGATGTCCTGCCCGCCGCTGTTCGCCGCGACCGAGAACGTCGCCCGCCACCCCGCCGTGCTGGCCAACACGCTGCCGATCAGCGAACACCGCGCCCCCACCACCGGGCGGGTGGACCTGGACGACCTGGTCGTGGTCGGCGACCCGCACCGCCTCGTCCTCTGGTCACAGTCCCAGCAGCGGCCTGTCGAGCCCGCGTTGTTCAGCGCGGTCGAGTTCACCAACTTCACCCACCCGCTCGCCCGGTTCCTGGCCGAGCTCCCCACCGCGCGCACCGCGACCTGCGCCGCGTTCGCCTGGGGGCCTGCCGCGACCCAGCTGCCGTTCCTGCCCCGCCTACGCAACGGCCGCACCGTCCTGGCCGTCGCCCGCTGGATCGTCACCGCCGCCGACCTGCCCGGACCGGCCCCGACCTGGCCTGAGTGGGTCGACGGGGTGGGCCGCTGGCGCGAGCGCGCGATGGTCCCGGACACGGTGTTCCTCGGCAGCACCGACCAACGGCTGCCCCTGAACCTCACCGAACCCGCCCACCTGCGGCTGCTGCGCGACGCCATCGATCGGCACGGACGCGCCACCCTCCACGAAGCCCCCACCAGCAGCGAGCTCGGCTGGATCGGCGGACACGCCCACGAGATCATCGTCCCGCTCGCCGCCACCTCCGCACCCGCACCAGCCCGCACCATGCCGGTGCACCCGATCGACCCAGACCACGGACATCTGCCCGGAGCCGGGCGGTGGCTGTACGCGAAGCTCTTCGCCCACCCCGACCGGCACACCGCCGTCCTCGGCCACCTCCCGACCCTGCTGTCCACGTGGGACACACCGCCGCCGTGGTGGTTCCTGCCCTACCGCGACCCCGACCACCACCTGCGCCTACGGGTCCGGCTCACCACACCCGACGAGTTCGGCCAGGCCGCCCGACGCGTCGGCGACTGGGCCGCGCGCCTGCGCGGGCTCGGCCTGATCAGCGGCCTGCAACTGGACACCTACCAGCCCGAGACCGGCCGTTTCGGCCCTGCCGCCGCGATGGCCGCCGCCGAGGCGGCGTTCGCCGAGGACTCCGCAGCCGCTCTCGCACAACGCGAACACCGGACCGTGGTGAGCGCGGCCGACCCGCTGGCGGTCACCGCCGCGAGCCTGGTCGACATCACCGCGTCGTTCCTCGGCGACATCGCGGCCGGGATGCGCTGGCTGACCGACCACCTCACCACCGACTCCGCCCCGGCACCCGACCGGCGCATCCACACCCAAGCCACCCGCCTCAGCGACCCAACCGACGAGTGGGCCGCGCTCCGGGCACAGCCCGGCAGCGCCGAGCTGATCGGCACCTGGCAGCGGCGCAGCACCGCACTGGCCGCTTACCGGGCAATCCTCACCACGGCCGGGATCTCCCCGGACACGGTCCTCGGGTCGCTGCTGCACCTGCATTGCCTGCGCGCCAACGGAATCAATCCCGACACCGAACGCGTCTGCCACCGGCTCGCCCGCGCCGCAGCCCTGAGCTGGACCGCCCGAACCCGAGGAACCCAATGACCCAGCCGCGGACCGTCGAGGACATCGTCGACCAGCTCGCGCGAGACCTGGCCGACCCGGCCACTGTGTCCACCGAGCGCAACCAGCACCGGCCGGTGCCGCAGTCGCTGGCCAACGGTGCCGCAGGCATCGCCCTGCTGCACGCCGAACGAGCCCGCACCGGCCACGGCGACCCCGCCACCGCCCACGCCTGGCTCGCCGCCGCGACCGCCGACGGCGTCGACGCCGGGCCACAGGCCAGCCTGTTCTACGGCGCCCCCGCGCTGGCCTTCGCCGTCCACGCCATCGCCGACGGCACCGACACCTACCAACGCGCCCGCACCACCCTGCACCACGCAACCGCCGCCCTCACCCGCGCCCGCCTGGACCAGGCACACGCGCGCATCGACCGAGGCGAACCCCCAGCCCTGGCCGAGTTCGACCTGCTCCGCGGCCTCACGGGAATCGGCGCCTACCACCTGCGCGTCGACCCACACAGCGAGACCGCCGCCGACGTCGTGGCCTACCTCGTCCGGCTCACCGAACCCCTCCCCGGCGGCAACGGGCTGCCCGGCTGGTGGAGCGACCTGGCGCCCACCGGCCGCCCCTCCCCGAACTTCCCGCACGGTCACGGGAACTTCGGTCTCGCCCACGGCATCGCCGGTCCGCTGGCCCTGCTCGCGCTCGCCAAGCTCCGGGGTCTGACCGTCGCCGGGCACACCGACGCGATCGACCGGATCCTCACCTGGCTCGACACCTGGACCCAGCACAGCGAGACGGGGCCGTGGTGGCCCCGGACGATCACCCCCGACGACATCGACCGCGGCAGCCCCGGCGACACCCTGCCCGGGCAGCCGTCCTGGTGCTACGGCACGCCAGGGCTGGCTCGCGCCCAACAACTCGCCGCGATCGCCACCGGCGACACCCGCCGCCAGGCCGACGCGGAGAACGCGCTGCTCGCGTGCCTGAGCGACCCCGCCCAGCTCGACCGGATCACCGGCATCGGGCTCTGCCACGGCGCGGTCGGCCTGCTCCACATCACCGCCCGCGCAGCCTCCGACGCCACCAGCACCGTCCTGGCCTCCCACCTGCCCGACCTCACCGAACGGCTACTCGCGGCCCTGGAACGGGACGAGGCGGGCAGTGAACTGCTCGACGGCCGCACCGGGGCCGCCCTCGCCCTGCACGCCGCGATCACCGGCACCACCCCAGCCACCCGCTGGGACACCTGCCTCCTGCTCGCCTGACACCGACACAAGGGGACACGACATGGGCGCCGGCCTCGACATCGACACCGGACCCGACGACACCGGTTGGGCTCAGGTGGCCGTGCGGATCGACGACTACGCCACTGCCGAACACGTTGGCACCACTCACCTGGGCCCGCTCATGGCCTCCGCCGAACACGCCGGGCTCATCACCTGCTGGTGGTTCGTCCGGAAGAACCCGTACTGGCGACTGCGCTGGCGACCGGTCCCCGGCACCGCACACGAGGCGAACCATGTCGTCCAGCGAGCACTGGACACCCTGCGGGGCAAGGGAATCATCGCCGAGACGACCGCGACGATCTACGAACCCGAGATCCACGCGTTCGGCGGCGAGAAGGCCATGGACCTCGCCCACCGTCTCTTCCACGCCGACAGCACGCACCTGCTCGACCATCTCGCCGGTGACCGCGGCCGCGGCCCGAGCCCTGGTGAGAAGCGGAGGGAGCTGACCGTGCTGCTGTGCAGCAACCTCATGCGCGCCGCCGGACAGGACTGGTACGAACAAGGCGACATCTGGGCCCGCGTCGCCGACAACCGGCCGCTGCCAGCCAGCACCTCGGCCGACCAGGTCCATGCCGCCGTGGCCGGCCTCCAGCGGCTGATGACCGTCGACGCCAGCCCGACCAGCCCACTGCTGCAGCCCGGCGGCTCCCTGGCCCACGTCACCGGCTGGGCCACCGCGTTCGACACAGCCGGACAGCATCTTGGCCGTCTGGCCCGCGCCGGGACGCTCCGACGAGGCGTGCGGGCCGTCCTGGCCCACCACGTGCTCTTCCACTGGAACCGGCTCGGCCTGCCCCACGACACCCAAGCCCTGATCGCGCACACCGCCAAGACCGTCGTCCTCGGCACGTGAGCGCGATCAGGCCAGCCGGTGCCGGGCACGCGAGCGCAACTGCACCCAGGACTGGTTAGGGCAGCTCGATGAACGGCATCCCGACAGCCACCAGCTTGGTCTGCAGGTTGATGTCGCTCGTCGCGACGTACAGCACGGATCCCGGATGTCGGACTGCAGAAGCAAGCTGGACGCCACGAACCGGTCGTCCGGCACGGTCAGGTCGAGCCACGACGGGAGACGGTCGTTGTTGGGTTCGACGTACTCGAACACGGCACACACGTCACCCGCCACCCGCCACCCGCCACCCGGACGCCGACGCTCGCGTCGCCGTTCGTCCGCAGGCCCTTGAGCCGCCTCTCGGCGCGCTTGGCGGCCTCGCGCAGGTCCTGGGTCTTGCCTCCGCGTTTCAGGTCGTCGAGCTCGCGGAGCACAACCGGCAGCAGGCGCACCATGTACTTGCCGCCGGGCGTGGCCACGTGCACGGCCAGGTCCGGGTTGTCGATCAGCGTGTTGGTGTCGACCGCGAGCCGGACGGCGTACTCGTCGGCAGGGAAAAGGTCGGCCAGACTGCGAACATCAGCCACAGCCTCACCGAGCAGCTGAGCCGCCTCCTCCATCGTGGACGGGACATCGTGCTCGCCGGACTTCCTGACCAGCCACGACTCCAAGAGCTCGGTGTTCTTGTCGAGCCGCTTGCTCATCGTCGGAGTCGGGTGCGGGAACAGCAGGCGATACCGCGGCCCCCAGTCGCGGACTCGGCGCAGCAACGCCATCCGATCCGCCTCAAGCGTCTCCGAACTCGGTGCCCAACCCCACATCGCGAACCCGATGAACACCATGCCGCTGCCGCGCCCGCCGCGGTTCGGATCGACATCGACGATCGCCGACACCGAGAGCACGTCCGCGAAGGCGGACTCGATCGCGTCCAGCTCCGTCAGGAGACGCCGCGCGTAGGAGTCAGGAACACGTCGGCTCACCGATCCAGCCACAACAGCTCCCCTCGTAACAGAACTCCGGCGGGAAACGAGACACATGGCTCCGCGACACAGGCTTGGCGCGCAGCGACCAAACCCTCCTGATCAGGACACGAACCCTTCCTGACACGGCCGGTGCGGCGACAAGTGGCGGCTTCGGCAGCTGGGCCACCGCCCAGCGCGTCGCCCCCTGCCACGGCACCGCCAACATGATCTTGCTGTTCAGTGACACGCTGACCGAAGAAACCAGCCTCTACGCGTTCCTCACCGAGTCCGCCGCCCAACTCGGTGCCCCGCTGGTGCGCGTTGCGGACGGCCGGACCCCGTTCGAGGTCTACTGGCACTCCCGGTTCCTGGGCAATTCCCGGCTCGCCCCGTGCTCGAAGATCCTCAAGCAGCAGCTGGCCCGTCGCTGGCTGGAGGTCAACGGCGACCCGCGCACGGCCACCTTGTACGTCGGCATCGACGCGGGCGAAACCCGCCGCATCCCCGGCGTCCGCGCCGGGTGGGCGCCGTGGACCGTGCAGTTCCCGCTGACCGACGAGCCGGAACTGACCAAGGAGGCGATGCTCGCAGTGGCTCGTGGGCTCGGCCTGACCCCGCCCGCGGCCTCTCAGAAGGGCTTCGCCCACGCGAACTGCGGCGGCCTGTGCGTGCGCGGCGGCCAGGCCCACTGGCGGCGCCGGCTCGTGCGCCACCCCGACAGGTTCGCCGACTACGAACACCGCGAGCAGGAGTTCCGCGCCGAGTTCGGCGACGTCGCGATCCTCAAGGAACAGCGCGACCGCGTGGTGCGCCCGCTGCCGCTGACCGAGCTGCGCCGCCGCCCGCAGCCGACCTGTACCATTGCCCGAGCTGCGCCAGCGAAGGCTGGTACGCGGCTTCACTGGTGTGCCGGTACTGGCGAGCCTGCTGTGGCCTGTACCAAGGTTACCGCAGCTACGTCGATCCCGCCTCGCGGAACCGCGTTGACTGCGCGGTCTGCCGGGACGCCTGGACCACCGCGTGGCGAGGCCGCGCCGAGGCATGCGGCCTGACCACGTCCGGTTCCGCCTGGTTGTCGGCCGCGTGGACGCCCGAAGGGCAGCAGACCCACCCAGGACGGTCAAGGCCGTGCCGCTGCGCGGTCGGCTTCGCCGAGCCCTGACCGTCCCGATCGGTCCCGCTGGGCGTGCGCCCGTCCACGCACCACCAGCACCCAGGAGGCACCGGGTGGCCCTTCGTTCCCGAGCCCTCGCCGTCGCGGCCGTCGCCGCGTTCTCCGGCGTCGCCCTGTCCAGCTGCGGCCTGCGGTCTCCCAGGCAGGAACCCGCCCCGGATCTGACCGTCGCCGACGTCCTGTACCTCACCGAGCTGCGCCCCGCCGACGTCGAGCTGAAGACACCGGACGCATCCGTCGACTACACGCGTGCCGGCCGGGACACCTGCGCCTCGCTGGAGAAGAGCAAGAGCGTTCCGGCTGTGGCGAAGCCCCTGGCCAGCAGCTTCTACCCGGACGAGGCCAGCGTGATCATCGTGGCCGCGATCCACAACTACTGCCCGCAGCACGTCGGGCTCCTGGCTCTTCCCGGCCGCGCCTGACCACCTGAATGAGCGGGGCTCGCGCGCTTCCCCCAGCGCGGCCCGCTCGAGGCCCGGCCGGGCGCTGCCACCCTCTGGCGCCCGGCCGGGCCTTTCGTCCACCCGCCGCACTCCCTCAACCAGGAGGAAGACATGGAGGCTTATTCAGGACGCCGCCCGCCAGCGGTTGGATGATCGCCAGGGTGGGGTAAGCGAAATGAGCGGCGGTCCGTTTGAGAGAATCTGGTTAC
>NZ_RCDD01000008.1:0-257612 GCF_003663795.1 Actinokineospora cianjurensis
GGCGAGGGGAGGAGGAAGGGGGAGGGGGAGGTTGGGTTGGGGGGGTTGGGGGGGTTGGGGGGAGGTCGGTGGGGGGGGTGGTGGTGGGTGATGAGGTGGAGGGCTTCGGGGGCGAAGGGGGATACGGCGGCAGCCACCTGGTGGGTGGCGCGGACCTGGGCGGCGGCGGTGGTTTGGAGGATGGTGGCGGTTAGGCGGGTGGGGCCTAGGGCGCAGGCGCGGTGGTTGAGGGTTAGGTCGATCAGGGCGCCGGTGAGGCTCAGGGTGACTGTGACCGAGCCGTCGGGGGAGGACTCGGTTACGCGGTCGGTGGAGAGGCGGGTGGTCAGGTCGGCCGCGCGGGAGCGGAGTTCGTCGAGCGCGAGTTGGGTGTCCGCGAGTGCTACCGGGTCGCGGTCGGGCCAGGTCATGGGGCTGTCGCCAGGATCGAGTCCAGGCGGGCGGCGATGCGGTCGTTGTCGCTCGGGGCCATGCTCAGCCAGTGGTCGTCGAGGATCACCAGGTAGCGGCCACGGGGAGTGTCGAACCAGGACACCACCGGGTGCGCCCGCAGCCGACCGGCGCTGACGCCGAACTGCCCGCCCGCGACCCTGGTCTCCGCCAACTCGCCCAACATCGCGTAGTCCGGGTTCGGCACATCGGGCTCCAGGACACCGCCTTCTTCCTCGCCCGCCAGCTCGGCCATCGCGACGGACACCGCGTACCCCGGGCCGGGTTGGCCCGCGGGCAGCAGGTCGACCACGGCCCTGGGCAGTTCGGTGTGCCGCAGCACCCGCAGCGTCACGGTGCCGTCCGCGTGCACGACCGCCAGAGCGCCCCTGTCGTCGCGCACCGCGCCGAGTGCCCGGAACGCCCCAGCCGGACCGAGGGCGGCCGACTCCACCGGCAGGTGACCGACCGCGTCGACCGACCGGTGCGCGGCCGCGAGCACCGCGAGCACGTCGAGCAGCACGCCGTCGGGGCCGCGGCCGGACCACAGGCCCCTGGCGGCCAGTTCGCCGCGCACGCGCTCGGTGACCGCGGCGCGTTCGGCGACCGTGGCGCCGTGGTGGGCGACGTCGAGCGGGTAGGGCATCCTGCCGAACCGCCCCGTGGACCACACCACGTCGAACTCCGCGGTGCTGAGCCGGATCGCGGTCATTCGCGGACCCAGCTCTTGGACTTGAAGCTGACCCCGATGACCGGCGGCGGCACCCGCTGCTCGTCATCGAAGATCGACTCGCCCTGGACGTACGGCGTGGGCCCGCGCTCCTCGTCCTCCTCGCCCTTGGCCCCGCCCCCGCCGCCACCGGCGAACCCGGGCAACCCGGAACCGGCCTGCCCGCCGCGACCAGCCGCGACGCCCGCGCCCAGGTCACCGGGACGGACCGGGGCGGCGAAGCCCTGGCGCGCCTGGCCGAACCCCGCGACCGGCACCCGGGCACCGGTCGGCCCGAAGCCCGCGCCGCCGCCGACCCCGGACCCGATGCCGCCGTGCTCGGGTACGGCAAAACCCTGCGCGGCGAAGCTTTGCGGACCGCCGCCGAGGCCAGGCGCGAACGCCGCCGCGCCGACCCCGGAACCAGCACCGGGCACGTACGCCTGCACGGGAGAAGGGAAGGCGGCCGCCGACGTCACCTCGCGCGGAGGCAGCGTGGGAGGCGTCCAGTCAGCACCGGCTCCCGGCTCGAACAGGTCGCCCGCGAACATGCCCTGTCCACCACCCGGCAGCTCGAAACCGCCACCACCACCACCGGATCCAGCCCCGAAGCGACCCTCGGACCCGCCGCCCGCGCCCCCGAGACCGTCCACATCGGAGGATGATCCGGCCGCGTCGCCCAGCGTCGTCCGCAGGACGTTGGGCGGCAGGGCGAACACCGGCATCGCGGCGTCGATCGTGCGGGAGTTGGTCTCCAGCTCGACCATCACCTCGACCGCTTGGTCGTGGGCGTCGCGCGCCAGGTCGTTGAACCGCTTGAGGTCCTGCAAGACGATGAACAAGCCCACGGGGTTGCCCGAGCCGAACATGTCCGACAGCACCGAGTCCCAGTCGAACTGGACCGGCTCCGGCATCCGCGACCTGGCCCGCTCGGCGTGCGAGCCCTGCTCGTCGAGCCGCACCGACAGCGTGACCGCCGTCGCCGCGGTCTCCGCGCCCCAGTCGGCCAGGGCCGTCATCGAGGACCGGGCCGTGCTCGCCGCCTCGCCCTCCCAGCCGGACTCGGTGTCGCGCACGGCGGTGGCGAACCGGGTGGCCGACTCCCCCATGTCGGCGCCGAGGCGCGCCCAGGTGTTCACGACGGCCGATGTCACGCCCGGGTCGAGGTTGGCGTGCACGGAGAGGTAGAGCTGCGGGTGCGAGTACGCCGCCCAGTTCGTCGGCTCGGTCAGCACGAGATCGGCGCCCGGCGGCTTCCCGACCGTGGTCGTCGCGCCGGTCACGCGTCCACCGTCCGCATCCGACCCGCGCGCTCGTGGTCGGTGTCCTGGTAGTTGGCCATGGCGCCGGTCACCGCCTCGGTCGCGTCGGCCAGCACCTCGACGTAGCGGCGCAGCACGACCAGCAGCGAGGTCTGGTCGCTGTCGGCCCTGCGGTGGAACTTCGCGGACATCGCCAGCGCGACGCCGTTGTCGCCCAACGGGATCGCGCCGACCAGCGCCTGGGCGCGCTCCAGCCCGCCCGCGGCGTCGTCGCACTGCTCGCGCAGCGCGGCGACCAGCCGCCCACCGGTCTCCGGGTCGATCGCGACCCGGCCGTGCCGGATGTCGTCGGTCAGCGCGATGACACCGCTGATCGCGGCCGCCATCCCGTTGTCGCCCACCGCGGCGAGCGCCGAGTCGGCCAGGTCGCGCGGGATCTCGGGATCGGGTTCGGCCGGTCGGCCCGGCCGCTGCCGGATGTCGTGCAGGTCTTCCACGGTTCTCCTCATCGATCACGCGGTGGCGGTCGGTCAGGGCTGGTGCGGGTTGTTGTGCTGGGCGGTCCACCCCTGCCGCGCGGACCACCTGATCTCCGACATGTCGTGGGCACCCCTGGTGCCCGCCTTGACCGCCCAGCCGATGTACTCCTTCGAGCTGTCGAGGTCGGCCATCTTGCGCAGCGCGGGGTAGCTCTTGCGCCAGTGCTCCCTGATCCGGACCTCGCTGCGCTTGTACCGCGACCACGCCTGGGGAGCGCGCTGGCGGAATAGCCGCTCGTGGCCCTTCAGCCAGCCGTTCGGGGGCGAGTACGCGCGGCCGGGGGGCAGGCCGCCGGACACGGACGCGCGCCGGACCGGCACCGGGGCGGGTTCGACCCTCGTGACGGGGACCGACTCGGCCCGGCGGATCGGCGCGGCGGAGGCGGGCCGCACCGAGGCGGGCGCGTGGCCCGCCGCTGCCGAGTGCCCGGGGTTCGACCTGGCCGCGCTCGGCACCCTGCTCAGCGAGCTCATCCTGGCCGCCGACCGCTCCATCAGGCCGACTGCCTTGAGGATCGCGGTCAGCGCCTTGCCGCACGTCAGGCTGATGGAGGTCCACAGCCAGCCGAGGAATCCCGCGATCGAGGTGCCGCCGGTGATCGGGGCGAGCGCCAGCGCGGTGAGGCCGACCGCGATGGCGTCACCGACCAGGGTGGCGATCAGGTCGCGGACGAGCGCGCGCACCACGGCCACCACCACCGCGCTGGTGTGCACGATGTAGCCGATCGCGTCGGCGGTCGCGGCCAGCACCGCCAACTCGGTGTGGTGGTGGTCCATGTGCTTCTTGCAGGCTTCCGCGGCGAGGCCGTGCCAGGGGTCGATCACGGCGCGCTGAGCGCCGAACTTCTCGTGGACCTGGGTGAAGGACTTGGACAGCGAGTGCATGTGCCGAGCGGTCAGCATGGCCTGGTCCGGGTCGCCCGCGACCCAGGTGAGCAGGGTCCTGACCGGCTCGAAGTGCTCCATCACCCAGCCGAGCCCGGCCGCGATCAGCGAGCCGAGCGGGTTGATCACGAGCTTGGCGACGTCGAAGGCCAGGGCGACGGCGTCCACGCCGACCGCGACCAGGAACGCGGCGATGTCCTCGCCCTGCGCGGTGCTGAGGGCGTTGATGTCCTCGAACAGCAGCGCACCGGAGTCGAAGATCCCCGCGCCCGCCGTGGGTCGGGGCGGGATGACCTGCCCGGGGGTGGTCACGGCGTGCCGGTGAAGGTGTCGGCGTTGTCGAGGTCGGTGTTGACGTACTTCGCGACGATCGCGCGCAACTCGTCGGCATCGCCCGCCATGACCCTCGCCCTGGTCGCGCACAGGGCCTCCAGGCGGTCGATCTCCGTGTGGGCGGGCATGCCGAACAGTTGCCCCAGCAGGTAGCCCCACGCCTGGGGGTTCCACTTGTCGCCCATCCGCCCCGCGGTGTCCTTCACCCAGTGCGCCGCGTCGTCGAGGTGGGTGGCCATCGCCTGCAGGTCGGCCGGGGTGACCTTGATGTTCGGGCTCGTCATCTCGTGTCTCTCCTGTGGACGGTCAGCGGGTCGCGGTCACGTAGCGGGTGCCGTCGAAGTCGACGACCTCGACGGCGGCGACCGCGGTCAACGGGAACGGGGTGGTGCCGCTGAGCGCGGCGGGTTCGGCGGTCGAGATCCAGCGCGCGACCCGCTCCCGGGTGCCGTCGATCGCGACGACGACCAGCCAGCACCCCCTGCCCTCGGGGACACCGGCCACCGTCGCGGTCATGGCCCGCGGGGTCAGCACGGCCTCCAGCCGCACGCCGGTCACCGGGTCGGTGCCGGAGACGCGCACCGGATCGCCCCAGTCCGGCGGCACCACGGGGCTGGTCGGGACCGTCGAGGCAGCGGTCGTGGTGGTCGTCGTACCCGGCGCAGTCGTGTCAGTCGTCGTCCCTGCCGTCGGCGGGTCGCCGGTCACGGTGGTCGTCTTCGGGATCGGGTGCCGGGTAGTGCTCGGGGAGCGGTCTCGGCGCGGGAGCGGCGTGGTGGTCGGAGCCGGACCAGGCGACGCGACGGCGGTGGTCGTGGCCGGCACTCTCGGTTCGCGACCGGTGTCCGGACCGCGTTGCGCGACAACCCCTTCCGGCGCCGCGGGGCCAGCCAGCACGCCCACCCCGACCACGGCGGCGACCACCACACCGGCCGCGGCGGCCAGCAGCACCCGCGCCCGGGTTCGCCGGACGGCCACCTCGGCCCGGATCTGCCGCAGGGCCCGCTGGAGCACCAGGTCGTCGGTCGGTGTCGTGCGCAGCAGCGCCTCCGGGGGCAGCGCGCCGACGAGGTCCAGCATCGAGCGCACCGCCCCCGCCTCGGCACGGCACGGCGCGCAGTCCCGCAGGTGCGCCTCGGTCAGGCCGCGCTCCTCGTCGTCGAGCACGCCCAGTACGTAGGCGCCGAGCGACGGGCAGGTCGGTGCGCTCATGTCGCGACCCTCTCCAGCGCGACCCGCAGCGCTCGGACGGCGTAGTGCGACCGCGACTTGACGGTGCCCGGCGCGATCCCCAGCTCCTGGGCCGCGTCGGCGACGCTGCGGTCGTGGAAGTAGATCTGCACCAGGACCTGCCGGTGGTCCTCGGAGAGCGCGTCGATGGCGGCCAGCACGCTCATCGAGTCGACCACCCGCTGCGCGTGGTCGCCGAGCACCACGTCGTGGCTCGCCGACTCGGCCACCTCGGCTGGCCGCGACGCGCGCGCCCTGGACCGGTCGATGACCAGGTTGCGGGTCACGGTGAACAGCCAGGCCCGTGCCGTCTCCGCGTTGGCCGCCAGCGCGTCGGTGTTGCGCCACGCCCGCACCAGCGCCTCCTGGACCACGTCCTCGGCGGCCGCCCGGTCACCGGTGAGCCGGGTGGCGTAGGCGATGAGGGGTTGGCCGTGGTCCTCGTAGAGGGTGCGGATGAACGCCTCGTCCCTGCGGACGACCCGCGCCGAGGCGAACAGCCGCGCCATCCCGACTCCCCTGTGCTCAGCCATGCGGTGGCCTTCACCGCTGACACGGATGGGACGGGCGGTCGGTTCGGAAACGGCCGCCGATGTCGTCCGGACCACATGCGACACCCCGGCGGGCCACCGCGGGTGCCCGGGACACCACCCTGCGGCGTTTTCCGGTTGTCCGACAAGCACATTCCGGCGCTTTTCGGTAGGGGACCACGGTGGACACCGGCGCGGGCGGTCGAGGATTTCCGCGCTCCATTGTGGAATGGGCGGGCGAATGGGAACGAAAGGGAATAACGCGGCCTTTCGGGCGGCCAGGACCGTGGTTGAGGATCGGAGGTGCGTGTCCCCAACCCGGTAGGAGGCAGCAGGTATGGCCAGGAAAGCCATTCTGTCCGTGGCAGTCGGATTCACGCTGGTGGGAGCTGTGCTCAGCGTGCCAACCGCGGGTGCTGCGCAGGCACTCGCGGCGCCGGACATCTCGGTGGCGAACGTGCAGGCGCACCTCAACCAGTTGCAGACCATCGCCAACAACAACGGCGGCAACCGGGCGCACGGGCGGCCGGGGTACAAGGCGTCGGTGGACTGGGTGAAGGGCAAGCTCGACGCCGCCGGGTGGACCACGTCGGTGAAGACGTTCACCTCCAGCGGGGCCACCGGCTACAACCTGATCGCCGACTGGCCGGGCGGGGACGCCAACAACGTGCTGATGGCGGGCGCGCACCTGGACAGCGTCAGCGCCGGGCCGGGCATCAACGACAACGGCAGCGGGTCGGCCGGGCTGCTCGAGGTCGCGCTGGCCGTGTCGCGGGCGCAGCTCAAGCCGACCAAGCACCTGCGGTTCGGCTGGTGGGGCGCGGAGGAGCTCGGCCTGGTCGGGTCGACCAACTACGTGAACACGCTGGCGAGCACGGAGCGGTCCAAGATCAAGGGTTACCTGAACTTCGACATGACCGGCTCGCCCAACCCCGCGTACTTCGTGTACTCCTCCAGCGGGCAGCCCACCGGGTCGGCGACGCTGCAGAAGGCGCTCGAGGAGCACTTCGCCCGCATCGGCGTGCCCACCGAGACCACCTCGGTCGGCGGCCGGTCCGACCACGCCGCGTTCGCCCGCTCCGGCATCCCGATCGGCGGCCTGTTCAGCGGCGCGGAGGGCACCAAGACCGCGGCGCAGGCGCAGAAGTGGGGCGGCACCGCCAACGCGGCCTACGACCCCTGCTACCACCGCTCGTGCGACCGGACGACCAACATCAACGCGACCTCGCTCGACCGGCACAGCGACGCGATCGCCTACGCCATCTGGAAGCTCTCCGGCGCCCCGGCGCAGTAAGCAGAGCCCCGGCGCAGTAAGCACAGGCCCTGCGCGATAGCAGAGCCCCGGCGCGGTAACCCCCGACGCCGCAGCACAGGAGTCGGTCGGCACGCGCTGACCGCGTCGAACGCGGGCCACCCCGGACGGGGGGTGGCCCGCGTTCGGCGTCCCCGGGCCGGGCGCGGCTCGACCGGTTCTCCACAGGATGTGCACCACTCGGACGCGCGCGGGACACAGCGGACCGGGCAAGGTGGCGCCATGCCCTACACGCTGTCGCACGCCGCCGCGGTGCTGCCGTTCCTCCGGCGGCGACCGCTGGTGGGGTCCGCGCTGGTGGTCGGGTCGATGTCGCCGGACCTGCTGTACTTCCTGGCCCTGGAGCCGGGCGTGGACGAGCGCACCCACACCTGGCTCGGCCTGGTGGTCATCGACCTGCCGGTCGCGCTCGCCCTGCTCGCGGTGTTCCACGTGCTCGTCGTGCCCGCGCTGATGGCCCTGGCCCCGCGCTGGGTCCGGGCGCGGGTGGTACCCCGACCGCCGCGGCTGGGGGTCGCGGCGGTCGGGTGGATCGTGCTGTCGGTGCTGCTCGGCGGGGTGACGCACCTGGTGTGGGACGCGTTCACCCACCACGACGGCTGGGTGGTGCGGCAGTACCCGCGACTGTTCCGGGAGTGGCTGTGGGTGGGGATGCCGCGCTACCACTTCCTGCAGTACCTGAGCAGCGTGCTCGGCGGGGCCGTGGTGCTCTGGTACGCGGTCGCGCGGCTGCGGCGGCAGGAGCCGGTGGAGCGGGTGTCGCCGCTGTACGCGCCGCCTGCCAGGCCGTGGTTGGTGATCAGCGCGGTGGTGGCGGCCGGGGTCGGGTTGGCCGTGGTCAGGGCGGTGACGGTGATGGCGTGGATGAACCACCAGTCGGTGGTGGGGTTCACCAAGACGCTGGCGGCCGGGGTGCGGCCGAGCGACGCCCAGGTGGCGGCCGGGGTGGCCAGGGCGTCGATCTGCGTGGTGACCGGCGTGTTCGTCGCCCTGGTCGCGGTGGGGCTCTACCAGCGTGCGAGGCAGCGCACAGCCGGAGTAGTGGACTAGACCGCCCAGTCCGTGCTGGACTGTCCACACTGGCCGATCCGGAGGTCGGGTGGAGCGCTCCCAGGACGATCGGAGTGCCCGCGCCCGCTGACAACGGCCAGCGGGGCGGACTAATGTGCAACTTGCACATCGACGTCTACGCACGTGGCCGCACGTGCGCACCCCTGAACCGTGGTTGCACGTTCACTGCGTGAAGTTGTCACCAACGCGCGGTGTCCGATCAACAACACGCAGAACTCGTGCGCCCTGGTCCTAGGGCTTGGCGTCTGTGATCCTTCGGCCTAGCTTTGTCCCATGGAGCTGGAGCTGCGCCACTTCAAAATCATCGTTGCGGTCGCCGAGGCGGGCAGCATCACCAAGGCCGCGTCCACCTTGGGACTCGCCCAACCCGCGCTGACCGCTCAGCTCCACCGGATCGAGCGCGCGCTCGGTGGACCTCTCTTCGAACGCGACAGGAAGGGAGCCAGACCGACCGCTCTCGGCGAGTTGGTGCTGTCCAGGGCCCGCCTGCTGCTGCCCGCGGTGTCCGGGCTGCGGGAGGAAGCGGCCCGCTTCGCCAACAACGCCGCACTGCCCGGGGACACCCCGGCCAGGCTGCGGCTCGGGTCGGCGACCGGCCCGGTGCTCGGCGGCCTCGTGCACCAGCTCAACGCCGCCTACCCCGACCTGCACGTCACCACGCACGTGTCGTGGTCGTCGGAGGAGCTGGCGTCGATGGTGGCCGACGGTCGGGTCGACTACACCCTGGTCGGGGTGTGCGGCGACGCGCCGCCGCCGTCGCAACCGGGGCTGATCTGGCGGACGCTGGCCACCGACCCGGTGTTCGTGCTGCTCTCGGACAAGCACCCGCTGGCCGACCAGCGCGAGGTGCAGCTCTCCGAACTGGCGGGCGTGCAGTGGGGGGCGACACCGGGCGACGGCTGCTTCGCCGACTGCTTCGCCGCGGCCTGCGCCAGGGCCGGGTTCACCCCGCGCACCCTCTACGAGACCGACGTCAACAGCTGCATCGACCTGGTCGAGTCCGGCGACGCCGTGGTGCTCTGCCAGCCGATGTTCCGCAGGATGCCCGGCGTGGTGCCGGTGCCGATCGCGGGCAACCCGCTGCGGTGGCGCAACCTGATCGGCTGGCACCCCGACGGCTCCGCCGCGGCGTTCTCCGACCAGCTGGTCAAGATGGCCAGCACCGCCTACGCCGACGTGATCGCCCGCAGCGCGCGCTACACCGAGTTCCTGCGCGACTACCCCGGGTTCGGCGTCGAGCGCCCGGAGGCGATCTGACCAGGTGCTATGGCCAACTACTATGGCCCAAAGCCCTGTGACGCGGATTACTGTGCCAGACACCTGCTGACCGATTCGTCCGGTTGAGACGTCACCGGACCCATCCCGCACGTCGCCGACGACCGGCCCAGCCAGCCGGTCGGCTTCGACGCGTCGGTCGGCGGGCCCCGTAACCCTCCCCTGCACGAGGAGCACGGCATGGCACCCAAGACCGGGAAATCCGGCACGACCCGCAAGATCACCGCCTTACTCTCGGCCACGGTGGTGACCTCAGGCATCGCCGTCGCGGTGACCCTGTCCGCCGAGGCGGCCCCAGCACCAGCCGGGGCCGCCGCCGCGGCGGACAGCATGCAGTCGGCGATGCAACGAGACCTCGGCCTCTCCGCCGAGGGCGCCAACACGAGGCTGGCCAGCGAGGACCGGGCCGCTCGGGCCGACCGCGGGCTGCGCAAGCAGTTGGCGGCCAAGCTCGGCGGCAGCTGGTACGACGCGGGCCGGGGCAAGCTCGTCGTCGCCGTCACCGACAACGCCGCCGCGGCGACCGCCAGGTCGGCGGGCGCGGACGCGGTGCTGGTGTCGCGGACCGAGGCCCAGCTCGACGAGCTCAAGGCCAGGTTGGACGCCAACCAGGCCAGGAGCCCGAAGACCGTCCCGGCCTGGTACGTCGACCTGCCCGGCAACAAGATCGTGGTCAAGTCGCGCGGCTCGGCACTCGCCGCGGCCCGCGCGTTCGTGGCCGCCAGCGGGGTCCCCGCGGACGCGGTCAGCGTGGAGGCGTCCGACGAGTCCCCGCGCAAGCTGATCGACGTCGTCGGCGGCAACGCGTACTACATCGGCAGCGGCACCCGCTGCTCGGTCGGCTTCTCGGTGACCGGCGGGTTCGTCACCGCGGGCCACTGCGGCAGCACCGGCGCCAGCACCACCCAGCCCAGCGGCAGCTTCGCCGGGTCGAGCTTCCCCGGCAACGACTACGCGTTCGTCCGGGTCGGCGCGGGCAACACGGTGATCGGCGCGGTCAACAACTACTCCGGCGGCCGGGTCGCGGTCGCGGGCAGCACCGACGCCCCGGTCGGGTCGTCGATCTGCCGCTCCGGGTCCACCACCGGGTGGCACTGCGGCACCATCCAGGCCCGCAACTCCTCGGTCACCTACCCCGAGGGCACCATCACCGGCCTGATCCGCACCAACGCGTGCGCCGAGCCGGGCGACTCCGGCGGCTCGGCCATCTCGGGCAGCCAGGCCCAGGGCGTCACCTCGGGCGGGTCCGGCAACTGCTCCTCCGGCGGCACGACGTACTTCCAGCCGGTCAACGAGATCCTCCAGGCGTACGGGCTGAGCCTGGTCACCAACGGCGGCACCCCGCCGACCACGACCCCGCCCACCACCAACCCGCCCGGCAACTGCACCGGCACCACCTACACCGGCAGCCTCGCCGGCGGCGGTAGGGCCGTGCAGCCGAACAACAGCTACTACCAAACGACCGTCACGGGTGCCCACCGCGGCTGCCTGACCGGTCCCGCCGGAACCGACTTCGACCTGTACCTGCAGAAGTGGAACGGCAGCACGTGGGCGAACGTCGGCACGGGCGGCACGCCGTCCAACGTCGAATCCGTCTCTTACACCGGTACCGCCGGGTACTACCGCTGGCAGGTCCACGCCTACAGCGGCTCCGGCTCTTACACCCTGCGGGCGTCTCGCCCGTAACGTCCCAACCGAACAGTCGACGCCGGAAGCCGGTCCTCTCGGGGGCCGGCTTCCCGCATCTCGGGACTAGAGGGCCGCGTCCGCCGTGTGATCCGCCACTCGAACCTGGTTGCGGCCGCCGTGCTTGGCCTCGTACACCGCGGCGTCGGCGCGGCGCAGCATCGTGTCGAGGTCGACCCCGGAGGCGGTGGCCACGCCGATGGAGGTGGTGCGGCCGCTGATGACGACCGGCTGGCCGCGCTTGTCGGTCGCGGCCACCTGCATGGCGGCCACGCCGCGGCGGATGCGCTCGGCGACCTGCACCGCGCCGTCTAGGTCGGTGTCGGGCAGCAGCAGGACGAACTCCTCGCCGCCGAAGCGACCCACCACATCGCCCTGGCGGGTGGTCTCGCGCAGGACCCGGCCGACCGCGCGCAGCACCGCGTCGCCTGCCGGGTGGCCCCAGGTGTCGTTGACGAGCTTGAAGTGGTCCAGGTCGAGCACCGCGACCGACAGCGTCGTGCGCAGCCGCGCCGAGCGGGACATCTCCCGGCCAGCCTGCTCGTGCCAGCCGCGGCTGTTGAGCAGTTGGGTCTTGTGGTCGGTGCGGGCGTCGCCGCGCAGGTTCTCGATCTGCAGCGCGCCCCAGTCCAGCGCGCACAGCAGCGGCACCACGAACAGCGGCGCCAGCCAGGCGTGCGCGATGGCCAGCGCGGCGAGCGCGCCGAGGCACACCGTCAGCGCCGCCATGGCGTTGTCGCGCCGGGAGCCGATCACGACCGTCCAGGTCGGCTGCGGCGCGGACAGCGCGATGACCCCGCCGATCGCGATGGCGTTGATCACGAAGTAGGTCAGCCCGGCCAGGGCGAGCACCAGGGCCTCGCGGGCACCGAACGCGCTGGTCACGTCCACCCCGGCCAGCCGGACCACCGCGAACGAGCCGAGCGCGGCGAGCAGGATGCCCGCGGTGCCGAAGGTGTAGCGGTAGAGCGGTCGGCGGGCCACCGGGTAGAGCTGCACGCGCAACAGCAACATCGACAGCACGGCCATCCACGCGGGCAGCAACACCATCGCGGGCAGGATCCACACCACACTGGTGTCCATGTGCGGACCGGTGCCGCTGTCGCGCCGGGTCTCCTCCGTGCGCCTCGAGAGCCACAGGTGCGCCGCGCCCGCGCCGACGAGGACGGCGAGCCAGCGCCAATCGGCCCGCGTTGGTGGTACGTCGGTGAGGCAGGCGACGACGACCGCCGTGGCGGCGAGGAGTTCGAAGATGATCACATAGCGCAGGGCGGCCGTCGGCAACGACCACAGGCCCCACGACCGGACCCACCGCCAAGACGAAGGGTGTTCAGTGCGCAGCGAGTCGGTCACACTTAGCCGTGAACGGATCCGGCGCCGGACACCCCCGCGGGGCGCCGACCCAGGCACGTCGGCACCGGTGCCGCCACGGTTGCGATTCGCCGCCGCGGCGTCACCTTCCGGCCTGTCGAACGTTTCGTCCAGCGTGGATCCCCTTGGAGGTGTGTCCGATGCGCTCGCGTTCCCGTGCTCCGCTCGCGCCCCAACCGACCGCGCAGGGTGAACAGCCCTGTCGTCAGCGTGGTGTCCGGCAGCGTACCTATCGGCAGCGTCCACATCGAGCAAAGGAGTAGCGGCCGACGCGTTCGCGCGCCCGGTGCCGCCGTCCGCCACAGCACCGACCGTACCCGCAGGAGGAACCCCCCATGCGCTCACGCGACTGGTGACCACCCCGCCCACTGTCCCGACCGGAGAAGGAGGAGCCCCCGATGTCCCGTGACTGGTGACCACAGCCTCGACGCCACCGACCGTCCCAACCGGAGAAGGAGCCGCAGATGTCCCGCGACTGGTGACCACGGAACCGCCCACAACCCCACTCGGCGAAGGAGCAACAGATGTCCCGCGATTGGTGACCACAGCCTCAGCCACTACCCCAACCGCACTAGAAGGAGCCCCCGATGTCTCGCGACTGGTGACCACCGAACCACCCGCCACCTCAGCAACCGAAGGAGCCGCACATGTCCCGCGACTGGTGACCACACCCTCAGCCACAGCCCCGCCGGCAGAACCAGGAGTCCTCAATGTCCCGTGACTGGTGACCACAGCCTCGACCTCAGCCCCGACCACCGCAGGAGGAGCCGTCAATGTCTCGCGACTGGTGAACACCGAACCGTCCACAACCCCGGCAACCGAAGGAGCCGCAGATGTCCCGCGACTGGTGACCACGACCTCAGCCCCACTAGCAGAACCAGGAGTCCTCAATGTCCCGTGACTGGTGACCACAGCCTCGACGCCACCGACCGTCCCAACCGGAGAAGGAGCCGCAGATGTCTCGCGATTGGTGACACCAGCCCCAGCAGCACTACCCGCGTCAACCCGAGAAGGAGCCCCGGATGTCCCGCGACTGGTGACCACAGCCCCGGCCTCAACCCCGACCACAGCAGAAGGAGCCGTCAATGTCTCGCGACTGGTGAACACCGAACCGTCCACAACCCCGGCAACCGAAGGAGCCGCACATGTCCCGCGACTGGTGACCACAGCGTCGACCTCAGCCACCGACTCGGCCGAAGGAGCTACAGATGTCCCGCGATTGGTGAAACCGACCTCGTCCCCCGCACCGACCCGTCCCCGCAGAGGAGCGCCCGATGTCCCGCGATTGGTGAGCACCGCAGCCGTGGACGCAGCGTGACCGTCCACTTCGATCTCGGCTTGATCGGCAGGAGGAACCCGGGATGCGTTCCCGCGCCCGGTGAGCCCCGGCCCGACCCCCTCGGCGGACTCGAGTCCGCCCGCGACCGGATGCCCGGTCCGACCGTCCACACCGGCGGCAGAGCCCGATGCGCGGCCGTCGCCGGTGACCCCGTCCGCTGCCCCGCTGACACCGGTGGGAGCGGCGACCCGGCTGTGCTCGGTGCGCGCGGAACCCCTGTCCGCCGCGGCATCCCCAGTGTCCCCACCGGAAACCGGAGGCACGCCGGTGAGCGGCGCGTCGTGCGCGTCGCCGCGATCGGTGAGCCCCAACGCCTCGCCCTCCCTTCCTCCGCACCACGTGCGAGCGTCCACTGAGACGTCCGCGCGCCCGGGGGGTTGTTCCACACCCGGGTACCCGGCCCGGCGTGGCCGCCGGACCCTCACCCGTGACATCGCCCACCGCTCACGCGGTGTGTCATCGGCCGTGCCCTCGCCGCGCGTGACCGGTCCGCGCGGCACTGTCCCCACGGTACGTCCTGCGCCGACAGTAGCGACCCCGCTACGCCAAGCAGCGCCCGAATGGAGCACGACACTACTCGGACGTGTCGACTACTCGATTACGACGTTCGCCACCGCCGGGCAGCGCCCGAACGAGCGAATTGATCACCCTGCCGCGCGGGAGGACCGTTACGCGCTGCGCACAGGGGTCAGCCACTTGCGCAGGCGCGGCGGCAGTCGCTTCTCCAGCCCGTAGGGCTCGAGGTGCCCGCCGAACACCTCGGCGAACGCGGTGGCCACGGTGTCGACGTCCCAGGCGTCGCGGTGCAGGATCGGCGCCTTGAAGTAGGGCTGGCCGACGATGTGCAACTCCGGTCCGGTACAGCGGACGACCTGTCCGGTGATGCCAGCCGAGCGCTCGTCGAGCAGGAAGTGCACCAGCGGGGCCACCAGGTCGGGGGTGTGTTCGGGCGGTGTGTGCCGCGATGCCCGTTCCGAGGTCCACACCATCCTGGTGTACGCCTTCGGGCAGACCGCGTTCACCCGGATGCCGGAGTCCTCCAGGTCCAGCGCCCAGGACGCCGTGAGCGAGGACACAGCGCCCTTGGTGGCCGCGTAGGTCGCGATGGTGCGCTGCCCGAGCGAGGCGCCGGAGGAGATGTTGACGATCGCGCCGCCCCCGGCCGCCCGCATCCGGCGGATCGCGGCCAGGCCGGTGTAGATCACCCCGAGCACGTTCACCTCGACCACCGCCCGGATTCGCGCCGGGTCGTCGTCCTCCCACGGCAGCGCCTCGTAGGTCAGCCCGGCGTTGTTGACCAACCCGTTGACCGCGCCGAACTCGGCGACGCACAGCGCCACGAGGGCGTCGGCCTGCTCGGGGTCGGCGACGTCGTGCGCGCTCGCCACCGCCGCCCCGCCGTCGCGCCGGATCGCCTCGGCCACCCGCCGAGCCAGCGGCTCGTCGACGTCGTTGACCACCACCGCCGCGCCCGCGCGGGCCAGGTGCGCCGCGAACGCCTCCCCGAGACCCCGCCCGGCCCCGGTCACCACCACAGCCCTGCCGTCCATGCCGCTCCCTATGACGCCTGCCCCGATCCCCGCCGCGGACCGCGCCCGCCGCGGTGGCGGTCACACCGCCACAAGCTCCAGCCAGTGTTGGGTACTTCGTGACGGCGCCGGGGTGCCCGGCGACGAGCGGCGAGGCGGCTGCGCCGAACGCGGTGGGCCATTCAGCCCGCGGGTAGTCGCCGACCGATCGGACCGGTTGCGCCGGACGGGCGCATCAGCGGGTTTTCCGGGTCCTGGATGCTTCACCTGTGCCGATCAGGCGCCGATACTGCCGGTACTCTGTGCGACGCCGCGATGACCGAGCGGCGGCAGGCACCGGGTTCACCGCCCCCAGACCCAGGGGCGCGGAGGATGGAGTCAGCCAGCGGGCCACGAACCCGCCGGACGGGAGCACACGTGAGCCGAGCAGCGCCGGGCATGGTCACGGTTCTGGCGAACCGGGAGTTCCGCGCGCTCTGGATCTCCGAGGCGGTCTCCGTCGCCGGGGACCAGCTGACCCGGGTCGCGCTGGCGATCCTGGTCTACAACCGCACCGGATCGGCCTTCTACGCCGCGGGCATCTACGCACTGACGTTCCTGCCCGCGCTGGCCGGTGGCCTCGGGCTCTCGCAGCTGGCGGACCGCTACCGGCGCCGGACGCTGATGGTGGTGTGCTCGGTCATCCAGGCCGTGGTCGTCGCGACGATGGCCATCCCGCACGTGCCGCTGTGGGTGCTGTTCGTCCTGGTCATCATCGTGCCGATGGTCCAGTCACCCGCGTTGGCCGCGCAGAACGCCACCACCCGCGAGGTGTTCGCCGACGACGACGCGATGTACCTGCGCAGCCAGGACCTACGGGGCATCTCGACGAACACGATGATGCTGCTCGGGCTCGGTGGTGGCGGGTTGCTCATCGGCGCCATCGGCGTCACAGCGACGCTGCTCATCGACGCGGGCACCTTCACCATCGCGGCCATCTTGGTCCAACGCGACGTTCGCAACCGCCCACCCGCGGGGTCGAAGGACGACGGTTGGTTCGACGGAGCCAAGTGGGTCTTCAGCGACCGCAGGCTGCGAGTGCTGTTGTCCCTGTCGTGGCTCGTCGGCCTTGCCGTGATCCCCGAGGGTCTCGCCGCTCCCCTAGCGCAAGAGGCCGGGGCGCCGCCTGAGGCTGTGGGCTGGTTATTAGCGGCCGACCCGATGGGCTTCATCCTGGGGACGTTCCTGATCTCGCGTTTCGTGCCCGACCACCACCGGGTGAAGCTGGTGGGCGTGCTGGCCACGGCCTCGGTGGGCGTGCTGGCCCTGTTCGTGATCAAGCCGAACCTCGTCGTGGCGCTGGTGCTGCTGGCGCTCGCCGGGATGGTCGGCGCCTACCAGATCACCGTGATGGCCGTGTTCAACTCCATCGTCCCCAACGAGATCCGCGGCGGCGCGTTCGGCGCGGCCCGCACCGGGCTACGGGTGTCGCAGGGCCTCGGCGTGGCCGCCGGTGGGCTGGTGGCCGAGCTGATCGGCTCGGCGATGAACACCGTGGCGCTGGCCGGGATGCTCGGCGTGGCGCTGGCGGTACCGCTGGCGGTGTCCTGGGCCCGGTTGCAGCGCAACCCGGCGGAAGCGGGTCAGAAGTCCTCGGCTGAGTCGGGACAGCAGGAAGCGGCATAGCGGCGGGGGTGGCTGGGGGTGCTCGATGGGGCGGACTTGTTTCGCGTGGGTGACCGGCTCAGTCGGCGCTGAAGGCGGCTAGGAGGGCGCGGACGTGGGCGCCTTCGGGGACGCCCAGGCGTTCGAAGACCGGGAGGGCGGCGCGCCAGTCGGAGACGGCGCCGGGGCGGTCGCCGTCGAGTTGGCGGACCAGGGCGCGGACGTGCCTGGCCCTGGCCTCGGCGAGTTTCTGGCCGCTGCGCTGGGCGATCTCCAGACCGCGATCGATGTGCTCGGTGGCCCGGTTGGCGTCGCCGCTGTCGAGGTGGGCGTGCGCCAGTTCGGTGAGCGCCCTGACCTCCAGCAGCCGCATGCCGGTGTCGCGCATCAGGGCGAGCGCGCCGGTGCCGTGCTCGATGGCCGAGCGGGGGTCGCCGGTGCGGCGGAACAGGGCGCACAGGCCGGTGAGCACCGATGCCTCGCCGAAGCCGAACCGGATCTCGCGGGCCAGGCTCAGCGCCCGGGTGTAGTGGGTGGCCGCCGACGACCACTCCCCCGTGCGCTGCTGGATGGTCGCCAGGATGTCCAGACCGCTGACCTCGTGCCTGCGTTCGCCGAGTTGCCTACCCGCGTCCATGGCCTTGCGGACCTGGGCAGCGGAGGTGGCGTAGTCGCCCGCGTCGCAGCCCGTCTCGGCGAGGCAGATGAGCATGCTGACCTCGCCGTGGCGGTAGCCGTACCGGCGGCAGATGGCCATGCCTTCGCGGTAGCGCTGCGCGGCCTTCGGTAGGTCACCCATCGCCCAGTGGGCCAGACCAAGTCCTTGGCATGCGGCGGCTTGGACGTGCCGGTTGCCGATGCGCGTACTGAGTTCCAGGGCCTCGGTGTGACGCTCTATGGCCTGCTGCGGTCGGCCCAGCGATAGCGCTGTCCCGCCGAGGTAGTTCAACGCGCCTGCCTCGCCGAAGCGGTTGCCGATGACCCGGTTCAGATCCAGGGCCTGTTCGTAGAAGGACGACGCCTGCGCTGGCTGTCCCAGTTGGGAGTGCGCACGGCCCAGGTTGTGCAGTGCGGCCGCCTCCACGATCCGGTTGCCGGTGGACTGGCTCAACTCCAGTGCCCACCGGTGGCTCTCGATGGCGGCAACGTAGTCGCTGAGGTTCGTGTGGATCAGGCCGAGCAGGTCGTGCACGGATGCCTCGGCGTCCAGGTTCTTAGCGCCCCTGGCGGCGGCAAGAGCGGCATGTCCCACCGCGAGGCCGTCGGCTCCGTGGCCCCGGTTCCAGAAGTACGGCCTAAGAGCCTCCGCGAAGCGCCACGCGTATCGGTGCAGCCCCAGTCCGGACGCGGCGGTAGCGGCAGCGACCAGGTTGGCCCGCTCGGCGTCCAACCACGCGATGGCCTTCTCCTCCGAGCCGTGCTCGGGCATCGCGCCGACCCGCCACAGCACCGCGCTGTGCGCCTCGATCTCGCGCAGGTAGTGGTCGTACAGCGCCACCACGGCGGTGACCCGGTCGGTCTCGGCGTCCTCGGCGTCGGCCCGGCCCGAGGCGTACTCGCGCAGCAGGTCGTGGAAGGTGTAGCGGCCCCTGGCGTGCTCGCGGATCAGGTTGCCGTGGTCGAGCACCCGCAGCAGCCGGGTCGCGTCGTTGAGCGCGAGCCCGCTGAGCTCCGCGGCGGCCTCGGCGTCGACGTCCGCGCCGGGTACCACACCGAGCAGCCGGAACAGCCTGCGCGCGGCGGGGACCAGCTTCTCGTAGGACAGGTCGAAGGCGGCCCGGACCGCGCCCGACTCGTCGCCCGCGACCGTCAGCCCGGACATGCGGCCGCGTTCGCGCAGCTCCTGGGTGTAGTCGGCGATGCTGATCAGCGGCCGGATGGCCAGGTTCGCGCCCGCGATGCGCAGCGCCAGCGGCAGGTGCCCGCAGATCGCGGCCATCTCGGCGGCGGCGTCGGGCTCGCGGCGCATCCGGCCGACCCCGACCAGCCTGCCGAGCAGGTCGACCGCCTCGGCCGGGTCGAGCACGTCGAGCGGCACCTGGTGCGCGCCGTCCTGCGCGGTCAGCCCGGTGAGCCGGTCGCGGCTGGTCACCAGCACCAGGCAGCCCGACGAGCCGGGCAGCAGCGGCCGCACCTGCTCGGCGGTCGCGGCGTTGTCCAGCAGCACCAACACCCGCCTGCCGGTCAGCAGCGTCCGGAACAGGCCGGCGGCCTCGTCCGGGTCGATCGGCACCCGCTCGGGGGCGACGCCGAGCGCGTGCAGGAACCGGACCAGCACCTCCTGGGTGGTCAGCGGGGTGCCCGAGGCGTAACCGTGCAGGTTGACGCTGAGCTGCCCGTCGGGGAACCGGTCGCGCGCCCGGTGCGCCCAGCGCAACGCCAACGCGGTCTTGCCGACGCCCGCGGTGCCCGAGAGCGCGACGATCGCCACGCCCGGGCTGCCCTCGACGTGGTCGAGCAGGTCGTCGAGGTCGGTCAGCGGCTGCGCCCGGCCGACGAACCCGGGCGTCTCGGCGGGCAGCTGCGCGGGCGGGCGCTGGGCGACGGGCTCGGGGACGGTGGGCGGCGGTGGGCGGTCGCGCAGCACCCGCAGGTGGGCGTCCTGGATCTCCAGGCCGGGTTCGACGCCGAGCTCCTCGTCGAGCCGGGTGCGGATGTCGGCGAACACGCGCAGCGCCTCGGCCTGCTCGCCGGTACCGGCAAGACCCAGCATCAGCCGCGCGTGCAGGCCCTCGTGCAGCGGTTCCTCGTGTGCCAACGACCGGATACCCGCAACGACCCTGGCGTGCCTACCGAGCGAGAGAGCGACATCGGCGTGAGTGAGCGCTACCTCGCGGCGCCTTGCCGTCAGCGCCACCGCGGCCGGGTGCTTGCGCAGTCTTGCCGGTAGGTCTGCCAGCACCGGGCCGCGCCAACAGGCCAGCGCCTCGTCGAGCAGGTCGGCGGCCTGGTCCGGGTCGCTGCCGCGGACCAAGCGGGCCCGGCGCACCAGGTCCTCGAAGCGCAGCGTGTCCAGCTGGTCCGGCCGCACGCTGAGCTTGTACCCGGCCGGAGTCGCGTTGATCACCGCGGCGTTGCGCTTGCCCGCGGCGACCAGGACGCGGCGCAGCCGGGAGGCGTAGGTGTGGATCAGGCCGAGGCTGCTCTCCGGCGGGTCGTCGCCCCACAGCACGTCGACGATCTCCTCGCGGCTGACCGGCCGGTTGGGGTGCAGGGCCAGCAGGGCGAACAGGATGCGCTGCTTGAGCGCGCCGACGGTGATCTCCTTCTCGCCCTGGGCCACGGTGAACGAGCCGAGGACGCCCAGCACCAGGTGGGTGGGCCGCGCGGGCCTCGCCGGGGCGGCCGCGCCGTCGGCCAGCGCCTCCGGGGTGACGCCGAGAGCGGTGGCGAGCCTGCGCAGCGAGTCCGCCCGCGGCATGCCGACCTCGCCGCGCTCGATGTAGCGCAGCGCCCGCACGCTCACCCCCGAGCGCTCGGCGAGCTGCTGCTGGGTGAGGCCCACCCGGGTCCGGTGCGAGCGGAGCAGATCACCGAACGCACCGGGCGGGTCGACCATCTGCTCCCCCTCGCCTCGCTCGCGCTCGGAAAACGCCCCCGCGTCCGGAGTTGCCGCCGCCGGGCCGACGGACTTGCCGGTTGCCGATCGTAGTGCATCGGCTACCCCGGTTGTGCCTGGTCGGCGGCCCTGTTTCCGGTCCGGGCAGCGGCAGTGCGCGGTACAGGCAGGATGCCAGGGCAGGCCGTAGCGTGTGAAGTCGGGGGACCGGGGGTCCGCGGGGGGACCTTTCGTGGCGCGGCGTCCTGGGGGTGCGCCGTGCCACGGCCCGGGTCTCACCCCCTAGCGCCTTTCCGCCCTTCGCGCGCGTCGAGCGGCGGTAGCCTCCCCCGAGTGGGAGATCTCCGATCGTGACGGCCACCATCGCCGCACCGCCGAGACCGGATCCGCCGGAGCACCGGCGGCCGGTGCGGCTGCGCGGCCGAGTCGGCTGGCTCGTCCTGGTCATCCTGGTCGCAGGCGGCTACGGGGTGGTGGCCTCGCGCGCGCCGAACGAGCCGACCACCCCGCCGACCGGGGACGTCGCCAGGGCCGCCGCCGCCATCGACGCCCTGCTCGACCCGGGTTCCGGCCGCGACCCGATCGCGTTGCTGCCCGCCGACTTCACCCGGGTGTCCGGGGTCGTGCCCGGTCGGTTGACCGCGCCGGACGGCACCAGGCGCGCGGTCCACGTCGACGGCGGGTGCTCGGCGCCGTGGGGTGAGGACAACTCCCGCTGGGACTTCTCCGCGGGCTGCAAGGCGCACGACCTCGGCTACGACCTCCTGCGGTACGCCTCGACCAAGGGCCAGCCGCTCGGACCGGGACCGCGGCGCGCCCTCGACGACCGGCTCGCCAGCGACATGCACCGCCAGTGCGAGCTCAACCCGCGCGGGGCGGCCGGGACGTGCCAACTGGTGGCGTCGCTGTACGCGGCCGGGCTGGTCGCCAATTCCTGGCACCAGCGCTGGGGTCCGCCGCGGGCGGAGCCGATCGGGACCTGGGTGGTGGCGCTGCTGGTGGTGGCGCTGCTGCTGGCGGTGCGGGTGCCCGCGTTCGCCCGCCGCAGGACGGGGGTGCCGCGCGGCGCGGTGCCGGTCGGCGAACGTGCCAGGGACCGGGCCGGGTACCTGGGGATGCTGCGGGTGGTGAGCCTGGCCGGGGTGGTGCTGGCGGAGTCCGCGCTGGCGTTCGCGCCGTTGCTGGGCACCGGTATCGCCGCGCTGTGGCCGCTGACCTGGGTGCTGCAACTGGTGCCGCTGTTCTTCTTCGCCGGTGGCGACTCGAACCTGTTGGCCTGGCGGGCCGCGGTGGCGGACGGCACCGGCTACGGCGGTTACCTTGCCGGGCGGGTGTGCTGGCTGATCCGGCCGGTGCTGGCGTTCGTCACGGCGTGGCTGGTGGTGCCGCTGTCACTAGACCTGCTCAACGCCTCTGACGCTGCCGTCGACGCTTTCACCCGACTCATCACCCAGCCGTTGTGGCTGCTTGGCCTGTACCTGCTGGTGGTCGGGATGACTCCCGCGATGCACTGGCTGCACAGGCGAGCCCCGGTCGGGACACCGGTCGCGCAGGCTCTTGTCGTTGCCGGGCTCGGGTTGTTCGGTAGCGGCACCATCGCCGCTTACGCGGGTGGGATCGTGCTCGCGGCCCTGTTCGGGCAACTGTCGATGCACTACGCCGACGGATCGTTCGACCACCTGCCACGCCGGGCCTTGCCGGTGGTGTCAGCCTGCGCGTTGGCATGCCTGGTGCTGCTGACAACCGTTGGCGGCCATGACAAGGGGCTGATCGCGGCTCCGGCGGGCACAGCGAGTTTCGTACCGTCGGCGCTGGGGGTGCTGCTGGTCGGGTTGGTCCAGGTGTGCCTGGTGGTGGCTCCCGGCCGGGACCGGGTCCGGGTGATCGCGCACGGCGGCGTGGCCAGGGCCGTGCACCGGCTGCGGAACGCCCCGATGACGGTCTACCTGGTGTACCTGTGCGCGATGCTGCTGCTGGCCGGGGCGATCGGGGCCGCGTCCAGCACGGGGGTGCCCGGCACGGTCCTGAGTTGGGCCACCCAGCCCAGGACGCTGCTCGCGCTGGTGCTGCTGGCGGTGCCGACCGTGCTGGCGTTCCTGCTGTTCGAGCGCCGCGGCCGGGGCGGCCCGGGGACCATCCGCCCCGACGACCTGCCGGTGAGCCGCTGGGACCCGGTCGCGGCGGCGATCGGGACGGGCTACGGCGCGCTGGGGATCATCGGCTTCGCCATGAGCGGCCTCACCGGCGCCCACCACGACCCGGTGCTGCTCGGCATCCCGGTCGACCCGATGACCAGCGCCATCCACCTGCTGCTCGGCTGGTACCTGCTGCACGCGGTCCGCATCGGCTCCACCGGCACGGCCTGGCCGTGGCTGGTGACGGCGGTCGCCTGCCTGCCCCCGATGGGCTCGGCGCTCGGGCCGGGCGTCGGGCTCTACGGGGCGACGATGGGGGTCGCGGTGCTCGCGGCGGCCAGCAGGGTGATCTCCTGGAGCAACCGCAGGTCACGGGCGCGGGTGTGACTCGATAGGGGCGTGCTCGCGGCGGTGGGACGTGTGCCGTGCCCGGTGGGACATCCGGATATGTCACGCTACGGACAACCTGGGACACCTCGCGCGCGTCTTACTTTTCACCGGCGGACGAGCGCGCCCAGGGCCGACCGGCGTCAGGCGACAGGGAGGAGCGGGGCGTGGAGTACCGGCCACCGAGGCCAGGCGATCGCGCGGGATCGGGTCGACCCGTACCACCGCGCGCCCAGGCCCCAGGCAGGCGCGTCCCACCACCCGGCGACCACCCCAGGGCGGCGCGCGACGGCCAGGACCGGGCCGCGCGGCCCGAACGGCCGCGGCAGGACCCGGCCCGTGACCGCGGCGCCAGGGACGAGCGCGGGACGCGGGCCGATGGCGCGCGCAGGCCGCGACCGGAGGCGGGACGCGGCGACGACCGGGCACGGGGGCGCACCGCTCGGGACGGCGCTGGTCGGGCGGAGTCGCCGAGCCGGGACGGTGCTGGTCGGGACAGCGCAGGTCGGGGCGGTGCCGGTCGGGACAGTGCTGGTCGAGACGGTGCGGGACGGGACAGCGCGGGACGGGACGGTGCTGGCCGGACCAGCGCGGGTCGGGGCGGTGCGGATCGGGACGGCGCGGGTCGGGACGGCGCGGGTCGGGCGGGTGCCGTCGGTGCCGCTGGTCGCGAGGGCGCCGGACGGCGTGCGGGCCGCGACGGTGCCGGGGCGCGCGAGGGGTCCGGGCCGCGCAAGCGGGTGTCCGGGGTGGCCGAGACCGAGCGGATCCGGCCGAGCACCAAGCCGTCGTCGACGCGGGCGCGCAAGCCCAAACCGGGGATGGTCGCGGGCCGCACGGCGGTGGCGCTGCTCTCGGCGGTCGTGCTGGCCGCGACCGGCTACTACTGGAAGGTGACCGACTCGTTCTCCGACGGGGTCACCAAGGCCAACGTGGTCGAGGACACCGGGGAGAAGCCAGCCGACGGCGCGGTGGACATCCTGATGGTCGGCGTGGACAGCCGCACCGACGCGCAGGGCAACCCGCTGTCGAAGGAGCAGTTGGCGATGCTCAACGGCGGCAAGTCCGACGGCGAGACCAACACCGACACGCTCATCATGATCAGGATCCCGAACAACGGCGGCAAGCCGGTCGGCATCTCGATCCCCCGCGACTCGTACGTGGACATCCCCGGCTACGGCAAGCACAAGGTCAACTCCGCCTACAGCAGGGCGAAGCTGGCCGCGCGCGGCAGGCTGCAGAAGGAGGGCGTCTCCGACCAGAAGGAGTTGGAGCGCCGGTCCAACGAGGAGGGCGCCAAGAGCCTGATCGCCACCCTGACCAAGCTCACCGGCGCCACCATCGACCACTACGCCGAGGTCAACCTGCTCGGCTTCTACGACATCACCAACGCCGTCGGCGGCGTCGAGGTGTGCCTGAAGAAGGCCACCAAGGACTCGCTGTCCGGCGCGAACTTCCCGGCCGGGACCCAGACCCTGCAAGGGGTGCAGGCGCTGCAGTTCGTCCGGCAGCGGCACGGGCTGCCCAACGGCGACATCGACCGGATCACCCGCCAGCAGGTGTTCATGAGCGCCATGGCGAAGAAGATGGTGTCCGGCGACGTGCTGGCGCCCGGCTCGCAGGTGCTCGACCAGCTCAAGACCGCGATCGGCAAGTCGGTGGTGCTGGACAAGAACTGGGACATCATGCGGTTCGCCCAGCAGATGATCTCGGTGACCGGCGGCGACGTCGGGTTCGAGACGATCCCGCACGGCACCATCGACCTGACCACCCCCAGCGACGGCAGCGCCGTGCAGGTCGACCCGACCGCGGTCAAGCAGTTCGTCACCGGCCTGCTGACCGGCGGGACCCCGGCGCCCAGCAGCGGCGCCCCCACCACCGGCACCGCCGACGCGCCCGCGGCCAAGCCGACGGTGTCGGTGCTCAACGGGTCCGGCCGCACCGGGCTGGCCGCCGAGGTGGCCGACACCCTGGAGAGCCAGGGCTTCCCGACCGGCGAGACCGGCAACGCCGCGGCCAGGTCCAAGACCGTGGTGCGCTACGCCAAGGGCGAGGAGGCTGGCGGCAAGTCGGTCGTGGACGCGCTCGGCGGCAAGGCCACCAGCGAGGCGGACACCAACCTGACCAAGGGCAAGGTCACCGTCATCATCGGCAAGGACTTCAGCACCACCGCCGGTACCCCCGGCGAGCGGCTGACGGGTGCCCCGTTGCTCGACCTGGGTGCCCGCGCGGCGGTGCAGACCGGGCCTCCGTGTGTGAACTGAGGCTTTCGCCCTCACTCGATCGGAGCAACTTCGCCGAACCCGCGTCAGGGCGGGCGGGTTGATCGCTTCCTGTGGTGGAGGCGCCGGCGTACAACGGCGCCGGTCGAGGAGGGGCGGACCTTGCGCATCGAAGCGGCGACCTACCAGCGGGTGCTCGGGGACGAGATCCGCAGGCTGCGCAAGCAGCGGGGCTGGACCCGCAAGGAGCTCAACGGCAGGCTGCAGAGCGAGATCTCGCTGCAGACCCTGGCGACCTACGAACTGGGCACCCGGCAGTGTTCCGTGGTCCGGTTCGTAGAGATCTGCGTGGCGCTAGAGGCGCTGCCACACGACCTGATGGCCAGGGTGCACGACCGCGTCTTCGCGGACACGCCCCTCGGCCGCGTCCGGGTGGACCTGCACGCGGCGGCGGCGGATGACAGACCCCAGCTGATGCCGCTGCGCCGCTGGGCGGCCGAACTGCTGTCCGAACAGGACGAGGTGCACCTGGACGGCTCGGCGCTGGACCGGCTGGCCGAGCTGTGCGGGATGGACACCATCGAACTGGTCGCGCACATCAGGGCCCAGGCGGAGTGATCACCTACGTACACTGGACGAGTGACTGAGGCAGCACTCACCGGCACCGACGACGACCTCCGCGAACTGGCCACCTGGCTGCGCGACGAGGACGAACTGCGCGGCAGGGTCCGCCTCCGCGACGCCCCCATCCGCGAAGGCGAGATGGGCGCCGCCATCGACGCCCTCACCATCGCCCTCGGCGGCGGCGGCGCGGGCGCGGGCGCGGTGATGATCCGCTCCGTCTTCACCTACCTGAGCACCCGCCGCAAGGCCGTGGTCCTCGACCTCGACCTCAAGGACGGCGACAAGCACGTCAAGGTCAAGCTCACCAACGACTCGAACGTGGACGAGGTCCTGGCCCAGGTGGACAAGTTCTTCGACAAGTAGCCCCGTGGGCGAGTACCAGTACTACGGATTCCTGGCGGTCGACCGGCCACTAGGACTCGCCGAGCAGCGCGCGGTCCGCACCCTGTCCACCCGGGCGGAGATCACCGCCACCACATTCGCCAACGAGTACCACTGGGGCGACTTCAAGGGCGACCCGGCCGAGCTGATGTCGCGGTACTACGACGTCCACGTGCACATCACCGACTGGGGCACCCACCGGGTGATGTTGCGACTACCCGGCGCGGTGCTCGCCCTGGGCGCGATAGCCGAGTACCTCGTCGACGACCAGGTGCACGCTTGGGCAACGGGCGAGTTCGTCGTACTCGACCTCACCATCGAGAGCGACCCTGGCGATGTCGACTACGACGCGGAGGCATTGCTGGAGTCGCTCGTGCAGGTGCGCGAAGAACTCGCCGCCGGAGACTTCCGCCCGCTCTACCTAGCCTGGCTGGCCGCCTACGGCACCTGGGAACGCAACGAAAACGCCTTCCCCACCTCCGCCGACGACGAACTCGAACCCCCAGTCCCCCCGGACCTGCATTCCCTCACCACCCCCCAAAGCGCCCTATCCGCCTTCTTACGCCTAGACCCCACCTTGCTCACCGTCGCATCTCAACCCACCACCACCCCTCCGCGCCGCCGAACCGTAGGCACGCTCCTAGACACCGCAGCCCACCACCGCACCGCCCGCCTCTAACCAGAAGCCCGAGCCCGACAGCCAGCACATACACTGATCTCGCAGACGCACAGGCCGATGAAGCCCGTTGAGTCCACTGCTCGCCGCAGTGCGAGCCCTGCCGCTAGATCAGGCTCTCCTTCGCAGGGATTGACATCCTCCAAGCACCTCAGTCCTCGTCGCGACTAACTGTCTTGGACCATTTCTGGGCATCTGAGGCGATCAAGGCGGCTATCCCGTTGAGCAGATCCACGACCGACTGGCGCGACATTCGAATGGTGATGAAGTCACCCGAGCGCATCTCGTACCGCCGACCCGGGAGCGGCCCGGCCTGGCTACCGCGTTCAGGCCGCGAGGGCGAAGAACAGGATGAAGAACCCGATGGCGACCAGCCAGGCGGCGATCAGCCAGCCGAAGTCGCGCCACGGGGAGATCTTGCCGTCGTCGGCGCCGGGGACGTGGACTCCGCGTTCCTCGAACTTGTCGACCAGGCCCAGGAGGGCGGTGAACAGGCGGGGCACGGGGTGGATGGTGTCACGGGCGGCGGCCCTCGTGGCGCTTGCCCTTGATGTGGCGGGCGAAGGCGCGTTCGATCTCGCGTTTGGCGTCGCGGTCGGCGAGGTCGGCGCGCTTGTCCCAGGTCTTCTTGCCGCGGACGAGGGCCAGTTCGACCTTCACCCGGCCGTCGGTGAAGTACATCGACAGCGGGACCAGGGACAGGCCGGACTCGTGGACCTTCTGCGACAGCTTGTCGATCTCGCGCCGGTGCAGCAGCAGCTTGCGGGTCCGCCGGGGCGTGTGGTTGGTCCAGGTGCCCAGCGCGTACTCGTTGATGTGCAGCCCGCGCAGCCACACCTCGCCGTCGTCGATGGTGGCGAACGCGTCGACCAGCGACGCCCGGCCCAGGCGCAGGCTCTTGACCTCGGTGCCCACCAGCACGACGCCCGCCTCGACCGTGTCGAGCACCGCGTAGTGGTGCCGGGCCCGCCGGTTCGTGGCGATCGTCGCGCTGTTGGGGTCTGCGGCCATGCCCCCGAAACTAGCGGACGGCCGCCGGGTCGCTCGCGCCATTTCCGGCGGTGGCGCGGGTGCGGGTGACCAGCTCGAAGTCCGACGGGTCGACGCGGCGGGTGCGCAGCCAGTAGCGCCAGGTGAACCCGGGCCAGATGGTGCGGTTGACACCCTGGGAGTCCAGGTACCAGCTGGTGCAGCCGCCGCGGGTCCACACGCCGTCGGCGAGCTTGCGCTGCACCTCGGTGTTGAACGACTCCTGCGCCGCGACCCGCACCTCCAGCGCCTCCGCGCCGTCGCGGTCGGCCAGCCGCAGCGCCTCGGCCACGTACCGGATCTGCGACTCGATCATGAACACCACCGAGTTGTGGCCGAGCCCGGTGTTCGGGCCGAGCAGGAAGAACAGGTTCGGGAAGCCGGCGACGCTCATCCCGAGGTGGGTGTTGATGCCCCGCTCCCGCCACAGCCCGGCCAGGTCGACCCCGTCCCGGCCGGTGATCTTCAGGTAGTCGAACGAGTCGGTGACGTGGAACCCGGTGCCGTAGATGATCGCGTCGACCGGGTGCTCGCGCCCGTCCTTACCCACAACGCTGTGCGCGCGGACCTCCGCGACGCCCGAGGTGTCGAGGTGCACGTTGGACCGGTTGAACGTCGGGTAGTAGTCGTTGGAGATCAGCACGCGCTTGCAGCCCATGACGTAGTCCGGGGTCAGCTTCCGCACCAACTCCGGGTCCCGCACCGATCGGGTGATGTTGTGCGCGGCGAGCCTCGAGGCGAGCTTGAGGACACCCTGGTGGCCGTTGAAGCCGACCGCGCGGACCTCGTTGATCCAGTACAGCAGGTGCCGGTACGCGCGCTGGGCGCCGGGGACCTTCGCGAACAGGGCCTGCGACCAGGCGGGCATCCCGTGGTCCGGCTTGGGCATCACCCACGGCGCGGTGCGCTGGAACAGCGTCAACTCCGCCACCCGCGGCGCGATGCGGGGCACGAACTGCACCGCGCTCGCCCCAGTGCCGATCACCGCGACGCGCTTGCCGGTCAGGTCGTAGTCGTGGTCCCACTGGGCCGAGTGGAACGCCGCGCCCTCGAAGGTCTCCATGCCGGGCAGCCGGGGGACGGCCGGGAGGTGCAGCGCGCCGATGCCCGCGACCAGGAACCGGGTGACGTAGGTGTCGCCGCCGGAGGTCTCGACGTGCCAGCGGTTCGCGCCCGAGTCCCAGCGCGCGCCGGTCACCTCGACGCCGAAGCGGGTGTTGCGGGCCAGGTCCCACTTGGCGGCCACGTCGCGCAGGTACTGCCAGATCTCGGGCTGGGGGGCGTACGAGCGCGTCCAGTCCGGCTTCTGCTCGAAGGAGAACGAGTACATGTGCGACTGGATGTCGCAGGCGCAGCCGGGGTAGGTGTTGTCCCGCCAGGTGCCGCCGAAGTCGGCCGCCTTCTCCAGCACGACGAAGTCGTCGCGGCCCTCCTTGCGCAGCTGGATGGCCATCCCCATGCCGGAGAACCCGGTGCCGATCACCACGACACCGGTGTTGACGAGCTTGCCCATGGCGGCCCTCCATGCCCTCGATCAGGTGTTACCCGCGGTCACCTTACTGGAAGTAGGTTACTTGCGGTAGAGTGCCGTGGTGAGCACCGCGCCGGAGCAGACCCGCAAGCGCCGCATGCCCCGCGCCGAACGCGAGCGGCAGATGGTCGCCGTCGCCGAGGAGATCTTCGCCGACCGCGGCTACCTGGCGGCGTCCATGGACGAGATCGCCGAGCGCTGCGGGGTCTCCAAGCCGATGATCTACGAGTACTTCGGCTCCAAGGAGGGCCTGCTGGTCGCCTGCATCCGCCAGGCCCGCGCCCAACTCGCCACCGCGACCACCCAGGCCGTCGTCGGCGCCACCGGCCCGCGCGACGCGCTGCGCCGCGGCCTGGTCGCCTTCTTCGAGTTCACCGACGCCCACCGCCGGGCCTGGTCGCTGGTCCTGCGCAACGAGGCCGCCGTCGCGGGACAGGCCGCCGCGGCCGAGGTCGAGGCCGTCCGGCAGGAGCAGGTGGAGATCAACATCGCGCTGTTCTCGACGTTCCTGCCCGACACCGCGCGCACCGACCTCGAGGTCGCCGCCCAGACCGTCGTCGGCGCCTGCGAACGGCTCTCCCTCTGGTACGTCGGCCGCGACGACATCACCGCCGACCAGGCCGCCGACCACCTCACCCGGATCCTCTGGGGCGGGCTCGACGCACTGGTCGACCCCAGGTAAAAGCCCTGTTCGCCGCCGTCGACGAGCGGAAACCCGCCACGGCGCGCAAGCTCAGCGGTGTGGGGACGCACGCCTCGCCTCCCCGCGACGCACCGGAGCAGGAGGGGCGAGCCATGTACGAACCGATCCTGGCCAACTACACCGCGCGCGGCACCGACTGGACCGTCGAGGTCAAGGCCAAGGGCCAGACCAAGACCGCCACCGCGCCCGACCTGGTCACCGCCCGCGAACGCGCCGACACCCTTGTCGAGGAACTCCTCGCCAACGACAAGAAGCGCACCGTGGTGCACACCCTCGACGGGGACGCGGTCGGCTTCACCGCCGCCTACCTCACCGCCCGGCTCGGCCTGGACAACCCGGTGACAACCATCCCCGCCCAGGCGAGCGCGGACAAAGCCCCCGCGCCGCCCCCGGCGGCCATGGCCTAGCGGAACAACCGCCGCACCACGAGCAGGCCGACCAGCACACCGACCCCGATCAGCGCGTACCGCACCTTCGGGTCGTCCAACCGCGACCGCGCGCCGGACTTCGCACTCTCCACCAGCCGCTTCGGACTGGCCTTCACACTGAGCTGGTCCAACGTCGCCGCCAGCGCGTCCCGCGCCTGCTCGATCTCACGCTGGATGGTGTCGGGATCCCGCGCCACTGCATCCTCCTCGCAACCCAACCAACAGCCCCAACGGTAGATCACCGACCACCCCGCCCGCGCACGGGCCACGCCGATTAGGCTGTGAACGCTACCCGGGGGCCGTAGCCCAATTGGCAGAGGCACACGGTTTAGGTCCGTGCCAGTGAGAGTTCGAGTCTCTCCGGCCCCACGAGCTCTGGGCTACCCATGCCCGCAGAACGCGTGGACGGGGTCGCTCGTCCTCCGACCCGGGGGCCGAGCCCCCGGACCCCCACGGTGCGGTCGGCGCCGGAACCAGCGGGGTTCGCTCGACCTTCGGTCATCGCATCGAGGTATGCGACCAATGGGGCTGTCGCCCACGGTGCGGCGAGCAGCGGAACCAGCGGGGTTCTCCGCCGGCCTTCGGCCGTCGCATCGGGTGTGACCAATGGGGTTGTCGCCCACGGTGCGGCGGGTGGCAGGGCCAGCGGGGTTCGCTTGATCCTCGGGCGTCGCATCGAGGTATGCGACCAGTGGGCTGCTAGCCCACGATCACTCCTGCCCCCAGTGTGGCTCGCTCGCGCCTGGCGACCCCCACATCGGGTATGTGAACCACGGGCCTGTCTCTGTCGCCTGGGGTGCAGTGGGCGGCGGGACCAGCGGGGGCTCACTCGACCTTCGGTCATCGCATCGAGTCGGGAAGTCAACGGGCTTGTCGCCCATGAGTCGATCGCTCCCGACACGGGGTCGTTTCGGCCTTTGAGCTTCGCGTCGAGTGCGATCCGTGAAACGTGCAAGTCGGTGGGCACGTGGGCGACTTCGGGTGGCGCCTCTAACGCTCCACGAGCCCTCTAGCCCCGCCCAAGCCGCTTCGCGCGCACGCGGTCCCGACCCGGCCCAGCCCCCACCCACACCGGGGGGCGTCCCAGTGCCCAGTCTACCGGGACCTCAGGACAGTCGATCTTGGAACGGGGGTTGGCAAGATCCAGATGTGGATAACTTCTGTCGCTGGAACGGGTGAAGTTCGCGCAGGACAGGCGGGGGCGGTTGACGGTTTGCAAGTGGACAGGGGGTGCCTGCGAGGTCCGCTCGTTTGGGGCACCGCTGTTGTGAGTGTGTTGGGGTTCAAGCACTTCCGGAGGGGCGGGGTGTGTCTAGCGATGCGGCGAGGCTCGGCTTGAGCGGTGGGTCGCGGGCAGAGGTGGGGCGGCTGGGCGGGGTGGGTGTCACCGGGCTCGATCAGGGTGGCGGCGTCGAGGTGCCCGCGCCAGCCGGGTACAGGGGCCGCGTCTGGCCAGGGGACCAGCGCGGTGGCCGCTGGCGCGACTTCGACTGGATTGCCGGCGTCGTCAGGGTCGCCGCCTCAGTAGCCGAACTCGCCCGAAGCGGGACAGGTGAGCGGGCGGTCCGGGCCTGGGGGACCCACATCCAGTGGCGATCATCGGATGATCGACTGACACGGGGGGCAGTGGGGTTGGTCACGCTGGGTGCGGCGGTGATCACGGGTCGGCCACAGTGCGGAACCAGGTACGACTCAACGGCCTATTCGGCTCGGCGGGGTGGCGGGGACTGGTGCCATGGTGGGGGTGCACAGCTCGAGTCCCCGCCAGGAAGAGGCATGTCCCGTGAAGATCGTCGCGCTCGTGGCCGCTTGCTGCGCGCTCTTGGTGGCGATCACCGGCTGCGGTAGCGCCACCGCGTACTCGGCGACGGTCACGGCGCCGGTGCCTACGAGCGCGGATCTGGCTGGGGTGAGTCAGCCGACGCGGAGTGGGGAGCCGACGGCGTTGGGGATGGGGTTGACGATCACTGTGTCGGCGCCCAAGTCGTTCGTGCCGACCGGGTCGGCGTTTCCGGCGGTGTCGCGGGCGGTCGGGTTCGAGATGACGGTGCGCAACGACGGGACCTCGCCGTACTCGCCGACGTTGTTGTCGTTGTCCGCGGTGGCGGGCGGGGCGGCGAGCAGGCAGGTGGTCGACTCGGCGCAGGGGTACACCGGGGCGGTGGGCGCGGAGGCGGTGGCGCCGGGTCGCAGCACGCGGTTCCTGGTGGCGTTCGCGCTGCCGCCGGAGAAGGCGTCGGTGGTGGTGAGCGCGCAGCCGGACCCGGCGGGCGCGGCGGTGGTGACCGTGTTCGACGGGCAGGCGTAGCGGCGCGCTAGCGTCCTGGGCATGACCGAACAGTTGCGCCTGTCCCCCGGTGACGCGGCACCGGAGTTCACCCTTCCCGACAGCGAGGGCACCGAGGTGTCCCTGTCGGACTTCCGCGGCCAGTCCGTCGTCGTCTACTTCTACCCGGCCGCCTCCACCCCGGGCTGCACCAAGCAGGCGTGCGACTTCCGGGACAACCTCGCCGAGTTCAACGACGCCGGGTACACCGTCCTGGGCATCTCCCCCGACAAGCCCGCGAAGCTGGCCAAGTTCGTCGCCGAGGAGGGCCTGACCTTCCCGCTGCTGTCGGACCCGGACAAGACCGTGCTGACCGCGTACGGCGCCTACGGCGAGAAGCAGCTCTACGGCAAGACGGTCACCGGCGTGATCCGGTCCACCTTCGTGGTCGACCCGGAGGGCAGGATCGCGCACGCCGGGTACAACGTGAAGGCCACCGGGCACGTCGCGAAGCTACGCCGGGACATCTCCATCTGAGAATCCGGTGAGGGTCGCCCGGTCGGGGCAACGGATCCCGGTGCGGTGTCGTTACGGCCCGCTCACCAGGGAAGTTGTCGCCCGACCGGGTCAACCTTCCCCGATGGGGTGGCGTTTCACCGGACGTGCGCCCACTCCGGAACCTGGCTCTGATCGGCCTCGTCGCCCTGGCCGTCGCCGGGTGCGGGTCGGCCGCGGTGCAGCCCACCGTGCAGGTACTCACCCAGACCTCCACCCCGACAACCACCGAGGCACCGACGGTCCAGGCGGCGCCGGAGGTCAGGGCGGCCGAGGTGCCCGACCCGGCGGCGATCACCGCGGCGGTGCGGTCGGTGCTGGGGACCGCCCGGGTCGGGGTGCTGGTGGTGGACCGCGACACCGGTGCCGATGTCGTCGCGGTCGAGCCGGAGCGCCAGTTCCGGTCGGCGTCGCTGGTGAAGCTGATGATCGCGGTCGACGTCCTCGCCGACGGCCCGACCGCGGCGACCCGCAAGCAGATCGCCGCGATGCTCACCGCCTCCGACGACGACATCGCCACCTCGCTGTGGGTCCGCCAGGGCGGCGTCGACCTGCTCACCCGCTCGACCAGGCGGATGGGCCTGACCGACACCGAGCCGCCCGCCATCGTCGGCCGCTGGGGCGACGTCCTGCTGACCGCCCGCGACGTGGCCAGGGTCTACGACTACATCCTCGACGACCTCCCGGCGGCCGACCGCTACCTCGTGGTCGACGCCCTGGCCGCCTCGACCCCCCAGGCCGCGGACGGCTTCGACCAGACCTTCGGCATCCCCACCGGGATCTCCGCCACCTGGGCGGTCAAGCAGGGCTGGTCGGACAGCACGAACGACATCGTCGTGCACACCACCGGCCTGGTCGGCGAGCACTGGCGCTACACGGTCGTCCTGCTCACCGAGTACCCCCTGGGCACCCGCTGGGCGAGCGCCCGCAAGGCCGTCACCGCGGGCGCCGCGGTCCTGGACCCGTACCTGTCCTGACTACGCGAGCGCGGCCAGGTGGGGCAGCAGCAGGCGCAGGGCCTGTCCCCGGTGGGAGATGGCGTCCTTCTCGGCGGGGGACAGCTCCGCCGAGGTCCGGTCTTCGCCGTCCGGGCGGAAGATCGGGTCGTAGCCGAAGCCGTTGGTGCCGCTGGGTTCGCGGGTGATGACGCCGCGCCAGTCGGCCCGCAGGGTGGTCTCGGTGCCGTCCGGGCGGACCAGGGCGATGGCGCAGACGAAGCCACCGCCGCGGCGGTCGTCGGGGACGTCGCCGAGTTGGGCCAGGACGAGCCGGAGGTTGGCCTCGTCGGCGCCGTGGCCGCCGGACCAGCGGGCCGAGAGGACGCCGGGCATGCCGTTGAGGGCGTCGATCGCGATGCCGGAGTCGTCGGCGATGGCGGGCAGCCCGCTCGCCGCGGCCGCGTCGCGGGCCTTGGCCAGGGCGTTCTCCTCGAACGTCGCGCCGGTCTCCGGGGCCTCCGGGAACTCGGGGACGTCGTCGAGGCCGACGATCTCGATGCCCTCGACCCGCTCGGCGGCCAGGATGCGGCGCAGCTCGGCCAGCTTCTTGGCGTTGCGGCTGGCCAGCAGGACGCGGGTCACCGGGAGCCCTTGGGCTCGGGCAGGGTGCCCGGGTAGGGCAGCGCGAGCGCCTCGGCCTGGACGCGGTTGAGCTCGGCGCACCCGGCGAGGGCGAGGTCGAGCATGGCGTCGAGGGTCGAGCGGGCGAAGGTGGCGCCCTCACCGGTGCCCTGGACCTCGATGAGGGTCCCGGCGTCGGTGGCGACCACGTTCATGTCGACCTCGGCGCGCGCGTCCTCCTCGTAGGGCAGGTCGAGGCGCACCCGGCCGCCGACGACGCCGACGCTGACCGCCGACACCGCGCACGAGAGCGGCTGCGGGTCGGCGAGCTTGCGCGCGGCCCCCAGGTAGGTGATGGCGTCGGCCAGCGCGACGTAGGCGCCGGTGATCGCCGCGGTCCTGGTGCCGCCGTCGGCCTGGATCACGTCGCAGTCGAGGTGGATGGTGTTCTCCCCGAGCGCGGACAGGTCGATGCAGGCGCGCAGGGACCGGCCGATGAGCCTGCTGATCTCGTGCGTGCGGCCGCCGACGCGGCCCTTCACCGACTCGCGGTCGCTGCGGGTGTTGGTCGCCGAGGGCAGCATCGCGTACTCGGCGGTGACCCAGCCGAGCCCGGAGCCCTTGCGCCACCGCGGGACGCCCTCGGTGACGCTCGCCGCGCACAGCACCCTGGTGCGGCCGAAGGACACCAGCACCGATCCGGCGGGCCAGTCCTGGTAGCCGCGCGTGATCGTGATGTCCCGGAGCTGGTTGTCGTTCCTGCCGTCGCTTCTCACCACCCGGTCAGCCTAGCCGGCCGCCGCTAGAGCTCGTAGGCCGCGCCCTCCCGGACGAGGGTGACCTCGCCGGGGAAGGCCGCGGTGGCCTCCGCCTCGACGGCGTCGCGGTCGGTCCACGGCGGGATGTGGGTGACCAGCAACCGGCCCGCGCCCGCCGCGGCGGCGAGCTCACCGGCCTCCCGACCGGACAGGTGCATCGCGGCCGGGGCACCGGAGCCGTGCGTCCAGGACGCCTCGGCGAGCACGACGTCCGCGCCGTCGGCCAGCGCGGTGACCGGGCCGCACAGCCCGGTGTCGCCGGTGTACACCAAGGACCGGCCGCCGTGGGCGATCCGGAAGCCGTAGGCGTCGCACGGGTGCGCCGCGGTCGCCGCGGTCACCTCGAAGGGTCCGATGTGGAACGTCGCGGCGCGCAGCGGGCGGAAGTCGAACACATCGGACAGATCCGTGACGGCCAACTCGGCCTCGTCGGTGGCGTACGCGGCGGCGAACCGGCGCGGGGCGGCAGCGGGCGCGTACACCGGTAACCGGTCCGCTCGGGGATCCCTGGTGGGGCGCGGGTGGTAACGCCGGTAGACGGTCAGCGACGCGAAGTCCGCGCAGTGGTCGGCGTGCAAGTGGGAGAACAGCAGTGCGTCCAGCGCGAACGGGTCGCGGATCGCTTGCATGGCGGCGAGGGTGCCGCTGCCGAGCTCGACGGCGAGCAGGAACCCGTCCGCCTCGACGAGGTACCCGGACGAGGCGGCGTTGGGGCCCGGGACGCTTCCCGAGCAGCCGAGGACGGTCAGCAGCACGCCGATCAGCCTGTCACAGCGGGCATCGCGGCACGATCACCATCGAGCCAATGGAGCAAGGCCCGCGCCGAGGCCGAGGAAGCGGCGGGCCAGCCGGTCGAACGGCTCCGCGGGGCCGGTGGCGCTGAACTCGTGCACCGGCTCGGTCTCGTCCTCGGTCAGCAGGCCGGTCTCGGTGAGCACCCGGAAGACGTCCTTCGCGCACTCCTCCGCACTCGACACCAGCGTCACGTCCGGTCCCAGAACGACCTGCAGGACACCGGTGAGCAGCGGGTAGTGCGTGCAGCCGAGCACGACGGTGTCCACAGCGGCCTGTTGCAACGGTTCCAGGTAGGTCTGGGCGAGACCGAGGACCTGGCGCCCGGAGGTGATGCCGCGCTCGACGAAGTCGACGAACCTGGGGCAGGCCGTCGCGGTGACCTCGATGCCGGGGGCGGCGGCGAACGCGTCGTCGTAGGCGCGGGAGCGGACGGTGCCGGTGGTGCCGATCACGCCGACCCTGCCGGTCTTGGTCACCGCGGCCGCCCGGCGCACGGCGGGGACGACGACCTCGACGACCGGGATGGCGTAGCGCTCCCTGGCGTCGCGCAGGCACGCCGCCGACGCGGTGTTGCAGGCCAGGACCAGCATCTTGACGCCGCTGGCGACCAGCTCGTCGGTGCGCAGCAGGGTGAGCTCGCGGACCTCGGCGATCGAACGCGGGCCGTACGGGGTGTTGGCGGTGTCGCCGATGTAGCGCAGCCGCTCGTGCGGGAGCTGGTCGATGATCGAGCGCGCCACGGTGAGGCCGCCGACACCGGAGTCGAAGATGCCGATCGGGGCGCTCACGCGGCCTGCTTGGTGACCGACCGGTTGCCCATCGAGACCAGCCAGGCGGCCAGCACGCCGCCGAGTGCGCCGAACAGGTGGCCCTGCCAGGAGATCCTCGGGTCGCCCGGCAGCACGCCGAACAGCATCGTGCCCCAGTAGCCGAGCAGCACCAGCGCCAGCGCGATGTGCAGGACGCTGCGGGTGAACAGGCCGCGCACCAGCAGGAACAGCAGCCAGCCGAAGCACAGGCCGGACGCGCCGACGGTGACCGTGCCCGGGTTGGCGGTCAGCCACACGCCCGCGCCGCTGACCAGCCAGATGGTGGCGGTGACCGCGACCCACTGGGCCAGGCCGTTGGCCATCGCCAGGAACGCCAGCACCACCAGCGGCAGCGTGTTGGACACCAGGTGGCCCCAGCCCGAGTGCAGCAGCGGCGCCCACAGGATGCCGTCGAGCCCGGAGCTGTCGCGCGCGATGATGCCGAACTGGTCGAGGTCGGCAGGCAGCACGGCGTCGAGGAACTCGATCAGGTACAGCAGCGCGGCGAACCCGCCGACGACGATGACGGCCTGCACCGGGTTCGGCGGGAACACCCGGGCTGCGGGTTTGCTCGGCTGGACGGGCACGGTGCTCACACCTGTGAGACTACGTGTTCGCGCGGGGCACCGGATCCGGCGAAACCCCGGAGGTCACCCCGATTCCGCCGCCCGCGCCAACCTGGCCAGCGACTCGTCCATCCGGCGCTTGATCTCCCTGGTCCACGCGGTGCGCATGAGGAACCCGCGCAGCGCGTCGACCGGCTCCTGGACCGTGCGCAGGGTGACCGTCGTCCGCTCCCCGTCGGCCTGGAGCTCGATGGTGAACCGCGTCGACCTCGCCAACGTCGGCGCCGCCTTCCCGTCCAACCGCTCCGCCTTGTGCACCCACCCGATCAGCACCGGCGCGTCGAAGGCCACGACCTCCTGGTCGATCTCCGACCGCCGGTTCCCCCACAGCCCGAACTGCCTGCGCCGCTGCCCGACCCCGTCCCCGGACAACACCTCGGTCCGCTCCGCGAAGCTGAACCAATCCGGCGCCCGCCCCGCATCCGACACGATCGCCCACACCCGCTCCACCGGAGCAGGCACCTGGGCGCTCCGCAGCACCTCGACAACACCGGCCATACCGCAGAACCTAGCGCCTGACCGGCCCCGGACCACGCCCACCCACCAGGCCCGCACCCACTACCGAGCGACCGAACCGAGGGCACCGATCACCCCCACGCGGAGCACACCGGACTACGCCCAGAGGCGGTCGGAGGCTTCGTCGATGGTGCCGCTGCACGCGCCCGGCGGACAAGTCACTTCCCGACTCGCGTCAGCGGCGATGGACATGCGCCGCTTCCGCGTTCGTGCGCCAAGGCGGCTCGCAGGGCCGCCCACACCGTGGAGGGGGCAACAGCCCACACACCGCTGCCAGCCCGAGGTCCAAGCGCCCGCTGTCTGCGCGAGATGTCAGCAGTCCGCGACGACACGCGGCGTCTCAGCGCGACATTGGTTCTAGCCCCGCACGCCACCACCCCCGCCGCACGCGGGACGGTTACGCCCAGAGGTGGCCGTCGAGGCGGTCGGAGGCTTCGTCGATGGTGCCGCTGTAGGCGCCGGTGGAGAGGTACTTCCAGCCAGCGTCGGCGACGATGAAGACGACGTCGGCTTCTTCGCCCGCGCCTGCGGCTTTCTCGGCGGCGGCGAGGGCGGCGTGCAGGATGGCGCCGGTGGAGACGCCTGCGAAGATGCCCTCGGTTTCCAGGAGTTGGCGGGTGCGGCGCAGGGCGTCGTAGGAGCCGACGGAGAAGCGACCACTCAGGACCGATGGGTCGTACAGCTCGGGGACGAAGCCCTCGTCGAGGTTGCGCAGGCCGTAGACCAACTCCCCGTAGCGGGGTTCGGCGGCGATGATCTGGATGTCGGGCTTGTGCTCGCGCAGGTAGCGGCCGACGCCGACCAGCGTCCCGGTGGTGCCCAGGCCCGCGACGAAGTGGGTGATGGACGGCAGGTCGCGCAGGATCTCGGGGCCGGTGCCGGTGTAGTGGGCGGCGGCGTTGTCCGGGTTGCCGTACTGGTAGAGCATCACCCAGTCCGGGTGCTGCTCGGCGAGTTCCTTGGCGCGGCGGACGGCCTCGTTGGAGCCGCCTGCCGCCGGGGAGAACACGATGCGGGCGCCGTACGCCTGCAGCAGCAGCTTGCGTTCCTCGGAGGTGTTCTCCGGCATCACGCAGACCAGGCCGTAGCCCTTGAGCTTGGCGGCCATGGCCAGCGAGATGCCGGTGTTGCCCGAGGTGGGCTCCAGGATGGTCGCCCCAGGCGCCAGCCTGCCGTCGCGCTCGGCCGCGGTGATCATGGCGAGCGCGGGGCGGTCCTTGATGGAGCCGGTCGGGTTGCGGTCCTCGAGCTTGGCCCACAGCCGCACCGTCGGCGCCGGGGACAGCCGGGGCAGGCCGACCAGCGGCGTGTCACCCAGCGCGTCGAGCAGCGAGTCGTAGCGGGCCACGGATCCCCCTCAAGCGAAGCCGGAAAAACTAGCGCGCGCCACCGGCGACGGCGGGCAGGATCGTCACGTTGTCGCCGTCGGAGACCTTGGCCTCCAGGCCACCGGCGAAGCGGACGTCCTCGTCGTTGACGTAGACGTTGACGAAGCGGTGCAGCACGCCGTCCTTGACCAGGCGGGCCTTGAGGCCGCCGTGGTTGGCCTCGAGGTCGTCGATGACCTGGGCGAGGGTGTCGCCCGCCGCGGGGACGGTCTTCTCGCCGCCGGTGTGCGTGCGCAGGATGGTCGGGATCGAGACGCTGACGGCCATGGTGGGTCATCCTCCGGGAGGTGGGTTCAAGGGAAGGGACGCGCGCGGGTGCCGCGGGTATTGCGCGGCACGGGGGAACTCACAGCTCTGGGACGTCGTCCGGTCCGGTGTGGGCGAACCGGTAGGACTCGACGACCTCGACGGGTTCCTCGGTGATGACGCCGTCGACGATGCGGAACGAGCGCAGTTCGTGCTCGTGCGAGTCGCGCGTGGAGACCAGCACGTAGTGCGCGTACGGCTCGGCGGCGATCTTGGCGTCGGTGCGCGACGGGTACGCCTCGGTGGCCGTGTGCGAGTGGTAGATGACCACCGGCACCTCGTCGTTGGCGTCCATCTCCCGGTACAGCCGCAGCAGGTCCGCGGAGTCGAACTCGTAGAACGTGGGCGAGCGGGCCGCGTTGAGCATCGGGATGAACCGCTCGGGGCGGTCGGAGCCGTCGGGTCCCGCGATGACGCCGCACGCCTCGTCCGGGTGGTCGCGGCGGGCATGCGCCACCATCGCGTCCACGAGGTCTCGGCGGATCGTCAGCACGGCACCATCCTACGGGCTGGATATACCCCTCCCAATGTGTGGGAGGCCGCAGTGACACTCTCTCCCGCCACCCACCCCCTCGTCCCCGCCCGGCATCGTCCCCGGCTTGGCGGCCGCCGCCAATCGAGTGCGAGACCCGCAGTTCATCCCCAAATGTCGCTATATGAGCGCAGGTCGCCGACGGTGGTGGCGGTGAGCGCGCCGTGTGCGACAGCCCGGGCGAACACCTCGGCCGCCGAGGTATAGAGCGCGTCCAACTCAGCCGGACCGGACACCGGTCGGACCCCGGTGGCGGCCGCGAACACGGTGTCGCCGTCGAAGAGCGTGTGCGACGGGCGTACTGCTCGGGCGAGCCCGTGCTGGGCCGCCATGGCCAACCGCTTGCACTGCGCCTTGTCCAGGGCAGCGTCGGTAGCGACAACGCCGATGGTGGTGTTGAGGTCCGAAGATCGCGCTGCCAACTGCGCGGCCCGCCCCGGCGCGGGCGGGAACTCCCCCGGCTCACCGTCGACCCAGAAGCCGCCGGTGGACAGGTCGACCGCCTCACCCTTGGCGTTGACCGCGGCGATAGCGCCAACTGTGAACTCGCCCACTCTTGCGCTGGCCGAGCCGATACCGCCCTTGAGCGACCCGACCCTGGCACCGGCTCCCGCCCCGACGCTGCCCATCTCGACTGGGCCGTCAGAGGCTGCCGCGCAGGCCGCGTACCCGAACTCCGCGTCCGGTCGGTTACCCCACTCACCGCGAGGTAGGTCGAACAGCACCGCCGCAGGAACGATCGGCACGACGTGGTGCGGCTCTGGCCCTACCGGGAACCCGATGCCGCGCTCGCCGAGCCAACGCATAACGCCATCCGCCGCGGCCAGCCCGTAGGCGCTACCGCCGGACAGGCACACCGCGTCGACCCTGCTGACCAGGTTCTCGGGAGCGAGCAGATCCGTCTCGCGAGTCCCGGGCGCCCCACCGCGCGAGTCGACCCCACCGACCGTGCCCGAAGGCAGCAGGACGACCGTGGTCCCGGTCGCCCACCCGCCGCCCACCCGGTGGTGGTGGCCGACCCGGACCCCCGGAACCTGGGTGATCACGGCGTGGAGAGCGCCTGCACCATGGACTCCTGCACCCAGGTCAGCCAGTGGTACACCGACAGGTGCGGGCTGCGCGGGTCGTCGTCGGGCAGCTCGTCCGGCATGTCCTCGGTGACCTCGATGGCGGTGCCCAGGGCCAGCCGCACGTCGTTGAGCGCGGAGAGCCAGGCGTCGGCCTGTTCGAGCGAGAGCCGGATCCCGCCGCCGTACATCGGGCAGGTCTCCAGCACCACCGCCGCGACCCCGGTCTTGAGGTCGAGCAGCGTCGGCTCGTGCAGCGAGCGCAGCACCGCGGCCGAGTCCAGGTCGGCCTTGCTGGGGTTGTCGTCGTCGAGCCGGTGGAAGTCGGGCAGCAGCCGGGACAGGATCGGGTCGTCCGGGGAGGTCGACGGGCCGGTGCGGATGCCGGTCAGCTCCGCCAGCTCGTCCTGCGGGGTCTCCTCGATGCGGGCGCGCAGCATGTCGTCGATCTGCGACACCAGCCCGCGCAGCACCGCGGCCTCCTGCCGGTCGATGTCGGCGTGCACCAGGTCGCCCTTGCGCTTCCACGGCTTCATGACGTGTGTTCCATCGTCGCCCAGAGCCCCGCGGCGTGCAGTCTCGCCACGTCGGCCTCCATCTTGTCCTTGGTCCCCGACGACACGATCGCCTTGCCCTCGTGGTGCACGTCGAGCATGAGCTTGGTCGCCCGGTCCCTGCTGTAGCCGAACAGCTTCTGGAACACGTAGGTCACGTACGACATCAGGTTGACCGGGTCGTTCCAGACGACGGTCTGCCAGGGCCGGTCCTCGGCCACCACCTCCGAGCTGGACGGCGTCGCCTGCGTCTGCTCCATGTCGACGGCTGCGGTCATGGGTCAATGGTGGCATGACCCGTTTCGCCGACACCGGCGGATCTTCATTCGATCGGACTACTCGATCACCGATCGTGCGCTCTGCCTATTTCCTCCCGCCGCCCGCCCCCTCGTCCCCACCCGGCATCGTCCCCGGCTTGCGACCTCGGCTCACCCGGCATCATCGCAGCTCGGCGTAGGGGCCGGTCGCCGAGCGAGCCGAGCGCTGCCAGGTCTGGGACCAGGGGCATCGGGCAGGCGAACACGACATAGGCTCATACCCATGGGTGTGAACGCGGGTGCGAGCGGCGTGGGTCCGGTCAGCACCGGACTGCTGACCGACCACTACGAACTGACCATGCTCTCCGCCGCGCTGGCCGACGGCACGGCGGAGCGGTCCTGCGTGTTCGAGGTGTTCACCAGGCGGTTGCCGGACGGGCGCCGGTACGGGGTGGTCGGCGGGACGGCGCGGGTCGTCGAGGCGGCGGCCACGTTCCGGTTCGGGGACGCCGAGCTGGCGCACCTGCGGGAGACCGCCGTGGTGGACGCGGCGACGCTGGAGTGGCTGGCCGCGTACCGCTTCAGCGGTGACGTCGACGGCTACCCCGAGGGCGAGCTGTTCTTCCCCGGCTCCCCCGTGCTGACCGTGACGGGCACCTTCGCCGACGCGGTCGTGCTGGAGACGGTCGTGCTCTCGATCCTCAACCACGACAGCGCCATCGTCTCGGCCGCCGCGCGGATGGCGGGCGCGGCGAACGGGCGGCCGATCATCGAGATGGGGTCGCGGCGCACGCACGAGGTCGCCGCGATCGCCTCGGCCCGTGCGTCCTACCTGGCGGGCTTCTCCACCACGTCGAACCTGGCCGCGGGTAGCGCCTACGGCATCCCGACCGCCGGGACCTGCGCGCACGCGTTCACGCTGCTGCACGACGACGAGCGCGCCGCGTTCGCCGCCCAGGTGTCCGCCCTCGGCGTCGACACCACGCTGCTGGTGGACACCTACGACATCACCCAGGGCATCGCCACCGCGGTCGAGGTCGCCGGGACCGGGCTGGGCGCCATCCGCATCGACTCCGGTGACGTCGGGGTGCTGGCCAGGCACGCCCGCGAGCAGCTCGACGGCCTCGGCGCCACCCAGACCAGGATCGTGGTGTCCGGCGACCTCGACGAGTACGCCATCGCGTCGCTGCGGGCCGAGCCGGTCGACGCCTACGGGGTGGGCACCTCGGTGGTGACCGGTTCGGGGGCACCGACCGCCGGGATGGTCTACAAGCTGGTCGAGGTCGACGGGCGGCCGGTGGCCAAGCGCAGCTCGCACAAGGAGTCGCGCGGCGGCCGGAAGCTGGCGCTGCGCAGGCACAAGCCGACCGGGACCGCGCTGGAGGAGGTCATCTACCCGGCGGGCGCGGCGGCTCCCGAGGTCGGCGAGCACGACCGGCTGCTGCAGATCCCCCTGATGCGCGGTGGACAACCGGTGCCCGACCTGCCCACGCTGGAGGACAGCAGGACCCGCGTGCGCAAGGGCCTGGTCAGCCTCCCCTGGGAGGGCCTGAAGCTGTCCGCGGGCGACCCAGCCATCCCCACCGTGTACCTGGAGCCGTGATGACCGACTTGGCGAAGTCCGCGTTGATCGTGGTCGACGTGCAGAACGACTTCTGCGAGGGCGGCTCCCTGGCCGTCACCGGTGGCGCCGCCGTCGCCGCCGCGATCTCCGCCCACGTGGCGGCCTCGGACTACGACCACGTGGTCGCGACCCGGGACTTCCACATCGACCCGGGCGCGCACTTCAGCGACACCCCCGACTTCGTCGACAGCTGGCCGGTGCACTGCGTCGTCGACACCGCCGGGTCCTCGTTCCACCCCGCCTTGGACGTGGCGCCGATCGAGGCCGTCTTCTCCAAGGGGGCCTACGCGGCGGCGTACTCGGGCTTCGAGGGGGTCGGCCCGGCCGAGGTGTCGCTGGTCGACTGGTTGCGCTCACGGGCGGTGACCCGGGTGGACGTCGTCGGGATCGCCACCGATCACTGCGTGCGCGCGACGGCCATCGACGCGGCCGCGGCCGGTTTCACCACCACGGTCTTGCTCGACCTCACCGCGGGCGTGGCCGCGCCGACCGTCGAGACAGCGCTGGCGGGCCTCAGGGCCGCGGACGTCACGCTGGTCGGGACGCCCAGGGTCGGCTGACCGGAGAGCAGCTTGGTCAGCGCGGCGCAGACCCGGCGCGCGGCGTGCCCGTCGCCGAACGGGTTGTCGGTGTTGGGCACCCGCTGGCCGGTGACCAGCACCCGCTCCGCCTCGCCGAGCAGTTTCACCCGGTCGGTGCCGACCAGGTGCGCGCAGCCCGCGCGGACGGCCTCCATGCGTTCGGTGACGTCGCGGGCGACCAGGACCGGGACGCCGAAGGTGGGCGCCTCCTCCTGGATGCCACCGGAGTCGGTGATGACCAGGGCGGCCCGGCGCAGTGCGCGCACCAGGTCGGGGTAGTCGAGCGGGTCGGTCACCACGATGCCGGGGTGGCCGCCGAGCACGGCAGCGACCTGGGCGCGGACCTCGGGGTTGGGGTGCGCCGGGAGCAGCACGCGCACGTCGGGGTGCCGGTCGGCGATCGTGCGGACCGCGCCGAGGATGCCCGCGAGCGGCGCCCCCCAGGACTCGCGGCGGTGCACGGTGACCAGGACGAGCCTGCCGCCAGTGCTGTCCAGGTCTTGTTCCAGCCGAGCCAGTGGGGCGTTCGCGGCCGGTAGGTCCACCGACGCGATGTGGCGGACAGCGTCGACGACGGTGTTGCCGGTGACCTCGATCGTGGCGCCGGACACGGACTCGGCGCGCAACGCGGCGGCGGCGTCCTCGGTGGGGGCCAGGTGCAGCGCGGCGATCCTGGCGACCATCTGCCGGTTGCCCTCCTCGGGGAAGGGCGCGGCGAGGTCGCCGGTGCGCAGTCCCGCCTCCAGGTGGGCGACCGGGATACCGCGCCAGAACGCGGCGAGCGCGCCTGCCAGCGTCGTGGTGGTGTCGCCCTGCACGAGCAGGACACCGGGGTCGCGGCGGGCGAGGACGGCGTCCAGCCTGGGCAGCAGCGCGCCGAGCAGTTCCGCCTGCCCGCCGACCGGCCGGTCGACGACCAGCACCTCGTCCGGGCTCAGCCCGAACGGGGTGAGCGCCTGCTCGACCATGCCGGGGTGTTGTCCACTGTGGACGATGTAGGGGGCGAGCAGGGGGTCGGCGGCGGCCGCGAGCGCGACGGGCGCCGCCTTCACCGCCTCCGGGCGGGTGCCGACCAGGATCAGGACCTCGTTGCGCATGTGTTCCTCAGGTGGGGGAGCGAAGTGGATCCCGGGACCGGTGGGGAGGGGTGGGCGCACCCGGGATCCACTTCGGATCAGCCCGCCACGCGCCTGGCGCGTCGGCGGTTGGCGTGCAGCAGCAGGAAGCCGGTGACCAGCAGGGCAAGGCCCAGCGCGATCCACCAGCCGACGTCGGCGCCCGTCATCGCAAGCCCCGCGCTGCCGCCGATGGCACCTCCGGTGGGTGCTCGGTACATGGTGGCCCCCCGCTCAGGCCGTGTCGACGCGACGGCGCCGGATTGCCGTGACACCAACGGGTAGAGCCACCAGCGCGAGCAGACCGATCCCGGCCCACAGGCCGGAGCCGGACGCCATCGGCATCGGCGGCGCGGCCACCCCGCACACGGCGCCGCCGAGCACGAGATCACCGCCGCTGCCCAGCGCCTCAAGTCGCAAGTGGACTCCGCCGACCGTCAGCGTGCCGTCGGCCGCGCGGATCTGCTCGTTGAGCGTGATGGTGGCGATCCCCGGGACACCGACGACGGTGTTGGGAGCCGGGTCGAGCGGGAGCGTGACACCGGTGAGCGCCACGTCGGCCAGTGAGGTGGTGCCGGAAACCCCTGCCTGGGTGGCGTCGCAGGTGACCTTGATCGCACCGATCGTGCCGAGGCCGGACAGCACCACGGCGACATCGGCCAGGCTGGCCTCGGCGTGCACCACACCGGTCTCGTCGTCCCGCGACGCGGCACTCGAGGCGACGCCCGCGGTGGCCACACCGGACACGTCGACCGATGCCACCTGCGCCTGCCCGGGGCCGTTGGTGCTGCTGAGCGCGAGCGGACCGACGATGGTCCGCTGGCCGAGCAGGGAGATCGCCCCGACCGCGACGAACGCCGTCCCATCACCGGGTTCCGCCACCGCCGGGGTGGCACCGACCACCAGGGTGGCCGTGACGACCACGCCCGTTGCGCAGGCGTGGCGAAGCCAACGCTTGTACATCCTTATCCTCCAAGGGATTCGAGAGTCGCCGCCCACGAGATCCGCACGGGGAGTGCGGTGGGGACCGGGGCTTGCGGAAGGCGTATCGCCGGCAACCGGCCAGAGATCACAGATCTGCGCCGATGCAACCCGATCGAGTGGATCACGACCTGGTTTCACGATTCTGCTGACGCTGGGTGCATTGGCCTGCGGGCCTTTGTCACCCGGATCGCGGATGTAGCCCTGGTGGTGGTGTGGCCGATGGAATTCCTGACGCGTCGGGTTAACGACGCGCGATTCTTGGAGGAGGGAGCAGCGGTGGCCCTGGCCAACGCGCTGCCGGTACCCCGACCACCGACGAGGTTCATCGCGATCGCCCTGGTGGCGGCCGCGGTGGCGCTGGTGGTCGGCAACCGGCTCTACCGGACCGCGGAGATGGCGCTGGCGAGCGGGATCCTGCGGCTGATCACCTCGGGTGGCGTGCACCTGGTCGCCGAGCGCCAGACCGTCTACTTCGGACTCGGCACCGACCACCCGTTCGGGCTGCGGATGAGTCCGGAGTGCACGTCGGCGTTCCTGGTGCTGCCGCTGCTGGTGGTCGCCGCGGTGATGATCGCGCTGCGCGGCCGAATCGCGGGCCGGGTGCTCGTCGCGCTGCTGCTGGCGGGGATCGCGGTCGTGGTGGTCAACCAGCTGCGGGTGCTGACGCTGGTCGGGTTGATCGACTGGCTCGGCACCGACCAGGGCTACTACTGGGGCCACACCTTCCTCGGGTCCATCGTGAGCGTCGTGGGTGGCGCGGCCGCACTGGTGCTGTTCGTGTGGAAGGCGACGCGGTGAACCTGCCGCTGTTGCTCGGCTTCACGCAAGCCCTCGCATTGACGATGTCCGTTGCGTTCATGACCTACGTGTGTCTCATCGTTGTGCCGTATCTGCGTTACCGGCGGGCGGATCCTGGTGATCCGCACCGGTTGGAGTGGCATTTCTTCGTGCCGTGCCGGGACGAGCAGGCCGTTATCGGCGACACGGTGCGATACCTGCGGGGCACGTTCGCACACGCCCATGTCTGGGTGATCGATGACGACTCGACGGACAACACCGTCGGCGTCGTCCGGGATTTGCAGGGACCCCGGCACGGCGGGGATCGATTGCTGCACCTGGTGTGCCGCAAGCTGCCGAACGCGCGGACCGGCAAGGGCGCGGCGCTGAACTCGGCGTACCGGGCGCTGAAGAACTGGATGGGCAAGCACGCCGACACCGACCGCGCGGTGATCGTGGTGGTCGACGCCGACGGCCGCCCCGCCGCCAACTGCCTGTCGGTCTGCGCCGCCGACCACCTCTTCGGCGACCCGGCCGTCGGCGCCGTCCAGGTCGACGTCCGGATGAGCAACCGGGGCACCCCACCCCCGGACACCGGTGGCTGGCGGCGGCGCTTCGGCCTGGCCATGGTCCGCATGCAGGACCTGGAGTTCCGCAGCGCCATCGCCGCCATCCAGCTGTCGCGGGGCAAGACCGGCACCATCGCGATGGGCGGCAACGGCCAGTTCACCCGACTGTCCGCCTTGGACTCCATCGCACACGGCCTCGGCCCGTGGCGCGGCGCGCTGCTGGAGGACTTCGAACTGGGCGTGCACCTGCTCACAGCCGGGTGGAAGACCGGATTCACCGTGGACACCCACGTCGACCAAGAAGCGCTGTACAGCCTGCGCCGCTTCCTGGCCCAACGAACCCGCTGGGGCCAGGGCACGATGCAGTGCGGCCGCTACATCCGCCGCATCTTCGACTCACAACACCTGTCGACACTCGGCGCGGCGGAGATGTTGTACTACTTGGCGCAACCGTGGATGCAGCTGCTGGGGACGCTGATCTACCCGATCCCGTTCCTGCTGCTCGGCTACCGCGCTGCCACGGACTTCTCGAGCGTGTGGACGTGGTTCACTGACGGCGCTTGGCTCTTGTTCACTGTGTACGGCGCGTTTGGGTTGCTGCCGTTTGTTATCTGGGGCCCGATCTATCGGCGGCGGTGTGAGCCTGGAAAGGGCTTCCTTCGCTCAGTCGGGTATGGGCTCGCTTACGCGCTCTATATCTATACGTTCTACATCACCTCCTGGCGGGCTGCGCTTCGCATGGCTCAGGGGCGCAATGGGTGGACGAAGACGCGGCGGAACAAGGAGTTGCCTTCTCGGGTGGTGGCTTTGGATCATTAGGGGGGCGGTTCGGGCTCGCCTGCGGCCTTGCGTGGGGGCGCGAGAAAGCGAAGAGCTCGATGGGGCGAACTTGTTTTGCGCGGGGCCCCTACGACACCCGGGCAGAACCACAAAGCAGGGGCCCAAAGCAGGCGGCTGTGGCGGGCGCGTGGGGGCGGACGCCGGGCGGGCAGCGGGGGGCTATGACCCGCCGGGGAGGGTGGGGGCGTGGTCTAATCGGGGGTGCTGGTCCGGGGAATCTCACCTTCCCCGGACCAGCACCTACCTCACGCCTGCTCCAGGCTGAACCGCTGCTGTTGCGGGTCGATGGCCAGGATGCGGGCCGACACGGTGGTGCCGACCGGCAGTTGCTGTTCGTAGGCCAACCCGGTCACGCCCGCGTACTCGACGAACGAGCCGAAGGGCACGGTGCTGGTCACGACGCCTTCGATGACGTCGCCTACCGCGTGGGTGTTCTGGAACTCTGTCCAACTCACTTGTTTCTCACCTCCTCGCGTCACCAGGGGAACTGGGGGAACGCGAGGGGGCGGGCCGCGGGCCCGCCGGGTGATCAAGCGCGGGCCGGGTGCCCGTTCTGTGTGCGGCGCGCGGCCGACCCGGCAGTCATGTCGGTCAGCCTAGCGGGGTTCGCCCGGCCGGTCGAGGAGTGTCCCGGGTTCAGTCGTGGGCCGGGTTGCAGGTGACCGAGCCGACGGTGATCGAGCCGCTGCCGGGGGTGGGCGGGCCGAGCGGGTCGGCGTCCGGGTAGAGCCAGATCTTGGCGGCGTGCACGGTCAGCGACTTGTCCGGTGCCTCACCTTCGACCGCCTCGGCCTCGACGATGTCGTTGAGGACGATCTTGGCGATCGGCGGGTCCTCCTCGAAGAACCCGGGCACCAGGATGGTGTGGTTGGGCGGGATCTCCTCGGGCAGGTCGAGTCCGACGACGCCGCCGAGGGAGAGCGAGGTGGAGACGCCGCCCTCCTCGTTGGTGTGGCAGGACACCGAGAACGTGCCGATCTTGATCTTCGGGACGCCCGCGACGCTGTTGCGGTTGAGCTCGAACTGCCTGCCGTTGACGGTGGCCGACGACGCGCCGGTGGCCGGGTCGAACGAGCAGGTGCTGCTGCCGAGACCGTAGGTGACCAGGCCGGCGTCGGATGCCTGCCCGGTCGTGGTGCCGATCCCCGGGCCACCCGCCGCGCACGGGGCCAACGGGCCGATGTCGATCGCCTCGGTGCCGACGAGGGCTACAGCCACGCCGACGGTGGCGCTGCTGTCGGCGGGCACGCTCGCCGCGGCAGGCGGCGCGAACGCGACCAGTCCCGTGGTGACCGCCAACACGCCGATCCGCAGTGACCTGACCGGTGACATGTCGAACTCCCTCCGTTAGGTGAACGATCCTCTCGTTCCGAGTGGATCGCGTGCGCGCCCCCACTGCCAGGCGGGCAGCGAGAGTCACCCGGCAGAACCGGACCGCCACCCGGACAGGCGACACCGGCGGCCGGGTGGGACTGCGGGCGGGACTGACGGGCCTCCCGGGTACCGTCTCCGCCATGCCCGACTCCCTGCCCTCGCTGCGCGAGCTGCTCGCCACCGCGGTCGAGGCGGTCGGCGGGGCGGAGCGCCCTGGGCAGGTCGAGATGGCCGAGGCCGTGCACAGCAGCATCCGCACCGGGGACCACCTGGCCGTGCAGGCGGGCACCGGGACCGGGAAGTCGCTGGCCTACCTGGTTCCCGCGATCCGGCACGCGGTGGCCAACGGCAAGTCCGTGGTGATCTCCACGGCCACCATCGCGCTGCAGCGCCAACTGGTGGACCGCGACCTGCCCCGGCTGGCCAAGGCGCTGACCAAGTCGCTCAAGCGGACCCCGACCTTCGCCATCCTCAAGGGGCGCCGCAACTACCTGTGCCTGCACCGGCTCGACGGGCCGCAGGAGGAGCCGGACGACCAGGTGCTGTTCGACCCGTTCGCGGTGTCGCGGCTCGGGCGCGAGGTCGGCAGGTTGCGCGACTGGGCCAGTGACACCGAGGTCGGCGACCGCGACGAGCTGGTGCCCGGCGTGTCGGACCAGGCGTGGCGGCAGGTGTCGGTGTCGGCGCGCGAGTGCCTCGGGGTGTCGCGCTGCCCGATCGGCACCGACTGCTTCGCCGAGAAGGCCAGGGCCGAGGCGGGCAAGTCCGATGTGGTGGTCACCAACCACGCGCTGCTGGCCATCGACGCGCTCGGCACCGCGCAGGTGCTGCCGGAGCACGACGTGGTGATCATCGACGAGGCGCACGACCTGGTGGACCGGGTGACCTCCGTGGCCACCGGCGAGCTGTCGGCCACCGCGATCGCCGTCGCCGCGCGCCGCTCGGGCAAGCTCGTCACCGACGAGGTCGCCGACCGGCTGGTCGAGGCGGGCGAGGGCCTGGCGATGCTGTTGTCCGAGGCTCCCGCGGGCAGGCTCGACGACCTGCCAGAGCCGGTCGCCGTCACCCTTCAGGCCATCCGCGACGCCGCACACGGTTGTGTCACCTCGATCGGGCCGGACCGCAAGGAAGACCCCGAGTCGTCCACCGCGCGCAAGCTTGCGTTGTCGGCGCTAGAGGAGGTCCACGACACCGCGGTGCGCATCCTCGACGCGTTCGGGTCGGAGGACGCGAAGCTGCGGGACGTGGTGTGGGTCAGCGGTGACTTCAATGCTGCCGGGCCGCGGCCGGTCACGTTGCGCGTGGCGCCTCTGGGTGTCGCGGGTCTGTTGCGGGAGAGGCTGTTCGGTGAGAACACCACGGTCCTCACCTCGGCGACGCTGACGCTGGGCGGTACGTTCGACGCGTTGGCCAAGCAGTGGGGCCTACCGGGCAAGCAGCGGGTCGGCGTGAAGGCTGAGGGCACCGCCACCGACAAGGAACCGTCCGACGACATCCGGTGGACCGGCATGGACGTCGGTTCCCCGTTCGACCACCCGCGCTCCGGCATCCTCTACACCGCGCGCCACCTGCCCCCACCCGGTCGCGACGGTCTGCCGCCCGCGTACCTGGAAGAGCTGCGCGAGCTGGTGAACGCCGCCGGTGGCCGCACCCTCGGGCTGTTCTCGTCGATGCGCGCGGCCAAGCAGGCCACCGCCGAGCTGCGCGACAAGGTCGACGTCGACATCCTGTGCCAGGGCGACGACTCCACCGCGCTGCTGGTGAAGAAGTTCGCCGAGAACCCGCAGACCTGCCTGTTCGGCACCCTGTCGCTGTGGCAGGGGGTGGACGTGCCGGGACCGTCGCTGACCCTGGTGGTGATGGACCGCATCCCGTTCCCCCGCCCGGACGACCCGCTGGCGTCGGCCCGCCAGCGCGCGGTGGAGTCCAGGGGCGGCAACGGGTTCCTCACCGTCGCCGCCACCCACGCCGCGCTGCTGCTCGCCCAGGGCGCTGGCAGGCTGCTGCGGTCCATGGACGACAAGGGGGTGGTCGCGGTGCTCGACCCGCGCCTGGCCACCGCCCGCTACGGCGGGTTCCTGCGCGCGTCCCTGCCCCCGTTCTGGCCGACGACCGATCCCGAGGTCGTGCGGGCCGCGCTGCGCCGACTGGCCGCGGCGAGCTGAGAGTGCTCATCGAGATCCCCAGCGGAGGACGCGTGTCTGTCATTCCCGGCGACGGCTCTGTCATTCCCGGCGACGGCGGCATCGTCGTCGACGACAATGGCGTGCGCAGAACGCTGGCCGACGGCAGCGAGGAGGCCGTCTCCTGGACCGACCTGGCCGAGGTCGCGATCCGCACCACGCCGGAAGGCCCGTGGAAGGAAGACGTCTTCTTCCTGCTGATGCGCTCCGGCGGCGGCGGGTGCGCCGTGCCCGCCGGTCACCCCTCGGCCGACGACCTGATGGCTCGGTTGCAGTCGCTGCCGGACTTCGACAACGACGCCTTCGTCGAGGCGATGACCACGATCGAGGACGGGCTGTTCGTCATCTGGCAGCGCAACTAGCGCCGTGCCGCGGTCGCCGGAAGTGGATCAGCGCGGCCACTGGGCGATGACGGTGACGGTGCCGGGGGCGACCTCGGTGAACCCCGCGTCGCGGACGGCCGTGGTGCCGTGGGTGTGCCAGGCGGTGTCGGGGTCCTCGGCGGGGTGCAGCGCGCGCCAGCGGTCCGGGGTGGGGGTGCGGACCGCGCAGGGGAAACCCGCGGTGGACCAGGACTTGAGGTCGGCGCCGCCGCCGGACGCGTGCAGCAGGGCCGCCAACAGCATGGTGGCGTGACCGACCTGCGCGGCGGCCTTGCCCACGGTCATGGGGACGCCGGGGTTGAGCCAGAGCACCGGGACGCCGGGTTCCACCGGTCCCGGCTCGTCGGCGGGCAGTTCGCTCCCCGAGATCTGCAGGCGGGACAGCACCTTCGGCGACTCGACGACCAAGCCGGGGACGAGCGCGCGGGCTTGCGCGCCGTCGACGGTGACCGTGATGCCGGGCAGGTCTTGCACGGCTTCCCAATGGGCGCCCCGCGCGCGGCGGGACACCTTGCGGATCCGGCCCCGCACCCACACATCGACCTCTTCGTGCCAGGGGCCCTCTGGTTCGGCGCGCTCGTCGAGGCACACCGCGATGGACGCGGCGGCTGCGGCTTCGAGCAGCGGGGTGCGCGCGGGCTGCGGGTCGCGCTCGACGCGCAGCACGATCGGCATCGCGCGGACCAGGGCGGGATCCTCGTCGCCGGTGTCGTTGGTGGCCTCGGCGGGCAGGCGCAACCAGGTGGCGTACCGAGCGGCCAGGGGCTCGAGAATGCTCAACGACCTTCCCCACCATCGACGGACAGTTGCGGCGGCTCCTGAGCAGCCCCCGAATCCAGCCTACCCGGGCAGGCGGAACGGCAGCGGTGTCGATTCCGGCGGACTGTGGACAACGGGGCCATTGTGGATAGCGCGGGGTGCCTTCGGCGGCTGGCCGTTTGTGGTGGGACGAACGCGTTTGGTCGGGGCAGCGCGTGGTTGGTGGACCGGCACGATCGGCCGAGTGGGCGGGCCGTCGGCGGTGGCGCTGCTGGTGGCTGGCTGAGCAGCCCCCGAATCGAGCCTAGTGGGGTGAGCTGATGGGGTGCGGTGTCGATTCGGGCGATCTGTGGATGGTTGGGCCATTGTGGACAACTGGGGTGTCGGTGGCGGGACTGTCCTGGGTGAGTGGGGCGGCGCGGGGTGCGGTGCGGACGGCGCCGGTGGCGGCGGTGATGACCAGGGCTATGGCGGTGAGGTCGAGCGGGGCCAAGCGTTGGTCTAGGACCAAGAAGCCCGCGGCGGCGGCGAGGGCGGGCAGGAGGCTGGCCAGGACGGCGAAGGTGGCGGGGGTGATCCGGCGCAGGGCAAGGAGTTCCAGGGTGTAGGGCAGGGCTGAGGACAAGATCCCCACGGCGGCGCCGAGGCCCAGGGTGACGGGGTCGAGCAGCCGGGTGCCCGCGTCGACCAGGCCGATGGGGAGGCTGAGGACAGCGCCGACGGCCATGGCGAGTGCCAAGCCGTCCGCCTTGGGGAAGCGGCTGCCCGCGCGGGCGGCGAGCACGATGTAGCAGGCCCACAACGCGCCCGCCGCCAACGCGAAGCCGACGCCCACGGGGTCGAGCCGGTCGAACCCATCGCGGCCGAGCAGCGCCACCCCGCCCAGTGCGAGCGCCGCCCACAGCCAACTGCTGGCCCGCCGCGCGGTGATCACCGACAAAGCCAGTGGCCCCAACACCTCCAGCGCGGCGGCCGCGCCGAGCGGGATCCGGTCGATGGCCTGGTAGAAGGTGATGTTCATGCACGCGAGCGTCGCCCCGAAGGCGCCGACGACCGCCCAGTCCGCGCGGCTGCGGCCCCGTACCCGCGGCCTGCACACCGCCCAGAGCAGCACCGCGGCGACGACCAACCGCAGCGTCGCCACCCCGGACGCGCCCGCCCTGGGGAACAGCCCGGCGGCGAGGGCCGCGCCGAACTCCTGCGCGAAGAGCCCGGCCAGCACCAGACCGGTACCGGCGACGTGGCCGCTGACCCGGGGAACCCGGGGGACGGCGAGGGAGGCAGTGGTCACCGCACCGACGCTACGGCCGCTGGATCGCGCCGGGAAATGCCAGTCCACCAGCGGTTATGCTCTACAGACATGACGGTGGAGCTGCGGCACCTGCGGGCCTTCCTGGTGATCGCGCAGGAGGGCACCATCACCCGGGCGGCCGCGCGGCTGCACACCGGCCAACCCGCCCTGTCGCGCACGTTGCAGGCGTTGGAGGCGCACCTGGGCGTGCGGCTGGTCGACCGGTCCACCCACCACCTGCGCCTCACCGACGCGGGCCAGGCGTTCCTCGCCCGCGCCGCCACGGCCGTCGCCGCTGTCGACGCCGCACTGGACCCGTCCCGCGCAGGCGCCTGGCCGCTCCGACTGGGGCACGCGTGGTCGGCGCTCGGCCAACACACCGCGACCATCCTGCGGCGGTGGCAGCGCGAACACCCGGGCATGCCGCTGGAACTGCTGCGCATGGACGACCGCTCCACCGGCCTGGCCTCCGGCCGCGTCGACGCGGCTCTCGTGCGCGACCCGTCCCGCAGCCCCGGCGTCCGCAGCGCCCACCTCTACGACGAACCCCGAGTAGCCGCCATCGCCGCCGACAGCCCCCTGGCCGCGCACGAAACCCTGACCCTGTCCGACCTCGTCCCTTACCCGATCGTCGTCAACCCCATCACCGGCAGCACCACCGCCGCCCTGTGGAGCCCCACCGCCCGCCCCACCACCATCCTCGAAGTGGACAACACCGACGACTGGCTAGCCGCCATAGCCGCGGGTCAAGGAATAGGAGTAAGCGCCGCCGCCACCGCGGCCATGCACACCTTCCCCGGCCTCACCTACCGCCCCCTGACCGACGCCCCACCGCTGCAACTCCACCTGGCCTGGAACGACCCACCCAGCCACCCCGCCGTCACCGAACTGGCCACCTTCATCCACACCACCCTCACCCACCCCGACTAGCTCCATTCGTCCAACGCGCCCCTCTGCAACGTTGGCTAACCACCCTGCCCTCACGATCGTTGGCCAACCGTGCCCCTCTGAGGTGTTGGCCCACCACCGCCCCTCTACGACGTTGGCCAACCACGCGCCCCCAGACAACGTTGGCCAGCCACGCGCTCCTCGGATCCGCTGGTGCCGACCCAGCTCGATGGGGCGGACTTGTTTTGTGGGGAGACGGGCAAACCGCCCAAAGCACCCCCCGACATACAGCTTACCGAGAGACACCGACAGAACGCACCGAGCGAGCCGACAGCCTGTGGACAACTCCCCCGCCGCCCGCACAACCCGCCCGCCGCCAACACCCCAACACTCGAGCCCCCAGCCCCAAGCCGTCAGACCCGCTCCGGATCCAACCCATCCGCCAGATCCGCCGCCTCCACCTCAGCCCGAGTAACCCCCAACACAAACAGCACCACATCCAAATAAGGATGCGACAACGCCGTATCAGCCACCTCCCGCAACGCTGGCTTGGCATTGAACGCAATCCCCAGACCAGCCGTAGACAACATATCGATGTCGTTGGCCCCATCCCCCACCGCCACGCACTGCTCCAGTGGAATATGGAACGCGTCCGCGAAGTGCCGCAGGGCAACAGCCTTCCCTTGCCGGTCAACAACTTCGCCGATGACGCGGCCGGTCAGCACCCCGTCCACGATCTCGAGTTCGTTCGCGGCCTGGAAGTCGAGTCCTAGATCCTCGCCGAGCCGGTCGATGATGGCGGTGAAGCCGCCGGAGACGACGCCGCAGCGGTAGCCGAGGCGTTTGAGGGTGCGGATCGTGGTGCGGGCGCCGGGGGTCAGTTCGAGGGCGTCGGCGACCTCGGTCAGGACGGTGGCGGGGAGGCCGGCGAGGGTGGCGACCCGGCGGTGCAGGCTCTCGGTGAAGTCGATGTCGCCGCGCATGGCGGCCTCGGTGATGTCGCGGACCTCGGCCTCGCAGCCCGCCTTGGCGGCCAGCATCTCGATGACCTCGCCCTGGATCAGGGTCGAGTCGACGTCGAAGACGATCAGGCGCTTGGCGCGGCGGGCCAGCAGGTCGCGCTCGACGGCGATGTCCAGGCCGACCTTCACCGACAGCTCCGCCAGGGCCGAGCGCAGCGCCGCGTCCGCCTCGTCGGTGTCCTGCGGCACCGAGACGCGCAGTTCCAGGCCGGTGACCGGGTAGTCGGCGACCCGGCGGATGGCCTCGATGTTGATGTCCAGCGCGGCCAGCCGCCTGGCGACGGCCCCGAGGGCCTTCGCGCTGACCGGCCTGCCGAGCACGACCAGCACGTGGGTGGACGCCGCGCCCGGCTGCTGGTCGACGCCGATCTCCACGTCGACGCGCATGGCGACGGTGGCCATGGCCTGCTCGACGGACTCCTGCAACCCCTCGGGGTCGTGGTCGGTGCTGACCAGCGCGCCGAGGACCAGTTGGCCGCGGATGACCACCTGCTCGACGTCGACGATGTCGACCCCGTGCCGGGTCAGCGCGGCGAACAGCACCGAGGACACCCCGGGCTTGTCCGGTCCGGTGACCGTGATCAGGACAGGGGTGGGGCGGGGACCAGCTGAGGTGGACACGATCCGGTGACTCCCATGACGACTGGCCCGGGGCCGCCGCGCGCGGACCGGGCTGAGGGGTGACTGGGCGTTGTGCGGATGGTGGCACGTCCCTCGGCCGGGTCACGGCGGGTGCGGTGCCTGCGGTTCCCGGCGGGGCCGGTGCGGCCGTGGCAGGCGTCGTCGGCTGCCCTCGGCGCGGGAATCGCCCGAACTGGGCCGGGTCGGCGCACGTGGCAGACGTCCTCGGCTGCCGCCGACCCGGCCGGGAAGTCCACAGTGGATCTTCCGGACAAGCGGAAACGGGTGGAGCGAAGGCAGCTCGCGCGCCTGGGCTCCACCCGTCTCAGTCCTTCCACCGGTCCCGCTCGGTCGACGCCGGGCGGCCGGGTTCGCTCAGTTGGGCAACGTGGGGTCGCCCTTCGAGATCTCGTCGGGGTTCATCTTCTCGGCAACGACCTCGGATGGGGCCGGTTTGTGGCCGTGGCCACCCATCAGGCCCACGTACTTGTCCGCTTCCGTGGCCTCCCGCATGTGCGGGTAGTGCAGGTCGAAGGCGGGCCGCTCGGAGCGGATCCTGGGCAGTTCGGTGAAGTTGTGCCGCGGCGGCGGGGAACTGGTGGCCCACTCCAGGGAGTTGCCGTAGCCCCACGGGTCGTCGGCGGTGACGATCTCGCCGTACCGGTAGCTCTTGAACACGTTGTAGATGAACGGCAGCGTCGAGGCGCCCAGGATGTAGGCGCCGATCGTCGAGACGATGTTCAACGTGGTGAAGCCGTCGGTCGGCAGGTAGTCGGCGTAGCGGCGCGGCATGCCCTCGTTGCCCAGCCAGTGCTGGACCAGGAACGTGCCGTGGAAGCCGATGAACGTGGTCCAGAAGTGCAGCTTGCCCAGCGGCTCGTCGAGGAACCGGCCGGTGATCTTCGGGAACCAGAAGTAGATGCCCGCGAAGGTCGCGAACACGATGGTGCCGTAGAGCACGTAGTGGAAGTGCGCGACGACGAAGTACGTGTCCGAGACGTGGAAGTCGATCGCGGGGGCGGCGAGCAGCACGCCGGTGAGGCCGCCGAAGAGGAAGGTGACCAGGAAGCCGACGCTGAACAGCATCGGGGTCTCGAAGGTCAACTGCCCCTTCCACATGGTGCCGATCCAGTTGAAGAACTTCACGCCGGTCGGGACCGCGATGAGGAACGTCATGAAGGAGAAGAACGGCAGCAGCACCGCGCCGGTGGCGTACATGTGGTGCGCCCACACGGTGACCGACAGGGCGGCGATGCCCAGGGTCGCGTAGACCAGGCCGCGGTAGCCGAACAGCGGCTTGCGGCTGAAGACCGGGAAGATCTCCGAGACGATGCCGAAGAAGGGCAACGCGACGATGTAGACCTCTGGGTGGCCGAAGAACCAGAACAGGTGCTGCCAGAGGATGACGCCGCCGTTGGCCGGGTCGAACACGTGCGCCCCGAGTTGTCGATCAGCCAGCAGGCCGAACAGGGCCGCGGTCAGGATCGGGAACGCGAGCAGCACCAGCACGCTGGTGATCAGGATGTTCCAGGTGAAGATCGGCATCCGGAACATGGTCATGCCGGGCGCGCGCAGGCAGACGATGGTGGTCAGCATGTTGACCGCGCCGAGGATGGTGCCGAGACCGCCGACCGCGAGACCGGTGATCCACAGGTCGGCGCCGACGCCGGGCGAGTGGATCTTGTCAGACAGCGGGGTGTAGGCGAACCAGCCGAAGTCGGCCGCGCCGCCCGGGGTCAGGAACCCGAACATGACGATCAAGCCGCCGAACAGGTACAGCCAGTACGAGAACGCGTTCAACCGGGGGAACGCCACGTCCGGCGAGCCGATCTGCAGCGGCAGCACGAAGTTGGCGAACCCGAACAGGATCGGCGTCGCGTACAGCAGCAGCATGATCGTGCCGTGCATGGTGAACAGCTGGTTGTACTGCTCCTGCGACAGGAACTGCTGGCCGGGAACGGCGAGCTCGGACCGGATCAGCATGGCCATCGCGCCGCCCACCATGAAGAAGGCGAACGAGGTGACCAGGTACATGATGCCGATTTGCTTGTGGTCCGTGGTGCGGAACAGCCGCAGCAGGTACGAACCCTTGGCCGTCTCGCGCGCCGGGTAGGGCCGCGTGGCGATCGGCTGCGGGGCTACTGCCGTCACTCCTGCCTCCTGCTGCTGGTGGTGGGCGTCCTCGGGCGGACCGGCAGATCGGCCCGTTGGGGGGATCGTAGCCCCGGTGGTGGGCCTGGGCTCGGGTGGGGACGGTGTGCTGTGGACAACTGTCGATCAGCAGTTGCCCAGCTCACACCGGCAGGACGGCGTACTGGCGCAGGGTCAGGTCGGTGAAGGTGACCGGGCCGCGGGGGCCGGGGACGCGGTCGATGTTGATCCCGGTCTCCGGCACGCCGAGCAGCGTGAAGCCGTCCAGCAGGCGCGTCGGGGCGTTCCAGAAGACACCCGTTCCGGTGTACGCGGCGATGAACTCCTCGGCCCGGGCGCGGTCGGCGGTGACGATGCCCGCGGCCAGGCCAGAGGTCTCGGTGTTGGCGACGCGGGCGGCGTGCGCGAGGTCGTCGACCGGGGTGACGGTCACGGTGGCCTCGCGGTCGGCGTCCAGCGCCCACTCGTAGCCGACGGCGTGGTCGTGCGGGGGCAGCGAGGCGGTGACGCCCGCGGCGGCGAGGGCGGCCTGGATGCCGGGCAGCGCCGCGTCGTAGACGTCGCGGTGGACCAGCAGCAGGTTGAGCCGGTTGCAGACACCGAGCCGGTCGAGGCTGCGGGTGATCAGGTCCTCGGCGACGGCCGGGTCGGCCTTGGTGTCGTAGTAGAGGACTCCCCCGCCGTCGGCGTGCGCGAGCGTGCGCACCCCGGACGCGGCGGCGCGGCGGCCCAGCTCACGGGTGCTCTCACCGCTACCGCGCAGGATGACCAGCGGCACCAGGTGCGGCAGGTCGACCAGGGCACCGGCAGCTTCGCGGTCCGGGCTGGGCACGAGCTGGATCGCGTCGGGGTCCAGGCCCGCGTCCGACAGGGCGGGGGCGACGACGTGCTCGATGAGGGTGGTCGCCGAGCGCAGGGCGGCGGAACCGGTGCGCAGCACGCCACCGTTGCGGGACTTCACCAGCTGGGAGGCGATGTCGACGGTGACGTTCGGCCTGGCCTCGTAGTTGGCGCCGATGACGCCGACCGGGCGGGTCAACTCGACCAGGCGCAGGTCACCGTCGAGGGTGCGGACCTCGCGGGACCGCGCGGGGTGCGGCACCGAGGCGAGCAGGCGCACCTGCTCGGCCATCTCGGCGAGCCGCTCCTCGGTGATGCGCAGCCGGTCGAGCAGGCCACCGCTCATGCCAGCCGCCTCGGCAGCGGCGACGTCCTCGGCGTTGGCGGCGAGGACCTTGGCGCGCGCGGAGGAGAGCCGGGCGGCGATCTCGGCGATGGCGTTGTCGATGGTCTCGTCGTCCGCACCCGCCAGCGACGGCGCCGCGGCGAACGCCCTGGTCGCGCACGCGGAGACGAGTTCGCCGATGGTGGGCTGGTCGGACACGGATCGATCCCTTCGCAGGTGGGCCTGACTAGGCACGGAGTCTGCCGCATGGCCCACCTGCGCCAACCGTCGCGTTCCGGAGCAGCGGTGAGGGTCGACGCTGCCCGACAACCAGCGCTAACTGTCCGTTCGACCGGTAAGGGTGGACGCTGCGCTCAACGCCTCCCCACAACCAGCGCTAGCCACCCGTCCGGCCAGTGAGGGTGGACGCTGCGCTCAACGCCTCCCCACAACCAGCGCTAGCCACCCGTCCGGCCAGTGAGGGTGGACGCGTAGAAGGCGGCCACGAAGCGCAGGCGCTTCTCGTCGAGGTCGGGGCGCGGGTAGACGGCGTTGACGAAGGTCTCGCCGTCGAACATGTGCAGGCCGGTGAACACCGCGACCTGGCGGATCTCGTCCGGCTGGGCGGCGATGGCCGGGATGCGCAGCGCGGTGAGGTAGATGTCCTTCGAGTACGCCTCGATGGTGCGGGCGAGGCGGGCGCGTAGCTCGTCGTCGGTGCGGGCGGCCAGCAGCAGCTCGAACCAGACGATGTTGAGCGGGGACCGGGACGCCTCCCGGATGGCCCGCAGCACCTCCACGAAGTCGTCCGCCCCAGACCCGGCAGGGTCTCCGGACCCGCTCGGGTCGTCCGGCTCCGCGAAGAACGGGTGCACCTTGGCCACGAACCCGGCGATCTGGCGGCGGCCGACCTCCTCGGTGACGGTGACGACGAGGTCCAGCCGGGTCTCGAAGTGCCGGAACAGCCCACCGTGGGACACGCCCGCGCGGCGGCAGATCTCCTGCACCGACGCCTTGGCGTAGCCGACCTCGGAGATGGCGGCGATGGTGGCGTCGACGAGCTTGCCCACGGTGGCCTCGCGGCGCTCGCGCTGGGTGCGTCGCTGGGGTCGCCCTTGTGCCTCGGTCATGGTGTCGACCTTTCGGTGGGGTCCTGCCGAGCACAACGCGCGAAGTGCGGGTGAGGACACGCCCACGGGAGAACATCGAGCGCGGTCGCACGCTAGAGCAGCAGCCACCCCGCCGCGAGCAGCACCGCGCCGGTGTTGACCATCGCGAAGGTGCCGACCCAGAAGAAGCCGGGTGCGCCGGTGAGCCTGGCCAGCTGGTCGGCGTCGGAGTCGCGGGCGTGACCGCGCCTGCGCTTGGCCTGGAGCTCGAACACCGGGCGCAGGCCGCCGAGGAGCAGGAACCAGGCGATGAGGTAGGCGAAACCGGCCTGGATCTCGTCGGTGGCCAGCCAGGACACCGCGAACAGCACGGCGCCGGTTGCCACGATGGCGAACACCCCGTAGGCGTTGCGGATCATGATCAGCACGGCGAACAGCAGGACCGCGCAGATCACCAGCACCGCCGTCACCCGGTCGGTGCCCAGCAGCGCGGCGAAGGCGAGCCCGAGCAGCGACGGCGCGACGTACCCGGCGAGGGCCGTGCAGACCATCCCAGGGCCCTCCGGCTTGCCGCGCGAGACGGTGACGCCGGAGGTGTCCGAGTGCAGCCGGATGCCGGTGAGCCTGCGGCCCGCGAGCAGGGCGATCAGCGCGTGGCCTGCCTCGTGCACGATGGTGATCACGGTGCGGGCGGGTCGCCACAGGGCGTTGACCAGGACGATCACCAGGGCCGCCCCGGCGGTGACCAGCACCATCGTCGCAGGCGGCTCCCACTGGTCACCGAAGATCTGCTGCCAGAGGTCCTTGGTAGCGGCTATCTGCACCCCACGATCTTCCCTCAACCCGGGGTGGCGACCGGCGGGTACCAGTCAAGTGCCCTCTCGACGGCCCGGGTGGCCAGGCTCGACGGCAGCAACCGGACCAGGGTGTCGCGCCAGGGGGCGCCGCTGTGGACGAACTTGCCGGTGCTGCGCGAGCGGTGGGCGATGCGCTGCGACCGCGGCCTGCGCAGGGCGTCATAGTGGGCGAGGTCGTCGGCGGTGGCCGCGAGGGTCACCGCGTCCTCTAGTGCCTGGCAGCCGCCTTGGCCCATGTTGGGTGTCATGGCGTGGGCGGCGTCTCCGACGAGGGCGACTGGGCCGTTGACGTAGGTCGACAGGTCCGGCAGGTAGTAGAGGTCGTGGCGCAGCACGGTCTCGGTGGCGTTGACGAGGCTGGGGATCGGGTCGTGCCAGTCCGCGAAGCGGCGCCGTAGCTCGGCGAGGTCACCGTCCGGGAAGACGGTGTTCGGTGGCGCTACCGCGGCGGCGTAGGCGTAGACCCTGTCGTCGCTCATGGGGAAGATGCCGAAGACCTGCCTGTCACCCCAGGTCTCGCTAGGTGTGACGTCTTTGGCAGGTAAGACCATGCGCCACGCGGTGTGCCCGGTGGGGCGCGGCGGCTTGGCGTCCGGCCAGAAGGTGGCACGGACGGTGCTACGGAGACCGTCAGCGCCCACGAGCAGGTCGAACCGCTCCCCGTTGACGATCGGTTTGCCGTCCACGACCGCCAACCGGTCGACCGGGGTCCCGGGCCGCAACACCCCGGGCTGGACGGCGCCGAGCAGGACTTCGAGCAGGTCGGCGCGGTGGATCATCACCAGGTCGGCCGCCGAGGACGCCGCCAGCCACCGCCCGTGCTTGTCCCGCAGGCCACCACTGCCCGGGCTGGCGCCCCTGGCCCGCACCTGGTCGCCGACGCCGATGGCGTCGAGTGCCCGCAACGCGTTGCGCCACAGCGAGATCCCGGCCCCGACCTCGGCGAACCCGGCCGCCTGCTCGAACACCGACACCCGCCAGCCCTGCTTGCCGAGCCCGATCGCCGTCGCCAGGCCCGCGATCCCGCCGCCGACCACCGCCGCTGTCCGCATGTCTCCTCCAGCCGTCCTCTACATCTGTAGAGGACTCTACACTCGTAGAGTGCGCACCCACGAGATCACCGATGCGGCGATCGCCACACTCGCCGCCGAGGGGCTGCGCGGCCTGACCCACCGCGCGGTGGACCGGGCCGCCGGACTGCCCGAGGGCTCGTGCTCGTACTACTTCCGCACCCGGCACGCGCTGCTGGCCGCCACCGTCGAGCGGCTCGCCGACCTCGACGCCGATGAACTGGCCGCGGTCACCCCGCTGCCGGAGCGGATCTCCGCCGACCGCCTCGCCGAGCTGATCGCGGGCATGGCCGAGCGCTCGGTGACGGTGCACCGGGCGCGGATGGTCGCCAGGTACGAGCTGTCGCTGGAGGCGACCCGGCGGCCCGAACTGCGGGCGGCGCTGGTCGCGGTCGGCGAGCGGTACCGGGTCCTGGCCTCGGCGCTGCTCACCGCGGCAGGCGCGCCGGACCCCGACCGGCAGGGCCGGGCCCTGGTCGCGTTCCTGGACGGGATGATCTTCGACCGGATCGCGGGCGCGGGCGCCGTCCCGCTCGACGCCGAGGGGGTCCTGCGCTCGTTCGCCGAGGCGCTCCGAGGGGTGCTCGGCGACCCGCCTCGGTAACCTGCGGGCATGGCCAAGCTGACCTGGATCCCGCGCGCCCTCGGGCTCGCCACCGCCGTCTACGGCGCCGCCGTCACGGTCCGACCGGCGCTGATGGCCAAGCCGACCGGCCTGGTCACGCTGACCGGCGAGCCCGCGCGCGGGGTGGCGGTGCTGACCAGGAGCATCGGGGTCAGGGACGTGGCGACCGGGCTGGCGATGGCGGTCGCGCCCGCGGGAACGGCGCTGCGCACGGCCATCGCGGTGCGGGTGAGCGCCGACATCGCCGACGCGGTCGGGTTCGGCACCGGGCTGCCCGACGCCGACGCGCGCCGCAAGTCCGCGCTGGTGGCCGGGATCTGGGCCGGGCTGTGCGCGCTGTCGGCGCTGGCGGCGGGGCGGTCGCGCGGGCGGAAGTAAGACCCAGCGCGGGTTCCTCCCCGTTGTCGGTCTGTTGTGGTTGACTGGCTGTGGTCGCTCGCATCGCCCCCGTGACGCCCGCCTGGGACGTCGGGGACGGGGTGGGCGGCTGGGATGTCCGCACCAGCGGTCACCCTCCAGCAGGACGGCTAGGAGACAAGCATGGCCCAGGGCACCGTCAAGTGGTTCAACTCGGAGAAGGGGTACGGCTTCATCGCCCCCGACGACGGCGGCGCTGACGTGTTCGTGCACTACTCGGAGATTCAGACGGCCGGTTTCCGGACGCTGGAGGAGAACCAGAAGGTGCGCTACGAGGTCGGCCAGGGCTCGAAGGGCCCGCAGGCGACCGGCGTGACCGCGGTCTGATCGAACACGAAGCGGAAAGGCCCCGTCCCGGGACTCGGGACGGGGCCTTTCCGCACTACCGGTCCATCAGGCGGAGCAGGGGTTCGCGGTCGGGTTGAGCGCGGTGCCCTTCAGGCCGACCTTGGCCTCACCGAGCACGACCGTGGCGACCGAGGTGTCCAGGGCGAATGCCTGCCGGGTGTACTGGCCGTTGGCGTCGACGGTGGTGGCGTTGATCCGCAACTGGCCGACAACCAGCGGGATCACCAGCGTGCCGCTGCCGACGGCGACGGTGAGGCCGTTGACCCGCAGCGACGCGACGTTCGACGACGCGCTGAACACCGGGGTCAGCACCCCACCGGCACCCGCGGTGCAGGTGTAGCCCGCCGACGCGGTGACCGCGCCGACCTGGATGTTGGCGAGACCGAGCAGGCTGATGGTGGTGCTGCTGACATCAGCGGTCGACACGACGCTGTCACCCGCCACCGGCAGGATCGTCTGGTCGTCCGGGGTGAGGTTGGTGGTGGCGGAGACGTCACCGGTGATCACCGTCAGGATGCCGTTGGGCAGCGAGGCGTTGATCAGGGTCGCGGTGGCCTCGGCGCACGGGTCGTTCGCCGCGTTCGCCACGGCGGCCGTCGCGCCGACCACGCCGAGCACGACCAGCTTGGCGGCGGTCGCCTGGCAGGTGTAGCTGCCGTTGCGGTTGCCGTCGGCGATGGTCGCGGTGCCGACCGCCTTGACGATCCCGGCCCCCGTCGCGCCGGACAGCGTCACCCGGAACGTCTCGGACACCTCGTCGAGCAGGTCACCGATCAACGGGACGGTGACCGTCTTCGACGTCTCGCCCGGCGCGAAGGTCAGCGTGCCCGACACCGGGGTGAAGTCGAGACCCGCGGTCGCGGTGAGCGCGGAGGTCGCGTAGTTGACGGTGACCGGCGAGGGCGACGCGGCGTTGAGGGTCACCGCGAACACCGCGGAGCCGGTCCCGAGCAGCCGCGGCTCCTGCACGGTGATGTCGTTGATCGACAGGCCGAGCACCCGGACCGTGGTGGACTGGGTGTAGCCCAGCGACACGCCGTCGACCAGGTAGTCGACCACGCAGCTGTAGTTACCGGGGGCAGCGCTCGGGCTCACCGTGATGGTCTCGGTGAAGGAGATGACCTGGCCGCTGGCCGCCGTGGCCGAGGTGACCGGGGTCGCGGCCACGGTCAGTTCCGGCGCGCAGGTCTTGACGGTCGGGCTGACCGTCACCCTGATGCCGTGCAGCCCGTCGAGGATGGCCTGCGGGACGGCGCCGGAGGCCACGTTGTTGAGCAGCACCCCGCCGGTCGCGTTGACCAGGGCGGTGGCCTGCTTCTTGCTGTCGAGGCCGGAGGAGTTGACCGCGATCACGCGCACGTTCGCCGCCTGCAGCGCCGCCACCGTCTCGTCGAGGGTGTGGCCGCCACTGGGGTCGTGCGAGGGGGCGTCACCGAACATGGCGATCACGCGGGCGCCGCCGACGCGGAAGTTCACGTCACCGGTGGCCATCCGGTACAGGGCGTTGATGTTGTCCTCGGGGAAGTCACCGCCACCCGCCGCCACCCACTGCGTGGTCGCCGCCTGCACGGCCGCGATGTCGGCGGTCGGCTGCAGGTTGACCCGGTACGGGATGGTGTCCTTGATGTCCTTGTACTCGGCGACGCCGAACCGGGCGGTGGGCTGCTCGGTGAGGATCGTGCCCGCCAGGCTGCCGATGTTGGACCGCACGTTGGCGATGGCCGCGGTCATGCTGCCGGTGGTGTCGGCCAGGAACACGACGTCGGGGTTGACCGGGATGAGCGGGGTGGTCACCGCCTTGGCGATGGTCGTCGACCCACCCGGGGTGAGCACGATGTCCACAATGGAGGGTGTGACGCCCGGTGGCGCCGCGGTGGCCGGGACGACGGTCAGCCCTGTGGTCACCGTGGCGACGACGACAGCGAGCACGAGCGGTTTCCGCAGTGTGCGCACAGATCCTCCAATCGGATGGCGGTATCCCCCATCCGATCGTGGGCGCGCCACCGCCACCGCGCCAATGGGCAGCCGCACAGACCACCATTCCGGGTATCACCCCCATGCCATCGAGCTACGGCACGGGCTCCGATGGTGACAGACGGTCTGCGTCCGCGCCGGTTCCGACCACATTGGACGCGCCGGATCCGCCCACCACTGTGGACAGTGCGACACCCAGTCACGTCAGCGGTTCACGAACCCGTGGTGGGTGTGGTGGGGGTCCGACGTTCCACCCGGTGGGGTTCGGTGCCGGTGGTGCGGGTGGGGTTCATGGTCCACGATGGACCGCTGTCAACAGCACGACGAGGGTCCTGGGACCGTGGACGCCCTCGACGCGGTGCAGCTCGATGTCACTGGTGGCGGAGGGGCCGCTGATCCAGGTGGCGGGAGTGGGGACGGCTGGCGCCTCGGGGACGGTTCCGACTATGCGGTCGGTGTGGACGATGCAGAGGTGCGTGTCGGGGAGGAGGGTGAGGGCCCGCCTGCCTTGTTCTGCGCCGAGGATTATGGTGCCGGTTTCGGCTATGGCGGCGGCGCATTCGGTGATGACGGCTTGGGTGCGGTCGAGGTCGGCGGTGCTGAGGGGTAGGTTGTCTCGCTTGAGGTCTGCTTCCAGGCCGGTTAGGTAGTGCTCGGGGAAGCCTGTGGGGATGGCGATGGAGGTGATTTCCAGCTCTTGTACTACCTGGCGTACCTCGGCGGCTATGTCCCGGTCGACTCGGCGTACTTGGGCGCGGTAGTCGGCGGCTCTTTCGGCGAAGAGTTCGACTATGTCGGTGTTGTCGGGGGCCTGGGTGCGGTAGTTGGTGGGGACTGGGATGTCGCGTCTGTCGTTGCCGATGGCTGCTTGGATTCTGTGGAGGATGTCGTCGCGGGCGTTCATCGGGGTCGCCTTGTCGCTGGTTGGGGATCTGCGGCTCTCGGTCTCGCCTGCGGCGTCGACGGTGAACGCCTCGCCTGCGGCATTGGCCTGGGCGCGAGTTTCGAGCTTTGCTCGATGCGGCGAACTTGTTTTGCGCGGGGCCCCTACGACACCCGGGCAGAACCACAAAGCAGGGGCCGAAAAGCAGGCCCTGCCGCGAACGACGCTACGTGTGCCGTCCCCCCACACAAAACAAGTCCGCCCCATCGAGCAGGCTTGGCACCAGCGGATCCGAGGAGCGCGGTTCGGCCAACGTCGTAGAGGGGCGTGTAGGGACCAACGTCGTAGAGGGGCGTGTAGGGACCAACGTCGTAGAGGGGCGTGTAGGGACCAACGATCGTGAGGGCCGGGTGGGGGTCAACGTCGCACAGTCTCGATCAGTTGGGGCCAGTGACTCCAAGGAGCGCGGTTCGGCCAACGAGCTCGGGCTACTCCTTGTAGCCGGCGCGGCGGAGGGCGTCGGTCAGGGAGCCGGTGGGGGGTGGTGGGGTGGACTGGCGGGGGCGGCCGCTGGGTTGGTTGGTGCGGGCGGGGCGGGGGCGGGAGGTGGTGTTGTCGCCTCGGCGGGGTTGGGTGGGGGTGTTGGGGGTGGGGAGGTCGTCGTCCAGGCGGAGGGTGAGGGAGATGCGTTTGCGGGGGATGTCGATGTCCAGGACTTTGACGCGGACCACGTCGCCGGATTTGACTACTTCGCGGGGGTCTTTGACGAAGTTGTGGGAGAGGGCGGAGACGTGGACCAGGCCGTCTTGGTGGACGCCGATGTCCACGAAGGCGCCGAAGGCGGCGACGTTGGTGACTACGCCTTCGAGGGTCATGCCGGGGCGGAGGTCGCCCAGTTTTTCCACGCCGTCGGCGAAGGTGGCGGTTTTGAACTCGGGGCGCGGGTCGCGGCCGGGCTTCTCCAGTTCGGCGATGATGTCGGTGACGGTGGGCAGGCCGACGGCGTCGTCGACGAAGTCCTGGGGGCGCAGTGACCGCAGCTTCGCGGTGTTGCCGATCAGGGTGGGCAGTTCGCCGCCGGTCGAGGCGAGGATGCGGCGGACCACCGGGTAGGACTCGGGGTGCACGCTGGAGGAGTCGAGCGGGTCGTCGCCGCTGGGGATGCGCAGGAAGCCCGCGCACTGCTCGAACGCCTTCGCGCCGAGCCTGGCGACGTCCTTGAGGCCCTTCCTGGTGCGGAACGGGCCGTGCTGGTCGCGGTGGGCCACGATGTTGTCGGCAAGGGTCGCGCCGATGCCGGACACCCTGGTCAGCAGCGGGGCGGACGCGGTGTTCACGTCGACGCCGACGCCGTTCACGCAGTCCTCGACCACCGCGTCGAGCGAGCGGGACAGCTTCACCTCGGACAGGTCGTGCTGGTACTGCCCGACGCCGATGGACTTCGGGTCGATCTTCACCAGCTCCGCGAGCGGGTCCTGCAACCGCCGCGCGATGGACACCGCGCCGCGCAGCGACACGTCCATCCCCGGCAGTTCCTGCGAGGCGAACGCCGAGGCCGAGTACACCGACGCGCCCGCCTCCGACACCACGACCTTGGTCAGCTTCAGCTCGGCGAACTTCTTGATCAGCTCACCGGCGAGCTTGTCGGTCTCCCGCGACGCGGTGCCGTTGCCGATGGCGATCAGCTCGACCCGGTGCTCGGCGGCCAGCTTCGCCAGCGTGGCCAGCGACTGGTCCCAGCGCTGCTGCGGCACGTGCGGGAAGATCGCGTCGGTCGCGACCACCTTGCCGGTCGCGTCCACCACCGCGACCTTGACGCCGGTGCGGAAACCGGGGTCGAGCCCCATCGTGGCCCTGGTCCCGGCTGGCGCGGCCAGCAGCAGGTCGCGCAGGTTCATCGCGAACACCCGGACCGCCTCGTCCTCGGCGTTCTGCCGCAGCCGCGAGCGCAGGTCGATGCCCAGGTGCACCAGGATCCGGGTGCGCCACGCCCAGCGGACGGTGTCCGAGAGCCACTTGTCGCCCGCGCGGCCCCGGTCGGCCACGCCGAAGCGGGCCGCGATCCGGATCTCGTAGTCGCTGCGCACCGGCGGGATCGCGGTCGGGTCCGCGTCGGGATCCGGCTCCAGGGTCAGGTCGAGGACCTCTTCCTTCTCCCCGCGCAGCATCGCCAGCACGCGGTGCGACGGCAGCCGCTCGAACGGCTCGGAGAACTCGAAGTAGTCGGAGAACTTCGCCCCGTCCTCCTCCTTGCCCTCGCGGACCTTGGACGCCAGCACCCCGCGCGTCCACATCCGCTCGCGCAGCTCGCCGATCAGGTCCGCGTCCTCGGCGAACCGCTCGACCAGGATCGACCGCGCGCCCTCCAGCGCCGCCGCGGCGTCCGCGACGCCCTTGTCCGCGTCGACGAACGCGGCGGCCACCTCGCGCGGGTCGTGCGCGGGGTCGTCGAGCAGCTGGTCGGCCAGCGGCTGCAACCCCGCCTCGCGCGCGATCTGCGCCTTGGTCCGCCGCTTGGGCTTGTACGGCAGGTAGATGTCCTCCAGGCGCGCCTTGGAGTCGGCCGCCATGATCTGCGCGGCGAGCGCGTCGTCGAGCTTGCCCTGCTCGCGGATCGAGTCGAGGATCGCGGTGCGCCGCTCCTCCATCTCGCGCAGGTAGCGCAGCCGCTCCTCCAGGGTCCGCAGCTGGGTGTCGTCGAGCGCCTCGGTGACCTCCTTGCGGTAGCGGGCGATGAACGGCACGGTCGAGCCCCCGTCGAGCAGCTCGACGGCGGCGGCCACCTGCCGCTCGCGCACCCCGAGCTCCTCGGCGATGCGCTGGTGGATTGCTGTGGTCATCGGCCTTCGCTCCCACGTGTTGGTCACTGCCTGTTTGCATTCTGGTCGATCGGCGCGGGGTGCGGGCGGCGGGGGCACCGGCCTGTGGACAACTCCGGGGGTTGTGGACCGGCCCGGCCTGTGGACAACCGCGGGCACCGGCGCCCGGCCTGTGCGATAAAGGGTGTCGGCCCAACGAGAGGAGGACACCGTGCGGGTCGGGCTGTTCCTCACCTGCCTCAACGACACCCTGTTCCCGGCCGCGGGCAAGGCCGTGGTCCAGGTCCTGGAGCGGCTGGGGCACGAGGTCGTGTTCCCGCCCGCGCAGACCTGTTGCGGGCAGGCGCACTTCAACACCGGTTATCAGCGCGAGTGCGGTCCTCTCGCGCGCAAGTTCGTCCGCGACTTCGCCGGTCTCGACCACGTGGTGTCCCCGTCGGCGTCGTGCGTGGCGATGGTCCGGGAGAACTACCGCGACCTGGTGGGGGAAGCGCCGCCGGTCTACGAGTTCACCGAGTTCCTGGTGGACGTGCTGGGGGTGACGGACGTGGGGGCCGCGTTCCCGCACCGGGTCACCTACCACCCGACGTGCCACGGTCTGCGCCTGCTCGATCTCGGTGACCGTCCGACTACGTTGCTGCGCGCGGTGCGCGGCCTGCGGCTGATAGACCTACCGGACGCCACGCACTGCTGCGGGTTCGGCGGCACGTTCGCCCTCAAGAACGCGGACACCTCGGTGGCGATGGGGACCGACAAGGCGCGCGCCGTGCTCGGTACCGGCGCGGAGGTGTTGGCGGCGGTCGACAACTCGTGCCTCATGCACATCGGTGGCCTGCTGTCCCGGTGGCGGTCGGGCACGCGCGTGCTGCACGTCGCCGAGATCCTGGCGGGCACATGAGCACCTGGCTCGGCATGCCGCCGTTCCCCGAGGCCGCGCGCGAGGCGTTGCGGGACAGCCAGTTGCGCGCGAACCTGCGCGCCGCCACCGGGACGATCCGCGCGAAACGGGCCGCCGTGGTGGCCGAGCGCGACGACTGGGAGCAGTTGCGCGAGGCGGGCCGGGCGATCAAGGACCGCGCCCTGCGCGATCTGGACACCTACCTGGTCCAGCTCGAACAGCGCGTCACCGAGGCGGGCGGGGTGGTGCACTGGGCGCGCGACGCCGACGAGGCGAACGGGATCGTGGCCGGGCTGGTGCGCGCGGCAGGCGCGTCCGAGGTGGTCAAGGTCAAGTCCATGGCGACGCAGGAGATCGGCCTCAACGAGGCGCTCGCCGCGGCCGGGATCACCGCGCTGGAGACCGACCTGGCCGAGTTGATCGTCCAGTTGGGACACGACCGGCCGTCGCACATCCTGGTCCCGGCGATCCACCGCAACCGGGCGCAGATCCGCGACCTGTTCCGCCGCGAGATGCCCGGCGTCGACCCGGACCTGACCGATGACCCGGTCGCCCTCGCCGCGGCGGCCAGGGCGCACCTGCGGCGCGCGTTCCTCTCGGCCAGGGTCGCGGTGTCCGGCGCGAACTTCGCGGTGGCCGAGACGGGCGCGCTGGTGGTGGTCGAGTCGGAGGGCAACGGCCGGATGTGCCTGACGCTGCCGGAGGTGCTGATCAGCGTGGTCGGCATCGAGAAGGTCATCCCGACCACGGCCGACCTCGGGGTGGTGCTGCAACTGCTGCCCCGCTCGGCCACCGGCGAGCGGATGAACCCGTACACCTCGATCTGGCGCGGCACCACCCCCGGCGACGGCCCCCGCGAGTTCCACCTCGTCCTGCTCGACAACGGCCGCACCACCGCCCTGGCCGACGACATCGGCCGCGACGCGCTGCGCTGCATCCGCTGCTCCGCCTGCCTCAACGTCTGCCCCGTCTACGAACGCGTCGGCGGTCACGCCTACGGCTCGGTCTACCCCGGCCCCATCGGCGCCATCCTCACCCCGCAGCTGCGCGGCCCCGACCCGGTCGCCGACTCGCTCCCGTACGCGTCGACCCTGTGCGGCGCCTGCCTCGACGTCTGCCCTGTGAAGATCGACATCCCCCGGGCGCTGGTGCACCTGCGCGGCGAGGTGGCCCACCCGCCGCGCGAACGGGCGGTCATGCGCGCGGCGGCGTGGGTGCTGGGCAGTTCCTCGCGGTTCGCCGCTGTCCGCCGGTTGACCGCTCTGGGCACCCGCGTGGCCGGGTGGCTGCCGGGGCCGTGGCGGAAGTGGACCCAGGCTCGGGACCTCCCCGCACCCGCCGAGGAGTCCTTTCGGGACTGGTGGGGTGGACGCGCGTGAGAGTGGGCCCCGGACTCAGGCGAGTCCCGCGTTCACCCGAGCCGCCTGCCGGGTCAGGTGCTCCCGCTCGGCCAAGGTCGCTGCCTTCGCCGCCGCCTCCGCGTACAACCGCGCGGCGGCAACAAGATCCCCATCGCGCTCCCGCAGGTACGCGGCCACAGCCACGTACCGGGGCAGCGACTCGTCCAGCCCGGCCAACGCGGCCAGCCCGGCCCGGGCCCCGTCCGCCTCCCCCACCGCGACCGCCCGGTTGAGCCGGACCACCGGGCTGTCGGTCAGCCGGACCAGTTCGTCGTACCACTCGACGATCTGCACCCAGTCGGTCTCCGCGGCCACCAGCGCGTCGGCGTGCAACGCCGCGATGGCCGCCTGCGCCTGGAACTCCCCCAACCGGTCGCGCGACAGCGCGGACTGCACGATGTCCACGCCTTCCGCGATCAAGGCGGTGTCCCACAGCCCGCGATCCTGCTCGGCCAACGGGATCAGGCCGCCGCCGGGGCCGGTCCGGGAGGCCCGCCTGGCGTGGTGCAGCAGCATCAGCGCGAGCAACCCAGCCACCTCGGGGTGGTCGATCGCGGCAGCCAGTTGGCGGGTGAGCCGGATGGCCTCCGCGGCGAGGTCCACGTCGCCGGAGTAGCCCTCGTTGAAGACCAGGTACAGGGTGCGCAGGACGGTGGCCACGTCACCGGGCTGGTTGAGGCGGGTGCTGGAGACGGTGCGCTTGGCGCGGCTGATGCGTTGCGCCATCGTCGCTTCCGGGACGAGGTACGCCTGGGCGATCTGGCGGGTGGTGAGGCCGCCGACGGCGCGGAGGGTGAGGGCGACAGCGGAGGACGGGGTCAGGCAGGGGTGGGCGCACAGGAAGTAGAGCTGGAGGGTGTCGTCGACCGGGGAGACCTGGCCGGGGGCGGGTTCCTCCTCGACGAGTTCCTCCCGGCGGCGGCGGGTGGTCTCCGAGCGGGTGGCGTCGAGGAACCGGCGCCAGGCGACGGTGACCAGCCAGCCCTTCCGGTCGCGCGGCGGGTCGCTCGGCCAGACCCGGACGGCCTCGAGCAGCGCGTCCTGCACGGCGTCCTCGGCCGCCGCGAAGTCGGCTCCGCGGCGGACGAGGATCCCGAGGACACCCGGGATGAGGCCGCGCAGCACGGCCCCGGGCACCGGCGCGGTCATTCCGTGATGGTGGGCGACACGCCGTAGAACGGGCGCAGCTCCAGCCACTCGTGGATCGGCTTGCCGCCCGCGCCGGGGGCGGCCGACAGCTCGCCCGCCAACTCGACGGCGCGCTCGTAGCTGTCGACGTCGATCACCATCCAGCCCGCGATGAGGTCCTTGGTCTCGGCGAACGGGCCGTCGGTCACCGGCGGGCGCCCCTCGCCGTCGTAGCGGACGAAGGTCCCCTCCGGCGAGAGCGCCTGGCCGTCGACGTACTCGCCGGTCTGCTCCAGCCGCGCCGCGAAGTCGTTCATGTACTTCAGGTGCGCGGAGATCTCGTCGGGGGTCCACTGCGCCATCGGCACGTCGTTGACCGCCGCCGGGGCGCCGCGGTAGTGCTTGAGCAGCAGGTACTTGGCCATCGTTGTTCTCCTCGGTGCTGGTGCGGCCCGGTGTGGCCGCGTTCCAGGGCGGGGACGGAGCCGGTGACGCGTTCTCGACATCGTGGCCGGACTTTTCTCCGCGACTTGTCAGTCGGCCCCGTAGAGCAGCGTCCAGTAGAAGCCGCAGGACCCGCCGACCGCCCTCGCCGTGCCGATCGACCTGGTGCCGCAGGTCAGTGCCGGGGAGTCCGACAGCAGCGGCATCAGGTCGTCGGCGGTCTCGCGGCTGGCGGCCACGAAGGCGCCGACCATCCCCGGGTAGCCCGCGGTCTGGGCGCGGTCGGACACCGTGACCCCCGACGGGGACTTGACGCCGATGTAGTCGCCGGTGGCCATGTCGGCGCTGTGGCGCTGGGCGGCGGTGGTCAGGTGGGAGTCGACCTGGAGGGGGCGGCAGCCCAGGTCGACCCGGCGGTCGTTGAGCTCGGCGACCAGGCGCGACGGCTCCGACGCGGGCCGGGCGACGGCGGGGCCCGCCGGGGCGCTGCTCGCGGTCGGCGGCGCGATCGGCGGCCGGGTGGTCGTGGTGGGCGCCGGGCTGGGCTCTGAGGTGGTGACGGCCGGGATCTCGGTGGTGGTCGTGACCACCGGCGGCGCGGTGTCCGGCGGGATCTGGTTGTGCGGTGAGAGCGACACGGCCACGGTCAGCCCCAACGTGAGCACGGCCGTGACCGCGACCTTGCGCGCGAGGTGGCTGCGCGGGTCGACCGACGCCCACGCCGGGTCCTGCACCGAGGGCGTCGGGTCGGACAGCAGGACCGCGAGGACGGCCAGCGGCGCGGTGAGCCTGCCGACCAGGTCGCGGCAGTCCTGGCAGCGGCGCAGGTGCCGGTCGACGGACACGCGCTGTGACCGGGTGAGCGCGCGGGGCCGGGTGGGGACCATCGACGCGAGGCGCTGGCAGTGCGCCGGGTCGCGGGCCAGCAGCAGCATCCGCACGGCGTTGGCCAGGGCGGATCGGGAGCGGTGCGCGAGGACGGCGGCGTGGGCGGTGCTGACGTCGAGCGCGTGCGCCAGTTCCGGCGTCGTCAGGTCGTCACGCAAGGTGAGTTCGAGGATGGCCAACTGCCGCGGTTCCAGGCTCGCGGCGGCGTCCCACACCAGCCGGGTCGCCTCGGTGGCGGTGACGGCCTCGGCGGGGTGGTCGCCCGCGTCGACGAGATCGGGCAGGTCGGCCAGCAGGACCGGGCCGCCGCGGCGGATGTGATCCAGCGCACCCCGGTGGGCGATGCTGAACAGCCAGGGGCGGAACCGGGCCGGGCGGCGCAGCGACGGCAGGTTGCGCATCGCGCTGACGAACGCCTCCTGGGTGAGGTCCTCGGCAAGGTGTCGATCACCGACGAACCTGGTCAGGAAGTGCGTCACCGGGTCCCGGTGCCGGTCGTAGAGCTGGGCGAACGCCCCGGTGTCCCCCGCTCTCGCACGCGCGACGAGGTCGGCGTCGGTGGGGTCGTTGGGTCGCACGGCGGGCCTCCGCGGAGAAAATTCGCGTTCGGTTCGGCCTCAGACCGTAATCCCTAGCGCAAGACCTCCGTCCAACCGGCGTACACGCGATCCGCCCGAAGGGATTACCCATCGTGAAATCACGACGCCGAGTCACCGTGTTGGCCGCCGCAGCCACCGGATCGGCGCTAGCGGCCATTTCGATGGTGGTGGCCTGGCCGAACCAGACCGAGGCCCGCCAGGACCTGCCAGCCGCGCTGGTAGGCGAGCCGCTGCACGGCGCCCCCACCCGGCCGCACCCCACCAGGCCGCACCCGAGCTCCAGCCCCGCGCCGAGCACGTCCATACCCACCAGCACCACCACGACCACGGTGCCGTTGACCACCACGACGAACGCCACCACCACCACCAAGCCGACCACGACCAAGCCCACGACGACCGCGCCCAAGCCGACGACCACGATCGCCGGTAGCGGCCAGCCCGAGGAGCTCGCGGTCGTCGAGATCGTCAACGCCCGGCGCGCCGAGGCCGGGTGCGGACCGCTGCGGTGGAACGACAAGCTCGCCACCGCCGCCCGCAAGCACAGCCAGGACATGGCGGTGCGCGGCTACTTCGACCACAACTCCCCCGACGGCCGCACCCCGTGGGACCGCATCAAGGCCGAGGGCTACACCAAGGCCAGCGGCGAGAACATCGCGGCGGGCCAGGCCACCCCGGAGGCCGTCATGACCGGGTGGATGAACAGCCCCGGGCACCGCGCCAACATCCTCAACTGCAAGTCCACCGAGATCGGCGTCGGGATGTACAAGGGCGGCAGCTACCGGATCTACTGGACGCAGACCTTCGGCACCGGCCGAGCTCCAGTCCACTAAGGACGGAGCAGGTCGGCCACCTCGGGGTGCCCGGCGTGCTCGGCCAGTTCCCGCGGTGTCGCGCCGCGGTGGATCGGGTGGCCCTCGATGCCGGGGTCGGGGTCGACCCCGTGCGCCAGCAGCAGGGCCACCCGGTCGCGCTGGCCGGTCGACGCCGCCCACAGCAGCACGTCGTGCAGCATCCGCGCGGGCTCCGGGGCCATCGACCACCGGGGCGCGCCGCGGCCGAGGCCGAACTCGAACAGCAGCCGCAGGTGGTCGTCGTCGGTGCGGAACTGGCGGTTGTAGAGGGTCTGGTTGTCGTTCGGGTCGGCACCGGCGACCAGCAGCACGCGCGCGAGGGCGAGCCCGTCGGGGTGCGGCGGCTGGTCGCCCTCGCCGCGGCCGAAGCACCCGGTCAGCGCGGTGAACGGCGACGGCAGGCCCTCCCAGAGGTACCCGGAGTCCGGGTCGGCCCCCGCGGCGAGCAACACCTCCGCGACACCGACCGGGTCACCGCCGCCGAACCGGCCGTAGGTCAGGTACAGCAACGGTTCCCACGCGAACGGCCCGGTCTGCGCTGTCGCCGCCTCGGGGTCCCGCTCGATCCAGGACCGCACCCGCCTGACATCACCCAGCACCACCGCCACGGCGATCCCGTCGATCCCGGGGTGCTCGGCCAGCAGATCCCTGGCGTGCGCGATCCTGGCCTCGTCGTCACCGCCGTAGGTCAGGCAGGCGTGCGCCAGGAACTCGTCGGCCGGCGAGGCGAACTCGGTCACCAGGTGCGGCGACCGGTCCGCCGCCTCCGCCATGTCAGGACTCGGCACCGTTCACCCCTTGACCACACGCCTTCCGCGAAGGTACCCCGCCGCAGCGGAAGCCGTCGGGCCGCGGGGGTCTGGGGGTCGCCCCCAGATGACACCCCGTCCGACCAGGTCCACGCTCTCCGTGGACACACCTCGCCGTGAGGACGGGTGGCATCTCACTTCTCCGAGGTCGTCACCTTGAGGTGGGTGTTCATGCCGTTGGCGTCGAGGACGCGGGCGACGGCGGCGGAGATGTCGACCAGGCGCAGCCAGCCGCCGGTGCGCTCGAGCCTGCGCTGGGCGGCCAGCAGCGCGTTGAGGCCCGCGCAGCCGAAGAACTCGGCGTCGGACAGGTCGACGATCAGCCCCGGTTTGCTGCTGCGCTGCTCGGCGACCGCGCCGAGCAGGAACCGCTCCAGGATGCCCGCCGCGACCAGGTCGACCTCGCCGCCGATGGCGACCAGGACCACCCCCGGGGCGGGAGCAGGGTCCAACCGTAGATCCACCACACCCCCACGCGAACCGTGCCGGTCTCCCACGCTACCCGCGTGACCCGGTCCGCGCCGACCCCACGATCGGGTTGATCAGCCGAAGCGGCCGTGCACGTAGTCGGCGGTGCGCTGGTCGACCGGCGCGCCGAAGATCTGCGTCGTCGGCCCTGCCTCGACGATCACCCCCGGCGTGCCCTGCTCGGCGAGGAAGAACGCGCACTGCTGCGAGACGCGGGCGGCCTGCTGCATGTTGTGCGTCACGATGATGATCGTCACCTCGTGCGCGAGCTCGGCGATCGTCTGCTCGATGCGCCGGGTCGAGGTCGGGTCAAGCGCGGAGCACGGCTCGTCCATCAGCAACACCTTGGGCCGCACCGCGAGCGACCGCGCGATGCAGAGCCGTTGCTGCTGCCCGCCGGAGAGAGCGCCACCGGGCTGCCGCAGCCGGTCGCGAACCTCCACCCACAGCCCCGCCTTCGCCAGGCACTGCTCGACCAGGTCGTCCCGCTCGGAGCGGGTCGCCTTGAGCCCGGTGAGCTTGAGCCCGGCCACCACGTTGTCGTAGATCGACATCGCCGGGAACGGGTTGGGCTTCTGGAACACCATCCCGATCTGCTTGCGCGCGTCGGTCAACTTGCGCGCCGGGTCGTAGATGTCGGTCCCGGAGAGCAGCACCTCCCCGGCCAACGACGCCCCCGGGATCAACTCGTGCATCCGGTTGAGCGTCCGCAGGAACGTCGACTTCCCACACCCGGACGGCCCGATCAACGCGGTCACCGACCCGCCGGGCATCAACAACGACACCCGGTCGAGCACCTTGCGCTCCCCGAACCACGCGGACACCTCCCGCGCGTCGATGCTCGCCAACTCGGCGGCGGCCATGGGCTGGGGGTGGGGCAACACGCTGGTCATCGGTCCTCCGGTCACATCAGGTTCGGCAGCAGGGCGGCGGCTTGGTCGGCCAGGGTGAGGCTCACGGCGCCGACGACGGGGACGCCGATCACCCAGGCTTGCCAGCGGCCCACCCGTTGGCGGATGTACACCGCGGCGACCGCGGCGGCGGCCAGGATCAGGGTCCAGAGTGCGATGGGGACCAGGGCGGAGCGGTCGCCGACCATGGCGCGTTCGTTGTCGGCCACGGCGAAGGCGGGTAGTTGCCTGGTCTTGGCCTGGACCTCGGAGACGAGCCGGGCGTCGACCCGGATGATGTCCGTCGGCAGGAAGTACGAGCCGTCGGCGGTCGCCAGGGTGAGGCGGCCCTCGCCCGCGGGAGCGGTGCGTTCCTTGTCGTTGGCGCGGCGCACGCCCTGGACGAGGTAGCGGTGTTCGCCCTGGCCGGTGGTGATGACGATCTCGTCGCCCTGGCGGAGCTTGTCGATCTCGGCGAACGGTCCGCCGTAGGACGCCTTGCGGCCGAGGATCTGGCTGGTGCCGGACTGGCCGGGCAGCGGGGTGTTGCGGACGTGCCCGGGGCCGGACTTCAGGGTGCGCGCCGAGGTCCCCTCCAGCACGACCTCCTGCAGCCGCAGCCGGGGGATCTCGATGATGGCCACCGGTGTGCCGCTGTCGAGGAGCCTGCCGCCGCCGTCGAGCGCGGTGACCGGTGCGGTCGCCTTGGCCAGGTCGGTGCGGAAGGCGTTGTAGGCGCTGTTCTGGTCGCGTTCGTGCTTGAGGCCGCCGAGCAGGGTGAGCTGCGCGACGAAGCACAGCAGCACGGCGCCGAGGATGGCGAGCATCTGCCCGGCCATCACCAGCGCCGGTCGCTCCGGCCGGTAGCGCGGCGGCCCGGCGTGCGGCACACCGGGCGGCGGCGCCGCCGGTGGCACGCCGGGTGGCGGCGGGGCGTGCGGGACGCCGGGTGGCGGCGGAGCCGGTGGGGTCGTGTCGAGCACGGTCACCCTGGTGTCCTCTCGGGGAGACCGGTGTGCGCCGCGGGAGGCATCCCGCGGCGCACACCGGTGGCGGTCATCAGCTCTCGGTCGGCCACTCACCCGGCGCGGCCGCGGCCCGGCGGCGGCGCGAGGCGATCAGCGCGAGCGCGCCGAAGCCGATCAGCGCGGTACCGGCGAGCAGCGCGAGACCCACGGACGCACCGGTGCTGGCGAGCCCCCCGCTCCCGGCGCTGCCCTGCGGCGTCGGGTCGTTGGTCGTCGGGTTGGTGGTGCCGCCACCGGGGACGGTGGTCGTGGTGCTGCCGCCCGCGACGGTGGTGGTCGTCGTCGGGCCGGAGGTGGTGGGGGTGGCGCCCTTCTTCCACGTCCAGTCGTGCAGCAGGAGCTTGGCGTCGTCGGGGTCCGTGCGCTCGTTGGAGAAGGTCACCACGGCGGCGAAGAAGCCCTTGGACTTCGACTCGAAGCTGTCCATGCAGTGCAGCTCGACGGTGTAGTCGACACCCACGGCGATCGTGGCCTTGTTGTCGTTGGCCACGTCGCGGAAGCTCAGGGTCTGCGTGCCGACGATCGGCTGGTCCTCGAAGTAGCCCTGGTCGGTCACCGTGGTGATGACCAGGCCGTCCTTGAACCCGTCACCCGGCCCGGTGATCCTGATCAGGAACATGTCCGACGCCTCGACGCAGCCCTTCTCGGTGGTGAAGGTGCCCGCGTCGGTGGAGATCCCCGACTCCTTGCTCGGCGTCAGGGTGCCCAGCAGCCCGGGGACCGGGTTCGTCGTGGTCGTGGTCGTGGTGGTCGACGAACCCGACGTCGTGGTCGTGGTGGGCGTCACGGAGGTCGTCGTGGTCGTCGCCGAGGTGGTGGTCGTCGTCGGCGCCACCGTGGTGGTGGTCGTCGTCGGCTCGATCGTCGTCGTGGTCGTGGGGACGACGGTGGTCGTGGTGGGCTCGACCGTGGTGGTCGTGGGCTCGACCGTGGTGGTGGTCGGCTCGACCGTGGTGGTCGTCGGCTCGACGGTCGTCGTGGTCGTCGTCGGCGCCACCGTGGTGGTGGTCGTCGTCGGCTCGACCGTCGTGGTCGTGGTCGTCGGCGGGACCGTCGTCGTGGTCGTCGTCGTGGTCGTCGGCGGGACCGTGGTGGTGGTCGTCGTCGTGGTCGGCGGGGCCGTCGTCGTGGTGGTCGTGGTCGTCGTCGGGTCCGCCGGGTTCTTCACCTGCCAGTGCGTGGCGTCGGTGAAGTAGAACTTCTTGGTGAAGGTGCCCCGGTCCGCGGCCTCGAACGAGTCCACGCAGTAGACGACGGCGGTGTACTCACCGGCGACGATGGTGGCGTTGGCGTCGACCGCGATGTCCTTGAAGGTCAGGCCCTGCGTGACCTGGATCGGCTCGGTGGTGGAGAAGCCGACGTCCGAGACCGGGGCGCCGGTGAGACCGGGGCCGAACTTGGCCGGGCCGAAGATCGACAGCCGGTAGCCGTCGGAGTCCGCGGTGCACGGCGCCGAGGTGGTGTAGACCGGCGCGTCGGTGTCCAAACCGGACTGCTTGCTGAAGGACAACGTGCCCAGGGTGGCTGCGGGCGGTTCGGCCTGGCTGTTGGTCGCGGCGAGCACGATGCCCGCGGTGACCGTCGTGAGGACCGCCGCGCCTGCCGCGATCAGTTGGCGCTTACGCATGACTTCTCTGCCTCCAGTTCATGAGCTGCGGCCGGGTTCGGCGTCACTCGGTTTCGGTCTCGGTGTCCTCGGCGGCCGTGGCCGCGCGCCTGCGCACCCCGGCGGCGATGGCGGCGGCCGCGACGAGCACGACCACTCCACCCCCCAGGTAGAGGAACGGGTGCACGCCGGAACCCCCGTCGGCGGCGGGCGCCGCGGTGTCGACGGGCTCGCCATCGGGCTGCTCATCACCCGGCTGCGCCTGGGTTTGCGGCTGCGCCTGGCCCGGCTGCGGGGTGGGCGCCGGGTTCTGGGGGGTGTTCAGCCCCAGCTCCGGCGGGATGATCGGGTCGGTGTTGCGCGCGGGCCCCTTGGCCTCGCCGACCGCCGCGTAGTGGCCTGCCGAGGGGATGTCGACGACGGCGGTGAAGTCGCCGAAGTTCTGCTGGGAGAACGCGTCGATGCAGCTCAGGGTGATCTCGTACTTGCCCTGCAGCGTGGTCTTGTTGTCGGTGGCGTAGTCGCGGAAGGTGTTGGCGACCGGGACGACGAAGCCCTGGGTGTGCGAGAGCAGCACGTCCGAGGTCGGCACCACCACGACGTTGTCGAGGCCGTGGCCCTTCATGGTCGCGATGTAGCCGGTCGAGCCCTGCGGGCAGCCCTTGTCGGTCTTGAGCCGGACCGGGACCTCGTCGACGCTCTCGCCCGGGGTCACCAGCAGCCCGCCGACGCGGCCCGCGGAAGCCGTACCGGGCAACAACAATCCCAACAGGACCGCGAGCAGCGCCGCGACCAGGTAGCGATCAGACCGCATGTTCCACCTCCGGCATCGGTTCGGGCTCCTGCGTGGTCCGCGACCGGCGCCTTCGCCTGCGCCACAGCAGGAACAGCACCAGGGCGACCACGAGCAGCAGCAGGATCAGGACCAGCCACGGGACGGCGACGACGGTGACGCTCGCGTCGACGGCCACCGCCTGCGGCTGCGGGCCGGGCGCGGCGACCGGGTCGATGTGCACGAGCGCGTCCAGCCAACCGGCGGGCAGGACGCCGGGGACGACGGTGCGCACCCGGAAGGAGTTGCCCGGCAGCAGCTCCGGCAGGTCGGGCAGGTTCGGCGCTGCGGTCCCGGAGCCCCAGGGGGTCTCGACGGTGACCTTCTGCTTGCCGCCGAGGCGGACGTTGCCGGTGTTGCGCACGGTGTACTCGACGACGGTGTCGCCGCGGCCGAACAGCGAGTGCTCGTAGTCCGCGGTCAACTCGTCGATGCTCAGCTTCGGCGACAGGTCACCGGACACGCGCAGGTAGACCCGCGCGCCGACGCGCTGCTCGACGGCGACCTTCTGCCCGTCGGCGTTGGTGGCCTCGGTGACCAGCGCGGCGACGATGCCGCCGACGTGGTCGCCGGGGGTCGCGTTCTGCGGGATGGCCAGCCGGAACGGCACGATCTTGGTGGAGCGGCCGGGGATCTCCACCTGGCCGGTCTCCACGGTGACCCACGAGCCGACGTCGACCGACTTGGCGCTGGAGGCCAGCAGGTCGAACCCGCCGTCGGGGGTGTTGAAGGCGTCGTTGGGGTAGAGCTTGAGCGAGAGCGGGTCGTTGGACACGTTCGACACCGCGACGTGGTCGACGACGACCGCGCCGGGGGTGGCGCTGTAGCTGAAGTTCGGGCGGTTGTCCGGTGCCTGCGCGGTCGCCGGGCGCACGCCGTAGGTGGCGGGCGCTGCCGCGACCGCGGCGGCCCGTGCCTGCGGCTGCGCCGTCGCCGCGGCCGGGACCAGGGTGGTCGCCAGCAGTGCGAGCAGGCCGGGGAGCACCGCGCGGCGCCAGATCCGCGTCATGTCAGAGTCCTTAGTAGAGGGTCAAGGGCGTGGGGCGGACCGGGGTACCTGGCCCGGTCCGCCCCACTGGCTGTGCGTGTCAGCCGTTCTCGGGGCTACCTCAGATGGCGGTGAGGGTCAGCAGCGCCGAGTAGGTGCCCGCCACCGTGGAGGTGGGGACGTTGAGCGCGAGGTCGGCCGACAGGTTCGCGGTGCCGTTGCCGCCGAGGGCGGCAGCGGTGGCGAGAACGCGGGCGGCGGCCAGGCCGAGGCCGTTGGGGGCCGAGGCACCCGGGGCGATGGCGTTGGCCGGGTTGACCTGCGCGCCGACCGCGATGACCTGCGGGGCGGACTTGTCGACGAGCTTCGGGGTCCAGCCCAGGTTCGCGCCGTTGATCGAGTTGGCACCGTTGGAGAAGTCGGACACCTGGCCGGAGACGTTCCAGCCCGGGTTGCCCGCGCGGGTGTCGGTGACCTTGATCGGGTTGAGCGAGCCGGAGGTGGTCAGCAGCGAACCGTCGGCGGCCATGACCGGCGAGGGCAGGACCACGTTCTGGTTCGCGACGCTGATCAGGAGCTCACCGGCGAGCACGGTGGTGGTGATGGTCTCCGAGGCGGTCACACCGGCGAACGGGGTGACGTCCAGGGCGACGGCGACCGAGACGGAGGTCGCGTAGTTGGCGGCGTTGGTGGGGACGAAGCGCGCGGTGAAGCTGTGCGCGCCCACCGCGAGGGTGGAGGTGGTCAGCGTGGCCGCACCGGCGGACACGGCGACCGGGTTGCCCAGGGCGTTGGCGCCATCGAAGAACTGCACCGCACCGACGGCCGCACCCGGGTTCACGGTGGCGGAGAGGGTGACGGGCGAGTACGCCGCGGCGGTGCCGCTCGGGGAGACCGCGAGGGCGGTCGTGGTCGGCACGGCGACCGGCGCGTTGACCACGTACGACACGGCGGCCGAGGTGGAGGTCGCGAAGCCCGCGCCGGAGAACGAGGCGGTCAGCGAACGCGTACCGGCGGCGAGCGCGGTGGTGGAGAAGGTGGCGACACCGTTGACCACGGTCACCGGGGAGCCGAGGTTGTTGGCGCCGTCCTTGAACTGGACGGTGCCCGCGGCGGTGGCCGGGGTGACGTTGGCGGTCAGCGTGACGTTGGTGCCCGAGGCGACCGGGGCGGCCGGGGAGACCGACAGCGCGGTGGTGGTGGCGACCTGGGCGTTCGGGTCGGTGTCGCGCCACGCGGTGGCGGAGGTGAACCAGATGTCGCGGGTGAACGCGCCCTTGTTCTCGGCACCGAACTGGTCGACGCAGTAGGCGGCGACGGTGTACTTGCCCGGGGCGATCGTGGTGGCGTTGTCCACCGCGATGTCCTTGAAGGACAGGCCCTGGACGATCGGGAAGCCAGCGGCCTGCGAGAAGCCGACGTCGGTGACCGGGGTCGCGGTGAAGCCGGCGTCCCAGGCGCCCGGGCCGTACACGAACAGGCTGTAGCCGTCCGAGTCCGGGGTGCAGCCCGCGGAGGTGGTGTAGGTGGGGGCGTCGGTGTCAAGACCGGTGGTCTTGTTGATGCTCAGGGTGCCGAGGTTCCCGGCGGGAGCGGCGGCGGCGGCGATACCGGCCGCACCGAGGGTGGCCGCGGTGGCGGCGGCGAAGACGAGGGCCCCGCCGACGAGCTTGCGGGCGAACGAGTTAGCGCGCACTGGTGTGCAAACCTTCCGTGATCAAGGGAACAGCGAAGAAAAGGGGTGGGGAGTTACTGGACCGGAACGCCGCAGTTGCCCGCGACACCGAAGCCGTAGCGGGTGATGATGTCGCCGCGCTGGCAGATGAGGGAGTCGGCGCCGACGAAGACGGTGCTGTACGGGGCGACGGTGAGCTTGTCGGCCGGGATCACGTTGTAGACGTCGCGCTTGAACACCGAGGAGGTGTTCAGGTTGGTCGGCTGGATGTTGTCGACGGTGCCGAGAACAGCCTTGCCCTGGGCGGCCGGGGCGTTGCCGTAGACCTGCGAGTTGTAGACCGCGATCGAGTAGGGCAGCAGGTGGCGGGTGTCGGTCAGGTAGGTGCCGACGTGCTCCTGGATGCCCTCGCCCGCGGCGTCCTTGTCGGTGACGCACGGGTACTGGCCGGTCGGGCCGAACAGGTTCGCCGAGTCCACGGTGCCGGTGGGCAGGACCGAGCGGACGAAGAACGCGCGGGTGCCGGAACCGAACTGCGGCGCCAGCGGCTTGAACGCGGTGTTGGTGCAGGTGTAGATCGCGGTCAGCTGCGCCTTGGTGAGCTTCTTCGGCACCGCGCTGTCGCTACGCACCGCGTAGGTGAGGGCGTCGATCGCGAACGGGATGAACTTCAGGTCCGGGTTCGCCGCGGCCGAGTTCGAGGACGAACGCGCGAACTGCACGCAGCCGTCACCGCTGGTGATGTTGTTCTTCAGCGTGGTGACACCCTGGCCGGAGTTCTCCGGGCGGATGAAGGTGCAGTTCGGGCTGGTGGCCGCGTCCTTGGTGGTGATGTTCGCGGTACCGCGGGCGTCGTAGGAGCCCAGCACCTTGGTGCCGTTGATGGTGACGACGTCGGCCAGGCCGTTGAGCACGGTCTGGGTGGTGTCGGAGCCGGTGCCCACCAGCTCGCGGTAGGTCGGCGCGCCGGTCGGGTCCGCCTGGGCGGAGGTCGAGAAGACCGCTGCCATGGCGAGCGCGGCCGCGGCCACGACGATCATACGCTGCTTCTTGCTCACTACCTGTATCCTTTTCTTCGCAGTGGTGCGCGGACTGGTTGTCCGAGCACGTCCCGGTGGGTGGTTGTCAGGCCGTGACCACCGGAGCCACGCAGCAGGTCCGGCCGGTCCGGTGGCGGAGTCGCTACTCCGCCTCGGGCCGGTCGGCCGTCTCACCCCCTCGCCACGCCCGCGCGATCCGCGACCGGATCGTCCCCACACCTGGTGTATCGCGGTGCAGTTGTCATCCCAGGCACCGCTACATGGCCGGTTGGCGAACAGGGCGTTGGCAACAGACTGTCCACTCTGGACAGTGACGATCGGACTACCGTGCGCACCACCGCCGCTCACCCGACCCTCGTGCGGGCGCCGAGCCTGGTCAGCACCGGGCCTGCCGCGGTGGTCAGCCCACCGGCGATGAGCAGCCCGGCGAGCAGGTAGCGCATCACCCACGCGACCGGAGTGGACGGTGTGGTCTTGCTCTGCGCCACCGGGGTCGTCTTCGCCGGTGGCGCAGAGGCTTGCGGGGCGGGTGCGGGCGCGGGAGCGGGTTCCGGGGCGGGCGCGGGTTCCGGCGCGGGCGCCGGGTCGTCCCCGGTCGCGGTGTCGGCCGCGGGCTCCTCGACCGGCTCCGGCGGCACGGGCGGCTTGATGCCCGCGTCCCGCTCGATCACCGTCGCGGCGGTGGCGGCCTGGTCGCGCATGTCCTGCGGGAGCGGGTTGTAGCCCGCGGGCAGCTTGCCGGTGCCCTCACCGGGGACCTGCCCGTCGCCGGTGACGTAGCGCAGCATCCTGGCGTAGTCCTTGCCCGAGTCCTTGGTCAGCATCGACGGCGCGGTGGCGGCGTAGGTGACCGCGGGCAGCGGGTAGGCGTTCGCGGCCTTGGGCCGGGGGTTGGTGAGCTTCACGCCGGGGGTGTCGCTCGGGGTCATCTCGGCGACACCGGCGAGCACCGCGGCCTCGGTCGGGGCGACGAACTCCCCCGCCGCGTTGCGCAGCAGCGCCTCGGTCAGGCCGTAGCGCCGCGCGGTCGCGGTGTCGACCACGGCCAGCATCGCGCGCTTGCCGACCACGGAGCGGCCGATCTTGGAGAAGGCCGAGCGCTCGCGGTCGTTGGGGTCGCGCACGCCGTTGGGCTCGCGGCCGAGGGTGTCGCCGCGGTTGACCGAGCGACCCGCCTCGTGCATGTCGGCGGCCAGCGGGTGGCGCGTGTTGCCGCACACCTCGGCCTTGAGCCCGTTGACCTTCTCCTGCACGCAGGTCAGGTCGGACTTGGGGAAGTTCTGCACCGGCAGCGCGACGTTCTGGTGGTTCTTGTTGACCTTCATGCCGTACTGGTCCGGGGTGCCGTTGAGCCAGGCGCGCGCGTCGGGGTCGGCACTGATCCACTCCCACAGCGACTCGTTGGCGTCCATGTCCACCGAGGACGCCATGGCGTCGACGGTGAACATGCTCAGCGAGGCGTGCTTGCGGAACTCCGGGTTGAGGATGAGGAACTCCTCGTCCTGGCTCAGCCGGGTCGGGTTGCCCTTGAGGTAGTCCTGCCCGCCGGGGATGGCACCGGAGTAGGACTGGGTGAGCAGCTTGGCCACCAGCCGGGGGGTGAGCTTGAGGCTCTCGATCAGCTTGCCGTCCTCGGCCTTGACATTCGCGGGCGCGTCGCCAGGCGGTTGGCGCTCCATGATGAACGCCACGGTGTAGGCCGAGATCGAGACCGGCGCGTAGACCAGCGCCCTGTCGTCGATCATCGACGCCTTCGCCGCGGGTTTGGCGAGGAAGACCAGCCCGGGGTCGTCACCGCCGAGCAGGTCGCGGGCCTGCCGGTCGGGCATCTGCACGAAGCCGAACACCGGGCCGTCGTTCGCGCACAGCGCGGGCTGCCAGCGCAGGACCGCGTCGGCGACGAACTCGTTGCCGCTGAGCGCGCGCTCGGCCTTGCCCAGCGGGCAGGAGAGGCCGACCGGCTCGAAGTCCAGCCGGATCGGCGGCAGCCGCCTGTTCCAGTTGGACTGGCTCAGCGGGGAGGAGTCGAGGTAGTCGTGCAGGTGCCCGCCCTGGTCGGTCGGGACGGTGACCTTCTTGCCGTTGACCTCGGTGTCGTCGCGGGGGACGACGACCAGCCAGCAGTGCCGCGGCTTGCCTGCGTCGGGGCCGCTGGTGCGCACCCGACCGCAGTCGAGGCCGGGCGCCTCCAGCGTGGTCTGCATCTCGAAGTCGATCGCGCCGTTGCCGTCTTCCCTGGTGACCCCCAACTGCACCTCGTTGGTGGTGCTGGGGTCGAAGTACAGGCCGTAGCCCGGCTCGCTCGGCTTGGTCGGCGGGCCGGACGCCTCGACCGGGACGAACGGCAGGTACGTCGCCGAGCCGGGCTTGTCGGTCTGCTCCTGGGTCAGCTCGTTCTTGTCGATGAGCACGCCCTTGGGGTCCGGGGCGCCCGGCGGCAGGTCCTTGGGCCGCACCGAGAGCGAACGCGACCACTGCGCGGCCGAGACGTAGGAGGCCGCGATCGGCGTGCCGTACTGGCACTGCTCGCGCCGCGGCCCCGCGGCGTCGTCACCCCAGCACTGCATGATCTGCAGGTAGTTGTAGCCGCGCCCGGCGTCGGTCGGCTTGCCGCCGGTCCACGACAGGTGCACGGTCTGGTTGATCAGGCCCTTGGTCTGGGCGACGGTGAACCGCAACGACTCGAAGGCATCGGCTCCCTTGACGGTCACCGCGGATGCCGGGACCGGTTTCGGGGTGGTCTGCGCCGCCGCGGTGGCGGGCACCATCAGGGCACCGCCGGTCGCGAGCACCAGCGACGCGAGCACCAGGCGCCAGGCACGCTCGTGGATCATGATCCCCCCTTGCCGCGCATCAACCGCGCCACCAGCGGCGGCCCGGCGACGAGCACCACCATGAGCACCGCCGCGACCACGACGAGCAACGTGCCGTCGTCCTGCGGCAGGTCCACCGAGACCGGGACGGCCGAGAGGCTGCCGTCGCCGCCGCTGTCCCCGCCCTCGGTCGTCTCCCCGGCCGACTCGGCCGCCGGGTCACCACCAGCCGCTTGATCGCCGCCCGCCGCCTCGGCCGCGCCCGGCGCCGCCTCACCCGGCTTGGCCGCGCCACTGGTCTTGGTGGTGGTGCTGCCCTTCTTGGTCACCGACTTGCCCGTGGCGTCGCACTGGGCCGTCGACCCGGACTTGTCGCACTCCGGGGGCCGCGGCGCGGTCTCGGCCAGCGTGTTGGACCCGTTGGTGGAGAAGGTCGGGTTGTTGCACTTGGAGATGTCGGTCGGCTTCTTCGTCGAGCCGGGGATCCGCTCCACCTGCTTGAGGCCCGCGGTCACCAGGTTGATCGGCAGCGGCGAGAACCCGAGCCGCTCGGCCTGCTGCTGGCCCTCGCACAGGAAGTAGTAGGCGAAGTCCGAGAGCGTCTTGCCCTTGAGCTCGTTGAAGTTGCCCTTCACCGCGGTCGGCAAGATCATGTAGCTGTAGCTCGACATCGGGTAGGTGCGGTTGTCGGTCGAGTTGTAGACGCCCTGCAGCTTCTGGGTCAGGTCGTTGGGGTCGATCTGCGCCTGGAGCAGCCCCACCGCCACGGCCTGCGCGGTCGGCGCGATGTAGTAGCCGCTCTTGTTGAGCAGCTTGGCGACCGGGAAGCCCGCGTTCTTGGCGTAGGAGTACTCGACGTAGGTGATGGCGCCGTCGCTCTGCGCCTGGCGCACGTAGTTCGCCACACCGATCGAGCCGACCTGGCCGACGATCCCGTTGTAGGCGGGGAAGCTGGAGGTGAACCCGCACGGGGTCTTGCGGCCCGCCTTGGCGCAGAACTCGTCCCACACCCCGGCGTGCTGGTCGGCGAGGTAGCTGGTGAACTGCGCGGTGGAGCCGGAGCCGTCGCTGCGCACCACCGGCAGGATCTGGCGGGCGGGCAGGCTCAGCGCCGGGTTGTCCGCGGCGATCGCCGGGTCGTTCCACATGGTGATCTTGCGGGTGAACATCTTGGTCACCGTGTCGCCGGACAGGCGCAGGTTGGTGACCCGCTTGCCACCGATGTTCAGGTTGTACATCAGCGAGGTGCCGCCTGCGACGATCGGCATGTAGGCGAAGTTGCCGTCCTTGGGCGGCTCGTCCTTCACGCCGCCGTCGGTGAGCCCGTAGGGGATCTCGGAGACGGCGAAGTCGACCTGGTTGGCCTTGAACTGGTTGCGGCCGTCGGTCGAGCCGGTGCCGGAGAAGTTGATCCGGATGCCGAACTGCTGCACGTTCTTGCGCCACTGGTCGAGGGCGTTGAAGCTCCACGTCGACCCCGAGCCGCTGATCGGCACGTAGCCCTGGGCGGACGCGGCCGGGGCGAACCCGACCGCCACGGTGACGAGCACGGTGAGCGTGGTGAGCAGGCCCACCACCCGCCCACGCGTGCGTCCCTGCGGGGTCATGACTGAGCTCCTTGCTGCGGGTCGGGCTGCTGGGGGCTGGGCTGCTGCTGGGGGTCGGGCAGGAAGTGCGCCTGCTGGTGGGCGCGCGCGGCGATGTAGCGCTCCCGGTCGCGCGCCGAGGCCCGCGCCCTGCGGCGGAGTTGGCCGTTGGACAGCGCGCCCGCCCCCCGGCCGCCGAGCACCCGCGCCAGGACGAACAGCACGAGCACCAGCACGATCAGCACCGTCGCGGCGCCGAAGGCCCTGGTCTGCATGGTCTCCTCGGACGAGCCGACCATCTGGTAGGTCGCCAGCGGCAGCGAGACCTGGGCGTCGACGAACGGGTTGGCGTTGAGGTAGGGGGTGAACCCGGCGGCGATGAGCACCGGCGAGGTCTCGCCGACGCCGCGGGCGGTGGCCAGCAGCACGCTGGTGGTCAGGCCGGAGCGCGCGGTCGGCAGCACCACGTGCCACACCGTGCGCAACTGCCCGGCGCCCAGCGCGAGCGATGCCTCGCGCAGCGAGCTGGGCACCAGCCGCAGCACCACGTCAGCGGCCCTGATCATGATCGGCAGCATCATGATGCTGATCGCGGTGCCCGCGGCGAACCCGGAGCGCTGGAAGCCGAGCAGCAGGATCAGCGAGGCGTAGACGAACAGGCCTGCCACGATGGAGGGCAGCGCGGTCATCGCCTCCACCACGGTCCGCACCAGCCGGGTGAACACGCCCCTGGTCTCGTTGAGGAACACCGCGGTGGCCAGTCCGAGCGGGACGGTGATGATGAGCGCGATGCTGATCTGCTCCAGCGTGCCGACGATGGCGTGCAGGATCCCGCCGTACTCCAGCGGGTCGAGGGTGCCCGCGTCAGCCATGTCCTCGGTGTAGAAGTTGGACTTCCACAGCGCGCTCCAGCCCATCCAGATGGGGTAGAAGATGATCGCGCCGAGCGCGCCGATGGCGATGACCGCCGTGCTGTGCACCACGGCGGAGACGACCTTGTCGCGCACCGTGAGCGCGTTCTCCTCCAGCGACACCAGCAGCGCGTAGATCGCCAGGAACAGCGGGTAGGCGATGGCGATGAAACCGACCACCCCGGAGAAGGGGGCGATCTGGTCGAACAGCACCCCGGTCAGCGCCGCGGCGGCGACCAGCGCGCCGAACGCGGCCACGATGTCGGTGCGGCGGATGGTCCTGGTGTCGCGGCGGACCTCCGGCGGGCCGACGCGCGGCGGTCCCGGCGGCCGGGTGGTGACCTGGCCTGCGACGATGACCTCGGTCCGGTCGGCGTGCCTGCCGTACGGGGGGACCGGCCGCGTCGGGTCCTGCTGCGCGGCAGGCTGGTGCGCTGTGGGCTGGTGCACCGGCTTCTGCTCCACTGTGGACATCAGGCGTCACTCCCCTGGCCGGACCGGCTGCGGGCGATGACCGCGGAGGCGGCGAAGTTGACCACCAGGGTCAACATGAACAGCGCGAGGCCCGCGGCCATCAGCGCGCCGAGGCCGAACGGGCTGGCCGAGCCCCACTGCTGGGCGATCAGGGCGGAGACCGAGTTCGCGCCGGAGCCCAGGATGTGCGGCTGGATCACGAACACCGGCGAGATGATCATGGCGACCGCGATGGTCTCGCCGAGCGCCCGGCCCAGGCCGAGCATGGTGCCGCCGATCATGCCGGAGCGGCCGAAGGGCAGCACGACGCTGCGGATCATGCCCCAGCGGGTCGAGCCGAGCGCGAAGGCGCCCTCCCGCTCGCCCTGCGGCGCCTGGGTGAACGACTCGCGCATCACCGAGCAGATGAACGGCATGATCATGAACCCGACCACGAGACCGGCCCAGAAGGTGGAGGTCATGTAGACCCCGTTGGGCGAGAGCGGGTTGTCCGGGTCGGCGTCGGGCACGTCGAGGAACGGGATCCAGCCGAACTGGATGGACAGCCACTTCGGGATGTCGGTGCCCTCCCACTGCAGCAGGGTGGAACCGAACAGGCCGTAGACCACGCTGGGCACCGCGGCCATCAGGTCGATCAGGCTGGTGAAGAACCCGCGGACGCGGCGCGGCGCGTACTCGGAGATGTAGAGGGCCATCCCGGTGGCCAGCGGGAAGGCGACCACCAGCGCCACCGAGGCGATCAGCAGCGTGCCGACCAGCACCGCGGCGATGCCGAAGTTCCCCGAGTCCGGCTGCCACGCCTGGGTGGTGACGAAGCCGAGGCCCGCGCTGGAGAACGCGCCGAGGCCGCGGATGAGCAGGAAGACGCCGACGGTGGCCATCAGGGCCAGCACGGTGAACCCGGCGCCGCGCAGCACGGTGCGGAACACCCGGTCGATCCCGCCGGGCAGCGACACCCGCCTGCGCGGTGCCTCGGCGACCGCGACCGGACCGGGCGCGCTCGTCAACTGGGTCATCTGGGGTTGCTCCGGATCGCAGACTGGGTTATGGGCGATAGCCAAACCCGCCCAGTTGGCCGCGTCCACATCCCGGTGTGAACAACGGACGAACGCACCGGATTCTCCGACCCCGGATACGCCGAATGGCAGCGCCGGGAATAGGCGGATCCGAGCATCAGAAATGCACCACTCGCGGGAGGTCGGCGACCTGGGCTTCGGCGACGAGGCCGAGAAAACTGCGGCACGCGTACTGCGCCTGCACCCGCCGGTGGTACTTGCGACTCGACACCGCGAGATCGAGCCCGGCGAGCCGAACCCGCCACGACCACAACTGCGACGGCGTCTCCCTGGCGGTGGTGGCCGAGGTCTCGGTGAGCCTGGTGCGCAGTTCCAACATCGCCCGTGAACAGGTTTCGGCGTCGACGAACCGCTGCGCGGCCTGGCCGAGGCTGCGGTTGTTCGCGGAGAGGAACCGCCACGTCACCGCATCGTCGGCGGATCTGTAGATCTGGAAGCGAGCGAGGGCCATCGAGGTTTCTCCCATCAACTGGCACACCCCGACGTGTGCGCGAATCGTCTTGTTCCGGGGTGTACGGGAGAAAAATCCACGGCGTCCGCCCGGTTGCGATCACGCTCACGACGGACGACGGGCAACCAATTGTCACAACTCGGAAACCAGGTGTAACGCCTTAGCCGCTATCGATCTCGCCAGGTGGCGGAAAATCACCACCACGGCCCTCGGTAAAGGCTGTAAACCGGAACGCTGCGTGCCGATCCGGTCACGGTCGCGCGGCCCTGGCAACGTTTTCGGCCGGACCCCGGTTCGCATTCGCCGGAGAAGGTCGCGCGGGTCACACCCGGGCTGGATCCGTTGCGGCACTTGCGGTGTCCGCGCGATCGCCCGCAGCGACGGCCACCGCGGCGGAGGGCTGATCGACATCGCCGAAGCGGACGAATTCGGCGACAAAGGACCGCGGCGGGCCGACCCGGGCGATCTCCCCCGGCGCGGTCGCCGATCGGCCGCGCACGCGTCCACGGAGGGGCACCCCGGCGCGGTGGAGTTCTCCCGGCGAGGGGCTGTACCGATCATGAAGCTGTTACGCGCGCAATGGTCGCGACGATATGCACCGAACACCGACGGGTCCGCGCGATCGGCGGCGCGGCGCGGCGGCGGGCTCCGCCCTGGCGGCCAACCGCCGTTCGCCTGGCGGCTACCCGCTCTTAGACCACCCCGGAGCAGTGCTCCCAGTCACCGCTACTCGGCGGTCGCGTCGACCTTGCCACCGGAGCGCAGCATCCGGACCAGTTCGACTGTGGACAGTCCACACAGGGCGGCGAGGGACTCCAGCGCGCTGATGTCGAGGTCGCGGGTGCTCGCCGCGTGCCTGGCGACCTCGGTGACCGCCCAGCGGTGCGCCGGGGCCAGCTCCGGGCGCGAGTCGCCGGCCAACTCGGTCAGGTCGACCTTCAGCGACGCCGGGTACTCCTCGTGGCTGACCTGGTCGTGCACCCGCTCCAGCAGGTCGTGCGGGGACGCCTCCAGCGCGGTGCACAACTGGACGAACCGGACGACGGTGCAGGAGCGGGTCCCGGTCTCGTAGGAGGCGAGCGCCTGGGCGGAGAGCTCGTTGGGCAGCCGCTGCACGAGCTGCGCCCGGGTCCACCTTCGGCGCATCCGCAACTGCTGCAACTCGCGCCCCAGCGCGCGCTGGTATGCCACACCATCCATGCCGCTTCCCCCGTCCCGTGTGGGGCCCTGTTCTCGACAGCGCGCTGACCTGCGGTTTCCCCGATTGGTGCCACGTTACGCACATTTGCTTTCGGCGCACCCGGCGCGCGCGGACTGTGCCACCATCGAGTGAGCCCACACCGGGTGAACTCCACACTGCGTAGCGCGACGACCGCAGTGTTCCTACCGCGCGGTAGGGCTGGACCACCTGCCGGGTACCAGCGGATACTGCCCGGGCACCAGGCTCACGGCCCTCGCGTCGAAGCCCGCCGCCCCCCTCCTGCGGCGGAGCGGGGTCCGAGCGAGTGCGAGCCCGGGGCCGGTGGTGCCGCACCGGCCCCGGGTCACCCCCGCTGCCCCACCACCAACACCAGCACCACGACCACGCACGGCACCACCGCGACCAACCCCACCCACCCCGGCAGCACCAACACCCGCCCCCGGTACCGCCGCGCTCCACACAGGACCATCACCAGCGAGCACAGCAACACCCCCACCCCACCCCCCACCGCCACGGGCGTCATCGCCCCGTGCAGCAGCAAGGCCCCCACCCCCGCACACGCCAACCCCGTCCGCGACCACGCCAACCGCGTCCGCTCGGCCTGCAACCCACGGTCCTCAGTGGTCACACCCGACCATCCGCGGTTGCTCCCCAGCGGCTCGCCCTCGCGGCCGCCGGGTCAGTGGTCGCGGTCGCCCGCCCACCGCGTGTGGTCGCCGGTGCGCGCTCAGCAGTCATCGGCTCGCAGCCCCCGATCTTCAGGCCCACAGCTGCCAGCTCCCGGACTCCTGCCACCTGCACCGCGGGCGTGCCCACCGCTGACACCCGCCGCCGACCCGTGGTCGCGGCCGCGAGATCGTCAGCCGCTGATCCAGCGTTCGCACCCACGGCTACCGACCCTGCTGTCTTCCGCCAACGGCCGCCACCCGCAGGCGCGTCCGGTGTCGTGGCCGACCACGCCAACCGCGCCCGCCCGGCCTGCAACCCACGGTCCTCAGTGGTCACAGCCCACTGTCCACAGTAAGCAGTGCACGACCCACAGTGACTGGCCCGCTGTCGGCGGTCACCGGCCGACGATGACGAGGATCAGGACGGCGATCGCCACCACGCTCACCCCGATGGCCACCAGCGGTACCTGAGGACCTGCGGGCAGCGGCTCCCCCGATCGCATCGCGCGCTGGGTCACGCGCCAGCGGTGGTGGCTCAGCACGGCGAGGACGGTCCCCAGGACCACCAGCGCGATCCCGATCCCCGAGCGCAGCGCGGGCAGGCCCATGTCGGGGAGGTACTGCCAGACCGCGACTCCGCCTGCCACCAGGGCGAGGGCGGTGCGGACCCAGGCCAGGAAGGTGCGTTCGTTGGCCAGCGTGAACCGGTAGTCCGGTTCCTCGCCCACTGTCTCACCCATCGGTCGCATCGCCTCCCCGCGCATCCTAGGTCGCCGGGAGGCCGGTACCGCTGCTCAGTGGGCATCCCCACGGTGACTAGAGCGGGGACTGGAGCGGGGTGACGTCGACCTGGTTGTAGAGCGCGCGCAGGACGTCGTGGTCGACGGTGCCCGCGAGGGGGGCGGCGACGGCGGCGCCTGCCCAGGTGACGGCGAGGCGGAGGCGTTCCGGCCAGGTGAGGCCGCGGCGGAGGCTGTCGGCGAGCGCGGCGACGGCGGCGTCACCCGCGCCGGTCGGGTTGCCCGCGACCGGTTCTGGCAGGGTCGCGCGCCACTCGCCGTCGGGGGTCGCGGCCAGCAGACCGTCCGCGCCGAGCGAGACGACGACGGCCTCGGCACCCAGAGCGCGCAACTGCCTGGCACCGGCCACCGGGTCGTCGTCGTCGACAGCGGCCGCCAGTTCCTCGGCGTTCGGCTTCACGATGGCGACCCCGGCCTCGGCCGCCGCCCGCAGCGGGGCACCACCGACGTCCACCACGGTGGGCACGCCGAACTCCGCGGCCAGCGCGACGAAGTCCGCGTAGGACTCGTCCGGCGCGTCCAGCGGCAGGCTGCCCGAGCAGACCAGCACCTCGGTGCGCGGCAGGTACGACCGCACCAGGTCGTGCAGGCGCGACCAGTCGAACGCCGAGAGCGGGCCGCCCGGCTCGTTGAACGTGGTGGCCTCGTCGGCGACCACCGCGATGGTCATCCTGGTCGCGGCGGCGACCGGCAGCAGGTCGTGCGGCAGCCCGGCGTCGAGCAGGTCCGCGCGCAGCGAGTCGCCGAGGATGCCGCCGACCGGGCCGAGCGCCCTGGTGGGCACGCCCTGGTCGTGCAGCACGCGGCTGACGTTGAAGCCCTTGCCGCCCGCGCGCTCGAACACCGCGCCGATGCGGTGGACGTGGCCGGGGCGCAGCCGGTCGACGCGGTAGCTCACGTCGAGGGCGGGGTTGGCGGTGACGGTGAGGATCATCCGGTTGTCCCGATCTTCCGTGCCGGGACCGCGCCCAGCACACCCAGCAGTCCGGCCACCTCGGCGGCGACCGCGGCGCGGGCCGGGCCGAGGTACTTCCTGGTGTCCACGAGGGACTCGTCGTCGGCGAGCGCGCACCGGGCGGCCGCGGTGAACACGGCGTTGATCCGGGTGCCGATGTTGACCTTCGTGATGCCCGCCAGCACGGCGGCGGCGAGCGCGGCGTCCGGCACGCCGGATGACCCGTGCAGCACCAGCGGGACCGGCACGGCGGCGTGGATCGCGGCCACCAGGGCGAGGTCGAGCCGGGCGTCCCTGGTCAGCATCGCGTGCCTGCTGCCGACCGCGACGGCGAGCGCGTCCACCCCGGTCGCGGCGACGAACGCGGCGGCCTCGGCGGGGTCGGTGCGCACCCCGGGCGCGTGACCGTCCTTGCCGCCGATCTCACCGAGCTCGGCCTCGACCGGGATCCCGGCCGCGTGGCAACGGCGCACGACGGCGGTGGTGAGCGCGACGTTGTCGGCGTAAGGCAGTGCGGAGGCGTCGAACATGACCGAGCCGACGCCGAGGCGCAGACCTTCCTCGACCAGTTCGGTGCATTCGAGGTGGTCGAGGTGCACCGCGACGGGGACGCCCGCGTTCCTGGCGACGGCCATGGTCGCGAGGGTGATCGGTTCCAGGGCACCGTGGTAGCGCGCGCAGTTCTCGCTGATCTGCAGCACGACGGCGGCACCGGCGCGCTCGGCGCCCGCGACGACGGCCTCCGCGTGCTCGACCTGGATGACGTTGAACGCCCCGACCCCGCGACCGGCCGCGGCGCCGAGGATGGCGGCGGTGGGGACCAGTGGCATCTCAGGCGCCGAGGACGACGGAACGGGTGAGGTTGCGCGGCCGGTCCGGGTCCAACCCCCGCCGGAGCGCGGCTTCCACCGCGACGCGCTGGGCGAGCACGAGCTGCGCCATGGGGTCCAGGTCGCTGCCGACGTAGGTGGCCCCGGTCTTGGCGATGTCCGCCTCCAGCCCGTCCGGCGCCTGCCCGAACACCCAGGCGACCCGGCCCGGCTGCGCGATGCTGATCGGCCCGTGCCGGTACTCCATGGCCGGGTACGACTCACTCCACAACCCGGCGGCTTCCCGGATCTTCAGGGCGGCTTCGTGCGCGAGTCCCACGGTCCAACCCTGCCCGAGGAAGGTGAACTGCTCGGCGTCCGGGAGGTCCTGGAGGTCAACTTCGAGCGCCGTTCCCGCGTCGGCGATGGCCGCGGAGAGGTCTTCACCCAGCGACGCCCGCAGGTGCGCCAAGGCGGTGGTCGCGAACCTGGTCTGAACCACAGACCGCTCATCGGCGAAGTCCAGCAAGACCGTCTCGGTGGCCAACTCCGCCGCGGGCGACCCCGCGACCCCGGTGATCACCGTGCTGGGTAAGTCGATTCGTTCGAGCAGGTCGACGACCTCGGTGGTCGTCCCGGACCGCGTGATCGCCACCACCCGGTCGTACCCCCGCCCCAGCACAGCCTCGGAAGCCGCGAACGCGTCCGTCCACTCCCCCCTGGCACCCCGCAACGCCGCAAACGCCATCCCCACAAACCACGACGTCCCGCACCCCACCACAGCCACCCGCTCGCCCACCCGAGCCACCGGCGCCCCGCTCACCCGCCCCCAACACCCAGGCTGCCCCGCGATCTCCACCGCGACGAACGACATGGCCACCCTCCGTGCTCAGAGCTGCACATTACCGGCGCCCACAGTGCAGCAGTGCGCAGACTACCAGCCGAAGAGGTCAGATGTCTCAACCAATTCGACCGCAGGACGGGGGCGGGCAACCCCCGCCCGGGCAGACGTCGAGCACCCGGGCGGGGCAGGTCCAGTCGCTACTTGCCGCCAAAGGCACGTCGCCACCAGGACTCGGAATCGGCCTTCCGGTCAGCCACCTCGGACGCCTGCTCGCCCGACGCGCCGGACTCGTCGGCGTTCGCGGACTTGGCGGCGTCGAGAGTGTGCAACGTGCGACGGATTGCGAGGACAGCAGAGATGTTCCCGCCACTGGCGTCCTCGTCACGATCATCGTGGTCGATGGCGGCACTGATGCGGCGAAGCAGGGGCTCAGGAAGCTCGACGTTCTCGGCGAGGCTGAACAGCGCACGTCCGGCTTCCGACTCATACGGACCGGTCAAGGCGCCAAGCACAGCGTCGACCAACTGCTCGGCGACGCGCGAGTCCAAGCGCGGGTTGATCGCGAGACCCGACCAAGCCGTCGGAGAACTCAACACCTCACGTTGCAACCGACCGTCGGCGGCCTTGGCGATCGCGTAGTGGACCTCAGCGGAAGGATCATCGCTCAGCGCCGCGACCTGCACCTCGAAGGGTGCGCGCGCATACGCGCGCGCACGAACACCGGGATAGACGCTCGCACACAACTCGAGGACGCGAGCAGGATCGGTCGTCTGCTGAGCCTCGTGGAGAAACTCCCCAACCTGCGTCGGGTACGAGGTCATGGCAGCGCGGTGCAGCACCCAGGCGGCATCGGTGACATCGCGACACCATCGCCTGGCGCCGTACCTACCCGGACCGATGCCACTGTGTTTGACCAAGACACCGATCACGGCGTCGATGTCGGGGTCGAAGAACGTCAGCACGTACTCGGCGAGGTCCGTGGCGGCGTTCGGATAGTCGTCTTCGGCCGCCGCCCGGAGATGACCACGGATCTTGGTGGCCGGGTAGAGATCGGTGTAGCCCAAGCTTCGGGACAACTCCCTCCAGAACTCACCAGCCCGCGAGTTCTCCCCGCGGTAGACGGGCAACGCCTTGAGAAGTCGGATCATCAAGGCCGCCGCGGGCACGAGTTCAGGGTCACCGAAGAGCGGACTGGGCTCAAGCAGTTCCTCCGGCTTCAGGTCGCCCAACTGCAGGGCATCGCGCAACTTGGTCAGCGTGTCAAGTCGGGGCCTACTCGACTTGCCAGACTCCAACTGGCTGATCGTCTCCTGCGAGACCTGCGCGCGAGCCGCGAGTTCGCGTTGGCCAACGTCCAAGGCTTCGCGCAAGTGCTGCAACATGGTCTTCATGTCGTACACAATATCCGAACGAACGGCTTAAAACCTCTCCGGAACGGCTTTGGTCTAAAGTCGAACGGATTCTTCACCCGATCGACCTAGCGGTCGAGCCTCTTGCGCGACGGCGCAGGACCCGGCTTCGTCGTGTGGGTAGCCAGCAGCCTGTTCCATCGCCGTCCGGCCGGGGCACGCCATTTGGGGTACAGGCTGCTCGGGGATCAGGCCGACCTGGGCGCACAGGCCGCACTGTTCGCCGTGGGCGTCGACGCCGTCGCAGGTCTGGGGCGGGGAAGAGAGGAAGAGTTGTTCACGCGGCACAAGGTGTGGCGCTGGTGTCACCGGTCCGACCTGTCGAGCTGGGGCGGAGCGGTGACACCAGCGTGGTAGGGCCGCCGACTGGGGATGGTTCCGGGCGGGCAAGGCCGCGTGGCCTACCGACGCCGCCGGGGAGGGCTCAGCTGGAGCGAAGCGCGGTGGCCTCGCGGGCCAGGCGTTCGATGGTGGTTGGGTTGGCGGTGGTGGGGGTTAGCCAGCTGCCGCCTACGCAGGCGACGTTGGGGAGGGATAGGTAGGTGGGGGCTGTGGTGGCGGTGATGCCGCCGGTGGGGCAGAAGCGGAGGGCGGGGAGGGGGCCCGCGATGGACTTGAGGAAGGGGACGCCGCCCGCGGCTTCGGCGGGGAAGAACTTGAGTTCGGTGTAGCCGAGTTCGGCCAGGCGCATGGCTTCCGAGACGGTGGCGGCGCCGGGGAGGATGGGGAGGCCGGTGTCGGCGGCGGCGGCCAGCACGGACTCGGTGGTGCCGGGGGTCACCAGGAATTTCGCGCCCGCGGCCAATGCGGCGGCGGCCAAAACCGGTGTCGTCACAGTCCCAGCGCCGACCACCGCGTCCGGGACCTCGTCGACGATCCGCCGGATGGACTCAAGAGCCGCGTCGGTCCGCAGCGTCACCTCGATAATCCGAACGCCCCCGCGCACCAGCGCCTCGGCCAACGGCACCGCGCGCGCCACGTCGTCGACCACCACGACCGGCACCACCGGCGACAGGTCAAGCAAGCTCATCGAACGACTCCTCACAGCGCCGGGACCAGGTCGAACGGTGCGAAAACGCTTGCGCCCTGGTCCGCGGGACCGACAGCGCGGCGGAGCGCGGTGAACAGCTCACGCCCGGTGCCCGTCCACTCGGTGGGCACAACATCCTCGGGCGTCCGCACAGCAAGAACTTCAGCAGCGACCAAGACATCCACCCGCCCGGCATCCGCGTCCAGCCGGACCAGGTCGCCGTCGCGGATCAACGCGATGGGACCACCTGCCGCGGCTTCCGGCGTGCAGTGGATGGCCGCGGGGATCTTGCCCGACGCCCCGGACATCCGCCCGTCGGTCACCAGCGCGACCTTGTGCCCCCGGCTCATCACCGCGCTCAACGACGGCGTCAGCCCGTGCAGCTCCGGCATCCCGTTCGCCCGGGGCCCCTGCTGCCGCAGCACGATCACCACATCCCGGTCCAGCTCCCCCGCCCGGAACGCCTCGGTGACCGCCTCCTGCGTGGTGAACACCCGCGCGGGCGCCTCGACGACCCGGTGCTCCTCGGCCACCGCCGACACCTTGACCACCGCGCGCCCCAGGTTCCCGGCCAGCATCCGCAGCCCGCCGTCGGCCGCGAACGGCGCCGACACCGGGCGCAGCACGTCGAGGTCGGCCGACTCGCGCAGCCCGTCCCGCCAGCGCAGCACCCCGCCGTCGAGCACGGGCTCCTGCCGGTACCGGTCCAGCCCCGGACCGGCCACTGTGGACACATCGCCGTGCAGCAACCCTGCGTCCAGCAACTCCCCCACCAGCAACTGGACGCCACCTGCCGCAACGAAGTGGTTGATGTCCGCCGATCCGTTCGGGTAGACGCGGGCGAGCAGCGGCACGACCGACGACAGGTCGGAGAAGTCGTCCCAGGTCAGGTGGATCCCGGCCGCGGCCGCGATGGCCACCAGGTGCAGCGTGTGGTTGGTGGACCCACCCGTGGCCAACAACGCGATGACACCGTTGACCACCGACCGCTCGTCCACCACCTGCGAGATCGGCGTGTACTCCGCACCCTGCGCCGTGATCTCGACGACCCGCCGAGCGGCGGCCTCCGTCACCGCGCGCCGCAGCGGGGTGCCGGGCGGGATGAAGCTGGCGCCGGGCAGGTGCAGCCCCATGACCTCGACCACGAGCTGGTTCGAGTTCGCCGTCCCGTAGAACGTGCACGTCCCCGGGGAGTGGTACGACGCCGACTCCGCGGCCAACAAGTCGTCACGCGTGGCCTTGCCCTCGGCGAACGCCTGCCGGACCCGTGCTTTCTCCCCGTTGGGCAGCCCGGACGCCATCGGCCCGGCGGGCACCAGGATCGCGGGCAGGTGGCCGAACGCCAGCGCGCCGATCAGCAGTCCCGGGACGATCTTGTCGCACACCCCGAGCAGCAACGTTGCGTCGAACATGTCATGCGAGAGCGCCACACCGGTGGCCATCGCAATGACCTCGCGGCTGAACAGCGAGAGCTCCATGCCCGGCCGCCCCTGGGTGATCCCGTCGCACATCGCGGGCACCCCACCGGCGAACTGCGCGACGCCACCGGCCTGGCGGGCCGCTTCCTTGATCCAGCCGGGGAACTCGTGCAACGGCTGGTGCGCCGAGAGCATGTCGTTGTAGGCGGACACGATCGCCACCCCCGGGGCGCTGACCCCCTTGACGGCCAGCCGGTCCGGTCCGGCGCAGGCGGCGAACCCGTGCGCGAGGTTGCTGCACCCCAGCCCGGCGCGCATCGGCCGCGACGGCACGGCGGCGGCCATCCGGCGTAAGTAGTCCGACCGGCTCCCGGCGCTGCGGGCGGCGATCCTCGCGGTCACATCGGCAACGACCGAGTTCAACGGCACGCTCATCGTCACTACTCTCCGGGCATCGTCGGTGTTGTTCCCCCGGGCGAACGACGACACTGGCGTGCACCGCGCCACCGAAACTACCGACTGGCCCGAGCGGGTGTCAAAATCGATTCAGCTGCGGTGCCCCGATCGCCAGACGCGGGGCTGGGCAGAACGTGAGAGGGTGTCGCCCACGACAGGAGAGGGGTTGCCCGAGGTGGTGTCCAACGAACGGGTCGGCCGGTCGCTGCTGCGCGAGGAGGTCAGCGAGCGCATCAAGCGCTACATCCTCGACAACCGCCTGCGCCCGGGTGCCCCGCTGCCCACGGAGAACGAGCTGTGCGCCGCGCTGGGCGCCTCCCGTTCCAGTGTCCGCGAGGCGATCAAGACGCTGGACGCGCTCGACATCGTCGAGGTGCGGCACGGGCACGGCACCTACGTCGGCGGCCTCAGCCTGTCTGCGCTGGTGGAGGGCCTGACCTTCCGCGGCCTGCTCAGCCCGGACGACGAGTTCGGCGTGCTGTCTGACCTGGTCGAGGTCCGCGAACTGTTCGAGCGCGGCAACGCGGCAGGCATCGTCACCGCCCTCGACGCCGAGCACCTGGCCAGCCTGGACGCCCTGGTCGACCGCATGGACACCGGCGACGACCCGTTGGCGGCCGACCGCGCGTTCCACGCCCTGCTCGTGCACCCCCTCGGCAACGAACTGGTCAGCCAGCTCACCGACGCCTTCTGGGACGTCTACACCACGGTCGCCCCGCACCTTGGCCTCCCGACCGACGAGCACGACACCGTCGCGCTGCACCGCGACATCATCACCGCCGCCCGCGCGAACGACCTCGACAGCTTCGCCACCGCGGTAGCCGCCCACTACGCCCCCATCCGCCTCAGGATCACGGCGGCACGAGCGGCCTAATCCCAGTCCCAACCAAGGCGGTAGATGCCGGGAGGCGGGTCGGCTTCGACGTGTTGGGCGGTCGAGGTGGCGCCGAGTCGGAGGTCGGTTTCGGCGCAGTCGGTCTCGCCCACGGAGGACTGGAAACGGCGGTAGACCCGGACCGGCAGCGCGGCCGCGTCGAACTGGACCGTCGCCCCGTAAACCCGCGTGGCCGCCCCGATCCGCTGCGAGTGGTACAGCTCCGGTGACCCAGGAGCGATCGTGTACCCCAGGGACACCAACTCCCCCGCGCCAAGACCGCGGTCCAGCAGCAGTTCGAACGTCGTGAACCCGGTCTCCGCGTCGCCGCGCCGTCGCCCCTGCCTGCACCCGACCGTCGCGGTGATCTCCGGTTCGCCGAGGTCGCTGCGGTAGGCGACGGTGTAGCGGTCGACACCTGCCTGTTCGGCCCGGAGCACGACCAGGTGCTCGACGCGGTACAGCAGCCGGTCCGCGCCGACGACGCAGATCACCTGGAGCGACACCTTCGACATCCGGTCGACCGCCGCCAGCGTGGTCCCGAGGCTGTCGAGCGTGCGCAGCAACCCGTCCGGCCGTGCCCACGCCTGGTCGGCGCGCATGTCGTCCGGCGCACGGGTCAACCACCGGCCGCGCGGACGCGGGGGTCCCAGCAGGGACGACAAAGCGCGGTCCGGCAGCACCAGGATCTCTTCCAGGACAGCGAGTGCGCGCAACGACTCCGGCCGTTCCGGTTGTGTGCGACCGCTTTGCCAGTTGCTCAGCGCCGTTTTGCTCACCGGCACCTCGCGTTCGGCGAGGCGGTACTGCACGCGGTCCAGGCTCAGCCCGCTCGCCCGCAGCGCCAGCCGCAGCGCGAGGCTGAACGGCCCCGTCACCAGGGCCTCGCGCAGGCGGGCGTCGGTGACCATCAGTCGAAAAGGGACGGTTGGCCGCCGGGCGCGGCGCCCTCGATGCCCAGGATGCGCAGCTTGGTGACCGCGCCGTCGCCCGCGGAGAACCCGCCGACCTTCCCGTTCGCGCCCAGCACCCGGTGGCACGGAACCACGATGGGGTAAGGGTTTCGGCCGAGTGCCTGGCCGACGGCCTGCGCCGAACCCGGCAGGCCGATCAGGGTGGCGACCTCGCCGTAAGTGAGCGTCTCGCCGACCGGGATGGCGCGGGCAACGGCGTGGACGCGCAGGTCGAACTCGGGGATGCCCTCGGGGTCGACGACGATGTCGGTGAGGTCGTCGCGTTCGCCGTCGAGCAGGGCCGTCATGCGCGCGATGGCGGACACGACCGCGGCGGGCGGTTCGGCCTCGGTGCCGTAGCGGCGCAACCGGGCCGCGGTCGCCGACTCGGTGCGCTCGGGCAGTTGCACGGCGGTGATGCCACGCTCACCCCACGCGACCCCGCACCGGCCGATCGCCGTGTCGAACAGCGCGTACACCGAACCACCTCCGGACGTGCCGAGATCCCCGCCCCCGGCAGTGTGCCGGAAACGGGGACCTGGCAACAGCTCAGGAGTGCAGGAGCTGGTGGAAGAACGACCGGTAGCGGCGCAGCGCCAGCCGCAGGTCCTCGGTCTGCGCCGCGGAACCGCCCTGCCACTGCTCTTCCAGGCCGCGCTTGTGCTCGGTGAAGGTCGCCGCGAGGGCCTGCATCACCTCGGCCACCAGGTGGTCGGCGCCGCGGACCGCGTCCTGCGGGTCGTCGACGAAGGTGGTCTGGATGGCCTGCCACTGCTCGCGGAAGCGGCCGACCTCCTCCTCGGAGAACAGCTGCGCCGCGGGCTCCTCGGCGTCGGTCGCGACCGGGAGACCGGACTCGCGGACGCTCTGCTGCTCCGGGATCGCCGCGGTGGGCGCGTTCTCGGTGTACTCGGGCTCAGCGTGCCCGGCCCCGGTGTGCTCGGATCCGGCGTGCCCGACTCCGGCGTGGTCGACCCCGGTGTCCTCGACTCCCGTGTGCTCGGATCCCGTGTGCTCGGATCCCGTGTGCTCGGATCCCGTGTGCTCGACGCCGGCGTGCGTGGACCCGGTGTGCTCGGGGTCGGCGTACCCGGCGTCGGTCGAGTCGGGGTCGGTCAGCGAGTTCGGCGGGTCGGTGCGCGCGTCGTCGCGATCGCCGTAGCCGGTGTCGCTGTACGCCTCGTCGGCGTAGCCCGAGTCCCGGTAGGCCGAGTCCCCGCGCGCCGTGTCAGCCGTGTCACCGTGGGTCGTGCCCGCGTAGGCGGTGTCCGCGGTCCGGGCGTCCTCGCCGTCGCGGTAGGCGTCACCGCGGGTGTCCCCGTCGCGGGTGTCAGTGCCGTGGGCGTCCCCGTCGTGGGTGTCAACGTCGGGTTTTCTGCCGGTGCCGGTCGTCGCGTGCTCGGTGTCGCGGTCGACCAGGAGGTCCTCGGTCTGGAGCCGGTGTTCGTTGTCTGGCTTGGTCACGGTTGGGCCTTCCGTGGGGACGTGGGGCTGACTCACTGGGTGGCGGGGCGGGCGTCGTGCGGGTGGGCGCTGTCCGCCCCGCCCGCCACCTGACCGTCCACAGGGGACTCGTCGGCGTGCGTGCCGGAACCGTCGGAGAGCAGGTCGTCGAACAGCGCGCGGTAGCGGACGATCGCCTCGCGCAGCTCCTCGGTGGAGGCGTCGCCGTCGCCGGTGTGCTTGGCGCGCACCGATCGGGCCAGCCGGTAGTGCTCCACAGTGGACGAGTGGCGGACCGAGAGGTCGGCCACCCGCTGGTCGTGGTCGCCGTCGACGGGGTAGCCGCGGTCGGACATGAGCGCGGTCACCAGCCGGTCGGCCTCGTCGACGGCGGCACCGGGCCGGTCGACGAACTCGGCCTGCACCAACGACCACCGCGAGGTGTAGTCCTCGCGCTCGGCCGGGGTCAGGTCGCGGATCTCGAGCTCGGCGTGCCGCTTCTCGCGGCCGAGCAGCTCCCGCTCCGCCTCGCGCTTGGAGCTCGCGTGGACCGTGCGGTCGTACTCGTCCCCGAACCGGTCTCGCAGGTGGTTGCTGCGCGCCTTGGCCCGCAGCGCCACCGCGATGATGGCGACAACGACGACGACCGCGACGACGATGCCGATGATCGCACCTGTTGACATCGGGTTCTCCTTCCCGGACATCGCGTGATGCCGGGTAGATACCCTCGCCCCCAGGGGGTGAAACGGTTTCCGTTCCACGTTGGGCCATTGGGCCCAACCCGTCCACTGTGGACCCCTGCTAGCAGCCGCAACCCCCGGTGACGACGGTGGTCAGCGGGTCGACCGGCACCGAGCGGCCCTCGACCGGGAATCCCTCGCGCGCCCAGTACTCGAAGCCGCCGAGCATTTCCCGGACCGGGTAGCCGAGCCGGGCGAACTCCAGCGCGGCCTTGGTCGCGCCGTTGCACCCCGGCCCCCAGCAATAGGTGACAACGGGGGTCCCGGCGGGCACCAGTCCCGCGGCGCGCGCGGCGATCTCCTTGGTCGGCAGGTGGATGGCGCCGAGCACGTGCCCCTGGGCCCACGCCTCGGCGGAGCGGGTGTCGACGAGGGTGAAGCCGCCCGCCGGGAGGGTGGCGTGCACGTCGCTGGAGTCGGTCTCGAAGGTGAGCCGGGCGGTGAAGTGGGCGATGGCGTTCATGCCGCTGATCCTGCGGGTGCGACGACCGTCGAGGAAGTGGCGCGGACGCCGCCGTGCGCTAACATTCCGCCATCCGCACCGTGAGCGTCCTGGCCTACGACGGCATGTCACCGTTCGAACTCGGCATCGTGACCGAGGTCTTCGGCCTGTCCAGGCCCGAGTTGGACGTGCCGTGGTACCGGCTGGTGATCTGCGCGGACGGCCCGGTCCGGGTGGTCGGCGGGGCGACCATGCTGGCCGGGTACGGGCTCGACGACCTGGCCGCGGCCGACACGGTGATCATCCCCGGGGTGTCGGACGTGCGGTCCCCGGTGCCGGAGCCGGTGGTGGCCGCGCTGCGGACCGCGCACGCCAGGGGCGCCCGGCTGGTGTCCATCTGCTCCGGCGCGTTCGCCCTCGCCGCCGCCGGGCTGCTCGACGGCAGGCGCGCGGCGACGCACTGGCAGTACGCGGCGCTGCTGGCCGAGCGGCACCCGGCGGTCGAGGTCGACGCGGACGTGCTCTACGTCGACGACGGCGACATCCTCACCAGCGCGGGCAGCGCGGCGGGCATCGACCTGTGCGTGCACCTGGTCCGCGCCGACCACGGCGCCACGGTCGCCAACGCGGTGGCCCGCAGGCTGGTGGTGGCCCCGCACCGCGAGGGCGGGCAGGCGCAGTTCATCGAGGCACCGGTCCAGGAACCGACCGAGGACGCGGTGGCCGCGAGCATGACGTGGGCGCTGGCGAACCTGGCGGCGCCGATCACCGTCGAGTCGCTGGCCAGGCTCGCCCACCTGTCGACCCGCACCTACCTGCGCCGGTTCCGGCTGACCGCGGGCACCAGCCCCATCCGCTGGCTGATCACCCAGCGCGTCCAGGCCAGCCTCGCCCTGCTGGAGTCCGGCGAGCACCCGATCCCCGACGTCGCCGCCGCGGTCGGCTTCGACTCCCCGGTCACCTACCGGCACCACTTCACCCGCGCGATGCGCACCTCCCCGTCCGCGTACCGCCGGGCGTTCCGCGAACGCGGCTAGCATCGCGGCCAGAGGCCGACGAGAGGACGCAGATGGACCAGCCGCTGGAATCCCGCTTCATGGTCAACATGCCCCCGGAGCAGGAGGTCGGCCACTACGCCAACTTCGCCGTCGTCTGGCACGACAAGGAGTCCTTCGTGCTGGACTTCGCCACCATCGTCGGCCCCAACCACCCCACCCAGGACGACAGCGGCACCGAGTTCCTCGCCACCCCGGCCCGCATCGTCTCCCGCGTCCGCATCCCCCCGTCCCAGGTCTTCGAGATCATGAAGGCCCTGGAGCAGCAGTTGTCGAAGTGGGAGCAGGAAACCGGCCGCAAGCCGCTGCAGTAGCCCTAGCCCTGCTCAACGGCGGCTAGCCCTATCCCCGTTCCACGGCGACTAGCCCTAGCCCCGTTCCACGGCGACCACTGCGGGGTCGGCCAACTGGTACCCGACCCCGCGCACCGTGCGGATCAACTGCTCCCCGCCCCCGATCTTCCCCCGCAACCGCCGCACGTGGACGTCCACCGTCCGCTCACTCACGTACGTGGTGCGCCACACCTGCGTCATCAGCGCGCGGCGGCGGTGGACGCGGTTCGGGTGCGTGGCCAGGTAGAGCAAGAGGTCGAACTCCAGCCGCGTCAGGATGACCTCGCGGTCGCGCCACAGGACGCGGCGGGCGTCAGCCTGGACGCGCAGCGGCGCGGTCTTGCGGGCGGGCAGCGGCAGCACCGGGGCCACCGGGCCGTCCACCGTGACCGCCAGTTCGTCGCGGCCCAGGGCGTTGAGGGCGTTGACGAGGCCCGCGGTCAGCGCTGGGATGCGGTCGGCCTCGGCGGTCACGTGGACGGTGAGGGTGACTCTGGCTGGCTCGCTCAAGGGTTCGGTGTGGGTGGGCAGCGCGGACAAGGCCATGGTGATCCCTGGGTTCGAAGGAGGGCTGAGACACGATGGTGCTCAGCCCTGACATCGACCGCCGGTGATCGGGTAGGGACGCACAGCGACAAGCTGACCAGTCGGGCGACGGCTGGTCAACGGTGTCCGGAAGGTGGGAGCTACTCGGCGTGGCTGGCGGCGGACTCCGCGGCCAGGTACGGGTGCAGGACCTCGGCGCCGCGCGGCAGGAACCACTCGTCGATGTCGAGGCCCGGGGTGCCGAGCAGGTCGATCTCGTCCTCGCCGGTCTCCTCGTCGAGGTCGAAGAGCCGCTCGTGGTCGAGGTCGGCGAAGGCGTGCGCGTCGAAGGCGGCGAAGATGTCCTTGAGCGGCAGCTCGTCGAGCAGCCCGGCCAGGTCGAGCTGGACCCCGGCCTCGGCCTTGAGCACGTGCAGCGCCAGCGCCTCCGCGGTGCACAGCGGCGGCGTCCAACCCGGCTGCGCGAGCCGGTAGCCCAAGATGGCGCTGACCACCAGGAACTGCTTGGCGAACAGCGCGCCGTAGTGCTCGGCGTAGCGCAGCGGCAGCTGGTTGAGCACGCTGAGCGCGTCGACCTCGCTGGCCGTCTCCTCGGCGTCCTCGAGTTCCTGCACGTCGGCGAACAGCTCGTCGGTGAGGATCTCCATCGCCTGCACCAGCGCACCGGCGACCAGGCGCGCGGCCTCGGCGGAGACCGGGCTGTCCGGGTCGGCCGGGTCGTGGCCGAACGCCTCGGGGCCGAACGCGCGCAGCGTGCCCGCGGAGACCAGCAGCTCGTCGCGCAGCGCGGCGACCTCCTCCGGGCTCAGCTCCTCGTCCTCGTCCTCGTCGTCGAGCTCGGGGTCGTCCTGGCCGAGCGCGGCGGCCAGGTCGTCGTCGGAGGCGATGACCTCGCACCGGCCCAGGGTCCAGTCCGAGAGCAGCTCGCTGGTGGCGAGCAGCTCGGTCAGCACGTGCCTGGCCGCCTCCTCGGCGAACGACAGCGCGGGGGCGTCCAGCAGCCAGGTGATGACGGCGCCGGTGGGGTGCACCGCGACCCGGTGGTCCAGCGGCTCTACCTCGACCCCGTCCGGTCCCTCGATGCCCGCGAGCAGCTCCAGCTGCTCGTCGAGCACGGCGGCGACACCGTGGCGCTGCAACGGGTCGAGGTCGGTGTCCGACGGCGGCGACACATCGGCGGTGAGCTGGTATTCCACGCCGCGAAGTCTAGGAGCGGGCGCCCGGGTCAGCTCGGGCGACCCGCCGTGAGCGCGACGGCGGGCAGCGGGCGCAGTGTCGGCCCGTCGTCGCCATCACCCGCCATCTCGATGACCACGTCCGCGTCCCGGCCGCGAACCCGCAGCGTGGCGACGGCGTTGCCGAAGAACGGACCGGCGACCTTCGTCCAGTCCACCGGCAGCGGCTCGATCTCCGGCGACCGGTACATCCACCGGCGCAGCACCCCGGCCAGCGGCTGCCACCAGGCGAGCCGGAACAGCGGCCGCATGAACCGCTCGACGGCGTTGTGCAGCGGCGAGCAGGTGAGCTGGTAGACCCGGGCGTTGACCGGCCGGTCGAAGGTGGCCTCGGCGGCGTACACGTGGTGGACGTCCCCGGACAGGACGCACACGGTCGCGGCGTTCCCCTCGGCGATCCGCCGGATGAGCTTGGTCAGCCGGTCGGATGACGCCCGGAAGGACGGCCAGTGCTCCAGGTCGGCGGCCTGGCGCAGCTTCTCGGCGAGCCTGCCGCGCCAGTCGGTGCGGCGGCAGGAGACCTCGTTCATGGACTGGACGTGCGCGATCGCGTGCGGCATCAGCCAGGGCAGCGAGGAGCCGATGAGCAGGTGGTCGTAGTCGCCGTCGGCGTTGGCCTCGATCCACTCGAACTCGCCGTCGCCGACCATCGAGCGGTGGCCGTCCTTGAGGATGCGGCCCGACCGGGTGTCGACGACGAGCAGCCGCACGTTGCCGAAGTCGCGCCGGTAGCTCCACCTCGTGCCCTTACGGCCGTTGAACTCCTGGGTGGCGACGTCGGCGAAGTCGCTGAGCACCGCGACCGCGTCGCTGCCGGAGGCGGTGACCGCGCGGAAGGTCTCGTCCTGCGCGAGCTCCTCCGGCGCGAGGTTGCCGATGTGCTGGTAGATCCAGTACGAGACGACGGCCGCGCGCTCGCGCTGGGCCCACCAGTCGGTGGCCTCGATCTCGTCGCGCCAGGTCTGGGAGGTGTTCCAGTCGTCACGCACGTCGTGGTCGTCGAAGATCATCGAGGTCGGCACGGTCGCGAACAGCCAGCGGACCAGCCGGGTCGACCAGGACTCGTGGTAGAGCCGCACGTACTCGGTGAAGTCGGCGACCTCGGTGCCAGGCGGCTTGCTCGCGTCCCGCCGACCCTTGATCCACTCCTGGGTGGCCTTGCTGGTCTCGTCCGCGTACACCTGGTCACCGAGCAGCACCAGCGAGTCCGGCCAGTCGACCTCCTCCTGGGTGGCCATCCGCAGCGCGTAGGCGGCCAGCGCGTCGGTGCCCCACAGCTTGTGCTCGGTGGGGTCGTCGCTCTCGGGCTTGCGGCAGGAGCCGAACAGCAGCAGGAAGTCGTGGTCGCCGCCGTCGGGCAGCGTCCGGATCCGGCTGGGCGGTAGGTCGTCGCCCGGCTCGGGCCAGCGGACGGTGCCGTCGAGCCGCACGTCGTACTCGGTGACCGACGCGGGCTCCAGGTCGGTGAGCACGACGAGCGCGTAGTGGTGCCCGAGCACCTCGAACGTGCGGGTGGACCGCCCCGCGACCGTGACGTCGCAGGACGCGTCCGTCTCCACCCACACCGTTGCCGACGTCGAGTCGACGTGCCGCAGCACCGGACCGAGAATCAGATCAGGCATGAAACCTCCTCAGCTCCGCCCGGCGCTACGTACCCCGATCCGGTGAACCCTCACACGGATTCGACGCCCTTGATCTCACCACCCCGGAACGCCTCGACGAAGAGCCGGTGGTCAAGCCGGGTCTGCTCGGCGTAGCGGTGCGCGAAGTCCACCACGGCGTCGACGAACGGCCCCTCCCGGTCACCGATGGCGCCCGCGATGGCCTCCTCGACCTGGAAGCCCACCAGGGTCTGCTCGGAGTCGGAGTCCGACACGCAGTGCGCCTTGGCGCTGGCCCGGCCGAGGTACTCGACCACCGGGAGGATGTCACCCGGTTCGGTGAGGTCGGACCAGTCCAGATCCGTCACGTAGGGGGACAGCTCGGCCACGACGAAGCCGGTGCCGTCGACCTCGGTGAAACCGAGCCACGGGTCGGCGTGCGCCTGCAGGGCCCGCTGCGAGACCGCGGTCCGGTGGCCGTGGTGGTGGAAGTACGAGCGGATCTTCTCGTCGTCGACCACCCGGCTCGGCGCGGCGACGTTGGCCTGCTTCATCGACAGCACCACGTCGTTCTCCAGCGCCTGCGACCGGCCCTCGACCAGCACGTTGTACGCGGGCAGCCCGGCGGAGCCGATGCCGAACCCGCTGCGGCCGACCACGTCCTTCACCTTGTAGCTCAGGCTGCTCGACGCGCGCTTGCCGCTGGGGATGGTGTCGAGGTAGCCCTCGAACGCGGCCTCGACCTTGGCGCGCTCCTCGTCGTCGAGCTTGCGCACGCCCGGGCCGATGCGGAAGACGCGGTCGAAGTCGCGCACGCTGGTCGTCTCGTTGAGCAGGCCGACCCTGGTGGCGAGCCTGGCCTGCAGGAGCACCTGGTTGATGGCGCCCTCGGTGTTGTCCAGGCGCAGGCTGAACATCTCGTCGCCGGGCTTGTCGGCGAACTCGCGGACCTGGCGGACGTAGGTCTCGGTGTAGGCGCGCACCAGCCGGGTGATCGCCTCGTCCGGGAACGCCTTGCGCCAGCCCAGCAGCGCCATGCTCGCGGCGAAGCGGCGCACGTCCCAGGTGAAGGCGCCCAGGTACGCCTCGTCGAAGTCGTTGACGTCGAAGACCAGGGTGCCCTCGGCGTCCATGTAGGTGCCGAAGTTCTCCGCGTGCAGGTCGCCCTGGATCCACACCCGGCCGGTGCGCGGGTCGGACCATTCGTCCGGTTCGTCCACCATGTCGGCGTAGAACAGGCAGGCGCTGCCCCGGTAGAACGCGAACGGCTCGGCGGCCATCTTGCGGAACTTGCTGCGGAACGCGGTGGGGTCGGCGGCCATCAGGTCGGCGAAGGCCGCGTGCAGGACGGACACGATGCGCTGGCGACGGTCGTCGCTCATGGGGACTCCTCGGAGGGTGAACTGCCGCGGGTGACCCGGGACCCGTCCGACCGGGCGGCACTTCCACAGTGGAGGGAGTGCCCGCGGCCCCGGCGAGCACGCGTGGTCACCACGGCAGAGGTTCCCATCACCCCGACAGCCGATCAAGCCCCGCGTCCGGTGGGCTCGGTCTCGCCTGGGTGCGCCCGGCCGGACCCGCGTGCCGCTATTCGGTCATTCAGGAGCAACGAATAGGGGCTTTCGCCCGGCGCCCTTGTGGGCCGACCGCGCCGGTCACTACCTTGTGGACTCGCCGGTAGCGCGGAATTCACGATGGCTGGTAATCCGATCGAGTAGTTCGGTCACTCTCGCCGCGCACCGGCAACCGTCCTTCCGGCACAGTTGCTGCGTCACGGACCTCCGTGCGGCCATATCGTGAATGTTCTTGCGAAAGGGCACCTGAAGCTGCGATGAACATCTACCTCTCCGGGTTGATCTGGGTCTTCGGCGCGGCCATCGCCACCGCCGCCGTCGCGTACCTGATCCGCCGCTTCGGCGAGACCCTGGGCACCGTCGACAACAACGAGGCCGCGGGGCAGGTGTTCACCATCGTGGGCGGGTTGCACGCTGTGCTGCTCGCGTTCGTGCTGATCTCGTTGTTCGACGGCACCAGCGCGGCCGAGGACACCTCTTACCGCGAGGCGGAGAACCTGGTCGCGGCCCGGTGGGCGACGGACTCGCTCGGGGAGCCGACCGCGTCCGAGGTGCGCAGGCTCAGCGCCGACTACGCCACCACCGTGGTCGAGCAGGAGTGGCCGGACATGGAGCAGGGCAACGACGACGTCGCGGGCGACGGGTGGTCGATCCTGGAGCGGATGCGCGCGGCGGTGGCGAAGGCGCCCGCGAACGACGACTGGCAGAACAACCAGAAGATCGACGCGGCGAACAAGCTGTGGGACGTCTACCAGGCCCGGCAGGAAAGGCTCAACGCGGCGGGCAACGGCATCAGCGACGTGCTGTGGTTCGCGCTCATCGCGGGCAGCGTCATGTCGGTAGCCCTACCGCTGATGTTCGGTGGACCTCGGCCGATTACCCACATCGTCATCGTGTCGATTCTGGCCGGGACGCTCTCACTGCTGCTGTTCGCGACGCACCAATTGCAGAACCCTTACAGCGGTGGGGCAAAGGTGGAGCCCTCGGCGTTCGAGAGCGCGCAGGCGCGACTGCAATGAAACGCCTCGCGACCATCGGCGCCGTTGGGGTGGTGTTGGCCGGTGGCGCCGTGCTCGGACTCGCGGAAGGCGAGGCGGCACCACTGGTGTCGTGCACGTTCTTCCGCGTGCACAGCACGGACGTGTCGGGGTTCTCGGTGTTGAGCCGGGTGAACCTCGCCACCAGCGCGGCGCAGCAGATCGCGACCTTGCGCTACCGGGTCAACGCGATCGCTTACTCCGAGGACACGAACTCGCTGTGGGGGCTGTCGACGCGGTCAACCGAGGGGACGTTCGGCGACGGCGCGCACGTGGTGTCCATCGGGACCGAGGGCGACGTCATCGATCACGGACCGGTGCGCAGGGTCAACGAACTGAACTTCCCCAGCGACAGGTTCACCAGCGCGACGGCGGGCACGATCGTCGGCTCCGAGCTGGTCGTGCGCGTCGACTCCGCCATCTACCGGATCGACCTGGACCCGGGGAGCAACACCTACCTCGGCGTGGTCGACGCGGTGATGACCTCGCCGCGGGGGCTGATCGTCGGCGTGGACGACTTCGACGTGCGCGGTGGGGTCGCGTACGGGGTGGCGTCCGACTACAGCGGCAGCCGGGTGGTCCGGGTCGACCTCAGGAACGGGCAGGTCGTGCAGGTAGCGACAACGGGGCTGCCGGGGGGTGCGTCGTTCGGGGTCGCGGTGCTGGCCCCCGATGGCGCGCTCTACGCGGCCGCGAACCGGATCGCGGGGCGGTCGCCGTTGTTCCGGATCGACCTGGGCACGGGTGCGGCGACCGAGGTGGGCGCGTGGCCCGCGGTGAGTTCGGCGGACGCCACGGCGTGCCTGCCCGGGGTGGAACCCGCGACGACACCGCAGCCGACCCCACCCGCCCCGGCTCCCGGCGCGGGCCCTGTTCCGGCTCCTGTTCCGCCGCCGCCCGCTCGCGCGCCGGTGGTTCCCGTGTCGCCGCCGGTGATCAGCCCGACGCCGATCCCGGTGGTGCCCCCGCCCGCGCCGCAACCGACCACCGCCGTCCCGCCAGTCCCGCCCCCGCCTGAGGTGACGACCAAGCGCCCGTACCGGCCGCAGCCCACGACACCCACCGAGGACCCCCGGACGGCCAGTCGGGCGCGCAGCAGCACCGAGGAGAAGCGGCGCTGGGGGCTGACGGCGATCGTGCTGATCGTGGGCGCAGGGGCCGCTGCGGCGGGAAGCCGACGCCGCCGGAGGTAGTGCTAGCCCTACCCCGAAGACTAGTGCCAGCGCCATGGGTTCCGGCTGTTCAGCGCCCTAACGTCTCTCCCAGATCGAATCGACATGGGGAGAAGACGTGAGTGACGCGGTGCGCCTGTCCGGGGTTCGGAAGGTCTACGGCAAGGGCAGCGGGGCGGTCGCCGCGCTGGCGGGGGTGAGCGCGGGGTTCGAGCGGGGGACGTTCACGGCGGTGATGGGGCCGTCCGGGTCCGGCAAGAGCACGTTCCTGCACTGCGCCGCCGGGCTGGACAAGCCGACCAGCGGGTCGGTGGAGCTGGCGGGGGTCGAGCTGACCGGGCTCGGCGAGAACCAGCTGACCAGGCTGCGCCGCGACAAGATCGGCTTCGTCTTCCAGGCGTTCAACCTGCTGCCCGCGTTGACGGTCGCGCAGAACATCGCCCTGCCGCTGCGCCTGGCGGGCCGCACACCGGACCGCGCCGCGATGTCCGAGGTCGTCCACCGCGTCGGCCTGGCGAACCGCCTCGACCACCGCCCGGCCCAACTCTCCGGCGGCCAGCAGCAACGCGTCGCCATCGCCCGAGCCCTGGTGACCCGCCCCGCCGTCATCTTCGCCGACGAGCCCACCGGCGCCCTCGACACCCGCACCGCCCGCGAGGTCCTCACCCTCCTCCGCCAGGCAGTCACCGCGTCATCCCAGACCATCGTCATGGTCACCCACGACCCGGTAGCCGCCTCCTTCGCCGACCGAGTCATCTTCCTCGCCGACGGCACCCTGGTCGGCGAACTCCACTCCCCCACCCCCGAAGCCGTAGCCGACCGAATGACCCACCTCGGCGCCTGGGCAGCAGCCTGATGCCCACCTCCCCCACCTGCGCGGTGACCCCATGCTCGCCCTAACCCTCCGCACCCCCCGCTTCCGCAAGGGCGGCTTCCTCCGCACGCCACCCACCGACTACCCCGACACCAGGACGGTGGCGCAATGCTCGCCCTAGCCCGTCACACCCCGCACCCCCGCAAGAACGGCTTCCTGGACACGCCGTCCACCGACTACCCCGGCGCCAAGGCGGTAGCACCATGCTCGCCCTAGCCCTCTGCGCTCTCCGCTTCCGCAAGGGCGGCTTCCTCGACACCTCCGCCACTCTCATCTCCAGCAGCGCACCGGCACCAGCCTCTGCCTGCCCCACCACATCCGGCATCCGCACGACGCCCCCACCGAAGCGGTTGGCGCCCGGCCTCCTCCAAGCGCCACCCACCACCTACCCCGGCACCAGGACGGTGGCGCAATGCTCGTCCTAGCCCGTCACACCCCGCGCCCCCGCAAGAGCGGCTTCCGCCACACGCCATCCACCAACCATCCCGGCACCAAGGCGGTGGCGTGATGCTCGCCCTAGCCCTCCGCACCCTCCGCCATTGCAAGGACGACTTCCTCGTCCCCTTCGGTTTCGGCAGCACCCCTGTCCTGACCTGCCTGGGCCTCAGGGAACCCGATATCCAGGCACCGGCGGCATCACAACGCCTTGTCCACGGGAGCCTCCGAGTGGCGCGCGCCGATCAGCCTGTCTGGCTTGACGCGTTCATCACCGACGTCCGTGTTGCCGGAACGCCTCGGCAGGTGCCGGACAAGCGCCCGCTCGCCTCGCCCGCCATGCGAGGTACCTGCGCAGCCAGCGATCAGCATCAGGCACCAGCGGACAAGATGGCCCATAGTCAAACCAGGGTGGTAGCACCATGCTTGGCCTAGCCCTCCGCACCCTGCGCTTCCGCAAGGGCGGCTTCCTCGGCACCTTCGTCGCGCTGTTCTTCGGCAGCGCGCTAGTCCTGGCCTGCGCCGGTCTCATGGAGACCGGGATCCGGACCGCCACCCCACCGCAGCGGTTGGCGCACGCGGATCTCCAAGTGGTGGCGCCCAACAAGTTCGAGTTGGCGCGGGACGATCCGTCCGATGAGGACGACAAGCACCACACCGACACCGTGCTCTTGACTGAGCGGGTGCGGTTGGCGCCAGCCATCGTCGATCAGGTCAAGAGCGTCCAGGGGGTGCGCTCAGCCGAACCGGACGTGTCGTTCCCCGTAGCCATCAACGGCGTCCCCACCACCGCGCACGGATCAGCCTCTACGAACAAGACAACCGCTCCAGGCCAGGTATGGCTACCCGCCGGGTCAGGCGAGCGGGTGACAGTCTCCTACCGGGGCAAGTCACGCGAGTTCGACGTCGCCGGGACGTCCGAGTGGCCGGTGTTCTCGGACAAGGACGTCGCCGAGCTGGCCGGTCGATCCACTGTGGACAGCGTGTCGGTCACCGCTCAGCCGGGAACGGACCTGGCGGCGTTGTCCGAGAGGTTGAGCCGGTTCGGGGTCGTCCTCACCGGTGACGACCGCGGCCTGGTCGAGCACCCCGACGCCGAGGAGAAAGGCGGCGGGCTGATCGCGCTCGCCGGGGTCATCGGGGGCCTGGCGATCACGACGGCGATGTTCGTGGTCGCTTCCACGCTCGGGCTGTCCGTGCGGCAGCGGTCCCGCGAACTGGCCCTGCTGCGCGCGATCGGCACCACACCGCGGCAGATGCGCCGGATGGTGCTCAGCGAGGCGTTGCTGGTCGGCCTCGTGGCGACCGTGCTGGGCTGCGTCCCGGGGCGGTGGATCGGCGAGCTGCTGTTCGACGAGCTCGTGGCCAAGGGCGTGGTGTCCGACGGCGTCGTGTTCCACCAGGGCTGGATCCCGATGATCGTCGCCGTGGGGTCCGGTCTGCTGACGACGGTGGCGGCGGCACTGGTGGCGGCCAGGCGAGCGGCGCGAACCAGGCCGACCGAGGCGTTGACCGAGTCGTCGCTGGAGACGCGGTGGCTGAGCGTTCCCCGCGCGGTCCTGGCGTTGCTGGCGCTCGGCGGCGGGCTCGCGCTGGCGATCGTCACCGTCACGGTCATGGAGGGCCCGGTCGCCGCGAGCACCGCGGGACCGTCCGTGATCCTCTGGGCGATCGCCCTGGCCCTCGTCTCGCCCGGCATCACCCGGTTCCTGGTGGCCGTCCTGCGCCTGCCGCTGAGGGCGGTCACCGGTGTCGCGGGGGAACTGGGCCTGCTCAACGCCCGCGCCCGCACGGTCCGGCTCGCCTCTGCCGTCACCCCGATCATGCTGGCCACCGGCATCGCGACCGCGAACATCTACCTCCAGACCACCCAGGTCGCAGTGGCCCAGGAGGCGTACACCGCCGCACTGCGCGCCGACGCCGTGGTCACCTCCACCACCGGCGGCCTCCCCACCGACCTCGCCGACCGCCTCCGCGCCACCCCCGGCATCACCGCCGCCACCGCGCTGACCAGCACCCGCCTGTACATCACCGCCCCCTTCCACGCAGGCCAGGACGACGACGGCTTCCCCACCCAGGCCGTCTCCGGCGACATCTCGGCCACCACCGCGGTGACCGTCACCGAGGGCACCCTCGACAGCTTGTCCGGCAACACCATCGCCGTACCGCGGTCCCTCGGCTACCACCCCGGCGACACCCTCACCGTCCGCCTGGGCGACGGCGCGGAAACCAGGGTCACGGTCACGGCCACCTTCACCGGCGTCCCCGGCTTCGAGACCATCCTGGCTCCGACCTCGTTGGTACTCCCCCACACCACAACGGCCCTACCCCAACAAGTCCTGCTCCGCGGCGACACCACAGCCCTGGCCGCCGCGATCGCCACCACCCCGGACGCCGTCATCGGCACCCGCGAATCCCTCACCGCGGCCTTCGAAAAAGGCCAGGACATCGGCGCCTGGGTCAACTACACCCTCGTCGGCATGATCATCGCCTACACCGTCATCGCCGTGATCAACACCCTGGCCATGTCCACCACCACCCGCCGCCGCGAGTTCGCCCTCCAACGCCTCACCGGCTCCACCCGCCCCCAGGTCCTGCGCATGATGACCACCGAGGCCCTCGTCACCGCCCTCATCGGCCTAACCCTGGGCACCACTGTCGCCGCGGGAACCCTCGTCCCCTTCACCCTCGTAGTCCACGATTCCCTCCTCCCCACCGGCCCCTTATGGATCTACCTCGCCATAGCCACCACCATGGCCCTCCTCACCCTCTCCGCCACCCTCATCCCCACCTGGCGCGCAACCAAACCCCGCCCCATCACCGCCGCAACCCTCCCCGACTAGCGCTTCTTCCCCTTCTTCTTCCGCTTCCCCGGCCCGTGCCACATCACCGGCTTGCCCGGCCCAGGCGTGTGCTGTCGTATGACAAGGAGGTTCTTTCTCGTGAGGCGAACATCCGGGTGATCAGAGCCGAGCGTGCGAAACTGGATCTCCAACACGGATCGCACCTCAGCCTCGGCTTCCACCCTCTTTCCCATCACAGAAAGAAGTGCAGCGAGGCCAATTCGCGCCTTGAGCGTATCGGGGTGATCATCGCCGTAGTACTCCCGCAAGAGCCGTATCGTCGCCTCGTATTCAACCTTGGCCTCGGCCAATCTGCCGAGATTACGGAGGACCTTCGCGAACTTCACCCGAAGCGCCAATACGTCCTGATTGCCAGGCCCGAACATCTCGACTATCACCGGCAGGATAGCCAAATATTCCGAATGCGCCGCTCCGAACTCGCCTCGCGCAGCCCAACTTCCAGCGAGATTGCAGCGAGCATTCAGCGTTGCAGGGTCCCATAGCCCTCTAGTGCGGCCGACAATATCCGCAATAGACTCGAACTCAACCTCCGCCGCCAAGTTTTCATTTGAGTACGTATCCAAGATGGCCAAACTGCTGCGGACCGCAAGCGTACACAGGTGCTCCTCGCCGAGGACACGACGGGAAACACTCAGTACTGCCTGACACTCGGCACGGGCAGCGTCAATCTTGCCCACCTCTCTGAGCATAGTTGCCCAAATGCGCCAGATCGACAGTGTCTGTGGGTGCGCCGATCCGAAGACGTGCCGGAACTTCGCGAGCAGAGCGGAATAGTGCGACTCGGCCGTGACGAAATCGCCTGCCGCCTCGAACGTACGAGCGAGATAGCCTCGCGAATACATAACACTTGGGTCGTCCTCGCCGAGAACTTCGAACTGCCGGGCAAGGATCGACACCAATTCTGACCGAGCCTGCTCCCAGGAGCCCAGTTCCAAATGTACCTGCGCGATACCGAGACGAGCGACCAAGGTGTGCCTGCTATCAGCACCGAGAAGTCGGACCAGTACGCGGTGCAGGTTCTCGAAATCGGCGAGCGCCTGACTGGTATGGCCTTGTCGGAACAGACTCACTGTGGCGAGCAGGACTACCCGTGCGAGATCTTCGACCAGCACGAGATCGGGACCAGTTGTACCTACGAGCTTCCGCCAGAGGTGCAGCGCATGCGGGGAGAGCATGGCCCAAGTTGGCCAATATGGATGTTCCTGCACGGACTCGTCATCCATGTCCGCACACGCGTTGACGAGCAGGCGGGCGGCCAGCGTGAGATATGCAGGTGCGTCGTGGTCCGAGTCCTGGTAGCGGAGGGCGGCGTCGCGCATCAGGGGGTGAATCCGGAGGGCGGGGTGCTCTTGGGCGTGACTCGTCTCGATCAAGTCGAGATGAGTCATCTCTTTCAGGAGGTTCTTGATCTGGACGTGGTCCAAGGCAGCAAAGATCGGGGACCGCGTGATGGTCTCGCGGTCGAGGAGGAGGCGGTAGGGCACGGGAGCGTCCGCGAACTGGGCGAGGAGACGCATGAAGGGCGCCGCAAGGGGCAGGTCGCGGGTCTACAGCAGGTCGATCGCCAACTGCCAGATGCGGTCCACGAGCCGGTTGCCCACTTGCTCGCCGGTGGCGGCGTCCAGGACGTCGGCGCGGTCGTTGTCCAGGGCGGCGTGCAGTTCGATAAAGGTGCTGGGAGTGGCTGAGTCGGGCCAGGGGTCGTCGATCGCCTGTGCCAGATAGGAGCCTGCCAGCGTCAGAGCCAGTGAGAGTCCGCCCAAGCGGGTGGCCAGAGCCTGCGCTTCAGACTGGGTGCCGCCTCGGTTGTGGGTGTGGTCGAAGAGGACTTGCGCGCCGTCGGCCGCGGTCAGCATGCGGACAGGGTGGGCGCTGAGCCAGGTACCCCACTTTTCCGGGTCAGGCCCCTGCCTGCTGGTGATGATGACCAACCCGTGGGTGGTGCGGGGTTGGCGCGCCCAGCCACGACCAGCGACCACGCTGTCTGGGTCCTCGTCGAGCACCGACGGATCATCTGCGTTGTCGATGACGAGCAACCACGGCCTGGTGCGGGTGTTGAGCCGACCCCACAGTTGATCGGCACTAGGTGAATCGGAGACCAAACCGACCAGGCGAGCGACGGTGTGCAGCCCGGACAGCGCAGTGGTCTTGTCGACCGCCGAGATCCACCAGACGTCCCGGTCGGTCGGACGGTGGGCGATGTCGGCGGCGATCGAGGTCTTGCCGCTGCCGCCGAGGCCGTGCAGCAGGTGGGCTCGCCCCTCGGCCGGGTTGACCAGGGCCTCGATCACCTCATCGCGGCCACGCAGACGTCGAGTGGTGTTGATCGGAGGCGGGGTCACTGACTCGGCCAGCGCCGAGAGGTCTATCGGCGCCTGCCCGAACAGGTCACCGCGGGAGGCGATCCCGCCGCTGGACGCCACAACTGCCTGCTGGGCGAAGACGAACGTGTCCCCGGGAGCGGTCAGCCCTTGGCCGCTCCCGGCTGGGGAGGGTTTCCGGAGGTCGAGGCACCCCCGTTGATCACTGTTGCCGCGATGCCGCCCGAGGTGGCGACGGTGGTGGAGTTCCCGGCGACGTACACGCCTCCGCTGATCGAGATGCCCGTGGCAGGCAGAGCCACCAGCACCTCGCGGAGGTCGTCGGCCGCCTCGGGACGCTCCTCGATCGCGTCGCGCAGACGGGTGGTCCACACGGTGGCGTGGGCGGCCCTCGCCTGGTCCAGATCGGCGCCGGTGAGTGAGGCGAGTTCGGCGCGCGTGCTCTCCATGCGGGTCTCGGCCAGTTCGACCTTGCGGCTGTCGCCGCCGCCGAGCACCGCGGCGATCCTTTGCTTGGTGGTCTCCCACGCGTCGGTGGCGGCGGCCTCGACCAGCGCCGTTCCCCCGGCTGCGGCCAATGCCGCGAGTTCCTCGAGCATGCACCCTCCCGATCTCCAGTTCACCCTTCAGTCGAGTGATCGGATCGCACTGTTACGACGGGCGATGTCGCGTTCGCTCGGATCAAGCGGGGCGTGGCCGAGGGATCGGTGGACAGGCTGTGGATGGCGGGGTGGCCGTCCGGGCCTGGGCGGGAGTAGAGGATTGTCCGGTCGTCGAGCCAGGCGGCTTGGTCGTCGACATCTGCGGTGTCGCCGAGGGGGCGCTCCTGCCCCGTGCCCAGGTCCAGCAAGTGCAACCGCCACCTGTCCCCCACCCGTTTCTTGTACACAACACGGCCCCCGTCGGGAGAAAGGGACGGGCACTCCGCGTTCTCGCGGACCGGAACCATCGTGCGGCTGGCAAGGTCCCCCTTGACCAACCACGTCGTGCCGCCGGTAGCGAGGGTCGCGTAGAAACCCTTGTCATCAGGCGTGAACGTGATGCCCCAGAAGTTGCGATCATGGGAGTCGATGCCCTGGACGGTGAAATCCTCCATCGAGCCGTAGAGGGTGCCCGACGCGCGGTCGTAGATGCCTGCCGTGGTGGAGAAGTAGCCCGCGGGCAGGTACGAATCGCCCTCGCGGAACACGGTCCACCCCACCAGGCGCCCCGAGGGGGATACCCGTGCGCGGCTGGGAGTGCCATCGAGCGGGATCGTCTTCTCCACGTCATTGCCCGCGTACACAACAGCCTCAAAGCTCGGCGGCACGGCGACCGCCCGCAAGCACACCGCCGCGCCCCCAGCCGCGAAGACCCGCAAGCACGACATCCCGCCAGGCCCACCCACCCCCGGATCACCCAACGGCGCCCGCCCGACCCGGCCATTGTCCACGTACAGCAACGAGTCCGGCACCGCGAGGTCCACCGTGCCGCTCGGCTCGGCTGACACCACCACATACGCCACCGTCGCCACCACCACCGCGACGATCGCCGCCACCCCGAAGAGCTTCCTCACCGCAACCTCCACCTCGCAACGTCCACACAGGTCCCACTGAGCACCACATCGCATCGAACAAGCCCGCGCCGAAAGACCCACGCCGACCTCCCGCACCAAGACCAGGCCAGCCCGGTGGTCTCGCATTGCCCATCGCCGCGGCACCACGACCGCCGCCCCGCGCGCCAGACAGACCACGCATCACCGCAACCGCCAAGCCACCGCAATCGCCCCAGCCAGCACGACCCCGAAGACCACAAAGGACAAACCCAACCCTGCCGAAGCCGCCAACGCCCCGAACCCCAACGCCGCGCACGTCCGGGCAAGCGCTTGCGCTGTCTGCACCACCGCCAACCCACCCGCCGTCTGCCCCTCCGGCACCAGCGGCCCGACGCAGGCCATGAGCACGCCGTCGGTCGCCGCGTAGAACAGCCCGTGCAATCCCAGCGCCACCAGCAACACCGGCCACTGCCCGCCGACCAGCAGCAACCCGTACACAGCCAGCAACAGCAGGTGCCCGAGCAGGAACACCCGCCACCGGCCGAACCGGTCAGCGAGTCGCCCCACCGGGACCGCGCACGTCAGGAAGGTCACCGCGACCCCGACCGGCAGCAGCGGCAACCACCTCGGGTCCACCCCGGTCCGCTGCTGGGCGGCCAGGAACAGGAACGCGTCGCTGACCGTGGCGAACCCGAGGAGCACGGCCAGCACCGTCACCCGCCGGTACTCGGGCCGCAGCAACGCCCGCAGGTCCAGCCGCTCCGGCCCTACCGGCACCGCACCGGCGACGGCGGCCTCACCGTCGCAGGCATCGAGGCGACCGGCCAGACCTACCACCCGCTCACCGCCCAGTTCCGGCGCGACGTGATCACCGACCGGATCGCGCTGGACCTGGAGTTCACCAGCCCCATGCCCGCGCCCGCCCGGATCGCGCACCCACGTCGCCAACACGAGCACCCCGGCCGCCGCGAAACCGAAGCTGACCACGAACACCGAGTCGGGCGCGGCCAAGGCGATCAGCGCGAACGCGACCACCGGCCCGAGCAACGCCCCGACCGCGTCCAGCGTCCGGTGCACGCCGAACGCGCGCCCCAACTGCCCGGGCGGGCTGGCGAAGGTGATCATGGCGTCCCGCGGTCCGGTGCGGATGCCCTTGCCCGCCCGGTCGACCGCGAGCAGCCCGCCGATCAGCGGCAGCGACGAGCCCGCCGCCGGGAACCCGAGCTTGGTGACCGCCGACAGGCCGTACCCGACCAGCGCGAGCGCCTTGGGCCGCCCGGTGCGGTCGGCGATGTGGCCGCCCGCGAGGCGCAGCAGGGCGGTGGCGCCGGTGTAGAGGCCGTCGACCACGCCGAGTTGCAGGTAGCCCGCGCCGAGCCCGTATACCAGGTACATGGGCAGGAACGCGGTGACCATCTCGGCGGAGATGTCGGTGAGCAGGCTGACCACGCCGAGGGCGAGCACGGTCGACGGCACCTTCGCCGCCGACCGTGCTCCCCCGCGCGGGAGTTCGCGCAGGTACACCGCTAGCCCCGGCTGACCCGCACGTCGTCGACCTGGGCTTCCACCAGGCTCGCCGACCCGCCGTCAGCCGCCTCGACCAGCAGCCGGACCACCTGCCCCGCGAACGCCGACAGGTCGACCGACGCGGTGCGCCACGACCCGTTGACGTGCGCGCCGGTCCCCTTCTGCTCGAGCACGATGGTGTTGGTGGCGCCCTGCACGGTCACCCGGAAGTAGTCCTCTGTGGACGCGTTGGCGCCGAGGCCGGCGCTCCACCGGAACGACAGCCGCGGTTGGCCGCCGGGCAGGGTGATCGCCGGTGACCGCATCGAGGTCCGACCGCCGTCGACGTCGTAGCTGCCCGCGCCCGACCCGGCCAGCCGACCGGTGACCAGGCTGTTGCTGCCGCTGGTGGTGGTGCCGAGCTGCTTGTCGCCGTTCTCGGCGGTCGCCTCGGGGTCGCCGCGCTCCCAGACCCCGGTGGTCGCGGTGTCGGAGGCGCCGACCGTCCAGCCGGTGTCGCGCTCGAAGTCGTCGAAGTAGACGTCACTGGACGGCGACCCGACAGTTAGCGCAAACGTCGTCGTTTTGGTCTGGCCCCCGGCAGTGCCGCTTACCGTGACCGTGGTGGTGCCAGGTGTGGCGTTAGCGGTCGCGTTCAGGGTGACCGTCGCGGCACCAGGGGCAGTGACCGGGTTCGGCTGGATGCTCGCGGTAACACCTGACGGCAGCCCCGACAGGCTGAGGTTGGCCGAGCCGGTGCCGCTTACGGTGACCTTCGTGGTCGTCGACCCACCGGGCGCGACAGTGGCAGGGTCGGCAGACAGGGAGAACCCGCCGGTAGTGCCCTTCTGCTTGCACGCGCCGGAGAAGTCGTCGGTGAAGGTACGTCCAGCGACCGGCACGAACTGACCGCGGTAACCGGTGGCGGACAGGGTCAACTTGAGGATGCCGTAGGTGTTGTCGTTACTGGCTTCGATGTTGGGCATGGTGCGCGAGAAGGTGTAGAACGCCCGACCACCGGTACCGACTAGGACCTCACGGATGCCGTTGGTCGCGTCAGCCGTGCCGTCGGGGCGTTGCGGGGCGTAGCGCTGGTAGTTGTGGTCGTGGCCGTTGAGGATGAGGTCGGCCTTGTTGTCGTACAACGCCTGCCAGATCGGGCGCGCCGTGGTGGTGGGACTGTGCGAGCCGCGGGTGAACAACGGGTGGTGGAAGTACGCCGCCGTGCACGGCTTCCCGGTGGCCTTGAGGTCGTTGCGCAACCACACCTCCTGCGCCGACCCGGCCGACATCGAGATGTTGCTGTTGAGCGCGACGAAGTGCCAATCGCCGACATCCCAGCTGTAGTACCCCTTGCCGCGCTCCCCCGCGACCCCGTTGTTGTTCCCGGCCCCGTTGAAGTAGTCCCAATACCCAGCCGCACCCGAGGTCTGATACTCATGATTCCCCGGCGTCGGCTTGATCAGCGACCGGAACTGCCCCCACGCGGGCTCGTAGTAAGTCCGATAATCACTGAGCGCCCCGTTCTCGTACGCGTTGTCACCGGTGGTGAAAACCGCCGCCGGATTGGCCGCCTTCACCAAGTCGGCGGTCTGCTTGCAGTTGGACCCGCAGATGTCCCCGGCCCCAACCACCACCACCTCGGCCGACCCCCGCCCCTGAGCCGCCGCACCCCCGTGCACCCCGACCGCCACGGACAACCCGCCCACCAAGCACAAGGCCGCCCCCGCGGCCCACCATCGCCATTTCGCGTCCACTGTGACCAAACCTTCCTCACGCAGGGCTTTCCGTTGAGGAACGTATTCAGCTCACTCCGACAAGCAATGCCCCAGAGCCCGCGTCGCGCTATTCCCGGAACACGCACCCACCCGCCCCGCAGCTCACACCCCGCGCTACCCCCGCCACGGCAGCGGTCGACCAGATCGTTCCGCGTATTGCTCCGGACTAGTCATCGACCAGGGTCACAGGCGCGCTGATCCAGGGCGGAGTGGGCCCCGCCGCGGTGCGTTGGCGGTGGCCGGAGAGGCGGGGCTGGAGTCCCTAGGGCAGGGCGATGGCGGCGATGACGAGGCCGTCGCCGGTGGTCCAGCGGCCGGTGAAGCCGGTGAGTTCGGTGCCGTTGACGGTGGGGCCGGGGACCAGGAGGGCGGCGGTGAAGGTGCCGTCCTCGCTCAGGCGCAGACGGGCGTCGGAGAAGCCGAGCCACTTGCGGGTGAGGGGGAACCAGGACTTGTAGACGCTTTCCTTGGCGGTGAAGAGGAGTTTGTCCCAGTGGACCTCGGGGGCGCGGCGGGCGAGGTCGGCCAGGTGGTCGCGCTCGTCGGGGAGGCTGACGGCGTCGAGGACGCCGTCGGGGAGGGCGACGTGGGGTTCGGCGTCGATGCCGACGGTGGTGAGGTGCGCGGACTCAGCGAGCACGGCGGCCCGGTAGCCCGCGCAGTGCGTCATGCTGCCGACCACCCCGTCCGGCCACTGCGGCGCGCCTTTCTCGCCCGGCAGGATCGGCGCGGGCGCACGCCCCAACCGCGCCAACGCCACCCGGGCGCAGTGCCGAACCGTCGTGTACTCCCGCCGCCGCTTGTCCACGGCCTTGGCGACGAACGGCTCCTCCTCGGGCAACAGCACAGCCTCAACCGGGTCCGCGAACGCTTCCACCGCGACGGCGGCGGCCGGGAGGATCTGCTCAATCACCCCTCGACCCTATCCACCCACCCGCGCCCGCGGGAGTGGCGTGGATCATGCCCCACCCCGGCGGCCCGGTCCGCCGGGGTGGGTGGGGGTCAGGCGCGACGGGCGACCGCGTAGGTCATGGGGAGGTCGAGGCGGGTGCCGTCCACGCGGGTGTCGGTGCCCTCGAGGGTGATGGGGCCGGTGTCGAGGATGGTGAGGCCGGCGCCGGTCAGCAGTTCCTCGAGCTTGCCGTCGACCCAGGCGGCGGGGGTCAGGTTGTGCTTGAAGACCTGGCGCATCTTGGGGACGGCGGTGGGGCTCTCCGACATGGCGGACTTGATGGTCTCGCCCGCGGCGGGGGCGAGTTCCACGGCGAAGAGGTGGCCGGAGGTGCCGATCAGGGTGGCCAGCGAAGCGGCGGCGTCGGCGCGGCGCTCGTCGGGCATCTGGTGCAGGACGCCGCGCATGTAGATGTTCACGTCGCCGAGTTCGCCGTGCAGGGCGGTGGCGGCGGCGGTGTCGGCCAGGTCGAAGGTGCGGAAGTCGACACCGGACTCGCCGTACAGCGCGGTGGCGTGCTCGATGGCCGCGGGCGCGAAGTCGAGCCCGAGGACGCGCGGGTAGTGCGCGGCCAACGCGGCGGACTGCGTCCCGTTCCCGCACCCGATGTCGAGCACCGCCAGGTCGACGGCGAAGTGCTGCTCGAACAACGGCAGGTGCGCGGTCGAGGTCACCCCGGGCGCGCTGTCCCAGATGGCCACCCCCTGCTCGTGCGGGGTGTCCGACCAGAACCCCTGCCAGTTGGCGTTGACCGGCTGACCCATGATGCCTCCTACCACTGACCCACTGATGGGTGATGGTTTACGGCCAGTCAGCTACGGACACAAGTCCTTGATCGACTTTTTGGGCTGAACAGGTGAAATCAGATAACGAAAGAACACCACGAACCAGCGATGCACATAACCGCCCGTCACAACACCCGCCACAAGCAGGGTCCACTCGCGACACCCGCAACGCCCGACCCCCGACACGCGACGAGGCCCGCGGGATTCCCGCGGGCCTCGTCCTACCTAGCTAGAGATCACTCGCTACTACTACCCCGCCGCCGACGTGTGATGAACACCGTCACCGAGCCGACCAGCAGCAAGAACAGGCCGCCGAAGAAGGGCCACTTGACGTCCGCGCCGGTGTCGACCAGGTCCGAGGAGGACGCCGACACGCCGACCGAGACGACGGCTGCGTCGTTGTTCGGGTTGTCGTCGGATGAGCCGTCGGCCAGGGTCACCGTGGCCCGGGCCGTGGTGTCGGTGACCGCGCGGGTGGCCGTGGTGTTCACCGTGATCGCGCCGAGCGACTGGCCCGGCAGGATGATCGCGTCCGTCGCGCAGGTGACGGTCTGGCCGCTGGTGGAGCACTGCCACTCGATGGCCGCGGCCGCGTTGATGTCCTGCGAGCTCGCGGCGGGAACCGCGGTGCCGCCCGCGGAGACCACGCTCAGGCCCGCCGGGATGGTGATCGTCGTCCGGGCGCCCTGGACCGGGGTGGTGCCGGTGTTGGCGACCGTGGCGGTGAAGATCACCGTCTGGCCGATGTTGGCGCTCGGGGTCGGGGTGGTGACCCCCACCGCGAGGTCGACGACCTTGGTGACCAGGCCCGCGTCCACATCGGTCAGTTGCGGGATGGCGCCGTTGCCGTCCGGCTCGACCGAGAGGGCCGCGCTGACGCCGGTCACCCAGCTGACGTCGGAGTTGGTCGCGTCACCCTCCACGTTGGGCTTGGTGAACGACTTGCCCGCGGGCAGCGTGACGCCGACGTAGTAGGTGCCGGACACCAGGTCGCCGAAGTGGTACTTGCCGTCGCCGTCGGTGGTGGTCGTGGTGATCGGCGTGCCCGTGTCGCTGTAGAGCGTCAGGGTCACCCCGGCCACACCCGGCTCGCCGCTGTCCTGCAGCCCGTTGCCGTTGGTGTCGCTCCAGACGAAGTCGCCGATGCTGCCGTGCCGCTCACCGAAGTTGACGACCTTGCCCTCGATGGTGCTCGGGTTGATCTGCAGCAGGGTCACCGGCACCGTGTTCGGTGTGGTCGAGCCGTACCCGACCGGCTGGGTCTCCACCACGATGTAGTTGCCCAGCGGCAGGTTCGGGAACGAGTAGTGCCCGTTCGAGTCGGTGGTGGTCGTGGTGATCTGCACGCCGTTGCCGTCCTGCAGCGTGACGGTCACGTTGGCCAGGAACGTCGTCTCGTCGACGTCGATCACGCCGTCGCCGTCGAGGTCGACCCACACCCGGCCACCGATGGAGTCTGGGTACTCGGCGAAGTTGTAGCCGCTCGCCACCTCACCGGCGGTGATCGTGATCGGGGTGATGGTGTCCGACCCGCTGGTCGACCCGCCGCCGGTTCCCGGGGTGTCCTGACCGTCGTTGTAGGTGTCCGGCTGTTCCTCGGTCAGCGAGTAGGTGCCCGCGACCAGGTCGGGGAACAGGTAGGACCCGTCGCCCTTGCTGGTGGCCGTCAGGGTCACCGGCTGGCTGTTGACGTCGGTACCGGTCAGGTGCAGGACGACGTTCGGGAGCCCGATGTCACCGGGCAGGTTCTGGATCCCGTTCTTGTTGTTGTCCTGGAACACGTGTCCGGTCAGCGAGCCGAGCGCGTCGACGAAGTTGTAGTCCGTGATCGACTTGTTCGGGTCGAGGACGATCTCGGCGATCACGTTCGGCAGCGAGTCGTCGCCGCCCTCCGAACCGGCGGTCGACGACCCGGAACCGTAACCGTTGGGCTGGGTCTCGGTGATCGTGTAGGTGCCGGGCCGCAGACCGGGGAACGTGTAGGTGCCGTCGGCGGCGGTGACCACCACGATCGGCGTGATGTTGACGCCCAGGTCGTCCTGACCGGTCAACGTGACCGTGACGCCCTCGAGCGGGTTCGCCGCGAGCGGGTCGGGTGCGCCCGCGTTGTCGGTGACCAGACCCGAGATGGACGACGCGGTGAGCTCACCGAAGGTGTACCCGGTCGCGTCCTCACCACCGGCGAGGGTGATGTTGGTGATCGCGTTCGGCGGCGACAGCGTGCCACCCGTGGTGCCGACCACCTCCTTGCCGTCGAGCCGGTTGCCCGGCGTCGCCTCGGTCACCACGTAGGTGCCGCCCAGCAGGTTCGGGAAGGTGTACACACCGGTCGTGGCGTTGGACGTGATCGTCACCGGGGTGATGGTGACCGAGTTGGCGTCGACGCCGGTCAGGGTGACCGATGCCGCCAGGCCGGGCTCGCCCGCGTCCTTGATGCCGTCGTTGTCGTAGTCGTCGAACACGACACCGGCGATGGACCCGCGGTCCTCGGCGAAGACGTACTCGGCGCCCGCGGTGCCCGAGGACAGCACGATGCCGCTGATCACGTCGTTGACCGAGATGTTGCCCGCCGGGCTGCCCGCGCTCTCCGGACCGTCGCCGTACGCGACCGGCTGGGTCTCGGTGATCGTGTACGTGCCGGGGGCGAGGCCGGTGAAGCTGAACGTGCCGTTGGGCGCCGTCGTGGTGCTCGACGACGCGTCACCGGAGAGGGTGATCGTCACGTTGGCGATGGCGTTGCCGCCGTCGTCGACGACACTGCCGGTGATCGAGGTGGCCACGTACTCACCGAACAGGTACCCGGTGGCGTTCGCCCTGGCCGCCAGCGAGATGGCGCTGATGGCGTTCGGCGGCGACAGCGTGCCACCGGAGGTCCCGACGGTCTCCTTGCCGTCGGTGAACCCGCCCGGCTGCGTCTCGGTGATCGTGTAGGTACCGGGTCGCAGCGCGGAGAAGGTGTAGTTGCCCGCGCCGTTGGTCGTCGTGGACAGCGTGACCGCGTTGCCGCCGTTGTCGGTACCGGTCAGCGAGATGGTCACCGCCGGGTTGCCCGTGAGCGCGCCCTCTGCGCCGTTGACCGTGCCGCTGTTGTCGGCGTCAAGGTAAACGCGGCCCGCCAGGCTTGACGTCGCCAGTTCGGCGAAGAGGTTGCCGGTGCTCGACTGCCCGGAGGTCAACGTCACCGTGAAGATGTCGTTGCCACCCGACACGGCGTGCGTGCCCGCGGTGTCCGTGCCGTCGTCGTAGGCGGCGGGTTGGGTCTCCGTGACCGTGTACGTACCGGCCTGGACGCTCGCGAACACGAACGTGCCGTCGCTGGCGGTAGTGCCAGGCGTGTTGACCGGGCTACCGCCAGCGGTAGTACCGGTCAGCGTGACGGTCACACCGGAGACACCCGTGTCGTACTGGGTGGCGCCCGGGTCGTAGGTGCCGTTGTTGCTCCGGTCGATGAACACGCGGCCGGAGATCTCACCCACGGTCGGCACCGAGGAGGTGGCCGAGTCGCTGATCGGGTCGCCGAGCTGGTCGGTGCCGTTGACGGTGGCGGTGTTGCTGTCACCGGCGATCGGTGCCGTCGCGGTGCAGGTGTAGCTGCTGCTGCCGCCCGCGCCCAGGGTGCCGATCGTGGCGTTGGCGCACGAGGGCACGGTCGGGTCGCTCACCGAGATGCCGGTGATCGGGCTGTCGCCGTCGTTGTGGACGGTGATGGTGAAGGTGATCGTCTGGCCGGTGGTGTAGGTGGCCTGGTCGGCGACCTTGGTGATGTCGATCGACGGGTTGATCACCGTGACCGGGACCTCGCCGGTGCCGGTGAGCGGGTCGCCGAAGGCGCTGTCGCCGGTGGCTGTCGCGGTGTTGATGTAGTCGTCCGAACCGGCGAGGCCGGTGCACGAGTAGGTGTAGGGCGCGTCGGCCAGCAGTGTGCCGATGACCCTGTCGCAGTTCGCGGCGAGCGGGTCGTCCACCTCGACGCTGGTCGCGCTGGAGCCACCCGGCGAGACGATGGAGAAGTTGTAGGTGACCGTGTCACCCGGCTTGTACGGGCCGGGGGCGTTGAGCGTCTTGGTGACGCTGATCGACGGGATCGGCACCGACAGCACGAGGTTCTCGGCGAGGTAGGTGTCACCCGAGGTCGCGAAGGTCAGTGTCGCCGACGTGGACCCCGTGGTGATCAGGTTTGTCGCGATCACCTTGGAGTCGACGCTCATGTTGTTGGCGACCGCGGGGTTGGTGTCGTTCTCGGCGTTGGAGACGAAGAAGTTGTTCGTCACGGCCGCCGAGATCGGTTCCTCCACGGCGGTGCCGTTGATGGAGAACGAGTCGCCGCTGATGTTGAAGTCGCCCTCGTAGGCGGTGACGCCGACGCGGACGTTGTCGTCGCCCACCCGGAAGCCGGACACGGTGGTGGTGGTCGCGGCGTCGGCGGAGGACTGGCGCACGTGGCCGTCGTAGATGTAGACCTCGCGCTTGGCGGGGGCGTCACCGTTGGGCGCGTCGAAGTACCAGACCACGACCAGCGACCAGCCCGCGAAGCAGCCGAAGCCCTGCGGCGACCACACGTTGCCGACGGTGAGGGTCTGCGCGGACCCGGTGGTCAGGTTCGCCGCGACCTGCGCGGTCACGTTGGCGTAGGCGGTGTAGAACTGCGGCTGCGAGTTCGGCACGTTCGCCAGCGCGTCGCGGCTGATCACCGCGGGTGCGTACGCGGTCGTGACGCCGCCGACGGTCAGCCGGGCCGAGGTCGACTCCGGGGTCCCCGACGGCAGGATCGCGTTGCCCGCGCCCGCGAGGAACTGGCGGGTGTTGCAGCCGGGGGAGGACGAGATGGTGCCGTCGGCGAGTCGGACGGTGCCGGTGTCGCCCGCCCAGTTCAGCCGGGCGTAGTCGATCTTGGCGCCCGCCGGGATGGTGACCGAGCCGGTGCTGGAGTTGTAGGTGGCCGGGGAGCCGTCGACGTCGGCCCACCGCATGTAGTAGCTGTCGTTGATGCCGGTCGAGGTGGTGTTGGTCCTGGCCTGCGACTGGGTGCAGGTCGCGATCGGCTCGCCGAACGGGTCCTCGGGGTCGTCGCCGTTGGGGCACTGCATGGTGCCGTTGCCCGCCTGGACGAAGTCGCCGTAGAGCTCCTTGTCGTAGTTCAGGGTGAACGGGCGCACGACCGCGGCTTCCACCGGAGCGGCCCCGAGGACGACGACCCCGGCGGCGGCGGTCACCGTTGCCAGTACCGCCGCTAGACCACGGCGGACCGCTCTCGTTATGGACATGTCCCAACTCCCATGCAGAACGACAGTTTCCGACGAATCGGAATCTGCCTTGGGTGCACGGGCGGCGCGCGCCAGCACCGCCGGATTCACCAGGTCGGGTAAATGTCGGTAACGATGCTGGTCAGCAGTGTGTGAAGTGGACCATGGGGTGTTTCTAGGCGGTCTCGCGCAATTCGGCGGGAACCGCGGTGGGCTCCGCTGCGTTCTTGGGCTGCTCGCGCACCAGGACGCCTTGCAGGACCATCCGCTGCCGGTTGGAGAACTTGGGGTGGCAGGTGGTGAGAGTGATCATCTTCTGCCGCTGCTCGGCCGCGGTCTTCGCCGAGGGGTTGCCGGGAACGGGCGCGACGACCTCGCTCTGCTGCGGGGTGACGATCTGGCGGCCGGTCGCCCTGGCGTAGTCGCCGGTCTGCGGGGCCACCCCGGCGCACTGGGGGTCGGCGGCCTTGGCGGCCCAGTTCTTGGCGTCGTCGGAGGTGGGCAGCATCCGGTAGACGAACCACGAGGTCTGCGTCTCCACCACGATCGCGTCGCAGGAGGACAGCAGGTCGAGGTCGTTGAACGGCGCGCCCTTGCCGACCCGGTGCCCGGCGACGGCGAAGTTGCCCGGCTGACCGGGGAGCGCGGACTTCTTGTAGTGGCCGGGACCGGTCTCGAGGTCGGCGGCGGAGGTGCCCTCGACGACGGTGAAGTGGTAGTCGTCGCCCAGCGCGGGGATGTAGAGCTTCGCCATGCCCTCACCGTCGGCGAACTCGAACTTCTGCTGCCGCTGCGGGTCGGCCGGGTCGGGGTGCTGCCACTGGTCGTCGAGCGCGACGGTGACGTCCTCCTGCTTCTCGGCGGACACCAGGTCGGTGACCCAGACCTCGTAGACCACGAAGAGCAGCACGATCACGCCGAGGGTGACCATGATCTCGCCGACGGACCGCACGATGACGGACGCGGCACTCTCCTTGCGCTTACGCGGCGGCGGCAGCGGGTCGTCGTCGAACTCGTCGTCCGGGTCGTCGTTGTTGTCGTGGTCGTGGTCGTCGTGGTCGTCGTAGTCGGCTGGGTCGTCGAGGTGGACCCGGTCGTCCGGCTCGTCCTGGTCGGCAGGCCGGATGCGCTCGGTCTCGGGGTCCCGGTAGCCGAGCGAGCCGCGGTGGGCCTGGATGAACTCGGTCGGGTCGTCGTCGGTGACCGGCGGGATCAACTCGGTCCGCGCCTCGGCGGGGTGGGCTCGCGCGTGCGGCGGCCTGCCTGCCGCGGGCCTGTCCGCCGCCGGGCGACCGGTCGCCGGGCGGATCGGCCTGCCGTTGAGCGGCTGCCCGTTCACTGGACGGGGCGGGCGCGCGGGCTGGCTGTTCGCGGACTGGCTGTTCGCCGGGCGGCCGTTCGTGGGGCGGCCATTCACGGGCTGGCTGGTCGCGGGCTGGCTGTTCGCGGGGCGGCCGTGGGGCGGTGGCTGCCCGGCGGCGGCCGGACGAGGCGGTACGGGGTTGGCGCCGGTGGGGCGGGAGGGGGTCGGGTCGAGAGAGCCGTTGAGCGAGCCCGAGTGGCGGGTGCGCTCCGGCGGGGGTTCGGGGGCCCGCCGGGCGGGGCGGGGGGCCTCGGGGTCCTGGGGGCGGCGTGGGGGGACCCGCCGCCGGTCGTCCGGCATGTGGTGCACCCCCTCGGCTGTGGAACGGACCCCTAAAAGGTACGTCACAGGTCCGTTCGGAGGAGGTGAATGCCCTCTACCGGCGGCGGGTCGGACGGCGGGGTCAGGCGTTGAGCAGGGCGCGGCCCTCGGTGGCGGCGGTGATGAGCTGGTCGAGGCTGGCGGGGGTGAACAGGACCTCGAAGTTGTCGAGCTGACCGGCGAAGCGCACCACCAGGTCAGTCCCCTCGACCTCGGCGGAGATCGAGCAACTGTCGTTGATCTTGGCCCAGGTGGTGATCTCCAGATCGGAGCGCAGCATGGGGGCACCTTCCTGTCGTCTGTTGGTGATGACGCCAACCTAGGCCGGCGCAAGTTGCTCCAACAATGCCCCGTTAGAGTGCACATGCTCCACACGGACAGTCGCTAGGCTCATCCCATGGCGGCAACCCCGACCCGACGCAAGAAGCGACTCGGCCGATACCTGCGCGAGCTCCGAGAGGCAGCGGGCCTGCGCGCGGTGGACGCGGCACGCAAGCTGAAGACGGAGGAGAGCACGATCAGCCGGTACGAGAACGGCATCTACAAGCCCGCCTGGGCCGCCGTCTCGGTCCTGCTCACCTACTACGGCGCGGGCGACGACGCCGAGGAGAAGGCCAGCACCCTCTACGACGCCGCCTCGGTCACCATGCCCAAGATCCGCCTCCCCGCCGACTCCCCCAAAGCCTTCCGCGAACTCGTCAACACCGAGCGCGAGGCCGAGCAGATCCTTGCCTTGGAAACCTCGGCGATCCCCGGTCTACTCCAGACCGCCGACTACGCGACGGCGATGTTCGCCACGACAAATGGCCAATCCAATGTAGACGAACTAGTCCAGGCCCGACTGGAGCGCCAACGCTTCCTCGAGGATCCGGACGCTATCGAGGTGTGCATCTGCCTCGACGAGGCCGCGCTGCATAGGCAAGTCGGTGGGCGCAAGGTGCTTCACGACCAGTTGCAGCGACTGCTTGCCCTCGTCGAGCAACCGAACGTGACACTGCACGTCGTTCCGTTCGAGGTTGGCGCCTACGGCAACATGTCTGGCGGGTACCAGATCATGACCTTCGACGACGAGGGCGACTCAGACGTCGTGTATCTAGAGCACCCAGCAGGTGGTGTGTGGGTGGAGAATGAACACGATGTCCAGCAATTCCTAGTCATGTTCGGGGATATTCGGACGCAAGCCCTGAACCCCGAGGACAGCGCGGAGGTGATCCGCGCCAGAGTAAGGAGTTTGAGCTAAGTGAACGAGCTTCAGTGGCGTCGCAGCAGCCGCACCGGATCAGGCGGCGGCAACAACAACTGCGTCGAAGTCGCCCGCCCCGCCATCGGGTCCACTGTCTACCTTCGAGACAGCAAGCACACCGGCCCGAACCTGCGCTTCGGCACTCAGTCGTTCGCCATCTTCCTCACCGGCGTCACCCGATGACCTGGCGCCGCAGCAGTTTCAGCGGCGCAGGCGGCGGCAACAACGACTGCGTGGAGGTAGCCCACCCCACCCCCACCACCGTCCACCTGCGCGACACCAAGAACCCGGCCCCCACCCTCCGGTTCCCCACCCGCGCGTTCACCAGCCTCCTCACCAGAGTCAGCTGACACGAGGCCCCCGAATCATTTCGGGGGCCCTTGTGTGCCTATATTGATCCATGCGCCTCCGCGAACTCGATGACGTCCTGTTCGACGTCCTGAGCAAGGACCACCCGGAGATCACCGAGGTGGTCAAGATCGACAAGGGGCACAGCAGGCTCCGCGTGGACTTCGCCAGCGGCGCCCGAGCCACCATCATGGTCCGCGAGGTCACCGGCCCCGGCGTCCCCGCCCACGCCGCGTACGCGATCCCCGAGTCGGCCCTCTGATGCGCCGCGACCGCTTCGTCGACTACCTGCGCGAGCAGCTCCAAGCAGCAGGCCACCCCGAAATCACCAGCATCGACACCTACGCCGTCGACAAAAACGTCACCGACCTCCGCATCACCTGCACCGACGGCCGCGTGATCTCCCTCCACACCACCCGCCTCTCACCCCCTGGCGGCGACAACTTCGCCGAGCCCGAACCCATCGTCACCAAGTAGCCGCTGGCAGGATCGGCGTGTGGATGCTCTTCGCTACCCGCGGTTCCACGCGGCCACCGGCGACTCGACCGGTCGGCGCGGCGGGGTGTTCGGCCTGGCACGGGCCGGCTGACCGAGGCGCAGGACGGCCGGATCATCTCCGAAGACTCCCAACCAGGTCGTCGTCGCCCTGGCCGAGAAGCAGACCTAGCGCACCTCATCACCCAGCGGGCCGCAGGTCCACAGACGCTTCGCGCAGCAGCGACGCAGCGGTGGCCAGCAGACCGGACCTGGACGCCGCAGGTAGTCGGCGCGCGCTGTCGAGCAGGACCGCGACCAGCATGTCGAACGGCGTGGCGACACCCGACCCGGGACCGTCGATGACGACGCCCGCCAGCGCCTTCTCAGCACCGTCGACGACGCCGGACTTGTCCAGCAGCTGGCCGATCCGCTGGTGCGACACCTCGATCACGTCAGCGATCTCCCGGTACGACAGCCCAGCGGAACGCATGTCGCGCACAGCCGCCAGCCGCGACGCGTCCCGGTGGCGCGACAACTGCGTGGCGAGCCGCTCCCACTGGCGGAAGGTCTCGATCACGTGGGTCAGGTCCGCGTCGCCCTGCTGGTAGCGCCACTCGATCCAGAACGCGTCGGGCTCGACGCCCACCAGGGTCGACACGAGGTCTCGAACCGCGTCCGGCAGCTCCCCGAAGCGCTCGACGTCCGTCGCACCGCCCGGGAGTTGCTCGACCACGGCCACCCAGAGGTCGTCCTCCCGGGAGACCACGACGGAGTAGACGGGCAGTTGGTCAGTCACTTCTCCTCCATCCACCGCTCGCCGAGCTCGTGGGCGAGCGCGTCCTCGATGCTGCGCAACACCGTCCACGACAGCTCTCGCGCGTGATCAGGGACGACGATCCGCCCGACTTCGGCGCCGCCTTCATCCAGTAGCAAGTACAGGCGGTGCGACCCCTTACCTCGCCCAGATTCCTCTACCAGACTGCGTTTGTGCTGACGCGCCACCTTGCGCGTCAACCGAAGGAGCGCCGTCGGGCGCAGCCGCTTGTTGACCACAGGGTATGTCTATCGCGCTTGCCGCGCAAGCGTCAAGCTGACTAGACGGCGCCGGATCAGGCCAGGAACCCACGAAGCAGCGCCGCCGTGCCCGCCAGGTGTTCGGCCATCGCGGCGCGGGCGGCCCCGGCGTCGCCGTCGAGGATGGCGTCGATGATGGTTTTGTGTTGGGCGTTGGAGTGGGTGAGGTTGGCCGGGATCAGGGGGATGGCGGCCAGGAGGGCGTTGAGGCGGGTGCGGACGTCGGCCAGGGCGGCGGTCAGGGATGGTGTGGCGGTGGCCTCGGCTATGGCCAGGTGCAGGCGGGAGTCGGTGCGGCGGTAGTGGTCGATGCCCGCGGCGGAGGCGTCGGCGAGGCAGCCGCGGAGGTGGCGGCGGGTTGCCGGCGGCAGGGAGCGGGACGCGGCGAGTTCGGCGGCGCCGGTTTCCAGGGCGTAGCGCAGGGTCAGGGTGTCCTCGATGTCGCCCGGGCCCGGGGCGGGCAGGGGGTCCGACGACGGGACGCGGACGAAGGTGCCGCCGTAGCGACCACGTCGGGACTCGACGTGGCCGGACTCCTGCAACGCCCGCAGCGCCTCACGCAAGGTCACCCGGCTCACCCCGAGGCGTGACGAGAGCTCACGTTCGGGTGGCAGCTGTCCGCCCGGCGGCACGACCCCGAGGCGGATGGCCTGGAGCATGCGCTCCATGGTCTCCTCGAAGGCGTTGCCCGCGCGGACCGGGCGGAACAGGGCAGCCATGGCCGGGTCGAGCGGGTCATTCGGGAGTGACATACGCCCCCGAGATCCCGCCGTCGACCAGGAACTGCGACGCGGTCATGAACGAGGAGTCGTCGCTGGCCAGGAAGGCCACCGCGGCGGCGATCTCCTCCGGTTCGGCGAAGCGGCCGAGCGGGATGTGCACCAGCCGGCGGGCGGCGCGCTCCGGGTCGGCGGCGAACAACTCGCGCAGTAGCGGCGTGTTCACCGGTCCGGGGCACAGGGCGTTCACCCGGATGCCCTCACGCGCGAACTGCACCCCCAGCTCCCGGCTCATCGCCAGCACCCCGCCCTTGGACGCGGTGTAGGAGATCTGCGAGGTCGCCGCGCCCATGACCGCCACGAAGGAAGCCGTGTTGATCACCGACCCCTTGCCCGCGCGGCGCATGTGCTCGATCGCGTACTTCGAGCACAGGAACACCGAGGTCAGGTTGACGTCCTGCACGCGGCGCCAGGCGTCGAGGCCGGTGGTGAGGATCGAGTCGTCCTCGGGCGGGGAGATGCCCGCGTTGTTGAACGCGATGTCGACCGAGCCGTAGGTGTCGGCGGCGGCCTGGAACAGGGCCTTGACCTCGTCCTCGCTGGTCACGTCGACCTGGACGAACAGCCCGTCCACCTCTTCGGCTGCTTTCAGTCCACTTGTTGGGTCAATATCACCCACAATGACCTTGGCGCCCTCACTGGCCAGCCGCCGGACCGACGCCAGACCGATGCCGCTGGCGCCGCCGGTGACCACGGCGACCCGTCCCTCTAGACGCATGCTCACTCCTGGGTGTCCACATAGACGTTCTTGACCTCGGTGAACGCGGCCAGCGCGTCCGGTCCGAGCTCGCGGCCGAGCCCGGACTGCTTGAAGCCGCCGAAGGGCGTCGAGTACCGCACCGACGAGTGCGAGTTGACCGACAGGTTCCCGGCCTCGACCCCGCGCGCGACCCGCAGCGCCCGGCCGACGTCGCGGGTCCAGATCGACCCGGACAGGCCGTACTCGGTGTCGTTGGCCAGCCGCAGCGCGTCCGCCTCGTCCGCGAACGGGACCACGGACACGACCGGGCCGAAAACCTCCTCCGACTGGGCCCGGTAGTTCCCCGGCCCGAGCACGGTCGGCGGGAACCAGAAGCCGGGCCCGTCCGGCGCGGCACCCCGGAACGCGACCGGCGCGTCGTCCACAGAGGACCGCACCCGGTCCAGGTGCGCGGCGGAGATCAACGGCCCCATCTCCGTGGTCTCCTCGCCGGGCGCCCCGACCACGACCCCGCGCACGGCCACCTCGAACGCGGCCATGAACTCGTCGTAGGCCGACCGCTCGACCAGGATCCGCGAGCGCGCGCAGCAGTCCTGACCGGCGTTGTCGAACACCGCGTACGGGGCGGTGGCGGCCGCTTTCGCCAGGTCGGCGTCGGCGAAGACGATGTTCGCGCTCTTGCCGCCGAGCTCCAGGGTCACCCGTTTCACCTGGTCGGCGCACCCGGCCATGATCTGCTTGCCGACCCTGGTCGACCCGGTGAACACGACCTTGCGCACCGCCGGGTGCGTCACGAACCGCTGCCCGACGACATCGCCCCGCCCGGGGACGACCTGGAACACGTCCTCCTGGATACCCGCCTCGCGCGCCAGCTCAGCCAGCCGCAACGCGGTCAACGGCGTCAACTCCGCAGGCTTGAGCACTACCGTGTTGCCCGCCGCCAACGCGGGCGCGAACCCCCAGGCCGCGATCGGCATCGGGAAGTTCCACGGCACGATCACCCCCACGACCCCCAGCGGCTCGGCGAAGGTGATGTTCACACCCCCCGCGACCGGGATCTGCCGCCCGAACAACCGCTCCGGCGCGGCCGAGTAGTAGTGCAGGACATCACGGACGTTGCCCGCCTCCCACCGCGCGTTCCCGATCGTGTGCCCCGCGTTGGCCACCTCGAGCCCGGCCAGGTTCTCCAGATCCGCGTCCACCGCGTCCGCGAACCGCCGCAACAACCGAGCCCGATCCGCGGGCGCCACCGCCCACCACTCCGCGAACGCCGCCGCGGCCCGCCCGATAGCCCGATCAACCTCGTCCACCCCGGCCAACCCGACCGAGGCGATCACTTCCTCGGTCGCCGGGTTCACGACCTCGAACGCGGTCATCGGCCTTCCCTCCTGGCCCGAGCCGCCGCCACCAGGGCGGTGAACAGGCGGGTGTCGTCGACGTTCTGTTCCGGGTGGGACTGGGTGGCGACCACGAAGCGGCGGCCGGGGAGTTCCAGGGCCTCGACCGTGCCGTCCTGGGCGTGGGCGACCACATGCAGGCCGTCGGCTACCCGGTCGATCGACTGGTGGTGATGACACAGCACCGACACCGACTCGCCCAGGATGTCCCCGAGCAGTGACCCCGGTGTCACCGAGATCTCCGTCTTGCCGAAGGACGCCACGTGCGGAAGGTGGTCGTTAGTGCCAACGATCTCGGGTGTGTGTTGGTGCAAGGTCCCGCCAAGCGCCACGTTGAGCACCTGAAGGCCGCGGCAGACGGCCAACAGAGGCAAGTCCATCTCGATCGCGGCTGCCAGTAGCGCGAACTCCGACGCGTCCCGTAGTGGCTGCGGGGTCCCAGTGGTCGGGTGCGGCGGTTGGCCGTACCGAGCCGGGTCGACGTCGGCGCCGCCGGACAGTACTAAGCCGTCGAGCCAGTCCAGGGTTGAGGGGCGCCAGTCGCCGATCGGGGACAAGAGGACCGGGTTGCCGCCTCCTACCCGTATTGAGTCCAGGTAGTCACGGTGCAGGACCGCGGCCTCGGTTTCCCAGATCCCGAAGGTGGCGTTCTCCAGGTAGGTGGTGATGCCGATGACCGGCGGCCGGTCAGAGCCGTTCGAAGCCACGCACGCGCTCCCAGTCGGTGACGGCGGCGTCGAACGCACGCAGTTCGACCGCGGCCGCGTTGCGGTAGTGGTCGACCACGTCCGCGCCGAGCTCCTCAGCCGCGACCGTGCTCGCCGCGAACAGGTCAGCCGCCTCGCGCAGGGTGGTCGGGACACGGGGTTTGGCGGCAGTGTAAGCGTTACCGGTCACCGCGTCCTCCAGCGGTAGACGCTCGTCGACGCCGCGTAACCCGGCGGCAATCATGGCGGCCACGGCCAGGTACGGGTTCACGTCACCGCCCGGTACCCGGTTCTCCACGCGCAGCGACTGCCCGTGCCCAACGACCCGTAGCGCGCACGTGCGGTTGTCCACTCCCCACGCCAACGCCGTTGGCGCGAACGACCCGTCGGCGAAGCGCTTGTAGGAGTTCACGTTCGGCGCCATCAAGAAGGTCAGCTCACGCAGGTAGGCCAGCTGACCGGCGATGAAGTGCCGCATCAGCGGGGAGAACCCGTGCTCGTCGTCGCCCGCCATCACCGGGGTGCCGTCGGCCTCGCGCAGACTCAGGTGGATGTGGCAGGAGTTGCCCTCGCGCTCGTTGTACTTGGCCATGAACGTCAGACTGTGCCCGAGCGCGGCCGCGATCTCCTTGGCGCCGGTCTTGTAGACGCTGTGGTTGTCGCAGGTGGTGAGCGCGTCGGCGTAGCGGAAGGCGATCTCGTGCTGGCCGGGGTTGCACTCGCCCTTGGCCGACTCCGGGTACATCCCGGCACCCGCCATGCCGTTGCGGATCGCGCGCAGCACCGGCTCGACCCGGCCGGTGCCCAGCAGCGAGTAGTCCACGTTGTACTGGTTGGCCGGGGTCAGCCCCCGGTAGCCCGCGTCCCACGCCTGCTCGTAGGTGTCCTTGAACAGCAGGAACTCCAGCTCGGTACCGACGTACGCGGTGAGGCCGCGCTCGGCGAGCCGGTCGAGCTGGCGGCGCAACACCTGCCGGGGCGACACCGTGACCGGGCCGCCGCCGACCAACTCCAGGTCCGCGAGCACCAGCGCGGTCGCGGGGTGCCACGGGAGCAGCCGCAGGGTGGACAGGTCCGGCCGCAGGACGAAGTCGCCGTAGCCGTCCTCCCAGGACGAGCTGGCGTAGCCGGGGACGGTGTTCATCTCGACGTCCACCGCGAGCAGGTAGTCGCACGCCTCGGTGGCGTTGGCGACGACCTCGTCGAAGAAGAACCTGGCGGTGACCCGCTTGCCCTGGAGCCTGCCCTGCATGTCGGTCACCGCGACCAGGACGGTGTCGACCTCGCCCTGGTCGGCGAGCGCGCGCAGCCGCTCGAGGGGGAACCCGGTCTCGGCCACGCCTACCTCCCGTAAAGGATCAGGAACAGACCATTGGAGGCTATCCCCAGCATGCTCGCAGTGCCGCGCCGTCAGCGCAACCGCCCAGCCGCAAACCCGCCGACCTGGCCCAACCGGTGACTACCCGCCGAAGTCGACAGGTCACCGCGAATGGACCTTGACCCGCAGAGTAGCGAGGATCACACTTGTTGGCCCAGCAATGGAGCGCCTTCGATCCATTGGAGCAGGTATGCCCACCTCCGAGATTCCCCCCTCAGACACCCCCGACTCCGACGAGGCCAGGCTGCACTCGCTCGGCTACGCCCAGGAGCTGCGCCGCTCGCTGTCGGGGTTCAGCAACTTCGCGGTGTCCTTCACGATCATCTCGATCCTGTCCGGCTGCCTGACCCTCTACGGGTTCGGTATGAAGACCGGCGGACCGGCGGCGATGATCTGGGGCTGGCCGCTGGTCGGCGTGTTCGTCGTGCTGGTCGGGCTCGGCATGGCGGAGGTGTGCTCCAGCTACCCGACCGCGGGCGGCCTGTACTACTGGGCGGCGAAGCTGGCCAAGCGCAACGCGCCCGCGTGGGCGTGGTTCACCGGTTGGTTCAACCTGGTCGGGCAGGTCGCGGTCACCGCGGGCATCGACTTCGGCGCGGCGCTGTTCCTCAACGCGTTCCTAGACCTGCAATTCGGCTTCGCGGCGACGCCCGGGCACACCGTGCTGCTGCTGGCGATCATCCTCTTGGTGCACGCGCTGCTGAACACCTTCGGCGTAAGAGTGGTGGCGATCCTCAACACCGTCAGCGTCTGGTGGCACCTACTGGGCGTGCTGGCGATCGTGATCGTGCTGGCTGTAGTACCGGACAAGCACCAGGACGCGTCGTTCGTCTTCGGCGAGTTCGTGAACCAGACGGGGTGGAGCTCACCTGTCTACGTGTTCCTCATCGGCCTGTTGCTCGCCCAGTACACACTGACCGGGTACGACGCGTCCGCGCACATGACCGAGGAGACCCGCGGCGCGGCGGTGGCCGGACCGCGCGGGATCGTCATGTCCATCCTGGTGTCGCTGGCCGCCGGGTGGGTGCTGCTGATCGGGCTCACCTTCGCCATCCAGGACTACGACGGCGCGGCGAGCTCGGCGACCGGGGTGCCGCCCGCGCAGGTGTTCATCGACGCGGTGGGGCTCGCCACCGGCAAGGTGCTGCTGCTGATCTGCATCGGCGCGCAGCTGTTCTGCGGGATGGCCGCGGTGACCGGCAACTCGCGGATGATTTACGCCTTCGCCCGCGACGGCGCGATCCCCGGTTCGCGGGTGTGGCACCGCATCAACAAGCGCACCAGGACGCCGACGAATTCCGTGTGGTTGGCGGCGGTGGGAGCGTTCCTATTGGCCGTCCCCTACCTGTGGAGCTACACCGCGTACGCCGCTGTCACCTCGATCGCCGTCGTCGGCCTCTACACGGCCTATGTCATCCCGATCTTCCTGCGGGTGCGGGCCGGTGACGACTTCAAACCGGGACCGTGGCACCTCGGCCGCTGGGGCCGTCCTATTGGGACGATCGCGACCATCTGGGTCGGCTTCATCTTCGTGCTGTTCATGTTGCCGCAGGTGTACCCGGTGACCTGGGACTCGCTCAACTACACCCCGATCGCGTTCGCGGTGCTGCTCGGCGGGGCGGCGCTGTGGTGGATTGTGTCGGCGCGCAAGTGGTTCACCGGCCCGAAGGTGCAGGGCAGCGCGGCGGAGTTGGCCGCGGTGGAACGGGACCTGGCCGAGAGCTGAACGGCGCAGAACTGGGAAACGGGAAATTCCGCACCGGTGCACCGTCTTGTCATGTTCACGGTGGTTAACAAATACTGACTTCGTTCCACGCGACGGGAACACCGCTCAACTCGCCGGAGCACCCCCAACGAGGGCTGGGGGACCGGGGACCCTGCACCGAGCAGGCCGCCCGTCGCGGACCGCCCCCCTGCGGGTCTGGGGAACGCGTGGCGGCGGCGGTGGGCGTGCATAACCCCCACCGCCGCGCCCTGCCCCGACCAGCCAGGACACGAAGCCAGCCCGGCCAGGAGCCTGTCCCACACAGTGGCTCCAGTTGGCGTGGGGGCCACCGCCTACCGCACGGGCGTCGTGGCCCCCACTGCCATTTCCCCGGTTGTCGCGGTGGACAAAGTTCGTTGTGACGACGAGCACAGTGGCTATACCTGTCAGTAGCTTTCGATCCGGTCCCCCACCAGGTCGGAGGAAAACCCATGCCACTCAACCGAAAGCGGCTCGGGCCACTCGCGCTCGCCGTGAGTGCCCTGATTGTCGCGGCGCCCGCGGTCGCCACGGCACAAGAGGACTTCTACCAACCACCCGCGACGCTGCCCGCGCACAACGGTGACCTCGTGCGCACGCAACCCTCCGAGTTCTTCGTCGACCCGGCGAAGCTGATCAGGGTGGACGGCTCGGTCACGCGGATCATGTACCGCTCCAGCGACCGCACGGGCGCCGCCATCGCGGTGACGGGAACGGTGATCACGCCACGCAAGGCGTGGACGGGCGCGGGCGTGCGGCCGGTCGTGGGGTACGCGGCGGGCACGCAGGGCCTCGGCGACCAGTGCGCGCCGTCGCGGCAACTGGCGGCCGGGATGGAGTACGAGGGCCCGTTCGTGGCGGGGCTGCTGGCCAGGGGCTGGGCCGTCGTGCTGACCGACTACCAGGGGCTCGGGACGCCGGGGGTGCACACGTACATGAGCCGGGCCGTGCAGGGGACCGCGGTGCTCGACTCGATCCGCGCGGCGCAGAAGCTGCCGGAACTGCCGGACCGCGGGCCGGTCGCGGTCGTCGGGTACTCGCAGGGCGGCGGGGCAGCCGCGTCGGCCGCCGAACTCGCCGGGACGTACGCGCCGGAACTGGACCTGCGGGGTGTCTCGGCGGGAGCGGTCCCGGCCGACCTGGCCGACGTGGGCACGACACTCGACGGCAGCCTGTACGTCGCGTTCGTCGGCTACGCGGTGGCGGGGCTTGAGGCGTCCTATGGCATCGACGCGGCCTCTTACCTCAACGACAAGGGCAAGCGGTTCTTGGCCGACATCAAGGGGCAGTGCCTGTTCGAGTCGATCCCCCGCTACGCCTTCGCCAAGACCGCCGGGCTCACCCGCGACGGTCGACCGATCGCGGCACTGCTCGGCGAGGAACCGTTCCGGACGATCGTGGCCGAGCAACTGCTGGGTCAGCGCAAGCCCGCGGTGCCGGTGCTCGTGACGCACTCGCTGCTCGACGACGTGATCCCGTACGCGACCGGGCGGGCGCTGGTGCGGCGGTGGTGCGGGCTCGGCGCGAACGTGCGGTTCGCCACGAACGTGGCACCCACGCACGTCGGCGGCGCGGTGGCGGCGTACCCGGAGGCGTACGGGTTCTTGGAGGCCAGGTTCGCCGGACGGGCGCAGAAGTCGACCTGCTGAGCCGAGCGGCGGCGGGCGCCGGAAATCCCCGTGCGCGACCCTGGGATACTCGGTGTCGAGAAGCGAGGAGGTGCCAGGGTGGCGCACGGGGATGTCGGGCTGGAGCTAGGGGCACGGGTGGCCGGGGCGCTGCGGCGCGGACTCGGTCTGGAGATCACCCCGGCGGAGGCCGTCATCCGACCGTCCACCCGAGAGGGTGTCGACTACCAGTGCAACGCGGCGATGAGCCTGGCCAAGAAGATCGGCAAGGCGCCGCGCGAGGTTGCCGAGGCGATCGTGGCGCACCTGGACTCGGCCGACCTGCTCGAGGTGCCGGAGGTCGCCGGACCGGGGTTCATCAACCTGCGGCTGCGCGACGAGTGGCTGGCGGGCCGGGTCAGCGCCCTGCTGGGTGACACCCGACTGGGGGTCGCGCCGGTCGAGCAGCCGCGCCGGTTCGCGCTGGACTACTCCAGCCCGAACGTGGCCAAGGAGATGCACATCGGGCACCTGCGCTCGACCATCATCGGCGACGCGCTGCTGCGGCTGCTGCGCTTCGCGGGCCACGAGGTCGTCCCGCACAACCACCTCGGCGACTGGGGCACCCCGTTCGGGATGCTCATCGAGCACCTCGTCGACGAGGGGCACGGCGCCGACTCCGGCATCAGCGACCTCAACCGGTTCTACCAGCAGGCCAGGGCCAAGTTCGACGCCGACCCGACCTTCGCCGACCGCGCCCGCGCGCGCGTGGTCGCGCTGCAGGGCGGCGACGAGGAGACGCTGACGCTGTGGCGGGCGCTGGTCGAGGAGTCCACCGCGCACTTCCAGCAGGCTTACGAACTGCTCGGCATCCTGCTCACCCCCGGCGACGTCTACGGGGAGAGCTTCTACAACCCGTACCTGGACACGGTGATCGACGAGCTGACCGCCAAGGGGCTCACCGAGATCAGCGACGGCGCGGTGTGCGTGTTCCCGCCGGGGTTCACCAACCGCGAGGCCGAGCCGCTGCCGCTGATCGTGCGCAAGAGCGACGGCGGGTACGGCTACGCGGCCACCGACATGGCGACCGTGCGGTACTGGATCACCGAACGCGGGATGACCGACCTGCTCTACGTGGTCGGCACCCCGCAGGCCCAGCACTTCGCGATGATCTTCGCGGCGGCCAGGCAGGCCGGGTACCTGACCGAGGCGCAGACCAGCGTCCACATCGGATTCGGCACCATCCTCGGCGAGGATGGCAAGACCATCCGCACCCGCTCCGGCGAGTCGGTGAAGCTGGCCGACCTGCTGGCCGAGGCCGTCGAGCAGGCCGCCAAGACGGTCGCCGAACGGTCCTCTTTGGACTCCGACCGGCAGGCCGAGGTGGCCCGCGCGGTGGGCATCGGCGCGGTCAAGTACGCCGACCTGTCCAACGACCGGGAGAAGGACTACGTCTTCACCTGGTCGCGGATGATGGCCAAGGAGGGCAACACCTCGGTGTACCTGCAGTACGCCAACGCCCGCTGCCAGTCGGTGCTGCGCAAGGCGGGCACGCCGCGCTTCGGCGAGGTCCTGGTGACCGACCCGGCCGAGCGCGCGCTGCTGGTGCGGCTGCTGCAACTGCCCGCCGCCATCGCCGCCGCGGTGGAGGGCTACGCACCGCACAAGCTGACCGGCTACCTCTACGACCTGGCCTCGACGTTCACCACGTTCTACGACAGCTGCCCGATCCTGCGCCTGGACGTCCCCGACGAGGTGCGCGCGTCCCGGCTGGCGCTGACCAGGGTGACCTCGGACGTGCTGGTGCTGGGGCTGGACCTGCTGGGCATCGAGGCGCCCGCGGAACTGTGAGTGGCCGATCCCCCGTTCTGGCCCCGATCGGGGGATCGGTTGTGGCTTGCCCTGCGCAGGGTGTGACGGCACAGTGACCGGGTGACAATCGCCGAACAGGTCGTGCTCCTCGACGACGCGGGCAACAGCATCGGCACGGCGGACAAGGCCACCGTGCACCACGAGCACACCCCGCTGCACCTGGCCTTCTCCAGCTACGTCTTCGACACCGACGGCCGCTTCCTGATCACCCGCCGGGCGCTGACGAAGAAGACGTGGCCCGGCATCTGGACCAACTCCTGCTGCGGGCACCCCGCCCCCGGCGAGTCCCCGCTCGACGCGGTGTCGCGCAGGCTGACCGAGGAGTTGGGCCTACCGGGACCGCACAAGGTCGAGCTGATCCTGCCCGCGTTCCGCTACCGCGCGGTGATGCCGGACGGGATCGTCGAACACGAGATCTGCCCCGTGTACCGGGTCGTCGTCGACACCGAACCCCAGCCCAACCCCGCCGAGGTCGACTCCGTCCGCTGGCTGACCTGGCCGGACTTCCTCGACGAGGTCACCACCGGCACCCTCGACATCTCGCCGTGGTCCGTCCTCCAACTCACCGACCTGGTCCCCCTCGGCGACCCGCTCACCTGGCCGACCGGGGACCCCGCGCAACTCCCGCCCGCGCTGCGCTGACCGCCTCCCCACACCCTCGCCTGTTGACTCCGGCCTGGTCATCAGCCGAGGGTGTGGGCATGGTGGAAGAGCACCTCGTCGGGGGGAATAGCACTGCGGAGGTCGTCCGCGTCGGGGACACGGTGCGGCGCAGTCGGTCCACGTTCGCGGCGGAGGTGTTGCGGTACCTGGAATCCGCGGGCTACCCCTACGCCCCACGGCACCTCGGCGTGGACGAGAAGGGCCGCGACGTCCTCAGCTACATCCCCGGGGAGACGACGGATCACCCCTCGCAGCGCGCCGAGGGGGCGTACGCGCGGGCGGGGGCGATGCTCCGCGGGCTTCACGACGTCACAGCAGGGCACCCGCTCGCTGGAGACCGCGCCTGCGTGGTGCACGGGGACGCGGGACCGTTCAACACCATCTTCCAGCGCGGCGTGCCAGTCGCCTTCATCGACTGGACCGGGTGCCGACCGGGCGAACCGCTCGCGGACCTGGCATACCTGGCATGGACGTGGTGCGTCCAATCGACCGGGAACGTGCCGGTGACCTCCCAGGCAGCACACCTACGCCAACTCCGCGACGGCTACGGCAAGGTCGACGCAGAACCCCTGGTCGACGCGATGGTCCAGCAACAGACCCGCATCATCACCCTGGAAACGACCAACCTCGACGACACCCGCCTCAGCCCAACGCGCCGCGCGCACGCGTCCCGGGCGATCGAATGGGCAGAGTCCAGCCTCGCCCTGGTCCAAGCACAGCGGTCGATATTCCTGACCACCCTGGAATAAGCCCCCCATCGCGGCTCGCCACATCACCTAGACCAAACCCAGCAGACAGCGCCCCGCCCACGCCAAGGTCCGACGCCCCACGCCGCGCCCACACGAGCCGACCACCACTCTCGCCCGCTGCTCCACGCATCCACGCAAAGCGCCACCGCTTGGACCGAACCCGGTCGCGCACTGGTTCGGTGGTGGTGTTCCCGGCCACCTGGGGTACGACTCGTCACGCGCGCATGCGCAGTTCAGGGCCACGGTGAGGTTCGGCTCGCCGCACCGCTTGGGTCGGGGTCGGTCGTGCGCTGGTTCGTGGGCGGTGTTCTTGGCCACGCTGGGGGGCGATTTTCCGGCGGAATCCGACATCAGTCGGGCGCTGCGGGCAAATCACTCGCCTGGGTGCGGCGATGTTGCCTACCTTGGAGAGGGTGAAGATCCTCTTCAGCAGTCTGCCCGCGCACGGGCACACCTTCCCCCTGCTGCCGCTGGCCATCGCGGCCAAGGCGGCCGGGCACGAGATCACCTACGCCACCTGGGAGACGTTCCACCCCGTCGTGGCCGCGCTGGGGTTCGAGACCATCCACGCGGGCGGGGACATGGCCACCGAGTTCAAGCGGGTGGTCGGCGACCGGACGCTGCAGGACATGGAGCCGGAGGAGGTCACCGGCGCCGCGATGCGGGTGTTCGGCGAGGTCCTGCCCCGGCTGGCCGTCGCCGACCTGCTGCCGCTGTTGCGGGAGCGGCACTTCGACCTGGTCGTCAACGAGTCGGCGGCGTTCGGCGCGGCGATCGCGGCGAAGCTCGCGGGCATCCCGGCGGTGGCGCACGGGATCAGCAAGCCGACCTCGCTCGCGCACCTGCCCGCGTTGAAGAACGCCCTGCCCACCCTCGCCGCGGAGTTCGGCGTCGAACTCGACGACACGACCAAGCTGGGCTTCGGCGGCCCGTACCTCGACATCTACCCGGAGTCGTTGCAGGACAGGGAAACCCTGGCCGAGTACGCGACCAGGGTCCCGTTGCGACCGGTGGCCTTCGCCACACCCGGCGAGCTCCCGGCGGCGGTGACGCAGGGCGAGGGCAAGCTGATCTACCTGACCCTCGGCACCGCCTTCGGCAACCCGAAGGTCCTGCGCGAGGCCATCGACGGCCTCGCCGCCACCGGCCACCGCGTCCTGGTCGCCGCGGGCCCCGCGGTCGACCTCGACGCCCTGGGCGAGCCACCCGCGAACGTCGCCATCGAGTCGTGGGTGCCGCAGGCCGAGGTACTCCCCCACACCGACCTGGTCGTCCACCACGGCGGCTCCGGCACCACCCTCGGCGCCGCGGCCGCCGGGGTACGCCAACTGTTCGTCCCCCAGGGCGCCGACCAGTTCACCAACGCCGAGACCTTCACCACCGCGGGCGCGGCCAAACAACTCCTCGGCGAAGCCGTCACCGCGGCCGCCCTGACCGAGGCCGCCACCGACCTCCTCGCCGACGACACAGCAGCCAAGGTCGTCGCCGCACTCGCCGAGGAGATCGCCGCCCTGCCCAGCCCCACCGACATCGCCGCCCGCCTGCCGGAGTGGGCCATCCGGCAGTAGCCCCATCCCTGAGCGGGCCCTACCCGGTGGTGCGCCACCGCTCTGCGGTTCCTCGGTCGGATGGCCGTGGAACCGCAGAGCAGCACTGCGACGTGCCGGCTCCCCGGGACTCCTCGGGCGGGCGGGGAGGAGCCCCGAGGTCGGCTTGTGCGGGGCTACTTCTTGATCGCCAGGGTGACGTCGATGGTGTTGCCCTTGCTGGTGATGAGAGGGGCGATGAGGTTGTTCAGCTTGCCGCAACCGCTGACCTTGCCGAGGTCGTAGCCGCCGGTGAGTTTGCCTCCCTTGAGGACGTCGAAGGGGCCGGACGAGGTGAGGGTGACGTCGGACGGGGTGACGGTCTTGCAGGTGTCACCCTGGTAGACGGGCAGACCCAGGACCGCGATCCGGGTCAGCTTGATGTCCAACTTCCCGGCGAAGGTGATGGCGCCGGTACTCAGCGCGCCACCCGCCGTGCCGACCTGTTCGAACGCCACCGCCGCCGTCGCGGGCAGGAACCCCAGGATGGTGAACCTGCCGCTGGTCGGGTTGAGCGCGAGCCTGCCGGTGTACCGCCCCGCCGCCAGGTCCGCCTCCGCACTGAACCCGCCGGTGAGCGCGACGGACCCCTTGAGCGCCTTGAGGTTCGAACTGCCGGTCAGGTCGTAGTCCACCTTCACCCCGGGACCGGGCGGCCGCGTGGTCGTCGGAGTGGTCGTCGCGGTGGTCGGGGACGTTGACGTGGTCGGCGGTGTCGTACTGGTGGGCGTCGCGCTCGTGGTCGTCGGCGTTGTAGTCGTTGGCGGCGTAGTCGTTGTGGTCGTCGGCTGGGTAGTCGGTGGCGTTGTGGTCGTCGGCGGCGCCGTGGTCGTCGTCGGTGTCGTGCTCGAGGTGGTCGGGGTCGTGCTCGTCGGCGTTGTCGTAGTGGTCGGCGGCGTAGTGGTCGGCGTCGTGGTGATCGGCGGCGTTGTCGTGGTGGCCGTGGTCGTTGGTGTCGACGGCGTGGTGGTCGTGGTGGTGGGCTGGGTGGTGCCTCCGGTGATCTGGAACGTGTGCAGGGTGTTGTCCTGGCCGGGGTTGAGCGTGCAGGGCGAGTCGAACGTGCCGAGCCCGGTCAGGGTCCCGTCCGCCTTCTTCGGGGTGAGGGTCAGCGTCAACTCGTTGACACTGATCTTCGCCGTCCCCGCCTGGGCGAACGTCAGCGACGGGGTCTGCCCGGTGGCCTTGACGTCGAACGCCCCGGACGCGGGCACCGGCGTCTTCTCCACCGTGATCGGCACATTGACCGGCACCGTCACCCCCGGCGCCGCCACACTGGCCCCCGACACCGCCTTGCCCTCCACCGTCGCGGCCCCGACCAGGGTCAGGCCCTGGGTGGCGGTGTCCGGCACGGTGGTGATCGCGGTGATGTCGAACGCGCCGGTCGGCTCCCCGACACCGATGGTGGCCGGGATGTCGGAACTGATGACCACCTTGATGGCCTGGTTGCCGATCAACGGGAACGGACAGGTGTAGTTCAGCGTCAACGAGACCGGCTCGGCCACACCGGCACCGGAGCCCAGCAGCAGCCCAGCCGCCACCAGCCCCACAGCACCGGTGCCCGCCACCGCCGCGACCAGGGTCCTAGAGATCTTGGCAGGATTCACGGTATTCCTCCCTCGGGTGCGAACAACCCGGGATAATCAGCAGAAAGCCGCCGTGGGCCCACGCTAACTACCGGCCAGTACACCCGCAAGAAGCCCGCGCGAAATTATCACCCACCCACAGCAACCCCCCTTCCCGTTGCCATCGTCCCCTTTGTCATAACATTCCAAGAAACGCGGTCCCACTTATCAAGCGGGTTACAACTCCTCTCCTCTCCTCTCCTCTCCTCTCCTCTCCTCTCCTCTCCCCGACCCACCGAACGCTGGAACAGTCGGTCGTACGTAGGGTCAACATCGGCGTGCGTCCGAAGGAGGCCGAGGACCGGGTGGTGCCCGGTTTCTTGGGGGGTGACCTGGTTCTCGGGTCGGCGGGTACATCGCAGATCCTGATGCTGGTGGAGCTCAGACGCGGTTCGTGATGTTGATCCGGGTTCCTCATGACCGGCCGGCGGATCGGGTCGCGATGTTGTTGGCGTACAAGATGAGGACCCTGCCCGAGTTCCCTCGGAAATCGATCACCTGAGACCGGGGCGGCGAGATGGCCGACCACGCGGTGTTCACCACGGCGACCGGCACGGTGGCGCAATGACCCATTGAGGTCAAGGCCCAGCACCCATCACCTGAAACCAACGAGCCCCTGTTGTCCGGTGGCGGCCGCTCTCGCTGGAGATGATCAGGCTGGTTGGCGGATGGGCAACGGCAAGGCCGGCGGGAATGGTCTGGTTGGCCGTTAGCCGGGTAATAGGCCATGGGCCAGGTAGGCCGTGCCGATGGCGTTGGCCTCGGGGTTGGCCGACAGGAGGTAGGTTCCGTGACCGCCTTGGTCGAAGGACAGGAATCGGGCTTTGGGGCCGAGGGCCGATGCCAGGGCGCGGCCACCGGATAAGGGGGCTGCTGGGTCGCGGAGGTTGTGCAGGACGAGGGTGTCTCTGGTGGCTGGGCGTAGCGTGACTGGTGGAGCGGTCGGGAAGCGCCACCGTGCGCAGGGGAACATGCCTGCGGACATCGAGCCGACCAACGGGTAGCGGAGCGAGTCGACTGCGACGTCTGCCGTGTATCGGTGGGTGGAGCGTGGCCAGACGGCGTCACGGCACACGACGCCGAGGAAGCCGACCACGAAGGAATCTGGTGGGACCGCGGGCCATCCGGGTTCGGCAGGGGCCGACTTGCCTGCGAAGATCGGGACGACCTGAGCCAACGTCACTCCCGGCACACGCCCGTCCCGGAGCGCCGACCACAGCGCCGCCAGGCCGGGGAACGACTGGTCTGAGTACAGCGCCTGCCGAGTCGCCTCCCGGAACACCGACCCGGTCAGGGCATTGCCGTCGGTCAGTGTCACCGGCCGGGTGTCGAGCCGGGCTGCGAGGGCGAAGTACAGGGCGCGCGCCTCGGCTGGGTTCGCCACCAGGCCGGTGCGGGTGACGTAGGCCGCGAAGTCCGGAAACCGTGCCTCGGTCGCCGCGCCCCATGCCCGGAAGACGCCCCGCCACACCAGGTCGGGATCGGCGCCGCTGTCGAGCAGTGCGCGGTCCACCCGGTCCGGGAAGAGCGACTGGTACACCGCCGACAGGAAGGCCCCCGCGGAATAGCCGAGCAGCGATACCCGCTTCTCCCCTAGCGCACGTCGGACCAGGTCCATGTCCCGCGCGATGTCCGCGGAGCTGGTGTGCGCCAACCGGGCATCGCACCCAGCGGCGATCCGGTCCATGGACGCCGACAACCCCGGCCGCGGCCACGGCTCGATGTCGATGAGGCGGGATTCCGGAATGCCACAGGTCACCGGGGTGCTGCGACCGACGAAGCGCGGGTCGAAGCTGACCAGGTCATAGCGCGCGAGCACCTCGGGCGGCATCAGCATCGCCACCTGGCCGGGCAGGTCGAGTCCCGCGCCGCCAGGGCCGCCGGGGACGATGAGCAGAACACCACGGCGGACAGCGGGATCGGCCATGGTCAACCGCGATACGGCGATGGTGATCGCCGGACCGTTGACCTTGCCGTGGTCCAAGGGCACCCGGATCTGACCGCACCGTTGTCCTTGTGCGGCAGGCGATCGGGCGGTGGGCATCAAGCCCGCGTCCGCCGCGCGGATTCCGCCTGGGCAGGTGCGCCACTGGATGTCAGTGGTTGCCGCGGTTGCAGCGGTGAGCGCCGCGGCCGCCGTTGCCGTGGGCACTGTGGCCGTCGCGGTGGTGAGGAGTGCGGTCAGCAGTGGGATGAGGATGGGGAGCAGTCGCATGCATCCATCGTGTCCTGGGAAAGTGCTGGCGTGCCAGGGAGTTCACTCGAAGCGGACGCGGATTCACTTTAGGGCGAACGGGAAGCTAGTTGTGCCATTGCAGGCCGTAGCTGAGGCCCTGTTGGAGGTCGTGGAACTCCAGGGCGACGTCCCCCACTCGGTCGATCTCCAGGTTGTCCGAGCCCGGAGCGAAGTCCTCGAAAGCCTTGGCGGGCAAGCCATTGATGCGCCATACCCGACTCGGCGGATGCGCGGGATCGAACCGCACGCGAACCGTGAACTCCTCGCACCGACGCAACGGCGTGAACACGTAGTACGGCCGCATCCACGATCGCGGGTAAGAGGTGAACTTGATGCTGTAGTCATGCCGCTGTCCAAGACTCAGCGGACTAGGCAAGCGGACGATGAAGCGGGTATGGCTAGAGGAGACGCGTTGCTCCTCGACGATCTCGCCGCCGTAGGCGATCTCGGCGGTGATCGCTTGCCCGTCTGGCATCGCCTGGTCGCGCGGGGCACTCAGCGATAGCACCAACTCATCGAGTTCATCCACTGCGGCAACGATCTGACGCTGCTCGGTGAGCGTCGGTACCTCAAGATCCAGCCGTAGCGCTGCCCGCAGGGACTCCACGTACCACCCGTCCGGCGAGTACGAGCCAGACTTGCGGTCGCGCATGCCCGCGTCGTAGAGCAGTTCCGCCAAGAGTTGGAACGCACTGTCCACCCGCCTGCGCGCGGTGCGCGGATCGCGGTCGAACCTCGTTGCCAGCCAGTCGATCCGCTGGTCGAGGAACCCGCCGTCGGCGTCCTTGTGCAGGCCGAGCGCAGCGGTCGCGGCCAGGTTCAGGTCGGACGGGAGCCGGGCGCCCAGGTGGGTCAGCCGCAGCACCAGCTTGCGCCGCACCAGCGCCGGGTCGTCGAGGTCGGTGATGTCGCAGGCCATCCGCAGCGCCGGGCCGACCCGGTGGTGCAGGTCGTCGGAGCGCACGCCCCGACCCCGGCGGACCTCCTTCAGCTCGGCGACGACATCGGCGATCTCGACTCCCACCCGGCCACCACCCTTTCGCACGCCCATTCCACCCACCAGCATCGCCGCACCCGCCTTCCCGTTACCGGATCCGCCACGCAATTCCGCCGACAATGGCGGGAAGAAGGGCGCCCGGTCCGCATTACCCCGACGCGGACCGGGCGCCACCCCCCATTCCCCCTACTGCCGCCGCCCACCCCCCGACGAGCGGCGGCAGCGCTCAGACCAGCAAGAACAGGATCCAGTGGCTCTCCATCGCACACACCTCCTCCAGCTCAAGGGCAGACGACTCCCCCGTGGTGAAACACCCGTGGTGGCCGGTCAGAAACCGATGACCAGCAACATGCCGGAACCGAACCCGGCCAGGAAAGTCCAGAAACCGATTCGCGCTACCGATCCCACCGTCATCAGCATCCTCATCCCGATCCCTCCCCGGATCTCGCTCGCAAGACCAAGGATGCCCCTGGGACAACGCCCTCGCGATGACCTGTGGCGCGCCCCCAGCACGCCATTTGGCACATCAGAGCTCGGGGACCTCGCGGACGAAGGCGCGCAGCACGTCCGGGCGCGCGATGACGGTCTGCCTGCGGGTGTTGACGACGATGCCGCGGTCGCGCAACACGGCGAACGCCCTGGCCACGGCGCGCAACGAGGCGCCAACTCGGTTGGCGATGTCCTGCTGGGTGAACGGGACGCGCAACGCGACACCCGCGTCGGTCGTGACACCGTAGCTGTGCGACAACCAGAGCAAATAGGCGGCAACGCGCTCGGTGACGTGCATCGTTGCGAACTCGGCGCGGGCGTTCTCGGCCTCACGCAGCCGAGCAGCGAGCTGTTTGACCATCGCGATCGCAACGGAAGGGCGCTCCTCGAGCAACGTGCCGAACTCGTGCGCCCGCAAGTGCACCGCGTGCACCTCCTCCAGGCTCTCCACGTCCGCCGACCGCACCCACCCGTGCAACGCGGCCAGGTCACCGAGCACGTCACCGGGGCCGCGGAACGCCACCAGCACCGTCTGCCCGTCCGCGCGCCTGGTCAGCACCCGCGCCCAACCGTGCACCAGGACCAGCACGTGGTCGGTCGGGTCACCCTGGCGCAGCAACGTCTCACCCGCGCCGAACACCCGCGGCGTCCCGGTCCCGACCACGTGCGCGCGGTCCTCCTCGGAGAGGTAGGCCATCAGGGACTCGGCCACCAGGTCACTCGGAAGTCGCATGGGCCACCCTCCGCCGCTCACCAGGTCACCGTGATCATCGCGGGGCGGTGGGCGGCGCGCTACTCACCTCGGTTGTTCGGTCTCCATGGTGGAGCTCCTCTCCTGCTCGTTTCCTGCTTGGCAGCGCCCGACGGTAAACCGCCGCGCTGCGGACCGGCGGGGTCCGGCACCGGTTGACCAAGTTCTGTCCAGGTTGACGAGGTGGCCACGCGTGATCAGTTCGGGCGAACCAGGCGGGTCCCGGCGCGCGCAGTGGCTCTTAGAGCGGTAGGTGGAGGGTGTGCAGACCTTCCAAGCCCTGGTCGGCGCGCGGTTATGGGCGGCGGTCGTGGCCGCTGGGACAGCGCGGGAGTACGCGAGAGGAGCCGTGCTGCTGCGACAGGGCGAACCGGGCGGACAGGTGCTAGCGCTGCTGCGAGGGCGGGTCCGGGTGATGGTGTCGGACGTGTCGGGGGCGCAGCTGCTCGTGTCGTTGCGCGGACCTGGGGACTTAGTGGGCGAGTTAGCGCCAGAGGCGGGGGTTACGCGAACGGCGTCCGTGGTGGCGTTGGACCGGTGCACGGTTGCCGTGTTGGGGGCCGCGGCGTTGGACGGGGTGTTGGCGGGCGGTGCTAGAGGCGCCGTTAGGGAGTACCTGCGGATCAAGCTGGTCGCGATGGTGGGCGCGGTTCCGGTGGTGCACCTGTCTAGTGGCGCTCGGGTCGCGCGGCTGCTGCTTGAGGTGATCGACCGAGCAGAAGGTGCGGACCGGCGGGTGCCGTTGTCGCAAGAGGCGGTCGCGGGGGCACTGGGGATGGCGCGGAGCACCGTTGCCGAACAGATCGCGGAGTTGCGTCGATGCGGCGCCTTGGGGCGTGGACCGCGGCTGGTGGTCGCGGACAGATCAGAACTGGCGCGCCGGGCCGGGTTCCCTATCGGGTGAAGCCAGTCCGGCGATGGTCGGGGTTCGCTGGTCGGGTTTATCCACAACGGTCAGGTTGTCCACAGATCGCGCGGACTCGCCCTGCGGGGGCTTGACATTCGTTAGACTGGCGTCGGGGCCGCCCCCCGGAGAGGGTGGGGGCTGCGCCCCGGTCGCGGGTGCGGGGCGGGTGCGGGGGCGTAAGAGGGTGCGAGGCCGCGGGGCGGGGACTGCGGCCTGGGGTGCGAGGTGGCGCGGGGTGCGAGGGATGGCGTCGGGGCGGGGCAGCGCGGAGGCGTGCGGGCATACACGCAGGGCGGCGCCGGGAGCGGAAGTCGTCGCCGAAAGGGGTGGGGCCATCAGCAGGCGCCGGACAGAGGGCGCAAGGCATCGCGAACGGGCCTGAGGGCGTCCGCAGGGGCTGGGGGCAAGGCATTGCGGCGGGTTGGTTGGTAGTGGGCCTGCCTGGGGCGGCGGGCGGGTGGGGCTGCTGGAGGGGGCCGGGGCGCACGCTAGAGGCGAGAGCGCGTGAGGGCGCGGCGGTTTCCAGGGGGGAATCAGTCCGGTAGCGGACGGTTGGGGAGGGGTGGGGTGGGCAGGCTGGGGGCTCCGGTGAGAGGAGTCGACAGTGGGTGGTGGGGTGGAGTTGCCGCCGTATCGGGCTATTTTGGTGGTGGATGTGAAGGACTTCGCGGGGCGGCCGGGGCGGGAGCACGCGGCGTTGACGGGGTTGGTGCCGCGGGTTTTGGTGCGGGCGTTGGAGGTTTGTGGGTTGGGGGCGGAGTGGGGGCGGGCCTCGTTGAGTGTGAGTACGGGGGACGGGTGGGTGTTGGGGCTGCGGTCAGGGCTGCTGCCGCGGTTGTTGAATCCGTTTCTGCCTGCATTGCAAGAGGTGTTGAGTGACGGAGTGCGGATGCGGGTGACTATCCATATAGGACCGCTCACGGGAGGTAGGTCTATCACAGCAGGTAGCGGTATGGCCCGCGTGCAGGCGCACCGGTTACTCGATGCCGGGCCCGTGCGTGCGTTGTTGGAGCGGTCGGGGCCAGGCACCAAGGTCGCTGCCGTCGTGTCGGAGCGGGCGTACGTGGACGCCGTGTTGTCTGGGTACGCGAACGACGATCCTGGGCTGTACGTCCCGGTTCCGGTGCGGGTCAAGTCCTTCGCCCAGACCGCTTACCTGCGGGTCCCGGTGCCGACCGGGGAGCTGCTCGCGCACGGGTTCACCACGCCGGGGCCGCGACGCGCGCGGACCTGAGGGCTCGGCCTGCCTTGCGGGACCGGGAGCGCCACAGCCGGGCGACGCCGCGCAGGTCGGCGGCCGCCGTCGCCACGATGTCCACCGACGAGTCCGGGTCGTCGATCCAGTCGACCGGGACCTCGTAGGTGCGCATGCCGCCGCGCTGGGCCAGCACCAGCAACTCGGTGTCGAAGAACCAGCCGGTGTCCTGCACGTGCGGGAGCAACGAGCGGGCGGCGTCCGCGCGCAGCGCCTTGAAGCCGCACTGCGCGTCGGAGAACCTGGCCCCGAGCACCGTGCGCAGGATCAGGTTGTACGACCGCGAGATGAACTCCCGCTTCGCGCCGCGCACCACCCGCGCGCCCCTGGCCAGCCGCGACCCGATGGCCACGTCCGAGTGCCCGGACAGCAGCGGCGCCACCAGCGCCCCCAACGCGGCCAGGTCGGTCGACAGGTCGACGTCCATGTACGCGACCACCGCCGCGTCCGACGCCAGCCACGCCGCCTTGAGCGCCCGCCCCCGGCCCTTCTCGGCCATGCTCAGCACCGCGACCTCGGGGAACCGCTCCGCCAACCCGCGCGCCACCAGCGGCGTGCCGTCGGTGCTCGCGTTGTCGGCGATGGTGATCCGGAACCGGTAGGGCACCGACACCGCCAGGTACGCGCGCACCGTCCGCACGCAGGGCTCCAGGTCACGCTCCTCGTTGTGGACCGGGATGACCACGTCGAGCACGACCGGGTCACCGTTGTCCGTCCGTTCGCCCATCGGGGCCAGCATCGTCTCCATGCCCACAACGATCGGCGCGGACGCTTTGCCCCCGTTGTGGCCGACCTATGTGGACCCTGTGCACCTCACGGCAGCCGCGTCGGCAGTCCGAAGTGGTCGAACAGGGCGTACCCGAAGGTGGTGATCTCGGCGATCAGCCCGGCCTCGACCCGCAGGACGTCGAGCTTGAACGCCCGGAACTCGGTGTCGCCCGGCCTGCGCAGGTAGCTCGCGGCGGCGGGCATCCGGTTGGCTGTGGTCGGCAGCAACCGCCAATCGCCGTCGCGGTCGGGGCCGAAGGCGCGCTCCAGCAGGCCCGCGATGGCGTCGCGGCCGTCGAAGCGCAGCGGGTTGGGCGGCATGGTGACCCGGATGTCCTCGGCGGCAACGGCCAGCGCCGCGGGGGCGTCGCACCGCTCGTGGGCGTCGATGAACCGGGCGAGCAGGTCCCGCTCGGCCGCCGTCGGCTCCCGCGCCGCCCAGTCGTCGCGCCGGGCGGGCAGGTGGTCGCGCAGGGTCGCGCGGGCCCGCTGCAGGGCGCTGTTGGCCGCCGCGACGCTCACCCCGAGCAGGTCGGCGATCTCCGCGGCAGGCATCCCCAGCACCTCCCTGGCCAGCAGCGCGGCCCGCTGGCGGCCGGGCAGGACCTGCAGGGCCGCCAGGAAGGCCAACTCGATGGTCTCCCTGGCGACCGCGACCACGTGCGGCTCCTGCGCGGTCGGCGCGACCTCGTCGAGCTCCCGATCGGGGTACGGGGTGAGCCACGCCACCTCGGTGCGCGCCGTGGCCGAGCGGGCCTGGTCGACGCACACGTTGGTCGCGATCTTGTACAGCCACGCCCTGGTGTTGCCGCCGTCGAAGCCGTCGCGGCCGCGCCACGCCTTGAGGAAGGTCTCCTGCACGGCGTCCTCGGCCTGCTCGTACGAGGCGAGCATGCGATAGCAGTGCACGTGCAGCTCACGCCGGTACTGCTCGAAGTCGGTCACCGCTCACCTGGCCGGGGTGACGACCTGCTGCACCGCCCACGCGTTGCCGTCCGGGTCGGCGAAGAAGATGAACGAGCCGTAGTCGCGGTTCTCCGGGTCCGCGCCCGGGGTCATCACCCCGTCGACGAAGTGCTGCGGCCCGGAGTGCTCGACCCCGGCCGCGTCGAGCTGCTTCCCGGCGGCCACGATGTCGGTGACGACCAGGTGGCAGCCCTTCACGCTGCCCGGCTCGCCGTCGCCCATGCCCTTGCCGAAGGTGATCGAGCAGGCACTGCCGGGCGGGGTCACCTGGACCACCCGGAAGTGCTCGCCCGCGCGGAAGTCGTTGTCCACCCGGAACCCGAGCTTGTCCGCGTAGAACTCCTTCGCGCGGTCCACATCGGAAACCGGAACGACGACTACCTGAAGCTGCCAGTCCATTGCTGTGTCTCCTCGGGTCGGGGGCCTCGGTGGCCATCCTTGTACCCGTGTAACGGGACCGGGCGCGCAAACTCATCGGTCGGGCGATGAATTCGCCCTGACCAGCGCAAACGTCAGCCTTCGGGGAGGAAGACGACGTCCGCCCCGGCCGCGCGGGTGTGGTGGTGGGTCGTGAACGAGCGCGGGCGCAGGCACCAGAGGAGCGGGATCTTGTCCTCTTCGGGGCAACCGACGATGGTGATGGGCGGTGTCCTGGTGAGCGCGTCCAACCTGGGTTGGACTCGGCGGATCGCCTCTTGGGTCGGCGGCACCACGGCGTCGGGCAGGGTCGCTGGGATAAGAGGGTCCGTCTGGAGCCAGCCGGCCCAGTTGGCCAGGCCGAGCGCGGTCTCCGGAGTGAGATCAGACTGCTGTCCCACTAGGGCGTGCGTAGCGCCAAGACCGACCGTGGGGCCATTGTTGAACCGACGCACCACGGCCGCCGTGTGGTCGGGGAAGACCAGGTAGGACAGGGCGTCAGCCGGTGGCGGTATGTGCTCGAACCCGTATAGACGGACGTGCGGGCGCAACCTGTCCACCCAGGTACGAGCCTCCCTGACCGAAGCCGAGACGAGGTCGTACCCCTGCCCTGGGCGCCAGCCGAACAGAAACTGGTCGACCGTCACCCGAGGGACCACATGTCGGTGTCGAAGTCGGCGGGGGTGGTTGGGGTGGGGCGGACGTGGTCGGCGGTAAGGATCGGGTCGGTGGCGCGGGAGCAGAGGTACTCCAGGAGGTCTATGGCGGAGCCGGGGAGAGGGGTGGGGGCGGATTCCGCTGCGGCCACCAGGGCGTCGTCGGTGATGGTGATGTCGTATTGGGTCTGGAGGTCCGGGCGGAGGGCGGCGAGAACTTGGACGGTGGCGTCAACGGCCAAGGGGGAGAGTTCGACGGTCTCGCGGGGACTGTCCTCGGGGAGCGTTGACAGGTCGTCAGCGGTAACGATGACTCTTACGCCGACCTGCTTGGCAAGGGTCAGGACCGACGCAGCCTGCGCGGACGGCAACGGGACCCAGAGCACGCAGTGCAGCTTGAGAAGTTCCTCCACCAGTTCGCGGACGTCGGCCGCCAGGGAGGCGCGCAGGACGCGGACGGGGCGGTTAGCGAGGGCGCGGACCACCTTGCCGGTGCTGATCCGGTGGACGACCCCGCGCACCACCGCGGACTTGCCGATGCCCGCTGGTCCGTGGATGACGACGCCGCCGGTGCGGTGGCCCAGGATTCTCACGACCTGGTCGATCTCGGCGTCACGGCCAAGAGCAGGCGCGGGAGGTACCGCCTCGGTGTAGCGGTCGACCGGCCGGTTCCCGGTAGGACGGGGCGTCGGAGTTAGCGCTGCCATGACCCGTTGGCGTAGGTCGAAGCGGTCCGCGCCCAGACTGTGCAGCATCTGGGCGGCGACGCAGTTGGGTTCGCTGAGCAGGCCGAGCAGCAGGTGCTCGGTGTCGACCAACGGGCGGCCCAGCTCAGCGGCCTCCTCCCGAGCGTGTTCCACCACCCGGCGCACCTCGGCCGCCACCCGCAGCGGTGCCCGGCCGGTCGACACCCCGCGGCGGACGTGGGACTCGGCTCGCGCGCGCAGCACGTCCGGCCCGAGCTTCGCCCCCACCAGCGTGCGCGCTGCGTGGCCACGCCCCTGGGCGAGGCCGAGCAGCAGGTGGACGGACCCGAGGTAGTCGTGGTGCGACCGCCCGGCCTCCGCCTCGGCCAGGGCGATGACCCGCTGGGCGTCCTCGGTGAACCCCTCGAACCGCTCAACCACCGGACCACCTCCGCACCAGTTCCAGGTCGCGCCGGGTACGCAGCAGCACCGGGTCGCCAGCCGCCAGGGCTCGTTCGCGGATCACGAGCACCTCCTCTAGCAGCACCAGCGCCTCTTCCACCGCTCCTGACCGGTAGAGGTACCTGGCCAACGTGTGGTGGGCGCGAAGAGTGTCCTCGTGTTCGTACCCGAGCACGTGGCGCTGCGCCGGAGTCAGCACTCGCAGCAGCGGGATAGCCGCAAGAGGCCCGTCGCTCTCACCCACGCAGATGGCCAGGTAGTGCTGAGTGCGCAGCGGGTCGACGTGGTCCTGTCCGTGCGCGCCGACCTGGGCGGCGTGTACCTCGGCCAACCGACCGGCGGACTCAGCGGCGGCACCACCGGCAGCGAGCGCGAACAGCACGTGGGACTGGGTGCGCAGCACGTCCGGGTGATCGGTCGGGAGGGAGTCGAGTTGGCGGTTGAGCAGGCCGGTGAGGTCATCGACCGCGGTAGACCAGCCGGAGGCGCGGGCCACGTCGACAACAGCCTCGACCTGGGCGCGCAGGTCCTCAGGAGAGACAACGGCGGCCCGGTTCGGGATGCGGAACTGGTCGGCGGCTCGGGTAGCGCGCTTCTGCGGGCGGGGTAGACCGCTGGCGGTCATGATCCGCAGGAGTTCGTGGTACACGTCGTCGATGGTCACGTGGTCGCCGCGGCCGGCGATGCCGGTGGAAAGCAGGCGCAAGAGGCGGCCGGTGAAGGCAGTGTGCTCCTCGCCGGGCAGCACAAGAGACACCCTGTCGCGCGGCGACGAGGTCAACAGGTAGGTGCCGTCGATGATCAGCTCGTCGACCTGGGAGGACAGCGCCGAGCCGAGCGCGCGGCCGGAGAAGCAGCAGTCCAGGATGACGATCTTCGTGGCGGCCGGGCTGTCCAGCACCCGCTCGCGCAGCGAGTTGTACGACAGCGACCCGAAGTCCGGGTGCGCGGGCACCGAGTCGCGCATGCCCAGGTACAGCTCGTGCGAGCGGCCGACCAGGCCGTGGCCGATGTAGTAGACCAGCAGCAGGTCCTCGGCCAGGTCCATCGCCGCGGTGAGGCCGCGGCCGAGCTCGGGGACGCTGGGCTGGTCGAGCAGCAGGTCACAGCCCTGCACCAGCCCGAGCGCGGTGAACAACCGGCCCAGTTCGGCCAGGCCGGGGCCGACCTGCGGGATGTCGGGCAGGTCGGCGTCGCTGTAGGTCGACGTGCCGATGAGCACGGCGCGGGACTCGCCCGGCATAGACCGCACCAACCCCCTCCGCGCCGCCCCGGTCCCGAGCGGCGCCAACAGGATGTCGGCCCCTGGCTACCGGGTGTTACGCCTGCTTGGCCTGGGTGAACCTGATCAGGTTGCCAGAAGGGTCCCGGAACGCGCAGTCCCGGACGCCGTAGTGCTGGTCCATCGGCTCCTGCACGACCTCGGCGCCGCTGGCCGCGACCCGCTCGTAGGTCGCGTCGCAGTCGTCGGTCGCGAAGATGACCCCGCGCAGCAGGCCCTTGGCGAGCAGGTCGGTGAGGACGGCGCGGTCGGCGGCGGAGGTGTTCGGGTCCGCGGCGGGCGGCTCGAGCACGATCTCGAGCTCGGGCTGGGCCTGCGGGCGCAGCGACACCCACCGCATGCCCTCGTAGGAGACGTCCTTGCTGACCTCGAGCCCGAGGGCGTCGCGGTAGAAGGCCAGCGCGGCGTCGTGGTCGTGGACGGCGATGAAGGTGTGCGAGATCGTCAGTGCCATGTGGACGACGCTACTTCGGCCCCGGCCCGGTCGCTTCTCCATTCGTGACCGGGTGGCGGACCGGCCTGGTGAAGCGCTTGGCGTAGCAGGCGGGGATGCCCACCGCGTCGTCGTGCGAGCGCGCCCGGTACGCGCTGGGGCTCTCGCCGACCAGTTCGGTGAACCGGGAGCTGAACGAGCCCAGCGATGAGCAGCCGACCGCGAAGCACACCTCGGTGACGCTCAGGTCGCCCCGGCGCAGCAGGGCCTTGGCCCGCTCGACGCGCCGCGTCATCAGGTAGCTGTGCGGTGACTCGCCGTAGGCGGCGCGGAAGCTGCGGGAGAAGTGGCCGGAGGACATGAGCGCCCCCTTGGCCAGCGCGGCCACGTCCAGCGGCTGCGCGTAGTCGCGGTCCATCCGGTCGCGGGCCTGCCGCAGCCGGACCAGGTCTTCGCTGAGCACGCCGACAGCATGGCACACGAGGGTTAGCCGCAATGGCCCACGCCGTTCGTCGCTATCGCTTGCAGCGGTGAAACAAATGATTCCCAGTTTGTAGGAGCCCACTTTCGGCCGTATGTCAACACCCGGAGGAAGCACTACCTTCGGCGGCGCCCACGAGGGAGGGAATCATGCGCAGAACTGTTCGCGGAACATCCACCGCAGCGCTCGCTTGCGTCGCCGCCACCTTGCTGACCAGCGTCGCAGCGGCCGCACCCGGCCCGGGATCGCCGACCGTCGGCGACCCGTACTACCCAAATGCCGGAAACGGCGGATATGACGTTTCGCACTACGACATCCGACTGACCTATCAGCCCACGACGGATGTCCTGTCCGGCACGACGACCATCACCGCGACCACCACGCAGGAATTGTCCAGATTCAACCTGGATTTCGGACTGCGGGTCTCGTCGGTGCTGGTGAACAACGTGGCGGCGACCTTCTCGGCCAACGCCGCCGGTGACGGCGAGCTGGTGGTCACCCCGGCGCGGCCGCTGGCCAAGGGCGCCCCGGTCACCGTGGTCGTCGCCTACAACGACCGGCCGTCCACGGTGAAGATCAACGGGTTCACCTCCTGGGTGAAGACCGCCGACGGCGCGCTCGCGGTGAACGAGCCGGAGATCGCGTCCTGGTGGTACCCGTCCAACGACCACCCCACCGACAAGGCCACCTTCGACGTGTCGGTCGAGGTGCCCGACAGCGTCGTCGCGCTGTCCAACGGCACCCTGGTGCGCACCACCAAGAACCGCACCGGCTGGACCCGCTGGTGGTGGCGCAGCACCCAGCCGCAGGCCACCTACCTGACCTCGCTGGAGGTCGGCAAGTTCGAGGTCAACCGGCAGACCACGCCGGACGGCAAGCCGTTCGTGACCGCCTACGGCGCCGACCTCGGCGACTCCCTCGGCGCGGCGAAGGCCAGCGTCGAGCGCACCCCGGAGATCAACGAGTTCCTGGCCACCCAGTTCGGGCCCTACCCGTTCGAGGCGCAGGGCGGCGTGGTGACCACCGCGATCGGGTTCGCGCTGGAGAACCAGACCAGGCCGGTGTACGGGGCGCGCGGGTTCATCGCGGGCTCGAACGCCTCGCTGGTCGCGCACGAGAACGCCCACCAGTGGTTCGGCGACAGCGTCGCGGTCGGCCGCTGGAGCGACATCTGGCTCAACGAGGGCTTCGCGACCTACGCGCAGTACCTGTGGTCAGAACACGTCGGCGAGGGCACGGCGGCGGAGCTGGCGCAGTACGTCTACGACTCCAAGCCTGCCGACGACCCGTTCTGGCAGGTCCTGCCCGGCGACCCGGGCGCGGACCGGCAGTTCGACGCCGCGGTCTACGACCGGGGCGCCGCCGCCGTGCACGCGCTGCGCTCGCAGGTCGGCGACGAGAAGTTCTTCCAGATCCTCAAGACCTGGCAGGCCACCAAGAAGGGCGGCACCGGCCGGATCGAGGAGTTCACCGCGCTGGCCGAGCGGATCGCGCCGAACCGGCCGGTGCGGCAGCTGCTGAAGGTGTGGCTCTACACGCCGGGCAAGCCGTTCGCGGGCCCGAACGGTCCGACCGCGCGGGTGGCCGCCACCGCGGAGCCCAAGTCGTACAAGGAGATCCGGGCCGCGCTCGACAACCACGCCAGGACGCACCTGCACGAGCACGAGTGAGCTACTGAATGGGAAGAGGGCGGGCACCCGGGTGTTACCCCGGGTGCCCGCCCGTTTCCCTGTTATCCCTACCGGACTGCTCTGGGGACTCAGCCCAGGGTCAGTGCCAGGTCGTCGAGGACGAACGAGGTCTGCAGGTTGCTGTCCTCGCTGCCCGCGAACTTCAACGTCACCGTCTGCCCTGCCAGGGCGGAGACGTCGTAGGTCTTCTGCACGTAGCCGCTCGCCTTGTTGGTGTTCGAGAACGAGGCGACCGAGGTCGAGCCGAGGGTGACCGCGAGCTTGTCGTAGGCCAGGTTCTCGGTCTCGGCGGAGTCGATGTGCAGGTAGAAGCTCAGCGTCGCCCGGCACCCGGCCGGGATGGTGACCGACTGGGACACGGTGTCGGTGTGCGCCGAGCCCCAGCCACCGAGCCAGGACGACTGGGTGCCGCTGCGAGCGGGCTCGCGGTAGCTGGTCCAGTTGCCGATGGTGGTGTTCGGGTCGGTCCAGTTGGTCTTGCCCGACTCGAAGCCGGGGTTCAGGATCTTCTGGCCGGAGCAGCCGCCGGGGGGCTGGGTCGTGGTGGTCGGCGGGGTGCTCGTGGTCGGCGGGGTCGACGAGGTGGTCGGGGGCGTCGTGGTGGTGCTGCTCGGCGGCGTGGTGCCACCGGTGCAGGTCGGGTCACCGGACTGGGCCGGGACGCTCACCGCGTCCCAGGCGGCCTTGACCGCGTTGAACTCCGCGCAGCTGCCCGAGTACAGGTTCTTGGCCGCGGTCAGCGTCCAGGTGCGGTACTTGAGGTAGGAGCTGCTGGAGGTCTTCAGCTGCACGGCGCCGTGCATGATCTTGATGGCCTTCTGGATGCCGATGCCCTGCAGCGTGGTGTTGTTGCAGGTCGGGCTGACCGGCTGGCCGTTGCTCGGGTTCGAGCCCTCGGCGAGCAGGTAGAACCAGTGGTTGCCGGGACCGGCCGCCGCGTGCACCTCCATGTTGGGCACGCTGCTGGAGTAGCAGTTGGGGTCGCTGCCGTGCAGGGAGGGCTTGTACATGTAGCGGATCGGGCCGCTGCCGACGAGGTTGGTGTCCTCGCCCATGATGTAGTCGGGCTCGTCGTAGGCGGAGGGCTCGTTGGCGTACCACTCGGTCGCGGTGCCGAAGGTGTCACCGATGAACTCCTGGGTGCCACCGCCGGAGAAGCCGCCGGAACCGGAGTGGTCGTCGATGCCGTGGCCCATCTCGTGGCCGAGGATGTCGAGCGAGCCGACCCACTGGCCCTGCGGGTTGTGGCCGAGGTTCACGTACGCCGGGCGCGAGGAGTAGTAGTACGCGTTCTGCTCGTCGAGGCCGACGTTGATCTTCCAGGCGCCGCCCTGGCCGTCGAAGCTGTTGCGGCCGACCCACTGCGAGAGCATCTTGTTCTCGGTCTGGGCGACGAACAGCGCGTCGGCGCAGCCGGTCTCCTTGTTGGTCGCGGTGCCGTTGCCCCACGAGTCGTCGGAGCCGGAGAAGACCGCGCCGGAGCTGTAGTCGCGGCAGTCCAGACCCGAGATGCTCGGGTCCTTCAGGCTGTAGGTGCTGCCCGACTTGGTGGTGTTCAGCGGCAGGTTCGGGCCGTTCCAGTACCCGGTGCCGGTGCCCTCCGCGAGGTGCTCGACGGTGCGCAGCACGCGGCCGTCCTGGGCGTCGACGTAGACGCTGAGCGCGCTGGCGTGGCCGTGCTCGTCCTTGCCGATCACGTTGCTCTCGAAGGCGAGGCGCCCGCTGCCCTCGGCGACGACGACCTTGCGGCCCGCGCCGTTGGACTTGCCGCCGGTGACCTGCTTGAGCGCGACGGCGTCGGCACCTGCCTGGGTCAGCTTGGCGTTGGTGACGTCCACCTCGCCGAGGGTGTTGTCCTGGGCAACGGAGGTTGCCTTGACGGTGCCCTGGTCGTCGGTGGCGACCACGAAGTCACCGCCGATGACGGTGAGGTCCTTGTAGGTGCGGTCGTAGGCGACGTAGTTGAGGCCACCGGCGGACCGCACGGCCTTCTGGACGAACTTGTCCTTGCCACTGGCGTGCAGTGCGGCAGGCGGGTTGGCGACCAGCGCCGAGACAGCGCTGGTGGCGTTGGCCTGGGCCTGGGCGGCTGTGGTGGCGGTCGCGGGCTGGGCCTGGGTGTTCGGGACCGCGATGGCGGTCCCGACGACGACCAGTCCCGCGGCGACCGCGCCGCCGACGGCGAGCAGGCGATGTGCCGGCTTCATGGTGCTCCTTTCCCAGGTCTCACGTGGTTGGGAAATCCACGGCAGGGAAACCTGGAAAACGCAGGGATGAACTATTGGCGCCGAACGCTATCCCCGGGCAAGCGAGTGAAACCAGGGCCTTCACACGGCCAAATCTTCACATCGTCATCACCGTGAAGGCGCAGGTCAAAGCGGACAAACTGTGCGATCACGGGCATTTTATGGGCAATCGGGCCTTACTTAAATGGCGCTTTCCACTTATACACAGAATTGACTCAGAATGGCAGGTAGGTCATCCACTGGGTCGAGGCGCGGGAGTCCCCGATCATCATCGCGACCACGGCGAGCAGCACGGTCGCCACCCGGGCGAACACCATTAGCGCCTCCTCGGCTGGGGTGAAGTGCGCAGACGCTAGTCGGCGACCGCGCGGCCATCAAGGGCCGTTACCTAGACTCGGCCGCTATGACGGTGATGGTCGACCTGTTCGCCGGTCCCGGTGGACTCGACGTGGCCGCGCGGTGGCTCGGGGTAGCGGCGACCGGGATCGAGTGGGACCGCAACGCGTGCGCCACCAGGGCGGCGGCCGGGTTGTCGACGGTCATGGGCGACGTCCGCGACCACGGGCCCGCCGAGTTCCCCGACGCCACGGTGCTGGCGGGCGGGCCGCCGTGCCAGACCTACACCGTCGCCGGATCCGGGGCGGGTCGACGGGCGCTGGAGGTCGTGCTCGGGTTCGTGAAGCGGATGGCCGCGGGCGAGGACGTGCGCGACGACCTGGCCCGACTGGACGACGAGCGGACCGGACTGGTGCTGGAGCCGCTGCGGTGGGCGCTGGAGGCGCACCGGCTCGGGCGGCCGTACGAGGCGATCGTGCTGGAGCAGGTGCAGGCGGTGCTGCCGGTGTGGCACGCGGTGGCGGAGGCGCTCGCGGGCATCGGCTACCGCTCGGACGTCGGGATCCTGCACACCGAGGAGTACGGGGTCCCGCAAACCCGCCGCCGCGCCATCCTCATCGCCCGCCGCGACCACAGGCCGACCCTGCCCCGGCCGACGCACCAGCGCTACCGCAAGGGCGTCTCGCCGGGCGGCGGCCTGCCCCGGTGGCGCTCCATGTCCGACGCCCTCGACCGCGACGACTTCGTGGTCATCTCCAACTACGGCACCGGCGGCGACCCGAAAGCCCGAGGCCGCCGAACCTCCGCCGAACCCGCGGCCACCGTCACCGGCAAGATCTCCCGCAACCGCCTGACGACCCCTGGCGGGGTAGAACTACCGCGCTTCACCGCCGCCGAAGCGGGCACCCTGCAAACCTTCCCCACCGACTACCCGTGGTCCGGCAACGACATCCCCCAACAAATAGGCAACGCCATCCCACCCCGCCTAGCCGCCCACGTCCTGGCCGCCGCCTTGGGCATGGACCTGGACCCGGCGGTATTCGACTCACTCCACTGATTCATCCGGCTGCCCCCGACCACCGATCACCCGCAACACCACATACACCGGCAGCAGCGCGAAGAACGTCATCACCGCCGCTCCACGCACCACTTCCACCCCCTCCGGCAACGGCCGCCCCTCCGTGAGGTCATCCTCCACAAAAGCGCACGCCGTGAGCACCAGAAAAGCCACCCCCGCGACAACCCCGACCCCCGGCGCGGCAATCCCGGCAACCCCCCGACCACGCCGCACAACAGCCAGGTAGCCGCGGTCCACGAGCAAGTAGGCCAGCACCCCGAGCCCGAAGACCACCGAAACGATCCCCAGCACGACACGCACCCACGGCGGCAACTCGACACCCAGCCACTGGCACACCGGCACCACCGCCACAACCGGGTACAACACGGCGATGCCCTGTTCGGTGAAACGCCAGTCCTTGTGCTCCTTCACGCATCCCGGTCTACCGAACCGGAGATGATCACGGGTTGCCCCCGGGTGAACAGGGGACACATCCCAAGCGGTCCGCGGTCCGCGGTGTGGCGTGGACCGAAGGGCGGCAGGGTCACCCCTGCGGGCCGCACCAGCTGGCGTCATTCCCGGGTGTGATCACCGGGTCCTCCCCCAGCATGTTGTGGCCGGTGACGCGCTGCTGGGAGTGTTCGCGGGGTCTGGAAGTGGAATGGCCACTGTGGACGGACAAGGGGTGGGAGCTGTGCGGACGACGACACGGGTAGTGGGTGTGGTGGCCTCGGCCATCGCGCTGGTGGTGGGGAGTGTGTCCTTAGCCGGGGCGCAGGTGCAGGAGCGAGGGGGGCGGATCGACTGGAAGCCCTGTGCTGAGCGGGCGGATGCCGAGTGCGGGACGGTGCGGTTGCCGGTGGACTGGCGGGCGCCGCGGGGGGAGAAGTTCGACCTGGCGGTTGCCCGGCGCAAGGCGACCGAGCCGAGCAGGCGGATCGGGGTGTTGGTGATCAACCCGGGCGGGCCGGGTGGGTCCGGGGTCGACTTCGCGCTGGGGGCGGAGCGGTTCTTCAGCCCCGAGGTGTTGGCGCGGTTCGACATCATCGGGTTCGACCCGCGCGGGGTGGCGCGCAGCCAGCCGGTGATGTGCTCGGCGGAGGTGGTGGCGCGGCAGCCGTCGCTGTACCCGGCCAACCAGCGGGAGTTCGACGCGATGGCCGCGTACAACCGGGAACTGGCCGCCGACTGCCGCGCGCAGAGCGGGCCGATCTTCGACCACGTCGACACCAAGTCGGTGGTGCGCGACATCGACGCGCTGCGGGTCGCGCTGGGCGAGCGGAAGATCAACTACTTCGGCGTCTCCTACGGCACGCTGATCGGGCAGCAGTACGCCGAGGAGTTCGGGCAGAACCTGCGGGCCATGGTCATCGACTCGAACATGGACCGCAGCACCGGGATCACCCGGTTCGGCGCGGAGAGCGCGGCCACCGCAGAGGACTCGTTCACCGAGTTCGTGCGCTGGTGCGAGCGGACCACGTCGTGCGCGCTGCACGGCAAGGACGTCGCGAAGTGGTGGGACGAACTGCTGGCCCGCGCCGACCGGGGCGAGATCGTGGATCCCACCGACCCGACCACGCCCGTCACGTCCGCGCAGATCACCAACGCCGCGTTCGGGGCGTTCTACGGTCCCGAGTGGGCCACGCTGGCCTCGGCACTCGCCTCGCTCGACACCCCGGCAACGACCAGGGCGGCTGCGAGCACCGAACTGGTGGAAAACCCGTTCACCTCGGTGTTCTGCCAGGACTGGGACTTCCGGGTGAAGAACCACCGCGAACTCGCCACCCTGGTGTCCACCGCGAACCGGCTCGCGCCGCACATGCGCGGTTCAGTGCTCGGGCACGTGGCGACCGTCGGGTGCATCGGGCTGCCCAAGGCCACCAACCCGCAACACCGGCTGAACATCACCACCGCCCCGAAAATCCTGATGCTCAACGCCGTGCACGACCCGGCCACCAGCCACGCCTGGGCCGTCTCCGCGCACCGGCAGACCCGCGACACCACCGTCCTGGTCACCTACGAGGGCTGGGGCCACGGCGTCTACCCCCGCTCCGACTGCACGATCGGCATCGCCGACACCTACCTGACCACCCTCCGCACCCCCCGCGACGGCACCCGCTGCGCCGCCGTCGAACCGCCCACGGGGCCGTCCATCGCGGCCACCGCACGCCCCCTGCCCGCAGGCCCCTTCCCCGGCCTGCCCGGCTGGGTGAAGTAGCCGCTTGAACCCTGGGGCCGCCTCTCGTGCAGAGGCGGCCCCAGACGCGTTCCAGGGCAGTCCCGGATCCGCTCGAAGCCGTTGGCCCGCGCCGAGGTCCCGTACCCGCAGGACGGTTCGTCCACGACCGCGCGCGGCACTCCTCGACGAAAAATCGCCGATCACGTTCATCGGCAACCCACTCGGACAATGTGTTGACAATAATGCGACATCGCCATCCCAGGGCCTGTCGCACGCACCAAAAGAACGTTACTACTCCGGCAGAGTGAATCTCGCGGCGGTCGACAATGACAATCGGGGGTACCTGTCCGGACGTCGCACCAACCGGGTACAACTGGGAATGTGAGCACAGTGTCGAACGACTTCCGCTCGTGGTTGAAAGCGCTGTCCGATCCGGACCTCGGTGTGCTGATCACCCTGTGCGCCCCCCTGCGCGTGGCCGCCCAGGTTCCAGCGAACAGCATGGGAACCCGGGCGACCAGGCGCGAACTGCGCGCTGTCCGGGCCTGGATCGGCAAGACGCCCGCGGCCACCCTCGCCCAGTTCGCGGTCGCCGCCCCCGGCGTCGTCTCCGACCTGTTGGTCGACGAGTTCGGATTCAACGAGGAAGCGGTCGCAAATCCGGCCACGGGCGAACTCGGCGATATGTTGACCGCACTGCCCAACCCCTTCGGGCGGTTGGTGCTCTACGGCCTCCTGCTCGGCGACTACACCGCCAGCCCGCGCGCGAGGGCAAACCGCGAGGAATTGGAATCACGCCTCTGGAACCTCCCCGAGGCAGACCCCGATCTCGGTTCCAGCCTGTTGGGTGAACCGAAAGTCGCCGCCGCGGACGACTCCGGGCCGGTAGCCGCGCACCGGATCAACGCGACCTGCACCGACGAGCTGATCGGGGCGGCCGTCGAGCAACTGCTGTCCCTGCGGGAGATCGCGAACCGGGTGGGCGACCTGGTGGGCGCCGCGGCGAAAGCGGTGCTGGCGGGCGAGCCGCTGACCGGTGACCTTGGCGGCGAACTGGCCGACTACACCGCTCAACGCGACCAGGTCATCACCGCAGTGCGGGAAGTGGTCGAGATCGGCCCGGAGTCGGACCTGCGCGCGGTCGAGGAGGCGCTGGCCGACGCCCGCGCCTGGCTGCGCCACCAGGAGGCCGCGGCGCTGACCAGCCAGGTGGGCGAACTCGACAGGCAGATCGCCTTGCTGGAGCCGATGGCCCGATCGAGCGGTCCTGCGGCGGAGTCACTGGCGCGCGGATTGGCGGAACTGCGCGCGGAACGCGCGAGGCTTCTGGGTGAGCCCGCCACGGTGGAGCCGGAACCGGCCTCATCAGAGCCAGAGCACACCGCACCAGAGCACACAGCGCCAGAGCCGGAACAGCCGGTGGCTGCCACCTCCACGGTCGCCGCGGCACCGACCACTGTGTCCGACTCCGTGGAAGTGCGGGTGCCGGAGGTCCCGCCGGACGTACCCGCCCCGCCAACCCGCCCGACGACCGAGCCAGCTGATCACGCCGAACCCGAGGAAGGCATAACCGCCGGGGAGTTCGAACAGGCATTCCCCTGGGAGGAAGGAGAACCCCCGCTCGCGGTCGGTCTGGCGGCCGCGGGCAAGCTCGCGGAGGCCTACTGGGTGACCGCGATGTCGAGCGAGGACGACATCCGCGCCGAGGTACTGCGCCTGGCCGCGGCCGCGTACGCCACCCACGGCACCGCCGACGCCACAGCCGTCCTGTCCGCGATGAACCTCGACGTCCACGCACTGGCCAACGACACGGACGCGGCGGTCATCGCGGCCACGGCGGCGTTGCGGGCGAGCATGGTCGCTGGGTGGTGCCAGACGGTGCCCGGGCAGCAGGTGGCGGAGAACGCGCTGGCCGAACCCTGGCCCGCCCTGATCACCGCCTGCGTCGCCGCTGTCCGCGGCGGCAGGCTGGCCGACCACCGCGCGGACGCGTCGGCCCCGGTGGAGAACGCGGCCGACGCCCGGGCCGAGTTGGGCGCGCGGGCCGCCGCGCTCATCGAGGAGATGCCCCGCCGCCGGAACACCCTGCACCGGGCAACTCGGGTGCTGCAGCGCCTCATGCAGAACGGACAACCGCTGGCGGAGGCACTCGCGGCGGTGTGCGCGTGGGCCGAGGGCCACTCCACCGGGCACAGGCTCGCCGCGATCGCCGCCGACCTGCGCGACCCCCACCGCACCGACCAGCTCATCGAGGAAGCCGACATGGCGATGCGCGGGCCGAAGCAGGCCCGTGAACCGATCGTCGCCACCGCCAGGCGGACCCTGCTGCGCGCCATCGACGAGGTGCGCCAGGTCGTCGACGCGGCGGACGCGATCACCCTGCGCCTCGCCGCGGCCGAACGCGACGGCGACACCGACACGACGCGGCTGATCGACGCGCTCGCCGCCGCCGCGGCGGCACAACCGCCGCCGGGCATGGCGGGCGCGGCGCTGTCGCTGTTCCGGCAGTGGCTGCTGGATCCACAACCAGCCCAGCCGAGCGATGCCACCCTGTTGTCCGGCATTCCCGAGCCCAGCACCGACGTCCTGCTCGGGCTCTCCGAGTTGCCCTGGGACAGCACGGGCAAGCCCGACCGGGCGAACCCGCGCACAGCGCAGGTGCTGGCGGGACTGGGCCATCCGCTCGACCTGGACGCCGCGCTGGCCACGCACTGCGCGAACGGGGATTTCCAGCGCGCCAACCGGCTGGTCCAGCTGGCCGAGGAAGGCAGGTGGCAGCCCGCGTCCGCGGCACCGCCACAGGAAGTCGTGGCCGCCGCGATCGCGAACTGGACCAGGAAGCACCGCGAGGACTTCGCCCGTGCGCGCGGCCTGTTCGAGCGGGTCCGCAGGCAGAACCTGCTCGGTGCCGAGGCGGAGAACGAGGCCGCGCGCGCCGTGGAGGCCTTGACGACCGTTGCCGGGCAGCGCTTCGACATCGCCACCGCGGACCTGGCCGCGCTCACCGGGACCCTGGCCGAGCGCGAGCGCGTCCGGGTGGCCGAGCTGCGCGCCGACCTGCGGGGCCACCAGGTCTCCCCGTCCGACCTCGCCCGCATCGAGACGTGCCTGTCCGATGGTGACACCGTGACCGCGACCGAGTTCGTGTCGTTCATCCGGGCCGGGGAGCCGCTACCCGAGGCGAAGGCCCCCGCGCGCGACGTCGATGCCTTCGTCGACCTGCTGCGCCGGGGCGACGCGATGCGGCTCACCGGCAAGTCGTCGCGGGTGCTCGAGTGGGCCCAGCTGGCGGCGGACGGGTCGGCGCTCGCGGAGGGCGGCAGCAGCGGGGTGCGCGCGTGGGACTCGCTGCGCAACACGCGCCAGCACTCCGGGGACAAGATCACCGGGGTGGTCCGGGAGGTCCTGCGCACGCTCGGCCTGCGCGTCGAACTCCGGTCCATCGTCCCGTCGTCCAACGGGAGGATGGGGTACCGCCGGTTCCAGCTGCGCGGCACGCCCAGCGACGGCTCGTACGTGGCGGCGCTCGGCTCGGCGGCGGCGACCTACTCGGTCACCGTCGTCACCGAGGAGCAGACCGGCCGGTCGTTGCTGGACGTGCTGGCCGCCGAGAACGTCGGCATGGCGAACGTGGTGCTATACCTGCACCCGATGGGCTTGACCACCAGGCGGGCGCTGGCCGCGCAGTCGGCGGCGAGCCAGGTGCAGGCCCTGGTGGTGGACCCGGCCGTGCTGGGGTGGGTCGCGGCGACCGCGCCCGGTTCGTGGCGCGCCACCCAGCGGGTGACCCTGCCGTGGACCGCGTTCAACCCGTACACGCCGTTCGTGGCCGGTCTGGTTCCCCCGGAGGTGTTCGTCGGCCGGGACCGGGAGATCTCCCAACTGGTCGACGCGCACGGCGGCCTCTTCGTCTACGGCGGTAGACAATTGGGGAAGTCCGCGCTGCTGCGCCGGATCGAGGCCACCTTCAACGACGAGCACCGCCGAGCGGTCTACCTCGACCTCAAGGGCCGCGGCATCGGCGAGGCCGAACCGGCGAGCCGGATCTGGCGGGAACTGGCCGCCCTGCTCAAGGCGGAGCAGGTCCTCGACGGCAAGGTCTCCGACGACCCGCCCGCCGAGGTCGTGGTGAGCCAGGTCCGCCGCTGGCTCGAGGAGAACCCGGGACGGCGGCTGCTCCTGCTCGCCGACGAGTCCGATGCCTTCCTGACCGCCGACTCCCGCGGCGTGCCGACCCCGGGCGGGGTCGCGCACTTCCCGAACATGTTGCGGCTCAAGGACCTCATGGAGGCGACCGAGCGGCGGTTCAAGGTCATCTTCGCCGGCCTGCACCAGGTGCAGCGGTTCGGGCACCTGCCCAACGTGCCGGTGGCCCAAGGCGGCCCGGACATCCTCATCGGACCGCTCGCGCCGCACGACGCGGGCAGGCTGGTCACCGAGCCGATGGCGGCGCTCGGCTTCGCCTTCGACCGGCCGGAGCTGGTGTGGCGGCTGCTCTCGGCCACCAACTACCAGGCGAGCCTCATCCAGATCTTCTGCGACGAACTGGTCACCAGCCTGCACACCCGTGCCGCGCGGGCAGGCTCGGCGAAGGTGCCGATCAAGATCACTGAGGACGATGTGGAGGCGGTCGCCGCCAGTGACCGGGTGCGCGGGCTGATCACCGACCGGCTGCGCATCACCATCAACTTGGAGGACCGCTACCGGGTGCTGGCGCTGGTGGCGGCCCTGCTGAGCCTGGCGGACCGGTTCGGCGCCGTCTACGACCCGGAGACCCTGTTGCGCGAGGCGCGGCTGCGCTGGCCCGCGGGCTTCGACGAACTCACTGTCCCCCAGGTCACGGTCTACCTCAACGAGATGGTCGGCCTCGGCCTGCTGATCAAGCTGCAGGGCGAGGACAGGTACGCGGTGCGCAGCCCGAACGTGGTGAACATGCTGGGCACCAAGGCGAGCCTGGAACGCGAGTTGCTCGGAACCGACTTCGACCTCCCGTACGAGTACAACCCCCGGGAAGCGCGCATGGTGCTCGACGTGGCGGACGGCACGCAGCTGCGCAGCCCGCTCACCGACGGCCAACTCGCGGACCTGGTCAGGAAGCAGACGGTGTCGGTACTGACCGGGACGGTCGCGCTGGGCGTCGACCGAGTCGCCGACGCGGTGACGGCGTACGTGAAACCCCGCGGCAACAGCATCAAGCGGCTGGAGTCCGTCGGCGCGGTCGTCAAGGCCGTGTCGGACCGGGCGCACGGAGCAGGGGTGGTGCTGCTGACGGATCTGCGCGGGAAGCCCGCCCGCGAGGTGCGGGAGGCGGCCCAGCGCCTGGCGAAGGCCAAGTCGACCTCGATCCTGCTCGTCGACCCCGGTCAGGCCGACCTCGCCGCGGAGGAGGCCGACAGCCCGTGGACCCGCCCGGAGCGCTGGACGGCAAGCGACCTGCGCAGCTGGCCGGAGTCGCCGTTCGACGTCCCGACCACCCGGGCGGAGCTGGTCGAGGCGACCGGCGGCTGGCCGGAGCTGGTCGAACTCGTCATCGCCACGATCGCCAGCGGCCGCTACGACCGCCGCGGCGCGCTCGACCGGATCCGGAACCTGTTCGACGACGCCGACAGCGCGCGCAAACAACTGGACCGCGCCGGGCTCACCACCGAACTGGTCGAGCGGGCGGGCCTGTGGGCGCAGTACGTCAACCCGGGCGACTCGACCTCGCCCGCAGATGTGGCGTCCGTGCTGAACCTGGAACTGCCCGAGGTGACCGCGATGCTCGACGAGATGTCCCGGCTCGGCATCCTCGACGAGGACGACAACGGCGTCGCCCTGGACCGGGTGGTGCACCGGTGCCTGCTCACCGTTGTCGGCGCGACGTGAGCTCGGCGTACTGGGACATGTGGACGCTGCCGGGGGTGCGCGGCCACCTGGACGCGGTGAGCGCGGACCTCGACGCCGGGCTCAGCTGCCTGTGGGTGGTGCCCGACGACCTGGTCCGGTCGGGAACGGCGGACGAGCTGCTCGACCGGCTCGCGGCGCGCTCCGACAGCATGCGGGTCCCGGCACCCGTCGCGACGCGGGCGCCGGGTGGGCCCGCGCGGACCCGGGTCGAGCCGGTGTCGGGTTCGACCGCACCGCCGGACTGGGCGAAGGGGTCGTTCAGCCTGTTGAAGATCGACGGCGCCTCGCCCGCGCGGTACGACGAGCCCGTCGCGGACGCCGATCCGGTGATCGAGCGGGTACTCGCGTTGTGCGGGGCGACGGCCGAGCCGGGGGTGGACCCGCTGCTCTCCGCCGTCCGTTCACCGGAGCTGCGCGGCGCGGTGGTCGTGCTCAGCGCGTGGCACGAGCACGACCGCCCTGGCACGAGCACGCTGCTCAGCCGGTTGCCCGCGCTGGTCAAGGAACAGGGGCAGGCACCCGGCGACCGACCGCGGCTGCTGGTGGCCGCGCGACCGGAGGACCTGGTCGCGAGCACCCTCGATCCGGTGACGACCCGCACGCACTGGTGGTGGGGCGTCAAGGACAGGTTGGACACCGCCGTCGTCGTCGCGAGGGTCCGCAGGGGCCGTGGCAACGATGCCGGGTGGCTGCGGGAGCGGGTGACCCGGGAGGTCATCGCCGAGGTAGCGGGTCCCGACCTGGTGCTGGCGGACTGGCTGGCCCGGTCGTGGGACGGGGCGATGGCCCGCCTGCCCCAGCAGGTGGCCGGGCTGGCCTACACCGCGTCCGACGTGCCGTCGAGCGCTGAGCACGGGCACGGCCGCGACCGACCGCCACTGCCGATGCGAGCCGCCTGGTCATCGGGCCTGCTGGACCTCTGGGAGGGGCAGGCGAGGACCAGCCCGGCCGCGGACCGGGGGGTCGACCTCGGGGCGCTGGTGTGGCGCGGGCAGAACCGGGCGTTGATGCCGGTGGTCGACGAGCACCGCGCGCTGCTGGAGCGGGTCGTCCTGGCCCGGGCGAGCAAGTCGGTCCTCGCCGAGCTCGACTCCGGGGCGACCCCCCGCACCAACGGGCGCTCCCCGGCCAACGCGCTCGAACTCGGGCAGATGTGGTGGTTGGTGAGTTCGCGGCGGGTCACCGTGTCGCACGCCCAGCGCAAGCTGCTGCTCTGCCTCCGCAGGACGCGCAACGCGCTCGCGCACCTGCAGGCCCTCGACGACGACGAGCTGGCGGAACTGACCTGCCTCATCGCGTCCTGACCAGGACCCAGCGAAGCGGGGTGGGACCCAAGGGCCCCACCCCGCTCCAGCGGCACTACCTATTCAGTTGTCCTGCCCGGTCAGCTGGTCTGCAGTGCCACGTCGTCGATGAGGAAGCTGGTCTGGAGACTGGCGTCCTCGACTCCGTTGAACTTGATGGTGACCGACTGGCCCGCGTACGAGCCGACGTTGACGGTGCGCTGGATGTAGCCGCCACCGGCGTTGACGTTCGAGTACGTGGCGACCGACGTGCCGTTCACCGTGACGGTGAGGCGGTCGTAGACCACGTTCTCGGTCTCGTTGGTGGTGATCTTCAGCCAGTAGGTCAGCGTCGAGTTGGAGCAGCCCGCCGGGATGGTGACGGTCTGCGCGGCGCTGTCGGTGCGGGTGGAGCCCCAGCCGTTGAGCCACGCCTTCCAGCTACCGGTGCGGGCCGCTTCCTGGGCGCTGCTGTCGCGGACACCGGAGGTGGTGGTCCACGGCGTGGTGCCGGACTCGAAGCCGCCGTTGACGATGACGTTCGAGCCGGTGCAGTTGCCCGGGTTGGTGCTGCCGACGGTCAGGGTGAACGTCGCCGAGCGGGTGGCGGAGCCGACACCGGAGATGGTGATCGGGTAGTTGCCCGCCGCCACCGAGGAACCGACGTTGATCGTCGCGGTGGAGGAGGCGCCGGTCTGCACCGAGCTCGGGTTGAAGGACACGGTGACGCCGGTGGGGGCGCCGGTGGCCGACAGGGTGACGTTCTGCGCCGAACCGGAGGTGGTCTGGGTCGACACCGTCGTGGTGGTGGAGCCGCCCGGCTGGACCGACGCGGACGTCGGGCTCAACGACACGGAGAAGTCGTTGGTCGGGTTCGGCGTGGTGCCGACGGCCTGCTTCCAGATCGCGTAGGCGACGCCGTCAGCGGACCGGTTCAGGTGCGTCGCGCTGATGTTGTTCACCGTGTCGCACGAGCTGTGGTAGCAGGGGTCGTACGCACCGTTGGCGGTGCCGCCCCACTTCTGCGCCTGGGCCGAGGTCTTGCGGGCCGAGGCACCGGAGGCGTAGCCGGAGGACGGGATGCCCGCGTTCTGGAACGAGTAGTCGTCCGAGCGGCCTGCGCCCTCGGTGTTCTCCTCGGGAGCCAGGTTCAGCGAGGTCCAGTACTCCTTGAGCGGGGTCGCGACGGCGGTGTTGATGTTGTTGATGAAGTAGCCGCCGTTGACCGAGGCCACCATGTCGAAGTTGTAGTAGCCCTTGATCTGCGAGCGCTGCGCGGTCGTCAGCTGGTTCACGTAGAACTTCGAGCCGTTGAGGCCCTGCTCCTCGTCAGTCCACCAACCGAAGCGCACGTGCTTGGCCATGGTCGGGTTCTTGGCGGCGAGCTGGAGCGCGACCTCGAGGAGGGTCGCCGAGCCCGAGGCGTTGTCGTTGATGCCGGGGCCCGCGGCCACACCGTCGAGGTGGGCACCGAACATGTAGGTCTGGGCGGTGTCGCCACCGGGCCAGTCCGCGATCAGGTTGTTCGAGCGGTAGGTGCAGCCGGAGGAGCAGACCTGCTCGACCACGGTGTAGCCCGCGGCCTGCAGCTTGCCCTTGATGTAGGCGACGGAGGCGGTGTAGCCCGCGCTACCGGCGCGGCGGTTGCCACCGTTCTGCGACGCGATCGTGCCGAACTGCGAGATGTGCGCCTGGACAGCGGCCACGTCGATGTCCGGCGCGGTCGGGTTCGGGTTCGGGTCGGTGCCACCGGTCACGGTCAGCGAGTAGGTCGCGGTGTGGCTGGTAGCGCCCGCCGCGGTCACGGTGATCGTGTAGGTGCCGTTGGTCGCCGACGAGGCGACGGCCACGGTCGCGGTCGAGGAAGCGCCGGTCTGCACCGAGGTCGGCGAGAACGACACGGTCACGCCGCTGGGCTGGCCCGAGGCGGACAGGTTCACGTTCTGCGCCGAACCCGAGGTGGTCTGGGTGGCGACGGAGAAGGTGCCCGAGTTGCCCTTGGCGATGGAGCCCGAGGACGGGTTCAGCGACAGGGAGAACTCGTTGCCGCCGGACGGGGTGCAGGTCGGCTCACCGGTCTGCGCGGGCAGGGTGATGGCGTCCCACGCGGCCTTGGTCTTGTTGTACAGACCGCAGGTCGCGTCCAGGTTCTTCGCCGAGGTCAGGGTGGCGACGCGGTACTTGCGGTGGGTCATGCCCGAGGTCTTGAGGAGCATGCCGCCGTAGAAGATCTTGCCCGCGTTCTGGATGCCGACACCGGTCAGCGTGGTGTTGTTGCAGGTCGGGCTGGTCGGCTTGCCGCCGCCCGGGTTGGTGCCCTCAGCCAGCAGGTAGAACCAGTGGTTGAGCGGGCCCGCTGCCTTGTGCACCTCGGTGTTGGGGATCGAGGAGCTGTAGCAGTTGGGGTCGTTGTTGACCAGCGACGGCTGGTACATGTTGCGGATCGGGCCGTTGCCGACGAGGTTGATCGTCTCGCCGACGAGGTAGTCCGCGGGGTCCTTCGGGTTGTTGGCGTACGCCTCGGTCAGCGCGCCGAAGATGTCACCGGTCGCCTCACCGAGCCCGGCCTCCTGCGAGGTGCCGCCGGGGGTGTTCTGGTCCATGCCGTGGCCGTACTCGTGGCCGACGACGTCCATGCCCGCGATCCACTTGTTGGACCCGTTGCGGCCGATGGTGACGGTCGAGCCGTCCCAGTAGGCGTTCTGCTCGTTCAGGCCGACCTTGGCGGGCCAGCTGCGGCCGGAACCGTTGTGGCCGTTGCGACCCAACCAGTCGCGGAGCATGTTCCACTCCTGCTGGGCGCCGTAGAGCAGGTCACCGCAGCCGGTCTCCTTGGAGGTGGCGTTGCCGGTACCCCAGGAGTCGGAGGACTTCGAGAAGACGGTGTTGTTCGAGTAGTCCGAACACTGCAGACCCGGGCGGTTCGGGTCGACCATGCGGTAGGTGCCACCGGAGTTGGTGGTGTCGATGTTGACGTTGCCGTTCCACTCGCTGTTCAGCGTGCCGTGGGCGGCGTCCTCGACCTTGTCCAGCACCGCGCCGGAGTTGGCGTCGACCCAGACGGTCAGGTGGCTCGGGCCACCCGCCTTGGTGGAGCCGACCACCAGGTGCTCCCACGCGAGCGAGGGGGCGTCGTTGGTGACCTTGACGACCAGCCGCGAGGACTCGACCTTGGTGGTCTTGCCCTGCAGGCCGCGCGAGGTCTGCTCGGCGGCGGCCTTGGTGACCCTGGCGGAGGTGGAGGGGACAGCCACCTTCGACTTGGTCGCGGCCATCACGGCCTGGACGCGGCCCTGGCCGTCGGCCAGGACGGTCGCGTCGCCGCCGACGACCGGGAGGCCGCGGTAGCTGCGCTGGTAGGAAACCGAGTACAGGTCGTTGAAGAACGGGTTGACCAGGTCGCGGGAGTAAGCCTCGTCCGGACCCTTGGCCAGCGCGTCCAGGCCGCTGTTCGCGGCGCGGTCGGCGGCCGAGATCGCCAGTGCCTGGCGGTCCTGGACCTGGGCCTGCTGCCCTTGGCTGGCGAACACCGGGCTGACGGTCAACGCGACCGTCCCCCCGGCCAGCACGGCGAAGGCGACACCAGCCGCCATCGTTCTGCGCTTCATCCGAATGCTCCTTTGTGCAGGGTTGCGCACGGCACGACCGGCTCCCGCCTCGTGGGCAGAACACCGCAGGGGAGGAATAGGACAGCACCGAGCGCGCTGAAGCATTGGTCTTGCTCAAATGCGAGTCAAGGAAAACAAAAGCCCAGGGCCGCAACTGTCAACATCTGGCAAGTCCTTCGGCTGGCGCAGTACCGGTCCACTCGGACTGTCAAGATCATCCATACCCGCCGTGACCACGGGTTGTGTCCGCTCAGACCGTTTTCACCGAATAGTCCCGGCACTTTTCGGACTTTCCGGACAAGTTCTCACCAGATTGACCCGGATGCCGCCAGATCTTGACGCCGGACGTCCCGTTACTCCGTCCGCCGCTGCTCCAAAAGCACCACGACATCAGACGAGGACGGCGATCTCGCCACCGCCGCCCCCGAGCGGGGATCGCCGCGATGGGGCCGGCGTGCCCGAACTCCACCTCGGCCATAACTGGGAACGCCCCACCGGCAAGACATTCGAGCGCGACCGCAGAAACGGGGCATATAGTTGTATATCGGTCATCTAGGATGTATCGCCCAGGATATGCCTCCCTGGATCCCGACAGCCGTGGGCGAGACGACAGCCACCGTCCCACGTGGACCGAGTGCGCGGACGCACGGGGCGTCCGAGCCGTCACCCGACCTGGCCACCGGAATCCAAGCCCCGTCGGGGAAAGGCCCGCTCCGGCACGCGGCTCGGGGTGGTGCCCCAGCGAGCGGGGGATCGGCCACTTTCTGTCCACCATTTGTCCCGCGACGCCCAGTACTGTTGTCCTACAAGCGTTTCAGGTCGAACGAATGAGGTGTTCAGTGGAGCAGGTGGATGCCGACACCGCGGGCGTCAGGGACGACGCGGCCGAGGGGCGGGGCGGGGATGCCGGTGCCGACCTCGGTGTCCTGCTCGCCATCCAGGCCGATGTCGCCAAGCTCGTGGCGGAGACCGGGGCGCTGCACGGGTTGGTCGACCGGTTGCACCGCGAGAACGAGGCCCTGCGCCGCGGCGAGTCGCTGCGGGTGTTCGACCCCGTCATCCGCGACCTGATCAAACTCACCGACGACTGGCGCCGCAGGGGCGCGGCGCTGCGGTCGCAGTCCGGTCCTGCCGCGGCCGTGCTGTGCGACGAGGTGGCCGAGGACGCCGAGATGATCCTCGACCGGCTCGGGGTCACCCGGTACGCGCCCGACCGCGGCGAGCAGTTCGACCGCAGGGAACACCACGCCACGGGCACCGAGCCGACCGAGGACCCCGCCCTGGACTCCACGGTTGCCGAGGTCAAGGCCCCCGGCTACCGCCTCGACGACCGCGCCATCAGGTACGCCCAGGTCGTCGTCCACCGCGTCGGGACCGCCTGACCGCGGCTCACAGCGTAGGCGGCCTGGTCGCCCACGCGTCGAGCAGCACCAGCACCAGCACCGCGGTGGCGAGGGTCGCCAGCAGCAGCAGGGCGAGCGCCACCCGCCTGCCGGTGACCACCGCCGCGGGGATCTCCGAGACGTCACCGGAATCGTCGTTCACGCGCTCGCCCTCCGGTCGAGGAGCCACAGCAGCGGCTCGGCTGGGTCGTCGTTGACCACGAGGTCGGTGGAGCCTGAGACCGGCCTCGGCTCCACCTCGACCATGTCCTGGTAGCTGACGACGAAGTAGGACACCGCGGGGAAGTGGTTGGCCAGCGAGTTCACCATGTCGCGGCCGCCGCCGGTGGTGATCAGCCAGTCCTTGGCCGCCTGGTCCCTGCTCGCCCGGTCACTGGTCGGGGACAGGTGCTGGTAGGGGTGCACCAGTTCGCTGTCGGTGCGCAGGATGTCCGACTTGGTGATCACCACCGCCACCCGGATGTCGAAGCGCTTCGTCCTGCCGCGGTTGGTGTGCTCCTGCAGCGACTGCACGAAGTTGTCCAGCACGGACTTGGCGTCCGCGCTCGACGCGCTCGCCGAGCGCAGGGTGGTGCGCGGTGCCGCGGACCGGACCGGGCGCAACGAGAACGGGTCGACGATGAAGACGACCCCCTTGGTGTGGAGCAGGTAGTGCGCGTCCGCCAAGTGGTCGGCGCTGGCGTTCATCTCGCCCGCGGCGTCGTAGAGGTAGAGCATCCGCTTCTTCCACCCCAGCCCGACGTGCAGGTTGTAGGCACGGGGACGCCCGACCGCGGTCTTCATCACCTGGTTCGGGTCGTCGCGAGCACCGAGGTCCACGGTGCGTTCGAAGGTGTCGCGCGCTTCGTCGCTGGCGAAGGCGAAGCCGTTGTTGTCCTCGTTGAACATCAGCCTGGCGACCGCGGTGTGCATGTAGACGGACTTGCCAGCGGCAGGCCCGGCGACGACGGGGACGTGGAACGTCGCCATCGCCTGGGCCTTGGACGGGAGCACCGCCTGGCAGTCGGGCTGCTCGCACTGGCTCACCAGGTTCGCCTTGCCCAGCACCAGGAGCGTGGGCAACGTGGCCTGGCACTGGCAGGTCCTGCGGAACACACCCCGCACCCCCGGCACCAACCGGCGGTGGCGGGCCTGGCACCTGGAGCACCGGAAGACCGGCCTGAGCACCTTGTGGTGGCAACTGGGGCACTCGATGGTGATCCCCCGCACGCGCAAGACGCCCAGTTCGAGCGCGCGGGACACGTAGGTCGTGATCAACGCACCCAGCACGAGCACCAGCACCAGCGCCGTGAACACCACCGAGATCACACCGACCAGGACGAACCCGACCAGGACCCCGACGGTGAGCCCGATCCGGACCACGAAGAGCGGCAACCGCAGTGCGGCGACCAGGTAGTCGGACCCGAGGCGTTGGGAGAAGCGCTTGACCTTCATGACGACGCTGGGCTGCTCGTCCGCGGCCGCGGCGACCACCCGCCGCCACGAGGTGACCGCCGCGGTGGTGACGACGCGGTAGTGGTCGCGCAGGATCGGACCGGCGAAGTAGCTGCGGTAGGCCGGATCCGGGCCGTTCTCGCTCTCGGCGGGCGGCTCCATGCGCAGGTGCGCGGTCGACGCGCTCGGCGCGAACCCCGACCAGGTGGCGATGAAGAAGTACACGACGCCGTAGCCGAGTCCGACCAGCCCGGAGATCCACGCCGCCGGGGTGCACACCATGACGCCCACCACGAACAGCGCCAGGATCAGCAGGGCGCTCATTTCTTCCTCCCGAACAGCGATCTCCAGATCGACACGTGCTCGTGCTTGCGGCGCCAGTTCTTCCACCAGGACTGCCAACTGGTGCTGCGCGAGGGCGGCTGGCTGCCCCGCGCGGCGCCGAGCAGCGCGACGCCGATCCGGTCGAGGTCGCGCCGCCCCCGCTTGCCCACCGCCTTGGGCAGCGTGTGCTCGACGAGCTGCCGCCGCGTGGTGGAGTCGGCGAGGGTCGCCCACGCGTGCACCGCGTTCGCCACGGCGGTCGGGTTCATCTTGGCCAGCGCCTTCACGGCGTGGCCCTCGTAGGCGGTCCGCAACGAGTCGCCGCCGGTGCGCAGGGCGTCGCCGAGGATGATCCCGAAGGCGGGGTTCGGCTGGAGCCGGACCAGCGCGCTGGCGACCGCGTCGGTCACCAGCCGGGCGAGGTCCCTGTCGACCCGCCGCGCCACCGCGATGGCCGACTGGATCGGCGTCGCCTCGGCCTGCTTGGCCGTGACCCGGTCGACCGCGGCGATCAGCTTGACGGCGTCCAGCGCCGCCGCGGTGTCCCCGTCGAGGTGCGGTTGGCCCGCGAGTTCGCCTGCCAGCCTGGTGATCTCGCTGTCGAGCTTGCCGGTGCGGACCGCGGCGACGACGAGCGCGACCGCCTGGGCCGACAGCCCGGAGCCCGCGAGCAGCGCCGGGTTCAGCCCCCGGACGGTGCGCACGGCGTCCTTGATCGTGAGCCCGTTCGGCCACAGCAGCCGGGCGACGGGCTCCGCGTCAGGACCGAGTTCACGGCCGAACCCGGCCAGCACGTCCACCGGATCGGCCTCGCCGTGCCTGGCGAGCGCGACGGCGGTGGCCGCGCGCACCGCGGGGGACCCGCTGCCCGCGGCCGAGATGACCTGCGCGGTCCGCTTGGTCATCCCCGCGTAGACGCGGTGCGCGACACCGGGTCGGGTGAGCTCGGCGGCGAGCGCGTCCACGAGCGCGTCCACGATCTCCGGCCTGCGGGCGAGCACGTCGCCTGGGAGGTCGAGCCCGTCGATCACCTTGGGGACGAGGATCTCGTGCACGACCTCGCCGAGCTCGCGGGGAGCGAGGGCGGGCAGCCAGGTGCCATCAGCGGAACCCAGCGCCGCCGCGTAGTAGGCGAGGAGCAGCGACCGGGGCGCGTGCGGCTGGTCGCGCAGCACAGCGGCCCACCCGGCCACGTCGGACATGCCGACGCTGCCCGCCCGGCTCGCGACCACCGACCAGGCTTGTTCGCCGAACACCCCTTTGGGCAACCTGGTCAGCGCCATGGTCACCGAGGCGAGCAACTCCGGTTCGGTGATCCCGTCGACCCGCCCGCGCGCACCCAGGTCCGCCACCACCGCGAACGTGTCGAGTTCGGCCGCGGCCAACGGGGGCGACACCCGTTCGGCGAGCTCGGCGAGCTCGGCCAGGCCGCGTTCGCCGCGGCCCTCCCACCGCGAGCGCACCGTCTCGGCGAACGCCGTCACCGGCACCTGGTCGCCCGTGCCACCCGTCGCGTCGACGACGACAAAGTCCCCGTAGGTGGGCAGGCGGGTGCCTCTGGTGGTGGCGCAGATCGTGACCTCTTGGCGCTCCGGCCGGGCCGAGTAGCTCAGGAACGACACCCGCAGGGCCAGCGACCTCGGCAGCGACCTGGTGATGGTCGCCAGCAGCGGAACCGCGGCCCCCGGTGCGTCGACCACGACGATCACCCGCCCCCGACCCGTGGTCAGCACCGCCTGCACCGCGCTGACCACCCTGGCCAGCAGGTCGCCCGACGCCGACGGGGGGTCCGCCGCGCCCGCGACCAACCGCGGTACGGCGGGCAGCACCTGATCGCCACCGGCGTGTTCGGACACCCACAGCGGACTGCGCCACAGGTCGACCGGCAGCGCGCCGCCGAGGTCGCGGTCGATGTCGTCGGACATGATCGCGTGGGCGAAGTAGTTGCCCATCCGGCCCGTGTAGTCGGCCCCGGTGTAGGTGCTGAGGAACAGGACACCGCGGCCGCCCACCGGCACGTAGCCGAAGGTGGCCGGGACCGCGTCGAGGGCGTCGGCGGCCGCCGAGGCGTACTCGGGACCGATCTCGTAGGTGCTCGTCCTGACCGCCAGCTCGGTCAGCTCGCGGTCCGCGCCCGCGCTGATCGCGCTGATCTGGAACCCCTGGATGCCCTCGGTGCCGTGCTCGCAGGACGTGTAGTGCAGTTGGTGCAAGGTCATCGCTTCCCTCGGACGGTCTTGATCGCGCGGAATCGGCTGAGCAGCCACAACATGGGGTCCTCGACCCGGTACGGGTGCACGCCGGTGCGCGCCAGCTGCGTCCGGCTGACCGGGGCGGCACCAAGCGCCGAGAGGCCGAAGTACCGGTAGGTGCCGAAGTTGTTGGCCACGCTGCGGTCGAAGGACGGGTCGTACCACCGGTCTAGCCAGGCGCGGACGTCCTCGTGGATGTCCATGCCCTCGTCCTCGCTGTAGTGACCGACGTGCCTGGTCTGCGTCCGCAGCGGGGACTGCTCGCCGAAGGTGTCGCGCAGCAGATCCACCTTGGTCAGGGCGATCGCGAGCGGGGTGTCCAGCTTCTTGGCCACCGAGCCCCTACCGCCCTCCCTGAGCAGCTCGCTGAGCCGGTTGAGCACGTGCAGCTGCTCGGTGATGGCGGGGCGGTCGGCGGTGTCGACGCGTTCGCGCGCGCCGCGCATCTGCAGCGGGTCGAGCAGCAGGATGATCCCGTCTGCGGCGTTGAGGTAGGCGTTGAGCTGGTCCATCCCGGTCGACCGGGTGACGTCCTCGCCCGCGGTGTCGTAGAAGGCGGTGACGACGGGGCGCACGGCGGACGAGCCGATCAGCGAGCGCGTGGGGAAGCGCATGCTGAAGATCAGCGGCTCCGGCTTGTCCGTCGCCGCGGTGCGCGTCTTGTCGACCGTCCGGTTCTCCGAGTACAGCGGTACCTCGAACTTCTCCACGTACCGGATCCTGGAGTCCTCGCCGAGCAGGTCGAGCGAGGTCCCCGGGAAGCGCTCCCCGGTCTCGCCCTTCATGAACTCGTGGATGAGCGTGCCCACCCAGGTGCTCTTGCCCGCGTCAGCGGACCCGATCACCGCGATCGAGGTCCCCGAGCTCTCCAGGTACTCGCGGAGCAGTTGCCTGTCGCAGTGCGGGCACAACCTCCTGGCCTGCGGGGTACGGCCGTGCGGGCAGGCGCCCTTCTTCATCTCCGACGCGGGGAAGACCCTCGCCTCGGACCGGCACGCCTGGCCGCACTGGTGGCGCAGTTCCCGCTTGGCGAACTGCTTCCAGCAGTAGGGACACGTGAGAGAGGCCAACCTGCGCTCCTTGCGGTCAGTCGATGACCAGTTTCGCCACGTCGGTGGGGATCAGCCGCAACTGCGACGGCACCGGGAACGCCCGCAGGTGCACGGGTCGCCGCAGGTGCACGGGGATGTCGAACGTCGTCTGCGCGGTCAGGTCCCCGGCAGGCGTCCTGGCGATCTCCTCGCCGTCGGCCGCCCCGGTCGGTTTCGTCCCCGACTTCGCCATCAGCACGACGACGGGCAACTCCGTCGTACCGACCACCGCGAAGACCCTCTTGCGGCTCAACAGACCCGCGCGGCGCACGGAGTACCTCGCCTCGCCGACGACGGTCTCGTGCAACGCGGTCATCGGACCGAGGACCGTGGTACCGCGGTGCGCGGTCGCCGTGCAGACGCCGAACCAGTAGTCCCCGCCCTGTCCGGTGTGGACAGTCACACCGCCCGCGCTCTCGTAGGCTGCCCGCGTGAGGTCCATGGTGGACAGACCGGGTTCGTCGGCGGACACCGGCCGCTTGTCCCTGCGCCACACGACCTTGGCCGCGGTGGCGCCGTCGGGCCACTCCCACCTCAGGTGCACCGCGGACCCGCGGCGGTTGGCGGCCAACGCGCCGATCGTCGTCGCGCGGCTGTCGACCTCGACCGCGGTGCCGAACGCCGCCAGCTCGCCGAGCACGGTGATCGCGACGATCACCCGGTACCCGCTCGCCTGGGCGGCCCTGGCCCGCAGGCTGCCCGCGGTGCGGTGCCCGGCGGACTTCAGCAGCTCACCGACCGCGCGAGCCGCCCCGAGCTCGACCACCTGCTGGGTGGGCGCGGTCGCCTCCGGCGGGAGCACCCGCAGCTCGACCTCCCCGTGCGGCGGCGGGGTCCACGCGGCGGTCAGGCCGTCGGCGTCGAAGTCCACCCGCAGGTCCGTCACGCCGACGGGGACCCGTTGGCAGGCAACGGTCACGTGGGTGCCCTTGCTCATGCGCACCTCACCGCCACCGCTGCGGTACTCCACCTGGAGGCGGTAGGTGTAGGTGGTCCCCTGGCGCACGGACCGGTCGGTGAACCCGGTCTTGGCGACGTCGGTCACCCTGGTGGGCGCCACCCCGCCCTCGTCATCGGTGCGGGTGACCCGCACCGCCAGGGCCCGCTCCGGAAGTTCCCAGTCGATGGTGACCGCGTCCGACCTGCTCGTCGCGGTGGGGCGGACGACGTCCCTGGTGAGGAACACCGGTTTCCCCGACGCACTCCCACCGGGCACGCCCTCGCGCAGCGTCGTGACGCGGTAGGTCAACTCCTCCCCCGCTGGCGCCCTCGCGTCGACGTACGTGGTGGCGATGACGCTGTCGGCCACCACGCCCGCCCCGCGGTGCACCTGGTAGGTCACAAGACCCGCGGTGGACGACGACGACTCCCAGGAGATCACCACCTGCTCGCCGTCAGCGGAGGTCTCTACCGCGCGGGGGGCCGCGGGCGGGCAGCGCAGCAGTCCGGCGTCGACCAGGGGATCGGACAGGTCGCGGCCGATCCTCGCGTAGATGGCGGCCGCGTCCTCCCGCGAGACCTGCTCCGCCGCGGCGGCCCGGGTGAGTTCCTCGTCGTAGTTGGTCAGCGTCGCGGCCAGTTCGTTCTGCCGTCGCCGCCACTGGTCCGGGAGGTTGGGTTGGTTCGACAGCACGGCGAGCGCGTCGCGCAGCCGGTGTTCGCCCACCGCCTCCGTGTACTGGGACTCCCAGGTCAGAGCTGCCTCGGCCGTGGCGCCCGCCCCGCCACACCACACGGCGTAGGCGATGTCGTCGACGCTGTCGGTGACCCCGAGCGTGCGCAGCCTCTTCGCCGCGGCGGACACAGCCTTGCGCAGTTCCGCGTAACCGTAAGCCTTCTCCTTGCGCAACTCGTCGAAGACCTCGTGGCGCAACGCGGCGACCAAGCCGTCGGGAGTGCCCAGCCACCCCCTGATGGCCACTAGCAGCGAGGTCTCCGCCGTGCTCGCCGGATCCCGGTGCACCCGCAGGCCCTGCCGCCGCTTCTCCACCAGGTCCAGGGTCGTCCGCTGACCCGACAGCCCCTCGGTCTCGGTGAGGTAGGTGAGCAGGTCCGCCCGGCCGATGGTGGCCAGGTGCGCCTTGGTCTTCGTCCACTGGGGCGGCGGCCCGCTCAGGTCGACAGCAGGCTCCCGCTCAGCGGCCTGCACGGTGGCCAGGACGGCGCGCACCCGCGACCTGGTCAGCCGCCCCGACGACTCCCGCACCAGCTTGACCACGTCGGCCGGGATGAGCCCGGGCGCGCCGTTGAGCTGGTGGCGCAGGCTCTCCGCCAACCGGGTGTCCTGCTTGACCAGGTCGGCGCGGTGCGCCGCACGCGCCTTGTGGTCCCGCAACACCTTCTCCGCGTCGGGGTGGCAGGTCCGCACCCGCGTGCACGCCGCCCCGAACTTGCTGATCTTCGACCTGCTCAGCGCCTTGAGCACGCCCGCGAGGGCGGCGTCGATGACCTGCTGGTCGGACACCTCCCTGGGCAGTTGGTAGACCCGGAACAGATCGCGCAGCGGCGACCACCCCCCGCCGACCGGGCCGATCACCTCTTCGATCAGCAGCGCCTCGTCGAGCTTCCAGTCCGCCATGTCAGCGCACGATCGTGGGCAACGGGGAGCGCTTCACCTCGTCCGGGATCTGGCCGCTGATCTTCGCCTCCAGCGCCAGGTCGGAGCCGTTCGCCGCGACCGCGCGGATGCGCAGGATCGCGTCGGAGCCCAGCGCGAAGGTGATCGCGACCGGCTCACCGGCCGGACCGGCGGGCAGGTTCGTCAGGTCGCCGGTGACCAACTGGACGTGGTCGGACAGGTTCTCGCTGAGCTGGTCGGTGGTGGACTCGAACACCTGGATCTGCATCGTCGGCTGGTCCACCGACACCGTGTACAGGGTTTCCTTGATGTCGACCGGGATCTCGTCGTTGGGCTTGATCAGCCAGGCGACGATCAGGTCCTCCATGGACCGCTTGCGGTCGCGCACCACCGCGACCCCGTACCCCTTGGACGTGACGTCGACGATGGTCGGGACCGGGGCGCCGCGCACCGTGAGCGGCCGGGAGTCCGCACCGGAGCCGTCCGAGCCCTCGGAGACCGAGGTTGCGGCGAACAGCGCGGCACCCTTGGCCACGATCTGGTCGGGGTCGGTCAGCCGACCCTCCGGCAGGTCGGTCAACGCCTCGGCCAGCCGCCGCTTGATCACCGGGCTGTGCGACATGCCACCGACCAGCAGCACCTCGTCGACCTTGGTGACGCCCTTCGCCCTGGCCTGCTCGACCACGTCGCGGGTGAAGTCGATGGTGCGGTCGACCAGGTCAGCGGTCGCCTGCTCGAACTCCTCGCGGGAGATCTCGAGCTTCGCCCGCCGATCACTCGCGCTGAGGGTGTCGACATAGGTCTCGCGCCTGCTGAGCGCCTTCTTGGCCGTCTCGGCGAGCAGGTCGATCGATCCGACGGCGTCCTGGTCGTACCTGGGGTCGTCGGCGTCGGGGTGCTGCTCCTGGAACTTCGCCGCGATCAGCTCGCTGAGCCGCTGGTCCCAGTCCGCGCCACCGAGCGAGTGGTCGCCACCGGTCGCGACCACCTTGATCTGCGCCGCGGAGACCTTGATGATGGTCACGTCGAAGGTGCCACCGCCGAGGTCGTAGACCAGGACCGTGCGCTCGGTGCCCCCGGAGAGCAGCCCGTAGGCGATGGCCGCCGCCGTCGGTTCGTTGATGATGTTGACAACGGACAGCCCGGCCATCTCGCCCGCGTCCCGCGTCGCCTGGCGCTCGGCGGCGCCGAAGTAGGCGGGCACGGTGATGACGACCTCGGCCAACGGTCCGGTCGACGGCACGTCGAGCCCGAGGTTGCCCAACGCGTCCTCGACGACCTGCCGCAGGATGACCGAGGACACCTGCTGCGGGTAGAGCTCCTTGCCGTCGACCTCGACGGTGTAGCCCTCCTCGCCCATGTGCCGCTTGATCAACGACACGACGCGGTCGGGGTCGCTCTTGAGCTCGTTCTTCGCGAACTTGCCGACGATGACGTTGCCGCCCCGTTCGTAGTAGACCACCGAGGGCGTGGTGAGGTCGCCCTCCTGGTTCGGCAGCACACTCGCCTGCCCGTACTCGTTGAGCGCGGCGACGCAGGTGTAGGTCGTGCCGAGGTCGATGCCGAGTTTCGGCCTAGCCGTCATCGTGGTTCCCTTTGCGTTTCTCGATCGGCGGACGGGTGAGAAGTGCTCAGGCGCCATCGCGGCCGCCAGGACCGCGGCCCGGCGCGCTGCCGTCGCGGAGCCTGGCCTTGACCTCCTGGTGGCTGACGGCGGAGACGCGCTCGCCCGGCTCGACACGTCGTGCCGTGCGCACTCGCCGGGGGGCGCGCTTGCGATACAACAGGTAGCCGATCAGCGCGGCGAGCAGGAGCGCGGGCAATGCGATCGTGAGGATCTCGGGGAGCTGCGACGGCGGTCCCTCCGGCTGCGGCAGGTCCGTGATCGCCACACCGCACGAGTTGGCGACCACGGTGTAGAGCGTGCGCAGCAAGGAGCTGGTGTCACCGGCGAAGTAGTCCTGTCCCAGGGTGGGACCGGTCACCGCGGCCAGGTTCGTCGCGGCCGACTGGTCGATGTCGATACCGACGGCCACCACCCGCGTGCCCGCCGCCTTGAGCTGGTCGGAGACCACAACCGCGGTCTCCACCTCGTTCGGCATGCCGTCGGTGACCAGGATCGCGACGTCGGCCTTGAATGGGAGAACCGCCGTCAGGCCGGCGGTCCAGTTGGTCCCGCCGTCGTAGCCGGAATACGGGACCAGGGCCGAGACCCGCTCCTTCACCGACGCGCGTGCGGACTGGTCGGACACGTCGGTCGGCTCGACGGCGATCGAGGCGTTGCTGCCGAAGCCGACCACCGCGACCGTCGAACTCTTGTCCCGCAACGCGTCCACGACGTTGCTGCTCGCCGTGCGGACCGCGTCGAACCGCGGCCACATGGACTCGGACTGGTCGACGACCAGCACCAGCCGCAGCGGACAACTCGCGCGCCACGGCGGGTTCGGGGCGGCGGCGGCCGGGCCGGACGCCAGGGTGGACACCACCGCCGCGACCACCAGCGACAACGGCATGAGGATGGCGCGGACTCGCGAGGTTGCACGCGGCACGGACTGATCTCCCCTGATCGAGTGGTGGGAACGTAACGGGGGAACTAGCCACCGACAAGGTCGAATAGCGGACAGAAAAGGGAAACAAAGTGGACACGGCCCGCGCGCGGCGGAACCGGTGGCCCGGAGCGGTCCACGCCGGGCCACCGAGCGGCACCTAGCCGATGAGCGCGAGGACCGCGACGACAATGGCGATCAGGTGAGTCTGCATGGGAAAACCCCTCCGCACTGGGTTGGGTGAACTGCTGGCTGTCTCCTGCGCACCGGTGTTCCCCCATGGTCGATTCCGGGCCGGGTGAGCGGAACCGGTTGTCCGTGGTCGCGGCCGGGGGAAACGGGAAACCCCCACCACCGGGCCGATCCGCTGCCGCTGGGCCGGAAAGCTCGGTACCGTGGGAGCCACCGGGAGGAGGCCGCGATGTCCCGACGCGCGTTCGGTGCGGCGCTGCGCCAGGCGCGGCTCGCCGCTGGGTTGTCGCTGGCGGAACTGGCCAGGCAGGTGCACTACACCAAGGGGCACCTGAGCAAGATCGAGAACGGTCACAAGCAAGCCACGGTCGCGCTCGCCCGTCGCTGCGACCAGGTCCTGCACGCGCGGGGAACGTTGTCCGCGCTGGCGCCGAGCAGCGAAGCGGAGCAAGCCCCGAACCAGGAAACCCCGGCTGGCAACGCAATCGCGGCCCTGGCTCCGTGGCAGCCCACGACCGCCGGGCTCCACGGCGAGCACGCGTTCCCCGCACCGCAACCCTGGGGCAGCGCCACGGCGAGCACCGACCACCGCGGCGCGGCGGACGGGTTGGCTGTCGTGCTCGACCAACTCCGCGTCCTCGGGCGCTCGCTGGCCCCCCACCTGATCCTGCCGATGCTGGTACCGCAGGTCGGTGTGCTCGGCGGACTGGCGGGCGAGGCCGCCGCGGGGGACCGGACCCGGCTGCTCACGCTCGCGGCGCGCGGCGCCGAGTTCGCGGGCTGGATGACCCAGGAGGCGGGCGACCACGTCGGCGCGGGCCAGTGGACCCGCAGGGCAGCGGACCTGGCGCTGCACGCGGGCGACCGCGACATGGTCGCCTACTGCCTGGTCCGGGACGCCGAACTGCGGCTCTACGACTCCGATGGCCGGTCGACCGTCGAACTGACCACCGCGGTGCGCGGCTTCGACGGCGTCCGCCCGCGCACCAGGGCGCTGGCCGCCCACCGGGAAGCTCAGGGGCACGCGTTGGTCGGCGCGGCGCGGCAGTGCCACGAGGCACTGGCCCGCGCGGAAGAGCTGTGGGCGCAGTCGAACGAGGACGCGGTCGCGCTCGGCTCGACGACGGTCACCGACCTCGGCTCGGCGGTGGCGGGTTGGTGCGCCTTCGACCTCGGCGACCTGGACCGGGCGATCGAGTTGCTCGGCGTCGGCCTGGCCGGGATCCCGCCGAGCTCACCGCGCATCCGCGCGCTGTTCGGCACCCGGCTGGCGCTCGCGCACGAGGCGGCGGGCGAGTTCGCCGAGGCGGAACGCCTCGCGCGGTCGGTGCTCGACGTCGTGCCCGCGATCAGGTCCGCGACGGTGCGCAGCCAACTGCTGCAGCTGGCGAGCGCGTTGCGCAGGCACAGCCACTCCCCCGGCGCGCTCACCCTGCGCGCCGACCTCGCGGACGCGCTGAGGGTCGAACCGGTGCACCGGTGAGGAAGCGGACCGCGCGGCGGAAGTGATCGCTGCCCGGCAACCGCCGTGAGACCATGGCCGAATGCGCACAGCGGAAGAACCACCAGGTTGGCAACGGGTCGACAGCGTCGTCGAGCACACCAACCCGTGGTTCTCCGTCTACAGCGACCACGCGATCCGGCCGGACGGCAGCGCGGGTCGGTACTTCCACGTGCGGTCGACGGGCTCGGTCACCCTGCTGGCCACCGACGCCGAGCAGCGGATCCTGTTCACCCGGCAGTGGATCTACACCCACGGGTCGCGGCAGTGGCGGCTGCCCAGCGGGGCGATCGATCCCGGCGACGTCGACGCGAAGGCCGCCGCGCGCCGAGAACTCCGCGAGGAGACCGGACTGCGCGCCGGGAGCCTCACCGTGCTGAACGTGCTGCACGGCTGCGACAGCTTCACCAACCACGTCGACCACCTGTTCCACGCGACCGACCTGTCCGAGGGCACGGCGGACCTGGAGGGCGGCGAGGCGGACCTCAGGCTCGCCTGGATACCGTTCGACGAGGCGGTGAAGATGGCGCGCGACGGCGACGTCCCGCACGGGCCGAGCGCGTTCGCCGTGCTCGCCCTGGCGGCCAAGCGGTGGGACTGCCCCTGACCGGGCGCTCAGCCCAGCCGGGCGGCGAGCGGGTCGACCAGGTACGCCAACCGCTTGCGCTGCACCTCGATGGCCGCCGGGATGTCCGCTAGCACCGTGGCGATCCGGGACCGCTCCGCGCGGTAGTGGAACTCGAGCGTCGCGGCGTAGATCACCGCCGTCGCGGCGAGGGTCGCGGCCCACCAGAGGACGTCGACCAGGACGAAACCCACGGCCGCCCAGTGCGTGACGACGGCAGCGGTCGCGGCGCCGATGACCGCGCCCGCGAGGGCCGTGTGGGCCATCCGCACCCGGGTCGAGGTCGCGCGCCACCACGCGAGCCTGCCCCGTTCGGCGTGCTCGGCGAGGGTTCGCGCCGCGCAGGACACCTGGTCGATGGCCAGCCGCGCGTCCCGGTGGTCGGCCATCGGCAGCGGCGCGCCCCACTGCTCCAGCTTCTTGGCCAGCACGGCGAGCGCGCTCATGACGGCCCCCGGCCTGGCATCGACCAGCCGCGGCGGCCAGGTCTTGCCGCCCCGGTTCTTGAGCCATTGCACTGCCATGCCCAGCAGCACGAACATGAACACGGCGAACACCACCATTCGCAGTTCCAGTGCCACGTTCTCGCCGGTGACGATCAAGACGATGACGGCCGTCCCGGAAAAGATCGCCACCCCCGCGCCGAACACGAAGAAGGGTCTGTCGTCGGTCAGTTGCGCCATTTCCCGATCGATCCAGTTGACCGCGTGGCGCAACGCGTAGATCGTGGCCGAGATGAGCAGCAGCAGCACCAACGGCATCAGCAGGGCGATGGCCAGGGCGATCATCCAGAATGTCGCGGTGGGCGCCGGGAAGTACTCCGACAGGGCGAGACCGAGTTGCAGCAGAACCGGGACCAGGGTCGAGAGGCCGAGCGCCAGCAGACCAGCGCGCTGCGGAATCGGCTTGACCTCCGGCCGCGGCACGTCCTCGGCCGGGGCGACGACCTTCTGGATCTCGGCGAAAACCCGGTGGTATGCCGTCTCGAGCCCGCCGAACGGGATGGTGACCGCTTGGGCGGCGGATAGTCCCCGGATATCGGCGGGGAGATCACCGAACCTGGGCAGTTCCGCGCCGGGAAGCAGGACGGGGATCAGCGTCTTGTCCGCCGCGAGCGCCTCGGCGATCTCCCAGTGCACCCAGTCCTTGTGGGACCCCACGCGCTCGCCGAGATCGGCCAGCCACTCGCGGTGGATGATGACGACGACCACGGCACTGTCGGCCAGCCGGTCCCGCAGCACGCCCGCGTACTTGGCGCCAGGGCGCAGCGTCGTGTCGAAGTAGACACTCTCCTCGCCGAAATAGTGCTGCAGTCGGTTGGCGAGCGCCTCGGCGATGAGCGCGTGCGGCCGGAGTTCGCCTTTCCCGTCCCGCTGCCGATAGTTGACGAAAACTCGCCGGTCCGTCATGTCCGATACCCGCCGGTCGGCGCCGCACTCCGTTCGACCTGCGGCGGCGGGAACCCGAGCACGCGATACCTGATAGTTCTTCCGGAATCGGACCGACCTCGGCGTCTGCGAAAAGTGGGCACCTCGACATCCTGCCGGCGGTACCGAACGGCGCAATGGGTTGCCCGTGGTCGATACCCGGGAACGCCGAATACCGGTCCGGATCTCGTCACTCCCCTCGGGTACCGACCGATACACTCGGTGACCGATCGGGCCGGGCATCGAGGAGTGTGCGTGAGCGACATCCAGATCCGCTTGATGGCAGAGCTCAGAACACTGCGCAAGGGGCGCGGAGTTCACTCCGTCGACATCGGCGCGCGACTGGGTCCGCAGTTGCGCCAGGTTTGCGGGGTGACCGACAGCGATGATCCCGGCCGGGCCCGGCACAAGGTGATCAGTTGGCTGCGGGAATCGGTGAACCGGCTCCAGGAAGACCTCCGCGTCGCCGCCGTCGCCGGTTTCGCGCTCGACGACACCTACAGCCGCCCGCACTACACGGCGCGGCTCGACCTGGCGGGGGAATCGCTGAACCGCGACACCCGCACCGTGCGCAGGAGGGTCGACGAGGCCATCGACCGCATCGCCGAGTTGGCGGTGGCGGAGATGACGGCGGTACTGGGGCAGGAGCCCGCCCAGTGGCACCTGCGGGCGCTCAGGGTGCTGCTGGTCGTCGACGGCCCGGAGACGGAGGCGTTCGAGACGCGCACGGTGGTCGCCGACGGTGACGCGCTCACCGAGTTGGACTTCGCGGTCACGCTCACCGCGACCGACGTGCGGCCGACCCAGCCACCGGTGACCCTGCTGCACGGCGGGACGCTGCTCGAACGCACGGCGGAGAGCCGCGACCGCAGCCGCCTAGTGCTCAAGCTGAGCCGCTCGCTCGCCCGCGAGGAGACCCACGAGTTCGTCGTGCGCAGGCGGGTGCCCCCCGGCCACGCGCTGCGCCCGCACTACGTCTGCCTGCCGGAGCACCGCTGCGACCACTTCGAACTCAAGGTGCACTTCGCCGCCGACTGGCCGCGCCCAACCCGGGTCGACCGGATCACCCAGGCGTTCCAGAACGACATCGAGGACCCGGACTACGCGGGCACGCCTGCCGCACTCGACGAGGCGGGCGACATCAGCGTCTGGTTCGACCGGCTCGTGGTCAACCGGGCCTACGGACTCCGCTGGTGGTTCTGACCGGCCGGGAGGAGCAACGGCCGCAGAACACCTTCCCACTGGTCGAGCTCGGCGGCCAGGCGCGCGGCGTGCTTGCGCTGGACGCGAAGGTCGAACACCAGTGTCACCGCGACGAAGAGCACTGAGACCACCAGGCTCGCCACGGCGAGCAGGCCCGCCCTGATCGCACCGCCCGCCGCAGCACCGACGACGAGGGAGCAGGTGGCGAAGACCGCGACGGCCAGTGTGGTGCCGAGGACGACCGAGGGGAACAGCGAACCGCCGCAGCCGGTCAGTACCCACCGCCGCAACGGGAGGCGCGACCGCTCGGTGAGCGTGCTGCGCGTCTCGACGAGCGCGTCGAGGACCGAGGTGGCCTGCTTCTGTTGCACGAAGCTCCGCCGCGGGTGCGGTGTCGCCGTGAGCAACTCCTGGAGGCGGGTGGCCGCCCGGCGGAACGTCGTGGGATCCGGGGAGATCGGCGGCGGCCACGACCGGTCGAGGGCCATGCCGTGCCTGATCGGCTTCTGGGTCAACCGGATGGTCGCGACCAGGATGACGAAGGACAGCACCGCCTTGACGAACCCGCTGTACTCGGCGTACTGGGTTTCCAGGGTCCACCACCACCCGAGGACCCACAGGAACACGAAGGTCACCGGGACCATCCAGTACGCGGTCAGGCGCTGCCGCAGCGGACCGACCGCGACCATCCTCGGTTGCGCCCGCAGCACCAACGACGCCACGTCCACGACACAGCTGAAGCAGGCGAACACCCCTGTCACCACCGTCAGGACGAGCGCGACGCCGCACAGCATGGCCGCACCCACGAGATCACTGGTCAGCCCCGCGGCGAGCCCGATCATCCCGAAGGCGACCGCGTACGCCACCGCCTGGGAGGTCAACCGCAGCACCGGTCTCTTCACCAGATCGCCCGACGGATCAGCCACCGCGCCCTCGACCTCCGGCGCCGCGGGCGACTTGGCGATAAGAGCGATCAACACCGCGACATCATCAGCGAACCGGTCGTAGTGCACCCGCAACGACTGCTTCAACACGACATCGACGATGCCACCCGGCACTTCCCCCGGCTCGGGTTGCCGCACCCGGTCCAGCAACACCGGGATCACGACCTTGCCCGCCCGCAACGCGGTCGACAGCTCGAGCAGAACCCAGTCCGTGTCCCGGTCGACGGTGAAGTCCTCGACCCACCGCCCGTAGACCATGGCGAGCACGACGGTGCTCGCCTCGAGCTCAGCCCTCAACCGCGCGGGGTAGTGGTCGCCAGACTCCAGACCGGTATCGATGAACACCCGCTCGGCCCCGAAGTACGCACCCAACATGTGCGCCAACGCGGCAACGCCCACCACATGCTCGCCCTGCCTGCGGTAACTGACGAAAACCTTGCCCACGTGTCACATCTCCGGTCCACCACCGCACTCCCACCGATCATGGCCACCCCACCCATTCCCGGTCAAGGACAACAACTGGCCAACCAAACCCGCTCTGGCACAGCCGAACCACATAGGCTCCACGCGCCGTGAACCGGCGACTCAAGCCCAAAGACGCCAGGACGGCTAACCGTTGTCGTCAAAACTGTCGTCAACGCCCCCTGGGGCACACCCCCATTCGCCCCCACCGCACCGTGGGGGTGTGGGGGTTCGACCCCCACAACAGAAAACAGACGACCTGGTCCACGCTTTCCGTGGACACAAGTCGCCTGAGTCGGGTGGAGCTGAGGGGATTCGAACCCCTGACCCTCACACTGCCAGTGTGATGCGCTACCAACTGCGCTACAGCCCCGTACCAGTCCTGCCGTGAAGTACGCGGCGTGACTGGGGATACGTTACAACACTGGGTGGGGGTGGGTGAAATCGGGGGGTGGGTTGGGGCTTCCCGGCGGGGGGTTTGGGGTGTTAGACCGTGGGGATGACGGCTGGTGAGGTGTTGGGGGTTGGGCTGTGGCTCGACCGGTTGCGCGGGTTGGTGGACCGGTTGTTGGCCGCCGGGGGTGTGCAGGGGCAGCGGTTGCGGGACTGCGGGGTCACCGGCGGGGGTGATGTGGATCTGGGGAGTTTGCGGCGGTTGCCCACGATCGGTAAGAGGGATCTGTGGGATCACTACCCGTACGGGTTGCGGGCGGTGGACGCCGATGACGTGGTGTGTGTTCACGGGTCGTCGGGGACGGGTGGGCGGCCGACGTTGGTGCCGTACACCGCGCGGGATCTGGAGATCTGGGCGGAGGTCGTGGCGCGGGCGCTGGTGGGGGCCGGGGTGACGAGCCGGAGCGTGGTGCACAACGCGTACGGGTACGGGCTGTTCACCGGGGGGCTGGGCATCCACCACGGGGCGGTGCGGTTGGGGGCGACGGTGGTGCCGCTCTCGGGTGGGATGACCGAGCGGCAGGTGCGGCTGATCCAGGACCTGCGGCCGGACGTGCTGACCTGCACGCCGTCGTACGCCATCCACCTGGGGGAGGCGCTGGGCGGGGCGCCGAACAGCCTGCGGGTGGGGCTGTTCGGGGCGGAGCCGTGGACCGAGGAGATGCGGGTCCAGATCGAGGGGTTGCTGGGGATCCGCGCGCTGGACATCTACGGGCTGTCCGAGGTGATCGGGCCGGGGGTGGCCTGCGAGGCGCTGGACTCCGGGGGGCTGCTCAACATCGCCGACGACCACTTCTACCCCGAGTGCGTCGACGCCGAGGGCGAGCCGGTGCCGGACGGGACACCCGGTGAACTGGTGTTCACCACGCTGACCAAGACCGGCATGCCCCTGCTGCGCTACCGCACCGGCGACGTCGCGACCCTGACCCCACCCACGGCGGACGCGCCGCACCGGATGTCGAAGCTGCTCGGCCGGACCGACGACATGCTGGTCATCCGCGGGGTCAACGTGTTCCCCACCGAGATCGAGGCGGTGCTGCTCGCCGACGCCCGGCTCAGCCCGCACTACCTCGTGGTCGAGGACCGCCGGGTGCCCGCACGCCCCGAACTGCGGCTCGCGGTGGAGACCAGGACCGACATCGACCCCGCCCCCGTGGCCGCGGCCCTCACCGCCGCGCTGCGCGAACGCCTCGGCGTGGGCTGCGACGTGCGCGTCCTACCCCCCGGCACCATCCCCCGCACCGACACCGGCAAAGCCAAACGCCTCACCCGCTGGACCGACGGCGACAGCCCCCTCCCCGGCCTGACCTGGGACTGACGCCAGCTCGCCCAGCTCCGTACCCGAGCACCACGACGACAGGGCGCGCCAAGCGACTGACCGGCCTGGGACCTGGACCCGATGCCCCCGCACCAGGAGGACGCGGGCACAGAACAACAAGCGCACGGACGAGCCTCGCGGTCAGCGCGGTCAGCGCGGTCAGCGCGGTCAGCGCGGTCAGCGCGGTCAGCGCGGTCAGCGCGGTCAGCGCGGTCAGCGCGGTCAGCGCGGTCAGCGCGGTCAGCGCGGTCAGCGCGGTCAGCGCGGTCAGCTGGTTAGGGCGGTCAGCCAGTTCGGGTCGGTGGTGTCGATGACCTTGTTGTTGGCGGCGAGGGTCGGGGTGCCGAACGCCTTCTGGCCGTTGTATTCCTGCTGTAGGTAGTCGGTGTTCCTGACCTGGTTGAAGGCGTCGGTGATCTGTTGGTCGTACTTGCCGGAGCGGACGCCGTCGGTGAAGGACTGGGAGGTGAGGCCGAGGGCGCTGCCCAGGGTGATGAGCTGCTCCTTGGTCCAGCCGCGGGCGCCTTCCGCGGGCTGGTTGGCGAACAGGCTCTTGTGGAAGGCGAGGAACTTGCCCTCGTCGGCGGCGAGCAGGGCTGCGTTGGCCGAGTCGGTCGAGTACCCGGCCGGGTCCGAGCGGTCGTTGAGCATGTTGAGCATGTGGAAGCGGACCTTGAGGGTGCCGTCGGTGAGCTTGCCCTCGATCTGCCCGGCGTAGGTGTCCTCGAACGAGCGGCACGCCGGGCAGAGGAAGTCCTCGTAGACGTCGACGGTGGCCTTGGCGTCCGCCTTGCCGACCACGACGACGGCACCGTCCCTGGTCACCGGGACGGACACGGACACGGACTTGGGCGCGATGGCGGCACCCTCGGTGGCGCTCTTCTGGCTGTTGGTGTAGATCACGCCACCGATCACGGCCGCCGCGATGACCACCACGACCACCGCGCCGATGATGATCGGGTTCCGGTTCCCGCCGGAGCGCCTGGCCGCCGCGACCGGACTCGCCTTCCGGCCCGCCGGACCCGACTTGGCCGCCGCGGCACCCCGCGACCCGGTCGAGGTCGCCACACCGCCACCGGCCGTCTGGTTCTGCCGCCGCTTCCGCGCGCTGCGCTGCGCTCCGCCCATCAGTACCTCTCCTCCAGCCCGCCGACCCGCGAACCCGCCGACGCCCCGATCACCCATGCCGTCACCACCGACCCGCTACCGCGCGGGCCCACGCTCTCCGGACGCCGAACGCCCCGACACCTCGTCATGTCCCAACGCCCCGTCCGCTCGTGCCCCGCTCGCAGGCGTGCGCCCCGCCAGACCCACGTCCGCCGACCCTGCGTCGCCCAGCCCAGCGCCGTCCGACCTCGTGTTGTCCAGGTCAGCGTCGTCCAAGCCAGCGCCGTCCAAGCCGGCGTCGTCGAGATCGTCGTCCGACTCCGTGTCCGCGCCCGCCGCGGCGGGCGCGAAACGACCGTCGAGCGACAGCCGGGTGCGCGGTCGCACGACCAGCCACACCGCTATGAGCAGGAAGCCCGCGTCCCTGGCTATCTCCTGCGGGTAGCGCGTGTCGCCCTCGGCCACCGCTCCGCCACCGCCGAAGCAGCCGCAGTCGATGCTGAGGCCCCGTGCCCAGGACTGGGCCACGGCGGCGATGAACGCCAGCAGCACCAGCACCGAGAGCACGGCGGTCAGCCGGGTGCCGAGGCCGAGCACCAGCAGCACGCCGAGCGCGAGCTCCAGGAAGGGCATCGCCGCGGCGACCACGCTGACCATCCCGCCGGGCAGCACGTCGTACGCCTGCACGGCGATGAAGGTCTGGTTCGGGTCGCTCACCTTGAGCCAGCCGGACACCAGCCACACACCGGCCAACCCGAGCCGGAACAGGGTGCCGACGATGTCGAGCACCGTCCCTTTCGTCACGGTCACCGAGGCTACCCGGGCACGCTGAGCGCAACCTGAGAAGCTGGTGCGGTGCTCCCGAGAGACCTGCCCGACCTGCCGGTGCGCGCCGCGTTGGCCGAGATCACCCGAACGGTGACCGACCACGGCGTGGCGGTGCTGGTCGCGCCCCCGGGCACCGGCAAGACCACCCTCGTGCCGCTGGCACTGGCCGAAACCGGCAAGGTCGTCGTCGCCGAGCCGCGCAGACTCGCCGCCCGGGCTGCCGCGGCACGAATGGCCTCCCTTCTCGGCGAGCCTGTCGGCCGCACGGTCGGCTATTCGGTGCGGGGTGACCGCAAGACCTCGCGGGACACCAGGATCGAGGTGGTCACCTCCGGGTTGTTGGTGCGGCGCTTGCAGAGCGACCCCGAGTTGTCCGGTGTGGACACCGTGTTGCTCGACGAGTGCCACGAGCGGCACCTCGACGCCGACCTGTTGCTGGCGCTGCTGCTCGACGCCCGCGACGGGCTCCGCCCCGACCTGCGGCTGCTGGCCACGAGCGCCACCGTCGCCTCCGACACCCTCGCCGCCTTGCTCGGGAACGCACCGGTGGTACGCGTGGAGGCCCGGACCTACCCGGTCGATGTCCTCTACCGCCCACCAGCGCGCGGTGAACGCATAGAGCAGTGCGTCGCGAGGACTGTCCACAGTGCCCTCTCCGAGCAGGACGGCGATGTGCTGGTGTTCCTGCCCGGTGCTGCCGAGATCCGCCGGGTCGCGGACGCCCTGCGCGGAGTCGACGCTGATGTACTTCCCTTGCACGGCAGGCTCGCCAGCGCCGACCAAGACGCCGCGCTCCGACAAGGCCAACGCCGACGGGTAGTGCTCTCGACCGCGGTCGCCGAATCGAGCCTGACGGTGCCTGGGGTACGGATCGTGGTGGACGCCGGACAGTCCCGCGTGCCACGAGTGGACCACCGGCGCGGGATGGCCGGGCTGACGACGGTACGGGTGTCCGCAGCGGTGGCGGAGCAGCGCGCGGGCCGTGCGGGCCGTGAAGCGCCCGGCTGGGTCTACCGGTGTTGGCCGGAGAACGAGCACGCGACGCTGCCCCGATACCCGGAGCCGGAGATCCGCACCGCCGACCTGACCAGGTTGGCGCTGGAGCTGGCGTGCTGGGGCACCCCGGACGGATCGGGTTTGCGCTGGTGGGACGCGCCGCCCGCGGGTCCGCTCGCCGCCGGGCGGGAGACCCTGGCCGCGTTGGGCGCCCTCGCCGACGGGGCGGTGACCGACCGCGGCCGCGCGATGGCCCGGCTCGGCCTGCACCCGCGACTGGCCCGCGCCCTGCTCGACGGCGCGGCCGAGTTGGGCGCCAGGGCCACCGCCGAGGTGGTGGCCGTCCTGGATGACGACACGCTGGCCACCGATGTCGACCTGGAGGCGGCGCTGCGCGCTCTGCGCGCCAACCCGGGCCGGTGGCGGCGCGAGGTGGACCGCCTGACCGCGCTCGTCCCCGGTTCGACGCGATCGCGGGTGGACCCGGCGCTGGTGGTCGCCCTCGCGCACCCGGAACGCCTGGCCAGGCGCCGCTCCCCCGGGTCCACGGCGTACCTGATGGTCAACGGCACCGCGGTCGAGGCGCCTGGCGGCCTCGGCGACCCGGAGTGGCTGGCGGTGGCCATCGCCGAGCGCAGGCCCGGTGCCGCGCACGGCCGGGTCCGGCTCGCGGCCCGCGCGGACGAGGCCCTGGCGGTCAGCGCGGCGGCACCGCTGCTGGTCGAGGGCGACGAGGTGATCTGGGCGGACGGCGATGTGGTCGCCCGCCGGGTGCGCAGGCTCGGTGCGATCGTGCTGCGGGAGAGGCCCTTGTCGAACCCGCCCGCCACCGCGGTGCGGGAGGCGGTGCTGACCGGGCTGCGCCGGGAAGGTCTCGGCCTCGTGCGCCTCTCCCCGTCGGCGGTGTCCCTGCGGGACCGGTTGGCGCTGGTGCGCCGTGTGCTGGGCGCGCCGTGGCCGGAGGTGACGGACGAGGCTCTCGTAGCAGCGGGCGAGCAGTGGATCGGGTCCGCCCGCAACCGTGCCGACCTGCGCAAACTCGACATGTCCACGGCACTGCGCGCGCTGCTGCCCTGGCCGCAGGCCGGTCGGCTGGCGGAGTTGGCCCCCGAGCGGGTCGAGGTGCCGTCCGGCTCGATGATCAGGTTGGACTACTCCGGCGACGCGCCCGCGCTGCCGGTGAAGGTCCAGGAGGTGTTCGGCTGGACCAGCGGCCCGACGCTGGTCGACGGCCGGGTGCCGGTGGTGCTGCACCTGCTCTCGCCCGCCGGTCGACCGGTCGCGGTGACCGCCGACCTGACCTCGTTCTGGTCGGGCGGCTACCAGCAGGTCCGCGCCGAACTCCGCGGCCGGTACCCGAAGCACCGCTGGCCGGAGGACCCGATGACGGCCCCACCGACCCGGCACACGATCAACCGCGGCCGGTGACCCTCGCCAGGACAGCGGACGCCAGCGGGCCCATGCTGGTGCGGTGCATGGATTGTTCCGAGTAGCCCTGGCCGTCAAGGCCGTCGACGGCGGCGCGCAACTGCTGGGCGGCCTGGTGCTCGCCATCATCCCGACCACGGTCCTCACCGGCCTCGCGAACGACCTGCTGACCCGGGACCTGGTCGGCAACCACGACGGAACCCTCGCCCACCACCTGGCCACCGCGATCCGCGATTTCGGCAACCCGGGCACCCGGGTCTTCGCCGTCGTCTTCCTGCTCCTGCACGGCATGGTGAAACTGGGCCTCGTCGCCGCCCTGTACCGCCAGGTCCGTCCCGCGTACCCCGTCGCCGTGCTCATCCTCACCGCCTTCGTCGTCTACGAACTGATCCGAGCCGCGCACACCGGGTCGATAGCGCTGCCGTTCTTCGCCGCCCTGGACCTCATCACCATCGCGCTCGTGCTGCGCGAGTACCGGGACCTCCGGAAGCGATCTCCCCAGCGGAACCTGCCGACCGGGTAGTCGGAAATGGCTCCACACAGCCATATTGACAGCGGTCACCGCGGTTCGCCTCACTCGGACAGGTGATTCGGGCTGACGAAAGTCGGGGGTCGGGGTTGTCGATCAGCCACTGCGCCCCGGCCGGGGCGCGCCCTAGCGTCGCGGGCAGCCGACGAAGGGGGCGATGTGATCGACATCCGGGGTGTGATCGAGTCACGGGTTCCGGAACCCGACAAAACGGGTACGCCATCGAGCAGGCGCGAGAGGAGGCAGGACACGTGAGCAGTGGACCCGAAGGCGGGTTGACCGGGTGGGCGTTGGACGTCATGGACACCCTCGGCGGCCCAGGTGCCGGGCTGCTTGTGGCTGCCGAGAACCTCTTTCCACCGCTACCGAGCGAGGTGTTCCTACCGCTGGCCGGTTTCGCCGCCAGTCGTGGTGGCATCACGCTGTTCAGTGCGATCTTCTTCACGACGCTCGGTTCGGTCCTGGGCGCGTTAGCCCTGTACTGGCTCGGTGCGAAGTTGGGCCGGGAGCGCCTGCGTGCGCTGGTGGACAGGATCCCGTTGCTCGATGTGTCCGATGTGGAGAGAACGGAACGCTGGTTCGACAAGCACGGCGGCAAGGCGGTGTTCCTGGGCAGGATGTTGCCCGTCTTCCGAAGCCTGATCTCCATCCCCGCTGGACTTAACCGCATGCCGTTGGTGAAGTTCACGCTTCTTACCACTGCAGGCAGTCTTATCTGGAACTCCGCGTTCGTGTTAGCGGGCTATCTACTCGGCCAGAACTGGCACCTCATCGAGGGCTACGCCTCCGTGTTCGAGAAGGTCGTGCTCGGCCTGGTCGTGCTGGCCGTCGGCTGGTTCGTGATCAAGCGGGTGTCGGCCCGACGAGACCGGCCTCGTACGCGATGATCGCCGCCTGCACCCGGTTGCGGACGTCGAGGCGGGTCAGGATCGCGCTGACGTACGCCTTCACGGTGCCCTCGACCAGGTGCAGGCGTCGCGCTATCTCCGCGTTGGCCAGCCCGGCCCCGACCAACGCGAGCACTTCCCGTTCCCGCGCGGTGAGCACTTCCACCCGTTCCCGTGCCTCGACCCGTGCGCCCATACGCGCGGCGGGTCCGGATGACAGCTCCGCAATGACCCGCGAGGCGACCCTGGGCGACAGGTAGGCCGCCCCCTCGGCGACAGCGTGTACGCCCGCGATCAACTCTCGTGGGTCACCGGACTTGAGTAGGAACCCGCTCGCACCACCTCCGAGCGCCTGCGCGATGTAAGAGTCCTCGGAGAAGGTGGTGAGGATGATGACCGCGGTGTCCGGCGCAGAACGGCGGATCTCAGCAGCAGCGGCGAGGCCGTCCATGCTGGGCATCCGGATGTCGAGAAGAGCGACGTCCGGCCTATGCGCAAGCGTTAGCTCTACCGCAGTCCGACCGTCTCCTGCCTCTGCGACTACCTCGATGCTGTCGTCGGCGGCCAGGATCGCGCGAACTCCGGCGCGGACCATGGCCTCGTCGTCGGCGAGCAGGATGCGGATCACTGATGGGGCTCCCTGACGACGTCCTTGGCCACCAACCGGTCGTCGTCGAAGCACACCCTGAGCACGGCGGTGTTGAAGTTGAGGATGGCGGGCTCCGCGAGGTAGTACCGGCAGCCTGCCCCGGGCGGGTTGGGCATGCTCGGAGCGTCCAGCATCTCCATCTCCGGCAGCACCTCCTCCGCTCCTTTCTTGGGCTGACCTATCCACAGCCGGTCATAGTCTTCGAGCGGCAGGACAGAGTGCGTAACCGAATAGGCGTAGTAGCCGAACATCACCGCCACTAGACCGGTCGCGATAGCCGCGGGCACACCCACCGCAACGATCAGCCCACGGCGCGCGGTACGCCTGACTTGCTCGCGGACACTCTCGGTCGTCTCGATAGGTTCGACGACCGTGCCCGCGTCGTGCGGCAGCCGTACTCGGACCGCGAACCCGCCGCTCTCCGGCCCGGCCGCGAACGTGCCGCCCATGAGCAACGCCCGCTCCCGCAGCCCGATGAGCCCGCGCTTGGTGCCTTCATCAGCCGCAACCGACCGGACCGGAGGCCCGTTGACCACGGATACCGATGTGACGCTGTCGTTCCGCTCGACTCGCACGTCCACCGAGGCCCCCGGTGCGTACTTGGCCGCGTTGGTCAACCCTTCTTGGACAACCCGACGCACGGCAAGCCCAACGACGCCGTTCACGTCAACCTCGCCATCAAGGTTGACAGTCATGCCGGAGGCTCTAGCCCTCTCGACCAGGTCCGCGACCGAGTCGTTGGTAGGCCGCAGCGGTGCCAGCCTCCCCGGCTCCCCCAGTAGGCCGATGATCGTGCGCAGCGTCTCCGAAGCCTGTCCGGCAGTCACGCGCAGCTCACCGGCCGCTTGGCGGTGACGCTGGTCGAGCCCTCTATCGACCTCCAAGCCACCGGCGCGGAGCGCGATAAGAGCCAGTTCGTGACCAAGCGAGTCGTGCATGTCCTGAGCGATACGGGCTCGTTCACGCAGCCGCTCCCGTTCGGCGATGATCCGTTGCTCCCGCTCCAGTTGCTCGGCGCGCTGCCACCCGGCCCGCAGCAGGTCGGCCCGCTGCCGCATGAACCGACCCGCAAACCACGGACACACGGCGAGCAGGACCAGACCGAACACCATCCACAGCCACTGCATCACCTGGGTGTCCAACCTGCCCCGGATGACACCCAGCAACATGGCGTAACCGAGCCCGGCAGCGGCTAGAGCGCTGAACGCGTAAACGGCCGGTCGAGGTCCCGCCAAGCGGCGCCCGAGTAGGTAACTCGTCAACACGGCGGCAATGGTGAAACTGGCGCTTCCGATACCCGCCAGCACCAGGTAGGCCAAACCGGCAGAAGCCAGGATGAACGACACTAGAGGGAGCCGCCGGGACACCACGACCGCGACCACGAGCAGGCCGAACAGCGCGAACACGTCCCATGTGAGCTTCGCGACCGGCATGTTCAACAGGACCTCTAGGCCGAACAACGTGCAGAGGCTTACCCCGATCGCAACATCAACGGCGACTGTTCGCGTCCGTTCCACCCGACCGACGCTACAAGCCAGGGGTGCGTTGTCGACACTGACGAAAGTAAAGCTGGTTCGATGGGGGTTCCACTGATGAGGAGGAGCCCATGCGCCGGTTGGTGGTGCTGCGACACGCTAAGTCGGCTTGGCCGGAGGGCGTGCCGGACTACCGTCGCCCGCTCAACGACCGCGGTCGGCGTGACGCCCCCGCGGTCGGCAGGTGGTTGGCCGACAACGTCGAGGCGATCGACCTAGCCCTGGTCTCGCCCGCGACCCGCACCAGGCAGACCTGGGAGCTGGCCGCGGCCGAGTTAACCGCCGTCCCGCCCACGACCTTCGACGAGCAGCTCTACGGGGAGGGCGCCGAGTCAATACTGACCGTGCTGCGGTCAGTGCCAGAGGGTGCGAGGACAGTCCTGCTGATCGGGCACAACCCGGATCTAGAGGACGTCGTGGAGACTCTTACCGGCACGCGCCCGGAGTTCAAGACCGCCGCCCTCGCGGTCCTGAGCTGGCCGGGCAAACGCCTCACCACCGCCGCGCACTCCTCGAACCTCCTCCGCACCGAGACGATCAGGGGCTGACCGTCTCGACCTCCCCTGGCGGGGGCGCCTGCACGTTCACCGCGTCCCCCCAGTGGTGGTAGTCCACCCTCATCACGATGAGGTACCGCCGGCCGCCTGCGGCGATGGGTTCGCCTTCCTGCCGCCGATCTCCGTGGCAAGCCGGAACGCTGGTTCGGGAGCGACCACACCACGCAACCACCGCACCGTGGGGGTCTGGGGGGTCGCCCCCCAGAAACGTTGACGGGCGACCCCACCTGCGCTCTCCGCAGGTATGGGTCGCCCGTCGCTCGTGGAGGTGCCGGGAATCGAACCCGGGTCCTCTGTCGCTTCATCAGGACTTCTCCGTGCGCAGTTCGCGATGTCTCTACTCGGCCCCACCGGTCACGCGAACAAGCCGGTGTGACGGGCCCAGCCACTGTGGGTTTCCCGCTTCGCCCCCGTGACCGGGGCGGGCGGTGAGCCTCCTAGCTGATGCCGGCTACCGGGGCGGAGGCGTCCCCGGGCCGACAGACTTGCGCTCGCTTAGGCAGCGAGGGCGAAGTCAGCGCGACTGTTAGTCTTGGCGCTTATTGTTTTGCGAGCGACGCTTGAGGTGGTCATCTCGCCTGCACCTGCACGCTTCCCCTGACTCGACGTCCAGAGTCGAAACCGTTCACCCCCGTGTGGGTTGGGACAACTTCCGTTCAGTCTAACGCTCCCTGGTTCGCGTTTCACCCCGGATACCGGAGGTAGGGACAGCCCTACCCGTGGCTCGGTAGCGTCCCCCATGGAGGGGAGCCGTTCTGGCCGCGATGCTGGTGGTCAACGGCATGAGGAGGCGGGACGCGATGGGCGCGGTCGACAGTGGTGGGGTCATCGAGCGGGACGGGACGCGGCCGAACCCGTCGGTGTTGGGGTCGCTCGGGTACCTGGCGATGAACCTGCCGCTGGGGATCGCGGGGTTCGTGGCGGTGGTGACGCTGTTCAGCGTGGGGTTGAGCACGGCGGTGGTCTGGGTGGGGCTGCCGGTGTTGGCATTGGCGGTCGTGGGGGCCAGGCTGGGTGCTCGGGTGGAGCGGGCGCGGATCTACGCGATGCTCGACACCTACATCGCCAGCCCGTACGTGCCGCTGCCGGAGCGTGGCCGGTGGAAGACCCGGGTGCGGGACGTCGCGACGTGGCGGGATGTGAGCTACTTCGTGCTGTTGCTGCCCATCGGGGTGTTCGAGTTCACGGTGATGGTCACGATGTGGTCGCTCACGCTCGGGTTGTTGTTCCTGCCCATCTACTACCGGTACCTGCCTGAGGAGAGTTGGCGGGTCGGTGACTGGGACCACCCGCTGATCGTGGTCGACTCGTTTGTGGAGTCGCTGCCGTTCGCGGCGCTGGGGCTGCTGCTGTTGGCGGTGGCGCTACCGGTGACCAAGGGCCTCGGTCGGGCACACGCCTACTACGCCAGGGCGCTGCTAGGCCCCGCGCCGTCGTTCTTCGGCTCTTACCATGCCGAGCCGCTGCCGAGTGGGGTCTAAAGATGGAGTCACGCACCTACCCTCACCCCGCGCGAGCGATCGCGTACCTGATCGGCGCGTTCCCTCTTAGCCTGTTCACCTTCGTCGTCACGGTCACGCTCATCAGCGTCGGTATCAGCACCGTGGTGATCTGGGTCGGTGTGGCGATCCTTGTCGGAGCAGCGCTCTTGGCGAGGGCCTTCGGCAACGTCCATAGAGCGTGGGCGCGGTTGCTGCTCGGCGCCGATCTGCCTACGCGGCCGGTGATGGTCCCCGGCGAGGAGGGGGTGCTGCGGCAGTGGCAGACCCTGATGACCGATCGGCGGACCTGGCGGGACATCACCTACCTGATGATGGAGTTCCCGCTGTCGGTCATCGGGTTCGCGCTGGGGATCGTGAGCATCCCGCTGTTCCCGTTGGCGCTGTTCCTCGCGCCCCGCTACGCCTGGCTGCACTCGCAGTTGACCATCGCGATGCTCGGCCCCGACCGCACGCAGGACCTGACCGCGCGGGCGAACCGCCTCCAGGCGTCGCGGGCCCGAGGGGTCGACGCGGCGGAGGCCGAACGCAGGCGGATCGAGCGCGACCTGCACGACGGCGCGCAGCAGCGTCTGGTGGCTGTCGCGATGGGGCTGGGTAGGGCCAAGGGCAAGCTGGACGCGGACCCGGAGATGGCCAAGGCCCTGATCGATGAGGCGCACGCGGACGCCAAGCTCGCCGTGGCCGAGTTGCGCGACCTCGCGAGGGGGATCTACCCGGCCGTGCTCGGCGACCGGGGACTGGACGCGGCACTGTCATCGCTGGCGGCTAAGTGCCCGGTGCAGGTAGAGGTAACTGTCAACGTGGAGCCCCGGCCTCCTGCGGCGGTGGAGAGCACCGCGTACTTCATCGTCGGCGAGTCGCTGACCAACATCGCCAAGCACTCCAACGCCAACGCGGTCACGGTGCGGGTGTGGCGCGCGGACCGGGCCACCGGCGACCAGGTCGTCGTCGAGATCACCGACGACGGCGACGGAGGCGCCGTCCTGCGCCCGGGGGGTGGCCTCGCCGGGCTCGCGGACCGCGCTGCGACGATTGACGGCGTGATGACCGTGGTGAGCCCCATCGGTGGGCCGACAGTGATCAGGGCAGACCTCCCGTGCGCGTGGTGATCGCCGAGGACTCGGTGCTGCTGCGCGTCGGGGTGACCAGGCTGCTCGCCGACGAGGACATCGAGACCGTCGCGGCGGTCGACGACGGGGACGGGCTGCTGCGCGCGGTCAGCGAACACCGCCCCGACCTGGCGATCGTCGACGTGCGGATGCCGCCGACGTTCACCGACGAGGGCCTGCGGGCGGCGCTGCGGGCCCGGGAGGAGATCCCCGGGCTGCCGGTGCTGGTGCTCTCGCAGTACGTCGAGGAGCGCTACGCGGTGGAACTGCTGGCCGGGGGCGCCGGGGGCGTGGGCTACCTGCTCAAGGAACGCGTCGCCGACGTGGCGGACTTCGTCGACGCCGTGCACCGCGTCGCCGGTGGCGGCACCTGCATCGACCAGGAGGTGATCGCACAGCTCATGGCCAGAGGACGACGCAACCCGATAGACCTGCTCACCCCGCGCGAACGGGAGGTCCTCGGCCTGATGGCGCAGGGCCTGTCCAACATCGCCATCGCCCGCTCCCTGACGGTCTCCGACGGCGCGGTCGAGAAGCACGTGGGCAACATCTTCTCCAAGCTCGGGCTGGAGCCCAGCTCGGAAGAGCACCGCAGGGTCCGCGCGGTCCTTACCTTTCTCGACCGCGGCTAGGGCTATTGTGCGGCTCTAGGGGGTGGTCGATATGCGCGGTGCCGTCGCCGTGGTTTGCCTGTTGTTGGCGTTATCTGGATGTTCGAAGGACTTTGTCGCCGAATTCGGTGACGCTAAGGCGCTCGGGTCGGCGCTAGAGGTTGCGGCGAGCCGGGAGAAGACGGTGCGCATCACCATCCCGTCCAGGCCCGGCTTTGAGTCGATGGTGTCCTCGGGCGCGGCGCGGTTGGAACAGCCCGAGGCCGCGGTGCAGGTCGAGGTCGGGAACGGGCAAGAGACGTGGAAGGTGCTCGCGCTCGGGGACCACACCTACTTGTCTCGACCGCCGAGCAAGCAGTGGCGGGAGATCAGTCCGAGGTCGACGAACAAGTCGGACCAGGCGATCGCGGCGGTGACGGGCGGATTCGGGTCGCTCGACCCGCGCGTCCTGGCCGCCGACCTCGGCGCGGGCAAGTTGATCGAGTCGGCGCAGGACGGCGACGCGACGCGGTACCGGGTGCAGGTGAATCCGACCGGATCCGGGTTCGGCGTCAGCGAGACGGTGCTGTCGATGCTGCCGGACAGGGCGTTCCCGGTTGACGTGTGGGTGGGGGCGGGCGGGCGGTTGGTGCGGTTCGACGCGCACATCGACGACCGGAGCGGGAAGTCGTCCCGCGCCAGTTACAGCGACTGGGGGCAAGCTGTTGATGTTGCCGCGCCCACGCCTGCGGAGATCGAGACGCCGTAGCCCGGTTGGGTTGTTGGTGTCGTCTTGCTGCATTCTGCGTGAAGGCGTTCTGGGAGCTTAGAGGTTGTGAACGGCCTACGGCCCCCGGTGGGGCACACCGGGGGCCGTGGTGGGCTATTCGCTCGTGGGGCGGCTGGGTGTCAGTCGCCCCACGAGCGGTTTCCACTAGCTCACTGCGAGAGTGATGTCGTCGAGGACGAACGACGTTTGCAGTGAGGCGTCTTCGGTTGAGAGGAACTGGAGGGTGGGGGTTTGGCCCGCGTATGCGCTGACGTCAACGGTGATCTGTTGGTAGGCGCCTGCGTCGAGGTTGGAGTAGGTCTTGAGGGTGGTGGTGCCGAAGCGGACGGACATCTTGTCGTATTCGAGGGTCTGGGTGGTCTCGGAGGTGTTGATGTAGAGCCAGAACGACAGGGTGTACGACGTGCAGCCGGTCGGGATGGTGAGGGACTGGCCGAAGTTCTCGGTGGCGGTGGTGCCTCGGCCGCCGAGCCACGCGGAGTACGTGCCGCTGTGCGCCGGGATGCCCTGGCCGCCGTGGGAGCCGATGACGCCCGCGGTCTGGGTCCAGCCGGTGCTGCCGTTCTCGAGGTCGGGGTTGGTCACCAACTGCGGGTTGGCGCTACAGGTGCTGGCAGGGCCAACGGTCCAGTCAATGACGACAGTGCCCTGGCCGTCAGTGGCGGCAGCGAAGACCACCGACGAGTACGTACCCTCAGCGGTAGGAGTACCGGTGATGAGTCCACTACCGTCGATGGAAAGCCCACCGGGCAGACCACGCGCAGACCAGCGGTACGGCGCAGTGCCACCGGAAGCCGATAGCGCGACGCTGACCCGCTGGCCGACCTTCGCCGATTGCGCGCCAGGGTCGGTGATGGTGATAACGGCGCCACCGTCGCTGATGGTCCAGTCGAAGCTGGCCGAGCCGCTGCCGCCAGTGGTGCCGGTGGCGGTAACAGTCACACGGAACGTGCCAGCCTTGCTCGGCGTACCGCGAACAACCAGGGTGTCACTACCGCCGTGGTCGGAGGTAAGACCGTCCGGCAGTCCGGTGACCGACCACGAGTACGGGGCCGTGCCGCCGGTCGCGACCAGCTTCAGGCCCGCCTTCACACCGACCTTGCCTGACTGCGGACCCGGGTTGGCGATAGTGATGTCGCCACCGGGCGCGTCGGTGATGGTCCAGTTGAACTTCACGCTGCCCGGGTTGCCCGACGACGGGGTAGCGGTGACGGTGACGCCGTAGATGTCAGCAGTGGTAGGCGTACCGGTGACGACACCGTCGGTAGAGATAGACAGCCCGGCGGGCAGACCCACGGCGGACCAGCGGTACGGCGGTGTGGCGCCGGTAGCCCGCAGGGTCAGGTTCACCGGTGAGCCGACGCGGCCGGTCTGGTCACCGGGGTCGGTGACCTCGGCGTCGCCCGCAGGCGGGGCAACAATCGTCCAGGTGAACGAGGCGCTCCCCGGCGTGCCTGCCGATGGGGTAGCGGTAACGGTCACGTTGTAGGTACCCGCGGTGGTGGGAGTACCGGAGATGACGCCGCCGTTAGAGATAGACAGCCCGGCGGGCAGCCCAGACGCGGTCCACGTGTACGGCGCGGTGCCACCGCTGGCCGACAACGTCAGACTGGCAGGTGTGCCTACCGTGCCCGATTGGTTGCCGGGCGGGGTGACGGTGGTGGGGGTGCCTGTGCCCTCACCGGTGAACAGGAGCTTGTTCTGGGACCCGGTACCCGGGTTGGTGACCTTGCCCGACGTCGCCTGGGCCAGGATCGCGGTGGCGACCTGCGGCGGCGTGTCGCTCGGGTGGCCCTGCAGGTACCTGGCAACGGCACCGGCCACGTGCGGCGTCGCCATCGAGGTGCCGCTGATCCGGTTGGTGGCGGTGTCGCTGTCCTTCCACGACGAGGTGATGTTCTGCCCCGGCGCGAACAGGTCGGTGCAGGTGCCGTAGTTGGAGAACGACGCGCGCGCGTCGGACTCGGCGGTGGCGTTGACGGTCAGCGCCTCGGTCACGCGCGCCGGGGAGGAGTTGCACGCGTTGGTGTTGTCGTTGCCGGAGGCCACCGCGTAGGTGATGCCCGCGGTGATCGAGTTGCGCACGGCGGTGTCGGTCGTGGCGGAGGCGCCGCCACCGAGGCTCATGTTGGCCACGGCGGGCTTGGTCGCGGTGCGGGTCACCCAGTCGACGCCGCTCACCACGCCGGTGTTGGAGCCGGAACCGGCGCAGTTGAGCACCTTGACCGCGACCAGCTTGACGTCCTTGGCGACCCCGTACTCGGTGCCGCCGACCGTGCCCGCCACGTGCGTACCGTGACCGTGGCAGTCGGTGTTGTTGGTGTCGACGGTGTTCGTACCCCACGTGGCCCTGGTGCCGAAGGTGCGGTGCGAGGTACGGATACCGGTGTCGATGATGTAAGCGGTGACGCCCGCACCGGTGGTGTCGTAGTTGTAGTTCTGGTCCAGCGGCAGGTTGCGCTGGTCTATGCGATCCAGGCCCCACGACGGGGGATTGGGCTGGTTCCCGGCGACCCGCACGACCGCGTCCTGTTCGACCAGGGCGACGGCCGGGTCGGCGGCGAGCTTGCGGGCCTGGGTGGCCGACATCGACGCCGCGAACCCGCGCAGCGCGTGGCGCCACGTGGTGCGCGCGGTGGCGCCGTAGCGGCTCGCGACATCGGCCACCGCACGGTCCACATCGGATGTGATGGCGGCGGTGTCCTTGAATGTCACCAGATAGCTGCCGGGGATGGCGTCGGCGCGGTCGGCACCGATGACAACACCTTCGGCGGCCTCGGCGGTTCCGATGCCCACCGCCAACGCGGCTGCGGTGGCGGCGACCACCCCCGCGCCGAGAACGCGTCTGCGCAGGCTCGCGCGAACTTGTCTCATGGGATTACTCCAATAAAGCGATGCAGGGATCAGGGGACGACTTTCCTGACCGGCTCGGCATGCCGGTCGTGAGAAACAACCACAATCACACCCAGTGCCGCCAGGACACGGGAATGAATTCCGCTGTTCAGTCCATAGCTCGTGCCCTATCGCGGCACGAGGCCCGCATATCCGTCGGTTGAATAGCGAAAACACCTGTGAATTCACAGGAGGTAGGGCTGGCCCCACCCCTGGCGCTGGTGCCGCCACCCGGACCAGGACACCTGCTGGCCTCGCTGCCCCCGCGCACCGGCCCCGACATGCTCGAACCCGGCAGGAAGACGCCGGTGGAAGGCAGGGGGGCGGCAGTGGGCAGGTCGACGCGGGACCCGTTCTTGGACGTGATCCGGGTGGCGGCGGTGGTGCTGGTGGTCGGCCAGCACTGGCTGATGCCGGTGCTGGCCAGCAATGGGCACACCGTGGAAACCGGGAACGCGTTGGCAACACCCGGGTGGTGGTTGTTGACCTGGCTGTCGCAGGTGATGCCGGTGGTGTTCTTCGCGGGCGGTGCGGCGAACCTGCACTCCTACCGCGCGTCCGGGCACCCCAGGGCGTGGCTGGCCGGGCGGCTGCGCAGGCTGGTGGTGCCGGTGCTGCCGCTGGCGGCGGTGTGGGTGGTGCTGCCGGAACTGCTGCTGCGCGCGGGGGTCGCGCCGCAGCCGGTCGACGTCGCGGGCGGCATCAGCGCGCAGTTGTTGTGGTTCCTCGTGGTGTACCTGGTCGTGGTCGCGGTGACGCCGGTGATGGCGCGGGCGCACGAGCGGTTCGGGCTCGGCGTGCTGGTCCCGTTGGCCGCGCTGGCGGTCCTGGTCGACGTGGTGCGCTTCGCGGGCCTGCCGGAGGCGGGGTTCGTCAACGCCGTGGTCATCTGGGTCGCGGTGCACCAGCTCGGCATCTGCTACGCCGACGGCAGGCTGGAACTGGGCAGGCGGGCACACGCGGCGATGGCGGTCGGCGGGTTCGCCGTGGTCGCGGCGATGGTGGCCTTCGGGCCGTACGCGCCGAGCATGATCGGGATGCCCGGGGCGCCGATGTCGAACATGAGCCCGCCCGCCGCGGTCCTGCTGCCGCTCGCGGTCGGCCAGCTGGGTCTGCTGCTGCTCGCCAGGCCGGTGCTGAACCGCCTCGACGGTCCGGCGATCCGGGCGGTGGGGGCGCGCAGCACCACGATCTACCTCTGGCACATGCCCGCGCTCGTGGTCGTCGCTGGCGTCATGGTCCTCGGCATGGGCTATCGCACGCCGGAGCCGGGTTCGGTCGAGTGGTTCGCGGTAGCGCCGATGTGGGTGACCTGTGTCGGTCTGGTGCTCGCCGCTCTAGTCCGTGTCTTCGGCCGCTTCGAAACCGGCGCAGGTAGGGCTATCCCCTCAGCCACGGGTGTCACCGCAGGCTTCCTCTTTGCGGCTACCGGACTGTTGGGCCTGACCGTCCGCGGATTCTCACCCGACGGCCCCAACCTGTTCGAAGGCCCGGTCCCGTGGGCGGTTCTAGTCCTTACCGGCGTGGCTCTCTGCACTAGGACCGAGCGCCAGTCGAGCCGCACACCTAGCAGCGGGTGGGCTGTTGCCAACCCACCCGCCGCTTATGTCACGCGGCCAGTTGCGCTTCCTGTGGCTCTAGAGCCAACCGCAGCGCGTCACGGACATCGCTGACGAGGTGGATGGTGAGCTCCTGCCGCACCGACTCCGGCACGTCGTCCAGGTCGGGTTCGTTGCGCTGCGGCAACAGGACCGTGGTGATGCCCGCGCGGTGGGCGGCGAGCAGCTTCTGCTTCACCCCGCCGATCGGCAGCACCCGCCCGGTGAGCGACACCTCGCCGGTCATCGCGACATCCGAGCGCACGGGACGACCGGACAGCAGCGACGCCAACGCGGTCGTCATGGTGATGCCCGCGCTCGGCCCGTCCTTGGGCACCGCGCCCGCCGGGACGTGGACGTGCACCCCCCGCTCGGCCAGTTCCGCGACCGGCAGGCCCAACGCGGGGCCGTGCGACCGCAGGAACGACAGCGCGATCTGGGCCGACTCCTTCATGACGTCACCCAACTGCCCGGTCAACGTCACCCCGGCCGCGCCCGTCGCCTTCTCCGCCAGGGACGCCTCGACGAACAGGACATCGCCACCCGCGCCGGTGACAGCGAGCCCGGTAGACACACCTGGCACCGCGGTCCGCTCCGCCGACTCTGGCGTGTGCCTCGGCTGCCCGAGGTAACCGCGCAGGTCTTGCGCGTCCACACGCGAGGGCACCAAGTCGCCCACCGCATCACCTACCGCCAACTTCGCCGCGACCTTGCGCAGCACTCGGGCGATCGCCCGCTCCAGCTGCCGCACCCCGGCCTCGCGGGTGTACTCCCCCGCGAGCAGCCGCAGCGCCTGCTCGGTGACGACCACCTCGTCGGCGGTCAGCCCGGCCCGGTCCAGCTGCCGGGGCAGCAGGTGGTCGCGGGCGATGGTGACCTTCTCCTCCTCGGTGTACCCGTCGAGCTGCACCAGCTCCATCCGGTCGAGCAGCGGCGCCGGGATGGCCTCGACCACGTTCGCGGTGGCCAGGAAGACCACGTCGGACAGGTCGAGCTCCACCTCCAGGTAGTGGTCGCGGAAGGTGTGGTTCTGCGCCGGGTCGAGCACCTCGAGCAGGGCCGCCGTCGGGTCGCCCCGGTAGTCGGAGCCGACCTTGTCGATCTCGTCGAGCAGCACGACCGGGTTCATCGAGCCCGCCTCCTTGATGGCACGCACGATCCGGCCGGGCAGCGCGCCGACGTAGGTGCGCCGATGGCCCCGGATCTCCGCCTCGTCTCTGACACCACCCAGCGCGACCCGGACGAACTTGCGACCCATCGCTCGCGCTACCGACTCACCCAGCGAGGTCTTACCGACCCCGGGCGGACCAGTCAGAGCCAGCACGGCGCCACTACGACGACCACCGACCACGCCGAGTCCGCGCTCGTCCCGGCGCTTGCGCACGGCCAGGTACTCGATAACGCGATCCTTCACGTCTTCAAGCCCGGCGTGGTCAGCGTCAAGCACCGCCCGTGCACCGGTGATGTCGTAGGCGTCGTCGGTGCGTTCGTTCCACGGCATCTCCAGCACCGTGTCGAGCCACGTGCGGATCCAGCCGACCTCCGGTGACTGCTCAGAGGTGCGCTCCAGCTTGTCCACTTCAGACAGCGCTGCCTCGCGAACCTTCTCCGGTAGGTCTGCTTCGGACACACGCGCCCGGTAGTCCTGTTCCTCGGAGGCAGGCTTACCGTCCAATTCGGCCAGTTCCTTGCGGATGGCCGACAACTGCTGGCGCAGCAGGAACTCCCGCTGCTGGCGCTCCATCCCCTCCTTGACGTCCTTGCGGATCGTCTCGGCGACGTCCAGTTCGGCCAGGTGCTCGCGGCCCCACTCCAGCAGCTTCTCCAGCCGCGCGGTGACGTCGGTGGTCTCCAGCAGCCAGACCTTCTGCTCGTCGGAGAGGTACGCGGCGTACCCGGCGAGGTCGGCCAGCGCGGCCGGGTCGTCCACCTGGGTCACGCTGTCGACGACCTGCCACGCGCCGCGCTGCTGCAAGATCGTGGTGACCAGCCCCTTGTACTCGCGGGCCAGTTCACGGGTGCGCGCGTCGGTCGTCTCGTCAGCGGTCTCGACCTGGACCCACAGCGCGGCGCCGGGGCCGGTCGTGCCCGCGCCGATGCGGACCCGGCCGGTGCCGCGCACCACGGCGGCCCGTTCGCCGCCGGGCAGCCTGCCCACCTGTTCGACCACCGCCAGCGTGCCGACCCGGGCGTATTTGCCGTCCAACCTGGGCACGAGCACCACCCGCGCCTGGTCACCCGCGGCTTGGGCGGCTTCGACGGCGGCACGGGCCTCGGTGGCGTTGTCGGAGCCGGTGAGCTGGATCGGCACGACCATGCCGGGCAGCAGGACCGTGTCGTCGAGCGGCAGCACCGGCAGGTTCAGAGCCTCGGACATGGGATCAGCCTCCAGGGAGTTGAGTCTGATCACGTCAACTTCCCTGAGCCGGGCTATGTTCCCCCGGTGTGTTCGCCCAGAGCGAGCAACCACCGGTCACCGAGAGGTCTGCCAGCCGAGTCGTCCAGTCCGCGGGCAGCGCGAGAGATCTCCGGCATGCCCGCGTGCGCCAAACGACCGCTAGCGCTGGGTGGCGACGCAGCACCTCTTCAAAGACCGGTAGCCCCGTGAACGTGCCCGGCAACGGTCCGTGTCCACAGTGCACAACAACGGGTACCCCCGCGTCAGCCAGCATGCCTCACGCAGGCCCTAGGAGGGCGTCTCGCGGGTCGTAGGGCCAACCTGCACCTGCGGGCTTCACTCACCGCGCGCCCGAGCGCAGCGCCGCTTCCAGGTACCGCGAGACCGGTGGTTCCGGATAGAGGGTCGCTGTTGGCACTGCCCGCCCCCTCGTCCCCGCCCGGCATCGTCCCCGACTTGGCGGCGTGCCCCTCGACGTGGCCCATTGGGGCCGTCCCCACCTACCCCATGCCCTTGGCACGGCGCCCGACCGCCTTGGCGATCTCCCGGTTGGCGTCGCGCTTGGCCAGGTCCTGCCGCTTGTCGTACGCCTTCTTGCCCTTGGCCAGCGCCAACTCGACCTTGACCTTGCCGTCGGAGAAGTACATCGACAGCGGGACCAGCGAGACCCCGGACTCCTTGATCTTGCCGATCAGCTTGCCGATCTCGGCCCGGTGCAGCAGCAGCTTGCGGGTGCGCCGCGGCTCGTGGTTGGTCCAGGTGCCCTGCGTGTACTCCGGGATGAACAGGTTGCGCAGGAACACCTCGCCGTCGTCGACGGTGGCGAAGGCGTCGACGATGGACGCCCTGCCCTCGCGCAGGCTCTTCACCTCGGTGCCCACCAGGACCACACCGGCCTCGTAGGTGTCGATGACCGCGTAGTCGTGCCGGGCCTTGCGGTTGGTGACGATCGCCTTACGGCCGCGTTCCTTAGCCATGACCGGCAACTCTACGCAGCACGGGCCGGGTCAGGTGCGGACGTACAGGCGCAGCGTGACGTAGCCGGTGAACGCCGAGACGCCGATCGCGATCAGCAGCAGGATCGGCGAGACGAAGGCCAGGTCACCGGCCTCGACCGACTTCACCACCCCGGACTTGATGGGCTGGGCGAGCACATCGTCGAGGAACGCCAGCTTCGCCCCGACCAGCATCGCGATCGCGACGAGGGCGCCGATGATGCCGGTCACCACCGCCTCGAGCAGGAAGGGCAGCTGGGTGTACCAGCGGGTCGCGCCGACCAGCCGCATGATGCCGACCTCGGTGCGCCTGGTGAACGCCGAGAGCTGCACCGTGTTGGAGATCAGCAGCAGCGCCGCGACCGCCATCACGCCCGCGATGAAGAACGTCGCGTTGCGCACACCGTTGAGCGCGCTGAAGAACCGGTCGAGGAACTGGCTCTGGTCGCCGATCGAGTCGACCCCGGCCTTGCCCTTGTAGGTCTGGATGATCACCTCGGGCCGGTCCGGGTCCTTGAGCCGGACGTTGAACGAGGACGGCAGCGCCTCCGGCCGGGCCAGCTTCACCAGCTCCGGCTGCGCCTCGAAGATCCGCTTGAACCGCTCGTACGCCTGGTCGCGGTTCTCGAACTCCACCCGCTCCACCGCCGGGTCGGACTCCAGCTGCGAGCGCAGCCCCCGGCAGGGGTCGGCCTTGCAGTCCTTGTCCGAGGCGGACACGTCGTTGGTCAGGTAGATGTTGACCTCGACCTTGTCCTGGTAGAGCTCCTTGGTGTTGTCGATCATCCGCACCACCAGCAGACCACCGCCGAGCAGCAGCAGCGAGATGGCGGTCGTGATGATCATCGCGATGGTCATCGTGATGTTCCGGCGCAGACCGGTCACGACCTCGCTGAACACGAAGCTGGCACGCATCGGGCTGGGCTTCCTCGCTGTTGCGGATGGTTACTGGTGGGCTGGGTTCCCGCCGCCCGGTGGTGGTCGTCGACCCGCCAGGTCGGGGACGGTGCCGGGCGGGGACGAGGGGGCGGGCGGCGGGCGGGAGTGATTCAGCGACCGACGCCGTAGACGCCCCTGGCGTCGTCGCGGACGACCCGGCCCAGGTCGAGCTCCACCACCCGGCGGCGCATCGAGTCCACGATGGAGTGGTCGTGGGTGGCCATCAGCACCGTGGTGCCGGTGCGGTTGATCCGCTCCAGCAGCAGCATGATGTCCTGGCTGGTGTCCGGGTCGAGGTTTCCGGTCGGCTCGTCGGCCAGCAGCATCAGCGGCCGGTTGACGAACGCACGGGCGATGGCCACCCGCTGCTGCTCGCCGCCGGAGAGCTCGTGCGGCATCCGCTCGGCCTTGCCCTCCAGCCCGACCAGCTCCAGCACCTCGGGCACCACCTTCTTGATGGTGTGCCGGGGCTTGCCGATCACCTCGAGGGCGAAGGCCACGTTCTCCGCGACGGTCTTGTTCGCCAGCAGCCGGAAGTCCTGGAAGACGCAGCCGATGGACTGCCGCAGCCGGGGCACCCGGCGCCGCGCCATCCTGGTCAGGTCGAAGTTCGCCACGTACACGCGCCCCTTGCTGGGGACCTCTTCGCGCAGCAGCAGCCGGAGGAAGGTCGACTTACCCGAGCCCGATGGGCCGATCAGGAAGACGAACTCACCCTTGTCGACCTGCACGGAAACGTTCTCCAGGGCAGGCCGGGTGGAGGTCTTGTAGACCTTGGAAACCTGTTCGAGCCGGATCACGGTCGGCGAGTCTACCTTCAGTTGTTATCGAGCCGTAGCCTCGGTGTCCGTTACGGCCGCGCCTGGTCACCGATGGTGTCCGGGCGGTCACACGTGGGTCTTGCGCCACCGGATGCCGGACTCGAGGAAGCCGTCGATGTCGCCGTCGAGCACCGCGGCCGGGTTGCCCACCTCGTGCTCGGTGCGCAGGTCCTTGACCATCTGGTACGGGTGCAGCACGTAGGTGCGCATCTGGTTGCCCCACGACCCGCTGGAGGAGTCCTTCAGCGCGTCCATCTTGGCCTGCTGCTCCTGCCTGCGCCGCTCCAGCAGCTTCGCCTGCAGCACGGCCATGGCGGATGCCTTGTTCTGCAGCTGCGAGCGCTCGTTCTGGCAGGACACCACGATGCCGGTCGGGATGTGGGTCAACCGGACCGCGGAGTCGGTGGTGTTGACGCCCTGTCCACCGGGACCGGACGAGCGGTACACGTCGACCCGCAGGTCCTTCTCGTCGATGTCGACGTGGTCGGTCTGCTCGACGACCGGGACGACCTCGACCGCGGCGAAGGAGGTCTGCCTGCGGCCCTGGTTGTCGAACGGCGAGATCCGCACCAGCCGGTGGGTGCCCTGCTCGACCGAGAGGGTGCCGTAGGCGTAGGGGGCGGCGATCTTGAACGTCGCCGACTTGATGCCCGCCTCTTCGGCGTACGAGGTGTCGTACACCTCGATGGGGTAGCCGTGCCGCTCCGACCACCGCAGGTACATGCGCATGAGCATCTCGGCGAAGTCGGCGGCGTCGACGCCACCGGCCTCGGAGCGGATGGTCACCAGCGCGTCGCGGCCGTCGTACTCGCCGGAGAGCAGGGTGCGCACCTCGAGGGAGGAGATGTCGGACTTGAGCTTGTCCTGGTCGGTGCGCGCCTCGGCGGCGGCGTCCTCGTCGCCACCCTCCTCGGCCAGCTCGTAGAGCACCGCGAGGTCGTCGAGCCGCGAGCGCAGGTCCTCGACCTTGCGCAGCTCACCCTGGCGGTGCGAGAGCTTGCTGGTGACCTTCTGCGCCGAGTCGGGGTCGTCCCACAGGTCCGGGCGGGCAGCCTGTTCCTCCAGCTCCGCGATCTGCGCGCGCAACCCCTCGAGGTCCATCACCGCCTCGACGTTGGCCAGCGAGGTGGACAGTTCCTTGAGGTCAGCGGCGACGTCCGGGTTCACGTCGAAAAAGACTACGCGGACACGGGCGCCGCCGCTGCGGCGGTAGCCAGGTCAGGACTTGGGGATGGACTCCAGCAGCTTCAGCACGGCCTTGGCCCTGGCGACGCCGAACTCGGCGATCGCCTTGGCGTAGGGGTCCTCGGCGGTCTTGACGGCGGTCTTGGCCGCCTCGTGCTCGCCGTTGTAGACCTGCTTGGCCGAGTCGATCAGGCCGACCCGCTGCTTGGCGGTCAGCGTGCTCGCGTGCACCAGGCGCAAGATCAACGGGCTGCGCAGGTGGTCGGGTCCCGGCTCGCCACCGAGCCAGGTCTTGAAAGCCTTCTTGCCAGCCGCGGTGATCACGTACTGCTGGCTGGAACGGGGACCCTGCTTGCCCAGCCGGACAAGGCCGGCGTCGGCGAGGGCGGGCAGTTCGCGGTAGACCTGGCTGCGGGTCACGCTGAAGAAGGAGCCGAAGCGCTCCCTTGCCGCGGACACCAGCTGGCCACCGGTCTGCGGGCCTTCGTGCAGCAGGCCGAGCAGGGCGGCGGCGGTCGCATTCAGTTCAGACACAAGACCACGGTCCCACGACACGGGCGTGCTGTCCACAGTGGCCATGTGCGCCAGTCCACAGTGGCTGATCGGCGGCGGGGTGCCGACGGACACCCGACCCGGGACCGATCAGCGGACGACAGGTGTCCCCGGTTGGCCCAAAACGGGACTATCCCACGTGGACTCGGCGAGCTTGCTCCCCCGAAGGAGTGGATCTCTTCCCAGCCCGCTACCCGTTCGGCCCAGTGGTGGGTGGGCGAACCGTAGTCGCCGCAGGACGCGGGTTTCCGCCGGAGATCACCCCCCATTGTGGTCCAGATCACCCCAACGGCGGCAGTTTCCCGTCCGGAAACCGCCGCCCCCACGCCCCCGCCCACCCTCCCACCCGGTGCACTCCCCCCACGACTGTCACAGTAAGACCCCCGCCCACAGTCCCAAGTGGACCCAGTCCCACCCGCACCCCCCACATCCGTTCCCCCCAAACGCAACCCCCACCCTCCCAAGCAAATGCACGCGCATCCCACCCCCCGCTCTCCCCACCCTCACCTCCCCCAACCGCCTCCACCATCAAACAGTCCATACAGGACTAACCCCCAGTTGATCCCGCCCCCCAGCGGAATCCCCAAACCCCAAACATCGCCGCTGCGCCAATAGAAAAAGGCGACACCCTCCAAAAAGGGTGCCGCCTTCATTCTTCGTAGCGGGGACAGGATTTGAACCTGCGACCTCTGGGTTATGAGCCCAGCGAGCTACCGAGCTGCTCCACCCCGCGGTGGTAAAACCAACCCTACACCCCACCCTCAACCCCTTTTCACCGGGGGTACCCCCACCCGCCACCACTCGACGCGAGGGCCGCCAGGCCCCAGCGAGCCCCCACCCGCCCCTCGCTACGTGCTCGTCCCTCGCACTACGCGCCCCCCGCCCCGTGGGGGCTTGGGGGCTCGGCCCCCAAATACAACGCGAAAAGGCCCCCATCCACGCTTTCCGTGGATAGGGGCCCCTCAGCCTTGTAGCGGGGACAGGATTTGAACCTGCGACCTCTGGGTTATGAGCCCAGCGAGCTACCGAGCTGCTCCACCCCGCGTCGGTAGTTGTAACACTACACGGGGGGTGGGGTTACGGCAAATCAGGGTGGGCGTTGGTGAGTGGGGTCACCGTTGTCGTTCTTTTCCGGGCCGCGAAACCGGAAAACGCGGCAGGCCCGCCACCGCTGGGTCGCGGGGCGGGCCTGCCGGGTCGGTGGTGCGGGATCAGCCGCCTGGGGCTGGTGTCGGCGATGGGGACGCCCCGGGCGAGGACGGGGTGGTGGTCGTGCCGCCCGCCTTGGCCTTGGCCTCGTCGTACTGCTTGGCGGCGGCGTCCAGTTCGGCCAGTGCCTTGCCCTGTTCGGCGAAGTCACCGTCGCGCTGGGCCTGGCGCAGGTGCGCGATGGCCGTGTTCAGCGCCTGCACGGCCTGGTCGAGCTCGCTGCCCCCGGTGCCGGGCGGCGGGGTCGTGGTCGAGGTGGGCGGCGAGGTGCTGCTCGGCGGGTTCGTCGTATCGCCCGGTTTGGGCGCGATCTCACCGGTGCCCTTGCCGAAGACCTCGTCGAGCGCCTCGTCGATGGTCGGCGCGAACCCGACCTTGTTGCCGAAGGACACCAGGACCCTGGCCAGTTGCGGGAACGCGTTGGCGTCCTTGCGCTGGATGTAGATCGGTTCCACGAACAGCAGGCCACCGGCGACCGGCAGCGTCAGCAGGTTGCCGAACCTCGGCGCGACGCTGGGGTTGTTGAACAGCGTTCGGTTCTCCGCGACCTCCGGTGTGGTCTGGAACCGGTTCTGCACCTGGCCGGGACCCTCCACTTGGGCCGCGCCGGAGGTGGGTAGTCGCAGCACCCTGATCTGCCCGTAGTCCGCCGGATCGGACGACACCGACACCCACGAGGCGAGGAACTGCCTGTTGAGCGAGTTGAGCGCGCTGGTGATCTGGAAGGTGGCCTTGGTCTGGCCGGGCGCCTGGGCGAGCACGTAGTACGGCGGCTGCTTGGCGCCGTTGTTGGCCGCGTTGGACGCGCCGTCCTCGGTCGGGTCGGCCGGGACGTTCCAGAAGGTCTTCTGCGAGAAGAACTCGACCGCGTCGGACACGTGGTACTTGGACAGCAGCTCGCGCTGGACCTTGAACAGGTCCTCCGGGTACCGGAAGTGCGAGCGCAGGTCGTCGGAGATGTCCGATGACGGCAGCACCGTGCCGGGGAAGACCCCCTGCCACGCCTTGAGCACCGGGTCGTCGTCGGTGATCGAGTAGAGCTTCACCGTGCCGTCGTAGGCGTCGACGGTGGCCTTGACCGAGTTGCGGATGTAGCTGATGGTGCGGTTGTCCTGCCGGACGACGCCGTCGAGCGAGTCGGTGGTCGCCTCGCCGAGAGAGGTCCGCTGCGCGTACGGGTAGTTCTCCAGCGTGGTGTAGCCGTCGATGATCCACAGGATCTTCCCGTCGACCACCGCCGGGTACGGGTCGCCGTCCAGGGTCAGCCACGGCGCCACCGAGCTCACCCGGTCCCGCGGGTTGCGGTTGTACATGATCTTGGCGCCGTCCTCGATCTGCGACGAGAACAGGATGTTGCGCTCGGTGTAGTGCGCGGCGAAGACCAGTTTGTTGAACAGCCCGTCGATCGGCACGCCGCCCGCGCCGGTGTAGCTGAAGGTGCTGGTGGAGGTGTCGTACTCCAGCGGGCGGCCGTTGTCCTTGCCGCCGACGATGGCGTAGTTGTCCGTGGCCAGCTCACCGAAGTAGATCCGCGGTTCCTTGACCTTGATCGGGCCGTCGTTGGTCAGGTCGCTGACCTTGAAGACCGGGTACCCGCCCTGGTCGTTGGAGTCCTGCAGCGCCGAGTTGATGGTGTTGGCTGGCGCGGCGACGAACCCGTTGCCGTGGGTGAAGACCATGTGCCGGTTGATCCAGCCGCCCTGGGTCTCGGTGAGCCCGGAGGTCTTGATCTCGCGCGCGGCGACGATGTAGTCCTGGGTCTTGCCGTCGACGGTGTAGCGGTCGACGTCGAGCTTCTCCGGGAAGCCGTAGAAGTTCTCCCGGCCCTCGCGCTGGGTGAAGGTCGGCGCCAGGATGTTCGGGTCGAGCAGGCGCACGTTGGAGATGGTGTTGGAGCTGCTCTGCTCGGAGCGGATCTTGGCGGGCGAGACGTCGGTGGTGCCCGCGTAGTCCTCGGTCTTCACCGTCTTGTCGGTGAGCCCGTAGGCCAGCCTGGTCGCCTCGATGTTGCGCTGGATGGACAGCGACTCCTTGGCGTTCTCGTTCGGCCGCACCGAGAACTGCTGGATGACCGCGGGCCACGCCGCGCCGACCAGGATGCCGGACAGGATCAGCAGCACGGTCGCGATCGCGGGCAGCTGCAGGTTGCGCAGGAACGCACCGGCGAAGAAGGCCACCGCGCAGAAGCCCGCGATGAACATCAGGATGAGCTTGGCGGGCAGCACCGCGTTGAGGTCGGTGTAGTTCGCGCCGCTGAACAGGTCGTGCTTGTTGAACAGCAACTCGTAGCGCTCGAAGAAGTAGTCGACCGCGTAGATCAGCACGAACACGCCTGCGGTGATCGACAGCTGCATGCGGGCAGGCGCGGCGAGCTGGCCGCCCTTGCCCGCGAGCCGGATCCCGCCGAACAGGTAGTGCGTCACCAGCGCGCCGAAGAACGCCACCGCGACGGTGACGAACAGCCAGCTGATCAGCCAGGTGATGAACGGCAGGGTGAAGGCGTAGAAGCCGATGTCGATCTGGAACTGCGGGTCGCGCACGCCGAACTCGCCGCCGTTGAGCAGGAGTTGGATCTGCTGCCAGTCCGACTGGGCCGCGGAGCCCGCGATCAGCCCCATGATGACCGGCAGGCCGATGCCGAAGAGCCGGACCCGCTGCACGATGGTGGACCGGTAGCGGGCGAGCGGGTCGTCCGCGCTGGACACCGGCACGAACACCGGGCGGGTGCGGTAGGCGACCCACAGGCTCACCGCGAGCGCGCCACCCACCAGGGCACCGACGGCGAAGAACAGCGCGATCCTGGTCCACAGCACGGTGGTGAACACCGAGCGGAACCCGACCTCACCGAACCACAACCAGTTCACGTAGGTGCTGAGCAGCCGGGACCCGACCAACAACAACAGGATCAGCGCGGCGGCGATGATGAGCAGGATCCGACTGCGCCGCGACAGCTTCGGCAGACCGATCGGGGGCCGAGTGGCCACTGGGCACGCTCCAGGTTCGCTGGCTTTCGACGTTCACCACGGACGAGCTGGGCCGTCCTGGTTGTTCAACTCTATTAGGGCCGGTCCGGGTTCCCGCGCGGGTGTCCGAAATGTGTGGATAACCCGGCGGGTTGTGGACTACTCCGGGACCGGCGGGGTGCGTGGTCACCGGCTCCGGCGCCCCTGCGACCATGTCCCGCGTGAGCACCAAGGACCTGCCGACCGCGGCCCGCGAGGTCGAGGAGTTCGTCGCGACCGGCGGTTGGGACCAGCCGCCGCAACTGTTCGCGCTGGTGCCGACCGCGCACCTGCTGAGCGAGGAACCGGACCTGGTCGGCCAGGTCGACCCTGACGCCGCGCTGACCCCGGTAGCGCAAGAGGCGCTGCCCGACGGTGACCTCGGCGCCGCGCTCGGCACGATCCTGTGGCCGGAGGCGGTCGTGGGATGCGCGCTGGCGCAGGAGATCGTCATGCTGCCACCGGAGGCGGAGTCCGAACTGCCGGACGCCGACGCGGACACGGTGAACGCCGCCGCGGTGGACCACCCCGCCGCGCGCGAGGCCCGGTTGGTGGCCGCGGTGCTGCGGGACGGGACTGTCGCGTGCGTGCTGCGGCTGCGGTCGAGCGGCGGTGCCGATGGCGCGGACGGCGAGGGCGTCGACGAGATCGTCGAGCACCCCGGCCTCGCGCAGAACCTCACCACGGCGCTGCTGGACACCTTCCGCTAGCAGCCGGGCACCGGGCGGCCCGCCTTGATGTCCTGCAGGGCCTGCACCGCGCCGTCCAGGGTGGACACCTTCACCAGCCGCAGCCCCTCGGGGGCGTTGTCCTTGGCCTCGGCGCAGTTGCCCTCGGGGACCAGGAACACGCTCACCCCGGCCTCCTTCGCGGCGACCATCTTGAACGGGATGCCCCCGATGCGACCGACGGTGCCCGCCGCGTCGATCTCCCCGGTGCCCGCGATGGTGGCGCCACCGGCGAGGTCCTCGTCGGTGAGCCGGTCGACGATCGCCAGCGCGAAGATCAGCCCGGCCGACGGGCCGCCGACGTTCTGCAGCGAGATGGTGGTCTTGAAGGCGACGTCCGGGCGCTCCCCCGCGCCGAGGCCGATGAAGCCCTCCGGCCGGTCGTCCTGACCGAAGTCGGTCGCCCTCGCCAGCGCGATGGTGGCCGTCTTCTCCTGGCCGTCACGCTTGTAGGTGATGGAGATGCCCTGTCCGGGGGTCGTGCCCGCGAGCGCGGCCCGCACGTCGGCGGCCGCGGCGACCTTCTTGCCGTTGACCACCAGCAGCTGGTCGCCCGGCGCGAGCACCTTGTCGGCAGGGGCGCCCGAGGTGATCTCCGTGGCGATGACCTTCATCGGGTACTTGAGGTGGCGCAGCGCGGCGATCTCGGCGTTGCTCTGCGAGTCCTGGAACATCTTGGTGTTCTGCTGCTCGATCTGCTCCTCGGTCTCCCCCGGCCGGAAGTAGTCCTCGCGGGGGGCCACCGCGTAGCGGCCGCTGACCCACAGGCCGAGCGCGCCGAACAGGCTGATCTCGTCGTTGACCGACACCGTGGTCATCCGCAGCTGACCGGTGGTGGCGTGGCTCTTCTCACCGTCGACCCGCACGATCGGCACGCCGTCGACGTCACCGAGGGTGTCGTAGGTCGGGCCGGGGCCCAGCGAGACGTACGGGATCGGCACCAGCAGGCCGACCAGCAGCAGCGCGACCGTCAGCACGAAGCTGACCACGATCGTCCAGCCGCGCCGGGTCAGGCCCGCCCGCACGAGCGGCACGTCCGGGGCGGGCGGCTGGGGGGTGGGTGACTCCGGTGCGGTGCTCACGACGCCACAGGGTACGTGCGTTCGCCGAGGGCGGATCACCGGACGGCGCGGGGCCCCGGATGCCGCGTACCGTGGACGTATGAACGAGTTCCCGTTCGGCTTCACCATGCCGAACCCCGATGACCGTGACCGTGGCAAGCAAGGCGGCGACGGCCAGGAGAACCCGTTCGACCAGCTCGGCCAGATGCTCAGCCAGCTCGGCCAGATGATGAGCCAGGCCGGCACGTCGAGCGGTCCGGTCAACTACGACCTGGCGAAGCAGATCGCGGTGCAGAAGCTCGCCGGGCAGATCGGGTTCACCGCGCCTGCCGAGGCGCACACGGCGGTCACCGACGCGGTGCACCTGGCCGAGATGTGGCTGGACCCGGTGACGACGCTGCCGGCGGGCGCCACCACGACCAAGGCGTGGACCGCCCGCGACTGGGTGGAGCACACGCTGCCGACCTGGCAGCGGCTGTGCGACCCGGTGGCCAAGCGGATGGCCGGGGCCTGGGTGGAGGCGCTGCCAGACGAGGCCAAGGCGCAGGCCGGTCCGCTGCTGGCGATGGTCGGGCAGATGGGCGGCATGGCCTTCGGCTCGCAGTTGGGCGGCGCGCTGGCGCAGCTGGGGTCGGAGGTGCTGACGGTCACCGACATCGGGCTGCCGCTCGGCCCGGACGCCACCGCGGCGCTGCTGCCTGCCAACATCGAGGAGTTCACCAAGGGCCTGGAGCGGCCCGCCAGCGAGGTGATGGTCTTCATCGCCGCCCGCGAGGCCGCCCACCAGCGGTTGTTCGCGCACGTGCCGTGGCTGCGGCAGCGGCTGCTCGGCGCGGTCGAGGAGTTCGCCAACGGCATCAAGGTCGACATCTCGGCGCTGGAGGAGCTGGCGACCCAGGTCGACCCGGCGAACCCGGCCACCATCGAGCAGGCCATGCAGTCGGGCATGCTCGAGCCGAAGACGACCCCGGAGCAGCAGGCCGCGCTCACCCGGCTGGAGACCCTGCTCGCCCTGGTCGAGGGCTGGGTCGACCTGGTCGTCGGCGAGGCGGTCACCGACCGGCTGCCCGGCGCGGACGCGCTGCGCGAGACCCTGCGCCGCCGCCGCGCCTCCGGTGGTCCGGCCGAGCAGACCTTCGCCACCCTGGTCGGCCTGGAGCTGCGGCCCCGCCGCCTGCGCGCCGCCACCGCGCTCTGGCGCCTGGTCACCGACCAGCACGGCATCGACGTCCGCGACGGCCTGTGGGCGCACCCCGACCTCATGCCCACCACCGAGGACCTCGACGAGCCGATCGACTTCATCCAGCGGCTCGGCTCCAGCCCGGCCGACGACCCGATCGCGCAACTCCAGCGCACCGAGGAAGCCGAGCGCGAGGCCGAGAAGCCCGAGGACTAGCCAGAACGCACCGAAGGTGGTCGACCAGGGTTCGTCCCGGTCGGCCACCTTCGTCGTTGTCGCGGTCACCGCGTTGCCGAGGTCACGGCGTGTCGCGGTCACTCCTCGGTGGCGATCCCCCAGCCCGCGGCGGCGGAGAGGCCCTCCAGGTAGCCGACGGCGCGTTCGGTCCTCGGGTAGGCGTGGACCAGTTCCCAGAAGTCCGGGCCGTGGCCGGGGACGAGTAAGTGGGCCAGTTCGTGCACCAGGACGTAGTCGAGCACCCAGGCGGGGACCTCGCGGAGGCGTTCGCTGACGCGGATGGTGCGGTCGACCGGGGTGCAGGAGGCCCAGCGGGTGCGCATCGGGGGGACCCAGCGGACCGAGCGGGGCAGGCACTGGCCGCCGAAGTAGCTCGCGGAGAGCTCGCCGCAGCGTTCGAGCAGGGCGGAGTCGGAGGTGCGGGCCGGGGAGCGCCGCTTGGTCTCGCTGCGCAGGAGCCTGCGCTGCATCTCCTGGACCCAGTGGGCCTCCTCTTTCTTGGAGAGCCTGGCCGGGATGAGGACGATCACGGTGTCACCTTCGCGGTACGCCGTGACGGTGCGGGTTCTGCGTTTGCTCCGGCGCACCTCGACGCGGGGTTCGGCCACGGGGACAACCGTAAGGGGCAACACCGACAACGCGGGAGGACCGGGCGGGTGTGACTCTCCACCTGTGGACAACTCGATCCGCCATCCGGCCCAGGCGGGCACCCTGGTGCCATGCGTGAACGGACCCTCCCCCGACGGCCGCGGCTGCGGCCCGGTCTCGCGGTGCTGCGCCGCCGCGACGGCGAACTCCAACTCGGCCTCGATCCCAGGCGGGCGCTCGTGGTCAGCGGCCTGCCGGACCAGGTGGCCGCCGCGGCTGCCGGGCTCACCGGTGTCCGCACGGCCGACGAGGTCGTCGCCGGGGTCGGCCCACCGCACCGGCGGATGCTGCGGGCCCTGGTGCGAGACCTGGTCGAGCACGGCCTGGTCGACGACGCGGCGAAGTCGGCGCGGGTGCCGTCCCGGTTGGCGGCCGACGAGCTGACCGCGGCGCTGCGCCCGGGGCTGCCCTCGCCTGCCGAGCGGTCCGGGCTGCGGGTCCGGGTGGACGGCGACGGCAGGCTCGCGATCGCGGTGGCCCGGCTGCTCGCGGCGTCCGGCGTCGGCCGGTTGCAGGTGTCCGCGCGGGGGTCGGTGCTGGCGCAGGACGTGGGCACCGGGTACCGCGCCGAAGACGTCGGCAGGCCGCGGGTGGTGGCCGCGCAGGAGGCCGTCAGCCGGGTCGACCACGCGGTCGTCCTCCGGCGGTTCACCCGGTTCCGGCCCGACCTGGTGGTCTTGGCCGACGCCGTGGTGCCGGACCCGGCGACGGCGTTGGCCATGGCCGCCCAGGGCCAGGCGCACCTGGCGGTCCTGGTGCGCGACGGGGTCGGGATCGTCGGCCCGCTGGTGGTGCCGGGGGTGAGCAGTTGCCTGCACTGCGCCGACCAGCACCGCACCGACCTCGACCCGTGCTGGCCGAGGCTGGCGACCCAGCTCGCGGGCCGTCCCCAGTCGGCCGACCTGGCCACGACGCAGCTCACCGCGGGTCTCGCGGTGACGCAGGTGCTGCGCGCGGTGTCGTGGCTGCGCGAACCGACGGGCAGACCGCCCGCCACCTGGAACGCGACCGTGGAGGTCGACCCGCTGACCGCGACCGTCGACCACCGGCGGTGGCTGCCGCACGCGAGCTGCCCGTGCGGCGCGGCGACCAAGCCCACATACCGCCACCTGATCCGGGCGCGCGAACCCGGCCAAACCGGCTAGTCCGTCGCAGGCTTCCCCGATCGGGCGACTAAACACCCCGGGCGGGGGCATTGGGCACCGCTGTCCGGTTCTGCGGTCCGAGCTGGGCGGACGCGGCCGGTGTGAGGCGTCTTCCGATATCCGGACCGCTAAACACCTGCGATCGCGGCGCGGGACAAGGGACAATCGGGTGGTGACCGAGATGCCACGCAAGACCGCCGCGCGGACCGCTCGGCTGGCCAGCATCCCGCTCGGGGTCGCTGGCCGGGCCGTCGGCGGCTGGGGGAAGCGGCTGGCCGGGCAGAGCGCCGAGGCGGTCAACGCCGAGCTGTCCGCCCGCACCGCCGAGCAGCTGTTCGCCGTGCTCGGGCAGCTCAAGGGCGGCGCGATGAAGTTCGGCCAGGCGCTGTCGGTGTTCGAGGCCGCGGTGCCCGACGAGATGGCCGAGCCGTACCGGGAGGCGTTGACCAAGCTGCAGGCCGCGGCGCCGCCGATGAGCGCGCAGACCATGCACCGGGTGCTGGCCCAGCAGCTGGGCCGGGGTTGGGCGGCGCGCTTCACCGAGTTCGACGACACCCCGGCGGCGGCGGCGAGCATCGGCCAGGTGCACCGCGCGGTGTGGCGCGACGGGCGCGCGGTGGCGGTCAAGGTGCAGTACCCGGGCGCGGACGAGGCGCTGCTGTCGGACCTGCGGCAGCTGCAGCGGTTCAGCAGGCTGTTCCAGCCGTTCGCGCCGGGCATGGAGATCAAGCCGCTGCTGCAGGAGCTGACCGACCGGATGGTCGAGGAGCTCGACTACCGGGCGGAGGCGGAGAACCAGCGCGCCTTCGCCAAGGCGTTCGCCGGTGACCCGCTGGTGCTGGTGCCGCGGGTGGTGGCGAGCGCGCCGAAGGTCACCATCACCGAGTGGGTGGACGGCACGCCGCTGGCCGCGGTCATCCGGGGCGGCACCCGCGAGGAGCGCGACACCGCGGGCAGGCTGCTCTCGGAGTTCCACTTCTCCTCGCCAGCCCGCGCGGGCCTGCTGCACTCCGACCCGCACCCCGGCAACTTCATGCTCACGCCGGACGGCAGGCTCTGCGTGATCGACTTCGGCGCGGTCGCCCGGCTGCCGGAAGGTCTGCCGTGGCCGCTCGGCGCGATGACCCGGCTGTCGCTGCAGGGCCGCTCGGCGGAGCTGATGGAGCTCATGCGCGACGAGGGCTTCATCCGCGAGGGCATGCGGCTCGACCCCGACCACGTGCTGGCCTACCTGGCGCCGTTCGCCGAGCCCGCCTCGGTGGAGACGTTCCACTTCACCAGGGCCTGGATGCAGCGCCAGGCCGAACGGGTCGGCGACCTGCGCGGCCAGGACTTCAAGACCGGCCGGTCGCTGAACCTGCCGCCGCAGTACCTGCTGGTGCAGCGGGTGACCGCGGGCGCGACCGGCATCCTCTGCCAACTCGACGCCCAGTTCTCGATGCGCGCGATCATCACCCGGTGGCAGCCCGGTTTCGCCGAGGAGGAGTGAGCGCTCACCAGTAGTCGGCTGGCAACTTCCCCTCGATGTCGCGCACGTGCTTGCGCGCGCACGCCGGGCACAGCCACGTCGTGCCGCGCTCGTCCTGCTCCGCCGCCCAGGCCAGCGCCTCCAGCGGCGGGTCGCCGTCGCGGTCGCGCCCGCACATCGAGCAGGTCACCGCTGCCATCAGAGCACCGATCCCAGGTACACCGTGGACGCCCCGAGGACGAACACGTCGTTGCGGTCCACCACCCAATCAGGGCTGTCCGGGTCGAGCAACCGCCGCACCGTCGTCTGGTCCGCCGCCCCCAACCCCTCCCCCGCCACCGCGGCCAGCCCGCCCAGCCAGTCGGCCACCGCGCGCCGGACCGGCAGCGGTGCCGGGGCGGGCAGGTCGACCAGGTAGCTGAACGAGGTCACGTCCACCAGACCGGCCTTGACCATGGCCAGGTTCCAGCCGAGCGGCAGCCGCACCGAGCCGTCCATGGTGGTCCGCAGCCGCGCGAACCACGCGTCGCGCGCCGCGTGCAGCCGGTCCTGGAGGCCGGGTTCGCCCAGGCCGAGGTCCCACGGCAGGCACCGGGCGGTGAGGCCGCCCTCGCGCAGGGCGAACAGCCCGCCGCGGCGCAGGAGCCGGACGAGCGCGGTCAGGCAGGCGAGCTGGTCGGGCAGGTGGTGCACGACGCCGGACGCCCACAGCAGGTCACCCGGTGGGACGAGCGCGGGCAGGTCCGGGTCCATGGCGTCGGCCAGCACGGTGACCACGTCGACCCGGTCACCCGCGGCGGCCCTGACCCGGTCCACGGCGATCTCCTGGAGCGCGGGCTCGGCGTCCACGAGCACGACCCGCCCGCCCTCGTCCCCCATCTCGGTGGCGAGGGCGGCCGCCATGCCGCCGGTGCCGGACCCGACGTCGAGCACGGTCGGCCTGCCGGGCAGCAGGGCCAGCAACCGCCTGGCCACCGCGGCGAGCGCGTCGGCCTCGATCTCGTCGGCCCGCCGCAGGTGGCCGACGCGGGCGGCCCAGTCGATCCCGTCGTGGGTGTGCGCGTGCGCCATGGCACCGACGCTAGGCGCGGGGGCGGGTTCGGGAAAGTCAGAGCTTGCGCAGCCCGGACAGGACCCGGCTCATGAAGTCGAGGTCGGGGGTGCCCTCGACGGCCTGGTGGACGGCGAGGACGCCGCGTTCGGCGAGGTCGGTGATGAGGACCCTGGCCACGCCGAGGGGGACCGAGACCAGGGCGGCGACCTCGGCGACCGAGCGGGGGCTCAGGCACAGCTCGGTGATCATCCGGTGCTCCCAGGACGCCCGCACGGGCACCTCGACGGTGCTGACCAGCGCCTCGAGGGCCAGGTCGGCCCTGGCCGTGGTGCGGCCGCCGGTCCAGGCGTAGGGCCTGACGAGGGCGTGGGCCTGGGGACGTGACATCCACTCGGCGTCGGACATGGCCGCCGGCTCGACCTCGGGTCCCGCTGCCGCGACAACGGGCTCGGGTTCGTCCACGGGGACCTCTTCGAAGCGCCGCCTGCCACCGAAGCGGGCGCCGACCAGACCCAGGTCGGCGGGTGGACCCGGTAGCTCCACCTCGTCGTCGGTGCCGCGCCACTGTCCCGGCGGGCCGAACCGGGCACCGGTGCGCCCGACCTCGACCGCGCGCTCGCGCTCGCCACCGGCGGTGCTCGCGTCGTCGCTGTGCATCACCACGTCCAGACGCTGCTCGAGGGCAGGAAAGGCCACGGTAGCGCCGGCACGGGCGGGTTCGATGACATCGGGGTTGCCACCGTGTTTCTCCACCCGAACGGCCGAAACCCACCGCGGGTGACCACGGTGGGTTTCGGACCCGGGTGCGGACCTACAGCGTGGCGGTGGCGCGATCGGCGCGCCGTGCCGCCCACTGCGAGACCCGCTGCCATCGCTTGGCCGCGCTCAACCGGCGGACCAGGCGCCGCGCGTGCGCTGCCTGCTCCGCCTCGAGCCTTCGAGAACGGGCGAGATTCTCATAGATCAACATTTGCGGGGAACCCTCTGGCTTGAAGTCGAGCATCGGGTCGTTGAGCAGCGCGTTCATGCGGCGACCTCGTTCTGCTCGCGGGCGACCAGCTCGGCGGCGTCCCTGGCGACGTCCTCCTTGCGCGGACGACCCCTCGGCCGCTTGCGGGCGATGACCACGCCGCGCTCGAAGATCTCCCCACCCCAGACACCCCACGGCTCGTGCCTGGCGAGTGCGGAGGCGAGGCAGGCGGCCCGGACCGGGCAGTCGCCGCAGAGGACCTTGGCGCGCTCCAGCTCGGCGGGGGCGTCGGCGAACCAGAGGTCGGGGTTCGTGGTGGACCGGCAGGGCAGGTCGAACCCGGCCGAGGGAGCCGCGTCGAGCAGCTCGCTGACCCCCGAGCCCGAGGGGCTCAGCAGGTCGGGGAACACCCCGGGCGGGGGTGCGGTGGCGGTACTCATGGTGGTGAACTCCTGTGAAGTCTGGGAAACCTGCTGGTGGTGCTCTGGGGAAAGCTGGTGACGTGTCATGTGGTGGTGTTCCTGGGCAAACAAAAAGGCCGCGGTCTCCGGTGTCGGAGTCCGCGGCCTCGGGGCCTGGGGTTACTTGACGGCGCGTCAAGTCCCCCAGCCCAAGGCTGCGGACGGGTGCTGCTTCACGACGAGATCGGCGGTGCGGGCGGTGGTGACCGGCAGCGCGTGCTCGACGACGACGGGCGGAGCCGTCTTGGTGGCGGCGACCTGTGCGGCCCCGGCGAAGACACCGGTGCCATTGCCGCGCTCACTGCGCCACGCCGTGGCGGGGACATAGCCGCCGATGGCGCGCAGACGAGCGGAGACGCAAGCGGACGACGGGAAGCCGGTGCCCTGCTGGTTGGTCATGAAGATCACCACGATGGCCACCACCTTCCTGCTACGCTTGATCACTCGGCTGGACTGTCCAGGGCACTTCGTGCCCTGCCTCAGCAGATTATTGGCCCTGATAGAGGCCGTGCAACCCAATTTCCAGAACTTCCCGTGACCCCGGTCACACATCACCCGACCGGTGGCCGGGCCGCTCGACCGGTGGTTCACGGCGCGACGATGGCCAGGACCTCGGCGCCGAAGCGGTCCAGCTTGGTCGCGCCGACCCCGGAGATCGCCACCAGCGCGGCCCGGTCGGCGGGGCGCTGCTCGGCGATGGCCAGCAGCGTCGCGTCGGTGAAGATCACGTACGCCGGGACCTTGAGCCCCCGCGACCGCTCCATCCGCCACTCGCGCAGCTTCTCCAGCAGGCCCTCGTCCAGGTCGGACGGGCAGCTCTCGCAGCGGCCGAGCTTGACCGGCATCGTGCCGACCAGCTTGTCGCCGCAGACCCGGCAGTACCGCACCGGGTTCATCCCCCGCGCCATCGCCTGCCGCGGCATCTCACGCTGCCGGGACGCCGCGACCCGCGCGGTGGGGTGGTTCTCGGGGATCAGGCCGTAGAGGAACCGGCTTCGCCTGCGGTAGCGCTTACCGCCCTCGGTCCGGGCAAGAGCCCACGACAGCGACAAGTGCTCGCGCGCACGGGTTACACCGACGTAGAGCAGTCGGCGCTCCTCCTCGATGGCAGCGTCATCACCGTCGGCGTGCTGGATGGGCAACGTGCCGTCGACAAGACCAACGAGGAACACCGCGTCCCACTCAAGGCCCTTCGCCGCGTGCAGCGAGGCGAGCGTGACGCCTTCGACCGTCGGCGGGTGCTGGGCCTGAGCGCGCTGGTCGAGCTCGGCCACGTACCGCGGCAGGTCAGCGTCAGGGTCCGCGGCCGCCAACTCCTCGGCCAACTCGACCAGGGCTAACAGCGACCCCCACTTCTCCCGGGCAGACCCACCCGCGGGCGGCTCCTCCGTGAGCCCCACCGGCGCGAGCGCGGACCGCACGACCGCGGGCAGCTCACCCTCGGGAGCGTTGAACGCCGCCGTGCGCAGTGCCGCCACCGCCTGGCGGATCTCCTGGCGGGCGAAGAACCGCTCGCCGCCGCGCACCAGGTAGGGGATCTCCAGCTCGGTGAGCGCCTGCTCGTACACCTCTGACTGGGCGTTTATCCGGTAGAGGACCGCGATCTCACTGAGCGGGGTGCCTGCCTCGACCAGCTCCTTGACCCGGGCGGCGACCGCGGTGGCCTCGGCGGGCTCGTCGTCGTACTCGGCGTACCTCGGCTCTGGCCCTGCCGGGCGCTGACCGACCAAACGGAGCCTGGACCCGGCGGGCCTGTCGCGGGCCGCGGAGATGACCCGGTTCGCGAGCGACACGACCTCCGGCGTCGACCGGTAGTCGCGCTCCAGGCGGATCACCGCCGCCTCGGGGAACCGGCGGGTGAAGTCGAGCAGCGGCCGCGGCGAGGCGCCCGCGAACGAGTAGATGGTCTGGTTGGCGTCACCCACGACGGTGAGGTCGTCGCGGCGGCCGAGCCAGGCGTCGAGCACGCGCTGCTGCAACGGCGTGACGTCCTGGTACTCGTCGACGACGAAGCTGCGGTACCGGTCGCGGAACTCCTCGGCGACCTCCGAGTGCTCCTCCAGCGCGGCGGCGGTGTGCAGCAGCAGGTCGTCGAAGTCGAGCTGCCTCGCCGCGTTCTTCAGCGCCTCGTACCCGGCGTAGACCTTCGCCACCAACTCGGGGGCGGCCGGGGTGTCGCGGCGCACGCGGGCGGCAGCGGCCGGGTAGTCCTCCGGGGCGATCAGCGACGCCTTGGCCCACTCGATCTCGCTCGCCAGGTCCCGCAGCGCCTCCCGCTCGGTGCCCGTGCCCGCCCGGTGCGCGGCCTGCCCGACCAGCCGCAACTTGGTCTCCACCAGGTCCCACTGCGCGTCGCCGACGACCCGCGGCCAGAAGTAGCGCAACTGGCGCAGCGCGGCGGAGTGGAAGGTGCGGGCCTGGGCACCCGGCACGCCCATCGCGCGCAGGCGGGTGCGCATCTCCCCCGCGGCGCGGGCGGTGAAGGTGACCGCCAGGACCTGGCCCGCGGTGACGTGACCGGAGCCGATGAGGTGCGCGATCCGGCTGACGATCGTCCTGGTCTTGCCGGTCCCGGCGCCCGCGAGCACGCACACGGGGCCACGCGGGGCGCGCACCGCGGCGAGCTGCTCCGGGTCGAGCCCGGCGATCAGGTCCGTGTCCGCGCCAGCCATGCCGTGCATCCTGACAGAGCGCGCCCACCAACCGGGGGAGGCGGCCCCGTATCCTGGTGGTTATGGCTAAGCAGGACAAGGCGGCCGCCAAGGAAGCCAAGAAGACGCGCAAGGCAGCGTCCAAGGCTCGGCGCGCGCAGATCTTCCAGGCGTTCTCCATGCAGCGCAAGGAAGACAAGGCGCTGCTGCCGCTCATGATCGGCGCCGTCGTGGTGCTGGGCGGGGTGGCCTTCGGCATCGGGCTGCTGCTCGGGATCGAGTGGTACCTGCTGCCGGTGGGCATCATGTTCGGCCTGCTCGCGGCCGTGATCCTGTTCGGGCGGCGGGTGCAGCGCACCCAGTTCAGCAAGGCGGAGGGCCAGCCGGGGGCGGCTGGCTGGGTGCTGGAGAACTTCCTGCGCGGCCGCTGGCGGGTGGCCACCGCGGTCAACGGCACCACCCAGCTCGACGTCATCCACCGGGTCCTCGGCCGCCCCGGCGTCGTCCTGGTCGCCGAGGGCGCCCCGCACCGGGTGAAGACCCTGCTCGCCCAGGAGAAGAAGCGGATCGCCCGCCTGATCGGCGACACCCCCATCTACGACGTGATCGTCGGCCGCGAAGAGGGCCAGGTCGAGCTCAGCAAGCTGCAGAAGCACCTGATGAAGCTCCCCAACAACCTCCGCCCCGCCCAGATCGACACCGTCGAGAAGCGCCTCGCCGCCATCTCCGCCCGCGGCGGCGCCGCCATGCCCAAGGGCCCCATGCCCGCGGGCGCCAAGATGCGCAGCGTCCAGCGCACAATGCGCCGCAGGTAGGCACCCCACTACTCCGTTCGGCGCACTCGTCTGGCATCCTCGTGATCGACTGCGAGGAGGCGCCAGTGATCGCGACACGTCGGCACGACATCGTGCTCAGCGCTCCCCGACAGCTGCTGACCATTGCGGAGTACGCCGCGCTCGGTCCCACCGGGCGCGGCTACACGGAGTTGCTCGAGGGCCGACTGCTGATGTCCCCAAGTCCCAGCCTGTCGCACATGTCCGCCTCCGGCGAGCTGTTCCGGATCATCAAGCCGCAACTACCCGCCCACCTGCGGGTCGTCCAGTGCCTTGACATCGACCTCGGGTACGGCCCGCCCGACGGCCCCGGGTACAGCCGCCGAGCGGATCTGATCGTCTTCCACGAGTCTGCCGCCGAGCGGTTGGCCGCGGAGGGCGGTCTGATCCAGGCCGACGAGGTCGAGGTGGTCATCGAGATCATCTCGCCGGGACGCCATCGCACCACTCGGCTGGCGAAGTTCACCGAGTACGCAGAGGCGGGCATCCCGCACTACTGGATGGTGGACACGAGCGGCGCCCCCTCGGTGCAGTCCTGCCATCTCACCGAGACGTTCCGGTACCAGCGCAACGACGAGACGCGCGGCGTGTTCAAGACCGAGGTGCCGTTCCCGGTCACCATCGACCTGGCGGAGCTGGAATAACGAGAGGCGGAGGCAGGCGGGGCGGGGATAACGTCCGCGGGTGCCTCTTGCTGATCCGCTCGCGTCCCGCATCGCCGCCGCGCAGTTGTCCGGGTTGAGTCGGGCCAGGCGGGTGGTGGGGGATGACGGGGTGCCGGTGTTGTTGCAGACCAGGCAGGTGGTGCCTGCGGGGCCGTTCACCGGGTTGATCGCGGTGGATGGGCCTGCCTACCTCTCTTACGCTGTCGCCTCGCGGCCGGGGGACGTGGTTGACGACGCGGGTGAGGTGGCGCGGGGGCTCGAGTTGCTCCGGGAGGTCTTCCCGGCGGGGACGTTGCGGTTCGAGTTGATCGCGCAGGCGTGCCCGGGGGCGGCGGAGTTGCTCCAGGCGGCGGGGCTGCGGGTCACGGCGCGGGTGCCGGTGATGACCCTCGAGCCGGAGCGGGTGCGGGTACCGGACACCGGGCGCGGGGTCACCATCGACTACGTGGACGCCGAGGCGGGCCGGATCGCGGGGGCGCGGGTGGCGAGTGCGGCGTTCGGGATGCCGGTCGACCTGCCCAGCGGGCCGCCGCCGGAGCCCGCCGACGGCGGGTCGGTGCTGGCGACGGTCGACGGGGAGGCCGTGGCCGTCGCGTCGTGGACGCAGGTGGCGGACGGGATCACCGAGATCGTCGGGGTGGCGACCGCGGCGCAGCACCGGCGCCGGGGCCTCGGCGCGCTGGTCACCGCGCACGCCGTCCGGGTGGCGGCCGACCTGGGCGGCGCCGACCTGACCTGGCTCACCCCCGGTGGCGACGACGCGGACCGCGTCTACCGGACCGTCGGCTTCACCACCGCCGCCAACGCCGTCCACCTGGTCGAACCGGGCGCCTGAACAGCCGGGTCAGCGGGTGCGCAGGACGATCGTGCCGGTGAGCCGGTCGTGCAGCCCGCGGCCGTCCTTGTCGGTGATGGCCGCCGGGATGATCACGGCGATGAGCAGGGTCCTGGGCAGGGCGCGGAACGGGCCGACCAGGGCCGTGCCGTCCATCCGGACCACGCGCAGGCCGAGCAGGCCCTTGCCGGGGGTGAACCCGGCCAGCGCGACCCCGGCGACGGTGATCAGCAGCCAGACCAGACCGGCCCAGATGTTGAACCGCCACATCTGGGTCGGGTCGTCGTAGTCCGGCCGCAGGAACACCGACGTCACCAGGGACGACAGCACCAGGTCGATCACCAGTGCGCCGAGCCTGATGCCGTTGGACGCCACCGACCCCGGTCCGTTCTCCGGCGCGCCGAGGCGCTCGCCGCGGTAGCGCACGGGGCCGTCGGCGGGGTCGAGGCCCGCGCCGGGCCCGGACAGCCATGTCCCGGTCCATCTGCTCACCCGACCAGCGTAGAAGGTGCCCGCCCGGACGCGCCCTGGCATGCTCGTCACCGCCGTCGTGGCGTCGTTAACACCGGCGAAACATCCGGGTGACGGTCGGGCAACACCGCCCTCATAGCGTCATCACCGAGCGGGTACGGCAGGGCCGCGACGGCGGTGGGCCGGGTCTGGTCCCGTGACGGAGACGAAGGAGCTAAGCAGCGTGTTCAACTCTTCCGACGAGGTCTTGCGCTTCATCGCCGACGAGGACGTGAAGTTCGTCGATGTCCGGTTCTGCGACCTGCCGGGCGTGATGCAGCACTTCACCCTGCCCGCGAGCGCGTTCGACGAGGACGCCTTCACCGAGGGCCTGGCCTTCGACGGCTCGTCCGTGCGCGGGTTCCAGTCGATCCACGAGTCCGACATGCTGCTGCTGCCCGACCCCTACACGGCGCGGATCGACCCGTTCCGGATCGAGAAGACGCTGATCCTGAACTTCTTCGTGCACGACCCGTTCACCCGCGAGGCGTACAGCCGCGACCCGCGCAACATCGCCCGCAAGGCCGAGCAGTACATCGCCGAGTCCGGTTTCGCCGACACCGCGTACTTCGGCCCCGAGGCGGAGTTCTACATCTTCGACTCGATCCGCTTCGACTACACCGAGAACGGCTCGTTCCACGAGATCGACTCGGTGGAGGGCTGGTGGAACACCGGGGCGCTGGAGGACGGCAACAACAAGGGCTACAAGACCCGGTTCAAGGGCGGCTACTTCCCGGTGCCGCCGGTCGACCACTTCGCCGACCTGCGCGACCAGATGGTGCTCAAGATGCAGGGCGCGGGCTTCAACGTCGAGCGCGCGCACCACGAGGTCGGCACCGGTGGCCAGACCGAGATCAACTACCGGTTCAACACGCTGCTGCACGCCGCCGACGACCTGCAGCTGTTCAAGTACATCATCAAGAACACCGCGTGGGCGGCGGACAAGTCGGCCACCTTCATGCCCAAGCCGCTCTTCGGTGACAACGGCTCCGGCATGCACGTGCACTCGTCGCTGTGGAAGGACGGCGTGCCGCTGTTCCACGACGAGTCCGGCTACGCGGGCCTGTCCGACACCGCCCGGCACTACATCGGCGGCCTGCTCGCGCACGCCCCGTCGCTGCTGGCGTTCACCAACCCGACGGTGAACTCCTACCACCGCCTGGTGCCCGGCTACGAGGCCCCGGTGAGCCTGGTCTACTCGCAGCGCAACCGCTCCGCCTGCGTGCGCATCCCGATCACGGGCAACAACGCCAAGGCCAAGCGGGTCGAGTTCCGCTGCCCCGACTCCTCCGGCAACCCGTACCTGGCGTTCGCCGCGATCGTGATGGCCGGTCTGGACGGCGTGCGGAACAAGATCGAGCCGCCCGCCCCGATCGACAAGGACCTCTACGAGCTGCCCCCGGAGGAGGCCCGCGAGGTCGCGCAGGTCCCGGCGTCGCTCGGCGAGGTGCTGACCGCGCTGGAGGCCGACCACGACTACCTGCTCGAGGGTGGCGTGTTCACCCCCGACGTCATCGAGACGTGGGTGGCGTTCAAGCGCGAGCACGAGATCGACCCGCTGCGCCTGCGCCCGCACCCCTACGAGTTCGGGCTCTACTACGACGTGTGACCCGGTAAGCGGGTAAGAAGTCTCGACGGCCGAGGGGCTGCCAGCCCCTCGGCCGTTCGGCGTCCCGGAGGGGAAGACCCTGAGAACGAACCCGGGTCCGGTCCGGATGTGCCGGGGTGGTGGTCGCGGGCAGGCTCGGTGCCATGACCAACACCGGACGCCAGTTCGTCGTCACCACCGAGGTCACCGTCACCGTGTTCGACGAGGAAGCCCTGCTGGGCGCGGAAGTGGACCCCGCGTCGGCGTTGCGCGCCGCGGTCGACCCGGGGGCCGCCGTGGCCGGAGTGGCCGGGGTGCGGACCGATCGAGTGGCCTCGCGGGTGCGGCCCGCGTGGCCGGGGCCTGCCTGAAATCCACCCGATCAGGTAGACCATCCGGTTCCACCAGCACTGTTAGCTGGGTTACAGAACTGTTTCCCGAATCGAGACCTGGTACGGGATTCCCTTGTCGGCTCGGCAGGCTTTACGCTCCCGCGCACACGTCCGGTCACGTCTCGTTCGGACGTTTCCCCGCTATCGACGAGGACCCAGCCATGTTCGCACCCCTTGATGCCGCGCGCGTCGAACGCCTCAAAACGGCTTACTCCGTGCGCAACCTCGATCGCTGCGCCAGCCTGAGCCTCGTCCACCACAGCGATCACCAACCCCGGCACGGGGACCTGGTGCTCGCCGAGGTCACCAAGGTCGGGTACCACCAGGTGCTGGAGCTGACCGACGGCCGGAAAGCGAAGCTGTACGTGGGGGACGAGATCCTGGTCGCCTACGGCGCGCGCTACGCCCCGGACCACTTCGAGGCGGAACTGCCCGACGACCTCGGCGCCTGCGACCTGGTCGCGGCCGGTGGCGTGCTGGGCAAGGTCCGCAGCCGCAACGCCGCGGTGAGCGCGCCGACCACGGTCCGCCCGCTCGGGCTGGTCGGCGACCACGCCGGGCACGTCATCAACGTGTCCGACCTGGCGCTGGGCGCCCCGCTGGCCGCGCTGCGCAAGCCCCCGACGTTCGTCGTGGTCGGCACGTCGATGAACTCGGGCAAGACCACCACCTGCGCGTCCCTCGTGCACGGCCTGTCCCGCTCCGGCCTGCGGGTCGGCGCGGCGAAGCTGACCGGCACCGCGGCAGGCGGCGACCCGTGGCTGTTCCGCGACTCCGGCGCGGTGGCCGCGCTCGACTTCACCGACGCGGGCATGGCCACGACGTTCCGCATCCCGCTGGAACGCCTGGTGACCAGTTCCCTGCTGCTGCACGGCCACCTGATGGCCCGCGGCGTCGACGCGATCGTGCTGGAGATCGCCGACGGCCTGCTGCAACCGGAGACCGCGCAACTGCTCGACCGCCCCGAGATCCGCAAGATCACCAGCGGCGTCCTGTTCGCCGCCGCGGACTCCTCAGGCGCGCTCTACGGCGTGCAGCGGCTGCGCGCGGGCAACCACCCGGTCCTGGCGGTCAGCGGCCTGCTCACCGCGTCCCCACTGGCCGTCCGCGAGGCCCAAGCCGGCCTGGACGTCCCGGTGTACGGCCCGCTCGACCTGCAGTCCCCCGCCCTGGCGGGCGAACTCCTGCGCCGCGCGGTAGCCGAGTCGGCCGAGGCCCAACTGGTCGACCACGGGGTCGACGAAGTACTCGCCTAGCCCACTACTCGCCTAACCCAGAACGCTGACGTCCAGGCCGTGCCCAGCGAGCACGGCCTGGGGGTCGGCGACCAACTTGCGCGCTGTGAGGTCCATCAGGCCGAGCAGGCAGGTGATCTCAGCGGAGACCGTGCCATCGAGCTTGGTGATGGTGGAATCGGCGTGGAAGGTCTTGCCCGCGCTGAACTTGAGCACCAGGTCCACGTGGACGGTGTCGCCTGCGCGGAGCTCGCGGCGGAAGTTGATTGTGGACTGGAGTAGTACGGGGGCGGTGCCTGCCTTGATGAGGCCATCCCATTCACAACCTGCGGCGGCGAAGCCTTGGACTCGGGCTACTTCGGCGTACTGGTGGTAGACGGCGTGGTTGAGGTGGCCGAGGGCGTCTAGTTCGTAGCTGCGGACGGTGATGGGGGTGGTCCAGGTCATGGGGGGAGCGTAGGTGGGGTTGTCCGGTGGGGGTGGTCCGCATGGGTTGTCGGCTGGGGATGTCTGCTGGGGGTTGTCCACAGGGGGCTTGGTCGCTCGGCTCGTTTTGTCGGTGGCTCTCGGTAAGCTGTATATCGGGGGCTGCTGTGGCGGGTTGATCTTGAGCTGAGGGGTGTTCCGGCTCTCGAACTCGGCTGCGCCATCGACGGTGAACGCCTCGCCTGCGGCATTGGCCTGGCGCGAGAAAGCGAAGAGCTCGATGTGGCGAACTTGTTTTGTGCGGGGCCCCGACAGCACCCGTGGCAGAACCACAAAGCAGGGGCCGAAAAGCAGGCCCTGCCGCGTGGACGACGCTACGGGCACTGCTCCCCCACACAAAACAAGTCCGCCCCATCGAGCCGGCCTGGCACCAGCGGATCCGAGGAGCGGTTGTCGACCAACGCCTGCAAGGGGCACGTAGGGGCCAACGACTGCGACGGGCGCGTGGGGGCCAACGATCGTGAAGGCCGGGTGGAGGCCAACGTCGCACAGTCTCCATCGGTTGGGACCGGTGGATCCGAGGAGTGCGTGGTCGGCGACGCACGTTGGGTCTATAGATCTCTCACCGACGTCGGCTCTCACCTGACTCTCACCCTCATTGAGCGCTGCCTTCTGCTAGGCCCTACTAGCCGTTGAGGGTCAGTGCGGGGGGCTGTCGTTCGTTAGTCGTAGAAGACGTGTTCTACGACTGCGCGGGCGTGGCGGGTGGTGCGGCGGTAGGTGTCGGTGAAGGTGCCGGGGTCTTGGGTCAGGGGGGTGCCCATGGCGGCGGCTACGGCGGCCAGTTCTCGGCCGTGGGTGGGGAGTTGGTCGGTTTGCTTGCCCCGGACCAGGGTGGCGGCGTTGCGGACGCGGGTGGCCAGTAGCCAGGCTTCGCGGAGGGCGGTCGCGTCGTCGGGGGTGAGGAGGTCTGCTTCGGTGGCGGCGGTCAGGCCGTCCATTGTGGAGGTGGTGCGCAGCGCGGGTTGGGTGTGGGCGTGGCGCAGTTGCAGCAGTTGCACGGTCCACTCGACGTCGGCGAGGCCGCCTCGGCCTAGTTTGGTGTGGGTGGCCGGGTCGGCGCCTCGGGGGAGGCGTTCGGTGTCGACCCTGGCCTTGATGCGGCGGATCTCCCTGATCTGGGCGGCGTCCAGGCCGCCTGCCGGGTAGCGGATCGGGTTGATCATCTCGATGAACCGGGCGCCCAGGGCCTCGTCGCCCGCGACCGGGTGGGCGCGCAGCAGGGCCTGGGCCTCCCAGATCTCGCCCCACTGCGCGTAATAGGCGCGGTAGGACTCCATGGTGCGCACGATCGGGCCCTGCCGCCCCTCGGGCCGCAGGTCGACGTCCACCTGGAGCGGCGGGTCCTGCGTGGGTGACCCGAGCAGTTTGCGCACGGTCTGCGCGACGCGCCCCGCGTACTTCAACGCGTCGCTGTCGTCGACGCCCGGCGCGGGCTCGCACACGAACATGACGTCCGCGTCGGAGCCGTAGCCGAGTTCGCTGCCCCCGAGCCTGCCCATGCCGATGACCGCGATCGTGGCCAGGTGTCCACCGGCGGACGCCGCCTCGGCTCGGTCCACCGCGGCCAGGGAAGCCTGCAACACCGCGCACCACACGCTCGACAGCGCCGAGCACACCGACAGCACGTCGGTGAACCCGAGCAGGTCAGCACAAGCGATCCGCAACAGCTCGTGCCTGCGCAACGACCGTGCCGCGGCAACGGCGTTCCCCAGATAGCCGTGCCGCTTCACCGCCGCCCGCAATGCTTCCGCGACCTCGGCGGGCGCACGGAGTGCCAACTCCTTGGGCTCCGCGAGCAGCCGCAACACCTCGGGCGCGCGCACGACGAGGTCCGGCACCAGCTTGGACGTGCCCAGCAACGTTGCCAACCGTTCGGCGACAGCGCCCTCGTCGCGCAACACCCGCAGGTACCAGGGCGTCGACGACAGCGCCTCGGACACCTTGCGGTACGCGAGAAGGCCACCGTCGGGATCCGGTGTGGAGCCCAGCAGGTCGAGCAGGACGGGCAGGATCGCGCCCTGGATCGCCGCGCGCCGCGACACCCCCTCGGTGAGGGCCTTGATGTGCTGCAACGCGCCCTGCGGCGAGCTGTAGCCGAGCGCGGCGAGCCGGGCGTGCGCCTGGTTGGTGGTCAGCCGCAGCTGTTCGGTCGGGACGCGGGCGACGGCGTCGAGCAGCGGGCGGTAGAACAGCTTCTCGTGCAGCCTGCGGATGCGGTTGGTGTGCCTGCGGAAGTCGGCCAGCAGGACCTGGGCGGCGTTGCGGCCGCGCTCGGGCCCGATGCCGCTGGCCCTGGCGAGCCAGCGCAGGTCGTCGGTCTCGCTGTCGGCGGGGAACAGGTGGGTGCGGCGCAGCCGTTGCAGTTGCAGGCGGTGTTCGAGGGTGCGCAGGAAGCGGTACGAGTCGGCCAGCTCGGCGGCGTCGGTCCGGCCGACGTAGCCGCCGGCGCCGAGCGCGGCCAGTGCGTCCACTGTGGACCCGAGGCGGAGCAGCTCGTCGGTGCGGCCGTGCACCAGTTGCAGCAGCTGCACGGCGAACTCGACGTCGCGCAGGCCGCCGCGGCCGAGCTTGAGCTCCCGGTCGACCAGCTCGGCTGGCACGTGGTCCTCGACCCGCCTGCGCATGGCCTGCACCTCGGGGACGAAGTTCTCCCGGTCCGCCGCGGTCCACACCATGGGGGTGACGACGTCGAGGTACGCCTGGCCGAGCTCGGCGTCCCCGGCGACCGGCCTGGCCTTGAGCAGCGCCTGGAACTCCCAGGTCTTGGCCCAGCGCTTGTAGTACGCGCTGTGGCCGTCGAGGGTGCGGACCAGCGCGCCGTTGCGGCCCTCGGGGCGTAGCCCGGCGTCGACCTCGAAGCACGCCTCGGTGGCGACCCGCATCATCGCGCTGGCCGCCCTGGTCGCGACCGCCGTGTCGTCGTCGCCGACGAACACGACGTCGACGTCGCTGACGTAGTTCAGCTCGCCGCCACCGCACTTGCCCATGGCGATGACCGCGAGCCGCGCGGTGTTCTGACCGCCGGTCTCGGCCCACGCGACAGCGAGCGCGGCACGCAGGGCGGCCTCGGCCAATTCACTGAGCTGCTGGGCGACGTGGTCGTAATCAGGATGCGGCAGCGTTGAGTCGACAAGGTGACCCAAGTCGTCCGCAGCAACCTCCATGAGAAGGCCGCGGTAAGCGGACTTGAGCGCGCGCACGGCGTCGTGACCCCGTAGCGCGGCGGTAGGTGTATCGCCAGTGGCTTCAACAGCGGCATAGAGGGCAGCGGTGTAGTCCTCTATCGCGGTACCGCCACCATCAAGCCTGCGCCATTGGTCCGGGTGCGCGGTGAGGAAATCGGCGAACGCGGTGGACGACCCCAGCACGGCGATGAGCCGCGCGCGCAGCCTGCGATCGGACTCGAGTTCGGCGCGCAGCACAAGCCAGCCGTCCTCGTCCGCCGCGCGGATCCGGTCGAGGCCGCGCAGGGCCAGGTCCGGGTCCGGGCTTCGGGAGAGCGCGCTGAGGATGGCCTCCCGCTGCGGTCCGGTGTCACCCCAGAGCCCCGCGGCGCGCAGGTCCTCCTCCGCGCGCGGGTCGGTCAAGCCGAAGCGGGCAGCGGAGGAGATGTGGCGCGCGGAGTCGGCCATGGCGTCAGATGAGCGGGAGCGTCGGTCGGGTGGGCGACACCGGGGCCAGCTCACCCCGGGCGAGCCGCACGAACCGCTCCACGAACGGCCGCCACACCTCTTCGACGTCGTCGTGCAGTTCGGCGACCCGGTCGGGTTCGAACGCGCCCGGCCTGGCCCACGCGGCGCTCTCCGGGTTGTCCGCGGCCCAGGCGAGCAGCGTCTCGGGGGTGGTCTCGATGTGGAACTGGATGCCGTAGGCGACCGGCCCGACCCGGAACGCCTGGTTCGGGTACCGGGTCGATGAGGCGAGCAGCGCGGCGTCGACGGGGAGCCTGGTCACGGCGTCGTGGTGGAACTGCACCACGTCCGGCATCATCGGCAGCTCGGCGAACAACGGGTCCGCGGCGCCCAGGTCCCGCTTGGCGACGAGCCCGCCACCGACCTCCGGGCCGTTGTCCCCGACCTCGACGACCCCGCCGGTCGCGACCGCCAGCAGTTGCGCGCCGAGGCACACCGCGAGCACCGGCGTCCGCCTGGTCACCGACGTCGCCAGGAGTTTGCGCACGTCCACCAGCCACGGGTGGTCGATGACGTCGTTCGCCCCCATCGGCCCGCCCAGGCACACGATGGCCGCGTACTGCCCCTCGGGCAGCGGCTCGCGGTGGGGCTGGGCGAGGGTGATCTCGGCTCCGGCGTCGGCCAACCATTCGGCGAGCCTGCCGGGCGGATCGGTGTCATCGAGCTGCACGACCAGAACTGACGTCACGGTTCGAGGGTATTCCGTCCGGCGAAGGTCGCCTCCACGGCCTCGAACACCGGCCGGAAGCCGATCCGCTGGTAGATCGAGTTGGCGACGGGGTTGTCCAGGTCAGCGAACAGCAGCACGTCGTCGGCACCCCGTTCCCTGGCCCACCGCGCGGCCGCGGCCGTCACCGCGCTGGCGTACCCGTGCCCCCGGTGCTCCTTGGGTGTGTAGACCGGCCCGATCCGCGACATCCCCCGGACCGGCTTGGTGGCCATCGCCATCGCGACCGGCACGCCGTCGGTCCAGATCGCCACACCACGCCCGCCCACCACCGCGTCCCGGGCGAACTCCACCGGATCGGGGAGGCCATCGTCGCCGTCCAGGGCCTCGTCGCTGAACCCGGTGCACCACCGGCCGAGGAGCTCCAGGTCGTCGATGGTGCCGAACCGGATCTGGCCCTCGACGGTGGGGTGCACCAAGTCGCCGAGTCGGAAGAGCCGTTCGGAGCGCAGTCGCTCGACGGTCGTACCGGTTGCGTTGGTCCACCGGTCGGTGAAGTGGTCGGCGACGTCACGCGGGCCTTGTGCGCGACGGATTGTGTGGCCGTGGTCCAAGAGGTGCGCGATGACGGCATCGTGCGTGTTGGTGGGGAGCCCGGATAGGGCTAGAGGCCACGGACCGAACTGGAAGCTCGCTCCGGTGAGTGCGTCACCGTCGTACGTGGTGAGCAGCATGATGTCCGCGGGCAGCTCAGGCAGTGCTCGGAGGCGGGTGAGAACCGTCATGGCGACGGTATGCCGGATTGGGTCGGCGGAGTAGAGGTGCTCTACGGCTGACCAGAAGTCGTGGAGGTTGGTGTGACGGACTACGCGCATCGGGACATGGTGGCTGATGGCGTGGTGTGGAGCGACTGGATTGTGGTGGGGTGGGTTGTCCGATGGGGGGTTGTCCACATGGGGGCCGGTGGTCCACAGGGGGCGGGTTCAGTCTGGGGTTCCGGGTGTGGGCGGCCGTAGGCTTTATATCGGGGGCTTCTGTGGGGGTTTGATCTTGAGCTGAGGGTGTCTGGCTCTCGTGCTCGCCTGCGGCGTCGACGGTGGACGGCTCGCCTGCGGCATTGGCCTGGGCGCGATTTGAGTGACAAGCTCGATGGGGCGAACTTGTTTTGCGCGGGGCCCCTACAACAACCGTGGCAGAACCGCAAAGCAGGGGCCCAAAAGCAGGCCCTGCCGCGTGAACGACGCTACGGCTGCTGTCCCCCCACACAAAACAAGTCCACCCCATCGAGCCTGCCTGGCACCAGCGGATCCGAGGAGCGCGGTTCGGCCAACGATGTGAGGGGCTAAGGGAGAAAGACTGTTTGAAACTGTTTGAATACGAGAAAGCCCCCCACCAGATATGGTGGGGGGCTTCTCGAATGATTGTCCGGCGGCGTCCTACTCTCCCACACCCTCACGAGTGCAGTACCATCGGCGCAGGTGGGCTTAGCTTCCGGGTTCGGAATGGGACC
>NZ_RCDD01000009.1:0-188667 GCF_003663795.1 Actinokineospora cianjurensis
AGGTCACCGGCTCCGGCGACAACCTGAAGGTCAACGACGCCAACGTGATCTGCGGCGGCGTGAAGACCGCCAACGCCACCGTGTACCTGATCGACTCGGTCCTCATGCCCAAGAGCTGAGTGGGCGCGCTGTCCCGGCCCCTAGGACCGGCTTGCGGGACAGCGCGACCTCTCTTGGCCGTACCCGCTGGCTTCCCCAGTCATCCAGCGGGTACGGCCAATTTGGCGTTTCCGGGCTGTGGCTGCGGATGGTGTGCCCGATCGACGAACCGCGCTCACCGCGTTCGATCGCGACACCTCGTTGTCGAACATCGTCCACAGGGGAAGCCGACCGACCCAGGTCGGGAACGACGCCGGGTGGAGAAGTGGGGGCGGGTGGTGGGGGGAATCGGCACCGCTCGGATCGCGCGTGGGGCCGGTGCGTGGTGGAGTGGAGGGGTCCGGGTCACGCGGGGGTGACGCCAGTGCTCCTCGGTGTCAGTAGGGGCAGCGGAGTTCGGGTGGGGAGGCACCGTGGCTCGTGTGCTGGTCGTCGAGGACGACACCGACGTCCGCGACCTGGTCGCCCAGTGGCTGCGGGAGGACCACCACGAGGTGCTCGCGGTGGAGAGCGCGGTGCTGGCGCTGGCCGCCGTCGAGCGCAACGGGTTGCCGCACGCGGTGGTGCTGGACGTGGCGATGCCGGGGATGGACGGGGTCGACCTGCTGCACCGGCTCCGCGAGTACGACGAGCACCTGCCCGCCATCTTCCTGAGCGTGCTGTGGTCGGCCGCGGACGTCCAGCGGATGCGCGACGCGCGGGCGGTCTACGTGGGCAAGCCCTCCAGCGGCGACCGGCTCAGGACGGCGCTGCGGGGTCTGCTCGGTGAAGGGGACGCGGAGGGGTTGGTCTAGTGCGGTTGCGTGGAACCCGGTTCACCAGAACGCCCACCCCCTCTCCCGACTCGGTGCTGTCCTACCCGCTGGCCCGCACGGCGGCGTTCACCGCCCTCTACGTCGTCGCGACGGTGGCGGGCAGGCTGACCGTGCTCGACCAGACGAGCCTGAGCCTGGTGTGGCCCGCCGCGGGTGTCGCCATGATGTGGTTCTGCGCGCAGCGCGGCGTCGCCGACCTGCGGGTGGACGTGGTCGCCTTCGCGGTCACCACGATCGTGGTGAACATGCTGACCAACGCCAGCGCCGGGCAGGCCGTGGTGTTCGTGGTGTCCAACCTGGCCCAGGTGTCGGTGTTCGTCGTGCTCATCACCCGCTGGCGGCCCGCGCTGTGGTCGCTGAGACCCGAGGGCGGCTTGCAGGGGCCGCGCGACCTGTGGCGGGTGCTCGCCGCGGCGTACCTGGCCGCCTCCACCGGTGCCGTGCTGGGGACCGCCGGGCTGTGGCTGGTCAACAGGCACTTCTCGGTCATCACCCTCGCGGTGTGGATGGCCCGCAACTTCGCGGGCGTGCTGGTGGTGGGCCTGGCCGGGTTGTGCGTGGCCCGCACCGTCGCCACCCGGTGGGCCGCCAGGCGCGACCCGTCGGTGACCTGCGGCGGGGCCGCGATCCCGGCCGAGTGCGCGCTGGTGATCCTCTGCTCGGTCGGGGCGTACGCGGTGGGCTTCGGCACCACCCACGGGCTGCCGGTGGCCTCGACGCTGATCGCGCTGACGGTGTGGGCGGCGGTCCGGCTGCCCACCACGTTCGTGGCGCTGCACACCCTGTCGGTGGCCGTCGTGGCCGTGCTGTTCACCATCCACGGTGACGGACCCTTCGCCGCCGTGGAGTCCACCGCGGTGCGTGCGCTGGTGGTGCAGCTGTTCGTGACCGTGGTGGCGGTCATCGGGTTCGCGCTGGCGCTGAGCCGCGACGAGCGCGACACCCTGGTCGGGCAGTTGGCGCTGGAGACCGCCGAGACCAACCGCCGCGCGGCGCTGACCAGGGCCATCATCGACTCCATGGCCGACGGGCTGTCCGTGGTGGACGCCGATGGCCGCATCACGCTGCGCAACCCGGCCGCGCTGCGCCTGCTCGGCGGCCGCATCAGCCCGGACGACACCGTGGTCGACAGCGGCCACTACGGCTTCTACCACCTCGACGGGACCCCGCTCAGCGCCGCCGAGATGCCGCACGTGCGGCTGGCCTCCGGCGAGCAGGTCGAGCCGCTGGACGTGCTGGTCCGCAACCCCGGCGTGCCGGACGGGCGGATCATCAACGTCCGCACCACCGCGCTGCCCGACCAGCAGGGTGGGCACAACGCCGTGGTGCTGTTCCACGACGTCACCGCCGAGCGGCGGCACCGCGACGAGCTCGCCGCGTTCGCCGGGGTGGTCGCGCACGACCTGCTCAACCCGCTCACCGCCGCCGAGGGCTGGACCGACGACGCCGACGAGGCCCTGCAGGACGCCCCGAGCGGCCCGATGGTCGACCGCGCCCGCCAGGGGCTCGTCCGGGTCAAGCGCTCCACCGGCCGCATGCGCGGGCTCATCAACGACCTGCTCGCGTACACCACCGCCCGCGACGCCGCCATCGCCCCCACCCGCGTGGACCTCTCGGAACTGGCCACGGACATCGCCGCCGCCCGCTCCGACAGCGCCGCAGCCGCGGGACTGCCGGTACCGGTGTTCACCATCGGCGCGCTGCCCGTGGTCAACGCCGACGCCGTGCTGGTCCGGCAGCTGCTGGACAACCTCATCGGCAACGCGGTCAAGTACACCGCCCCCGGCACCGTGGCCAACGTGGACATCACCAGCGAGGTCCGCGGCGACCTGGTCCACGTCACCATCGCCGACAACGGCATCGGCATCCCCCCGGGCCAACACGAGATCATCTTCGACAACTTCCACCGCGCCCACCGCCACACCACCCACACCGGCACCGGCCTGGGCCTGGCCATCTGCAAGCGCGTCGTCGAACGCCACGGCGGCACCATCACCGCCACCGACAACCCCACCGGCGGCGCCCTCTTCACCTTCACCCTCCCCACCGCCTGGTCCACCAACGCCCTCCACGGCCCGACAACCCAACCGATCGCCGCTGACCGGTAGAGCCGTGCGCGTGGGTGGAGCGGGAGTGCACCCCTGTGCCACTCCCGCTCCAGTCCGTGGGGGTATCAGCCGGTGTGGGTGTGGTCGAAGATCTCGTAGGCGACCTCGCCGGTGGAGGTGGTGCCGGAGCCGTGGCCGATGCCGGCGTATTCGCCGCTGCCGCTGATGGTGATGGTGCGGACCGCGGTCGACTGGCTCGGGGCGGCGGGCGCGGCGGTGGCCGAACCCGCGACCAGCGGGGTGACGGTGAGGGCGGCGCCGAGGACGGTCGCGATGGTGAACCTACGCAGGGACAGGGGATTCTCCACTCCACGGGTCGGGACGGACGTGGCCACGGTAGGCACGCGGGCGGGGGGAGATAAATTGGCAAAGAACCGGGAACGCCCGCACTCTGAAATGGGAAAGCGACAATTCGGTGTGAATCCCAGGTAGACCTCGCCGGAGTTCGCCACAATGGCGGGCGGGTCTGGAAGAACCCTGGAATTTCCACTAGCGTCACCTGCTCGATGAAGGGCGGGGGTGAGGCTGTGCCGGTGTCCCCCTTCGCCGCGGCGCTGCGGGCCGCGATGCGCGCGAGCGGGCTGACCCTGCACGGTGTCCGGACGCGGTTGCTGCGCCGGGGCATCTCGGTGTCGGTGGCCACCCTCAGCACCTGGCAGACCGGCACGCACCAGCCGGAGCGCGCCAGGTCGCTGCGCGCGGTCGCCGCCCTGGAAGAGGTGCTCGACCTGCGCGAACGCACCCTGACCGGTGCGCTCGGCCCGCCCCGCCCCCGTGGCCGCCGAGCAGGCACCCGCTACGACGGGCTGCCGCACGCCGACGCCGTGTCCGACATCGTCGAGCGGATCTGCCCGTCGGACCGCGCCCCGGCCCGGGTGCTGTGCGCGCAGGAGGAGGTCGTGCTCACCGGCGCGGGCCTGCTCGGCCACGTCGGCACCCGGGTGGTGGCCGAGGCCCGCGCGGACGGCGTCGACCGGTGCTTCGCGGTGAGCTACGCCGGACCGGGGTACGACCTCGACCGGATCACCGCGTTCGCCACCAGGCACTGCCGGGTCGGCCGGGTCCGGCGGGACTACGACTGCGGCCTGGTCGGCGCCGAGTTCCTGCTCGACCGCCACCACCGCGCTGGCGACGCGTTCGTCGTCGAGTACGGGTTCGACGTCGGCCAGCGGTTCGGGGAGTGCGAGTACTTCCGCGCGTTCAGCGACCCGATCGGCCTCTACACCGTGGAGGTCAGGTTCGACGGGGACCGGCTGCCGGTCCGGTGCTACCGGTTCGACGCCGACCGGCCGGGGGAGGGGCGCACGGAGCGGGAGTTGGTGCTCAGCGGGTCCGGGACGGCCGTGGTGGCCGCGGAGAACGCCGAGTCGAGCGTGTGCGGCATCCGGTGGGAGTGGGAGTAGCCGGATCACCCTGCGTGCGAGCCACAACCCACTGGCCACTCGGAACAGTGATGCGGCGTGTCACCCACATAGGCAGCGACGACGTACGGCAAGTCACCGAACCCCGCTGTCTTGGTCGGACTGGTGTCACTCGATCCGTTGATGGACAACGACTCCGGCGCGTGCTGACGGTTGCGGGCCGGGTGCGGACCGAGAGTGCTGCGGGTACTTCTCATGCCCGGGGCGCCCCGGCCGGGCAAGGATGAGTCCATCACCCCGAACACCGAGGAGCGCACCGTGAACACCACCTTCGCCGCCGCCACCGCCGCTACCGCCACCAACGACATCGCCCGGATCGCGATGACCGAGGACGACGTGATGGCCACCCTGTTCGACGTCTCCGAGGGCGCCGTCCTGTTCCAGGTGGGCGACTCCGACAGCCTGACCGGCTTCCGCTGGGCCTACCTCGACGGCACCCCCGCGGGCACCCTGCCGCTGTGGCAGTCCGACGTCCTCGCCGCCCTGCTGCGCCGCGGCCTCATCGCCGTCGAGCCCGCCAGCACCCAGATCCGCCGCGTGACCCTCACCGGCAAGGGCGCCCACCTGTTCGCCGGCGTCACCGACCTCCCGATCGCCGCCTGACCCGCCCGGGGACCCACGCCCGCTCGCCGAGCACCGCCAACGCCGCGGGCAGCAGCACCCCGCGCACGACGGTCGCGTCGAGCGCCACCGCGACCGCGAGTCCCACCCCCAGCATCTTGTTCTCGATGGAGGTCAGGGTGATGAACACGGCGAACACCACGACCATGACCACCGCGGCGCTGGAGACCACCCCCGCGCTGTGCCCGATGCCACCGACCACCGCCTCGCGCGCGGTCGCCCCGGCCGCCCACCGCTCGCGGACCCGGCTGAGGATGAACAGGTGGTAGTCCGTGCTCAGTCCGAACAGGACGACGAACAGGAACAGCGGCAGCCAGCTCATCACCGCGCCGTAGGAGGTGAACCCGAGCAGCGAGTGGAGGTTCCCCTCCTGGAACACCCAGGTGACCACCCCGTACGCGGCGCCGAGTGAGAGCAGGTTCAGCAGGATCGACAGCACCGGGATCGCCAGGGACCTGAACACGACCAGCATCAACAGCAACGACACCAGCAGCACGTACCCGAACACCAGCCAGGTGTTCGCCCGCACCTCCGCCACGAAGTCGGCCGCCGTCGCCGTTCGCCCGGTCACCGCGGCCTCGACTCCGCCCACCGCGCCGACCGTCTCGGGTATGACCTTGGTGCGCAACAACTCCAGGGCGCGGACCGAAAGCTCATCCGTGCTCGACCCGGCCAACGGCACCCGGATCACGACAGCGTTGTCGACCCGGTCCACAGTGAACGGTTCCGCGAGCAGCCCACCGCTCGCCGCGATCCGCCCGTGCAGCCGATCGATCGCCGCCCGTACCTCGGACGTGTCCGCTGACTCCCCGTCCGGCCGCCACACCACGACCTGAGCGGGTACGGGCACTCCAGGGAACGCCTCGCCCATCCGGATCGCCGAGTCCACAGTGGCCACTTCCTGTGGCAGGCTGTTGGTCGAAGCCGCGTCCTGCAACCGCATGTCGAGCGCGGGCACCGCCAGCACCAGCAGCGCAAGCACGCCGAGGCCGCCCCACAGCAGCGGTTTGGCGACCACCCCGCGCGCGATCCCGGTCCAGAACCGCGACTCGCCCACGGTGTTCACCCGTCGCACGCGCCACTTGTCCACCCTGGGCCCGAGCGCGGCCAGCACGGCGGGCAGCACCGTGACCGAGGCGAGGACCGCCAGCGCGACGACCAGCGCCAGTCCGATCGTGACGCCGACGAACACGCCGAGCCCGGTGAACAGCAGCCCGCCGAGGCACAGCACGACCGTCATCCCGGAGACCAGCACCACGTGCCCGGACGTGCGCGCCGTCGTGCGCAGCGCCGTCACCTCGTCGTGCCCCGCCCGCCGTTCCTCGCGGTAGCGGCGCAGGGCGAACAGCGAGTAGTCGACGCCGACCGCCACCCCGACCAGCACGATCATCGCCGAGGCCGCGCTGTTGATCGGGATCACCTTGCCGAGCACCCCGACCAGCCCGACCGCGCCCGCGATGGCGGTACCGGTCAGCAGCACCGGCACCCCGGCCGCCACCACCGATCCGAACACCACCAGCAGGATGACCAGCACGAACGGCAGCGACAGCAGGTGCGACCGGTGCAGGTCCGCCTTCACCGCGGCGTCGACCGCCGAGATCAGGCTGCGGTCACCGGCCTGCGCGACCCGGACCGCCGGGTGCCCGGCCGCCACCGCGGCGACCGCGCCGGTGGCCGTCGCCATGTGCTGCTCGAACCGCTCGACCGGCCAGTTCACGGTGAACGAGACCAGCCCCGACCTCCGGTCGGCGGAGACGTACCCCGGCACGGCTTCCAGCGGCGACCTGACGTCGCTGACCGCTTCGGGGTGCTCGCGCAGCCTCGTGACGAGGTCCCGCGCCGCGGCGACCGTCCGCGGGTCGTCCAGGAAGTCGGGACCGCCCGGTTCCAGGGCCTGGACCAGCACGTTCTCGTGGTAGCGCGGGTGCTCGCCCTGCTCGTTGAGCGCCGCCTGGGCCGCCCCGCCCTCGCCGGGCGGCAGGTTCGCCGCGTCCCTGCCGCCGATGGCCACGCTCGCCACCAGCGCCAACGCGACCAGGCCGAGCCACCCGAGGATCGCGGTCCCGCGGTGCCGGATCGACCAGTCGGTGACCCGTTCGGCCACGCCCGGCCGGTGGTCTTGAGTGCGTCGCATGCTGAGTTCCCCCTGGAAAACGGTGCGCTAGTGGAGTGCTGCACCTGCAAGTGAAAGTTAGCATGTGATCGGCGGCGGGCGATGGAGCTGCCGGTAGCCTGCTAGTGGCTATTGGCATGTGCTAACTTCTGTTGCTATGTGCTGGTGGGGGCGGTGACACCGTCCGGGGACGACCTCGTGCGGGTCCTGGCGACGCTGGCCAACCCGCACCGGCTGCGGGTGATCGCGGCACTGGTCGGCGACCGCGCCTACGTCAGCGAACTGGCGCGGACCCTGGGGATCAGCCGGGCGCTGCTGCAGGTCCACCTGCGCAGGCTGGAGTCGGCGGGCCTGGTCACCTCGACGCTGGAACTCTCGCCGGACGGCAAGGCCATGAAGTTCTACGAGGTCGTGCCGTTCGCGTTCGCGCTCACCCCCGCGGGCATCGCCGAGGCCGCCGAGACGCTCACCGCCAAGCAGGCGGACGAAGGGACGGACTGACATGGGAATCCGCGGCTGGCAAGAGGTCGTCGGCGTGGTCGGCGTGTTCGTGCTGCTCACCGTGATCGTCTGGCAGGTCGCCGCCTCGGTCCGCGCCAGGGCCGCCGTCGCCAGGGACGCCGCCTACCGCGACCTCGCCCAGCGCGCGGTGTCCGCCCAGGAGTCCCTCGTCGTGGAACTCGCCGAGACCCGCGCCCAGCTCACCGACCTGCGCACCCGCCTCGGCTCCGTCGAGCGCGTCCTGACCGAGGTCGAGTAGCCCGGACCGGGCGGACGCGTCCCAGGTCGACACCACCGAGTGGGGCGCTGACTTCCCGCTCCCCACCGGGACGGCCTACGGCGCGGGGTACACGGTGTCCACTCGGGACATCAACCTCGCCGGGCTCGGCCCCGAGGTCCGCACCAACGCCCACTACCTGCCACTCCAGCCGCCAGCCACGCCGCGCGTGCTGACCGCGCAGGTCACCGACGCCCAACTGGTCCTCAGCTACGACACCCGCGCCGACTACCCGCCCACGCTGTCGGTCCCGCTCACCCGCTACCGCCAGCACGCGACCCCGGACACGTACCTGGTCTACGCCACCGTCGAACTGGGCCCCGGCCTCCCGGACCGCAAGCAGCAGTGGACCGTCATCGCCACCAATCAGACCCATGGCCAGCCCGTCATCGCCCGGCCCCGTGATCACCCCACTGGGGTCGTGAGCGGACGGCGGTCCCTCCCCGGTGGGGAGGGACCGCCGTTGGTGACCGCTAGGGCATCACCAGGCTTCCCAGTCCGTGGCGCGGGAGGAGTCGGCGCAGTGCCACTGGACGGTGCGCACCTTGTTGCCCGGTCCCACGGCCGAGATGCAGAGACCGCTGTGCAGCGCGCGGAACCGCCCGGACGCGAAGTCGTAGGACCACAGCTGGTTCCTCGTGCCGGGGTAGCAGGTGTACTGCTCGATGTGCGCGCCGGGCGCCAGGCTGGCGCTCTCGACGTCCACGCACTTGCCCGAGGCCCTGTTGATGAGCAGTCCGTAGCTGGCGTGGTCCGGGCCGATGGTGTCCGGGGTGAAGTCCCACGCCTGGTTCTGGCCGCCGTTGCAGTAGTAGATCTGGATCGGCTCGTGGTTCTTGGTGCTGCCCCGCGAGATGTCGAGGCACATCGCCATGTTGCTCCTCGCCCTGATCGACCCGAAGCCCGCGGCGGAGGCGGAAGCGGGGGCGGCCGCGGTGATCAGCAGCGCCGGGACGAGGGTGAGCGCGGCCAGCGCGGTGGACAGTTTTCTGACGATCGAGCGCATGGAACTCCTTCTCGTTCGTTGCGACACGACAAGGACTATCAGCCGGTTCGGGGGTCTGGTCCGCACGTCACCGGAATGCGCCGACAGCCCCTCTGCTGCCCCAGTCACATGATCGGGATGCAGGAATACCGCTGGGCCGGTCGGTTATTTGCCGACTGCACGCAGGACCACGGAGTGTGGAAACCCCGCGGAGAACCGGGAGGAAGCGCCCGGAAGGGACGCCGTGGCGTTGGCGAACGGGTGGTGCGGCTAGGCCGACCGGGGCGTGGATACATGCCGAGGCCGTTTACTTCTCCCCAGGGCCGCCGATCGTGGGTGGGTTCGGCGGCCCCGGGGGAGTGCGAGTCAGTCCGAGCCGGTGCGGCGGTAGTCGCGGGGGGCGCAGCCGTAGCGCTGGCGGAAGACCCGGCTGAAGTAGGAGGAGTCCGGCATGCCCCAGCGGGCGCTGACGGTGCTCACCCCGGTGCGGTCCGATGCCAGCAGGTCCGCCCGGCACCGCTCCAGGCGGCGGTCGCGGATCCAGCGGGCGACCGTGGTGCCCTCGGTCTCGAAGAGGCGGTAGAGCTGCCGCGTGGACACGTGGTTGGCGGCGGCCACCCCGGCCGGGGTCAGGTCCGGATCGGACAGTCGGGCGTCGATGAACTCGTGGATGCCGCGCAGCAGAGGCGCCCCGGTCACGACTTGTACTCCGGGTGCAGGGACAGCGCGATGAACTGGAACGGGCGGTCGACGCTCTTGTAGCCCAGCGGGCAGTGCCGCACGCCTGCCGGGATGTAGACCGACGCGCTGGTGGAGATCTCGTACACCTCGCCCTCGATGGTCAGTTCCGCGACCGCGCCCAGGTCGTTGATGTCCTTGGGGTTGGAGCCCATCCACAGCAGGACCTCGTCGTACTCGTGCGTGTGCTCGAGGACGTACGGGTTGGGCGTGGGCACCTCGTAGATCCAGCTGTAGGCGATGTGCACCTGGCAGCCCGGCACCTGCCAGCCGCTGATGAGCGCGTGCGCGCCGCTGGTACCGCCCTCGACCTCCCCGTAGGCGAGGACCCCCTCGTTCGGCAGCTCCTCGCGGACCATGTTCCGGACGATGTACTTCTCGAACTTCCCTGTCATGGCAACGGTTCCCTTCGATCTGGCGTACTACCGAAGGTACGAACCCGGCCCCTGCGACGACAGTCAGTCGTCTCGGGCTATCTGGTACTTTTCCCGGACCTCCCGGCGGAAGTCACCGGGGCTGGTGCCGGTCTCGCGCTTGAAGAACCGGCCGAAGTACGAGGGGTCCTCGAACGCCAGCCGGTGCGCGACCTGGGCGACGCCCAGCTCGGTCTGGGCCAGCAGCCGCTTGGCCTCCAGCGCCAGCGCGGCCCGGATCACCGCCCCTGGGGTGGTGCCCAGGGCGGCGCGCACCAGGTCGGTGAGGTGCCCGGCGGTGACGCCGATCCGCTCGGCGTAGGCGCCGACGGAGCGCTCGGTCAGCACGTGCCTGGCCACCAGCCGGGTGAACTGCCAGACCAGTGACGACGGCACCGGGACGTGCGGGTGCGCCTGCCGCAGCCGCTGGACGTGCACCAGCAGGATGTGCAGGTGCGCCCGCAGCATGGTGGCGTAGCCCGCCGCCCTGGTCCGGTACTCGCGGTCGATGTCGTCGAGGATCCCGCCGACCAGGTCCACCTGCGGCCCGGTCAGCCGCAGCAGCGGGCTGCCCCCCGGCGCGGGCAGCAGGCCGCCGGGGTGCGCGAGCAGGAACTCCTCGGCGAAGACCAGCACCCGGCCGCGGATCAGCTCGGTGTCCTGCCAGAAGTGCACCTGGCCGGGGGCGAGCACGTACACCGAGTGCGGCTCGATGGGGTACGGCTCGAAGTCCACCACGTGCGTCCCGCCGCCGCCGGTGAGGTAGAGGATCTCGTAGAAGTCGTGCCGGTGCGGGAACCGGGCCCTGGTGAACGACCCGATCTCGTCGAAGGTCCCGATGGCGAACGGCGACAGGCCGCTGGGCACCGGGACCTCGATCTCGTGCAGCGGCAGCGGCGGGGTGCTCGACCTGGCCATGCCACCTCCCCGGCGGGTCAGCCGCCCTTGGTCGCCAGGTTCAGCCCCGGCTCGGACAGCGCCTTGAGTCCATAGTGGCCGATGATCCGGTCCAGTGTCCCGTCGGACTTGAGCGCCTTGAGCGCGGCGAGCAGCGCCTCGGCCAGTTGCGTGTCGTCCTTGCGCAGGTACATGCCCACATAAGTCGGCGCGAAGTCCTCGGACACGATCACGATCGGGGCGTTCTGCGTGCTGATCGCGTACTTGGCCTGCTCGGTCACCGCGACCTGGAAGTCGGCCTGCCCGGACCGCAGCGCCAGGTCCGCGTCCTGCGCGGTCGGGTACTGCCGGGCCTCCGCCGCCTGCTTGCCCTTGCCCACGCACGCCTGGGAGATCTCCTCGGCGTGCTGCACGTCGGTGGTGCCACGGATCGTGGCGATCCGCTTACCGCACGCGTCGTCCACCGACTTGTACTTGCCCTCGTTCGACTTCGCGGTCACCAGCACGCTCGCGGACTGCATGTAGTCCACGAACACCCCCACGCGCTGGCGCTCCTCGGTGTCGGACAGCCCGTCGTCGGCCATGTCGAACCGGCCCGCCGTCAGCCCCGGCAGCAGTGCCTCCCAGGCGATGTTCTCGATCTCGTAGCCCAGCCCCAGCTTCGCGGCGACCGCCCGGCCCACGTCCGGTGTGATCCCGCCGGTGATGTTGTTGCTCGCGTCGGTGAGCAGGTAGGGCAGGTTCGGCAGGGTCGTGCCCACGTGCAGCTTGCCCGCGTCCTTGATCCGCTGCGGCAGCATGTCGTGCAGCTTCTGGTCCTTGGCGGGCAGGTCCGACGCCGAGGGCGCGGCGGGCTGGGTGGCGGCGCCGGGGTCACCGCACCCGGCGGCGGCGATGGCGATGGCGGCCAGGACGGCCAGGGGTCTACGCATGGTCGGTCTCCTTGTCGGGGTGTCGGCGGACGTGGGCGAGGAAGGCCGCGGTCCGCGGGGAGTCGGGGGAGCGCAGCACCCGGTCGGCCGGGCCGGTCTCGACCACGACGCCGTCGGCCATGAACACCACGGTGTCGGCGACCTCGGCGGCGAAGCCGATCTCGTGGGTGACCACCACCATGGTCATGCCCTGGGCGGCCAGGCCGCGCATCACCGCGAGCACCTCGCCGACCAGCTCCGGGTCCAGCGCGCTGGTGGGTTCGTCGAACAGCAGCACCGACGGCCGCATGGCCATGGCGCGGGCGATCGCCACCCGCTGCTGCTGCCCGCCGGAGAGCTGACCGGGCAGCTTGTCGGCGTGCTCGGTGAGGCCGACCCTGGCCAGCAGGTCGCGGGCCTCGCGCTCGACCTCGACCGGGTCGCGGCGCAGGACCTTGACCGGCCCGAGGGTGATGTTGCGCAGCACGGTCAGGTGGCTGAACAGGTTGAACTGCTGGAACACCATGCCCATCCGCAGCCGGGCACGGGCGATGTCGCGCTCGCTGCTCTCGTGCAGCCGCCCGTCGCGCAGTTCGTAGCCGACGAGCACGTCGTCGACCTGCACGAACCCGGCGTCGAGCGGTTCGAGGTGGTTGGCGCAGCGCAGCAGCGTGCTCTTGCCGCTGCCGGACGGGCCGATGACGCACACCACCTCGCCCGGCGCCACGTCCAGGTCGACCCCGCGCAGCACCTCCAGCTCGCCGAAGGACTTGCGCAGACCGCGCAACCGCAGACCGCCGCTCATGACGCCGCCCACCGTTCGAGGAACCGCTGCCCGACGCCCGCGAGGCTGACCAGGACCAGGTACCACCCGGTCGCCACCAGCAGCAGCGCGATCACCTGGTAGTTCTGCCCGTAGATCTGCTGCGCCCTGGTCATCAGGTCACCGCCGCCGATCACCGAGACCAGCGAGGTGCCCTTGAGGATCAGGATGAACTGGTTGCCCAGCGCCGGGAGGATGACCCGGACCGACTGCGGCAGCACGATCGCCCTGGTCGCCTGCGCCGGGGTCATCCCGATCGTCAGCGCCGCGTCGACCTGCCCGCGCGGCACCGCGAGGAACCCGCCGCGGATGACCTCGGCCAGGTAGGCGGCCTCGTGCAGGCCCAGCCCCAGCATCGCGGCCAGGAACGGGGTGATCACCGCGTTCGTCGGCGCGAACCCCAGCGTCGGGAACAGCAGCGCCAGGTTGAACCAGAACACGATCTGCACGACCAGCGGCACGCCGCGGAAGAACCAGATGTAGGCCGATGCCGCCGCGACCGCGACCGGGTTGCGGGCCTGCCGCATCATGGCGAGCACCGCGCCCAGCACCAGGCCGATACCCAGCGTGGCGAAGGTGAGCACCAGGGTGGTCCCGACACCCTCCATGACCGGGGTCGAGAAGAAGTACTGCCCGATCACCACCCAGTCCAGGTTCGGGCTCGTGACCACCGTGTGCGCCAACCACCCGACCACGACCACGAGCACCGCACCGGTGCCCCATCGGGACACGAAACCCTTGCGCCGCAACACTTCCAGAGTGTGCAGTGTGTCCAGCATCATCCTCCCCCTCAGCCCGGGTGCGAAGGACGCTAGGCCGGGCTGGGGGCGGAATCTTGACTCTCCCTGCCAACTCCGGCGGTGGCCGCGGCCGGACACGGAGAGTCGCCGAACGCGCGGGTGCCGACGACGTGTCGACACCCGCGCGAGTCCGGCGCGCGACTACCTCGGCATCAGCCTCGGCCGAAGGCGTGCGGTGTGCGCCGGGGGAGTAGGGCCCGCAGTTGTGCGGCGGCGTCGGGCGGGATGTCGCCGAGGCCGCGCGCGACGACGTCGACCGGGTCCAGCACGCCGTAGGCCAGACCCGACAGGCCCGCGGCGGTGAGCGTGGCCCGCGGGTTCGTGGCCGGGCCGACCTCGATCGCCCCGCTGGTGCCGTCCAGCAGGTACCGGCCGTCCAGCAGGTGGTCGTCGACGACCTCGATCTCGACCCGCCCGGGGCCGCCCGCCACCCCGTGCAGCGCGTCCAGCGAGAGCAGGCGGGTCATCAGCGGTGGGGACGTGGGGAACGCGACCTCGGTCGAGGTCGCGACGGTCAGGGCGGTCGCCCAGGTCTCGGGGTGCTCGTCGGGGGCGATGGTCAGCTCGACCCGCGTCACCTGGTGGGTGTGCTGCGCCAGGAACCGCAGCAGCAGCGCCCGGCCGAGCGCGTCGCGGTAGAGCAGCTCGTCGGCGATCAACCGGCCGCCGTAGCCCTCGACGCGGTAGGTGAGGACGCCGACGACCTCCCCGTCCGCCCTGGCGGTCGCCAGCCAGCTCGTCGCCGGGTCCAGCACCCGGACCGCGCGGTAGTCCGGTGTGTACATGAACCCGTGCCGCTCCGCGAGCAGGAGCCGTTGGAACGCCCGGTAGTCCTCGAAACCGTCCTTGATGGACTGCCAGGTGACCTCGCCGGGCAGGTCGACCGCCGGCAGCGGTGCCAGGCCCTCGGGCGGGAACGTCGCCGTGCGGTTGAGCGGCAACCCGATGTAGCCGAACTTCTCGTAGTACGACGGGTGGAACGGGTAGAGCGCGGCCAGCAGGTGTCCTTTGTCGAGCATGTCGCCGTGCAGGCGGTGCATCAACCCGCGGCTGTGGCCCTGCCTGCGCGCGCCGGGGTGGGTGGCGACCCAGGCGATACCCGCCATCGGGTGGACCGTGCCGCGCAGGTTCTGGTGCGTCGGGATCGCGGTGGCGGTGGCCACCGTCCGGCCGCCCTCCTCGACGACCAGCGTGTGGTTCCCCTCGTGGTAGGGCAGTGTGGCGCGCAGCCCCTCGGCCGACCCGGCCGAGGGCGTCTCGTCGAAGGCGTACGGGTAGAGGGTGAAGGCGGTGTCCAGCCGCTCCTCGCCCGAGACCTGACGGATGGTGCTCATGTGCGGACTGCCTTTCCTGAGCTGGGTGCCCTTCGCGGGCGGGGGCTACCGAGTGGTCTCGGGGGCTTGGCCGTGTCTGGCCAGGAAGCCCTCGGACATCTCGGCGTCCCACCAGATCCCGTAGTACTCGAAGTCACCGGGGGTGTCGTTGACGACCTTGTGCGTGCAGCCGGGGGGCAGCCGCACGACGTCACCGGCGACGAAGTCGTGCCGCGTGCCGTCGACGTCCAACTCGGCGGTCCCGGTCAGGGCGATGAAGATCTCGTACTCGTGGTGCGCGTGCGGGGTGGACTCGTCGCCCGAGCGCAGGACGCACCACGCGCCCTCGAACGGCGCGTTGAGCGCGGCCCAGGGCAGCAGGCGCTGGGAGTCCAGCCCGTACGCCCTCGTGAGGTTGTCCCGGTCCAGGTTGCGGATCTCGATCGTGTGGATGTCGACCGTGCTGTTCTCGATTGTGCTGTTCTCGACCATGTCGTGCACCTCCACGGCAGCCGTTGTGGCCACCTATCGGGGTTTTTGGGCAGGCTGAAGACAGCCACTGCCGGTTTGTGTTCTGACTCAGGCGGTTCGGGGGACCCGCATGCCGAGGAACGCGCACAGGGCCGCGACCATCGCGAGCCCGCCGCACAGCCACCAGACGCCGTTGCCCAGCCCGATCCACGCGGCCACGCCGAACAGCGGTCCGAGCGCCATGCCCAGGCCGAACATGGTCTGGTGCGCGCTGATGTAGCGGGACTTCACCGCGGCGGGGAACGACGAGGGGTAGGCGAACATCGTCGGCCCGTTGATCATGATGCCGAACACGAACACCACCGTGCAGGCGATGAGCGCGGCCGCCGATCCGCCGCTGATCCCGAACCCGGCCACGCCGAGTCCCATGAGGACGGTGCCCGCGGTCGCCGCGACGTGGCCGGGCCAGCGCGTGACGTAGGTGGTGATCTTCAGCTCGCACAGGATCAGCACCGCGGACGCGGTCACCAGCACCGCGCTGTAGAGGCCGGTGGAGTGGCCATCGGAGCTGATCTTCAGCGGCAGGGACACGGTGTACTGGACGTAGATGATGGTGCCGAGCACCACCGAGGCGAGGAAGAACCAGAACCGCCCGTCCCGCAACACGATCCCGTACGCCACGCGGGTGCCGGTCTTCTCCTGGCGCTCGACCCGGATGTCGGGCAGCAGCCAGCGGGCCAGGCAGGCGTAGGCCAGCGCGGTCGCGGCGTCGAACCACAGCAGCAGGTCCCAGTCGAGCAGCACCAGCCCGGCGGCGATCAGCGGGCTCAGCGCGGCACCGAGGTTGAGCGCGATGCGCATCATCGAGAAGCCGAGGACGCGGACGTCGTCGGGCATCAGGTCGCTCAACAGGACGGCGGCCGCGGGCCGGTAGCTCTGCGTCGCCATTCCCGCCAGCAGCAGCGCGGCCAGCAGCACGGCGAACAGCGCGGGGGTGGCGAGGAAGGGCACGACGGTCAGGATCGCCGCGGAGCCGAGCATCGCGGCGGTGATGGTGGCGCGCGGGCCGATCCGGTGCACCAGCTCCCCGCCGATGAGCCCGCCCACGATGGACCCGACGCTGTAGGCGGCGATCGCGGCACCGGCCTGCCCGGCGGAGAAGCCGCGGAAGACCAGGTACAGCACCATGAACGTCTGGACGAACGCGCCGAACTGGTTGACCAGCACGCCGCCGAGCAGGTACCGCACGGGGGTCGGGGTGCGGCGCAGTGCGGCCAGGACACCCGGGGGTGTGGTGGTGGTCGCGGTCACGGCGGTTCCTCCAGCTGGGTCGGTGGCACCCCGGGCGGGGCAAGGAGAGTGGAAACAGCGGGATGCGCGGTCCCCATCGCATCGGGTCGGCGAGTTGACCGGGAGGGTTGGCCCCGCCGGAGAATCAAAGTTGCGGTGTTGGGCCCAACGCGGTTCGGCCGGACGCGCGGATCGCTCGCGTCCGGCCGAACCGGGTGGGCTCAGTGCTCCAGGACCAGCTCGTGGTCGATCTCCACGAACTCCAGGATCAGGTCGGCGAACTCGCCCGCGATCAACTCCTGGTAGGCCGCCGACCCGGTGTGCGCGTCGTAGGCGGCCTGGTCGGCGAAGTGCTCGACGAACAGCAGGAAGTCCGGTCTCGCCGGGTCCCGGTAGACCCGGAACGACAGCGTGCCGTCCTCCACCCCGGGCCCGGACGGCGCGAACCGCCGCACGACCGCCTCCGCCTCGGCCTGCCTGCCCGGCTGGAGGGGGATGGGAAACACCTTGGCCAGCATGGGGAACCCTCTCTTCTGCTCCGACGCGCACACCCGAGGCGGCGCTGGTCAGCGCCCACTGTGCCCAGCGGGCGGCGCGCCGTCTGGCCGGATCCGGACATGATCACCGCGCGGTGCCGACCCCGCCGGTGATCTGTGGCGGATGTGGCTGGCGCTCGCGACCCGGATCGCCTAAACCTGGGGGTATGACGACGTTCTCGGCGGTGGTGACCACGGGGATCTACTGCAGACCGGGGTGCGGTGCCAAGCCGCTGGCGGAGAACGTGCGGACCTTCGAGCTCGCGGCGCACGCCGAGGCCGCCGGGTTCCGCGCGTGCCTGCGGTGCCGCCCGTACCGGGTGGCCGGGCCGGTCGCCGCGGACGCCCCGGAGCTGGTCTGCCGGGCGGTGCAGCTGATCATCGCGGGCGCGCTGGACAGCGGGACCGAGGCGGCGCTCGGGGCCAGGCTCGCGTTGTCGCCGCGGCACCTGCGCAGGCTGTTCCACGAGCACCTCGGCGTGACGCCGAACCAGCTGGCCAGGTCGCGGCGGGCGCACTTCGCGCGCAGGCTGCTCGACGACTCCGACCTGACCGTGGCCGACGTGGCCTTCGCCGCCGGGTTCGGCAGCGTCCGCCAGTTCAACCGGGAGATGCGCCTGGTGTTCCGGGCCTCCCCGGTCGAGCTGCGCGACCGGCGCCGCCGCGCGGACCGGCTGGTCGCCGACGGGGGACTGGTGATGCGGCTGCCGTTCACCCCGCCGCTGCACTGGGACGCGCTGCTGGGGTTCCTGTCCGCCCGCGCCGTGCCCGGGGTGGAGTCGGTGCGCGACGGCGTCTACCGCCGCACGATCAGCCTCGACGGCGAGGCCGGGGTCCTGGAGGTCCGCCGGGGCGGGCCGGACCACCTGCTGCTGTGGGCGCACCTGCCGTTCTGGGAGGGCCTGATCCACGTCGTCGAACGCGTCGCGCGGGTCTTCGGTGTCGACGCCGACCTGGCCCCGGCCGAGGCGGCGCTCGCGGACGACCCGGTGATCGGCCCGTTGATCGCGGCACGCCCCGGTCTGCGCGTTCCCGGTGCGTGGGGCGTGTTCGAGGTCGCCGTGGACGCGGTGCTGGGCCAACACAGCCCCCGCGCCGAGGTCCGCGCCCAGCTCGCCGCCCTGGTGGCGGCCGCGGGCAGCCCGGTCCACGGCCTCGACGGCGGCCTGACGCACCTGTTCCCGTCGGCGACCACGCTCGCCGACGCGGACCTGCTCTCCCTGGGGCTCCCGGACACCGCGGCCACGACGCTGCGCGCCTTCGCCACCGCCGTCGCCGCCGACGAGACCCTGCTGGACGCCGGTGCGACGCTCGCCGACCTCACCCGACGGCTCCGCGCCCAACCCGGCATCACCGCGGCCACCGCCCACCACATCGCCCTGCGCCTGGGCCATCCGGACGCCTTCCCGGACACCGTCGCCGCCCGCACGACAACCGATCCCGAACGCTGGCGCCCCTGGCGGGCTCTCGCGGCGATCCACCTGATCACGGCGGGGGAGCCGGGCCGCGAAGCGCCCGCCGACACCGCCCTGGGAACCTGGACGCCGCACCGAGTCGGAACCTGAGGAGAACACCACACATGGACGACATCCAGCGGGGTCGCGCGGAGACCCTGCGCGCCCTGCACGACGGCACCCTGGTGCTGCCCAACGCCTGGGACGCCGCCAGCGCCGCGGTGATCGCGCTGGCAGGCGCCACCGCGATCGCCACCACCAGCGGTGGCGTCGCCTGGTCCGCGGGCAGGCCGGACGGGCACGGCCTGACCAGGGCCGAGATGGCCGAGCTGGTCGGCAGGATCGCCGGTGCCGTAGACGTCCCGGTCACCGCCGACATCGAGGGCGGCTACGGCCCGGCGCCGCAGGACGTCGCCGAGACCGTGACCGCCGTCGTCGCCGCGGGCGCGGTCGGGATCAACCTGGAGGACTCGCAGGCCCCCGGCGGCCCGCTGTTCGACGCCCAGGCGCAGGCCGAGCGGGTCGCCGCGGCCCGCGCCGCCGCCACCGAGGCGGGGCTGCCGGAGCTCTGGATCAACATCCGGACCGACGTCTACCTCTTCGGCATCGGTGAGCCGGAAGGGCGTCTTGCCGACGTGCTGGCCAGGGCCGAGGCGTACGCGGCCGCGGGCGCCGACAGCCTGTTCGTGCCGGGCCTGGTCGACCTGGACACGCTCGCGGAGCTGGTCAAGGAGAGCCCACTGCCGGTGAACGTGATGGTGTGGCCGGGCGCGCCGACGGTCGCCGAGCTGGTGGCGGTGGGCGTGCGCCGGGTCAGCGTCGGCACCGCCACCGCGCAGGCCGCCTACGCGGTCGCGCACCGGGCCGCGGTGGAACTGCTGGAGCAGGGCACCTACGAGTCGCTGGCCGGTGGGTTGGACTTCGGGGTGCTCAACAACGCCGTGACGCGCTGACGCCACCGCCACCGAGGGCCGCGGCCGGGACGATCAGTCCTGGTCGCGGCCCTTCCCCTTTCTGTCTACAATGGATTCACCGCACTGGCTCCACCACAGTCCCGCGCGCGCATTCTGTGTATGGCCGCGCGGTTGATTTTCTCCGGCGGCCAATGGTTGCTGTCAATTTCGCGGCCGGCTTGACTCACTTCCCAGGCCGGAACGTCGGCACGGTGCGAGGTCGGTGAGGAAGTGGTGCGTCATGGCAGCGGCTGGGTTGGCCGAGGGCATCGGCGAGGTGGTGGCACCGGGAGGCGCCGCCGAGATCCTGGACCGGGCGAGGGCGCTCGCGCCGGTCCTGCGGGAGCGGGCCGAGGAGATCGAACGGGAGCGCAGACTCCCGCCGGACGTGGTGGAGTCCCTGCGCGCCACCGGCGTGTTCCGGATGGGCTTCGCCCGCGACTGGGGCGGTCCCGAGCTGGACTCGGTCCAGCAGACCGAGGTGATCGAGGCGCTCGCCCACGGTGACGCCGCGGCGGGCTGGTGCGCGATGATCGGCTCGGACACCGGGCTGTACGCCGGGTTCCTCGACCGCCCGGTCGCCGAGCGGATGTTCCCCAGCCTGGACATGGTGACCGCGGGGCTGCTGTTCCCCAACGGCCGCGCCGAGGCCGTGCCGGGCGGGCTGCGGGTCACCGGCCGCTGGCAGTTCGGCAGCGGCGTCACCCACGCCGACTGGGTCATCTCCGGCGCGTTCCGCTACCGCGACGGCGTCCCCGAGCCGGGCCCCGACGGCAGCACGCACGGGTCGGTGCTGGTCATGGTGCCGCGCGCGCAGGTCGAGGTGCTCGACACCTGGCACACCACCGGGTTGGCGGGCAGCGGCAGCTGCGACTACACCATCACCGACGTGTTCGTCCCCACCGAGCACACCTTCACCTTCGCCGACGTGCGCGGCGCCACCGGGTTGCTGGCCCACCCCGAGGTGCACATGCGCAACATGCCGGGCGTCGCGCTCGGTGTCGCCCGCGCCGCGCTCGACCACACCAGGGACGCCGCCGTCGCCGCCGGTCGCGCGGAGGACTACCGCACCCAGATCACCCTCGCCGACTGCGAGGCCGACTTCGCCGCCACCCGCCAGGGCGTGTACGGGGCGTTGCGCCGCCAGCACGAGGTCCTGGCCACCGGCGGAACACTCGACGACCTGACCGCGCTGGAGCGCGCCGCTCTCCCGCTGTCGCGGCGGCACGCGTTCCGCACCGCTCGGTCGATCGTCACCCGCCTCTACGACCTCACGCAGACCTCGGCGATCTACCGGCCGTCACCGCTGGACCGCTGGCTGCGCGACACGACCACCATGTGCCAGCACATCGTGGCCCAGGACCGGATCCTGCAAACCGCCGGTGCCCACCTGCTCGGCGCCCGGCCGTCGTTCCCGCTGGCCCTGGGCATCACCCCGCCCCAGCGCTGAGCCCGTCAGCTCGGCGTCTGCGCTCGTAGACCTATTCCGATCAGAACCCCTTCCCCGAGTACCCCCTTCCCCGAGTACCCCCATGTCGAAAGTAGGGACAGATGCGCAAGTTCCCGGCCGCCGTGTGCGCGGCCACGGTGCTGAGCCTGTTGCTCGGCGCGTGCACCAGCGGTGGTGACACCGCGGCGCCGTCCAGCGCGGCGCCCACCACCGCGTCACCGAAACAGGCAGCCGCCACCCCCGTCGACAACGACGTGGTCATCAGCTACAGCGAGACCGAGCCGGCGAACGCGCTGGTGCCGGGCAACACCACCGAGGTCGGCGGCATCAGCGTGCTGGGCGCGCTGTTCCGCGGCCTCGTCGAGTACGACCCCACCACCGCCCAGCCGCGGCCCGCGGTCGCGGAGTCCATCACCACCACCGACTCCAAGGTGTGGTCCATCAAGGTCAAGCCGAACTGGGTGTTCCAGGACGGCAGCAAGGTGACCGCGCACAGCTTCGTCGACGCCTGGAACTACACCGCGTACTCGCCGAACCTGATGAAGAGCGCCAGCTACATGGCCAACATCGAGGGCTTCAAGCAGGTCAACAACGCGACCCCGGACGGCAAGCAGCCCGCGGACCTGCCGCCTGCCAAGCAGATGTCGGGTCTGCGGGTGGTCGACGACCAGAACTTCACCGTGACGCTCGACGCGCCGTTCTCCGGGTTCGACCTGCGCCTGGGCTACGCCGCGTTCTACCCGATGCCCGCCGTCTTCTTCAGCGACCGCAAGGCTTTCGAGGCGCACCCGGTGGGCAACGGGCCGTTCCGGTTCGTCTCCTACACCAAGGGCAGCAACCTGCTGGTCAAGCGGTTCGACGGCTACGGCGGGACGCGCAAGGCCAACATCGGCGGCATCGACTACCGCTTCTACACCGACCTGGACAAGGCGTACGCCGACGTCCTGGCCGACAAGCTCGACTTCCTGTCCTTCACCCCGTGGAGCGCCACCCAGGGCAACAAGATCGAGAAGGACCTGCCGCAGACCCGCCGGGTCACCTACAAGTACCTGGGCTACCAGGCGATCGCGTTCCCGATGTTCGACAAGCGCTACGCCAGCCCTGCGCTGCGCCAGGCGATCTCGATGGCCATCGACCGGCCCGCCCTGATCAAGCGCATCTTCAACGGCGGCCGCACCCCGGCCGACGGCCTGGTGCCGCCGAACGTGCGCGGCTACATCCCCAACCAGTGCGGCGAGCTGTGCACCTACCAGCCGGAGAAGGCCAAGAAGCTGTTCGACTCCGTCGGCTTCCAGGGCCCGATCACCCTGGCCTCCAATGTGGACTCCGGCAACCAGGAGTGGGTGGAGGTCGTCTGCGAGTCCATCCAGCGGACGCTGGGGCACCCGTGCGAGTTCCAGCCGCAGAAGACCCTCGGCGAGTTCCGCGCCGCGCTCAACAACCGCACCATCACCTCGGTGTACCGCACCGCCTGGGTCGCGGGTTTCCCGTCCATCGAGAACTTCCTCAACCCGCTGTTCCGCACCAACGGCGCCTCCAACGTCGGCCAGTACGCCAACCCGAAGGTCGACGACCTGTTGACCAGGGCCGACGCCGCCCCCTCGACGCAGCAGGCCGACGCGCTCTACCAGGAGGCCGAGCGGATCGCCCTGCAGGACATGCAGACCATCCCCATCTGGTACCAGTCGGCCACCGCCGCGTGGTCGTCGCGGCTGCGCGAGGTCAAGCCGACGCTGTTCCGCGAGCTCGACTTCTTCTCCGTCACCGTCACCAAGTAGACCCCGCGCCCCAGCGGGCGCGGCCGAGGCGCCGCGCCCGTCGAGAAAGGTACCCCTGTGTCTGTGCACGACGTGGATGTCCTGATGATCGGCGCTGGTCCGTCGAACCTCGCCCTCGCCGTCGCCCTGGAGGAGTGCGGGTCGCCGGAACTGGCGGCGGGCTCGATGATCCTCGAGCAGCACGAGGACGTGAAGTGGCACCGCAACCTGCTGCTGCCGTGGACCCGCAGCCAGGTGTCGTACGTGAAGGACCTGGTGACCCTGCGCAACCCGCGCAGCCGCTTCTCCTTCCTCAACTTCCTGCACGAGCGCGGTGAGCTCGACGAGTTCGTCAACCTCGGCACGTTCAACCCGTTCCGCTGGCAGCTGTCCACCTACCAGCAGTGGGTGGCCGACACCCTGGACAACGTCCAGGTGCGCTACCAGGCCCGCGCCGAGCGGATCCTGCCGATCCACGCCGAGGACAGCGCGCTGATCGGGTTCGCCGTCACGCTGTCCACTGGCGACACCGTGCTCTGTCGTGACTTGGTGCTCGGCGCGGGTCGGGACCCGTTCGTGCCCGAGGTGTTCCGCGGCCTGCCCGCGCAACGGGTCGTGCACAGCACCCAGTACGGCGGTCGGGTCGCCGCCGCGGCGGCGCTGGCCAGGCCGGGCAAGCCGATGCGGCCGGTGGTCGTCGGTGGGGCGCAGAGCGCGGCCGAGGTGTTCATGGCGCTGCACCAGGACGCGCCGGGTTCGTCGCCGGTGATGCTGCTGCGCTCGATCGCGCTGAAGGACTACCAGACCAGCAAGTTCGTCAACGAGCTGTTCTTCCCATCCTTCGTCGACGAGTTCTTCGCCATGCCCGAGCCCGCCAGGGCCAAGGTGCTCGCCGAGATGCACCTGACCAACTACGCGGGCCTCGCCCCGCCCTTCCTCGACGAGCTCTACACGATGGTCTACCGGCAGAAGATGCTCGGCCAGCCGGTCTCCACCATCCGCGGCCTCACCGACGTCGTCGACGCCCGCGTCGAGTCCACACCGGACGGTGGCGAGGAGGTGGTGCTCGACGTGCGCGACCTCAAGAGCGGCCGGGTGGACCAGGTCCGGTGCGACGCGGTGTTCCTCGGCACCGGCTTCGACTCCCGGATGCCCGCGATGGTGCGCGACCTGGCCGAGTCCATCGACCTGGCCGAGATCACCGTCGACCGCCGCTACCGGGTCGACCTCGGCGCGGGCGCCAGGGCGGGCCTGTACCTGCAGGGCGTCAACGAGGCGACGCACGGCATCTCCGACTCGCTGATCAGCGTGCTGGCGCAGCGCTCGGCCGACATCGCCGGTGACATCCTGGACCGCCGCGCCGCCGACCTCGGTGTCCTGCCGGGCGACCAGGCGGTGGTGGTGCCGGTATGAGCCGACCACCTGCCGAACCCGCCCGCCCGAGCAGGACGGTGGTGATCTCGCCCGCCCCCACCGCGAACGGCGACCTGCACCTCGGGCACATCGCCGGGCCGTTCCTCGCCGCCGACGTGCACACCAGGTACGCCCGGTCGCAGGGCCGGGACGTGGCCCTGGGCACCGGGTTCCAGGACACCTCGACGTTCGTGGTCACCACCGCGCTGCGCCGCGGTGTCCGACCGGAGGAGCTGGTGGCCAACTCGGCCGCGCAGATCCAGTCGACCTTGCTGGCCATGGGGATCGGTGTCGACGGCTACACCGGCGACGACGACCGGTTCACCAAGTGGGTCGTCGACTTCCTCGGCAGGCTGCACGCGGCGGGCCGCCTGGAACTGCGATCCGTGCGGTTCCCGTACTCCGAGCGGACCGGCCAGTTCCTCGTGGACGGTTTCGCGTCCGGTGGCTGCCCGGAGTGCCTGGCCGACGGTTGTGCGGGGCTGTGCGAGAGCTGCGGACACCTGGTGGCCGCGGGCGATCTCATCGACGTCAAGTCCACACTGGACCCTGACGACCCGGTGACGTTGCGCGAGGTCGACGTGCTCGTGTTCCCGGTCGAGCGCTACCGCGAACAGCTCCGGGAGCACTTCGAGGCGCATGTGAACGGTATGCGGCCGCACATGGCCCAGGCCATGGCGCGGATGCTGTCCCAGCCGTTGCCGGACTTCCCGGTGACGTACCCGATCCAGTGGGGCATCCCGGTTCCGTTCGCGGAGGTCGCCGGGCAGGTCGTCAACCCCAACGCCGAGGCGATGGCGTGGAGCATGCACTGCTCGACGCTGGCGGCTCAGCAGCGGGGCGGCGCGCTCACCGGCGAGGACGAACTGTGGCTGGCGGGCAGCGGGTCGGAGGTCGTGTACTTCCTCGGGTTCGACAACATCTACCCGTTCGCGGTCGCCGGCCCGGCGATGCTGCTGGCCTTCGGCGGGCACTACGACCTGCCGACCCGGTACCTCACCAACGAGTTCTACGAGCTGGACCACCAGAAGTTCTCCACCAGCCGCGGCCACGTCGTGTCCGGTCGGGACCTGGTCACCGAGGTGCCCCGGGACCTGATCCGGTTCGCCCTGGCCGCGACCAGCCCGGAGCACCAGCGGACCAGCTTCAGCCGGGACGCGCTGACGCGGATCAGCGAGACCCGCTTGGTGGGCCCGTGGAACCGGATCGCCGACCGGGTGGACACCTACGTCGGCAGCACGTTCCCGGTGTCCGCCAGGTCCCGCCGCGCGGCGGCTCGCGTGTCGTCGCGGTTCGCCGAGTCCTACGAACTGGCGGGGTTCAGCCTCAACCGCGCGGCGGAGGCGATCAGCGACCACCTCGCCAGGCTCGACCGCTGGCAGCCGACCGACGCCGAGGCGGGTGACTTCTGCTTCGAGGTCGCCCACCTCCTGCGGTCGGCCGCCCCGATCCTCATCGACCTGGCGGCCGACGTCCTCGACACGGCCGAGGCCGCCACCATCACCCCGGTCGCGTTGCCGCGGCTGACGGTGGAGGTCGGCCGATGAGCCAGGGCACCCGACAGGGGGACGCGGCGCGGGTCGTGGTGGTCGGCGCCGGTGTCACCGGGCTGCTCGCCGCGGTCCGGTGCGTGCTCGCCGGGCACCGGGTGGTGCTGGTGGAACGCGGATCGATCCCGCACCCCGGGTCGACCTCGTTCGACCAGCACCGCGCCCTGCGCGCCCTCGCCGCGGGCGACCCGGTCGGCACGAGCCGGTCGGCGGTGCTGCACAGCCGCTGGCGCGAGCTGGACGAGCTGCTGCGCGACCACCTGTCGGGTGCCCACCTCTACCGCCGCGTCGGCGTCATGACCGCGCTGCCCCCCGACGCCGTGGCCCCGGCCGTCGCCACCGCCGAGGCCACCGGCCTGCCCGTCCGCTTCGTCGACCCGGCCGACTACCCGCACGTCGGCTTCCCCTCCGACAGCGAGGTCCTCCTCGAACCGCGCGCCGGAGTGCTGTTGGCCGACCGCGTCCTGCACGCGGCGACCCGCTGGCTCCGGCGCCACCCGCTGGCGGACCTGCGGCCCGGCACCGAGGTCGTCGCCGTGCGACCGGACGGCCGGGTGCGGCTCGCCGACGGCACGACCGAGTCCGGCGACGTCGTGCTCCTCACGGCGGGACCCTGGTCGGCGGCCCTGGTCGACCTCCCCGTCACCCTCCACTGCCAGACGATGGTCTACCTGCGCCCGCCGCCCGAGTTGGCCCACACCTGGGCGAGCACCCCCATCGCGGGCGGCATCGGCACCGACGCGACGTCCTGGCTCCTACCGTCGGTCGCGGGCACACTGCTCAAGATCAGCACCGACGCCGTCCGCCGGGAGGTCACCGCGCTGACCGACCCCGGCGCCGACGAGCCGTGGACCGACCGCGTGCTCGCGGCGGCCGTCGTGTCCGAAGTGGACAGATACCGCGTGGTGCGCGCCCGGCACTGCCACTACGCGACCGCCGCGGACGGCGAGACCGGGTTCGTCCAGGTCGGCCCCGCCGTCTGGGCGCGCCCCACCAGCGGCGGCGCCGGTTTCCGCACCGCACCCCAGGCCGTGGACGCCGTCCTCGGCCCGCTCCTCCCCTCCACACCCCGGGACACCCCATGACCAGGAACGCCCCCGGCGCGCTGCTCGTGATCGGCAGCGGCCTCAAGCTCTACCGCGAGTACATCGTCCGCGCCTTCGCCGACCGGGTCCACGCGGCCGGGCTCCGGCTGGTGCTCATCAACAACCTGCGGCCCACCTGGCAGCACGACTACTTCGACGACATCACCGTGGTCAACGTCTTCGACCACCAGCTGCTCGCCGAGACCGCGCGCGAACTCGCGACCCGGTACACGGTCAACGGGCTGGTGTGCTGGGACGAACCGCTGGTCATGCCCGCCGCGGAGCTGGCGGCCGAGTTCGGCGTGCCCGGCCTGAGCATCCCCGGTGTGCACGGCTGCCGCGACAAGCACAGCTCCCGCAGCCGCCTGACCGAGGCCGGCCTGCTGCAACCCGGCTTCGAGCTGGTCCCCGACCTCGACCACGCCCGCGTCGCCGCCGCCCGCATCGGCTACCCGGTGGTCGTCAAGCCGCGGGCCCTCGGCGCCAGCATGGGCGTCTCGCTCGCCGCCGACGAGCGCGAACTCGAGTTCGCCTACCGGGTCGCGCACGAGGCCAGCCTGATCGGCGACGAGCCCTACCGCGGCGGGGCGATCATCGAGGGCTTCGCCGACGGGCCCGAGATCAGCGTCGACGCCGCCGTGCACAAGGGCGAGTACCTGCCGATGTTCCTGGCCCGCAAGAGCACCGGGATGCCGCCGTTCTTCGAGGAGACCGGGCACGTCGTCGACTCGGACGACCCGCTGCTGGCCGACGAGGCGCTCATGGGCGCGCTGGCCACCGCGCACCAGGTGCTGGGTATCGAGGACGGCATCACCCACACCGAGGTCCGGCTGACCGCCCGCGGCCCGGTGATCATCGAGGTCAACGGCCGCCTCGGCGGTGACCTGATCCCGTTCCTCGGCCAGGTCGCCACCGGGGTCGAGCCGGGCAGCGTGCTCTTCGACGTCGCCACCGGCCAGCGGCCCGACCTCACCCAGACCAGGGCGGGTGTCGCGGGCATCCGCTTCGGCTACCCCGACCACGACTGCGTCGTGCGCTCGGTGACCGTCCCCGAGCAGTCCGCCGGGCTGGTCCTCGCCTCCCGGATGGTCGACCCGGGGACCACGCTGCGGCTGCCGCCCGGCGGCTACATCGCCCGCCACTCGTTCGTCGTCTGCGCCGGACCGGACCCCCGCACCTGCGCCCGCCGCCTCGACGCCGCGGCCGCCCTGGTCGAGTTGGACGCCGACCCGGTCGACCCGCCGCCCGCGAGCACCCCGCTGACCATGCCCGCCGGGCTGCTGGACGTGGACGACCTGGACGGGGACCGATGAGCATCGACTACAACGGCCGCCGGTTCCGCGCGCTGGGCGTGCGCGGCGGCACCTGCGCCGAGTACAGCCAGCGCGACGACCTGGTCTGGGCGGTGTTCGAGGGCGGGCACATCCGCCGCGGCACCGTCACCGGCACCTGCGACGACCGCGGCGTCCTGCGGCTGGCCTACACGATGGTGCTGGAGACCGGCGAGGTGATCTCCGGGCACAGCACGAACACGCCGCGGCGGGTCGGCGGCACCCTGGTGCTGCACGAGGTCTGGGAGCGCTACGGCGAGCACGCCGCCCGCGGTGTGTCCTACCTCGAAGAGGTCCCCGCCGAGCCCGGGGGAGTGGCGCGATGACCGACTGGCGCAAGCTCCAGGCCCTCGTGGACGGCCACCTCCGGTTCCCCGGTGACCCCGGTTTCACCGACGCGGGCGTCGCCCTGAACCAGCGGTACGCCGACGTCCAGCCCACGGCCGTCCTCTCTGTCGCGCACGCCGGTGACGTCGCCAAGGCCGTCGACTGGGCGCGCGCCGAGTCGGTGCCTCTTGTCGCGCGCGGGGGCGGTCACAGTTACGCGGGCTTCTCCTCCGCGCCCGGCCTGGTTCTGGACCTGCGTGGACTCTCGACGGTCCACTACGACGAGAACACTGGGCAGGTGACCGTAGGCGGCGGTACGCCGATGAAAGCCCTCTACGCGGCTCTACAGCCCTACGACGTCACTTTCCCCCTAGGCAACTCCGACACCGTCAGCATCGGCGGCCTGACCCTCGGCGGTGGCGTCACCTCGATCTCCCGCGCGCACGGTCTCACCTGCGACGCCTTGCTCTCCACCGACGTCGTGCTCGCAGACGGGACCACGGTCACCGCTTCGGAGCGTGAACACCCCGACCTGTTCTGGGCGTGCCGCGGCGGCGGTGGCGGCAACTTCGGCGTCAACACGAGCTTCACCTTCCAGACCCGCCCGGCCCCGGCCGGGTCGACCTGCCTGGTGCTGTGGTCGTGGCCGCACGCGGTCGAGGTGCTCGCGGTGATGCAGGAGGTCATGCGGACGGCGCCGAACGGGTTCTCCGCCCGCATCGGCATCGCCCGCTCCTCCGGCGAGGACGGCGTCGTGTCCGTCGTCGGCCACCACCTCGGACCGGCCGCGGAACTGCGGGAACTGCTGGCGCCCGCGCACGCCGTCGCCCGGCCGTACCGCTGCGACATCGAGGACCGCGACTTCTGGTCCGCGGCGACCTACCTGCACCACGACAGCGTCGGCGGGGCGTTCGCCGCCCGGAACCGGTGCACGCCGCACTCGGTCGACGACGCCGGGCTCGCCGCCCTGGTCCGCGCCGTGGACCGGTGGCCGGGCAGCGGCAACCCGGACGGGGCGGGCGCCGCGCTGTTCGCGTGGGGCGGGGCGATCAACGACGTCCCGGTCACCGACACCGCGTTCCCGCACCGCGACACCCGGTTCCTGCTCAGCCTCGACACCTCCTGGGCCCGCACGGACGGCCCCGAGGTCGTCCGGGCCAACCTGGACTGGCTGCACGGCCTGCACGCGGAGTCCGCGGCGTTCGCCACCGACGCGTCCTACGTGAACTTCACCGATCCAGACCTCGACGACTGGCGGTGGGCCTACTACGGGCCCAACGCGGGCAGGCTCGCCGAGGTCAAACGGCGCTACGACCCCGACCGGTTCCTCACCTCCCCGCAAGCGGTGTGACCGGCCGTGGAACCTGACCTGCGCGGCACCATGCGCGCCTTCGCCACCGGGGTGTGCGTCGCCAGTACCTACCGCGACACCCCCGACGGCCGACGCCACGACGCGGTCACCGTCAACTCGCTCGGATCGATCTCCCTCGACCCACCGCTGGTGTCGCTGTCGTTCCGGCTCGGGTCGGCGTTCCTCGACGACCTGCTGGCCACCGGCCGGTGGGCGGTGTCGATCCTGCCCGCCTCGGCGCGCGACACCGCCCGCAGGCTGGCCGGACCGCGCGAGACCCGCGCACCGCACGTCGCCGACCTGCCCGCCCGCCCGGGCGACCGGACCGGCGCCCTCGTCCTCGCCGGGGCTGGCTGGCTGGAGTGCGCACTGCGCGACCGGTTCGACCTCGGCGACCACGCACTGGTCGTCGGCGACGTCCTGGCCACCGGCCCGGACGGACGGCCACCGACCCTGGTGTTCCTGCACGGCCGCTACCACGCCGTCGACGACCCGGGCTCGATCGGCGTCGACTTGTCCACTCCCGGCCACTGGGGGGAGGGCATCTAGGCGCTGCCCGGCCAGGTCCGGCACAGCACCTGGCCGCGGGCCGAACTCCGCGAGGAGCGCCGGAGAAGTCTCCGCCAACGGCGCCGGGGCGCCGACCGCCCGGACCGGCCGGGATCGTCGTGGTGCCGCGGGTTTCCCGCCGCGCGGCCCGATCCCGGCCGGTCCCTTCCCGACCCCGGGCGCGACGAGGACCACCACGGCACCGCTGTGCTGATCCACCCCGATCATGTATTCGTCGAGCATGAGATCACCGAGCCCGACCCGCCCGCACACCGACCACAGCGCCGACCACCGCATCGACCACTCGACCGACCCCGGCGCCGACCGGCACACCGACCACGGTGTCGACCGCCGCATCGCCCACCTCACCGACTACCGCGTCGACCGTCGCATCGACCACGGTGTCGACCGCCGCATCGCCCACCTCACCGACTACCGCGTCGACCGTCGCATCGACCACGGTGTCGACCGCCACACCGACTACCTCATCAACTACCTCACTGACCACCGCACCGACTACCGCGTTGACCACCACCTCGACCCCGGCACCGACCACCGCACCGACCACGCTGCCGCCCACCGGGACCCGGCGCGGCGCGCGCCCACCCGCCGGGTGAGCGCGCGGGTGTTCGCCGGGCACCGCCCGACGGCGACCACCCGGGTCCACGTCGAACCCCGGCCGAACCCGTTACCCGACGGACCCCTCCACCCGGTGCTCGCGTGAGGTCGCCGACCTCGTCGCGCGCGCACCGTCCCCGGCGGACCGCCCCGCCCGCGCACCCCGACCGGCCGTGACCGGCGCGGGCGGTGTCCGCACCGGGCACGCGAGTCCAGCCACGTTGACCGACTGTGGGGAAGGATCCATCATGGGCAGACCAGAGAAACCTGTGAACAACGCCGGGGGTCTCGTCGCACAGTTCGCCGGGGAGTTGCGGGCGCTGCGGGCGCGGGCGGGCAACCCGACCTACCGCGAGATGGCCCGGTCCGCGATGTTCTCCTCGTCCGTGCTCTCCAGCGCCGCCAGCGGCAACCGGATGCCGTCGCTGTCGGTGACCCTCGCCTTCGTCGCCGCCTGCGGTGGCGACCAGGACGGCTGGCGGCAGCGCTGGCTGGCCGTCACCGGCGGCCACATGCGGTTCCCGGCGCGCGAGCGGCTCACCGGCAAGCTCCCGTACCCGGCGCAATTACCGCAACGGCCGCGCGGGTTCATCGGCCGGGTGGCCGAACTCGCGTGGCTGCGCGCCGCGGGCGACACCCCGATCGTGATCAGCGGCCCGGCGGGCGTCGGCAAGACCGGGCTGGCGCTGTACTACGCCTACACCAGGGCGGCCGACACGACCAACGGCCAGCTCTACGCCGACCTCGGTGCCGGGCCCAGCCCGTACGACATCCTCGACGGGTTCCTGCGCGCGCTCGGCGTGCCGGGCGATGAGCTCGCGGGCACCCTCGACCACCGGGTCGGCCTGTACCGCACGCTGCTCGTCGAGCGCAGGCTGCTGGTGCTGCTGGACAACGTCCTGGACGAGAGGCAGGTGCGGCCGCTGTTGGTGGAGACCGACACCAGCACCACCGTCCTGGTGAGCCGCAAGCGGCTGCTCGGGCTGCGCGAGGTCCGCAGGCTGCCGGTCACCCCGCTCTCCCGCGCCGACTCGGTCGAGATGGTCATCGCCGGACTGCCGCCCACGGTCACCGCGGGCCCGGACGACCTCGACCGGCTCGCCGAGTTCTGCGGCGACCTGCCGCTGGCCCTCGACATCGCGCTGCGCCGGATCGCGCTGCGCCCGCACGTGATCCTCGGCCAGATGCTCGACGGCTGGCACCGCAACGGCAACGCGCTCAACTGGCTGTCCATCGGCGACCTGTCCATGCGCGAGGCGCTGCGCTCGGCGTACCTGACGCTGAGCCACCCGGCCAGGATGCTGCTGCACTGGCTGGCCAGGACCGCCGACCGGGTCGGCCCGCTGCCGTCCGAAGAGGACGAACTCGCCGACGAGCTCATCGACGCGGGCATCCTGAGCCAGGCGGGCCACGACTTCGCCGGGCTGCGGCTCTCACCGCTGGTGCGCGCCTTCGTCCGCGACATGGCCTGCTCGTTCGCCCGCGACGTGCCCGTCGGCGCCGGGTCGCCGCGCTCGGGGTACTAGCTCGCCGGGTCGCCTGTCCCGCACGTTCCCCGCCGAGCGGGACAGGCACTTCCCAGTTGATTGTCCTTGCCGGACAAGGATGTCGACCAAGTTCGGCGTCCGGTGTACTGGTGACATGCTGGAGCCTGTCGAGTCGCCTCCCTCCGATGGACCGCCGCTTTCATCCGATAGACCACTGTGGACTCGCCGAGATACCGCCGCCGGGGTCACCGCGATCACCTTGCTCGTCACCGCGATCTGGCTGTCCACTGTGGTGCGTCCGAGCCCGCTGCTGCACGACGTCGCGCTGTTCGCGCACCTGGGTTTCCTGGTGCTCGGCTTCGGCGCCGTCCTCGTCGCCGACTACTTCTTCGCGCTCTGGGTCCTGGGCCGCGCCACGTTCGCCGAGGCCGTCGCCCACACCGCCCGGCTGCACCCGCTCATCTGGTCCGGCCTGCTCGGCCTGGTCGCCAGCGGCACCCTGCTGCGCCCGGACCTGTCCTCCGGCGCCACCGCGCTGAAGCTGGCCTTCGTCACAACCCTGACCCTCAACGGCATCCAGGCCACCGCACTCGGCCGCCGCATGTCCACCCTGAACGGCGCACCCCCGGTGCCGCTGCTGCTGTGGGGCGCCGCGACCTCCGCGCTCTCGCAGCTGTGCTGGTGGGGCGCGGTGGTGATCGGGTACCTCAACACCACGCGCTGAGGCGGTATCCGGAATGCGAAGGCCGGTGTTGGCGATTCCCCGGGTGTGGGCGGTGCCGTAAAGTCGTTCACGTGAGCCAGGCGCCGGGAGCTGACCGCGAGACCACCACGGGTGGCCGCGGCCACCTCTGCTGGGCCTTCGCCGACGCGGGGGAGTTCGTCGCCGGGGCGCGGGCGTTCCTGGTCGAGGGCCTGGCGGAGGGCAAGCGGGTGTGTGTCGCCGCCCCCGGTGACGTGGCCGAGCTCGGGCGGCGCTTCGACGACGTGCCCGGGTTCGACGAACTGCGCGAGCGCGGCGCGGTGCAGCTGAGGTCGCTCGACGGGCTCTACGAGACCGACGCCGCGGTCGACGCCGAGGAGCAGGTCCGCACCTACGCCGCCGAGACCGAGGCAGCCGTCGCGGCCGGGTTCACCGGGTTCCGGGTGGCGGTCGAGGCGACCGGGCTGGTCCGGACCCCGGCCCAGCTGGCGGCGTTCGCGAGCTACGAGCACGCGGTGGACCGCTACATGGCCGCGTACCCGTTCGAGGCCCTCTGCGCCTACAGCGTGCCGACCCTGGGCACCGACGTGGTCGACAAGCTCGCCGGCATCCACCCGCGCGGCAACGTCGAGCACGTCCCGTTCCGCCTGCACGGGTGGGGCGCGTCCGGCGCGGTGGCGCTGGAGGGGGAGCTGGACCTGCGCTCGCACGGGCTGTTCGGCTGGGTGCTCGACCGCGCCGCCGCGCACTGGGGTCCCGGCGAGGTGGTCGTGGACGCGCGCGAGCTGACCTTCATCGACCACCACGGGCTGCTGGGCCTGGCCGAGCAGGCCGCCAGCAGGGGGATCACGATCGTCCTGCGCACCCGCCGCTTCGGCGCCGCGAGACTGGTCGACGTCCTGGGCATCGACGGGGTCCGCGTGGAGCAGGCGGCATGAACGCGCCCGACCACGTCGCACTCTGCTACGCCGACGACACCGAACTGCTCGGCGTCGGCGTCCCGTTCCTCACCGACGGCCTCGACTGCGGCGACGCCGTGCTGCTCGCCATCGACCCGCCGCGCGCCGAACTGGTCCTCGCGGCCGTCGACCGCCCGGAGAAGGTCACGGTGATCTCCACGGACCTGCAGTACGTGCGGCCCGCGATCGCCATCAAGTCCTACCGCGAGCTGTTCACCCGCCTCGTCGACGGTGGCGCGGGCGCCATCCGCCTGCTCGGCGAGATCCCCGACCCCACCCCCGCCTGGGACGCGTGGTCGCGCTACGAGGCGACCGTCAACCACGCCTACGACCAGTTCCCCCTGGTCAGCATGTGCGCCTACGACACCCGCACCACCCCGGCCGCCGTGCTCGCCGACGTCACCAAGACCCACACCCTGCTGGCCAGGCCCGGCGCCACCCACCCCAACGCGGCCTACATCCACCCCCTGACCTTCCTGGCCGCCAGGGTCCCCGCGCCGCTCTACCCCGTCCAGCACCAACCCCCCGCGGTAGCGCTCACCAACCCCACGCCCAGCGCCGCCCGCACCGCGGTGACCACCCGCGCGACCGGCGTGCTGCGCCCGGACGACGTGGACGACCTGGTGGTCTCCGTCAGCGAGGTCGTCTCCAACGCCCTCACCCACGGAACCGCCCCCATCACCCTCCACCTCTGGACCACCCCCGGCTCGGTGGTCGTCACGGTCCAGGACAACGGCCCCGGCCCCACCAACCCCTTCGCCGGTCTCATCCCCACCCCCACCCCCACCGGCGGTGGTTACGGCCTCTGGATAGCCCACCAGCTCTGCCACCACGTGGCCCTGACCCAAACCCCCACCACCTTCACCATCCGCCTCACCATGGGCGACCCCCTCTCCTGACGGAGTCCAAGGCATCCGCACCCCGCTAGCACGCCCATCTCTGAAACCTGTCGAACCCGGCCGCTCGTCAATGCCTCGCGAGTCGCCTGTGGACAGTTCCGGGCGTTGTGGACGACTACCGGGATCCGCCCGGCCACCGCGGTCCACCGAGGCAGGCGGCGGACGCGCCGGGAGACTCCCGGCGCGCCCGCCGGTGGTTCAGCCGGACACGCTCAAGAACAGCAGCGACCAGAACGCCGGGCCCTGGTACGTGGCGCCGGGGAACGCGACCTTCGCGATGCCGCGGCAGACGCCGTTCGGGTACAGCAGGGCGATGCGATCGGTGTCGTTCACCGCCGCGACCGCGGGTACGCCGTCGCGGGTGGTCACGCACTGGCGGTCCGGCACCGCGCCGACCGCGTACGTCCCCGAACCCGTCGTGTACCGGAACGTCGGCGGCGCGACCCGGCTATCGCAGCCGGTGCTCTCGACGACCCTGCCGAGCGTTCTCTCGTTGCGGATCCACCCTTCCCACCCGCAGACCGCGTCAGCATCGGGCGCCGGGCGGGTGTTGGTGACCACTCCGGACCGGGGATCGTCCTCGGCGGCCGCCACACCCGTGAGCCCCGCCGTCGCTGTCGCGAGCATCGCCGCGATCGTGAGGACGTGCGCCAGGCGACTCATGATGTTCCTCCAATGGCTCCGTTACCTGATCGGACCTGAATGAGGTTTCACGACACGCCCAACATCGACCGCATCCAACCCGATCGAGTGACAGAGCCTGGGATGGACGCCCCCGGGCGAAGCTTCCCTGTCTGACTGCCCAGCGTTCACCTCGACGGTCCGCGAAGGTACTGGTGGTGGAGGGCAAACCCTTGCGCAGCAGCAAGTCGATCACTCGCAGGCGACGCCGTCCTTGTTGCGGTCCAGAGCGGTGCGGTAGCCCGGCTCGCCGCGGTGTATCGGCGCCGCGCCCGCTGACCTCGCCTCGTCGCAGTTCTTGTAATAGGCGTCAGCGGGCGCTGCGACCTCTGGTTCGGTTACCGGTGGCGCGACCGCGACAGTGGGCACGGTGACCTCCGTGGTCGGGCTCGGCGCGATGGTGGTGATCTCCTGCGGTTTGTCGACTCGCAGGACGATCCGGGTGGTTCGCGCGACCGCTGCCGTGGCGCCCTCGACGGCGACAACAGTCCAGTTCTCCGGAACCAGCACGTTCCGCCCGTCCACCGACTCGTAGACGAGCGTGGTGAACCCGAGACCGGTCAAGATCGTCTTGGCCTCCGCGGCGTTCTTGCCCACGAGATCAGCGGGTACCGCGACGGTGCTCGGTTCGCTCGTGCTGGTCGGCGCGGGCGCGGAGGTGCCGGGTGGCGCGGCGGCCGCTTGCTGCTTCGCGCGATTCGGATCACCGGTGAGCCCCGCGACGACGAACAACGCCAGGAGCAGCGCTCCCGTGATCCACAGCCACTTGCGCTTGCGATTACGCCACCACACCAGCATCTCGACGCCCCTTTGAGAAAAGATCGACGTTCGACAGGATCGCGATGCCTGCCGTGGTCGTTACCGGACGCGTCGTCGACACTTGGTCCTGTCGTGCGGCGGGAATGGCTTGTGTCGCTTGTGGATACGCGGACCAGCGGCGACTCCGCGCCACGGCATTCCCTCTGTCGGGCGGCAGTCGCCGAATGCCCGAACGGCCCGCTGTGGGGGCAGCGGGCCGGTCGGGGCGCGGGGCGGACTGGGGCCCGCGCTGGGGCGACTACCTAGCGGTAGTCGATGGTGTGGGTGTAGACGAGGTTCTTGGTCGTGGTGGTGACGGACAGGCCCACCGCGGGGCGGACGGTTTTGAACCAGTTGGCGAAGGTGCTGGACTGGTACCTGATCATGCTGGCGAAGGTGCCGGAGGGGCCGTTGTCGACCTTGCGCCAGAGGTCGATGAGGGTGCCTGCTACTCGGCACTCGACCTGGTCGCCGTTCTCGACGTTGGTGCGGCTGGCGGCGTAGGCGGGGTTGAACCAGGTGGTGGTCATCAGGTCGATGGTGCCGCCGTCGGCCCAGTAGTAGCGGCCGTCGCCCTTGACGTAGCCGGCGATGGCGTTGGCGAAGCCCTCGGTCCAGGCGCAGGAGGGGCCGGTGCGGGCGTGCAGGTAGTGCGGGCTCGGGCAGTCGGAGGTGGGCCACCAGCCGTCGTGGAGCTGGTCCATGAAGGCGTGGCCGCTCTCGTGCAGGACGAGGTGCTCGGAGTCGGGGTCGGCGTCGCCGAGCAGGACGTAGCGCTGGGTCTTGGCGACGGAGTTGTTGAAGCGCGCGCCCTCCGTGCTGCCCGGCTGCCAGCGCAGCCAGATCTTGGTGCAAGAGCTGCTCTGCCGCGAGGTCCAGCAACCGGTCGTAGAGGCGCGGTTGAACCACAGCAGGTTGAGCGTGTCGAAGGCGTGCCAGCCGCGCATGTGCTGGGTGGGCGGCGCGATCGAGCCGAAGTCGGCGGTCGCCCCGGAGGCCACGTTGCTCTTGACCGCGGTGTAGGTGGTGTACGCCGAGGTGCCCGCCAGGTCGGTGACCTGCCACAGGGAGCCCGCGGTGGAGAAGCTGACCCACAGCGAGTACATCTTGGCCACCGGCGCGGTGAAGCACAGCGAGTACTTGCCGTCCGCGTAACCGGTGAGGCCCGTCGCGTAGTTCACCGTTGCCGCTGTCGAGGTGGTCTTGCCCTGCACCGTCACCGGGATGTTGCGGCCCGCGAGCCAGGTACCGGTCTTGTCGGCGATCGCGAACGAGCCGGTCGCGCAGATCTGGCCCGCTGCTGCCGCCGAGACGGACGCGGGTGCCGCGGCGACTGGCGCTGCCTTGCCGTTGGTGAGCGTCTTGGTCTGACCGCTGCTGACCGCCGGACCTTCCGGGCTACCGATGCCGGTCCGTGAACTGCCGGAGGTAGCGCCAACGGTGAACTCGGTCGAGGCGTGTGCGGCGTGCTTCTCCTCGGCGCCCGCCACGTCGGCCTGGATCTGCGCGGGACCGGCGGACAGCGCGGTGACACGGAGGGTGACCGAACGGCCCTTCGTGGTGAGCGCGAGGGTCTGCTCCGCCACCTGGTCGAGACCGACCGCTCGCGGCGCCGACAGGCCCGTGCCCGCCGTCTCCAACCGCAGGCTCTTCGGTAACCGGACGCTGAACCTGGCACCGTCGACCTGGGTGTTGGCGTTGAGCGTGACGCGCACGTTCGCCGTCTCACCGACCGCGGGCAACCGGTCGAGCGACACCGCGGCGGACACGCAGGACGGCAGCCGCTGGGTGATCGAGTCGGCGGCAGGCGCGCACGGCACCGCCGCCGCCTGCGGGGCGGCCGAGATGGACGGGCTCAGCGCGACGCAGAACGCCGCCGCGGTCGAGGCCGCGATCGCGTAACGCAAGGGTTTCGATGACATGGGAAACCTTTCCCGGAGCTGGCACTCCCGGATGCAGGGGAACCGCACGAGATGCGTGCGGGGAACACCGCGGTCAGCTACCCGTCGACGTGAACGGTGGGGACATCCGGCCCGTCCCTTGTGAGGATCCAGGTCGGCACTCGGCTCGTGGCCGCTGTCCAGGCCGAACGGGGTGATCGACGTCCTGGCGAAGAATGGTTCCGCGAGAACGTGACGAAGGTTATCCAGTGAAATTAAGGCCCGTCAAGGTTCGGTTCACCTGATGTCGAGACGCAATTAACGGCGTCCCGGAAAACTGAATTGCCCCTCGGTTCCGACGTATTTTCCAGGTAGTCGGGCCAATTTTCCAGGTAGTCGCCCGGCATGGGCCGCCCCGGCGCGGCGTTGCCCCGAACGGCCGCGTGAGCGACAGTGTTTCTCTACGTAGCGCGCCGGAGGAGGGGCATGGCACAGGCGGTGACCCCCCTCATCGGGCGCGCGGGCGAGGTCGAGGCGCTGCTGGGCCTGGTCACCGCCACCCCCGCGGTGGTACGGGTCGAGGGCGACGCCGGGGTCGGCAAGACGCGGCTGATCGAGGAGGTGCTCGCGCACCCCGCCCTGCGCGGCACCCGCGCGCTGGTGGGCACCTGCCAGTCGCTGCGCGAGCCGCTGCCGCTCGCCCCGCTGGTCGACGCGCTGCTCTCCGACGCCGCCGTCCCGTGGACCGACCGGCCGGACCCGCTGCTCGGCGCGGTCGCCCAGCTGCTGCCCGAGCTGGGCACCCGGCTGCCCAACCCCGCCGAGGCGCTCGACGACCCGAGGATGGAGCGCCACCGCCGCTACCGCGCGCTGCGGCACCTGCTGGCCCTGGCCGGTCCCGCCGTGCTCGTCCTCGACGACTTCCACTGGACCGACGAGGCGACCGTGGAGTTCCTCCGGTTCCTCGTCGGCCACCTGCCGCCCGAGCTGGCCCTGGTGCTCAGCCACCGCCCGGGGCAGCGGTCGTGGGGGATCACCCCGCCGCGGTCCGGGGTGAGCACCGGCCTGGTCCGGCTGGAGCCGCTGACGATCGACGAGACCGCCGCGATGGCCGACGCGGTCGCCACATCCGCTGGTCCGGCCCCCGCGGCCGCCCTGCTGCGGTTGACCGGTGGTCTGCCGTTCGCCATCGAGGAGGTGGTCCGGGCCGCGATCGAACGCGCCGCCCCCGGCGCTCAACCCTGGGAAAGCCTGACGGGGGAGTACGTCCCGGACGGCTACCTCGAACTCATCGGCGGCAGGCTGGCCCCGCTCGACCCCGTCGCCAGGGCACTGGTCACCGCGGCCGCCGTGCTCGGGGCGCCGACCGCGGCCGCCGAGCTGTGCCGGGTCGCCGACGTCGGGCTGGACGACGGCGAGGACGCGCTCGACCGGCTGGTCACCGCCCGGCTGCTGCACCGCTCGGACGGCCGCTACCGCTGCACCCACGACCTCGCCGGGCACGCCGTCATCCGCACGTTGACCCCGAGCGGCCTGCGCGTCCTGCACCGCCGGGCCGCGGCCGTGCTCGGGGACGCGCCGGGCGACCCGCGGCACATGCGCGTCGGGCACCACCTCAAGGCCGCGGGCGAGCACGGGGCATGGCGCCGCAGCGTCGAGGCCGGGGTCGACCGAGCGATCGAGGTGGGCGACACCGGTGCCGCCCTCGCCGCGTTGCAGGAGCTGCTCGACACCACCGCCGACGTCGAGGAACGCCGCGGGCTGGCGGTGAAGCTGGGCCGGGTCGCCCTCTACGGCCTGGACTTCGCCGAGACCGAGCAGGTGCTGCGCGGGCTGCTGGCCACCGACGGGCTGCCCGCGGAGGTGCGCGGTGAGCTGCGCAAGGACCTGGGTCTGCTGCTGCTCAACCAGGCAGGCGCCGCGGCGGCGGGCTACCGCGAGCTGGTGGCCGCGGTCGGTGAGCTGCGCGGCCCCCGGCCCGACCTCGCCGCCAGGGTGATGTCCTGCCTGGCCAGCACCAACGCCTGCCACCAGCACGTGGACGTCGGCATGCGGTGGCTGGCCGAGGCCGACGAGCTCGCCGACACCCTGACCGACCCGCTGGCCCGGTTCGCGTTCCTGGTCAACAAGGCGTCCGCGCTGCTGGAGTGCGGCAACCCCGCTGGCTGGCCGTTGGCGCGGCAGGTGCTTGCCACGCCCGCGGACTTCGAACGCGGCCAGCACCTGGTGCGCGCCTGCTTCAACTTCGCCGAGGCCGCCTGCTGGCTCGGGCACTACCGGCGCGCCGAGGACGACATGGCCCGCGGCCGTGGCCTGGCCCGGGAGTTCGCGGCGCCGTTCACCGAGGAACACCTCGGCGCCAACGACGTCCTGCTCGACTGGCAACGCGGCGACTGGCGCGGCCTGCGTGAGCGCGCGGCCGCCGCCGACCACGTCGAACTGCCCCGGATCACCGCCGGGTACCGGCTGGTCGCGGGCGCGCTGGCCGCGGAGGCGGGGGACGGCACGGGGGCGTTGCGGCTGCTGCGGGCCCTGGTCACCGGCCCGCCACCGGCCCCGCCGGTCGCCGCCGCCGCGCACGCCGTCATCGCCGAGGTCCGCCACCGCGCCCCGACCCGCCCCGACGCGACCCCGGACGTGGACGCCGCCCTGGAGGTCATCCGCCGCACCGGCATGTGGGTGTGGGCCGCCGACGTCACGCCCATCGCCGTCGACCTGCTGTGCCGCGCCGACCGCTGCGGCGACGCCGAGGTCCTGCTCAAGCAGCACCACGAGGGCATCAGCGACCTCGACTGCCCCGCCGCCGAAGCCGCCCTCCAGCTGGGCCGCGCCCTCCTGCACCACCGCCGGGGCGACCTCGCCACCGCCCTGACCTGGTACGCCGACGCCGAGACCGCCTTCGCCGCCATGCCCCGCCGCTTCTGGTGGGCCCGAACCCGCCTCAACCACGGCGAGTGCGCCCTCGCCGCGGGCCAGGACGGCGTCCCCCTGGTCCGCGAGGCCGAGTCGGTCTTCACCGAACTCGGCGCGACTGTCCGAACGCGACAGTGCCAGGAAGTGCTGCGCGCCAACCGGGCCCTCCCCACCCGCAAACGCGGCCGCCCGGCTTACGGAGACCGGCTCTCACCCCGCGAACGCGAGGTGGCCGCCCTGGCAGCCGCAGGCCGAAGCAACCGCGACATCGCCACCGCCCTGGGCCTCTCAGTCCGCACAGTCGAACTCCACGTCGCCGCAGCACTCCAGAAACTCCGAGTAAGCTCCCGCGTAGAAATCCCCGACCTGCTCACGGACGACTAGGGCCGGGTACGAGCCCGCTGGCGGCTTGGCCACTACCTGGACTGGTAGCCGCCACCTTGTGCGTTACGGTCCTGCGGGGCGCGCGTGATCGCTACCGTGGACGGATGAACGGACCGCTGTGGGCATTCCTGCTCGATGTCGCTCCGTTTCGGCGCCGGGTGGCGTCTGCCGTCGAGCACGCGGTAGCGCAAGAGTCCGCGGTAGCGCAGAAGGTGATCGACGACCTCCGGGAGCGGCACCGCAAGGAGTTGGTGCGGCGCGACGAGCGTGTCGAGGCGGCGCGGTGGCAGACGGCCGAGTTGGGGCGTCAGGTGGCCGAGTTGCGCGCGGAGGTGAAGCGGCTGCGGGGGGCGTCGGCTCGGGATTCCGCGGTTGTGCGGGATCTCCGCCAGAAGGTCCAGGCGGTCGCGGAGCAACGCCGTGCGCGGGAGGCCGCGGACGAGCAGACCGTGGTGGACCTGTTCGCCTGCCTGGCTTGTTCGTCGATCATGCAGCTGAACACCAGGCCGGACACCACGTGCGAGGTGATCCGGCCTGCCGGGGACGGGTGCGCCGAATGCCTGGCGTACCCGCTCTGGGAGGTGCGGCAGGCCGCCGTCGAACCCGCGGCGGTCGAGCCGGTCGACCCTGCCGCTGAGTTGCCGCTGCCGGAGGACCCGGTGGTGCGGCGGGGAAGCGCGGCGAGGTTCGTGGCGGACCTGCTCCAGGACGGGGTGGCGACGGCGCTCGCCAAGGGGGTGGTGCGGGAGGCCGGGGAGTACGCGCGCGCCGAACTGTGGACCGCGGACCGGTGCGCGGCGCTCAGCGCGATCGCCAACGGCCTGGCGCCGATCCCGACCGCGGTCAAGACCGGCATCGTCTGGGTGGCGTCGACGCTGGGCGCTCCAACCCTGGTGGCGGAGACGATCGGGGAGTTCGCCACCCGCGCGCTGGTCGAACCGTTCCCGCTGCGGGCACTGGCCCAGGGGCTCCGGGTGCTGGGCGTGCTGGCGTGCGCGGCGGAGAACCGGTTGGGCGACTGCCGGTGCGCGCGTGACCTGGTGACCAAGGACCTGGCCGAACCCGCCCTCGCCCGCCACCTGGAGAACTCCCTGCGCGACGCCATCGACCAGCCCGCCACCGAGACCCTGCCCACCGAGACCCCGCCCATCGAGACCCCGACCGACCTGGCCGCCGAACAGGTTCTGGAACCGGCCGTCGAGGACGCGGTCGACCCACCCGCGGACGAGGCGGTCGAGGAGCCCGCTGACCCGGTCATCGACGATGCCGTCGAACCGGCTGCCGATCTGGAGGACCCGGTCAAGCCACCGAGGGCACCCGCGCCCGTGGCACCGCCGACCCCGGATCCGCCCAGCCGGGCCATGTTCGACCACTGGTGACACTCCGCTGGTGACACTCCTCTGTGGACCATCGCAGGGCGGTGGCGCTGTGTCAGGCGCCGCGTTGCTTGGGTGCGGAGATCACCGTCACGCTGTCCACCCGCAGCCGCGCGCCCTGCCCCCACAGCCGGTTCGACGGCAGGCTCCTGTCGTCGACGAAGGTCTGGGGGGTCGGCTGCCCCTTGAGCGTGTCGAAGTACTTGCCCGGCGCGTCGGAGATCCGGACCAGCCCGGGGCTGCCCTGCGCCGAGCCGGCCAGGAAGGTGAACATGCCCATGCCGCACGCCATCTGCCTCGGGAACACCCGCTCCTCCCGGCCGCCGAGGTCCATCAGCAGGTGCTTGCGGTCGAGCACCCGGTACCCGATCTTGTCGACCCGCAGCACCGTCCTGCGGTCCACGCGCCACTCGACGGCCCCGGCGGCGTTGTCCATGACGGTCTCCAGCACGTGCACCTGGTCCTGGCGGCGAGAGGCGACCGGCACGGCGTAGGTGAACGCGGCGTGGTCCTTGCCCGCGACCGGCAACCGCTCGTAGATGGCGAAGATCGTGTTGTTGGTGACCACGAAGTCGGTGACCACCTGGGTCTCGGTGTCGATCGTCGCCGTCGAGGTCGCGGCCAGGCGCAGGTCGCCGTCGGGGTTGGTGACCGCAGCGCCGAAGGGGTGGTTGCCGGTGCCGAAGGTCCGCCCGGCCATCTTGGTGCGGCAGGTCAGCAGCTGACCCGGTTTGGCGTCGAACCCGGGGAACCCGCTGCTGGCGGTGTGGTTGACGGTCGCGATCCACTTGAGCTGGTCGAGGTCCCCGCCGCCACCCTGGCTCTCTGGCGCGGTGGTGAACCGGAACGCGGGCTCACCGGTGCGCGGGTTGGTCCCCGTGGGCACGACGGTCAGCACGCCGTCCGCCGTGGTCGGTTTCGCGTCCCCCTGGGGGTATCCCGCCGCGGGCCACGAGGTCCACTTGGCACTGCTGAACCCGTTGTCGAAGTCATCCCACACAAGCGTGAACCCACTCGCGCTCGCCACCGGCGGCGCGACCACCCCCAACGCCACCGCGACCACCGCCGCCACCACTCGCCCGGTCGATCGACTTCCCACCTGGCACCCCTCTCGGCACGGGCTCCCCGGCCCCCAGCGACCTCATCGAGCGGCCCGGCCGAACGCCCCCGACCGCTTACCGGAACCGATTCCGGTAAGCCCACCATAGCCCAGCCCCGCCCTCCCAGCGCAAGGATTTCCCCGACCCAGCCCCAATTCGGTGCCCTCTTACGCGCGCGAATCCATCCGAGCCAGCTGCCTACCGCCAGGTCCGAGGCCGTGTCTGCGGCGTATTCGCGGACCAGGTCGTGCATCCGGTACCGGCCGTGTCCGTCGTGCCGCACCAGTGACGCCCCGTCGAGGGTGTCCAGCAGCCGCTGGGTCTCACGCGCGGTCAGGTCGAGCAGTCGGCTCGCCGCGGCCAGGCCGATGTCCGGTCCCGGTGCGACGCCCAGCAGGGCGAACGCCTCCCGTTGCCGAGGGGTGAGCGCGTCGTACGACCAGGACAGGGCGACGCGCAGGAAGCCGCCAGGACTAACGGAGTCCAGTGCCTCCAGGCGGGTCGCGGACCCATCGAGCTCGCTGACCAGGTCCGAGGCCGTCAACTCGGGATGCTGGCTGAGGTGCCTCGCGACAATGGCCAACGCCAGTGGAAGCCCACCGCACGCGGCCCGCGGAACCGTCCCCTGCCCGTCCAGCCATCGCCGCCCCCCGGACATCCGCTGATCATCCAGCGTAGCGGCGCGCGGGCTAGCCCTCGCCGAGCAGGCGGCGGAGGGTTTGTTCGTCCTTCTCGTCCAGGGCCGAGACGAAGCGGGTGAGGACGGAGGTGTGGTCGGGGTCGGCGTCGAGCAGGCGGCTCATCCGCCAGGCGACCAGGGCCGAGGGGTCGGTGACGGCGGTGTAGCGGTACGCCCGGCCCGCTCGTTCGCGGGTGACGGCCTTCTTCTCGTACAGGCGGGTCAGGGTGGTGACGACCGCGCTGTAGGACAGGGAGCCGGGTGGGTCGAGCAGTTCGAGCAGCTCGCCCGGCGACAGCGGCCTGCCCGCCTCGGCGAGGGTGTTCAGCACGTGGGCGGCCAGTTCGCCGGGTCTGCGCCGAGGGGAGGGCTTGCCGTCTTCGTCTTGCACACGCGCATGGTACATAGCCCTACCTGCGCCAATGGACTTTCACATCGTTGTGGGGGCAGGATTGCGGCTGACGTCCACCGAGGGGATCTCCGTGTTCGACCACTTCGCCTGGTCCGTGGTTGCCACGCCGCTGTTGGTGTTGGTGGTGTCGTGGCTGTTGGTCGACCGGTTGCGCCCGGACCTGGCCGCGCGGGTCTTCGCGGCGTCGGCGATCGCGGCGGCGGCTGCCTCGGTGGTCAACCTCACCGCGTTCGCGCTCAAGGCATTGGCCGAACTCCCCGTGGTCGCGGACTGGGGCGGTTGGTCCTACCAGCGCGTGGTCGACGACACAGCGCACGTCCCGTGGGTGTCGTGGCTCTCACTCGGCTGGCTCGTCGTAGTGGTCGTCCTCGCCGCGCGCCTGTGGATGCGGCGTAGGCACGAGATGCGCGCCGTGAGTGGTGACTGGACAGACGGCGATGTAGTCGTCATCGAAGACCCCCGGGTGGACGCCTTCGCGGTCCCCGGCAGGCCGGGCAGGATCGTCATCACGACCGGGCTCAGCGAGCTGCTCGACGACCGCCAGTTCCGCGCCGTTGTCGCCCACGAGCGCGCGCACCTCGACGGCGGCCACCACCGGTTGGTCTGGTGGGCGCGCCTCGCCGCGGTCGCACATCCCCTGCTCAGGCCCGTCGCCAAGCAGGTCGAGTACCTGGTGGAACGCGCGGCCGACGAGGCGGCAGCCACCGCGATCGGTGACCGCGAGCAGGTCGGTCGCGCGATCGGGCACGCCGCCCTGGCCGCCGCGGGCAGCCGCGCCGAGCGACCCGCGGGCTCCCTCATGGCCTTGGGCGCCGCCCCCGGCATCGTGCCGCGCCGGGTCGCCGCCCTCTTCGCGCCCGGTCGGGGTGGCCGCTGGTCCGGAGTCCTCTTGCCACTGTTGGCGATCGGCACCGTCGTGTGGACCGGCGAGTGCGTCTACGACCTGTTCGAGCTGCTCAGCCTGGCCGGGTGGGACGGCCCCTGAGGCCCTTGCTTCTACACGTCCGTGGAAGATAGGCTAGGCTAACCTCAGGTGATGGCGCGTCGCCCGACGACCGGGTTCGGGTCGCGGGGAACGACGCCCACCTCCCGACGTGCCACCGCGATCGCACTGTCCCCTTCGGACGATCCGGTAGGCGCGAACACCCCCAGGTAGCAGCCGTGCGCGCGTTCGCGCCCGGCCGATGCCGCCTGCCCGCAGTCAGGACCGCCGAGGAGTGCGCCGATGTCCACCAACCCGTTCGACGACGAGGACGGGACGTTCCTCGTCCTGGTCAACGCCGAGCAGCAGCACTCGCTGTGGCCGGTGTTCGCCGACGTCCCCGCCTGCTGGACGGCCGTGTACGGCCCGGCCGCCCGGACGTCCTGTGTGGACTTCGTGGAGCGGGTCTGGACCGACCTGCGCCCGGCGAGCCTGGTCGAGCGCATGGCGTCGGGGCAGGTCTAGTGACCGCCATCGCCCAAGCGGTGGCCGACCCGCTGCTGGTCGCCGCCGCCGTGGCGCGCCGCGCCGAGCCGCCGTACGTGCTCTACGAGCGCGGCGGCCGGTGGGTGCTCGCCGCGGGCGCGCACGCCCGGCTGCGGATGGACGGCACCGGCATCACCTGGACCACGCCCGCGGGCCGCCTGGTGGTCCCGCTCGGCGCCGACCCGCTCGGCCAGGTCGCCGAGCTGCTCGCCGGGACCGGCCTGCCGACCTGGCGGGCCTACGGCTGGGCCGCGTTCGAGCTGGCGGGCCTGCTGCACCTCGGCCGCGCCGAGGGACCCCTGCTCGACCTGGTGATCCCCGGCTACGAGCTGGAGATCGGCCCCGACGGACTGCACGAGCGCGGCGCGGTCCCCGAGGGTCTGCGCGCCGTCGACGACCGGCCGTGGCCCGCCCCCGCCGCCGACCTGGTCGACCCGGAGGCGCCCGACGACGCCTACCTCGCCGCCGTCGTCGAGACCGTGCGCGACATCCGGGCAGGCGGTCCGGACAAGGTCATCCTGTCCCGGGTGGTCCCGGTGCCCACCGAGATCGACTTCCCGGCCACCTACGTCGCGGGCAGGCGCGGCAACACCCCGGCCCGGTCGTTCCTGCTCGACCTGGGTGACCTGCGCGCCGCCGGGTTCAGCCCGGAGACCGTGGTCGAGGTCGACGCCGCCGGTCGGGTCTCCACCCGACCGCTGGCCGGGACCCGCGCCCTCGTCGGTGACCCCGCGCGGGACCTGGTGACCCGCCGCGAGCTGCTCGCGGACCCGAAGGAGATCTTCGAGCACGCGATCTCGGTGAAACTCGCCCAGGACGAGCTGTCCGGGGTGTGCGCGCCGGAGTCGGTCCGCGTCGAGGAGTTCATGACCGTGCGCGAACGCGGCAGCGTCCAGCACCTGGCCTCCCGGGTCCGCGGCGACCTGGCCCCCGGTCGCACCGCGTGGGACGCCTTCGCCGCCCTCTTCCCCTCCATCACCGCCTCCGGCATCCCCAAGGCGGCCGCCGTCGAGGCCATCGCCAGGCACGAACCCCGCCGCGGCCTCTACAGCGGTGCCGTGCTGACCGTCGACTCCGATGGCGCGCTCGACGCCGCCCTGGTGCTGCGCACCGTGTTCAGCTCGGGCGGTCGGACCTGGCTGCGCGCCGGTGCCGGGGTCATCGCACTGTCCACACCGGAGCGGGAGTGGACGGAGACGTGCGAGAAGTTGCGCAGCATCTCCAGGTTCCTGGTGCCCGCCGAGCCGAAGGGGGTCCGCAGGTGAGCGCCGTGGACTACGACGCGCTGCTGGTCGCGGTCGCCGAGCTGACCGAGGAGGAGCCCGAGGACATCACCGCGGGCACGAACCTGTTCGAGCTGGGGCTCGACTCGATCGCGCTGATGAGGCTCGTCGGCGGGTGGCGCCGGGCCGGGGTGGTCGTCGACTTCGCCGAGCTGGCCGCGAACCCCACCCTCGGGGCGTGGGCGGCGTTGTTGGCCGAGCGGACCGGGGGACCGGTGGCAGCCGAGAGCGCGCCGGAGTCCGATGAGGACGGTCCGTTCCCGCTGGCCGTGCTGCAACACGCCTACTGGATCGGCCGCACCCCGGGGCAGCGCCTCGGCGGCGTCGCGGCGCACCTCTACACCGAGTTCGACGGCACCGACGTCGACCCGGACCGCCTCACCGCCGCTGTTCGGCGGTTGATCGCCCGGCACGACATGCTCCGGGTCGTCCTGTCCGACAACGGGGACCAGCGGATCGCCCAGGACTCGGGGTGGCGCGGCCTGACCGTGCACGACCTGCGCGCGCACCCGGATCCCGAGGCCGAGCTGGCCGCCATCCGCGAGGCGAACTCCCACCAGTTGCTCGACATCGAGCACGGCGAGGTGTTCTCGACCGCGTTGAGCCTCTTACCCGAACGCCGCACCCGCCTGCACGTGGACGTCGACATGGTTGCCGCTGACGCGGTCAGTTACCGCGTGCTGCTGGCCGACCTTGCCCGCTACTACCAGGGCGACACCGACGACAAGCCCCTCGACTACAGCTACCGCCGCTATCGGCGTGCTGGCCACGACGACGACAAGGCCGCCCGTTGGTGGCGCGACCGTCTCGCGGACCTTCCCGGGGCGCCTGACCTGCCCCGCGCGGCTCGTGAGTCCGAACGACCGCGCGTGACCCGCCGAGCCGTAGTGCTCCCGCCCGCGGAACGCGCCGCGCTCGCCGAGCGGGCCAAGGCGCGCGGGGTGACCGTCGCGATGGCAGTGGCGACCGCGTTCGCCGAGGTCGTGGGGCGCTGGAGCGCGCGCGGGCAGTTCCTGCTCAACGTGCCGATGTTCGACCGCGAACCGCTGCACCCCGACGTCGCCCACCTCGTCGGCGACTTCACCAGTTCCATCCTGCTCGCCGTCGACCTGACCGCGTCCGCGACCTTCGCCGAGCGGGTCCGCCTGTTGCAAGGCCGGGCGCACGAGGACGCCGCCCACGCCGGCTACAGCGGTGTGGAGGTGCTGCGCGACCTGACTCGCCTGCACGGTGAGCAGGTCCTGGCACCGGTCGTGTTCACCAGCGCGCTCAACCTGGGCGAGCTGTTCGACGCCCGCGTGCGGCAGAGCTTCGGCGCGCCGGTGTGGATCATCTCGCAGGGCCCGCAGGTGCTGCTCGACGCGCAGGTGACCGAGCTCGACGGCGGCCTGCTGGTCAACTGGGACTGCCGCGACGACGAGGTCGCCGACGGCGTGCTCGACGCCATGTTCACCGCGTTCGCCGACCTGGTCCACCTGCTGGCCGCCGACCCGGCCGCCTGGGACGCGCCGGTCCCGGCCGCGCTGCCCGAGGCCCAACAGGCGCGCCGCGACCGGGCCAACGACACGACGCTGGTGCGTCAGCGCGGGCTGCTGCACGAGGGCGTGTTCGCCCGCGCTACCGAGAGCCCGCACGCGCCCGCGATCGTAGGCGAGCAGGTAATCACCTACGGGCAGCTCACCAAGCGCGCCTTGCGTGTGGCGGGGGAGTTGGTCCGCCTCGGGGTCACGCCCGGCGACACGGTCGCGGTGTCGCTGCCGAAGGGGCCGGATCAGGTCATCGCGGTTCTTGGCGTACTCGCCGCCGGTGGCACGTACGTGCCCATCGGGGTCGAGCAGCCTCAGGCTCGGGTGGACCGGATCGTCGCGTTGGCCAAACCGCGCACGGTCATCACCGCGCTGCCGGACGGGGAACCGCTGCCCGCGCCCGTCCTCACCGACCCGGCGCGGGCCGCGTACATCCTGTTCACCTCGGGCTCCACGGGTGAGCCCAAGGGGGTCGAGGTCCCGCACCAGGCCGCCATGGCCACCATCGACGACCTCGTCGCCAGGTTCGCCATCGGCGCGGGCGACCGCACCCTCGCGTTGTCCGCCCTGGACTTCGACCTGTCCGTGTTCGACCTGTTCGCCCCGCTGTCGGTGGGCGGCGCGGTGGTCCCGGTGACCGACGACCGCCGCGACGCCGCCGCCTGGGGCGGGCTGGTCGCCGCGCACGGGGTGACCATCGTCAACTGCGTGCCCGCGCTGCTGGACATGCTGCTGGCCTCCGGCGCCGACTGCTCGTCGCTGCGGCTCGTGCTGCTCGGCGGCGACTGGGTGGGCGTCGACCTGCCTGGTCGACTGGCCGCCGCGGCCCCGGGGTGTCGGTTCGTGGCGCTCGGTGGCACGACCGAGACCGCGATCCACTCCACGGTGTGCGAGGTGTCCGGCCCGGTGCCCGACGACTGGCGGTCGGTGCCCTACGGCACGCCGCTGGGCGGGGTCCGGCTCCGCGTCGTCGACCACCTCGGTCGGGACGCGCCGGACTGGGTGCCCGGCGAGCTGTGGATCGGCGGCGCGGGTGTCGCCGCGGGCTACCGGGGTGATCCGGACCGTACGGCCGATCGGTTCGTTACCCGTGACGACGTGCGTTGGTACCGCACGGGCGATCTTGCCCGGTACCGCGGCGATGGAGTCGTTGAGTTCCTCGGCCGCCGGGACCACCAGGTCAAGGTTCGCGGCTACCGGGTCGAGTTGGGCGAGGTCGAGGCCGCGTTGCAGGCGAATCCCGCGATCACCGCTGCGGTCGCGGTCACTACCGCTGCCGGCGCACTAGGGGCTGGCGTGGTGGTGGACGGTCCGTTCGACTCTGACGCTGTGCGCGCCGCCGCGCGGGAGTTGCTTCCCGCGCACATGGTGCCGGATGTCGTGGTCGCTATCGACACTGTTCCGTTGACCGCCAACGGGAAGGTCGATCGTGGCGCGGTTCGAACCTTGGTAGGACAGCCTGTCGCCGCCGGTGGACCTCCGCCGCGGACAGCGCTAGAGCGAGTCGTGGCACTCGCGTGGCGGGAGGTCTTGGAGGTCGACTCGGTCGGCGTCCACGACGAGTTCTTCCGCGTCGGCGGTGACTCGGTCCTGGCGACGGCTGTCGTCGCGCACCTGCGCTCCACATTGGACACCACGGAGATCTCGGTCCGCGCCCTGTTCGGCGCGCCGACCGTCGCGGGGTTCGCCGCCGAGTTGGCCAGGGGGCAGCGCGAGCCGGGTCGCCTGGAAGCGGTGGCCGAGCTGTTCTGGGAGATCGAGGGGCTCTCCGACGACGAGATCGCGGGCGAGTGGGCGGAGGCGCAGTGAGCGTGCTCATCGACGGGGCGGTCGGCTGGCCGGAGGAGTTGGCCGCCGTCTACCGGGAACGCGGGTATTGGCGGGGTGACACCCTCGGCGAGTTGCTGCGGTCATGGGCCGAGCGCTCTGGTGACGACATCGCCGTTGTGTCAGGGGATGAGCGTGTCAGCTATCGGGAACTGGACCGTCGAGCGGATGTCTTAGCGGCGGGGTTGCTCGACCTGGGTATCGCCCGCGACGACCGGGTCGTGGTCCAGCTCCCGAACGTGCCCGAGTTCGTAGTGCTGCTGTTCGCCTTGGCCAGGATCGGCGCTGTTCCGGTGATGGCGCTACCCGCGCACCGACGCGCCGAGATCTCGCACCTCGTGGAGCTGTCCGGTGCTGTCGGGTATGTCATCCCCGATGTGTTCCAGGGGTTCGACCACCGCACTCTGGCCGCAGAGCTCGACGTCAAGCACGTTCTTGTTGTCGGCGACCCAGGTGAGCATGCGGCGCTGTCCGCGATAACCGGTGAGCCTCGCGAGCTTCCGCCGATAGACCCAGCCGCTGTCGCCGTACTGCTCATCTCCGGTGGCACTACCGGTCGCCCCAAGCTGATCCCACGAACGCACGACGACTACGCCTACAACGCCCGCGCTAGCGCAGAGGTCTGTGAACTCACGAAGGCCGATCGCTACCTGGTAGCGCTACCTGTCGCGCACAACTTCCCGCTCGCTTGCCCAGGCGTGCTGGGGATCCTCGGCGTCGGCGGTGTCGCGGTGATGGCTGCCGCGCCCAGTCCGGACGTCGCCTTCCCCCTGATCCAGCGGGAAGGCGTGACTGTGTCCGCGCTGGTCCCGCCGATGGCCCGGATGTGGGTGGAGGCCACCGAGTGGTCGACGGAGGACCTGTCGACGCTGCGGCTCCTGCAGGTGGGCGGCGCCAAGATGGACCCCGACCTCGCCCGCGCCGTGCCGCCCGCCCTGGGGTGCGCGGTGCAGCAGGTGTTCGGCATGGCCGAGGGCCTGCTCAACTACACGCGCGCCGAGGACTCCGCTGACCTGGTGGAGAACACCCAAGGCAGGCCACTTAGCCCTGACGACGAGATCCGCGTGGTCGATGCCGAGGGCCAAGACGTCATCCCTGGTGAGATCGGGGAGCTGTTGACCCGAGGCCCTTACACCCTGCGCGGCTACTACCGGGCCGAGCAGTACAACGCGACAGCGTTCACTCCGGACGGCTTCTACCGCAGCGGGGACCTGGTGCGGCAGCTGCCCAGCGGCCACTTGGTCGTCGAGGGCCGGATCAAGGACGTGATCAACCGCGGCGGCGAGAAGGTGCCCGCGGGCGAGCTGGAGGACCTGCTGCTCGCCCACCCGGGCGTCGCGCAGGCCGCCGCCATCGGCCTGCCGGACGACACGCTCGGCGAGCTGGTGTGCGCGGTGATCGTCGCCGCGGGGACCCCGCCCAAGCTCAAGGCGTTGCGGGCGCACCTCGCCGAACTGGGCCTGGCCAGGTACAAGCAGCCCGACCGGCTGGTGGTGCTCGACGAGTTGCCGCTCACCGCCGTCGGCAAGATCAGCAAACGCGATCTCGTCGCCCGGCTCGGTGCCTGACCCCGGCCAGTGACCCCGATTCCCGTGCCCCCCACCACCAGCGCGGACCAGCCCGACCCGACCACGAGAGGCACCCGTCCGTGAGCACCGACACCCCCAGCCCCGACCGCGCCGCCCTGCGCCGTGACCTGCTGCGCAGGCGGCTGGCCGAACGGGGCCTCGCCGAGACGCCCACCGCGGTCGCGGGTGGGTCCGGCGGCGAGCACCCGCTCTCGCCGGGGCAGCGCCGGATGTGGTCGCTGCAGCAGTTGGACCCCGCCTCGGTCGGCTACAACATCCGCATCGCGCTCGACCTGGTGGGGGCGGTCGACCACGAGCGGCTGCACGCGGCGGTGCGGGAGGTCGTGGCGCGGCACGACATCTTGCGCACCACCTACCGCATGGGTGCCGACGGCGAGGTCACCCAGGTCGTGCACGCCGAGTTGCCGCCCGTGCTCGACCACCACGAGGTGAGCGACCCCGCCCGGGTCGACGAGCTGTGCCGGTCGCTGTCGGCGAAGGCGTTCGACCTCGCGGTGGACTCCCCGCTGCGGGTCAGGACCGTCGCGACCGCCCCCGACGCGCTCACCGTGGTCGTCGTGGCGCACCACATCGCCTGGGACGACGGCACCTCCGCGGTGTTCTTCGGCGAGCTGGTGACCGCCTACCGGCGCGGCACCCTGCCGCCCGCCCGCCAGTTCACCGAGATCGCCCCGACCGCCCCGGCCGCGGCCGTCGACCACTGGGTCGAGGCGCTGTCACCGCTGCCGGACCTGGTAGAGCTACCGATCCTCAGCGCCGCAGGCCCCAGCGCGGGCGGCCACGACCAGTCCAGGCCCCTTGTTCCCGGCGCCGCCGGGCGGGTCCGCGAGCTGGCTCGCCGCGAAGGCGCCTCCACGTTCATGGTGCTGCTGGCCGCTACATCGGCCTTGCTGCACCGCTACACCGGCGCCGACGACCTGCTGATCGGCGCCCCTGTGGTCAACCGTGACATCGACGGCGGCGACGCGGTCATCGGCTACCTCGGTAACACCATCGCGCTGCGCATGCGCGTTGACGCTGCTGACACCTTCACCTCACTGGTCGCGCAAGCCAGGCGGGTCTGTCTCGCCGGGTACGCCCACCAGGACGCGGACCTCGATGACGTTGCCCGCGCCGTTGACCCTGACCGGAGTCGCGGCGGCGCCAGCCTGTTCAACGTCGTGCTGTCGCTGCGGACCCCCGTGCTAGAGCCGTTCCGCGCCGCCGGGCTGCTCGCGACCCGTAGGCACGTACCCGGCGATGACGCCCGGTTCGACCTGACGCTCGCCGTTGAAACTGACGGCGACGACATGACCATCGAGGCCAACCACCCCGCGGCCGCCGGTGCCGTGGACCTCGTCGCCGGCCTGCTCGCCCACCTGGACCGGCTGCTCGACGGCGCACTGTCCACACCGGACGTCCCGATCGGCGACATCGACCTGCACGACGGCACCGAACCGGACTGGAACGCCACCGCCGTCCCGGCCACGACCACGCTGCTGCCGGACTGGTTCACCGCGCAGGCCGCGCTGATCCCCGGCGTCCTCGCGGTGCTGGCGGGCGGCGAGCAGATCACCTACCGCGCCCTCGACGAGCGCTCGAACCGCCTCGCCCGCGTCCTGATCGCGCGCGGCATCGGCCCCGAGAGCACCGTCGCGCTGTCCATCCCGCGCTCGGTGGCGATGGTCGTCGCCGTGCTCGCCGTGGCGAAGGCGGGCGCCGCCTACGTGCCGGTCGACCCCGAGTACCCCGCTGACCGGGTCCGGCTCATGCTGGAGGACTCCGCGCCTGGCCTCGTGCTGACTGTCACCGACGCGCTGCCCGCGGGTCCTGATCGCCTCTTGCTCGACACGCTCGACCTGTCCGGGGAGTCCGCGGCGCCTATCAGCGACACCGACCGCATCCTGCCGCTAGACCCCGATCACGCCGCCTACGTCATCTACACCTCTGGTTCGACCGGTAAGCCCAAGGGTGTCGTTGTCTCCCACCGCGCGTTGAGCAACCACCTCGCGTGGTCGCTGCGTCGGTTCAAGGGCCTCACCGGGCACACGCTGCTGCACTCGTCGATCTCCTTCGACTTCACGGTGACCCCGCTGCTGGGCACGCTGGTGGCAGGCGGCGCTGTGGAACTGTGTGCGGACTCGCCGGACGCCATCGCCGAGGCCGTGGGCACCGCGACCTTCCTCAAGATCACCCCGAGCCACCTGCCGCTGCTCGCCTCGGTGCGGCTCGCCGAGCGCGGCACCCTGGTGATCGCAGGTGAGGCGCTGCACGGGGCGGCGCTGGCGGGCTGGACCGCGCCAGCCGACGTCGATGTGATCAACGAGTACGGCCCGACCGAGACCACCGTCGGCTGCCTGCTGCACGACGTCGTCGCGCCGGTCGCCGATGGGGCCGTTCCGATCGGGTCGCCGGTGGAGAACACGACGTGCGTAGTGCTCGACGCACGGCTGCGGCCGGTTCCGGTGGGAGTCGTCGGTGAGCTCTACGTCGGCGGTATCCAGGTCGCACGCGGTTATCTGGGCAGGCCCGGTCTGACCGCGTCCAGGTTCGTAGCCGACCCGTGGGGCGCGCCCGGGGCTCGTCTCTACCGCACCGGTGACCGCGTGCGGCGACTCTCGTCCGGGGCATTGCAGTTCCTCGGTCGCGTAGACGACCAGGTCAAGATCCGCGGCTTCCGGGTCGAACTCGGCGAGGTAGAGGCAACGCTGCTGCGGCACCCGGAGGTCAACCAGGCAGTGGTGACCGTGCGCGAGCGCAACCTGGCCGGGTACGTCGTGGGATCCGCCGATCCGGCGTCAGTGCGCGAGTTCATCGCCGCCGAACTGCCCGAGCACATGGTCCCGGCCACGATCACGGTCCTGGACGCGTTGCCGCTGTCTCCATCAGGCAAGGTCGACCGACGCGCGCTACCCGCACCGCAGGTGGCCGCGACCGAGTCCCGTCTGCCCGCCAACGAGGTCGAGCGCACGCTCGTCGAACTGTTCGCCGAGGTGCTCGGCCACGACGCGGTCGGGGTCGACGACTCGTTCTTCGAACTCGGCGGCGACAGCATCGTCTCCATCAGGCTGGTGCGCCGCGCCCGCCAAGCCGGGCTGAAGATCACCCCCCGGGACGTGTTCGCGCACCGCACCGTCGCCAAGCTCGCCGCCGCGGCCGAGGTCGAGCCTCGGGAACAGGCGGTTGTCGTCGACGACGGCACCGGCGTGGTCGAGCCGACCCCGATCATGCGGACCTTCCGCGACCGCGGCCCGATCGGCGACCGGCACCGCATGTGGCTGGTGCTCGACGGTCCCGATCTGGACCGGCAGCGGCTTGAACGGGCCGTGCGGGTCTTGGTGGACCGGCACGACTCGTTGCGCGCCATCACCGACCCCGACCTTCGGTTCCGGCCGGTCGGCGCGGTCCAGGCGGCCGCCGTGGTGCGGCAGGCCGAGGGTGGGCTCGACGAGGAACTGGAGCGCGCGGCCGCCGAATTGTCGCTTGTGGACGGTGTGGTGCTGCGCGTGGTGTGGTTCCCGCGCCGCGTGCTGGTCGTGGCACACCACCTGGTGGTCGACGGGGTGTCGCTGCGGGTGTTCGCCGAGGACCTGGCCGCGGCGTGGCGGTCCGGCCAACTCCCGCCGGTGCGCACCTCGTTCCGCACCTGGTCACGTGGCCTGGTCGACGCCGCCGAGGCGCGCTCGGGTGAGTTCCCGCTGTGGCGGTCGGTGCTCGACGGGCCGAACGCGGCCCTCGGGTCGCGGCAGCCGGACGCGACCATCGACACCTGGTCCACGGTCCGCACCCACACCGTGACGCTGGACTCCGCGTCGACCGAGGCCGTGCTGACCGAGGTACCCGCCGCGTTCTTCGCCGGGGTCGACGACGTGCTGCTGGCCGCGTTCGGGCTGGCCGTCGCCGACTGGTCCGGGCAGCGTTCGACCCTCGTGCTGCGCGAGGGCCACGGCCGCGAGGAGCAGGTGGTGCCGGGCGCGGACCTGTCGCGCACCCTCGGGTGGTTCACCAGCCAGCACCCCGCACGCCTCGACCTGACCGGTATCGACGTCACGCAGGCGTTGGCCGGAGGTGCCGCGGCCGGTGCGGCGGTGAAGCGGGTCAAGGAGTACCTGCGATCGCTACCGGACCACGGCATCGGCTACGGCATCTTGCGCCACCTGCACCCCGAACTCGACGTGCACCCGCAGCTGGGCTTCAACTACCTCGGTCGGTTTGAGTCATCCGACCAAGACTGGACTCTTGCCCCGGGCGGCATCGGTGCCGCGTATGCGGACGACATGGCGCTACCGGCCGGTCTTGTGGTCAACGCCGTCACTGAGGACGGTCCCACGCTGACCGCGCACTGGATGTACGCGGCCGAGTTGTTCACCGCCGAGCAGGTGGCCGCACTGGCCGAGCGCTGGATCGCCGCGCTCAAGGCGTTGGTCACGCACGCGAAGGGACCGGGCGCCGGTGGCCGGACCCCGTCTGACGTCGGCTTGGTGTCGCTGAACCAGGGCCAGCTCGACGCCCTAGAGGCAAGGTGGAAGCGTTCGTGAGCTCGATCGAGGACATCCTCCCGCTGTCCCCGCTGCAATCGGGGATGCTCTTCCACTCCACTGTGGATGAGTCGACGCAGGACGTCTACCTCGCCCAGTTGGTGCTGGACCTCGCCGGTCCGCTCGACGCGGAGCGGATGCGGGCCGCGGTGCACGGGCTGACCAAGAGGCACTCCGCGCTGCGCAGCGCGTTCGTGCGCGATGTCGGCGACCCGATCCAGGTCGTCCTAGCCGAGGTCGAGGTGCCGTGGGTTGAGGTAGACCTAACCGGCGCTGACGACGAGCGTCGCGCGGACGACCTGCTTGCCACCGACCGCGCCACCCGGTTCGACCTCGACCAGCCGCCGCTGATCCGCGCGATGCTGCTGCGGTTCGCCGCCGACCGGCACCGGCTCGTGCTGACAAACCACCACCTGGTGATGGACGGCTGGTCCACGCCGTTGCTCATGCGCGACCTGTTCGCCCTCTATGCGGGCGAGGCCCTGCCCGAGGCGCGCCCGTTCCGCGACCACTTGGCGTGGCTGGCCAACCGGGACAAGGCAGAGTCGCTCGCCGCGTGGAAGAACGCACTCGGTGATGTCGACACCTCCACGTTGCTCGTACCGGCCGCCGTCAATGCTGACGCTGTCCTGCCGAGTGAAGTGGTCCTCGACATCCCCGGCCTCACCGCGTTCGCACGAGCGCAAGGGGTCACGACCAACACGGTCGTCCAGGCAGCATGGGGAATCCTCGCGAGCAGGTTGACCGGCCGCGACGATGTCATCTTCGGTGCCACCGTCGCCGGTAGGCCCGCCGACCTGCCCGGCGTCGAGTCGATGGTGGGCCTGTTCATCAACACCATCCCGGTGCGGCTGCGGCTGAACCCGGCGGAGACCGTGACCGCCCTGCTCGCCCGCGTCCAGGACGAGCAGGCCGAGCTGCTCGACCACCAGCACGTCGGCCTCGCCGAGGTCCAGCGGGCCATCGGGTCCGGGGTCGGCGAGCTGTTCGACAGCCTGGTGGTGTTCGAGTCGTTCCCGTTCGACACCGGCGCCATCGACGCCGCCGTGGCCTCGACCGGGCTGCGGGTCACCTCGACCGGCCGCCCGATCTCCACGCACTACCCGCTCACGCTGATGGTGATGCCCGACGGCGACACGCTCGAGTTCACCCTCAAGTACCGGCCCGACCTCGTGACCGACCCCGATGGCCTGCTCGGCAGACTGCGCGACCTGCTCGCCGAGATCGTCGCCCGCCCGGCCGCGCGCGTCGCCGCACTGGGTCGGGTCGCCGTCGAGCCGGTTCCCGCGATCCCCGCCGTGGAGACACCCGAGTCCACGCTCGTCGACCTCTTCGCCGCGCAGGTAGCCCGCACGCCGGACGCGCCCGCCGTCAAGTTCCAGGGCGAAACACTCACCTACGCCGAACTCGATGCCCGAGCCAATGCCCTCGCGGCACGGTTAATGGTCTCTCCTGAAGACCTCGTCGCGGTTCTCCTACCGCGCTCCGCCGACCTTGCCGTTGCCGCGCTCGCCGTGGTGAAGGCAGGCGCGGGATACCTGCCGATCGACCCCGGCTACCCGCAGGAGCGCGTCCGGGCCACGCTCGCGGACGCGTCCCCGGTCGCGGTGATCACCACCCTCGACCTCGACGTGGACCTGCCGGTCCTGCACCCGACGCAGCCCGCCGCACCCGCGGTGATGGGCGGCAGCACCCCGGACAACACCGCGTACGTCATCTACACCTCGGGGTCGACCGGCGCGCCCAAGGGCGTCGTCGTCACCCACCGGGACGTGGTCACGCTGCTGTCCGCCGCCCAGCCGCTGTTCGGGTTCGGCCCGGCGGACGTGTGGACGCTGTTCCACTCGTTCGCGTTCGACTTCTCGGTGTGGGAGCTGTGGGGTCCGCTGGTGACCGGCGGCACGCTGGTCGTGGTCCCGCACGAGGTCAGCCGCTCCCCGGAGGACTTCCGCGACCTGCTCGTCGCGCACGGCGTCACCGTCCTCAACCAGACCCCGTCCGCGTTCTACCAGTTGTCGGCGGTCGAGCGCCGGGGCTTCGTGCCGCGCGTGGTCATCTTCGGCGGCGAGGCGCTCGACCCGACCCGGATCGCGGGCTGGCCCGGGACGCGCCTGGTGAACATGTACGGCATCACCGAGACGACCGTGCACGTCACCTTCCGCGAGTTGGACCCTACCGCCGCAGGCAGTGTCATCGGCCTCGGGCTACCTGGTTTGACCGTGCATGTCCTCGACAGCTCGCTCGCGCCGGTGCCGGTGGGTGTACCGGGGGAGATGTATGTCGGTGGCGGGCAACTCGCTCGCGGCTACCTGGGTCGGTCTGCGCTTACCGCGTCCAGGTTCGTGGCGGATCCGTTCGGCGCCCCGGGAAGCAGGCTCTACCGCAGTGGCGACCTGGCTCGCTGGACCGAGTCCGGTGAGCTGGAGTACCTGGGTCGAGCTGACGACCAGGTCAAGATCCGCGGCTTCCGCATCGAGGTGGGCGAGACCGAGGCCGTTCTCGCTACCGCGCCTGGCGTGACCCACGCCGCCGTTGTCGCCCGCACTGACGGGCCATCCGGCGCGCACCTGGCCGCTTACGTCGTCGGTACCTCGGACATCGACGCGATCCGTGAACACCTGCGGGCACGGCTACCCGAGCACATGCTGCCCGCCGGGTTCGTAGTGCTCGACGCGCTCCCGTTGACCGGTAACGGAAAGCTCGACCGGCGCGCGCTGCCGCCGCTGGACTTCGGTACGGACACGGGCCGATCCGCGTCCACCGACACCGAGCGCCTGCTGGCCGACCTGTTCGCGCAGGTCCTCGGCCGGGACACCGTCGGCGTCGACCAGTCGTTCTTCGAACTGGGCGGCGACAGCATCATCTCCATCCAGCTCGTCGGCCGCGCCCGCGCCGCCGGGGTCGTGCTCTCACCCCGCCAGGTCTTCGAGCTGCGCACGGTCGCCGAGTTAGCCGCCGCCATCGACCGAGCCGCCGACCAGTCCGTGCCGCCTCAGTTGGTGGCGGCTGACGGCGCGGGCGCGGTCACCCCGACCCCGATCATGCGCACCTTCCTGGCCAGGGGTGGGCCGTTCGAGCGCTTCTCCCAGGCCGTGCTGGTCCCCGTGCCCGCGGGCGCCACCCGGTCCACCGTGGTCGGCGCGCTCCAAGCGCTGCTGGACCACCACGACATGCTGCGGGCCCGGTCGGTCCTCGGGGACGACCACGAGCTGACCGTCGCCCCGGCAGGCTCGGTCGACGCCGGACCGCTGGTCCACCGGGTCGAACGCACCGACGACCCCGACTTGCTGCGCCGCGAGCACGCCGCCGCCGTCGCCCGCCTCGACCGCGCGGGCGGCCTGCTGGCCCAGCTGACCTGGTTCGACCCCGGGTTCGCGCTGCTGACCTGCCACCACGTGGCGACCGACGGCTACTCCTGCCGCATCCTCGCCGACGACCTCAGCGCCGCGCTGCGCGGCGAGGACCTGCCGCCGGTGGTCACCTCGTTCCGCGCCTGGGCCGACCGGCTCCCGGCCGTCGCCGACGCGCGGACCGCCGAACTGCCGCTGTGGCTGGCGGTCGTGGAGGGCCCGGACCCGGTCCTGGGTGCCCGCAGGCTCGACCCGGCCCGCGACACCAGGGAGACCGTCCGCGAGGTCACCGCGTCGCTGCCGGTCGCGGCCACCGAGGCCCTGCTCACCACCGTCCCCGTCGCGTTCCACACCGGGCCGGGCGAGGTCCTGATGGCGGCCTTCGGGCGAGCCGTCGCGGCGTGGCGCGGGACCGGGGAGCTCTCGACGTTGATCACCGTCGAGGCGCACGGCCGTGAGCAGCACATCGTCGACGGCGCCGACCTCTCCCGCACGGTCGGCTGGTTCACCACCCAGTACCCGGTCCGCCTCGACGCCACCGGCGACCTCGCCACGACCGTCAAGCGGGTCAAGCAGCACCTCGCCGACCTGCCCGACCGGGGCGTCGGCCACGGCCTGCTACGGCACTTCACCGACTCCGGCCTGGACGCCTTCCCCGAGCCGCAGATCCTCTTCAACTACATCGGCCGCGTCGCGCCGCCCACCGACGACCCGCTCGGGTTCGCCACGATCGGGTTCGGCGGAGTCGCCCCGGCGGCCGACCGCGGCCTGCCCGCGGCCGCGGCGCTGGTGGTCAACGCGGTCATCCCCGATGGCGCGGGCCTGGAGATCCAGCTGCGCTACCCGGCCAGCCTGTTCGATGAGGACAAGGTTTCCCGGCTGGCCGACCTGTGGGCGGCAGAGCTAACCGCCCTCGCCTCATACCGTGGACAGGGTGGGCGCACGCCGTCCGACCTGCCTCTGGTGCAGGCGTCGCAGGCGGATGTCGAGCTGTGGGAGGAGCGCTTCCCCGAGCTGAGCGACGTGCTGCCCTTGTCGCCGTTGCAGCAAGGCTTGCTGTTCCACGCGAACTACGACGCCGACGCGGTCGACTTCTACTCGGTGCAACTGGTCGTCGACCTCAACGGCGCTGTTGACGTAGACCGTCTCCGCGCCGCCGCCGCGGCTCTTGTCGCTAGGCATCCCGTGCTGCGCACCGCGTTCAGCGACGAGACGGCGACACCTGCCCAGGTTGTCCTAGGTGAGGTCACACCCACGCTGGTCGTGCTCGACCTGAGCACCGAGGCATACGAGGAGTTCCTGGAGGCAGACCGGCGAGCTCGGTTCGACCTCACGCAGCCACCTCTTGTCCGGCTGACCCTTGTGCGAGTCGGAGACCGTGACCACCGGCTCGTAGTCACCAATCACCACCTGGTGCTCGACGGCTGGTCGACGCCTCTTGTGGTCCGAGACCTGTTCGCCCTCTACGAGAACCGCGCGTTGGCAGCCCCACCGCGCCCGTACCGGGACTTCCTCGCCTGGTTGACCCGCCGTGACCACGACGCCTCCCTTGCCGCGTGGGCGAATGTCTTCGACGGGGTCGATGAGCCCACCTTGCTCGTCAGTGCCGACCTCCGAGACGCCTCGGTACTACCCGCTGAGGTAGTCGACGCCGTTTCGCCTGAGCTGACCGCGCGTCTGACGCAGGTAGCGCGGGCGCAGGGAGTCACGCTTAACACGCTGCTGTCCGCTGCCTGGGGCGTAGTGCTCGGCGCGCTGACCGGACGTGACGACGTCGTGTTCGGTCTGGCCGTGTCGGGGCGTCCGCCGGAGCTGGCGGGCGTGGAGGCCATGGTCGGCCTGTTCATCAACACCGTGCCCGTGCGGGTCCAGTGGTCCCCGGGCGACCCGGTGGCGGCCGTGCTGACCCGCCTGCACGACGCGCGCACCAGCGTCCTGGACCACGAGCACGTCGGGCTCAGCGACATCCTGGCGCTGACCCCGGTGACCGGCAGGCTGTTCGACACGCTGATGGTCTTCGAGACCTTCCCGCTCGACACCGCCGACCTGCTCGACCAGGCCCGCTCCGATGGTCTCACCGCGCAGGTCGGCTGGTCACGCGGCTACACGCACTACCCGATGACGCTCATGCTGATGCCGGACGGCGACCTGCTGCGGATCAAGCTGGAGTACCGCACCGACGTCTTCGAGCGCGACGCCGTCGCCCAGGTCCTCAGCCGGGTGCTCGCCGTGCTGGCCGCGTTCGCCGACGACCCGGGCACCGAGCTGTCCCGAGTGGACGTCCTCAGCGCCGCCGAACGCGACCGGGTCCTGGGGTGGTCCGGCACGGACCTGCCCGTGCGAGCCGTGACCGTGCCCGACCTCGTCGCCGAACAGGCGCCGGACGCGGTCGCCGTGGTGTGCGGGGGCTCGTCGCTGACCTTCGCCGAGCTGGGTGCACGGTCCGACCTGCTTGCCTCACACCTGGTGTCATTGGGGGTCGGGCCCGAGACACCCGTCGCGCTGCTCTTACCCCGGTCGACTGACGTGGTCGTGGCGATGCTGGCCGTGTGGAAGGCAGGTGGCGTCACCGTTCCGCTGGACCCGAACTACCCAGCGGACCGTGTCGCCTCCGTTCTGGCTGAGGTCGACCCGGTCGCGGTGATCACCCATCGCGGACTCGCCGATAGCCCTGCCGTGCTCGTTGACGAGCCCGAGACGTGGACGGGACAAGGTCAGCCGCAGGGGCCCGCCGGACCGGATTCCGCTGCCTACATCGTGTTCACCTCCGGCTCGACCGGTAGGCCCAAGGGCGTCGTGGCGACCCACCGGGGCGTGGTGAACCTGACCGCCGCGCACAGGCAGGCGTTCATCGACCCGGCGGGGGAGCGGCTCGGGCGGCCGGTACGCGCGCTCAACGTGCTCTCGTTCGCCTTCGACGGCTCGGTCGACCCGCTGCTGTGGCTGTTCTCCGGCCACGAACTGCACATCCTCCCTGACGAGCTGATCGGCGACCCGCAGGGAATCGTCGACCACACCCGGGCCGCCGCCATCGACTTCATCGACGCGCCGCCGTCCCTGATGGACCTGCTGATCCCAGCTGGGCTGCTCGACGGGCCGCTCAGCGTGGTCGCCACCGGCGCGGAAGCCGTCGGGAACCGGCTCTGGGAGCGGCTGGCCGAAGCCGACGTGACCGCCCTGAACCTCTATGGGCCCACGGAGTGCACGGTCGACGCGTTGTGGACTGAGGTCGACCCAGGTGAGCCGCACATTGGGCAGCCGATCGCCAACAGCCGCGCTTACGTCCTCGACTCAGCCTTGAGACTCGTCCCGGTAGGCGTACCGGGCGAGCTGTACATCGCCGGCCCAGGGCTCGCGCGCGGCTACCTCGGTCGGGCAGGGGAGACGGCTACCCGGTTCGTCGCCAACCCCTTCGGTGAAGGGCGGCTCTATCGAACCGGCGACCTGGTGCGGTGGAGCCAGGCGGGCACGGTTGAGTTCCTAGGCCGGGTCGACGACCAGGTCAAGATCCGGGGCTACCGAGTCGAGCCAGGTGAAGTCGAGTCTGTCCTGAGTGGTCTACCCGGCGTCGCGCAGGCAGCGGTGGTCGCACGCGACGGCAGGCTTGTCGCCTACGTGACCGGTACCGCAGCCGCAGAGGCACTACGCGCCGAGCTGGCCAGACTGCTGCCCGACTATCTAGTGCCTGCCGCGATCGTGCAGCTGGAAGCGCTACCGCAGCAACCCAACGGCAAGCTGGACCGCCGGGCACTGCCCGCTCCCGACTTCTCCGGCCAGTCGACCCGGCAGCCTGCCACCGACACCGAGCGGATGGTCCGCGACCTGTTCGCGGACCTGCTGGACGTGCCCACGGTCGGCTTGGACGACTCCTTCTTCGCCCTGGGTGGGCATTCTCTGCTCGCGGCCCGGTTGGTCGCCCGCCTCCGAGCCGAGATCGACGGACCCCTGTCGATCCGGGCCGTGTTCGACACACCCACCGCCGCCGGGCTCGCCGCACACCTGGACACCCTCGCCGGCGGCCCCCGCCGCCCCGTGCTGCGAGCCGAGAAGCGTCCGGACCGCGTTCCACTGTCGGCCGCCCAGGCACGCCTGTGGTTCCACGACAGGCTTAACGGTCCCTCTGCGGCGTACACGATGCCATTCGCATCACGACTGATCGGCGCGCTGGATCTCGATGCACTACGTCTGGCATTCGACGATGTCGTTGCCCGACACGAGATCCTGCGGACGGTCCTAGAGGAACACGACGGCGTCCCCTATCAGCGGGTACTCGACGCGGTGGCTGTGTCCTTCACGGTTACCGACACAGCCGATCCAGACAAGGACCTGGAGCGCGCTGCCGCAGTGCCTTTCCGCCTCGACACGGACATCCCGATCCGGGTGGACGTGTTCCGCGTGACCGACAACGAGCACGTGTTGCTCCTGTCGATCCACCACAGCGCCGCGGACGAGTGGTCGACCGGTCCGCTGCTGCGTGATCTCGCTATCGCCTACTCCGCCAGGAAGACCAGTAAGTCTCCCGCGTGGGCGCCGTTGCCCGTGCAGTACGCGGACTACACCCTCTGGCAGGAGAAGGTCCTCGGTAGCGTCACCGGAGAGCAGTTGGCGCACTGGCGCACCATTCTCGATGGTGCGCCTGACGCGGTCGCCCTGCCGGTAGACCGGCCTCGTCCGGTTACCCCTGTCGCTGGTGCTGGTCGGGTCCGTGACGAGATCCCGGCCGAGATCGTGGCCCGGTTGCGGGCGGTACTGACCGACACCGGTGCCAGTGAACTGATGGCCGCCCATGCCGCTGTGGCCGCGCTGCTGCACAAGCTCGGCGGTGGCGACGACATCCCGCTGGGCGCCCTGGTCGCCGGGCGCGGTGAGCAGGCCGTCGCCGACCTCGTCGGGTTCTTCGTCAACACCGTGGTCCTGCGCGTCGACCTGTCCGGCGACCCGACCCCGCGCGAGCTGCTGGCCAGGGTCCGCGCGGTCGCGTTGGCCGCCTACGCGAACGCCGACGTGCCGTTCGAGCGGGTCGTGGAAGCGGTGAACCCCGGGCGTGAGCCAGGTCGCCACCCGCTGTTCCAGACCCTGGTCGACTACTGGAACCCCGATGGCGGCGCCACCGGCCTGCCCGGGCTCACCACCACCGTGGTCGACCCCGGCGCGCCCGCCGCCCCGAAGTTCGACCTGGCGTTCGGCGTCACCACCGGCGCCGACGGTGCCCTGCTCGTGTCGGCGGAGTTCGCCGAGGACCTGTTCGACCGCGCCACCGTCGAAGGCATGCTGGTCCGACTGCGGCGGCTCGTCGAGGCGATGGCCGCCGCACCGGACCTGCCGCTGTCGCGGGTGAGCGTGCTCGACGAGCGGGAACGCCACCTCGTGGTCGAGGCGTGGAACGCCACCGTCGTCGAGGTCCCCGAGCACACCGCCCTGGACCTGTTCGCCGAGCAGGCGTCCGCCGGTCCCGACGCGGTGGCCGTGGTGGGTGGTGGGTCGGCGACCTTCCGGGAGCTGGACGACCTGTCCGACCGGCTCGCCGCACATCTGACATCGCTGGGGGTCGGCCCGGAAGACCGGGTCGCGGTAGTGCTACCACGCTCGGTGAGCGTTGTGGCCGCGATGCTGGCTGTGTGGAAGACCGGCGGCGTTGTCGTTCCCGTCGACCCCACCTACCCGGCTGACCGGATCGCTCTCGTCCTGGACGACGCGGACCCGGTTGCTGTCATCGGCGCTGCCGTCCCTGGTAGGACTGCCGTATCGGACGATCCGTCAACATGGACCGGTACAGGAAGCCCAGCCGGGGTCGTAAGCCCTGACTCAGCCGCCTACCTGATCCACACCTCTGGCTCTACCGGGCGCCCCAAGGGAGTTGTCGCTACCCATCGCGGGTTGGTCAACCTTGCTTGGTCTCATCGCCTGGCGGTCATGCCGCGGGAGCGACTCCGCGTGCTCAACGCAGTGTCGTTCGCCTTCGACGCGGCCGTGGATCCGTTGCTGTGGCTGCTGTCCGGCCACGAGATGCACATCCTCGCCCAAGAGGCCATGGGCGACCCGCGCGCGATCACGCAGTACGTCCAGTCCGCCGGGATCGACTACGTGGACGCGCCGCCGTCACTCCTGGAACTGCTGCTCGACGAGGGGCTGCTGGACGGGGACAACCGGCCGAAGGTTGTCGCTACCGGAGCCGAGGCAGTCGGTCCGCGCCTGTGGGAGCGGATCGCGGCCGCGAACGTGACGGGCGTCAACTTCTACGGCCCCACCGAGGCCACGGTGGACGCGTCCTGGGCGCGGATCGAGCCCGATGTCGCCCCGCACATCGGCGGCCCTATCGCGAATGCCCGTCTCTACGTGCTCGACAACGCTCTATCCCCGGTTCCACCGGGCGTGCCTGCCGAGCTGTACATCGGTGGCCCGGGCGTCGCGCGTGGCTACCACGGCAAGCCGGGGGAGACCGCCTCCCGGTTCGTGGCAAGCCCGTTCGGCGATGGTCGGCTCTACCGGACCGGTGACCTGGTGCGGTGGACTGAGTCGGGCACCGTCGAGTTCCTCGGTCGGGTCGACGATCAGGTCAAGATCCGGGGCTACCGGGTCGAGCCAGGCGAGGTCGAGGCTGCTCTCGCCGCCCTCGACGACGTGCGCCAAGCGGTCGTTGTCGGGCGCGGCGGTGTTCTTGTCGGTTACGTGACGGCGCTGCCGGGCGCCGATGGTGTTGCTGTGCGAGACGCGGTGGCGTTGGTACTACCGCAACATCTTGTGCCGTCGCGGGTCGTTGTTCTTGACGAACTCCCGCTGCTGCCGAACGGGAAACTCGACCGCAAGGCCCTCCCTGCCCCGGACGCAGTGGGAGGTCGCGCACCGGCTACCGCCACCGAGACGGCTGTGGCACGGGTCTACGCGGCCCTGCTCGACCGCGATCAGGTCGGCGCGGACGACTCGTTCTTCGACCTTGGCGGCCACTCGTTGCTGGCCGCGCGGCTCGTGGCCAGGCTCCGGTCCGAACACGACGCCGACCTGTCCGTGCGGGCCGTGTTCGAGGCCCCCACGGTCGCCGGACTCGCCGCGCTCGTCGACCAGGCCGCCCGGTCCCATCGGCCCGCTCTCGTGGCACGGCCACGGCTATCTCGGGTGCCGCTCTCGGCCGCCCAGGCGCGGCTGTGGTTCCTGCACAAACTCGACGGCCCGTCCGGCACCTACAACGTGCCGTTCGCGGTCCGGCTCAGTGGGGCGTTGGACGCTGAAGCGCTGCGCGCCGCCATCGGTGACGTCATCGCTCGACACGAGAGCCTGCGCACGGTCTTCCTCGAAGAGGACGGCGTGCCCAGACAGCACATCCTCGACGAGGTGGGCACACCGTTTGCGGTTCGCGATACGACGGAGTCAGCGCTACAGGTGCAGGTTCAGACCGAGGCCGACTACCCGTTCGACCTCAGCCGTGAGGTTCCGATCCGCGCGACCTTGCTGCGCATCGGCGCCACCGACCACGCGTTCGTTCTCGTGGTCCACCACATCGCCAGCGACGAGTGGTCCACCGGCCCGCTCTTGCGAGACCTCGCTGACGCCTACGCGGCTCGCCGGGCAGGCGCTGCCCCCGACTGGACGCCACTTCCGGTCCAGTACGCCGACTACACCCTCTGGCAGAACGACCTGCTCGACGGGCTCCTCGCCGACCAGCTCGGCCACTGGACCCGGACGCTGAGCGAACTGCCCGAGGCCATCCCGCTGCCGACAGACCACCCACGCGCACCGAAGGAGACCAGCCAGGGCGGCGTCGTGCGGTTCACCGTGCCCGCTAACGTCGTCACCGGCCTGCGCGCCCTGGGACGAGAGGTGGGCGCCACCGACTTCATGGTGGTTGCCGCTGCTGTCACCACGCTGCTGCACAAGCTCGGAGCGGGCAAGGACATCCCGCTCGGCGCGCTCGTGGCCGGACGCGGTGATGACGCGGTCGCCGACCTCGTCGGCTTCTTCGTCAACACCGTCGTTCTACGCACAGACCTGACTGGTGACCCCACCCTGCGCGACGTACTCGCGCGGGTGAGGGAAACCGCTCTGGGAGCCTTCGCCAACGCCGACGCGCCGTTCGACCGCGTTGTCGAAGCGGTCAACCCCGACCGTGCGACCGGGCGGCACCCGTTGTTCCAGACCATGGTGGACTTCCGGACAGCCGGTGTCGGCGGCGCGGCCCTACCTGGAGTGAGCGCGCGCCCCGTCTCCGACGACGCTGCCGTGACCGGTGGAGCGAAGTTCGACCTCGCGTTCAACTTCGCCCCCCTGCCCGACGGCTCGTTGGACGGATCGCTGGAGTACGACGCGAGCCTGTTCGAGCAAACCAGCGTGCAGACCCTGACCCGGCGGCTGAGCCGTGTGCTGTCCACCGCGTCGGCAGCGCCAAGGACCCCGCTGTCGAAACTGGACGTCCTGGACCCCGCCGAGCGTGAACTCCTCGTGCACGGGTGGAACGACACGGCCACCCCAGTCGCCGACGTCACCGTGCCTGCCTTGTTCGCGCAGCAGGTCGCGCGCACGCCAGACGCGACCGCTGTCATCAGCGGCGACACCACGCTCACCTACTCCGAGCTGGACAGTGCTGCCAACGCCGTAGCGGCTGCCCTCACCGATAGGGGTATCGGCCGCGAGGACATCATCGGACTGCACCTGGACCGGTCACCGGAACTCATCGCGGCCATGCTTGGCGTGCAACGGATCGGGGCCGCGTTCGTACCGTTGGAACCCTCTTGGCCCGCGCAACGCGTCACCGACATCCACGGCAGTGCTCGTCTTCGCGCTGTCATCACCGAGTCCGGGATAGGGCTACCTGAGCTGGACGTGCCTGTCCTGCGGGTCGCTGAACTGCACTCGGACACCGAGGTGGTCCCGGCTCGACTACACCCGGACGGCCTCGCCTACGTCATCTACACCTCAGGATCCACCGGTACGCCCAAGGGCGCGATGATCCTGCACAAGGCTATCGCCGCGCGCTTGCTGTGGCAGCGGGAGATGCTCGGTTTCGGTCCCGGCGACGCCGCGTTGTTCAAGGCGCCCCTCGGGTTCGACATCTCCATCAACGAGATCTTCCTGCCCCTGGTCACCGGTGGCGCTGTCGTCGTGGCCGCGCCAGGCGCCGAACGTGACGTGGAGTACCTGCTAGGGCTCATCACCGACCACCGGGTCAGTTTCACCTACCTGGTCGCGTCGATGCTGGACATGCTCTTGCAGCTACCGGGCATCACCGCCGTGACCGACACGCTCAAGCACGTCTGGTGCGGGGGCGAGGCGCTGACCCCGGAGCTGTTCGACCGGTTCCGCCGCACCCTCGACGCCACGATGTACCACGGCTACGGCCCCGCCGAGGCCACCATCGGCGTCAGCCACGAGTTCTACCGGGGCGACGCGGTCCGGCGCGGCATCAGCATCGGCCGCCCCAACCCCAACACCCGCGTCCACATCCTCGACGCGGCGCTCAACCCGGTCCCCGCGGGCGTCCAGGGCGAGCTGTACACCGGCGGTCTGCCGCTGGGCCGCGGTTACGTCGGCGACCCGGCGCAGACCGCCAGCCGGTTCGTGGCCGACCCGTGGACCCCCGGCGCACGGCTCTACCGCACCGGCGACCTCGCGCGCTGGACCGCCGAGGGCACCCTGGAGTTCCTCGGCCGGGTCGACCACCAGGTCAAGATCCGCGGCATGCGGGTCGAACTCCAGGAGATCGAGGCCGCTCTGGCCGCGCACGACGCTGTGCGGCAAGCCGTCGTCGTCACCGTGCGCGGACCCAGCGGCGCCACCCAGCTCGCCGGCTACTGCACCGGGACCAGGCTCGACGGTGACGCCCTACGCGGCTGGTTGGGCGAACGGCTACCCGAGCACATGGTGCCGCCCACGATCCAGGTGCTTGAAGCGATCCCGGTAACCCCCTCGGGCAAGGTCGACCGCAGAGCACTACCCGCGCCGGACTTCACCGCGAGCACCCGCAAGCCCGTCACCGCGGTCGAGGAACTCGTCTGCTCACTGTTCGCCGAGGTACTGGGCCTGCCCAGGGTCGGTGTCGACGACTCGTTCTTCGCGCTCGGCGGCGACAGCATCGTGTCACTGCAACTCGTCGCGAAGGCCAGGGCGGCGGGGCTGGTGATCTCACCGCGCGACGTGTTCGACAGCCGCACCGCGGGTGACCTCGCGCGAGTCGTAGCGGATCGCGTGCCGGAGACGATCAAGGAATCGACCATCGACGCCGTGGGGGAGGTGCCGCTCACGCCTGTCATGCGAGCCGTCTTGTCACGAGACGGACTGAGGCGCCGGTACGCCCAAGCAGCGGTGGTCGCGGCACCTGCCGACCTGGATCCCTCAGCGCTCACGTCGGCGGTTGCTGCCGTCATGCGTCACCACGACGCGCTGCGAGCTGTCGTTACCCCTGACGGCGATGGTTGGCGCTATGTGGTGCCGCCCGCCGGTAGCGGTGACGGCGTCGTCCGAGCCGGTCGGGGCGATGTCCGTGCCGAACTGGACGCCGCCGCGGACCGACTCGACCCGGCCGCGGGTGTCCTGCTCCAGGTCGTCTGGTTCCAGGACGTCATCGGCATCGTCGTGCACCACCTCGCCGTTGACGGCGTCTCCTGGCGAATCCTCTTGCCCGATCTGGCTGACGCCTACGAGGACGCGGCCGCAGGTCGCCCAACAGGACTGGCACCGGTTGGGACCTCGCTGCGGGCTTGGGCCGTCGGCCTGGCTTCCGCGAACAGGCAGTCCGAAGTGGACTACTGGCGTTCGGTACTCCAAGGCGAGAGCACCTTGTTGGGCAGCCGAACCCTTGACCCTGTCCGCGACGTGCTGTCGACAGTGCGGGACGTGCGGGTAGAGCTATCCGTCGAGGTATCGCGGGCAGTCCTCACCGACGTGCCCGACCTGTACTTCGCGCGGGTGGACGACGTCCTGCTCACCGCGTTGGGTGTGGCACTACGACGCCACGGCGGCCCGACCTTGGTCGAGTTGGAAGGCCACGGTCGCGAAGACAGCGTGGTCGAAGGGGCAGACCTATCCCGCACAGTTGGCTGGTTCACCAGCACTTATCCCGTGCGGCTGACGGTCGACCACCCCGACATCGGTGACGCGCTCAAGCACGTCAAGGAGACATTGCGCGCGATCCCCGACAAGGGCATCGGCTACGGACTCCTGCACGAGCCACCTAACCCCGCGCAGATCACCTTCAACTACCTGGGCCGCTACGGCGGCGTGGGCGCTGGGGGCCCGTGGACGCAGCTAGGCGAGTACGCGGATGTAGCGGGTATTTCCGACCTCACCGCCCCGGCCGCGAACACCCTGGAGATCACTGCCCTCACCGAGGACACCGCCGCCGGTCCCGTCCTGCGCGCCACCTGGTCCTACCCCGAGGGAGTCCTCACCCAGGACGAGGTCATGGCACTCGCTACCCGGTGGACCGAGGCGCTCACGGAGCTGGCCGCCCAGGACCACCCGGGTGGCCACACCCCCTCGGACATGTCGCTGGTCACCATCGACCAGGCCAGCCTCGACGCGTTCGAAGAGCAGTGGGGTGACCTGTGAGCCGGTCCAACATCGAGGAAGTCCTGCCTCTTGCCCCAATGCAAGAGGGCCTGCTGTTCCACGCACTCTTGGACGACACCGACGACGTTTACACCGTGCGGACAGTGGTGGACCTAGACGGCGCAGTTGATGCTGCCCGGCTGCGAGAAGCCGCTGAGGCCCTGGTGCAACGGCACGCCGTGCTGCGAACCGCGTTCGTGCAGAACGCGACCGGAGCGGTCCAGGTTGTCTTGCGGCGCGTGCGTGTGTCGTGGACCGAGGTCGACCTGCGCGCGAGCCCCGAGCCGCCAGACGAGCCGTTCGTGCTCGCCAAGCCGCCCCTGATCCGGTTCCTGTTGGCTCGCACCGGCGACACCACCCACCGGCTCGTCATCACCAGCCACCACATCCTTCTCGACGGCTGGTCCGGACCGCTGCTGCTGCGCGACCTGTTCGCCCTCTATAGCGGAACCCCACTACCGCGCGTTCGCCCGTATCGAGACTTCCTGGCCTGGCTGTCCAAACGAGACAAGGCAACCGGCCTCCAGGCATGGGCGGATCTCCTCGACGGGGTAACCGAACCGACCCTGACAGCCTTGCCTGCAACAGGTAGGCCACAGAGGCTGGAACTGGCCGAACCCGAGGACTTGAGCGCGGCAGTCACCGAGTTGGCGCGTCGCGCGGGCGTCACCGTCAGCACAGTCCTGCACGCCGCCTGGGGCATCGTCGTGGGCAGCCTTACCGGACGCGACGACGTCGTCTTCGGCGCCACGGTATCCGGTAGACCTGCCGACCTGTCCGGCGTCGACTCCATGGTGGGCCTGTTCATCAACACCATCCCCGTGCGAGTCAGGCTCAACCCCTGGACCGAGATCCCTGACCTGCTGCGTCAGCTCCACCGCGCGCAGACGTCCGTGCTCGACCACCACCACCTCAACCTCGGTGAGATCCAGGCCGCGGTAGGGGTGGGCGACCTGTTCGACACCCTCGTCGTCGTCGAGACCTACCCGGTGGACGACACCGCGATCGACACGGTCCGCGAGGCGATGGACGTGCGCACCACCGGCGTCGACACCGATGACGCCACGCACTACCCGCTCACCCTCACCGCCGAACCCGGCGCACGCCTCACCCTGGGCCTGGAACACCACCTGGACCGCGACCACGCCGCGGGTATCGGCGGCCTGTTGCTCTCCACCCTGCGCGACCTGGCGCGGGTCGACTTCGTCGGCGAGGTCAACCACCCACCCGCGGCACCCCGCCCCCAGGTCGAACCGCGCACGACGACCCTGCTCGACCTGTTCGCCGAGTACGCCGACTCGGACGAGCCCGCCGTCGCGTGCGGTGCGGTGTCCCTGACCTTCCGCGAGTTGGACGCCTTGTCGACCAACCTCGCGAGGTACCTCGTATCCCGGGGTGTCGACGAAGAGGATCGCGTCGCAGTAGTGCTACCGCGCTCGGTTGACGTCATCGTGTCGATGCTGGCCGTATGGAAGGCAGGTGCGGTCGTCGTCCCCGTCGACCCGGCCTATCCCGCGGACCGGATCTCCGCGACCCTCGCGGCCGCGCGCCCGGTAGTGGTCATCGACAACACGACACCTCCGACATCGGACTCGCGAGGTTGGCTACCTGGCCCGGTAAGCCCGGACTCCGCTGCCTACGTCGTCTTCACCTCTGGCTCGACAGGCCGACCGAAGGGCGTTGTCGCTACCCACAGGGGAGTGGCCAACCTCGCCCTCGCGCACCGCGCCGCGTTCATCGACCAACCCCGCCGGTTCCGCGCCCTCAACCTGCTCTCGTTCGCGTTCGACGGCTCCGTGGACCCACTGCTGTGGCTCTTCGCGGGCCACACCGTCCACGTCCTGCCCGACGACCTCATGGGTGACTCACCCGGCATCGTCGACTACTGCAAGCACCACCGCATCGACTTCGTGGACGCGCCACCGTCTCTGCTTGAGCTTCTAGTGGCGGACGGGCTCCTCGATACCGGCCTCTCCATCCTCGCCACCGGCGCCGAAGCAGTCAGCCCACGCCTATGGAACGACCTGGCCGCGTTCGATGGCCTAGCCCTCAACCTGTACGGCCCGACCGAGTGCACAGTTGACGCCACCTGGACTGTCGTCGCTCCCGGACAACCGCACATCGGTAAGCCCATCGCGGGTGCCCACGCGGTTGTGCTCGACTCGGCTCTACGCCCGGTCGCGGTCGGTGTCCCCGGTGAGCTCTACATGGCAGGTGCCGGTGTCGCGCGCGGGTACGACGACCGTCCGGGCGAGACCGCGACCCGCTTCATCGCGGACCCTTACGGCACCGGCGACCGCCTCTACCGCACCGGCGACCTGGTCCGCCGGACCGCCGAGGGCACTCTGGAGTTCCTCGGCCGCGCCGACGACCAGGTCAAGATCCGGGGCCACCGCGTCGAACCCGGTGAGGTCGAGGCCGCCCTGCTGACCCACCCCGCCGTCCGCCAAGCCGCCGTCATCGCCAGGACCGACGCGGGGGTCACCCGGCTCGTCGGCTACGTGACCCCCGCCGACGCCGACCCGGTCGACCTCCGCGCCGCCCTCGCAAGGACCCTGCCCGACCACCTCGTACCGGCCGCGATCGTCGCCATCGACACCTTCCCTGCGACCCCCAACGGCAAGCTCGACCGCCGCGCCCTGCCCGCGCCCCAGTACGCGGCCACGGCCACCCGCGCCCCCCGCACCCGCGCCGAACGCGTCCTGTGCGACCTCTACGCAGAACTGCTCGGCCTGCCCGAGGTCGGCGTCGACGACTCGTTCTTCGCCCTCGGCGGCCACTCCCTGCTCGCGGCCCGCCTCATCTCCCGCATCCGCGCCGACCTCGACGCCACACCCGGACTGCGCGCCGTGTTCGACGCCCCCACCCCGGCCGCGCTCGCGGCCCGCTTGGATGCGACCGACCAAGACACCGCGTACGAACCGCTGCTCCCACTGAGGCCCGTAGGCACCGCCGCGCCGCTCTTCTGCGTGCACCCCGGGCTCGGTCTCAGCTGGTCTTACACCGGGCTCCTCGCCCACATCGACCCCGACGTCCCCGTGTACGGCCTCCAGGCCACCGGTTTCACCGGGCCCGTGTCCATCGACGAGGTGGCCGACCGCTACACCGACCTGATCACCGCCGCCGCGCCCACCGGCCCGGTCCGCCTGCTCGGCTGGTCCCTCGGCGCCGTCCTCGCGCACGCCATCGCCTGCAGGCTCGACCGGGTCACCGCCCTGGTCCTGCTCGACGGCTACCCGGGCGGCGACGAGCCGGGAGAACCGGGTGGCGTGTCCCGCTTCCTGCACGAATGGCTCCAGCGCGCGGGTTACCTCGTCGACGACATCGACCCGGACGCGATGACCCCCGACCGCGCGGCCGAACTCGCCGACACCGGCCTCTTGACCGGCCTCGGTGCCAACCGCATCAGCGCACTCGCCACCAGCATGCGTGCCGTCGCGAACGTCGACACCACCGTCAAACCCGGCCTCTACGTCGGCGACGCCCTCTTAGTGCGAGCAACCCCGGGAGGGGACCCCGCCTTGTGGGAACCCCACATCGCGGGGGAGCTCACCACACACACGGTCGACGTCGAACACGAGTTCCTCCTGACTTCCCACGCGTTGCGCGTGGTCGGCCCGCTCGTCGCGGCCGTGTTGAGGACCCCCACCCCCGGTGGGGACAGATGAAGCAGTCAGAACCGCAGAAAGGCACGTCCATGGTCGACATCTCCCCGCGCCCCGCCCGGCCGTTCTCCCGCAGGCTCTTCCTGAGCGGCTCGGCCGCGGGCGCGCTGACCCTGGGCCTGACCGCCTGCGGTTCCAGCGACACCCCGGCCCCGGCCACCGGCCAGGGCGGGGCCCCCACCAGCGGTGCGGCAGGCGCGGGCTTCCCGCTCACCATCGAGGGCGCCGAGGGCAAGGCCGTCATCCCCAGCCTGCCCGGCCGCGTGCTCACCGTCGGGTTCATGCGCGATGTCGACGAGGCCGTCTCGCTCGGCGTCGTCCCGATCGCGATCACCCCGCAGACCAACTTCGACTCCGGCCTCGCGCCGTGGGTCGAGGCCAGGCTGGGCGGGGCGAAGGCGCCCCAGCAGATCGAGGTCGAGGACAACCTGCCGTTCGAGAAGATCACCGAGCTGGCCCCCGACCTGATCCTGGCCACCGACAGCTACACCCTGGCCGACGACTTCGCCAACCTCACCGCCATCGCCCCCACCCTGTCCTACCAGGACGACGTCGCCGAGGACACCTGGCAGACCAGGGCCAAGCGCATCGGCGCCGCGCTGGGCAAGGCCGACGCCGCCGAGAAGGCCATCGCCGACGTCGAGTCCAGGATCGCCGCGGCCAAGGACAAGAACAAGGCCGCGCTGGAGGGCAAGACCTTCACCTTCAGCCTGCTCAACGCCGAGGGCGAGCTCGCCACCGTCGTCCTGCCCACCGACGCCTCCGCGCGGTTCCTGTCCCAGCTCGGCCTCACGCTCTCCGACCAGGTCACCAGCCTCCCGCAGGCCGGTCCCGCCGGCCGCGCCGTGGTCGCCAAGGAGAACACCAAGCTGCTCGACGCCGATGTCGTGCTGTTCTCCTTCCGCAGCGAGGACGAGCGCAAGCAGGTCGAGGGCGACCGCCTGTTCCAGGCCCTGCCCGCGGTCAAGCGCGGCGCCTACGTCGCGCTGGAGGTCGGCGAGGCGCTGTCGCTGGCGTTCCCGTCCACCCTGAGCATCCCGTTCGCGCTCGAGAAGATCGTGCCCAAGGTCGTCGCCGCCGCGACCAAGGCATGACCGGCGCTGACTGTCCATAGAGGAGGAACACGATGACACTGGCCTACACGATCCAGGGCGAGGGACCTGTGGTCGACAGGATCACCGGCGACCGTGACGCACTACGCGCCAAGCTCGTCGAGCACGGCGCTCTGCTGCTGCGCGGGTTCGAGATCGGCGGCGCCGATGGGCTTACCGACGCCGTGCGCGCGCTCTCGGGAGAACCGCTCACTTACACCGAGCAGTCCTCCCCGCGCAGTGTGATCAAGGGGAACGTTTACACCTCGACCTCTTACCCCGCACAGGCCGAGATCCCCCTGCACACCGAGATGTCGTACCAGGCGGTGTGGCCGCTGACGCTGTTCTTCCACTGCGTCGAGCCGCCCCTCACCGAGGGTGCCACGCCGTTGGCCTCTATCCGCGAGGTCTACGAGCGCATCGATCCGGACGTGCGCGCCGAGTTCGAGCAGCGCCGGTGGATGGTCGTGCGCAACTACGGCGAGGACGTCGGCCTGCGCTGGTGGACCGCGTTCGGCACGGAGGACCGCGCGCAGGTCGAGAAGCAGTGCGCGGCAGGCGGTCTTACCGCGGAATGGGTGGGCTCCGACGGGTTGCGCACTCGCGCGGTGCGCGACGCAGTGCACCACCACCCGGTGACAGGGTTGCCGGTGTGGTTCAACCACATCGTCATCTTCCACGAGAGCAGCCTGCCCGCCGAGGTCCGCGAGGGCATCGCCGAGATCTACGGCCCCGACGGGTTCCCCAACAACTCCTACTACGGCGACGGCAGCGTCATCCCCGATGATGTGGTGGCCCACCTGCGGCAGTGCTACCGGGCCGCCTCGACCCGGTTCGACTACCAGCGCGACGACCTGTTGGTAGTGGACAACATGTCCGCCGCGCACGGCAGGGAACCGTTCACCGGCCCGCGCAAGATCGCCGTCGCCATGGCGGAATCCTCCGCGTGAAGGGGAGTTGTTAGCCTTGCCCGGTCGCCAGAGCGGTGACACCGCACGGACCGACGAGGGGTCGCTGGTGCAGGAAACGCGTCCCCGCACTACAAGTGTGCGCCTCTTAGGGCTGGTCGGCGCTCTTGTGGTGCTCGCCGCGGTGTGTGTGTCGAGCATGGTCGTCGGTGCCGAGCACATCGACGCGGGAACCGTGTGGCGCCTGCTGTGGCACGACGACGGCAGCGAGATCGCCTACATCGTCCGCGAGTTGCGGTTCCCGCGCACGGTGATCGGCCTGTTCGTCGGCGTCGCCCTCGGCCTCGCCGGTGCCCTGATGCAGGCGCTGACCCGCAACCCGCTGGCCGACCCCGGCGTGCTCGGAGTGGAGATCGGCGCCTCGACCGCGGTGGTGCTGGCGATCTCGCTGTTCGGTGTCACCGCGCCCAGCGGCTACGTGTGGTTCTCGCTGCTGGGCGCGGCGGCCGCCTCCGTCGCGGTGTACGCGCTCGGCGCCAGCGGCCGGGCCGCCACCCCCGACCGGATGGTCGTCGCCGGGGCCGCGCTCACCGCGGCGCTCAACGCCGTCGTCGGGATCATCCTGGTGCTCGACGCCCAGACCTTCGACCGGTTCCGGTTCTGGGTCATCGGGTCGCTCGCCGGCCGAGGCATGGACGTGTTCCTGGAGGTCTCGCCGTTCATCGCCGCGGGCGTGCTGGTCGCGCTCGGCCTCGGCCGCCCGCTCAACGCGCTGGCGCTCGGCGACGACACCGGCCGCGCGCTCGGCCTGCGGGTCAACCACGTCCGGCTCGTCGGCGCGCTCGCGGTCACCCTGCTGTGCGGTGCGGCGACGGCGGCGGTCGGCCCGATCGTGTTCGTCGGCCTCGCCGTCCCGCACGTGGCCAGGATGATCATCGGCCCCGACCAGCGCTGGGTGCTGCCCTACGCCGCGGTGCTGGCGGGCATCCTCCTGGTCGGCGCCGACGTGCTCGGCCGGATCCTCGGCGCGCCCGGCGAACTGCAGGTCGGCATCGTGACGGCATTCCTGGGGGCACCCGTGTTCATCGCCTTGGCCCGTCGACGCCGGATCACGCAGCTGTGAGCGCCTCCTTCGTGCGGGTGGGCCCGCTCTCCGTCCGGTTGCACCGCCGTCCACTGGTCGTCGGCGCCATCCTCGTCGTGGCCCTATTGGCCCTGGCCGCTCTTACGCTGACCACGGGCGACTACCCGGCCACCGTGTCGGACGTGCTGCGGACCCTGTTCGGGCAAGGACCACCGGGATTGGAACTGGTGATGAATCGGTTCCGCCTACCCAGGCTCCTCGTCTCGATAGGCGTAGGAGCCGCGTTGGGCGCGGCGGGCGCGATCTTCCAGAGCGTGTCCCGCAACCCCCTCGGCAGCCCGGACGTCATCGGCTTCACCACCGGTTCGGCCACCGGCGCAATCCTGGTCCTCTTGGTCTACCGGGACGCACAGGTCAGCGTCGCTGTCGGCGCCATCGTCGGCGGTCTTGTGTCCGCGATCGTGGTGTACCTGCTCGCCTTCCGCCGAGGGGTCCAGGGCTTCCGCCTGATCCTCATCGGCATCGGTGTCAGCTCGATCCTGGCGTCGGTCAACGCCTACCTGTTGAGCCGCGCGTCGCTTCAGGAAGCCCGCCTCGCCCAGCTGTGGCAACTCGGTAGCGTCAACGGCCGCACTTGGGACCATGTGACGCCGTTGTGGATATCGCTCGCGGTACTGCTACCGGTGGCTCTTATCGTGGGTCGCCGAATGCCGTTGTTGGAAATGGGCGACCCTGCCGCCGGTTCCCTGGGCATCTCACCGGAACGAACCCGCCTTTCTCTAGTCCTCATCGGCGTGGCTTTCACGGCCGTCGCCACGGCCGCCGCAGGCCCCATCAACTTCATCGCGCTCACGGCCCCACAGGTGGCCATCCGCCTGACCCGTTCCTCAAGCCCAGGCATCCTTCCCGCCATGCTGACCGGTGCCGCACTCCTGGCAGCGGCCGACCTCGTGGGCCAACGCCTCATCCCCGACGTCCAACTCCCGGTAGGTCTCACCACCGGCGCCATCGGCGGCGTCTACCTGATGTGGCTCCTCGCCTCGCAATGGCGCAAATCCCCCAATCGGTAACAATCGACCCGCCGCCGGTTCGCCGGATTTCTGTACTCTCGGTTTCGGGGGAGTGGCTTTCCCCATTCACGCGGAGGGGACACTGGTGGGGATCCGGCAGACCGATGTGATCGTGGTGGGCGGCGGCCCGACCGGGCTGATGCTGGCCTCGGAGTTGGCGCTCGGCGGGGTGGCCGTGCTCGTGCTGGAACGGCTGGCCGAGCGCAGTGGGCAGTCGAAGGCGTTGAACCTGCAACCCCGCACGGCCGAGGTGTTCGACCTGCGCGGGTTACTGGAGCGCACGCGCGAGTACGCCCTGGGCAACTGGGGGAGTGGGCACTTCGGCGGGCGGCCGTTGAGCTACGAGGGGTGGCAGACCCGGCACCCGTACCAGGTGGCCATCCCGCAGGCCGGGGTCGAGCGCGCGCTGGAGGAGCGGCTCGCCGAGCAGGGCGTGCCGGTCCTGCGTGGACACGACCTGCTCGGGTTCACCCAGCACGACACGGGGGTGACGGCCACGGTCCGGACGACCGCCGGTGAGCTGGAGGTCCAGGCGCGCTACCTGGTCGGGTGCGATGGCGGCCGCAGCACGGTCCGCAAGCAGCTCGGTGTCGGCTTCCCGGGCACCGATGCCAGCCAGTTCGCGTTCGTGGCCGATGTCGTCTTCGGGGTCGTGCCCGCCGCCGTGCCCACGAGGATGCGGTCGGTGCAGGACGCGATCGCCAGGGAGAAGACCGGCAGGGACAAGACCGGCAGGCGTGGCACCGGCGGGCTGATCCCGTTGGGGGAGCAGGGTCTCCACCGCTTGGTCTTCAACGACCCGGACGCCCGCCAGGAGGACCAGGCGACGCCGGTGTCGGCGGACGAGGTCAAGGCCGCGATCCGCAGGCTCTACGGGGAGGACGGCGAGATCGCGGAGGTCCGCTGGGCGTCCCGGTTCTCCAACGCCACCAGGCAGGCCGACCGCTACCGGGTCGACCGTGTGCTCCTGGCTGGCGACGCCGCGCACATCCACTTCCCCGCGGGCGGCCAGGGCCTGAACCTGGGTGTCCAGGACGCGATGAACCTCGGCTGGAAACTGGCGGCCACGGTCAGGGGCCACGCGCCGACTGGCCTGCTCGACACCTACCACGCCGAACGCCACCCGGTCGGCGCGAGAGTCCTGGACAACACCCGGGCCCAGACCCTCCCCACCGATCCCGACCCGGAGACCCGCGCGATGCACGGGCTCATCACCGAGTTGGCGAGGCTCCCCGAGGCCAACAGGTACCTGGCGGGCATGGTGTCCGGTCTGGACATCCGCTACCCCGTGGCGGGCCAGGACCACCCCCTGCTCGGTGCCAGGCTCCCCGACCTCGAACTCCCGACTCACTGGACCAGCACCCTCTTCCACTCCGGCCACGGTGTTCTCCTCACCACGGATCCCCGCCACCTCACCACCGCGGGCCCCTGGTCCGACCGGGTGCACGCCGTGGCCGTCGCGGATCTGCCTCTCCCCGCCACCGCCGTCCTGGCCCGCCCCGACGGCTACATCAGCTGGCTGGCCCTACCCGAGACCCCGCACTTATCCGCGACCGACCAGCTGGAAACCGCGCTCCAGACCTGGTTCGGCCCCGAGAACCCCTGAGCGTCCGGCCTAGCGCAGCGCGGTGAAGAAGGCGCGGATGTCGTCGGCCACGAGCTCCGGTACCTCCAGGGCGGCGAAGTGGCCGCCGTGGTCGAACCGGCTCCAGTGGACGATGGCGCTGTTGTCGCGCTCGGCGAAGACCTTGATGGTCTGGAAGTCGTCGGCGAAGACAGCGACACCGGTGGGGGCGGCGTTGATCGACGACGAGTCGGGGGCCTCGGCGTTCTCGTAGTACGAGCGCGTCATGCCTGCCGCGGCGTTGGTGAACCACGCCACCGACACCTCCAGCAGCACCGTCTCCAGCGGGACCAGCGACGTGCCGTTGCCGAAGGAGTGGAACAGCTCGCTGTAGGCGAGCAGACCGAGAGGAGAGTCGCTGAGGCCCGCCGCGATGGTTTGCGGGCGGCTGGCGTTCATCGTGTTGTACCCGCCGACCTTCTGGAACCACTGCATGTGCTCGAGGCCCGCGTAGTCCTGCGGCTCCAGGCGCTCGAACTCGCCGGGGTCGCCGGACGGGAAGGAGAACAGCTGCAGCACGTGCAGGCCGAGGAAACCCTCCGGGGCGAGCAGGCCCAGCTCGCGGGCGATCACCGCGCCCTGGTCGGAGCCGTGCGCGCCGTAGCGGGTGTAGCCGAGGCGGCGCATCAGGGTGTCGTACGCGCGGGCGATCCTGGCCGAGTTCCAGCCGGACTCGGTGACGGGGGTGGAGAAGCCGAAGCCGGGCGCGTCCGGGATCACCAGGTGGAACGCCTGGTCCGCGGAGCCGCCGTGCGCCACCGGGTCGACGAGCCGCTCGATCACGCCCAGGTAGTCCACGGACGAGCCGGGGTAGGTGTGCAGGAGCAGCAGCGGGGTCGCGTCGGGGTGGGGCGACTCGACGTGGATGAAGTGGATCGGCTGCCCGTCGACGTCGGTGACGAAGTGCGGGTGCGCGTTGATCCGCTCCTCCGCGGCCCGCCAGTCGAACTCCCGCCACGCCGCGACGGCCTCGCGCAGGTAGTGGTTCGGGGTGCCGGTGGCCCAGTCGTCGCCGGGCGCGGGCTGGGGGAGTCGGGTGCGGGCGAGGCGGTCGGCCAGGTCGTCCAGCTCGGCCTGGGCGATCTCGACGCGGAAGGGGCGGATGCTCGTGTTCGTCATGGCGGCAACGCTAGAGTGCCTATAGGAACGTTTACTTCCTAATTGAGCGAGGTAGTGGTGGGCGATACCCCGGCGCGGCTGCTGGCCCTGCTGTCGCTGTTGCAGTCCCGGCCGGTGTGGAACGGCACCGAGCTGGCCGAGCGCCTCGGCGTCACCACCCGCACCGTCCGCACCGACATCGAACGACTGCGCGGCCTGGACTACCCCGTCCACGCCACCAGGGGCGCCACGGGCGGCTACCGGCTCGGCGCTGGCGGGAAGCTGCCCCCGCTGCTGCTCGACGACGAGGAGACCGTCGCGGTGGCCATCGGGCTGCGCGCGGGTCGCGGCATCGCCGGTATCGAGGCGGCCAGCGCCCGTGCTCTCGCCAAGCTCGAACAGGTCCTGCCCCCGCGCCTGCGCCCCGCGGTCGAGGCGCTGTCCTCGGCCGTCGAGCACGCCCCGGAGAACACCGCCACCGACGCCCCCGACCCGGAGGTCGACCCGGACGTGCTGCGCGCGATCGCGACCGCCGTCCACGCCGTCGAGCAGTTCCGCTTCGACTACGACGGCGACCCGCGCGTGGTCGAGCCCTACCGACTGCTGTCCTGGCAGCGCCGCTGGTACCTCGTCGCCCGCGACCCCGCCACCGGCGAGTGGGACGTCTACCGCGTGGACCGCGTGACCCCGCGCATGCGCACCCACCGCCGCTTCGCCCCCACCCCGATCGAGGACGGGGACTACGCGGCGTTCGCGATGCGCAGGGTCGCCAGCAGCGGGTGGAACGTCCACGCCCGACTGCGCGTCGACGCCCCGGCCGAGACGGTGCTGGCCAGGATCAACCCGGCCGTCGGCGTCGTCGAGGCGGTCGACGCGGCCACCTCCGTGCTGGTCACCGGGGCCGACTCGCTGGAAACGGTGGCCGTCTTCGCGGGCATGCTCGGCATGGACTTCACCGTCGAGTCCCCCGCCGAACTGCGCCCACTGCTGCGCGCCCTCGCCGACCGCTACGCCCGCGCTTGAGATCCCCGCGGCCGACCGCGGCTCAGAAGATCTCGAAGCTCTCGTAGTACCAGCCGAGGTAGTCGCGGTTGCAGTCACCGCTGGACGGCGTCACGACGGTGTTGGGCTGTCCCATCGTGATGTCACGCTGGTACATGCACTCGGAGTTGGTCGTGAACGGCCCGGCCTTGAAGAAGAACCCGGTTGTCGTGGCCTGAGCGGCCCCGGGGAACAGAACGGCCCCAAACGCGGCAACAGCCAACACAACCCCGACACGACGTCGTCCCACCAGCGTTCTCCCCTCACGCGTCAACCTGATCACCCGACCGTAGAACCCTGCCGCCGCAACGGATAGGTCCGCTCGGGTCATCCACCTGACCAGGGTGCGGGCACGCGGACATGCCCGCACCCCTCGGCTCAGTGCCCCACCACCACACAGGTGGCGGTCGCCTTCGCGGCGGGGTTGCTCTCTGAGGTGGCCGTTAGCGTCACCTTGGTCAGCGGAGCCCCACCGTCGCGCTTGACGTTGATCGGTACCTGGACCTGGTGGCCGAACTTGGCCGTGGTCAAGGCGTTCGGCACCTGGACAGTCCAGCCGCGGCCCTCGGCAGTAGCGGTGACGCGGTAGACGTCACTGTCGAGGTAAGCGCTGACGTCCTCAGGGTGCTGTCCCGCGATCTTGCCCCGGCCGGTGTTGAACAGCGGGAACTGGCAGGTAGCGACACCGTCCCGTCCCGTTCGGCTCGCCGTGGGCAGCAACCGGACACCGCGCTTCTGCGGTCCGGCACCGTCCAAGGACCTGATGGCGACGGTGTAAGACAGCACGCCTTTGTTGTCGCGCTTCACGTCGAGGATGTAGAAGTGCAGCCGGTTGGCCTGGTCGACGTACTCGTACTCGCTACCGGAGTTGGTGCCCGCGTGGAACAGGGCGTCCGCCAGCTGCCGGTAGTCGCCGATGGTGATGGGGACCTTGCGGCCATCGGGCAGCACGTAGTCGGTCATGCCGATGTCCTGCGGGTTGGCGTCGACCACCCACGCGAACGGCGCGCGGTCCTCGTTCTTGGTCTTGGCGAGCAGCACGCCCGCGTCGGGGGTGAACGAGTCCGAGCCCATCCGGTCCACGACCTCGACGGTGTAGTTCTCGTAGCCACCGCCGTCGCAGTACGGGTTGGTGGTGATGTCGCAGGTGGGGGTGTGGTCACCGGTGCCGAACGCGACGTTGACGCCGGTCAGGCCGTTGCGCCCCGGTTGCACCGTTCGCGCGGTGACCTGCGCGACCACCACACCGGAGTCGGCCAGCGCCTCGCGCGAGAGCCGCAGCACGTTGCGCTCGTCGACGATGCCGAGCTTGATCTTGTTGCGCAGGATGTGCTGCGCCCCCATCGACGCGCCGCCGGTCGCCGGGATGACCCAGCGCGAGTGCGGGCCGCCGGGGCCGTTGAACGAACCGCGGGAGAGCATGTCCCAGATCCCGCTGTAGTCGCGGCGCGGTGGGTTGCTGTAAGGGTTGTTGTAGTTGTCCGCGATGCCGAGCAGGTGGCTCAACTCGTGCGCGTACACGCCCTGCCCCGAGCTCTCCGCCTGAGTGGACGACCCGCCGCCCGCGTTGGGCCACAGGGTGGAACCGGCAGCCCAAGAGGTCCAGTCCACATAGCGGGTGCGCGTCCAGTTCGGCAGCGCGTCGTCCGGCGGCCCGAACGCGTCGGTCACGTCCTCCTTGGCCGCGAACTTCATCATCCCGAACTCCTGCCAGGTGCTCGTCTCGTCCTGCCCGGCGGAGAGGAAGTAGACGAAGTCGAACCCAGCGGGAACCTCGGCACCAACATCAGCGACCCAGGCAGCCTTACCGTCGGTGCGCAGGTCCTTGTTGCAACTGTCGCCGGTAGGACAACCGGTGCCTGCCTGGAACTCCAGTGCGTACTCGTGGTCCTTACCCGGCACGGTGTAAGGACCGAACGCCTTCAGGTCGACGCCGTAGCGGCCGCCGGAGTTCTCCATCCAGTACTCGTGCACGGTGTGCCCGTGGTTGAGCTGCCCCGGCTTGTTGAGGAAGTCCTGGTAGTACTGCCCGACCTGCGCGCGCGGGATGTCGTGCGCCTGCGCGCTAGGGTTACCGAACACCGTGGAGTTCTGCGGCTGCGTCACGACAAACGACTGGTTCGGGTAGTCAACCAAGACCAACGCACCCTTGAACGTCCGCGTCGTCCCCTTCACCGCTGGGTCGGCCCAGTTGGTACCAGGGATCTTCTTGTAGTCCCGCTCCCAGGTCATGTGGTCCGGGTTCACCCAGTTCTGAGGGTCAACCGGCCCCGGTAACCCTGCCTGCGCCGCGACCCGCGCCCCATCCCGCGACTGCTGCCACGGCTGTTGCTGCGGCCAGTGGTCGTACTGCCACGGCTGCGTAGCCTCATCGGGAGGTGCCGCCAACGCCTCAGTACTACCCACGCTGAGCGCCGCGGCCGAGACCAACGCGGTAACCAGAGCCAGCGGCCGCTTACGCCGAACCCATCTGAGGTACATCCCGCCTCCGAAGTGTCGATCCGCCCATGCTAACGGCCGACACCACCCACGAAACCGTTGCCAGTTAACGGAAATCGCCGAATCAACCCCGCCATCCGGACTGGCCCACTCGGCCGCTCAGGTGCGTCCGGATCGGGTCTCGACGCGGTACCTTGGTCGAGAAGACGTTTCCTGGGGGTTGGATGAGCATGTCCGTGTCGACTCGGTGGGCGATCGCGTGCGCGGTCGTCGTCCTGCTGGTGGGTGGCTATTCCCTGATCACACCGGAAGACAAGGAGGACCCCCAGGCTTATCCCGGCAGCCGCACCGCGTACACGGTGGACGATATAGAGCGGCTCACGCGCGTCCGGCTGCCTGGATGCGCGCGCCCCGACGTGCGGTACATCCTCGGCCCGGTCTACGCCGAGGACGTGACCCTCGACTTCACCGCGACACCGGAGTGCGTCGCCGAGTTCCTCACCGGTCTCGGCGCGGATGTGGCGCGGCCGGATTACGTAGGGGAGCCTGGCGACTCCCTGGCGTACTCGCTACCGCCCGAGACAGGCACCCAGTGGGAGTTCGGACCGCGGACGCGACTCGAAGAGTGGCTGCGGATCCTTCCTGGTTCATACCGGGAGCAGGTAAAGGTAGCCGTGGACCGCTCAGTCCAACCACCGCACGTCTATCTCCACGCGTTCGCCCTTGACTGAGCGCTCCGAGCAGCCGAGGCGGACGGGCCCCGTGGAGGAGGCCCGTCCGCTCGGGGTCAGCGGGGCAGGGTGCAGCCGGGGAGGGTGAGGTTGAACTGGTTGCCGGTGGTGATGCAGGTGGGGATGTCGTAGGTCTGCTGGGCGTAGCCGATGCCGGAGCGGACGGTCACCTGGCCGGTCTGGGAGACCTCGCACGGGTTGTTGAGGGTGCAGCGGCCGCCGCTCTCGTTGATCGTGTTGTTGACGCCGACGGCCTTGCCGGCGCTGTCGATGATCGGCGAGCCGGACGTGCCGCCGATGACGTTGCACGGGCGGGTGTAGCGGATCGAGTCGCGCCAGGTCCAGCTGCCTTCCTTGAGCTGGTAGGCGAAACCGTCGACCGCGCAGGTGTAGATGCGCTTCCAGTAGCCGGACACGACCTGGATGCTCGTGCCCTGCGCCGGGCGCGTGGTGGACAGTTCGAGCGCCCGGGTGCGGTACTGCTGCTGTATCTGCGCGTAGGTGGTGCTGAGCTGGTAGAACGCCGCGTCGGTCTTCGACATGGTGGCGTAGGCCAGTTTGGTGGCGCGCAGCGTGCCCAGCGACTGCCCGGTCGGCCCGAGCAGGGTGAACGTGCGGCTCGACGCCTGGTTCACGATGACCTCGTTGGCGCCCATCAGCTTGACGCAGTGGCCGTTGGTCATCACCAGGGCCGGGTCGCTGTCGGCCGCGGCGGGGGGACGCACCACGGAGCCGGAGCAGTTGTCGAGCGCCACGATGGCGGCGAAGTCGGCGTTCACCCGCGCGGCGGCGGGGGCGACGATCAACACCGCTCCCGCCAGCGCGGCGGTGAGCACGCCCACCACTCGCTTGATCATGGGAGTTCCTCTCGGTAGCAGGGTTGCCACCGCAAGCGTCGGCGTTGGGCCATTCACTCACCACCTCCGTTCGGGTGGTAACGAGGAACAGACAATCGAGCCGTCACCGGACGAGTCCGGCGCCGATTGCCCGGTGGGAATGGGAATCCGCGACTGGCCACTGTGGACTCGGCAGCGCGGGCACCCGATCGTCACCAGACGCGTATGGACGGTCACGCCGCCGCGCAAGATCGGAAACCGCCGCCTGCCGGACCGGGCGACCGTGTCCTCGGTCACCTCCAAGGCGACCCGCGGCCTTCCCCATCCGGCCGGATCGAAACCCCGTCCGGGTAGCGGGGGGACGGCCAGGCAGAATGGTGCGCCAACGGTCGGGGCTGGACGAGCAGAGGAGCACGTGGTGGGACAGGGTGAGCTGCGGGGCGTCGTCGCGTTGGACGGCCCGTCTGGCACCGGCAAGTCCACCGTCGCGCGCAGGCTGGCCGTCGCCCTCGGCGCCGCCTACCTCGACACGGGCGCCATGTACCGGGCGGTGACGCTGGCCGTGCTGCGCGCCGGGGTCGACCAGGAGGACGGTGCCGCGGTGCTGCGCTGCGCGGAGACCGCCGACCTGCGCATCGGCACCGACCCGACCAGCGCCGACGTGCGGCTGGGCGACGAGGACGTCGCCGCTGAGATCCGCGGCCCCGAGGTCACCGGCGCCGTGTCGGCCGTGTCGGCCGTGCCGAAGGTCCGTGAGCTGCTGGTCGCCACCCAGCGCCGGATCATCAGCGAGGCCAGGGGCAGGCTCGGCGGCATCGTGGTCGAGGGCCGCGACATCGGCACCGTCGTGGTCCCCGACGCCGCGCTCAAGGTGTACCTGACCGCCTCCGCCGAGGCCAGGGCCGCCCGCAGGACCGCCCAGGACGCCGCCGCGGGCCGGGGCGCCACCGTGGACGCCACGCTGGCCGACGTCGAGCGCAGGGACCGGCTCGACTCCACCCGGGCGGCCTCCCCGCTGCGCCCCGCGGTCGACGCCGTCGAGGTCGACACCACCGACCTGGACATCGACGGCGTGCTGGCCCACCTGCTCGACCTGGTCCGCGACCGACATCTCAGCACGGCGGCACCGCGGTGAGCACCCAACTCCCCGAGGGGTCCGTCCGCTGGCTGCACGACCTGTGCAGGTTCATCGGCCGCTACGTCTTCCGGCCCGCGTTGCGCCTACGCGTCACGGGTCGTGACCGCGTCCCGCGCATCGGTCCGGTGGTTCTTGTGGCCAACCACAGCTCCATGCTCGAACCGCAGCTCATCTTCGGAATGCTGCCGAGGCGGTCGGTGTTCCTGGTCAAGGGGGAGCTGTTCCGCGGCCTGGTCGGTCGGGGGCTACAGGCGATCGGGCAGATCCCGGTACGTCGCGGCGCGCCGGACCGGACCCCGCTGACCACCGCGGTCGGCGTCCTGCGCGAAGGCGGGCTTGTCGGGATCTTCCCGGAAGGCACCCGCGGCGCCGGTGACGTCAACGCGGCCGAGCAGGGCGCAGCGTGGCTGGTGCGCTCCACGGGCGCGGTAGTACTACCGGTCGCCACGCGGGGTACCCGCAGGCCGGAGGGCGGTGGGCGACGGTTTCGCCCACCGGTGGACGTCCTTGTGGGCGAGCCGTTCGAGCTCACCGTCGGCAAGGGGCGTGCCGGGCTGGTCTCGGCCACCGAAGAGATCCGGGCCCGCTTGGCGGGTCTGGTCCAAGAACTCGATGTCGTACGGAAGACGGGGTCATGACTGAGCTTGATGGGACCTACGAGGACGCCCTGGACGGGACCTGGTCCGACGAGTCCGAATGGGCCGAGGTCGACTCCTTCGCCGAGGACGACGCCGACGGCGCGGTAGCGCAACCGGTACTCGCTGTGGTCGGTAGGCCCAACGTGGGCAAGTCGACACTGGTGAACCGCATCCTGGGCCGCCGCGAGGCCGTCGTCCAGGACGTCCCCGGCGTGACCAGGGACCGGGTCGCCTACGACGCGCTGTGGAACGGGCGCCGGTTCACCGTGCTCGACACCGGCGGCTGGGAGCCCGGCCTGGACGGCCTGCCCAGGGCCATCGCCGCGCAGGCCGAGTACGCGATGGCGAACTCGGACGCGGTCGTCGTCGTGGTCGACGCCACCGTTGGCGCTACCTCCACCGATGAGGCCGTCGCCAAGGTGCTGCGTAGGTCCAAGCAGCCGGTGATCCTGGTCGCGAACAAGGTGGACGACGACCGCCTGATGGCCGACACGGCCGCTCTATGGTCGTTGGGCCTGGGGGAGCCGTTCCCGGTAAGCGCCCTGCACGGTCGTAACTCCGGTGACCTGCTCGACGCGATCCTGAAGGCCCTGCCGGAGACCCCCAAGGAGACCTTCGGCATGCGCGGCGGCCCCCGCCGGGTCGCCCTGGTCGGCAAGCCGAACGTCGGCAAGTCCAGCCTGCTCAACCGCCTGACCGGCGAGAACCGCGCGGTCGTCGACTCGGTCGCGGGCACCACCGTCGACCCGGTCGACTCCCTGGTCGAGCTGGACGACCAGATCTGGCGCTTCGTCGACACCGCGGGTCTGCGCAAGCGGGTCAACTTCGCCAGCGGCACCGAGTACTACGCCTCGCTGCGCACCAAGGCGGCCATCGAGTCGGCCGAGGTGGCGATCGTGCTGCTGGACGCGGCCGAGCCCATCGCCGAGCAGGACCTGCGGGTGCTGTCGATGGTCGTCGACTCCGGCCGGGCCTGCGTGCTGGCGTTCAACAAGTGGGACCTGGTCGACGAGGACCGCCGCCACCAGCTCGAACGCGAGCTCGACCGCGGCCTGGTCCGGGTGCCGTGGGCGGAGAAGATCAACGTCTCCGCGCTCACCGGCCGCTCGGTGCGCAAGCTCGCCCCGGCCCTGCGCACCGCGCTCGACTCGTGGGACCAGCGCGTGTCCACCGGCCAGCTCAACTCCTGGCTGTCCGACCTGATCGCCGCCACCCCGCCCCCGGTCCGCGGCGGCAAGCAGCCCAAGGTCCTGTTCGCGACCCAGGCCCAGACCCGCCCGCCGACGTTCGTGCTGTTCACCAGCGGCTTCCTCGAGGCCGGGTACCGCCGGTTCATCGAACGCAAGCTGCGCGAGCAGTTCGGCTTCACGGGCACGCCGGTCAGGATCTCGGTGCGGGTTCGCGAGAAGAAGGCCCGGAAGTCCTGAACCAGTAGATAGCCCTACCCAGGCTGATCAGCAGAAGCAGCCCAGCCGCGGGTAGCGCTACCCAGGCCCCGAGCGCCGCAGAGAACGCATCCCCCCGGAGATACTCCGGCGACGTCTCGCGCTCGGGGTCCACAAGCAACTCCACGGTATCCACATACCGCTCATCGACCTCATAAGTCGTCGGATACCCCCCAGGACACGCGACGACATGCCGGTAAACGGTGTAAACCCCATCACCCCCGTCCACCACCGCCCCGTCGTCCACCGACACCACCTCACACCGGGTGAGCTGACTCCCACTCATCGCCACCCACCCCGGCACCCCCAGCACACCCCCGAACACCACGGCGAGGAACATCAGGAACCCCGAGACCCACACCAGCCCCTCGACATCACTGCCCTCCCGCACCCCACCCACGAACATCGTCAAGATCCCCCGAAGCGCCACCACCCCCACCACCACCGTGACCAGGACAGTCGGCACCACAACCCACCCCGCCCCGACGCTGAGCGCGGCCCCACCCCACCCCGCGCCCAAAAACCCCACGGGCAACACCACACCCACAACCCCAACCCGAACGATCTTCAGCACCCCCCAATGATCCCCAGCACCCCCCTGGGAACCCCCACCACCCCCATGCGCTACTCTTTCCCAGCACCCGCGAACAGCGGATGCGGCCGGGCTGTGGCGCAGTTTGGTAGCGCACTTGACTGGGGGTCAAGGGGTCGCAGGTTCGAATCCTGTCAGCCCGACGGTCGACTAAAGGGTCTCTGAGCTGGCAGTTTGCGGCTCGGGGACCCTTTGTCGTTGATCCACTTCAGGGCACGCTCGGGATGTCGGTAGCGTCTAAGGCTTTGAGCCCCAAGTGGTAGGAGACCTGGATGGCCCGCACCGCCTTCTACCACGAGCCGAACGCGCCGACGCCGAGCAGCATTGTCGTTGCTGTCACCGCGTACGTCACGAACGCCGATGGGCAGCTCCTGTTGATCCGGCGCACGGACAACGACCTGTACTCGATCCCCGGTGGAGCGTTGGACGTGGGGGAGACTCTGACGCAGACGGTGGTTCGTGAGGTTCAAGAGGAGACCGGTATCGATGTCGAGGTGACGGGGTTGGTTGGGATCTACAGCGATCCGGGGCATGTGATCGCTTACACCGATGGTGAGGTTCGGCAGGAGTTCTCGATCTGCTTCCGGGCCCGGGTGACCGGCGGAACGCTGCGCACCAGTGATGAGAGCAAGGAAGTCCTGTGGCGGCCGCTTGATTCCCTGGACGGGCTGAACATCCACCCGTCCATCCGGCTCCGGATCAGTCACGGCGGCCAGCAGCAGGCGCCGTACTTCACATAGTCGGTCCTATGCCAAGAGAGGGTCTTCACCTGGCGTAGGACCGGATTGGCTAGGCGGCGTGTTTCTGCAGCCAGTCGAGGACCGCGCCTCTGAGCCTGCGGTTGACCGGCGCCAGATGGTGCGCGCCGCGGTCGCCATCGGGGCCATCTGGCAGGCAGTCAGCCTGGCAGCCGGATCGACTGGGCGTGCCGGAACACCTCGCGTGGGTCGAAACTGGCCTTGGTCTGCTGCAGCCTGGCGTAGTTGTCCTTGAAGTACAGCTGGTGCCAGGTGACTCCCGAGGTGTTCCACCTGGGGTCGCCGAGGTCGATGTCGGCGTAGTTGATGTAGCAGCCGTCGGTGTCGGTGTTGGTGATGGGTACGCCGCCGGTGCTGGCGTAGACGGCGCGGTAGAAGGTCTGGTGCCACGGCAGGTGTGAGGCGTCCTCGGCGGCTTCCGACCAGGTTGTGCCCCACAGGAGCTTGAGCACCGAGTCGCGGTGGGGGTCGGCTGTGGCGTCGCTCGCGACGGTGTTGACGTGACCGCCGTAGGAGGCGATGGACACCGCGAAGCCCAGGTGCGCGTACTGGGTTTCGGTGAGCTGCTTCCAGAAAGCCTCGATCTGCCTGGTGGTGAAGCCGCGCCGGTGGTAGCTGCTCTTGTACTTGTAGCGGTCGGTCGGACTCGACACCCACAGGCCCTGCCAGCCCGTGGAGTGCAACCACGGGAGCTTGCGGTTGTCGGTGACCGTCGTCGCGACGTCGACCCCGGCGTGGACCTCGGCGAGGAATGAGTCCAGGAGGGCGCGCGCGTCCGGGCGGGTGGCGTCCACCTGCACCACCATGTGGGTCGGCGCGCTCACCCGGGTGCTGAGCTCCAGGCGGGCGAACAGCCCGGTGTAGGGGGAGTCGGCGCCGCTGTTACGGGTGTGCCAGGTGCCGTAGTTGCGCAGGAGGCGGGTGAACCCGGCCTTCGTCATCGCCTCCCAGGACCACTCCACCCGGTGGATCCACACCTCGGCGGGCGGCGCGGGCAGCAGCGCGGCCGGGTCGGTGCCGGTGGCGCCGGGGCTGCGGAACCAGAACCGGGTGGCGATGCCGAAGCTGCCACCGCCGCCACCGGTGTGCGCCCACCACAGCTCGCGGTTGGGGTCGCCCGCCTCGCGGGTGGCGACCACGGCGCGGGCGGTGCCGGTGCCGTCCACCACGACCACCTCGACGGCGTACAGGTGGTCGACGATCAGGCCGAACGCCCGGCTCATCTGCCCGTACCCCGCCCCGGGCACGTGCCCGCCCGCGGCGACGGTGTGGCAGGAGCCGCCGGGCAGGGTCACGCCCCAGCGCTTGAACAACGTCGAGTACACGTCGCCGAGTTGCGCTCCCGCCTCGACCTGGAACGCGTTACGGCCCGCGTCGAAGGTGACCGCGCTCATCCCGGACATGTCCACGATGACCTTGGTGTCCGGCGCGTCGACGAAGTTCTCGTAGCAGTGCCCGCCCGAGCGCACCGCGACCTTGCGTCCTGTGTGGACGGATTCTTGCACGGCGGTGACCACCTGCGCGGTCGTCGTCGGCAGGTACACGCACTCCGGGTTGCTCGCGAACCGCTGGTTCTGCCCCCGCGACAACCCGGGGTGCCGGGGATCCTCGCGCAACACGGTCACCAGCGGCTCGACAGACGGCTGCGCCGCCACCGCCGACCCACCCAGCACGGGCACCACCGCGCCGCCGACCACCGCCCCTCCGACCGCGACTCCGCCCGCGACCACCGAGCGTCGAGACACCTTGCCCATAGAGACCCTCCAAGCGTGCCTGTGGCGACCCGCCGCCCCGCGCGAACCTCCGACAGAACGGGGGCCCAAGAAACCATCCCGGGCGCGGGGGAGGACATCACGTGATCACGTGATTGTGGAGCCGGACGGATTCAGCAGCCGAGCCAGAACATCGCGAGCAGCAGGTCAAGGCGAACAGCGGGAGAAGTTGCGGGACGACATCGCCGTGGTCGCCGCCGAGTTGGAGGAAGAGGTCCTGGGCGGGCACGAGCACGGTTGGCGGGCGGCCGTCGCGGCGGCGCGGGAACGCGGTCGGGGCCACTGGAGGCCGGTGCTGGGTGTTGGATGGCGCGAACGGCGGTCGGGCCGGTAGCGGCTCCAGTTGTGGAACGGTGATAAGACGGCGATCGCGTTGCGCCGGTATTTCCGGGTCCGCGCGAAAGTGATTCGTGGGCGATAACGGATTCGCGCGGCGCGTCGTTCCCTGTCGTTCATGTCGAGGGATCCTCATCAGGTGCGATCCGCCGGGTCGGGTGTGAAAGTAACCGATCGCGGGAACGAGCCATGTCCTGGTGGAATCGCGGCGTGGCCATCGCCACTCAGATGACAGGTGGCTGGTAAATGTTGGGCCATCGGAGTGGCGTGGTGTTCGTCGTCGGAGTGAGTGAACTCTGTGCTGCTGGAGTCGTGGGCTATTCGGTGGTACTTGTACGAGCTGGATGTCGCGCTTTCATCGGCCATCCGAAATGGCAGTGCATTCTCAGAGAGGACGACGCACGTGGGTCGACACACGCACGACCAACGACGCAGATGGGGCGCACTCGGGCTCGGCGCCACCGTCGTCGCCGCCGCGTTGTCGGTGGTGACCGCCTCGGCCGCGCAGGCCGCGACCACCGGCACGCTCTACGTGGCCAACCAGAGGGCCAACACGGTCTCGGTCGTCGACGCGGCGACCGGCACGATCACCGCGACGGTCCCGGTCGGCTCGTCGCCCAGCGACGAGTCGATCACCCCGGACGGCACGCGGGTCTATGTCGCCAACACCGCCAACGGCATCGTCAACGGCACCGTCTCGGTCATCGACACCGCCACCAACACCGTCACCGCCACCATCGGCGTCGGCCGCAACTCCGGCGGGATCGAGGTCAACCCCGACGGCCAGTCCGTCTACGTCACCAACGCCAGCAGCAACTCCGTGTCCGTGATCAGCACCGCGACCAACACCGTCACCGCGACCATCCCCGGACTCAACTTCCCCCTCTCGGTCACCTACAACCCCACCGGCGCACTCGCCTACGTCGGTGACCTGGACGCGGTCCGCGTGATCGACACCACCACCAACACCGTCACCGCGACGATCCCGATCGGCGGCAGCATCTCCGCCGTGACGGTCAACCCCGCAGGCACCCTGCTGTACGCGACCGACCGGGACGACAACACCCTGGTCGTGATCAACACCGCCACCAACACGGTCAGCGCGACGATCCCGGTGGGCTCCTTCCCCAGCGCGGTCGCGCTCACCCCCTCCGCCGGCACGGCCTACGTCACCAACCTCAGCAGCAGCTCCGTGTCGGTCATCAACACCGCCACCAACACCGTCACCGCCACAGTGCCGGTCGGCTCCTTCCCGACCGGCGTCGCGGTATCGGCGGACGGCAGCACCGCCTACACGACCCACGGGACCACCGCCTCGGTCATCGACACCACCACGAACACCGTGACCGGCACCCTCAGCGGATTCCAGACCGCCGACGCCATCGTCATCCGCCCGTCCACCGCGCCCCCGGCGCCGACCGTCACCGCCGTGTCCCCGACCACCGGCCCGGCGGCGGGCGGCACCACCGTCACCATCACCGGCACCGACTTCACCGGCGCCACCGCCGTCCACTTCGGCGCCACCTCCGCGACGTTCACGGTGAACAGCGACAGCTCCATCACCGCGACCGCACCCGCCGCCACCACGACGGGCCCGGTCGACGTCACCGTCACGACTCCCTCGGGCACCAGCACCACCAGCCCAGCCGATCGGTACACCTACACCGCCGACACGACGAAGCTCACCGCCGGGCCGATCCTGTTCTCCGTGGTCCCCGGTCACCTCTTCCTCACGCTGAACCTGTCGGCGACGCTGACAGACACCACCACCGGCCTGCCCGCCGCGGGCCAGACCATCACCTTCACCGTCGGCTCGACCACCGTGTGCACGGCCACCACCAACGCCGGCGGCGTGGCGACGTGCCACGGCCCTTGCCCCGTCCTGCAAGCCCTGCTCGCAGGCCACTACAAGGCCACCTTCGCAGGCAGCGCCACACTCGCGCCTGCCAGCGCGCGCGGCAACCTCATCCAACTCCACTGACCGCGAGCGGTTTCACGGTTCCCGCACTGTCCCCGGTTGAGTTCGGATCACATTTCCCGCTCCACCACACGGCAGGTGTCCCGCCACGCCAATTCTGATCTACGAACCCGATGAATGGCACGAAACCGTGAGGACAACTGCTCGCCACGTCGAATCGAGGCTATCTTGTCCATCCGCAGAAGATCCGGACCACATTCCACTCCCGCGCGGCGACTGCGTGTTCTCGGCTCTGTGATGTCGCTGGTGCTGGCGTCGCTGGTGGCCGCGGCAGTCCCGGCGCACGCCGCGTTCCCCGGTGTCAACGGCAAGATCTATCTCCGGTTGTCCGGCGAGGTGTACGCGGTCGACCCCGACGGCGGCAACCCGACCCAGCTCACCAGCAGCGGCGGTACCTCCTCCGAACCGCGGGTCAACGGGGACGGCACCAAGGTCGCGTTCCTGAGCAGCCAGTCGGGGAGCCGGGAGGTCTACACCATGGACCCCGACGGGACGAACGTCACCGGGATCACCAGCGGTTCCGCGGCCTTCCCCCACTCGCTGGCCTGGTCGCCCGCCGGTGACCGGCTCGTCTACGTCATCGGCGGGTACATCACGACCATCGACCCCGACGGCACCGACCCGTTCTCGCTGGGCGTGTCCGGGACCAGCATGTCGTGGTCACCGGACGGCACCAAGATCGCCTACATCGGCACGGGGAACATCCACACGATCAACATCGACGGGACCGGGGACACCACGCTGACCTCGGTGGACCTCACCCAGGCGGCGGGTGAGCCGGACTGGTCCCCGGACGGCACCAAGATCGCCTTCGCGATGTTCCGGACCGGCTTCCCCGCGCAGGTCCACACCATCGACGCCAACGGCTCGAACCTGACCAACCTCTCCGACAACGGCGAGAACGAGTTCTCCCCGGTCTGGTCCCCCGATGGCACCAAGATCGTCGCCTTCCGCCAGAGCTACGGCCTGCTGTCGATGAACGCGGACGGCACCGGCAAGAACATCATCTACGGCAACTCCGGCGCGGTTCCCACCGACTGGTCGATCTCGACCGCGCCGCCCGGCGCGGACGTGTCGGTGGCGGTCACCGACTCCGCCGACCCGGTCTCCCTCGGCGGTTCTCCTTACACCTACACGGTAAGCGTGGCCAATGCCGGACCTTCCGGTGCGACCGGGGTAGCGGTGTCGACCACCCTGTCGGGCGCCAACCGCACCATCAACTCCGCCACCTCCTCACAGGGTTCGTGCACGGTGTCCGCGCCCACCGTGTCCTGCACCCTCGGCGCCATCGCGGCGTCGGGTTCGGCGACCGTGACGATCTCGGTCACCCCGTCGGCCACCGGCACGATCACCGCCACCTCGACGGCATCGGCCACCGAAACGGACCCGAGCAGCGGCAACAACACCGCCGCGCAGTCCACCACCGTGAACAACGCATTGGGCTGCACCATCACCGGCACCCCCGGTGACGACACCCTCAATGGCGGCAACGGCAACGACGTCATCTGCGGCCTGGGTGGCAACGACACCATCAACGGCGGCAACAACAACGACACGATCTTCGGCGGCGCGGGCAACGACGACATCGACGGCGGCAACGGCGACGACACCATCTACGCCGGTACGGGCGACGACATCATCGATGGCGGCAACAGCGACGACACGCTCTACGGCGGTGACGGCGACGACGTCATGGGCGGCGGCAACGGCGCCGACTACCTCTACGGCGAGGCGGGCAACGACACCAACTACGGCGAAACCTTCCTCGGGTCGCTGCTCTACCTGTTCGACAACGGCAACGACCACGTCTACGGCGGCCCCGGCAACGACGACCTCGACGGTCAGAACGGCAACGACATCCTGGTCGACCACGACGGCACCGACACCATGAGCGGCGCCAACGGAAACGACACCATCGACGTCCAGGACGGCGCGGGCGGCGACACCGCCAACGGCGGCCTCGGCACCGACACCTGCACCGTCGACACAGGCGACACCACCAGCAGCTGCTGACCACAATGGACAGGTGCGCCTGCGGCCGCACCTGCTTCCTCTCGGCTCATGCACCTGGGGTCAGTAGGAAACCGGCCGCGACAACCAGCCGGACGGACAGCCGCGAAACGGAGACCTCGATGAACACCGCCACCCACCCCGGTCGACGCACGGCGGCGGCCCGGTCCTGGCGCCGGGCAGGCGCGATCGCCGCACTGATCGCGCTGTGCGCCCTGCTCCCGGCGCCTGCCGCGCACGCCGCTGTCGGCTCGGTCACCTGCACCGGCAGCAGCCACGTCACCTACACCCCCGGCCTGACCCTCACCCCGCAGACCGTCACCGTGACCGAAACCGACACCGTCCCATCCTGCACCTCCACCGACCCCACCCTCACCAGCGTCATCACCGGCGGCGCCTACTCCTACCCAGCCCCGGGCGCCGCCTGCAACTACGTCGAGGTCAACCCCGCGGGCGGCGGCAGCCTCACCATCCACTGGAACAACAGCCAGACCTCCACCCTCACCGGCCTCGCCAGCACCCTGACCGCCACGGCGGCATCACCCAGAACACCGCCACCGGCACCGTCACCGCGGGCGAGTTCACCGGCGCCAGCGCCACCATCACCTGGATCTACGCCCTCGTGAACCCGTTGCAGTGCCTCACACCCGGCGGTCTCACCACACAGGACGGCACCATCCTGCTCCAGATCGCCGGAATCTGACCGACCCCGGCGTGCCTTCAGTGCAGGTGCGTTTTGAGCAGGATCACGGCGACGCCCAGGACGGTGCTGCCCGCGGTGCACAAGACGGCCACTAGTCGGGTCGCGCCGGCTCGTCGGGCGGCTGTGTGTCCCAAGGCGCCGAGCATTGTGGTCGATACCGTCAGCGCGACGATGACGCCGGTGCGTAGTTCGTCGGTGGCGAGCACGAAGAGAACGAGCACGGCTAGTGGTGTGTGGGCGGCCTCGACTGTCGGCCACCCTTGGCGCAGCACAGAGAGCAGCCTGTCGCGGCGGCCCGGGCCTCGGGCCGCCGCGGCCAGTGCTTGCGCGTACCGCTCCGCCACCCAGTAGACGGTGACGGTTACCAGGACCGTCACGACGACCCCGCCGAGCGTGCTGTGCGCGCTCGCGGTGGCCATCGCGGCGGCGCCGACGACGGTCCCGTAGATCGCGTGCGCGAGGTCCCGCTCGCCGGTCCACCGCCGGTAGTGGAGCAAGCGCGACGACCACGGGCGAGCGGTCACGCGGCGTACAGGTCGGCGTAGCGCCGGAGGAACAGCGCCTCGGCGAGCGCCATGCCCGCGATCTCCGCCGGTGACACGCTTTCGTTGGGCGCGTGGATGAGCGACCGCGGTTCCTCGACGCCCATGAGGATGATCTCGGCTGCCGGGTAGGTGTCGGCCAGGACCGCGCAGAGCGGGATCGAGCCGCCCTGCCCCAGGGTGGTCATCGGTGTGCCGTAGGACTCGCCCATCGCCGCGGCCACGGCCCGGTAGGCCGGACCGTCCTGCGCGGCGCGGAACGGTGCCCCGGTCGCCTCCGTCTCGACCGTGGTCCGCACGCCCCACGGGGCCGCCGCGCGCAGGTGCGACGTGAGCGCCGCCTCGGCGTCGACGGGGTCGGTACCGGGCGGCACGCGCAGGTTGAGGCGTGCTGATGCCCGTGGGCTGATGGCCGCAGCCGAGCCGACGACCGGCGGGCAGTCGATGCCCAGGATGGTCACGGCGGGACGGGCCCAGAGCATGTCTGAGACCGTGCCGAGCACGTCGACACCTTCGAGCACGCCCGCGTCCCGCCGGAACCGGTCGAGCGGGTACTGCTCACCGGACCAGTTCTGGTCGGACCGCAGCCCCCGCACCGTGGTGTTCCCGGCGCGGTCGCGCAGTGTCGCCAACATGTGCACCAGCGCGGCGAGCGCGTCCGGCGCCGCACCGCCGAACATGCCCGAGTGCAGCGGCGCGGACAGCGCCTCGACGGTGACGACGACGTTGACCATGCCGCGCAGGCTGATCGTCGTCGCCGGTCGGCCCAGGGCGGCGTTCCCGGTGTCGCACACCAGGATCGCGTCCGCGCGCAGCAGGTCCGGCTCGGCCGCGACGAGCTGTTCGAGCCCACCCGTGCCCTGTTCCTCAGAGCCTTCCACCACCAGTTTGAGGTGTACCGGGATGTCCCCGTCCAGGGCGCGCAGCGCGGTGAGGTGCATGACGATGTTGCCCTTGCAGTCCGCGCTTCCCCGGCCGTACCAGCGGCCGTCGACCTCGCTGAGCTGGAACGGTGGTGTGCGCCAAGCCGCCTCGTCGAGCGGGGGCTGCACGTCGTAGTGGGCGTAGAGCAGCACCGTCGGTGCTTCGGGATCCGCGCAGGGCCGCGAACCCACCACGGCATCGCTCCCGTCCGCCGTGGTGATCGTGCGCGCGTCGGCGAAACCGAGTTCGGCGAACCTGGCGCGAACCCACTCCGCGGCCCGTTCGCACTCCGCGCGGGGGTACTGCCTGGGGTCGGCCACCGACTGGAACGCGACGAGCTCGCCGAGTTCCGTTCGTGCCAACGGCATCAGGCCCGCGATGTGTGCCTCGAGTTCCACCGCGGTTCGCGTACGGGGGTCGTTCACGCCGTCACCTCCGTCTTCCACGAGGGCTTGCGCAGCCGGTAGAACAGCAGGGGCACAACGACTCCGAGGCCGATCGCGCCACCCGCGACGATCAGCAGGTACACCCCGGTGTTGCCGGACCCGAACTGCGACGGTGGGATGAACCCGACCAGGAGCGCGGCGAGGGAGGCGGTGAACCCGATCCCGCACAGGCCGACGAGCACCGGCGCCCGGAACCCCCTGGGGTGCTCGGGTTCCCTGCGCCGCAGCCGGACCGCGGCGACGAACAGCAGCAGGTAGGTGATCAGGTACACCTGCGTGGTGATCACCGAGAAGATCCAGTACGCGCTGGAGACGTCCGGGATGAACGCGTACAGCAGCGCGATCCCGGTGGTGATCACGCCCTGCACGACGAGGATGTTCTGCTGCACCCCGTTGCGGTTGAGCCGCTGCAGGTACGGCGGGAGGTAGCCCTCCTGGCGCGAGATCAGCAGCAGGCCCTTGGACGGTCCGGCCAGCCAGGTCAGCATGCCGCCGAGCGAGGCGAGGACCAGCATGATCCCGACCACCGGGGTGAGCAACTGCCAGCCGAAGTGCGCGAACACCGCGTCGAACGCCTGCATCACCCCGGCGGTCAGGGAGAGCTGGTCGGCCGGGATCACCCAGCTGATGGCCAGCGCGGGCAGGATGAAGATCAGCAGCACCAGGCCCATCGCGAGGAACATGGCGCGCGGGAAGCCCTTGCCCGGATCGCGCAGCGACGAGACGTGCACCGCGTTCATCTCCATGCCCGAGTAGGACAGGAAGTTGTTGACGATCAGCACCAGGCTGGCCAGCCCGGTCCACGCGGGCAGCAGGTGCTCGGCGGTCATCGGCGCGGCGGGCGCGTTGCCCTGACCGAGGAACACGAACGCCAGCAGCACCAGCAGCGCGCCGGGCACGAGGGTGCCGATGACCAGCCCGCCGCTCGCGAGCCCGGCGACGCTCTTGGTGCCGCGCGCGGAGACCCACACGCCCGCCCAGTAGGTGATCACGATGACCGACGCCGTCCACAGGCCGTTGCCCGCCAGCGCGGGGTTGACCACGTAGGCGAGCGTGCTGGCGACGTAGCCGAGCAGGCTGGGGTAGTAGAAGATCGTCATCGCGAACTGGCACCAGACCGCGAGGAACCCCATGGGCTTGGAGATGCCGCGGGCCACCCAGTTGTAGACGCCGCCCTTCCAGCCCGAGGCGAGCTCGGCCGAGACCAGCGACGTGGGCAGCAGGAACACCAGAGCCGGGATGAGGTAGAGGAACACGCAGGCCAGTCCGTAGACGGCCATGGTTGGCGCGGGCCGCAGGCTGGCCACCGAACTGGTCGTCATCAGCGCGAGGGCGACCCAGGAGATCCAGTTCTTGGGCGCCGCCCGCGGTCGGTCGACGGTCTCGCTCAACGCCTTCTCCCCGCCCGCGCACCTCCCCGCGCTCTCGCCCCCGCGCCGGACGCCGTCCCGGACCACCAGATCGCCAACGCACCCATGCGGTCAACTCCTTGATGTCGTGGTGTTCTCCGGTGTCAGCGCACTCCACATCGGATGCTCGCGCCTCCTCCGGGCTGGGTGGTTCGACCACCCACGGCCCTGCCCCTCTCGACCGTGTTGACGCGAGATGTCGGTGGGGGCGCATACACTCCGCATCGTCATTCGGACGGGCGATCGGGGGCCGTGATGAGCGGTAACAGGGTGTTGGTGGCCGGGGCGAGCATCGCGGGTCCCGCGTTGGCCCATTGGTTGCGGCGGTGGGGGGCCGAGGTGACCGTCGTGGAGCGGGCTCCCGGGCTGCGCCCTGGCGGGCAGGCGGTGGACGCGCGCGGGGTGGCCAAGGAGGTCATCCGGCGGATGGGGCTCGACGCGGCGGTGCGCGCGGCCTGCACGGACACCGAGGGCGCGCACACCGTGGACGTCGACGGGACCGTGCTGGAGACCTACCGCGCGGATGACGACGGTGGTGACGGGTTCATCGCGGAGATCGAGATCCTGCGCGGGGACCTGTCGCAGGTGCTCTACGACGACACGCGGGACGGCGTCGAGTACGTCTTCGGCGACCGGATCGCCGAACTCACCCAGGACGTGGATGGGGTCGATGTGACCTTCGCCAGCGGTGATCGGCGGCGGTTCGACCTGGTGATCGGTGCGGATGGGCTGCACTCGGCGCTGCGCGCGATGGTGTTCGGGCCGCGCGAGAGGTTCGTCCGCCACCTCGGGCTCGTGCTGGCCTTCTACAGCGTGCCCAACGAGTTCGGGCTGGACCGCTGGTTCCTCGAGTACCAGGACCACGAGTCCGCCCGGTCCGCGGGCCTGCGGCCCATCAAGGACGCCACCAGGGCGATGGCGATGTTCTCCTTCCCCGCGGCCGACTTCGCCGTCGACCACCGCGACGTCGAGGGCCAGAAACAGCTGCTGCGCGAGCAGATGACCGGTCTGGGCTGGTTGACCCCGCGCATCCTCGCGCACCTGGACGACACCCCGGACTTCTACCTCGACCAGGTGGCCCAGGTGGTGATGGACCGCTGGTCGACCGGCCGGGTGGCCCTGCTCGGCGACGCCGCGTTCAGTTCGTCCCCGATGTCCGGAGCGGGCACCGGGTTGGCCCTGGTCGGCGCCTACCTGCTCGCCGGGGAACTGGCCACCGCCGGGTGGGACCCGACGGCGGGGTTCGCCGCCTACGAGGCCCGCATGCGCTCGTTCGTCGAGGCCAACCAGGAGATCGGCAGGCTGCACGCGCAGAGCCGCGCCATTCCCGAGCCCGACGCCGAACCCGCCCAGGAGCCGGACATGGAAGCACTCACCGCCCTGATCGACCGCGCGATCAACGGCGTCGACCTGCCGGACTACACCGGACTGTCTGGTCCGGGGGAGTCGTAGGCCAAGCCGTAGGGCAGGAAGTCGCCGCAGGGGCCGTCGTCGTGTTCAGCGAGCACCAGGCACGGACGTCACGCCGGGTGGATGAGGCGGCTCTCGTAGGTGAAGATCACGGCCTGGATCCGGTCGCGGAGTTCGAGTTTGTGCAGGATTCGGCCCAGGTGGGACTTCACGGTCGCCTCGGCGAGGTTCAGGGTGGTGGCGATCTCGGCGTTGGACAGGCCGGAGCCCACCTGGACGAGCACCTCGCGCTCGCGGGCGCTGAGCTTGGTCAGCCGTTCGTCGCGGGCGGCGGTGGTGGCGTCGGGGATGTGCGGGCGGAACCTCTCCAGCAGGCGGCGGGTGATGCGCGGGGAGACCACGGCCTCGCCCGCGGCCACGGTGCGGATCGCGGTGAGCAGTTCCCCGGGTCGGGCGTTCTTCAGCAGGAAGCCCGATGCCCCGGCTTTGAGCCCGGCGAAGGCGTACTCGTCCAGGTCGAAGGTGGTGAGGATCAGCACCCTGGTCCGCGGGCAGGTCCGGGTGATCTGCCTGGTCGCCTCGATGCCGTCGGTGCCCGGCATGCGGACGTCCATGAGCACGACGTCGGGGTGCAGGTCGGCGGCGAGGCGGATGGCGGTGGCGCCGTTCTCGGCCTCGCCGACCGGGGTCAGGTCCGGCTCGGCGTCCAGGACCATGCTGAACGCCATGCGCAGCAACGCCTCGTCGTCGGCGATCAGGACGCGGATCACGTGGACACCGCCGAGCCGCCGAAGACGAGGCGGGTGTGCACTCCCCAGCCGCCGCCGGGAAGTGGCCCGGCCGACACCGTCCCCCCATAGACTGCCGAACGCTCGCGCATGCCGGTGATGCCGTGGCCGCAAGCGGCGACAGGGGAAACAGGGCCGGTGTCCGTGACGTCGACGGTGACTGTCTCAGCCGCGCACTCGATGTGGACTGTCGCGTGTGTACCGGTGGGTGTGTGCTTGAGGGTGTTGGTCAAGGCTTCCTGTACCAAGCGGTACACGGTCAGTTGCGCGGACGCGGGTATGTGCGCGTGATCGCCGTCAACAGCGAGGCCGGTCGGGAGCCCGGCGGCGCACATCTGGCCCGCGAGGGTCTCCAGTTGCGCGATGCCGGGCAGCGGGTGGCGCGCCGCGTCCGGCTCGTCGGTGCGCAGGACGCCGAGTGAGCGCCGCATGTCGGTCAGCGCCTGCCTGCCCGTTTCGGAGACCTGGAGCATCGCGGTGGTGGCCTTGTCCGGCGACCGGTGCCGCGCGTGGACGGCGGCGTCGGTGAGCGCGACCATGACCGACAGGTTGTGGGTGACGATGTCGTGCATCTCTCTGGTGATCCTGGCCCTTTCCTCGGCAACGGCCCGTTCCCGCAAGGCTTCCAGGTAGGCGCGCGTGGTCCGGTCGTTCACACCGAGGACAGCCGCGGCGACGACCATCGCGGTGAGCGCGGCGAACGGGGTCAGGAACGCGCCGTCGGTCGCCCAGCGCAGGCAGGCGAGGACGGCCCCGATCTCCACCGCGGTGGCGGCGACGAGTGTGACGCGCCTGGTCGAGTTCGCGGCCACTGTGTACAGAGCCACCAGCAGCGCGGCGCTCGCGGGCAGCTGAACGTCCACAAGCCACTGGACGAAGGCCGCGGCCGCCACCGCGCCGAACACCGTGAGCGGGGCCCGGCGCCGCCACACCAAGGGCAGCGCGAGCGCGGCGGTGAGCCCGGCGGCCACCGGTGTCCACATGGTCAGGACGTGCAGCAGGAGAAGCGCGGGGAGCAGCGAGTCCCACACCGCCCGCGACAGCCGGGACGCCCAGAGCCGCTCGGTCATCACACTGCGATGGTAGGTCGACGGCCCGGCCGCGCACATGAGCCCACCGTATGACGATGGCGGGGTTGGATTGCGACCACGGTAGGAGTCCCAGTACCTCCCGTGGTCGCAATCCGGCCGCTGATCCGGGATGCTCGATTGCCACTGGAGACGGCACGAGGTCGCGTCGGGGGAGCGATGTGGGCGCACGAGCCCGGCGCTGAACATGGCCAGGTGACCGACATCATCACGGGACTGAACCTGTCCCCACTAGAAGTCTTGACGGTGCTCAGTGCCCTCGCGCTGGTGGTAGCGCGTTGGCTGCCTGCCGCTGCCCGCCCACGCGTCACCATCGCGGCTGGGGCCGTGTTCCTGCTGGCCGCGTTGTCACTCTGCGTGACAGGGCTCCGCTGGCAGCTCCTGCCGGTGCTGGCGGCCGCGGTCGTCGCGGCGCTGTTCGCCGTCTTCCCGCTGGTGCGAGGCCGTGCCCGGCGGATGCGCTGGTGGATGGCGTTGCCGGGAACGGTGGCCTGCGCCTGCCTGATCATCATCGGCCCCGTGGCGGCGTGGGCCTTTCCCGTCCCCGTCCTCCCGGAGCCCACGGGCGGCCACGCGGTCGGCACCCGCGTGCTGCAGTGGACCGACCCGGACCGCCCCGAGACCTTCACCACCGATCCGGGTGACCGGCGCACGGTCGTGGCCCAGCTCTGGTACCCCGCGCGGAGGGGTTTGACGGACGCACCGCCTGCCCAGTACCTCGGACGCACCGAGGACGAGGCGCGCACCGTCGCCGAGGCACTCGCGGGCGGCGTCGGCCTGCCGGGTTTCCTGTTCGACGGTGTTCCCCGCGCCCGCACCCACGCGGTTCCCGACGCCCCGGTGGCGGACGGGCGGTTCCCGGTCGTGCTGTTCTCGCCGGGGTCCAGCGGGGTGCGCACCCAGAACACCGCGTGGGCCGAGGACCTCGCCAGCCACGGCTACGTCGTCGCCGCGCTCGACCACCCGTACGACTCCGCCGTGGTGGTCCTCGACGACGGCCGGACGATCACCAGCGCGACCGTCTCCACCGGCGACCGCGACCAGGACGACCGACTGGCCGAGGACTGGACCGCGATCCGGGCCGCCGACCTCGGCTTCGCGCTGACCCGGCTGGAAGGTCTCGACCGAGGCACCGACCCCTTGGCCGGGCACCTGGACACCGGCCACGTCGCCGCGACCGGCCACTCCATGGGCGGCGCCGCCGCACTGCAGGCGGCCAGACAGGACCACCGCTTCGACGCCGTCATCGACCTGGACGGCTACCCCCGCGGCCCCCTGACGCCCGACCTCGCCCAGCCCACGCTCGCGCTCACCCAGGCCATCACCCCGGACACCGACCCGCGCTACCTACCCCAACTCACCGACGTGCTCACCCGCGGCACAGCAACGAACTACCGCCTCACCATCCCCGGCGCCGCCCACCTCACCTTCATGGACGGCCCCCTGTACCTGCCGCCAGTGCCCTCGATTGTCGGCTCACTCGGCCGCACCGAGAGCCCACGCGTCGTCGCCGCTGCCAGTCTCGCGTTCCTGGATTCCGTCCTCCGCAACGGATCCAACGACCTGCCGGCCGCACTGTCGACCTACGGCGAGCTCAGCGTGTTCCACCAAGGGAACTGACCGACCCAGGCTGGGAAGCTAGCGGCGTGTCGCGGTGTGGACGAGGTCGGCGACGGCTTTGGACCTGCTGTGCGGCGGCCAGGCGATGACGGTCGTGACGGCGGGTGCGTCCGGCACCGGCACCGTCGCGTGATCGTCGCGCAGGTGGGTTCGGTCGGACTCGGACACGACCGCGCAGGCCCGTCCGAGCGCGATCAACTGGAACAGCTGGGTGTGGTCGCGCACCCGCGGGCCAGGTCCGTCCGGATTGCTCCCGTCCCGTCGAGGCCAGCGCGGCAGGGGCAGATCCGCCAGGGTGGTGACCTCGGCCATCGACAGCCGGGGCCGGTTGGCCATGGGACGCCCCGCGGGCAGGACCACGACCTGCTGTTCGGTGTGCAGGTCCTCGGTGTCGAGCCCGGCCGTCGTGTCGAAGGGCCGCTGGAGCAGGGCGACGTCGGCCCGCCCGTCGCGCAGCAGCCTCTCCTGCTCGCCGGGCCCGCACAGCACCACCTCGACGGCGACCGCGCCGGGCTCGGCGGCGTAGGCGTCCACCAGCTTCGACAACAGCTCGCTGGACGCCCCGGCCTTCGTCGCCAGCACCACACCGGGCTGTTCGGCGGGTGCGGCGCTCGGCGGCCTCGACCGCGTCGAGAGCGACCCGGGCCTCCCGCAGGAGCACCGACCCGGCCTCGGTCAGGGCGACCACGCGAGCGGTGCGGTGCAGCAGAACCACTCCCAGTCGCCGCTCGAGCTGCTGGATCGCCCGCGACAGCGGTGGCCGCGCCATGGCGAGCCGCGGCGCCGCCCGCCCGAAGTGCAGCTCCTCCGCGACGGCGACGAAGTACCGCAACTCCCGCGTCTCCACCACGCCATCGTATCCAGGTCCACCACGACCGATACCCGTACGGTATCGCCGCCCACCCAGCCGGTCTTGGACGTCCCCGCCGGGACCGCACCACGCTTGATGACATGAGTGGACAGGCGATCGCGCCGGTGACCGGCGCGAACAAGGGGATCGGATACGAGATCGCGGCGGGTCCGGGAGCCCTCGGCTGGAGGATCGGCGTGGGCGCGTGGGATCAACAGTGCCGCGACACCGCGGTGGCAAGGCTGCGCGAGGCCGGGGTCGACGCGTTCGGTGTCCCGCTGGACGTGGCGGACGACGCGAGTGTGGCGGCCGCGGCCGAGTTGGTCGCCGACCGCGCCGGAGGGCTCGACGTGCTGGTCAACAACGCCGCGATCACCGGCGGTGTACCGCAGACGCCCACCACGGTCGACGCCGCGACCGTGCGGGCCGTCGTGGAGACCAACGTTATCGGGGTCATCCGCGTCACCAACGCGATGCTGCCCGTGCTGCGCCGCTGGACATCGCCGCGGATCGTCAACATGTCCCGCAGCGTCGGCTCGCTCGTCCTGCAGACCACCCCGGGCATCGACATGGGCCCGGTCCCCACCGCGTACCTGGCGTCCGAGACCTTCCTCAACGCCGTCACCGTCCAGTAAGCCAAGGAACTGGGCGACACCAACATCCTCATCAACTCCGCCTGCCCCGGCTTCACCGCCACCGAACCAACGGCCTCCAAGGCACCCGCACCCCCACCAGGGCGCGGCGATCGCCATCCACCTCGCGACCCTGCCCGCCAACGGCCCAACAGGCACCTTCCTCGACGACGCAGGACCAGCGCCCTGGTGACAGGCTCACCTGCACTTGGTGGTCGTTGCTGGTGAGCGCTTCCCGGAGGCCGACACGACTCACACGGCCTTCTGGAATCCGGAATCCCGCACGGCCGTGACCTGACCGCGTGGACGGGCGACAAGGCTATATCCGCGCCGGGATCCTGACACCGACAAGGAACCCGACTGGCGACTCACGGAGCCTGACTCAGTCCCGGAGGGTCGACGCGATCGAGGTTGTCCTGCACGCGGACGCTGTCCGCTGATCGTCCTTGCTCGCGGTACAGCGCCAACGCTTCCCGCCACACGGCTCGGGCTTGCTCGACCTGGCCTAGCGCGGCGTAGGGGTGGCCGAGCCCGTCCAGGGTGTTGGCGATCCGGTACGCGTTGCCCGCGATCGACCGCAACTCGAGGGACTGGCGGTAGTGGTCGACGGCACTGGCGTGGTTGCCGCAGTGGTGCTCGATGTAACCGAGGCTGTCGAGGGTGGCCGCTTCGCCATTCGGGTTGTCGCGTGCACGGAACAACGCCAGAGCGGCCCGGCAGTGCTCACGGGCTGAGTCGAAGTCGCCCAGTCGCGCGGCGTGCCACCCCATCGTGTTGAGCGCGGCGGCCTGCCACATGGAGTTGTCGAGCACGTGGAAGAGGTCAAGTGCGCGGCAGGCGTGCCACAAGGCCAGTCGGTCGGCATCCAGCAAACCCCACACCCAGGCGAATGCCTGGTGCGCCCGCGCCCGCTGGGTCTGGTCCCCGCCGTGGTGGGCACGGTCGAGCGCGTGCCGCAGGTGGTCGAAGGCCATTTCGTGGCGCCCCACCTCGGCGTGGGCGAGCCCGCAGTACCGGTGGGCGATGGCGAGGCGGTCCTGTTCCGGGAGGTGACGAGCGGCCTCGACCGCGGACTCCCATACCGCGACCCGGTCATCGCGGTACCCGCGTCGAAAGTGGAAGGTGTCCACACCCCACGCCAGCCACCAGACGGTGTGCGGGTGCCCTTGGTCGCCCGCGACGCGCTGCGCCGCCAACAGGCAGGCGTGCTCGGCGCTGAGCCATGCCCAGGCGGCCGCGGTGCCGAACGGCACCTCGGGCGGAGAGGTACTCGGCGGCGGTATGGGATCGCGATGGGGATTGAGGACGTGGTCTGCCGAATGCGCGGTTCGGGTGAAGTAGGCGAAGACCCGACACAGGGCGGACTCTCGCACCTCGACGGGCGTATCGTCGGCCACCGTCTTGGCGTAGGCCCGCACGAGGTCGTGCATCGCGTAGCGCCCCTCCGGCGTGCGGTGGACCAGTGACGACTCGACGAGGGCGCCGAGCGTTCGGTAGGTGTCCTGGAGGGGGAGACCCACGAGGTGCTCGACGGTGTGCAGGCCCGCGTTGGGACCAGGGGCGATGGCCATCAACGCGAACACGCGGCGTTGCCCGGCCGTCAGGTGCCGAAGCGACCACGAGAGCACCGCGGGCAGGCTCGCGGTTGGTTCCGGAGAGTCCAACGCGTCCAGTCCCACCGCCCTGAGTTCTGCGACGATGTCCGCCAACGGCGCCCGCGGTTCCGAGCTTATGAGGCTCAGCGCGAGGGGAAGTCCGCCGCACAAGCGGATCACCTCGCTGACCGCCTCGGTGTCCGCAGTGACATCTCCGCCCAGCCCGGCGACCAGCAGGTCACGCGAGTCGGCGCCTGCGAGCGTGCCGAGACGCAAGGGCACGGCGCCGTGGCGGACGACCACACCGCGCAGGTGATTGCGACTGGTGATCACCACGGCGCACCCCCGCTCACCGGGGAGCAGCGGGACTACTTGCTCGGTGCCCGCGGCGTTGTCCAGCACGACGAGCACTCGCTTGTCCGCGACCAGGCTCCGGTAAAGTGCGGCCCGGAGTTCGAGCTCGTCAGGTTGGCGCGCACGGTCAACGCCCAGCGCGTCGAGGAACCCGCCGAGCACATCCAGCGGCCGCGCCGGTCGCTCGGTGGGGCTGAAGCCCAGCAGATCCACGAACAGGTGCCCCTGCGGGAACCCCGGCGAGTTGCGGTTGGCCCACGCCAGGGCGAGCGACGTCTTGCCGATGCCCCCGGTACCGGTGATGACGACCGCTGATGTCGCCGATCCGGCCAGGTGACGATCGAGCTCCGCCATCTCGCGCTGCCTGCCGACGAACCTGCGAGGCGAGGCGGGGAGTTGTCGGGGCACCGGACGCGTGGCGTTGCCGACCACGATGGTGCCCGCCTGGATGACCGGACCGTGCACCACGGTCGAGGCCAGCACGTTCGTGGTCATATGCGCACAACACGGCTGGCTGTGGACTTCCATTGATCCGCCCTCGCCCAGGACAACGGGACGGCCACTGTACAGCGGGCGTGGGTGTCACCAGGGCAGGCGGGCTCGAGTCTCGAGCCGTGGCCTTGCATTGCGACGATCCGGACGGTGTACAAGGTGATCGGGATCGGGTTCGACCACGTCCGGGATATGTTTTCGGCGCGGACGCGTTCAAGGTGTGCACTTCTACGCCGTGGGCTGGTTTTAGTTGTATAGCTTGACGAGGGCGTTGCCGATTGAGGCTAGGCGGTCTCTTACGGCTGGTGGGCTCGTCACCTCGGTCCATTCGACGAGGCCGGCTAGTTCGCCTGCGAGTATGTATTCGTTGTGGCCGCGGATGACGACCTCGATGCGGCCGTCGGTTGTCGGGCCTCCCACCTCTAGGCGGTTGCCGAAAGCTATTCGAAGGACGCTTATTCCGGGGGGTGTACATACCGCCCGGATTTCCAGGGGGGTGCGTTTGCGGTCGACCTCGTCGGCGATCTCGCGCCAGCTCGTGGCCAGGTCGAAGTCGTCGGGGCGGTGGGCGGGGTCGTCGGTCGGGGTGGCGGCGGTGACGCGGTCGACGCGGAAGGTGCGTCGGCCCGCGTCGGTGTTGGCGACGAGGTACCACGAGGGTCCTTTGGCGACGATGCCCAGCGGGTGGACCGTTCTCTCGGTCTCGGTGCCCTCGCGGTCGAGGTAGCCGAGTCGCACTTGGACGCCGCGGATCACCGCGTCCTGGAGCTGGTCGAGGAAGTGGGGTGCTCTGGGCTCGACCGGGCTCGACCCCCATCGCTGCGGGTCGACGACCAGGGACGACGCTGCTGCCTCCGCCTGTACCCGGAAGGGCTCCGGCAGGGCCTGCACGAGCTTGCGCAGCGCGGCTTTCACGGCGGGCGTCGCGGCTGATGCCTGGCCCGCGACCAGGAACAGGGCGCGGGCCTCGCTCGCGGTCAACCCGGACAGGTCGGTGCGGGCGCCGCCCACGAGCCGCCAACCGCCGCCCCGGCCCTGCGTGGCGTACACGGGCACCCCGGCCATGGCCAGGGCGTCGAGGTCGCGGCGCGCGGTGCGCTCGGAGACCTCCAGCTCGCGGGCGACCTCCGCCGCCGTCGTCTGCTCGCGCCGTTGCAGCATCAGGAGGATGGCCACCAGCCGGTCGGTTCGCACGGTGGCAACACTGCCACGTAAACCGGTCATGAGGTGACCGGTTTAGCTCGGCAGGATGACGACATGACGATTTTTGATCCAACCGACTTCCCCGAGCCCACCCTGATCTCCGTCAACGGTGTCGAGCTCGAGGTCTTCGAAGCGGGCAGGCACAACGCGGGAAAGCCCATCGTGCTCTGCCACGGCTGGCCCGAGCACGCCTTCTCGTGGCGCTACCAGATCCCCGCCCTCGCCGCGGCGGGGTACCACGTCATCGTCCCGAACCAGCGGGGTTACGGGAACTCGTCGCGTCCGGCCGAGGTGACGGACTACGACATCACGCACCTGTCGGGTGACCTCGTCGCGCTCCTCGATCACTTCGGGTACGAGGATGCCACCTTCGTCGGTCACGACTGGGGTGCGATGGTCGTGTGGAGCCTGACCTTGTTGCATCCGCACCGCGTGAACAAGGTGGTCAACCTGAGCCTGCCCTACATGGAGCGCGGCGAACGGCCCTGGCTGGAGTTCATGGAAGAGGTGTTCGGCGGCGACTTCTACTTCGTCCACTTCACCCGACAGCCCGGCGTCGCGGATGCCGTGTTCGACGAGAACACGTCCCAGTTCCTCCGCAACATCTTCCGCAAGAACGAGCCTCCCCGAGAGCCCCAGCCGGGCATGGCGCTGATCGACCTCGCCCGAGCGCGAACCCCCCTCGGCGACCCCCTGATGAGCGACGACGAACTGGCCGTGTTCGTCTCCGCCTTCGAATCGACGGGGTTCACCGGCAGTGTGAACTGGTACCGGAACCTCGACCGCAACTGGCACCTGCTGGCGGACGCGAACCCGATCATCCACCAGCCCGCGCTCATGATCTACGGCGACCGGGATGTCATCGCGAAGTCGGCGAACCTGGCGGAGTTCGTGCCGAATGTGGAGGTGGCCAGCCTTGATTGCGGTCACTGGGTCCAGCAGGAGAAGCCGGACGAGGTGAACGAGGTGATTCTGGCCTGGCTTCTCCGTCAGGATTCCGCCTAGTCCCCCGCGAGCCGGGGCGGGCATTACGGGGTCGGGGCGAACCAGTCGAATTGTCGCGTGTCCTGGCGGTTCGCCTGGTGGTCCCGCGGTGGCGGGTGGTAGCTATCCGGGGTCGGTGAGGTCGTGGTCTTGGGAGGCAGCAGATGCCCGCAGCGGGTAACAAGCAGGTCCGGCCGCTGGTCGGCGGAATCCGCGTCGAGGGCAGGCGGGGGGTCGACCGGCTCGCGGGAGCCACGTTGGGGCTGGTCATCAGCGCAGACGGACCGCTGTTCCGGTTCGTGACCGCCGGGCACGCGGTCGGCAACCCCGGCGACATCGTCGGGCAGCCGGAACTGGCGCTCATCGCGGGCGTCGTGGAGACCAACCTGTTCGCCGACGGCGCGGACCTGGCGGTGGTCAGCGGGTCGGTCGGCGTTCCCGCCAAGGTGGGCGGGGTGTGGGTCAGTGACAACGCCACCATCACGGTGAAGTTCGACAAGCCCGGCCTGCCCGACATCGGCGCGGACGTCGTGCTGCAGGGCGCGACCAGCGGCGCGGTGACCGGCAAGGTCCTGCACAAGAACGCCGACGTCCGCGACGGCACAACCGGCGAACTCGCCCGCAACGTCGTCGTCGTCGACTACACCCAACCCACCACCGTCGGCGACAGCGGCGCCCCGGTCCTCGCCACCCTCCAGGACGGCACCCCCTGCTACGGCCTCCACGGCGGCTTCGCCATCATCGAAGGCAAACGAGTCGGCTGGCTAACCCCCTTCGCCAACGTCGAGTGGTGACCCGCTCCCGCGCGAAGTCGTCTACTCGCCGCACTTGTGCCGCACGGGAAACGAGACACTGGTCGGTGTGACAGTGGTTCGCCGGACAAGCTGGGTCGGGTTTGTCGAAGGTCTGCCCCGGTGCGGCGGCGCTGCGGTTCCCCGATTCAGCAGGTGTGTTGTGCTCAGGCGGGGCGGCGGTTGATGTTAGGTGGAGAGGCCGCCGAGGTCTTCGTCGGCTATGAAGGCTGAGCGGACGTGCAGTTCTGGCCCTGACGATGCGCCGCTAGATCCCGGACCGACTACTGCCGCGCCAGGGTGGTGCCCGGCTGCGTGAGCAGGTTGATCAGGGTGGACGCGGCGGGCCTGGTGAGCCGGGCGAGCAGGGCGTTGATCGTCTCGCCCGCCTGGCGGGCGGCGAGGCCGGTCCCCGCGATGGCTCGGTCGTAGTCGGTGGTGAACCGGGTTCCGTGCTTGCGCGCGAGGTCTGTGAGGTACCCGATCTGGGCCGTGGTGGCGGGGTCGGTCCTGGCCTGCTTGGCGGGCGGCTGGCCGTCCAGGACGCCGGTCGCGCCGCGCTTGACCCCGGAGCCCGCGGTCGCGGCGGCGAACGGCCCGAGCGCGGGGGTGGGGGTGCGCGGCCGCGGGATGGCGAGCGAGGTGCGCGCGGGAGCGGGAACGGTTGGTGCGGCGGCTTTGCGGGCCTGCTCCCGGATCTTGCTCTGGACCGACAGGTACTTGTCGTAGTGCCGGGTGTCGTTCGCCTGGTACAGCAGCGATCTGGACTGGTCTCCCGGGATCGCCGGGTGTCGACCGAGCTCGGCGGTGAGCAACGCCCGGTACAGGGTCGCGGCGCCCGCGGCGAAAACCGCACGGCCCGCGGCGACGGAGTCGCGGGGATACGGCGTGGTCTTCTGGTCGAGCCCGATCGCCTTGAGCCGGGCCGACTCGGCTTGCAGGTCCGCTGTGGACAGTCCAGCCGCGGCGGCGTTGTCGAGCAGGAAGTCGAGCTCGGCGATGCTCTTGGCGCGGGTCTTCAACGTGCCCTGGGCGTGGCTCCACTGGTTCTCGTACCACCCGGTGTACTCCACCACCGCGTCGTCGTCGAGCAGCCTCCCCAGGTCGGTCTTGCACCTCGGGCACGGCTCCAACTCGGTGTAGACCCGACCAACCCAGTCCCCGACCCGCGGCCCCCGCGCCCTGGCGATCCCGGTCTTCTTGATCGCGCCGATCTCCGCGTGATCCCCGCCGTGAGCGCTCCACGAGGTGACCGGAGCCGTCTCCGTCCCATCGGGCTTCGTCGGGTACGCCACCGCCACGTTCGCCTCGGACCCCAGTTGGCCCGCGCGGAGCCGGTGCGCGTCATCGTTGTGCGTGACCGGCCGCAAAGTGTAGCGCTGCACGGGCGCGGGCACCGTCACTCCCGACACGGCCCGCGCGGCTGCCCGGTTCCCCACCAGGCGTTGCAGATCGATCAGACCGCTCGCGCGCCGCACACCGGGTGGCCGGGGGAGCGGACGCCGCACCTGCTCCACCTCGCCGCCGCACCGCTGAGCCATACGGCCGATTATCGGCCCGCCGACCGTCCGAGCCAAGCCGCACCCGCCACAGGGGACGTTCGGGCAACCCTGGTTGCCCACAAGGGCAATTGCCGGTTCAGGAGGGGAGTTTGACGCGGAGGGCGTAGACGCGGGTTACCTGCTTCTCCTTGTTGTTGTTGTCGCTGATCAGGTACAGCAGTCGCGCGCCGTTGGGGTCCTCGGGGCGTACGGCCATGCCTTCGACGTTGTCCAGCAAGGGGTTCGGCTGGCGCTGTTTGGCGGTGACCTGACCGGGGCTGCCCGCCGGGCAGTTGGCGAGGTCGAACAGGAGGGTGCGCCGGACGAAGGTGTCGGCCGGGTTGTCGGAGAGCACGTCGTCCCTGGTGACGTCCGGGGCGCCGTCGAGGCGGACGTCGAAGATCCGGATGGAGTTGCCGAGGCCGTCCACGTACTGCCGTTCCAGGGCGAGCAGTCGGTTCTCTCCCACGACGGCGAGTTCTGCCAGGTAGAGGCCGGAGTCGGTCTCGTAGGCGTACTGGTAGTCGGTCGTGTACGCGCCGCCCGCCGTGCCTTGGTAGCGCTGGATCCGAAGCCGGTTCCGCCCCTGGGTGTCGCCGTCGCCGCTGAGCGGGGCCTCCCAGCCCGCGTAGAGGTACTTGCCGTCGGGGGTGGCGGTCAGCGATTCGATGGTGCGGCCGTACTGGGCGGTGCCGAGCGGCGGTTCCAGCAATCTCTCCGGCACCGCGATCGGCGGGCCCACCTCGCGACCGGTGTCGATGTCGTAGCGGCGGATGGTGGGGCCCTTCTCGGAACTCACCAGGAGGGTCTTCTCGCCGCGTTCGACCACCAAGCCCTCGCCGTCGAACCCGTCGGGATACAGCTTGTTGGCGGGATTGCGCAGAGTTCGACCGACCTCGGCGGAGACGGTGAGGTGTTCCGGATCGTTGAGGGCAAGGGGGAAGACCCGGCCGGGGTTGTTGTCGGCCAGGGCGTAGCCCTTGGAATCACCGGTCATCGCGAGCGCCGACAACCCGGTCACCGACTCGCCGCTCACATCAGTGCCGTTGAGCTGGTCGGAATAGCTGAGCAGCGTGGTGTTCGCCGAGCACGGACCACCCGCGGCCACCGGGTTGAGTTCGCGCACCAGGTCGATCCCGGGCCGCACGGCCATTCCCACGCCGATACCCACCACGGTCGCCGCCGCGATCACCAGTGCCCGCCGAGCCAGCCCGCGCCGCGGGGGTGGCGGCTCGACGGCGGCAGGCAGCGGGATCCTCGCGGTGTTGCGCGTGAAGGGCACGTCGCCGACCTGGTTGCGGTCCTGCTCCTGCGGTTCCGGCCTGCTGTCGCGCCGCAGCCGCCGTCGCACCTCCCGGAAGACGACCCCCAGGCTGAGCGTCGGGTCGGGTTCCTCGGGGATGCCGTCGCGCAGGACGTCCACCAGTGCCGCCGTGAAGACGGTGCACTTGTCGGGGTCCGGTGCGAGGGCCTTGCGGTTGGGCGCCGCGGAGCACATCAGGTACGAGCCGCGGACGTCGTCGACACCCGCGTCGGCGCGCATGTCCTCCACCGCCTGCGACATCGCGCCGTCCATCGCGACACCGCTGTAGCAGCAGTCAAGGATGACGATCACGCGCTGCGCGTGGCGACTCTGCGCTATCGCCTGCTTGACCGCCTTGTAGCGGACCGAGGTCTCCGGCTGGCCCGGCACCGAACCCGGCAGGGCGAGGTAGAGTTCGTTCTCCTCAAGGTCTTTCAGGCCGTGCCCGGCGTAGTAGACGATCAGCGTGTCGGTCGCCAACCCGGTCATCTCGCGGATCGGCCGGATCAGTTCCGCGGGCGTTCGCGGGTGGTGGACCTTGCGGATGCGGTCGGTGTCGATGCCCCAGACCTTGTCGTCGGTCAACACGTCGTAGAGCTGCTCGATGTTGTTGTACACCGCGCGAAGTGACGGCAGGTCGTCGTTGTCGTACCGGTCGACGCCGATGAGCACGCAGGCGGAGTTGGCCGGATCGATCCGACCGACCAGCTTGCCGTTCACCGTCGCGGGATCGGGCTGGCGCTGTGCCGCCTCGGAGCCGTGCAACGCCTCGAACACCGCCCTGGCGTTGTCCCGGTACTTCTCGGGGACGACGAGCCTGATGCTCGTGGGCCGGTTGAGCTCGTCGCGCCAGGCCCGGACGGCGACGGCCAGTTGGCCGACCCCCACGACCGCGGACACCGCGGCCAGCACGACCTCCGCCGCGCCCAACTCGCCCGGCCGCACCGGTTCGCGCTGCAGGAGCACCCTGCCGTGCTTGCGGAGGTTGTCGTCGTCGGCCAGGTGCAGGGAGAGGGTCCGCAGATCGTCGTGCGGTCCGCCGTCGTCCGATCCTGCCTCGAACCTGAACTCGATGGTGTCCAACTTCTCTCCAGAGAAGGTCGACGTTACGGGTTTCCCGCGGGCGACCCACTATCCACGGATCCGCTGTGCGGCACCGGCGGAGTGGAACCTCGTCGCCCGTCGTTCACCTCCGCGACCGGGTCGGGTCACCTGGGCCCCGCGGTGATACGACGTACGGTCCCGGTGTGCGGCCGGTGATCACCCGCCGCTACCCTGGTGCGCGAGTCGGGGTCGTGATGCGGTGCGCGACGGAGGAAGTGGACGTGAACCAGGTCCCGCGGCAGGCCGAACCCCACGAGCCGCTGGGGAGGTGGACGGCGGGCTTCGGGTCGTTCGCCGACCTCGCCGGGATCAGCCTGCTCTACAGCGTCGGCTGGCTCGGCGGCGTCATCGGCGGGGCGATCGGGACCCTGCTGGGTGTCGTCCGCCTGGTGCAGCTCCGGGGCCGCCCGCTGGGCAGGTCGATCATCGCGCCGGTGGCCGTCATCGCGGTCGGCTGCGGCGCCCTGGCGTTGAGCGCAGGCCACTACATCGCGCCCGAGCAGCAGGCGGTGGCCAGTGTCGCCGCGCCGGTGACCTCGACGCGGGCGACCCCCAGCACCCCACCCACCGACCTCGCGGGCGGTACGTCCACCACCGTCGACACCCCGCCGCCGGACGCCGCGAGCACGCCGGAACCCTTCTACAGCGGGCAAATCCGACTCACCCTCGAACAGGGCGTCAACCTCGACAGCGGCCCCCGCAAAGCCACCGACGCCACCGGCCCCAGCGGCGCGTCCGACCTGTACTTCGGCCGCAGCACCTCCACCCTCTACGCCAACGGCGGCGACCTCTTCAGCGACAGCGGCCCCGACAAGGACGCCTACGCCGACTGCCGCAAACTCCTCAAGGACCAGACCGCGGGCTCCTCACACGGGATCGCGATCGTCGGCCTGAAGTTCTGCTTCCTCACCTCGGAGAAGAACCTCGCCTGGATCCGCGTCAACGAGTCCAACACCGTCGGCGGCGCCGCAACGGACAACGTGGTCGTGGACGTCAAACTGTGGACCAACCCCCAGCCGTGACCGGCTCCGCCGCCGCTCACCCGGACGTGGTGTGCGGGGTGGGGGGTGGGCAGGCTAGTTTGCTCGGGTGAGTCTCCTTGATGACGTGGCCGAGCGTGATGGCTGGCGGTGTTGGGTGTGTGATGAGGCGGTCGACGCCGGGATGTCGGTGAACGATGCGCGGGGGCCCAGTGTCGACAGCCGGACGGCGGACCGGAAGGCCAAGGTCGCCGAGCGGCTCGCGCACCGCGGCTGCAACACCCGCAAGGGTGCGGTCAAGGTGGTCATCGCCTGGCCGGAGCGCCTGCACGTGGTCGAGCCCGCGCCGCTGATCACCGTCGCCGGGCGGTTGGAGCGCAAGGGCGGCCGCGAGATGGTGGCCCGCTGCCCGACCAAGCAGGACGCCCAGGAGACAGCGGAGTGGCTCGTCGACCGCTTCTCGCGCCTGGTACCCGACCTACCGGTGACCGCCACCATCGAACCGGGCGGCGGCCAGTTCCTCGTCATCCTGGCCACCGGCAGGCGCTGACCACTGTCCTGTGTGGACGCTGGTGCGGTGTCACCGGTTGGTTGCCCTCGCCGAGGCGGCATCCCGGGCATGTCCGCACGTTCGAAGCAATCGTGCACGCCCGTGCTCTCCAGCGGGGGACTCGAAGCGCATTCCCAGCCCCGGCCCCGGCCCTGTCCGCCAGGGCGCAGGTGTCCTCAAGGCCCGCCAGCAGGCGCCCCAAGAGCACTACCGCGACGCGACTCGCAGGTGGCCGGGGGAGCTCCGGTGTGCTTTCGCTCAGGCATTCGAGGCACCACCACGGGGCGCCGCCCAATCCTCGCGGAGTGTGTTGGTAGGGCGTCGCAGGACTAGGTGGTGGGAGTGTTGTCGACGGTACGCGCCTGCAGGTGATCCTGCCGATCGTCCTTTACTGGGCATCGGGCTGGCCGTTACCCCAAACTCGGGAGGACCGCGGCGGTGATTCGGCCTTCGCGGTAGCGCTCTCGCCCTGCTGCCCGCGGATTGGCGGTGGACCAGGTGACCGACGACATGAGCAGGTTCCGCTTCCGGTACATCGGACTGGTGCTCCTCGTGCGCAGCGGCGACGAGTTCGTCCTGATGCCCCGGGGTATCACCGCGACCTCGGATCGTCCGGTCTTCGTCGTGCCGAAGGACGGGGTTCGGGTCGACCTCGGGACGCGGCGATCCGTTCCCTGAGCGCGCGGGTCAGAGGTGGACGTCGTGGCGGGAGGGGGCGTTGAGTTTTCTGCGGACCTTGACCACGTATTCCTCGACGGTGCGGCGGGAGAGGAAGAGGGCTTGGGCAATTTCGCGGTTGGTGTGGCCGCCCGCGAGGAGGCGGGCCACGTCTTGTTCGCGGGGCGACAGCTCGGTGCCGTAGCCGCGGCGGCCGCGGCGGGAGGGGGTGGCTGTGCCGGTGCCGCGGATCCGGTGGCGGCAGCGGGCGGCGTCGACGGTGGCGCCCAGGGAGTCGTAGGACCGGGCGAGGGCGTCGAACACGGCGGTGTCGGTGGGGGAGTCGCCCTCGTGGAGTTCGGCGAGTTGGGTTGCGCGGTAGGGCAAGCCGAGGCCCTGGTGCAGGTCGATGGCCTCGCGGTACAGGTGTGAGCGGTCGGCTGCCTCCGCCAGTCTCGCACGGCACCCGGCCAGCGCTGCCCAAGCCAGTGGGGCATCAACACCTTCAAGGCCCGCAGCGGTCTCCGCCACCAGCAGCCGAGCGGCATCGACGCGCCCGCCCGCCAGGTAGAAGTCCACCGCCTGGGGCAGGATGTCGCCCGACCACGCCCACGCGCCCTTGCGCCGCAACATCGTCACGCCGCGTTCCACGTGTTCCCCCGCCGCGGCGGACTCGCCGCGGCTGAGCAGCATGCCCGCCATCCCCCCGGCCGCCGAGATGCCCACCGGGAAGGTCTGGGTCCCGGCCGCCGCGAGGAAAGCGCCCTCGGCCCGGACCCAGTCACCGCGCGCCGCCGCGAGCCAACCCAGGGTGAGGTTCAGGTCGGCGGTCAGCAGCAGGTTCGCGTAGTTCCCCACCAGGCGGTCGATCCGTTGCTCCAGGCCCGACCACCGCCCGCTCAGCCAGTCGAGCCGGACCGCCGTCGCCTCGGCCGTCCCGACCACATAGGACGCGGCGACCTGCTCGGCCAGGGAGATCCCGGTGCGCAGGAACTCCCGCGCCCGCCGGTAGTGCCCGATCCACGAGCACGCGTCCGCCAGGTTGCAGTGCGCCCGCGCGAGGTGGTGGATCTCGTCCGCGTCGTGGACGTCCGAAGGGGACGGTAGCGCGGCCACCCGGTCCCAGGTGCTCGGGTCGCCGACGATGAGCCGCCCGCCGAGCGTCGTGGCGAGCATGGCGGTGCGCAGGGCCAGCGTCGGCAGGGTCTCGATGATCCGCTCCACCCGGCCGAGCGAGGTCTGGTACTCGGCGATGGACGCGGTGCCCAGGTACGGCCCGGCCATCGCCGCCAGCCCGCGCACGGTGCGTTCCGGCTGGTCACCGAGCAGGTCGATGGCCTGGGCGATCTCCTCGGCGCCGCGGTCGACCTCCCCGGTCTCGCGCTGCAGCAGCAGGCCGAACCACAGGTGCACCTCGCCCCGGACGTCCGGCGCCAGCCGCGGGTCCGACAGCAGGGCCTCGACCCGCGCGGTCAGCGCCCCGCCGGGCAGCCCGGTCAGTGCGTAGCCGCACAGCTTGGTGGCCAACCGGTTCGCGTCCTCGGCGCTGATGCCTGGGTCGACCAGCACCTCGGAGAGCAGGTCGACCGCGGTGGCCGCGTCCTTGGCCTCCTCCGCGGCCTCGGCGGCGAGTTCGCTGTACCGCAACCACTCGCCGGTCATGCCCGCTGCCCTGGCGTGCGCGGCGAGCCGTCCGACCGGCCTGTCGTCCAGAGTGGACAGGACGGCCACCGCCCGCTCGTGCAGCTCCCACCGCCGCGGGCCGGGCAGCGCGGCGCGCACCGCGCGCTTGGCGGTGTCGTGCCGGAAGCCGTACCTGTTCGGTGCCTTCTCCACCAGCACGCCGGACTCCACCAGCGTGACCAGGTGCTCCGCCTCCGCCTTGCCCGCCACCGCCGCCAGGATGTCGACGGACTCCGGCACGTCCAGCACCGCGGCGGCCTCGGCGATCGACCGGGCCGCCACGGGGAGGGTCCCCATCCGGTCCCGCACCGCGTCCGCCACCAGGACCGGCACGTCGATCCCGGCCAGGGCCGCCCCGTCGGCGCGCACGTCACGCACCGGATCGGGCAGCGCACGCACCGTTTCCTCGACCACGAACGGTATCCCCGCCGTCTCGCGCAGCAACGCCTCGGCGAACGGCACGGACGTCACCGCGGCCCCCACGAGCCCGTCGACCATCGCCCGCACACCCGCGGCGCCGAACGGGCGCAGGACCAGGTTGACCCCCATGACCCCGGGCGGGACGTGGAACGCGTGGCCGAGCGGCGCCCCGGTGGGCAGGTCCTCCCGCCGGTAGGTCGCCACGACGGACAGGCCGGGCGGCGGGTTGCCCAGCACGAACCGCAGCACCTGGCGGGTCTCCTCGTCCGCCCAGTGCAGGTCCTCCAGCACGAGCACGGTCGGCCCCAGGCAGCGCAGCAGCTCCCGCACGGCCCGGAAGACCCGGTGCCGCTCGGCCTCGGGATCGCCGAGGGCGCGCGGCGCTGGCGGCAGCCGGTCGGCCAGTTCGGGCAGGTGGTCGCGCAGCGCGCCGGTCACCGGGCCGGGTTCGTCGAGCCGGTCGCCGCACTGGCTCAGGCAGTCGAGCAGCACCCCGTACGGGAACGGGTCGGCCAGCGGCTGGCAGGTGCCCAGCACGACCTGCGCGGCCCCGTCCCTCGCGGCCGCGGCCAGCTCGGTGACCAGCCTGGTCTTGCCCATCCCGGCCTGGCCCTCGACGAACACGGCCGACGGGGGGTGCCGCACCGCGCCGAGCAGCGCGGTCAGCTCCGCGTCCCTGCCGACCATCGGCGTCGCGCTCGACCGGAGGTAGAGGGGCGTCCCGCGGCCATCACCCATGCTCGCTCCCGTCGGTGGTCCACCCGTAGCCGGAATGCCAGACAGAGTAGGTCTACGAGCGTGGCACCGTAACCCCTCCGACGGCGGCGGTCGCGGCACGCACGATCCCGTACCCATACGGGTCCTGGCCACGCTTGTTCCCCTTCCGCCCAGGCCGAAGGGTGATTCCCGAGCGGCCCGATGCCCCAAACACCCTGCCGAGGCCGCTCGAAAGCACGATGGAGGAATCGATGCAAGAGCGCAGGACGCGATGGATATCGAGCCTGTTCGCTGTCGCGGTCGCCGCCGCGGCGGTCGCGACGACCACGGGCGTTGCCGCGGCGCAACAGGCCGAGGCGGATGTCGTCCAGGCCAAACAGCACTACTCCGGGCAGTACATCGTGGTGCTCAAGAACGGTGCCCGCGCCGCGGCCGAGGGCCAGGCCGCCTCGCTCGCCCAGCGCTACGGCGGCCAGGTGAGCGACACGTACTCGGTCACGCTGAACGGCTTCTCGGCCCGAGGGCTCACCGAGCAGCAGGCGCGGCGCCTGGCGGCCGACCCGTCGGTCAAGACCGTGTACCAGGACGGCACCACCAGGGCGACCGACGACCAGCTCAACCCGCCGTCGTGGGGTCTGGACCAGGTCGACCAGCGGACCGCCACCCTGGACAAGAAGTACACCTACCCGAACTCGGGTGAGGGCGTCACCGCCTACGTCATCGACTCCGGCGTGTATGCCGCGCACTCGGAGTTCGAGGGCAGGGCGAGCTACGGCTACGACTTCCTCGACAACGACACCGACGCGACCGACTGCTACTTCCACGGCACGCACGTGTCGGGCACGATCGCGGGCAAGACCGTCGGCGTGGCGAAGAAGGCCAAGATCGTGGCCGTGCGGTCGCTGGACTGCAAGGGCTCCGGCCCGGACTCGGCCACCGTCAGCGCCATGGAGTGGGTGGCCAAGAACGCGGTGAAGCCCGCGGTGGTCAACCTGAGCCTGGGCATGGACACCGTCGGTGTCGGTGACGAGCAGGCCAAGGCCATGGTGGCCAAGGGGATCGTGGTCGCGGTGTCCGCGGGCAACGCGGGCCAGGACGCCTGTGGCGTCAGCCCGGCCCGTGTGCCCGAGGTGATCACCGTGGGCTGGTTCAACAAGGACCGCACCCGCGGCGGGAACTACGGCACCTGCGTCGACCTGTTCGCCCCCGGTGGCAACATCTACTCCAGTGACCACACCGGACAGTTCCGCAACGCCAGCGGTACGTCCATGGCCTCCCCGCACGTCGCGGGCGCCGCGGCGCTGTACCTGTCGGCGAACCCCAGCGCGACCCCGCAGCAGGTCAGCGACGCGTTGGTGCGCAGCGCCACCCCGGACCTGGTCAGCAACCCCGGCACCGGCTCGCCCAACAAGCTGCTCTACGTCGGTGACATCGGTGGCGGGACCCCGCCGTCGCAGTGCGGTGTCAAGACCAACGACGACGACGTGGCCATCCCCGACGCGGGTACGGCTGTCGGCAGCTCCGTGAGCCAGAACGCCTGCCCCGGCAAGGCATCCGCCACGCTCGCGGTGCGCGTGGACATCGACCACGGCTACACCGGTGACCTCGCCATCGACCTGGTCGGGCCGAGCGGGACGTCCTACCCGCTCAAGAAGTCCGGTGACGTCGGCGAGTCCGGCGGTGTCCACAAGAGCTTCTCCGTCGACGCCTCCCGCGAGGACGCGAACGGCACCTGGAAGCTCTCGGTCCGCGATGTCTACAAGTTCGACGCGGGCACGCTCACCGGTTGGTCGATCACGTTCTGACTGTCCCAGCTAGGCAAGAACCCTGTCTTCGAAGGAGAACGATGAGGAAACGACAGCTCGCCGCAGCAGTCACGCTGGCCATGGCCGCCGTGACCGTGGCGATCACCACGAGCGCCGGTGCCGCGCAGACCGAGCGCATCAGCATCGCGGCGAACCCGACCGCCGACCTGCCCGGCCCGGACGCCAGCGCCCAGATCGTCAACGGGACCAAGACCACCGTCAAGGAGCACCCGTTCATCATCGCGGGCATGCGCGTCGGTGGCGGTGGCCCGCAGGGGCAGTCGTGCACGGCGTCCGTCGTCGGCAAGCGCAAGATCATCACCGCCGCGCACTGCATGATCGACGCGGTGGGCGACAAGAGCTACATCTACGGTGACGACGACCTGAACACCCCTGGCGACGAGACCTTCCGCACCAAGCTGGCCTCGTTCAAGACCCACCCCAACTACAGCGGCAACGGCGGCTGGAAGACCGGTTACGACGTCGCTGTCGTCACCACCGCCGACGACCTTCCGGTGCCGGAGGCCCAGTGGGCCAAGGTGGCGGGCTCGGGCGACACCGCGCTGACCGCGCCGGGCAAGTCGGCCCTGTCGCTCGGCTACGGCAAGACCTCGTCGAGCGGTGGTTCCGGTGAGCTGCGCAAGACCACGCTGCCGATCAACGACCCGTCCGGCTGCAACGTGTTCGACATCAAGGTCAACGGCGACCTGATGGTGTGCTCGGGCTTCAACGACGGGCGCACGGCGAACTGCTCCGGCGACAGCGGCGGCCCGCTCATCGTGGACGGCGTGATCGTCGGCGTCTCCTCGTGGGGCTCCAGCAAGTGCGACCGCTACAGCATCTTCGGTCGGCTGACCAACGCGATGGGCGACTGGGCCCGCGGCGAGATCGGCGGCACCACCCCGCCCGGCGACGGCACGTTCTCGGTCGCGCTGTCCCCGGCGACCGGCAAGGTGGACGCGGGCAAGTACCTGTCCACCAGCGTCACCACCAAGGCGGGCGACCAGGGCGCGGAGAAGCTGGACCTCAGCGCCTCCGGCCTGCCCACCGGCGCCACCGCCACCTTCCAGCCCGCGTCGGTCAACTCCGGCGACGTGGCCAAGCTGACCCTGCAGACCGCCGCGACCACCCCGTCGGGCACCTACAAGGTCACCGTCACCGCCAAGGGCACCTCCGGCTCCAAGGCCGCCGAGTACACCCTCACCGTCGGCGACGGCGGCCAGCCGCCCACCGGCAGCCTGAAGGTGACCGTCGCCCCCAACGCCGCCACGGTCGGCCCCGGCGGCTACGCCAACGCCACGGTCACCATCACCGGTGGCACCGGCGCGGTGAAGCTCACCGGCACCGGCGGGCTCTCCGGCCCGATGTTCTCCCCGGCCACCACCAGCAACGGCACCTCGCGGATGACGGTCGCGGGCCCGTACCAGCGCGGCACCCACAAGGTGACCATCACCGCGACCGACAGCACCGGCAAGACCGGCTCTGCCGAATACACCATCACCGTCCGGTAATCCCGGGCTGAAATACTCCTCGCAGGGACCCCTGGAGCCCGTGACCGCCTCGGCGGTCACGGGCTCCACGGGATCGTTCGACGCTTGCCCGGGGTACCCCGCCCAGTTCCTCGGAGCGAGCGAATGGTGCGACCGCCCACGGTGGTCACCGGTCGTGCGTGCGGCTCTTCCGCTTGTCGAACGTCTGACGGACATCGGTTTCGTGGTAGAGCTTCTTGCCCGCCACGGTGTTGCGGCGCCACTTCTGCTCGCTGGCGAGCCGGTACACGCTGCCGGGTGGGATCCGCCAGAGCTGGGAGATGCTCCCGACGCTGAGCCAGCGCGGCGAGGGCCGATCGTCCATGCTGCCGCTGAGCTGGAGCCAGTGCCGTTCCGGCCACCGGTGCGCGACCTGGGTGCCGCAGATGATCTCCGTCGACGGTGCCGCGCCCGGCCGCACCGTCGCGACGAGCGTCCCGTCGCAGCCCGGTTCCACGCAGGGGCCGACGGGGATCCGCCGCGCCCGCTCGGGGGAGATCACGCGCCGCGCCGAGCGGGCCAGTTCCGCGACCTCCCGGCAGAACTCGGCGGCCGTCGGGGACGCCACCAGCCAGCCCACGTGCCTGCCGAGGAATTCGACGAGCGGGCGCACGGCCCGCCGCGGTGCGGCGACCTTCCTCGCGTCGACGACGAGCCCGCTCCAGGAACCGAGCACGCCGAGCATCGAGGCGCGGACATCGGCGGCCGCGGTGTTGAAGGGCATGCCCGGCATCGGCCCACCGGAGGTCCGGTCCCTCGGTTGGGTCGACCCACCGAGCAGGGCGCCGCACTCGTCGTACAGCGCGGGCAGTCCCAGCAGCCCGGCGGCGAGGGCGACGCGGCACTCCCGGCACAGGCGGTACCCCGTGGTCACCGGTCCCCGCCGGTCGTCCCCGCCGACTCTGTTGTCACAGCCGCCCGCAGCGCACTCGGCACTTTCCGCGATAGGACGATCGGTGTGTCGGTTCACCTTTTGTTCCCCCATTTCTCGCTGTCGTCACACTAGTGAGGGCGTCTGTGCTGGACAAGCGATCACCTGGTGGGTGTGTGGAGTTCACCTTTCTCTGACATGCCTGCGAGCAGTTCTGTGATTCGACGGCACTCGGGACCAAACTTCACAGAGATCTGCAGGTGTGGACTTGCGAAGTACGGCGGCGAAGAAGAAGGTGGTTAGTGTGGCGCGGTACCGATGTCCCGAACGGGATCGGTGCGCCGTGGCGGCGGAACACACGGCCCGCACGCCGTCGAACCCGTCTGTGGAGCCGCTGGACGCCGCTGTGCGGCGGGTATCGCCCCGCGCTCGTGATGGCACCCGTGATGAACGCCTGCGCCGTCCGGGGTGGTGCCACGTTCGACGTACCGGTCCTTCTCCAGGGAGGCAGGGATTATGCACAACACGAAGCAGCGCATTCTCGACTTGGTGGCGGAGTACCACCGCGAGAACTCCGAGAAGGAGTTCGTCCCGGGGACTTCGCCTTTGTTGGCTTCGGGGGCGGTGCTCGCCGAGCAGGACCGCGTTGGCCTCGTCGAAGCCGCTCTGGAGATGCGCATCGCCGCCGGGACGAGTTCACAGCGTTTCGAGCGCAGGTTCGCGCGGTACTTCGGCCTGCGCAAGGCCCACCTCACGAACTCGGGTTCCTCGGCGAACCTGCTCGCACTGAGCGCGCTCACCTCACCGCAACTGCAAGACCGGCGACTCGTCCCCGGTGACGAGGTGATCACCGCGGCGGCGGGGTTCCCGACGACGGTGAACCCGATCCTGCAGAACGGGCTCGTCCCCGTGTTCGTCGACGTGGAGTTGGGCACCTACAACACCACCCCGGACCGGGTGGCCGCCGCGATCGGCCCGCGCACCCGGGCGATCATGTTGGCGCACTCGCTCGGCAACCCGTTCGAGGTCCGGGCGATGGCCGAACTCGCCGAGCAGCACGACCTGTTCCTCATCGAGGACAACTGCGACGCGGTCGGCTCGCGGTACGAGGGCAAGCTGACCGGGACGTTCGGCGACCTCGCGACGGTGAGCTTCTACCCGGCGCACCACATCACCATGGGCGAGGGCGGGTGCGTGCTCACCGACAACCTGGCGCTGGCGCGACTGGTCGAGTCGATGCGGGACTGGGGCCGGGACTGCTGGTGCGAGCCGGGGGAGGACGACAAGTGCCTGAAGCGGTTCGACCAGCAGTTGGGCACGCTGCCGCCCGGCTACGACCACAAGTACATCTTCTCCCACGTCGGCTACAACCTGAAGTCGACGGATCTGCAGGCCGCGCTGGGACTGGCCCAACTGGACCGGGTGGACGACTTCGGCTCGGCCAGGCGCCGCAACTGGAGTCGGATGCGCGCCGCGCTCGACGGTGTGCCCGGCCTGCTGCTGCCAGAGCCGACACCGGGAGCGGATCCCAGTTGGTTCGGGTTCGTGCTCACCGTGCTGCCGGAGGCGACCTACTCCCGCCGCGAACTCGTGGCGTTCCTGGAGTCCAGGAAGATCCACACGCGGCGGTTCTTCGGCGGGAACCTGACCAGGCACCCGGCCTACCTCGACACCGGGCACCGCGTGCACGGTGAGCTGACCAACAGCGACATCCTCACCGAGAGCACCTTCTGGGTCGGTGTCTACCCGGGGCTCAGCGTGGAGATGATCGACTACATCATCGAGTCGATCACGGAGTTCGCCGTGCGGCGTTCACCTGCCGCGGCGATGAGCTGACCGGACGGGTGAACCTGTCATGAAGGTTGTCGAGACCGCCCTGCCCGGCGTCTTCCGCGTGCGCCCCGACGTGATCGTCGACGAGCGCGGCGGGTTCTTCGAGTCCCTGCGCACCAGCGAGTTCGAACGGATCACCGGGGCGGTGTTCGCGCCGCGGCAGATCAACTACTCGGTGTCGAGGAGGAACACGGTGCGGGGCATCCACAGCGTGTCGATCCCGCCCGGGCAGGCGAAGTACGTCACCTGCGTGCGGGGTGCCTTGCGCGACTTCGCGGTCGACCTCCGGATCGGCTCGCCGACCTTCGGTGACCACGTCGTCACCCTGCTCGACCCGGCATCGAGTTGGGGTGTGTACATCCCCGAGGGAGTTGGCCACGGGTTCGTGACCCTGGCTGACGACACGTGCATCTGCTACGCGCTCTCCACCGAACACGTGCCGGGTACGCAAATCGACATCAATCCGTTCGACTCCGAACTGGCCCTGCCCTGGGGGTGCGTCGAGCCGCCCTTGATCTCCGCGAAGGACGCTCGGGCGCCGAGTCTGGCCGATGCCCGGTCGGCGGGCGTGTTGGCCGAGTGGATGGCGCCATCTCCGGACGCCGGTTGAGGTTCGCTGATAGGGAGGTATCCGAGTGTTTCGCGACTTGTCGGAGTTCTACGCGTGGTTTTCCGAGCGCAACAAGAACAACCAGTACGAGGTTCACCGAATGCCGCTCGAGGACATGGACGGCTGGCAGGTGGCCGAGGACACCGGCGACATCGCCCACCGCAGCGGCAAGTTCTTCTCGGTGCGCGGTGTCGCGGTCAGCACGGACCACCGGGACACGACCGACTGGACGCAGCCGATCATCGTCCAGCCGGAGATCGGCATCCTCGGCATCATCGTCAGGGTGGTCGACGGCGCCGTCCACTGCCTGATGCAGGCGAAGATGGAGCCGGGCAACATCAACCTGCTGCAGCTCTCGCCGACGGTGCAGGCCACGCGCAGCAACTACACCCGGGTGCACCAGGGATCCCCGGTGCCCTACCTGGAGCACTTCGCCGCCCCGCGACCGGGTGGCGCGGTGTTCGACACCCTGCAGTCCGAGCAGGGGTCGTGGTTCCTCAACAAGCGCAACCGGAACATGATCGTCGAGGTTGCCGAGGACATCCCGGTGCACGACGACTTCTGCTGGCTCAGCTTCGACCAGGTCACCGTGCTGCTCAAGGTGCCCAACCTGGTGAACATGGACTCCCGCACGGTCCTGTCGGGAATCCCGTTCTTCTTCTCCGGCAGCTACGGCGATCGCGTCAGGCTGGCTGCCGGGAGCGGTGTGCCCGGCGGTGCGTTGCACTCCGTCGAGCACCTGCTGAGCTGGTTCACCGAGATCAAGTCGCGGTACTCGCTGAGCCGGGCACCGGTGCCGCTGCGGGACGTGCCCGGCTGGACGCGGTCCGGCGGGGTGATCAGTCGCGCCGACGGGAAGCACTTCACGGTGATCGGTGTCGATGTGCGGGCCAGCAACCGCGAGGTCGGCCGGTGGTCGCAGCCGTTGCTGGAACCCACCGGGCGCGGGGTCATCGCCTTCATCGGCCGGTTCATCCGGGGCGCGTTCCACATCCTGGTGCACGCGCGCACGGAAGCGGGCACGAACGACGTCGTCGAAATGGCGCCCAGTGTCAGCTGCATCCCTTCCAACTACGACGGACTGCCTCCCGCACAGCGCCCGCGCTACCTCGATGTGGTGGAGTCGGCGCAGGACCAGGACATCCTCGTCGACGTCGTGCACTCCGAGGAAGGGGGACGGTTCTTCCACGCGGAGAACAGATATCTGGTCATCGACGCCGGTGACGGATTCGGCCTCGACGCGCCCGATGACTACTGCTGGATGACGGTGGACCAGTTGACCGGCTTTGTCCGGTATGGAAACCACGTCAATGTCGCGGCCCGGTGCCTGCTCAGTTGCCTGATCGGCGAGCCTGCGGCGCTGGCTGCCGCGAGTTCCTGAGTGCGGACGACCGGCCGCGGTGTCGGAGCGCAAGATTTGACTATTCCCTGACCTGGCCCTGTCGACGTCCTGAATGGGTGGCGTTGACATCGGCGAGGTTTTCGAAGAAGCTGGTTGCTAGCGTCCTCGAACTGTGTCGATTGGCCAGCGGGGATATCCGGCAGTCGGTTCGGTGATGATTCCCATTCGATTCCGGGTGAATCCGGCATGGTGATCTCGACCGGCGCCGCGGCGCCGCGGTGGACGTCGGCGAGGGGCCGGGCCGCCACGGGCCGAGCGCCGGTTCAGCGCCTTCCCGGATCCGACTGTCCCGACAAGGAGATGGTGATGCACAGCACGTTGATCGTGGCCCGACTGGAACCGGACTCGGCCGAGCAGGTAGCGGGCCTCTTCGGCGCGTTCGACGGCACGACGATGCCGCACCGGATGGGAACCAGGCGGCGGCAGCTCTTCTCCTACCGCGGCCTGTACTTCCACCTGCAGGACTTCGACGGTGACGACGGCGGCGAGCGAATCGAGCGAGCGCGGACCGATCCCCGGTTCGTCGCCATCAGCGACGACCTGAAGCCGTTCATCACGCCCTACGACCCGGCCACCTGGCGCACTCCGGCCGATGCCATGGCCGAGCGCTTCTACCACTGGACCGCGCGGTGAGTGCGCACCGCGGCAGGAGGGTCGTCATCACCGGCATCGGGGTCACCGCGCCAGGTGGCGTCGGTGTCAAGAACTTCTGGAGCCTGCTGACCGATGGTCGAACCGCCACCCGCAGGATCAGCTTCTTCGACCCGACCCCGTTCCGCTCGCAGGTCGCGGCGGAGGCCGACTTCGACGCCGAGTCGCTCGGGTTGAGCGCCCAGCAGATCCGGCGGATGGACCGGGCCGCGCAGTTCGCCGTGGTGACCGCGCACGAGGCGGTGGCCGACAGCGGGCTCGACCTCGCGGGCATCGACCCCTACCGGGTCGGGGTGACCATCGGCAGCGCGGTCGGCGCCACCACGGGGCTGGACGAGGAGTACCGCGTCGTCAGCGACAGCGGCAGGTTGGACCTGGTCGACCACACCTATGCCGTTCCGCACCTCTACGACTACCTGGTGCCCAGTTCGTTCGCCGTCGAAGTGGCGTGGGCCGTCGGCGCGCAGGGCCCCGCGACCGTGGTGTCCACCGGTTGCACCTCCGGGCTGGACGCCGTGGGGTACGCGACCGAGCTGATCCGCGAGGGTTCGGCCGATGTCATGGTGGCGGGCGCGTCGGACGCCCCCATCTCGCCCATCACGGTGGCCTGCTTCGACGCGATCAAGGCGACCACCTCGCGCAACGACGACCCGGAGCACGCCTCCCGCCCGTTCGACCGCACCCGCGACGGGTTCGTCCTCGGCGAGGGTTCGGCCGTCTTCGTCCTGGAGGAGCTCGACAGCGCCAGGCGCCGCGGCGCGCACGTCTACGCGGAGGTCGCGGGCTACGCCACGCGCAGCAACGCCTTCCACATGACGGGCCTGCGCCCCGACGGGCGGGAGTTGGCCGAGGCGATCCGGGTCGCCATGGACGAGGCCCGGCTCGGCCCCGAGCAGGTCGACTACGTCAACGCGCACGGCTCGGGCACCAAGCAGAATGACCGGCACGAGACCGCCGCGTTCAAGCGCAGCCTCGGCGAGCGCGCCCACCGGGTGCCGGTCAGCTCGATCAAGTCGATGGTCGGGCACTCGCTCGGCGCCATCGGCTCGATCGAGATCGCGGCCAGCGTGCTCGCGATGGAACACGGGGTCGTGCCGCCCACCGCGAACCTGCACGTCCCCGACCCCGAGTGCGACCTGGACTACGTGCCGTTGACCGCGCGCGACTGGCGGACCGACGCCGTCCTGTCCGTCGGCAGTGGTTTCGGCGGGTTCCAGAGCGCGGTGGTGCTGGCCCGCCCGGACAGGAGACCCGCGTGAGCGCCGCCGCCGTCAGGACCGTCGTCACCGGCCTGGGGGTGGCCGCCCCCAACGGGTGCGGCGTGGACACCTACTGGGCGGCGGCTCGCGACGGGGTCAGCGGCATCGGCCGTGTCTCGCGGTTCGACCCGGCGCGGTACCCGGCCCGGCTGGCCGGGGAGATCAGCGACTTCGTCGCCGAGGACCACCTGCCGGGCAGGCTGCTGCCGCAGACCGACCGGATGACCAGGATCGCCCTGGCGAGTGCCGACTGGGCGCTCGCGGACGCGGGCGTCGACCCGGCGCAGCGGTCCGAGTACGACATGGGCGTGATCACGGCGAGCTCGTCGGGGGGATTCGAGTTCGGGCAGCGGGAGCTGCGGGCGCTGTGGAGCAAGGGGAGCCGCTACGTGAGCGCCTACCAGTCCTTCGCCTGGTTCTACGCGGTCAACAGCGGCCAGATCTCCATCCGCAACGGCATGCGCGGCCCGAGCGGGGTCGTCGTCAGCGACCAGGCGGGTGGACTCGACGCGATCGCCCAGGCGCGGCGGCAGATCCGCAGGGGCACCGGGCTGGTGCTCTCGGGGGCCGTCGACGCCTCGATCTGCTCGTGGGGCTGGGTCGCGCAGATGGCGGGCGGCAGGCTGAGCACGAGCGGGGACCCGCGGCGGGCGTACCTGCCCTTCGACGCCGCCGCACGCGGGCACGTGCCGGGTGAGGGCGGGGCACTGCTGGTCCTCGAGGACCTGGCGAGCGCGCGAGCCCGGGGGGCCAAGACCCTCTACGGGGAGATCGCCGGGTACGGCTCGACGCTGGACCCCAGACCGGGCAGCGGTGGATCGCCCGGCCTGGTCAAGGCGATCGAGCTGGCACTGGCCGACGCGGGCACGGCCCCCGCGGAGATCGACGTGGTGTTCGCCGACGCGGCGGCCATCCCCGAACTGGACCGCGTCGAGGCCGAGGCGATCTCCCGGGTGTTCGGTCCGCGGGCAGTACCGGTCGCCGCCCCCAAGACGATGACCGGGCGCCTCTACTCCGGCGCGGCACCGCTGGACGTGGCCGCCGCGGTCCTGGCCATCCGCGACGGGGTGATCCCGCCCGCCGTCGGCGTCGTCCCCGACCCCGGGTACGACCTGGACCTGGTGGTCGGTCGGCAGCGCGCGGCGACGATCCGCTCCGCGCTGGTGATCGCCCGTGGACACGGCGGCTTCAACTCCGCGCTGGTGGTCCGCGCCGTCTGACCCGCCCCGCAGTGACCACCCACCGAGAGGAAGGACAGCCACCATGTCTGCCACCGAGTTCACCGTCGACGACCTCAAGCGCATCCTGCGCGAGGGCGCGGGCGCGGACGAGGGTGTCGACCTCGACGGCGACATCCTCGACACCGACTTCGACTCGCTCGGCTACGAGTCGTTGGCCCTGCTGGAGACCGGCAGCCGCATCGAGCGGGAACTCGGTGTGACGCTGGACGACGACGCACTGGTCGACGCCAGGACACCGCGTGCCCTGATCGAGGTCGTCAACGGCGCGCTGGTGCCCTCCGGCATCGCGTGATCCCCCGGGGCCCGCCGCGCCGGTGACCGGCGACGCGGGTGACCGGCCCACCCGCCGCGCGGCCCGACCCGGGCGTAGCCCACCGCAGCAGTCAGGAGACAGCATGACCGAACAGGTCCAGAAGGTCGCCATCGTGACCGGTGCCACCAGCGGGATCGGTCTCGCGGCGGCCAGGCTGCTCGGCAGCCAGGGCCACCGCGTGTTCCTGTGCGCCCGCACGCCCGACGGGGTGACCCGCACCGTCGAGGAGTTGGTCGCCGAGGGGCTCGACGTCGACGGTGCGCCCTGCGACGTCCGCTCGCCCGCCGACATCCACCGCTTCGTGCGCCAGGCCGTCGACCGCTACGGCCCGATCGACGTGCTGGTCAACAACGCGGGCAGGTCCGGTGGCGGGGTCACCGCGGACATCGCGGACGAACTCTGGTTCGACGTCATCAACACCAACCTCAACAGCGTCTTCCTGATGACCCGCGAGGTGCTCAACACCGGCGGCATGCGGCACAAGAACCGCGGTCGGATCATCAACATCGCCTCCACCGCGGGAAAGCAGGGTGTGGTGCTCGGCGCCCCGTACTCCGCCTCCAAGCACGGTGTCGTTGGTTTCACCAAGGCGCTCGGCAACGAACTGGGCCCGACCGGCATCACCGTGAACGCCGTCTGCCCCGGTTACGTCGAGACCCCGATGGCCCAGCGCGTCCGCCAGGGTTACGCGGCCGCGTACGACACCACTGAGCAGGCCGTCCTGCGGACGTTCGAGGCGAAGATCCCGCTCGGCCGCTACTCCACCCCCGACGAGGTCGCGGGTCTGGTCGGCTACCTGGCCTCGGACACCGCTGCCGCGATCACCGCGCAGGCGCTCAACGTCTGCGGCGGCCTGGGCAACTTCTGACCTTTCGCGGAGAAGAGGACCGATGACCGATCGCCTGGTCGAGCACGAGATCTCCATCGGGGCCCCGGCCACGACCGTCTACCGGTTGATCGCGGAGGTGGCGAACTGGCCCCGGATCTTCCCACCCACCATCCACGTCGACCACGTGTCGCGCGGCGCCGACGAGGAACGCATCCGGATCTGGGCCACCGCCAACGGCGAGGCCAAGAGTTGGACCTCGCACCGCGTCCTCGACCCGGGCGCGTTGCGGATCACCTTCCAGCAGGAGGTGTCGAGTCCGCCGGTCGCGGCCATGGGCGGCACGTGGATCGTCGAGCCGTTGTCCGACAGGGCTTCCCTGGTCCGGCTGCTGCACCGGTACCGGGCGGTCGACGACGACCCCCGGAGTCTGCAGTGGATCGACGAGGCCGTCGACCGCAACTCCCGCACCGAACTGGCCTCGCTGAAGCACAACGTCGAACTGGCCGACGGCGCCGCGGCGATCACCTTCTCCTTCGAGGACACCGTCGAGGTGCACGGCCGGGCCGAGGACGTCTACGACTTCGTCAACGACGCGGGGCGGTGGGCCGAGCGGTTGCCGCACGTGGCGGACGTGCACCTGGTCGAGGACACCGGCGGACTGCAGACGCTGGAGATGGTCACCCGCGCCAACGACGGTTCGACCCACACCACCAAGTCCTACCGGGTGACCTTCCCGCACCACAGGATCGCCTACAAGCAGGTCGTCCTGCCCGCCCTGATGGTGCTGCACACCGGCTGCTGGACCTTCACCGACACCGAGCGTGGCGTCGCCGCGTCCTCGCAGCACACGGTTGTCCTCAACACCGACAACATCGCCCGGGTGCTCGGTCCCGACGCGGGCGTCGCTGATGCCCGCGACTACGTCCGCGCCGCCCTGAGCGCCAACAGCCGGGTCACGCTGGCGCACGCCAAGGAGTACGCGGAGAAGGCGGCCGGGCGGTGAAGGCGGCGGCGGACCACCCCGGACCGGCGGGTGATCACCAGCGGCGCGTGACCGGTGCGCTGCCCTGGCCGCGGCGGGAGGGATGAGGCGGTGCGGACGCGGGTAGTGGTGGTGGGTGCGGGCCCGGTGGGCCTGATGCTCGCCGGTGAGCTCCGCCTCGGCGGGGTGGACGTGGTGGTCCTGGAACGGTTGTCGGCTCCGACGACCGAGTCGCGGGCGTCGACGCTGCACGCCCGCACCATGGAGATCCTCGACCAGCGCGGGCTGGTCGAGGCGCTCGGGCCGGTGCCGGGCGACACGAGCGGGCACTTCGGCGGGATCCGACTGGACCTCGGCGGGCAGGACAGCCGGTTCCGAGGCAGGTGGAAGGTCCCGCAGGCCGATGTCGAACGAGTGCTGGGCAGGTGGGCGGTCGGACTCGGCGCGGTCGTGCGCCGCGGTCACGAACTGGTCGGCCTGCGGCAGGACGGGTCCGGGGTCGATGCCGAGGTGGTCGGCCCGGGCGGTGCGGTCCGGATCCGGGCCGACTACCTCGTGGGGTGCGACGGCGAGGACAGCGCTGTCCGGCGGCTGGCGGGCTTCGCCTTCCCCGGCACGGAAGCGACCCGGGAACTGCTCCGCGCCGATGTGGCGGGCATCGACGTCCCCGACCGCCGGTTCGAACGCCACGAGCGCGGTCTGGCCATCGCCAACCGCGGACCGGACGGGGTCACCCGGGTCATGGTGCACGAGTTCGGCCACGCCGTCGCCGCACGGTCGGGGGAACCGGACTTCGCGGAGGTCGTCGCCGCGTGGGCGCGGGTCACCGGCGAGGACATCGGTGCGGGCAGGCCGATCTGGGTGAACGCGTTCGGGAACGCCCGCAGGCTGGTCGAGCGGTACCGCGTCGGCCGGGTGCTGCTCGCCGGGGACGCCGCGCACGTGCGGTTGCCGGTCGGCGGGCAGGCCATCAACCTCGGCCTGCACGAGGCCGCGAACCTGGGGTGGAAGCTGGCGGCGCAGGCGCGTGGCCGGGCACCTGCCAGCCTGCTCGACAGCTACCACGACGAGCGGCACGCCGTCGGCCGCCGGGTGCTGGCGGCCATCGACGCGCAGACCACGTTGTTGCTCGGCGGCGCCGAGGTCGACCCGCTGCGCGCTGTCGTGGCCGAGTTGCTCGACCACGACCCCGTGGTCGAGCACCTGGCTTGCGTCGTCGGAGGACTCGATGTCCGCTACCCGGACGAGAGTGACACCCCGCTGCTCGGTGCCACGGTGCCGCACTGGGAGCTGACCACCGAGTCCGGCCCGTCCAGCACCGCGCTGCTGCTGCACACCGGCCGCGGGGTGCTGCTCGACCTCGCCTCCTGCCTGCCGCGGGGAGTGGCCGCCGGTTGGGCGGACCGGGTCAGCGTGGTCTCGGCCACGACGCCGGGCGGTCCAGGGGCCTGCCCGCCCCACGAGCCGGGCGGCACCCCCGTCCGGGCGATCCTCGTCCGCCCCGACGGCCACGTCGCCTGGGTCCGCGGCGGCAGCACCCGACTGCACGCCGCGCTGCACCGCTGGTTCGGCGCCCCCGACGCGTGAGCGGGAAGGCCGGGCCTGCTGGGCACTGGTCGACGGGGACGTCATGAGTCCGGCCCGCAACCCGAGGAGGAGACCTGGATGGAAACCACAGTCGACGCCGAGGTCGTCATCGTCGGTGCCGGGCCGACCGGGCTCATGCTCGCGGGGGAGTTGCGCCTGGCCGGGGTCGATGTCGTCGTGCTGGACCGGCTGGCCGAGGCGAGCACCGAGTCGCGCGGCCTCGGCTTCACGCCGAGGACGATGGCGGTGTTCGCGCAACGCGGACTCGTCGACAGGTTCGCCGCGCTCGACGTCGCGCTGCGGACGACGACCCGCGGGCACTTCGGCGGGCTGCCGCTGGACTTCGGGGTGTTCGCCGCGGCGTGCCCCGCCGTGGTGAACCTGCCGCAGGTCAACACCGAGGCGATGCTGCGCGGCTGGGTCGCCGACCTCGGCTGCGAGGTACGCCGGGGCCACGAGGTCGTCGGCGTGACCGACACCGCGGCCGCGGTCGAGGTCCAGGTCGACGGGCCGGGCGGGCGGCTCGGGCTGCGCGCGCGGTACCTGGTCGGGTGCGATGGCGGCCGCAGCACGGTTCGGGTTCTGGCCGGGTTCGACTTCCCCGGCACCCCAGCGACCCTGGAACTGTTCCTCGCCGATGTCCGGGGGTGCGACATCCGGCCCCGGTTCATCGGCGAGTGGCTGCCCGGCGGCGTCGCGATGGCCGCTCCCCTCGGGGGCGGCGTCGACCGGGTGGTGGTCTGCGAACGGGGCGCACCCCCGCGAAAACGCGCCGAGCCGCCCGCGTTCAGCGAGGTCGCCGCCGGGTGGCACCGGCTCACCGGCGAGGACATCAGCCACGGCAGGCCGGTGTGGGTGAGTGCCTTCGGCGATGCCACCCGGCTCGCGACCGAGTACCGCAGGGGGCGGGTGCTCCTGGCAGGCGACGCGGCGCACGTCCACCTGCCCGCGGGTGGTCTCGGCATGAACACCGGTATCCAGGACGCCTTCAACCTCGGCTGGAAGCTCGCCGCGGTGGTGCGCGGCAGGGCTCCGGCCACGCTGCTCGACACCTACCACGATGAGCGGCACGCGGTGGGCAAGCGGTTGCTGGACAACACCCGGGCCCAGGGGCTGCTCTTCCTCGGCGGCGCCGAGATCCAGCCGCTGCGCGACCTCATCGGCGAGCTCACCCACCACGAGGTCGTGCACCGCCACCTGGCGGGCATGGTCAGCGGACTGGAGATCCGCTATCCGGTCGGTCCCGGTGCGCACCCGCTGCTCGGGCTGTGCGTACCCGATCTCCCGCTGGAGCACGGCGCCGCGGCGACCTCGGTCTTCCCGCTGCTGGGCGCGGGACGCGGGCTCGTGCTGGACCTCGCCGAAGACGAGTCGCTGCGGCGGTCGGTTCGCCCGTGGACCGATCGGGTGGACGTGGTGACCGCGCGGCTGGTCGACGGCGGCTCGATCCCGAAGGTGGACGCCGCGCTGGTGCGACCGGACGGGCACGTGGCCTGGGCCGCCCCCGGCGGGCAGGAGGAGTTGTCCGAGGCGCTGGGCCGCTGGTTCGGCCCCCGCACAGCTGAGAGCAGGGAGTGAGGACATGTCGCACGACACGGGGCTGCTGCGCGTGCTCATCGACCGGTTGGCCATCGAGGAGCTCCTGGACCGCTACCTGGCGGGCCTCGACGAAGCCGAGTTCGACGACACCTGGGCGCGGTCGATCTTCACCGAGGACGGGAGGTTCGAGTTCCCGGTCGGTGGCCACGCGGGCGTGACCGGGATGGCCGGGTTCACCGCCGCGATGATGGGCAAGTGGCGGCGGACCCACCACCTGGGCGCCTGCCACCTCGTCGAGCTCGACGGGGACCTGGCGCGGGTGCGGGGAAACCTGATCGCCACCCACCTGCACCCCCAGTCGCCACCGCCGGAGCAGCTGCCGAGAGGCCGGGCGCCCGAGCCGTTCCAGGTCGGGGACCGCTTCGAGGGCGAGGCCCGGCGGACCGACGCGGGCTGGCGCTTCGCGCGACTCGCGTTCGAGGTGGTCTGGAGTCGCGGCACCCCGCCGGGACACCTCGACACCCACCACAGCCAAGGGGCACCCACATGCGGATCCTGATCGCGGTCGCACCGCTCACCGCCCACCTGTACCCCAGCGTCCCGCTGGCGTGGGCGCTGCAGGGCGCCGGGCACGAAGTACGGGTGGGCAGCAACACCGGCCTGGTCGAGCAGATCACCTCGGTCGGTCTCACGGCGGTCGGGATCGGCGAACGCGGCTCGCCCCCCGCCCCGGTCACCGACGCGGAACTGGACCGCTTCACCGACGTGCTCGGGTTCGAGGCGGGCTCCGAGTTCGACCGGCTGTGGCGGGCGACCCGCTACTACATGGCGGCCGCGTACAAGCGGTACCACCCGGACGGGCAGGGGCGGCAGGAACTCGTCGACAACCTGGTCGGGTTCGCCCGGGGGTGGCGACCGGACCTGGTGATCTGGGATCCGGCGTGTCCGGCAGGCTCGGTCGCGGCCCGCGAGTGCGGGGCGGCGTCCGCCCGGCTGATGTGGGGGCCGGACTACTCCGCCTGGGTCCGCGGGCAGTGGCTCGACCGGCGCGAGGACCCGGTGGCCGCCGTGGGTGCGGACACCGATCCGCTCGCCGAACTCCTGGCGCCGGTGTTCGGGCGGTTCGGCCACGACCTCACCGACGACATGGTGTTCGGTGACTTCACGGTGGACCCGTTCCCCTCCCAGCTGCCCAGACCGCGGGGGGTGCGCGTGGTCCCGATGGGCTGGGTGCCCTACGCCGGGGCTGGTCCGGTGCCGGAGTGGCTGACGCGGCCGCCGGAGCGGCCACGGGTCTGCCTGTCGCTCGGCGTCACCGGGCGCGCGGTGCGCGACGGCGGGGACGACAGGGTGGCGGCCGTGTTCGAGGCGGTGGCCGACATGGAGGTCGAGGTGGTCGCCACGGTCAACGCCGACCAACTCGGCGGGAACCTCCCCGTCCCCGCGAACGTGCGGATCGTGGACTACATCCCGTTGACCCAGGTGGTACCGACCTGTTCGGCGATCATCCACCACGGCGGTTTCGGCACGTTCTTCGCCGCCGCCGCCCACCGGGTGCCCCAGCTGATCGTGATGGAGGACCTGGGCAGCGCGCTGCGCAGCACCCGCTACCTGGAGACCATGGGGGCGGGGGTGACCCTGCACTCCGACGGCCTCACCGCGGCCGACGTGGCCGCGCAGTTGTCCAGGTTGTTGACGGAGCCGTCGTTCCGGGATGGCGCGGCCGCCCTGCGGGCGGACATGGCGGCCGCCCCCAGCCCCGGTGAGCTCGTGCCGGTCCTGGAGCGGCTGGCCGCGCGGTACCGCGGCCAGGGCGCCGGATGACGCGCGCGGTCGGGTCCCGCGGTGCCGGGCGCGCGGTGGGCGATGGTGCCGCGGCGGCCGTGCGGATCGGCGTGCTCGGCTGCGCCGACATCGCGCTTCGCCGGATGCTGCCCGCTTTCGCCGCAGGCGGGGGTGTCGAACTCACGGCGATCGCCAGCCGGGACCCGGTCAAGGCCGCGGAGCAGGCAGGCAGGTACGGCGTCCGCGCCCTGCCCGGCTACGCCGAGTTGCTCGACCTCGACGACGTGGAGGCGGTGTACGTCCCGCTGCCCGCCGGACTGCACGCCGAGTGGGTGGCGGCGGCCCTGCGGGCAGGCAAGCACGTGCTCGCGGAGAAGCCGCTCACCACGGACGTGGCGCTGACCGAGGCACTGCTGGACGAGGCCGCCGCGCGCGGCCTGGTGCTGATGGAGAACGTCATGTTCGTGCACCACGCGCGGCACGCCGAGGTGCGACGCCTGGTGGCCGCGGGCGCGATCGGCGAGCCGCGGTCCCTGCACGCCGCGTTCGCCGTGCCCACCCGGACGGACGGCGACATCCGCTACCGGCCCGAACTCGGTGGTGGCGCCCTGTGGGACGTGGGCGTGTACCCCGTCCGGGCGGCACTGCACCTGCTCGGTGCCGACCTGCGGGTGGCGGGCGCGGTGCTGTCGGCTGGTCCCGGTCGAGAGGTGGACACCTCGGGGGCCGCACTGCTGGCGACCGCGTCCGGGGTGACCGCGCAGCTCACCTTCGGGATCGAGGACGCGTACACCTCGGCCTACCAGGTGCGCGGCAGCGAGGGGCACATCACCGTGGACCGGGCGTTCACCCCCGCGGCCGACCACGTCCCGACACTGCGGGTGACCCACGGGTCCGTGGTGCGCGAACTCCGGCTCGCGCCGGACGACCAGGTCGGCAACACCGTGGGCGCGTTCGCGCGGGCGGTGCGCAGCGGGGTCTTCCACGACCCGGATTGCCTGCGGCAGGCCCGGTTGCTGCACGCGGTGCGCGTCGCGGCCACCACCGAGGGCTTGACCTCTATCTAGCTTGAGGTTGTACCTTTCGTGGCCGATCGACTACGCGAGGAGACTTGTTGAGCGGCAACGACGAGATGGCGGCCGCGGCACCGCGGGCGACCCGCAAGCAGTGGCTGGGGCTCGCGGTCCTCGCGCTCCCCACGATGCTCATCGCGATGGACCTGACGGTGCTGCACCTGGCACTGCCCACGCTCACCGCCGACCTGCGGCCGAGCAACACCGAACTGCTGTGGATCGTGGACGTCTACGGGTTCCTCATCGCGGGCTTCCTCATCCCGATGGGTGCGATCGGGGACAGGATCGGCCGCAGGCGGCTGCTGCTGATCGGCGCGGTCGCGTTCGGGGCCGCCTCGGTGCTCTCGGCGTTCGCCACGGGCGCGCCGATGCTCATCGCGGGCAGGGCGCTGCTGGGCGTCGCGGGATCCACGCTGATGCCCTCCACCCTCTCGCTGCTGCGGGTCATGTTCCAGGATCCCCGGCAACGAGGTGCCGCGATCGGCGCCTGGACCGGCTTCTTCGGCCTGGGCACGGTGATCGGCCCGCTGCTGGGCGGGGTGTTCCTGGAGTTCTTCTGGTGGGGCTCGGTCTTCCTGATCGGCGTCCCGATCATGCTGCTGCTGGTGGTGGTCGGCCCGCTCGTGCTGCCGGAGTACCGCGACAGCACAGTCGCCCGTCCTGACTCGATCAGCGTGGCCATGTCCGTCGTCGGTGTCCTCGCCCTCGTCCTCGGCCTCAAGTGGATCGCCGCGGGCGGCCTCGGGGGCGGGTCGGGCACCGCCATCGCGCTCGGACTGGTGCTCGCCGTGCTGTTCGTCCACCGGCAGGGCAGGCTGACCCACCCCCTGGTGGATCTCGGGTTGTTCCGCGACGGCGCGGTCGGCGTCGGTCTCGCCATGCTGGTGCTCGCCACCCTGCTCCTGGCCGGGTCGCAGTTCCTCGTCATGCAGTACCTGCAGTTGGTTCGGGGGTTGTCCCCGATCCAGGCCGGGCTCGCGTCGCTGCCGATCATGGTCGGGATCACGATCGGCGCCATGGGCGGGCCCGCTCTCGTCGGACGCCTGGCGCTGCGCACCGTGCTCGCCGCCGGGTGGGTGGTGGCAGCCGTGGGAATGGTGCTGGTGAGCCGGGTGAGCGGAGCACCGGACCTGGTGCTCGCGGTGGCGGGCACGGCCGTCGTCGGTCTCGGTCTCGGTCCCACGATCTCGATGGGCACCGGGGTGATCGTGGGGGCCGCTCCGCCGCAGCGGGCCGGTTCGGCGTCGGCACTGGCCTCGACGAGCACCGAACTCGGTAGCGCGCTGGGGATCGCGGTGCTCGGCAGCGTCGCCTTCGCGGTGTACCGGACGGGTCTGGCGGGCGGCCTGCCCGCGTCGGTGGGCGCGACGGCGGGGGAGACCCTCGCCGCCGCCGTGGACGTCGCGGGCACGTTGCCCCCCGCGGAGAGCACCCGACTGCTGTCGGCGGCCCGCGCCGCCTTCGTGCACGGCTTGGTGACGACCGGGCTCATCGGGGCGGCGATCGCCGCGCTGTCGGCAGTCGCGGTCGCGTTCTTGCTGCGCGCGCCCCGGACGCCTGACGCCCCGCCCGCGACCGGGGTGGACAACTCGGAGCGGTCCCTAGCGGAAGCAGAAGACTGAGGAGAGAGAGTGGACATGGTGCTGGACACGAGTTCCTCCGCCGACGCGCCCCAGACCCCGGTAGGGGTCTGGCGGGGCGTCGTGCGCCACGACGGCCAGACGGACGACTACACCATCTCCTTCGCCCAGGACGGCACGATCGCCTTGCGCACCTCCGCCACCGTGGGCACCGGGACCTGGGTCGCCGGGCAGGCGGGTCGGTTCACCTACGCGCTCACCGAGACCTTCACCGAGGCGAGCGGTCACGCGGGGCGGATCCAGGCCGAGGTCGAGTCCCGGATCGAGGGTGCCGCGATCAGCGGCGCGGGGACTGCCAGGATCTACTCCGCCGACGGCGCCCTGGTGCACACCACCAGGGCCGAGATCACCGGCGAACGAGTCGGCGCCCGACCTGCCGCCTGGCACGAGGTCGGGTGAGCGGGGCTCCCCGCCGAGCCCCCCGCGCGCCAGTCGATGTGGGAATCCGGACCGTCACCGGTCCCGATTCCCTTTTTTTGTCGGCACTTCCACACCCGATCATCCGGGAACCCCTGCTGCTGCTCGGGTCTGGTGGAGTCGACCGCGTGAACTCTTCCGCACCAACCACATCACGACCCCCGTCGTCGACGGGGGTGAGAGGGGCAGGGACATGGCACTGTCTACAGCGGCACCGACGGGACTGGCCGAGGTCGCCGAGCTGGCCGGGGCGCAGGCCGCGCGGGCCGACCTCGAGCGCGGGGTGAGCGCGGAGGTGATCCGCGCGCTGGTGGACGTCGGGTTCGCGCGGTGGCGGGTACCCGCCCGCTGGAAGGGCGACGACCGCAGCCACGCGAGCCTGACCGCCGCGGTGGCCGCGCTGGGGGAGCAGTGCCCCTCGACGGCGTGGCTCGCCAGCGTCGCCGCCTACTCCGCGCGCTACGTCGGGTGCCTGCCGGAGCAGGGGCAGGCCGACGTCTGGGCGGACGGTCCCGACGCGCTGGCGGCGATCGTGTTCAAGCCGCTCGGCTCGGTGTCCCCGGTGGCGGGCGGGTTCCGGCTCACCGGCGCGTGGACCTACGTCAGCGGCGTCGAGCACTTCGGGTGGGCGTTGGTGACAGGCCCGGCACCCGGTCCCGGGTCGGCCGGGCAGCCGGTGCGGCTCTTCGCGATCCCGAGGCAGGACTACACCTTCGAGGACACCTGGGCCTCCCTCGGTATGCGGGGCACCGGCAGCCACACGCTCGTCCTCGACGACGTGTTCGTGCCCGAGCACCGCGTCTGCCTGCGCGAGGACGCGATGCGCGGCGCGATGGTCGGCCTGCCGGGGCACACCCAGCTGTCGAACCCCGCCGTGAGCGGGCTGATGTTCGTCAGTCCCGTGCTGGGTGCCGCGCGGGCGGCGCTCGCGATCACGGCGAAGTTCGTGGCGATCGCCCCGACCGGTCCGCGAGCGGGGGCGGCCCAGCCGTACCAGGTGGACTTCGCCAGGGCAGCGGGGGAGATCGACGCCGCCCAGTTGCTGCTGGAGCGGGCGGCCGCCGTCGCGGACGGCAGCGCCGTGCCGCCGCAGCTCGCCCGCCGCAACCGCCGGGACTGCGCGATGGCACTGGAGCTGCTGGTCGCCGCGACCGATCGGCTGTTCCGGATCGGGGGCACCAGGGTCCAGGAGGACGGGCACCCGCTGCAGCGGTACTGGCGGGACGTGCGCTCGGTCGCCAGCCACGCGGTCATGCAGTTCGAGCCAGCGGCGCTCGATTTCACCCAGGGCCTGATCGCGACGTCCTGAAGGAGCTGGGGATGATCCTGGTAACCGGAGCCACCGGGCACGTCGGCAGGCCGCTGGTGGACCAACTGCTCGCCGCGGGCAGGCGGGTGCGGGCGCTGAGCCGCGACCCGGCCGGGGCGCGACTGCCCGCCGGGGTCGAGGTGGCCGCCGTCGCCGACCTGCCGCTCGGGGGCATCACGTCGGCCTTCCTCGTCATGGCCGCGTTCCCCGGGGGTGTCGCGGAGCCGATCGCCCGGATGCGGGCGGCGGGGGTGCGCCGCGTCGTCGCCCTCTCGTCCTACTCGGTGCTCGACGAAGACCCGGAGAACGCGATCGGCGTGCGGCACCGGGAGATGGAGCGCCTGGTCGAGCGGGCCGGGGTCGAGTGGACCTTCCTGCGGCCCGCTGGCGGGTTCGCCGCGACCGCACTGGAATGGGCCGAGGGGATCAGGACCGACGGTCTCGCGCGGTCGCCGTTCCCGGACGCGCGGACCGCCCCGGTCCACGAGCGCGACATCGCGGCCGTGGCCGCCCGCGCGCTGCTGACCGACGACCTCGTTGGCGTGGCGCCGCTGTTCAGCGGTCCCGAGTCGCTGAGCTACGCCGACCGCGCCCGGATCATCGGTGAGGTCATCGGTGAACCGGTCCGCATCGCGGAGCTCACCCCGGAGCAGGCGCGGCAGGAGTGGCTCCGCGCGGGCATCCCCCCGCACGCGGTGCGAGCACGGTTGGGGATGTTCGCGAAGCTGGTCGGCCGCCCGCACGAGATCTCCCCGATCGACCAGTTCCTCGGCAGGCCCGGTCTCGACTTCGCCCAGTGGGTCGCCGATCACACCAGCACATTCCGGAGGGTTTCGTCATGATTCTTGTAGCCGGTGCCACGGGCAACGTCGGTGGCGAACTGCTGAGGCAACTGCGTGCCGACGGTGTCGCGGTCCGCGCGCTCACCCGCGACGCCGCGCGGGCCGGGTTGCCCGCGGGTGTCGAGGTGGTGGAGGGGGACTTCGCGGTGCCCCGATCGCTGGCCGGAGCCTTCGCAGGCGTGGCAGCCGCCTTCATCGTGGTGTCCGGGCACGAGGCAGCGGTGCTCGCGCAGGCGGCGGGTGCCGGGGTGCGGCGGGTCGTGCTGCTCTCCAGCATGGCGGTGCAGACCCGGCCGGAGTCCTTGATCGGCGTGATGCACCGGGACGCCGAACGCGCCGTCGCGGAGTCCGGGCTCGAGTGGACGTTGCTGCGCCCAGGTCAGTTCGCCTCCAACACCCGGTCCTGGCGGACCCAGATCGCGGCGGGCGACGTGGTGCGCACGCCGTTCGCACGGGTGGGCCTGCCCGCCATCCACCCCGGCGACATCGCGGCGGTGGCCAGGGCGGCGCTCGTCGAGGACGAGCACGTCGGCGCGTCCTACTCGCTCACCGGCCCCGAGTCGATCACACCGGTCGAGCAGGTGGCGGCGATCGGCCGGGCGATCGGCCGCGAACTCCGGCACCAGGAGATCACCGCGGGGCAGGCCGAGGCGCAGATGCTCGCGCACATGCCCGCCGGGATCGTGGCCGCCTCGTTGGAGTTCCTCGGCAGTCCCACCGCGCAGGAGACCCAGGTCTTGCCGACGGTCGAGACGGTGACCGGGAAGCCCGCGCGGACGTTCGCGCAGTGGGCCGACGACAACGCGGGCGCGTTTCGCTGATGCGCGGCAGCGCGGCACCGCACCGCACGTCGGTACCGCACAGCACCTCGGCGGCGCGTTCGCCTGGCGCGCCGCCGCACCCGCGATCGCGAGATCCCTTGGAGGACCGGTGTTCTTGGTGACCGGGGCGACCGGCACCGTCGGTCGCCTCGTCGTTGATCAACTCATCGCCGCGGGCCACGCCGTCCGCGCGCTGACCCGTGATCCCGCGCGAGCCCGCCTGCCCGCGGCGGTGGAGGTGGTGGGCGGCGACCTCGCCCTACCGGGGACGGTGGAGCCCGCGTTGCGGGGTGTGTCCGCGCTGTTCCTCTTCCCCGCCCCGGGTACGGCGCGGCCGGTGCTGCGCGCCGCGGGTGAGCTCGGCGTGCACCGGGTCGTCCTGCTCTCCTCGTCGGCCGTGGAGTACCGCCACGCCGGAGCCGACAACGCGATAGTGGCCTACCACAGGGAGATCGAGCACGAGGTCGAGCAGTCCGGTCTGGAGTGGACCCTTGTCCGCCCCGGCGCGTTCGCCACCAACGCCAGGCAGTGGGCGCCGCAGATCCGTGCGGGCGACGTGGTGCGGGGACCGTTCGCCGAGGCCGAGATGGCGCCCATCCACGAGCGCGACATCGCCGACGTCGCCACCCGCGCGCTGCTCGCGCCGGGGCACGGTGGCGCCAGGTACACGCTGACCGGGCCGGAGTCGCTCACCCAGGCCGAGCAGGTCAGCCGGATCGGCGCGTGCCTCGGGCGCCCGGTGCGGTACGAGGAGGTGCCGCGGGAGGCCGCGGGCCGCTTGATGATCCAGAACGGGGTGCCTGCCGATGTCGTGGCGATGACCCTGCGGTTCCAGGCCGAACTCGTCGGTGTCAGGGCGCGGGTCAGCTCGACGGTCGAGGACATCACCGGCCATCCCCCGCGCACGTTCGACCAGTGGGTCGCCGATCACCTGGCCGACTTCCGTTGACCGAGGAAGACATCCACCCCCGCGGTACTCCCGCGGGGTGAGAGGGGTACCCCGATGGCAGAGGTGATAGTCGCGGGAGCGGGCCCGACCGGGCTGATGCTCGCCTGCGAGCTGCGGCTCACCGGCGTGGACGTGCTGGTGCTGGAACGGCTCGCGGCGCGCAGCGGCGAGTCGCGGGCAGGCGGGCTGCACGCTCGCAGCGTGGAACTGCTGGACCAGCGGGGGATCGTGGACCGGTTCCTCGCCGCCGGTGGCACGGGGCCGTTCGCGCACTTCTCGTTCCTGCCGCTCGACATCGGCGATCTCCCGACGAGGCACCCCTACGCGCTCGCCATCCACCAGTCGCGGGTCGAGCGGCTCCTCGAGGAGCGCGCCGTCGAGCTCGGCGTGCGGCTGCGCCGGTCCGCCGAGGTGACCGGGCTGCGCCAGGACAGGACCGGGGTCGAGGTGCGGGTTGTCGGTGCCGCGGGCACCGAGTGGCTGCGCGCGGACTACCTGGTGGGCTGCGACGGGGGCCGCAGCGCCGTGCGCAAGCTGTCCGGCATCGGCTTCCACGGCTCCCCGGCCACGTTGACCGCGCTGCTCGGCGACGTCAGGCTCGCCGACCCGCCCCCGGGGCTCGTGTTCGGCGCCGAGGGCAGGCGGGACCGGGGGTCGTTCATGGTCTTCCCCGCCGAGCAGCCCGGCGTGCACCGCGTGATCACCATGGAGTTCGACACGGTCGCCGACCGGGACGCGCCGGTGACCGTGGAGACCCTCCGCCAGGCGTGCCGCACGATCGCCGACACCGACTTCGGCATGCACAGCCCGCAGTGGATCAGCAGCTTCACCGACGCCGCCCGGCAGGCGGACAGGTACCGCGAGGGGCGGGTCCTGCTGGCCGGGGACGCGGCCCACATCCACTTCCCCTCCAGCGGGCAGGGGATGAACCTCGGGATCCAGGACGCGGCCAACCTGGGCTGGAAGCTCGCCGCGGTCGTCCGCGGGCAGGCCCCCGCCGACCTGCTCGACACCTACCAGGCCGAACGGCACCCGGCCGCCGAGCGCATGCTCGCCAGCACCCGCGCCCAGACCGCGCTCTGGCGCCCCGGTGCGCAGACCGACGCGTTGCGCGAGGTGTTCGGCACCCTCATCGGGTTCGAGGACGTCAACCGCCACCTCGGCGGCGCCTGCACCCAACTCGACATCCGCTACCCGCTCGGCGACGGCCACCCGGCGCTGGGCCGCCGCCTGCCCGACCTCGACCTCACCGCACCCACCGGACGAACCCGCGCCTTCGAACTGCTGCACGCCGCGCGGCCCGTCCTGCTCGACCTCACCGGCCTGCCCGACCTGCGTGCCGCGATCGAGGGGTGGACCGACCGGGTGGACCTCGTCGAGGCGCGGTGCGACGCCGAGCACTGGGTCTACCCGGTGATCGGCGAGGTCCCGGCGCCCGCGGCGGTGCTGCTGCGCCCCGACGGTCACGTCGCGTGGGTCGCGCCCGCGTCCCGACCCATCGCCTCGGCGCTGCGGGCCGCGCTCACCGCCTGGTTCGGCCCCGCCCGCGACCGTTGACCCCGTGACCCGCGACCACGACGTGCCGCGGCAGGGCACCCGACGTCCACCCCGATTGGAGAACCCGTTGTCCACCGATGAGCTGACGACCCCCGGGACCACCGCCGAGCCCGGCCAGGAGGCCGCCGCCCTGATGCGGCTCGGCGACCTGGTGACGCCGATGTCGCTGCGGGTGGCCGCGAGCCTGCGGCTGGTCGACCACCTGCGCGACGGCGTCCACGACCTCGAGTCGCTCGCGCGGCTGACCGGCACCCACCAGGACGCGCTGAGGAGACTGATCCGACACCTGGTCGCCATCGAGGTGCTGGCGGAGCCGACGCCGGAGCACTACGCGCCTACCGCCGTCGGTGAACTGCTGGCGCACGGCCACCCGGCGAGCCAGGTGGGGTGGCTCGACCCGGCGCACATGATCGGGCGCGCCGATCTGGCGCTGGTCCACCTCGCGGCGGCGGTCCGCAGCGGCGGCGCTGTCTACGAGCGGCAGTACGGCAGGCCGTTCTGGGACGAGGTCTCCGCCGACCCGGTCCTCGGCGCCACTTTCTACGACCTGATGGCGCACGGCCAGAAGGTCATCTTCGACGAGGTCGCCAGGCGGCACGACTGGGCCGGGGTACGGCACGTGCTCGACGTCGGTGGCGCCGACGGCGACCTGTTGAGCACCGTGCTGGCCGCCCGGGCCGAGATCAGGGGCACCCTGGTCGAGCTCCCCGGCCCGGCGGCCCGGGCGCGCGCGAAGTTCGCCGATGCCGGGCTCTCCGGCAGGGCCGAGGTGGTCGCGGGCAGCTTCTTCGACCCGCTGCCGGTGTCCTCCGATGTGATCACCCTGTCGTTCGTCCTGCACAACTGGTCGGACGAGGACGCCGTGCGGATCCTGCGCAACTGCGGCGCGGCGCTGGAGCAGGGCGGGACCCTGCTGGTCATCGAGCGCGCCGACGACTCCCCCGCCAAGCCGGAACCGGGTTTCACCAGCGGCGACCTCCGGATGCTGGCCTACATCGGGGGACGCGAACGCACCTACGACGAGTGGCGGGAACTCGCGCGCACCGCGGGTATGGCGATCGACTCGGTGTCCCCCGCCCTCGCCTACGGCGCCCGCGTGCTCACCCTCGTGGGATCACCCGCCTGACGGTCTCGCCCGGACAGCGGGGCATCGCCGCGCCGCGGGCGCGCCGTGGACGCCGTGCGACCGCGGGCGATCGCGCTACCGAGAAACACATCGAGCAGGAGTCACCTGGTCCACGCGATCGGCCCCGGCGGCCTGCTCGCGCTGGCAGAGCGGAAGGAAGACATCGTGGCGCACGACGAAGGGCGAACGGCTGTGGACGATCGCGGGTACGTCGTCCAACTCGTGTTCGGGAGCCTGGCGGCGCACGCGCTGCGCGCGGCTGTCGACTTGCGGATCGTCGAGCTGATCGGCGACGGGGAGCGCTCTGCCACCTCCGTGGCCGACGCGGCGGGAACCGGTGCCCAGCCGACGCTGCGGTTGCTGCGTGCGCTGGCGGGCCTGCGCCTGCTGGTGGAATCCGCGCCGGGTGCCTTCTCGGTGACCCCGGCGGGTGCCCTGCTCGACCCGGGCAAGCCGGGCTCGATGGCCTCGCTGATCACCTCCTCCGGGATCATGGAGCAGATGATGCGGCCGGGCTGGGAGTACCTGGTCGACAGCGTCCGCACCGGGAACACCTCGTTCGAGAAGGTCTTCGGCAAGGACTTCTTCGGCTACCTCAAGGACAACCCGGAACGCTCCGCGAGCTTCAACGCGGCGATGAGCCAGGCCACCCGGAGCACCGCGGCGGTGCTGCCGGGTGCCTTCGACTTCGGCCGCTTCGGCACGGTGGTCGACATCGGTGGCGGTGACGGCACCCTGCTCGCCGCCGTCCTGCGGGAGCACACCGACCTCACCGGCATCCTGTTCGACACGCGGGAGGGCTTGGCCCAGGCCGAGGAAACGCTGCGCCTCGGCGGTCTCGCGCACCGCTGTTCCCTGGTGGCGGGGGACTTCTTCGCGTCGGTTCCCGAGGGCGCCGACGTCTACCTCGTCAAGAGCATCCTGCACGACTGGTCGGACGAGCGCGGTGTCACGATCCTGCGCCACTGCCGCGACGCGCTCCGGGCGGACGGCCGCGTGCTGATCGTGGAGCCGGTCCTGGCCGAGACGGTCGACCCCCGGGCCGTGGGGCTCTACCTCGGTGACCTCAACATGTTGGTGAACTGGGGCGGTCGGGAACGCACCCGCGCGGAGTTCGAGCAGTTGTGCGGCCGCGCGGACCTCGAGGTCGTCTCGGTGACCCCCCTCGCGGGACCCGGTTTCAGCCTCGTCGAGGCCAGGGCTCGGTGACCGGCGTCGCGGAGCGGGGCGTCGCCGAGCCGCGGCACCAAGTCCTGACAGTCCTCTGACGTGAGTTGTCGAAGCTCTGTCATTCCCCTGACAGTGGCGGGAGTTGCGCGCGCGCCGGGGTGATTCGGTCTCGCTAGGCTGGGTTTCCTCACGACCGAGCCCGCTCTGCTCGGAGATCGGTCCGTATCAGCCGGGTAGACCGGCGGCGGATATCAGCACGTTAGGAGTCACTCTGTGACAACACCCCTCGGCAAGGCCCCGCTCGCGATCAGGGGACTCACCGATGAGCAGTACGGACGGGTGATCAGGCCCGGTGACGCCGAGTACGACCTCGCGCGCGCCGTCTACGCGGGAGACGTGGACCGCGAGCCCGCCGTCATCCTGCGCCCCAGGACCGCCGCACAGGTGGCGCTGGCCGTGGCCCTGGCCAGGGCCACCGGCCTCGACCTGGCTGTCCGCAGCGGTGGCCACAGCGCGGCCGGGCACGGCGTCTGCGACGCGGGCGTCGTCATCGACCTCGTCGACATGCGGGGTCTGGAGATCGACGTCGACGCGGGCACCGCGTGGGCCGAGGCGGGCATCTCCGCGGGTGAGTACACCAGCATCGCCGCGGAGCACGGCCTCGCGACCGGTTTCGGCGACGGCACCACTGTCGGTCTCGGGGGATTCACGCTGGGGGGCGGGATCGGTTACCTGACCCGCAAGCACGGGATGACCGTCGACGACCTGCTGGCCGCGGAGATCGTCACCGCGGACGGGGAGTTGCTCTCGGTGGACGAGCACGACCACCCGGACCTGTTCTGGGCCATCCGGGGCGGTGGCGGCAACTTCGGTGTGGTGACCCGGTTCAAGTTCCGGTTGCACGAACTCGACGGCGTCTACGGCGGGATGATGGTGCTCCCGGTGACCGCCCCGATCCTCGAGGCGGTCATCGCCGAGGCCGAGGCCGCTCCCGACGAGCTCTCCACGATCGTGAACGTGTGGACGGCACCCCCCTTCCCGTTCGTCCCCGAGGAATACCACGGCAAACCGATCATCCTCGCGATGCTGTGCTACGCGGGACCCGCGGCGGCGGGCAAGGTCGTCGTCGACCGGTTCCGGGCGATCGCCCCGCCGCTGGCCGACATGGTCAAGGCCATGCCCTACCCCGGGATGTTCCCCCCGGCCGATCCCCTGGCGCACCCCATCATCGCGGCGCGCAACATGTTCCTCGACCGGGTCGACCTGGCCACCGCAGAGACCATCCTGGACCACGTCACCGCGTCGAGCGCGATGGTCGCCGGGGCGCAACTGCGGGTGCTCGGCGGGGCCATGGCGCGGGTCGCGGTCGAGGCCACCGCGTTCGCGCACCGCCGGAGCAAGGTCATGGCCCACCTGACCGCCGTCTACGCGGATCCCGCCGAAGCCGACCTGCACGAGACCTGGGTCGAGGGGTTGATGACCGCTATCCGGCAATCCGACTCGGGTGCCTACGTCAACTTCGTGGCGCACGCGGGGCAGGAACAGATCCGCTCGGCGATCTACCCGGGGGCCACCGGGGAGCGGCTCGCGCGGATCAAGGCGAGGTACGACCCGACGAACCTGTTCCGCTCCAACCACAACATCGTGCCTGCCACCGGCTGAGCGGCCGCCGGTCGTGCCCGTCCGCGTCGCCGCGGCGGGCTCGGGGCAGGTGAGCGCTTCCTGTCCGGCGGTGTCGCGGTGAGGCGTACGACAAAAGGGAACCTCGGGGAGGCGTGACCTCCCCGAGGTTCCCTTTTGTCGTACCTCGGCGCTCGAGCACGACGTTCACGCCCGGCAGGCACGGACCACGAACCGGGAGGACCTCTCGATGAAGGCTCTGGTGCTCGCAGGTGGATCAGGTACCCGCCTGCGGCCGTTCAGCTACTCGATGCCCAAGCAGCTCGTCCCCATCGCGAACACGCCGGTACTCGGGCACGTCCTGCGGGGCGTCCGCGAACTGGAGGTCGGCGAGGTCGGCGTCGGCGGCGAGGTGCTGGGGCTGGTGGCGAAGCCGCGGCAGCCGACCAGTGACTTGGCGGTCGTGGTCGAGGCGGGGGCCCGCGTGCCGCGGTCCAGGGTCGAGGGGCCCGCGATCATCGGCACCGGGGCGAGCCGTGCGGCCTGACGCCCGTCCGGTGGTCGGGCTCTCGGTCGTGGTGCTCGGCGGCACCGGGTTCCTCGGCCGCCACATCGGCGCGGCCTTCGCCGCACTCGGCGCCCGGGTGCACCCGGTGGCCCGGTCCCTCGGCCACGCCCCCGCGCGGGACGGGACGGTCATCGGCATGGACCTGCTCGAGGCGGAGCCGGGGGCGATCGCCGAACTGGTGCGCGCGACCGGCGCCGACGTGGTCGTCAACGCGGCGGGCCAGGTGTGGCACGGCACCGGGGAGCAGATGGCCGCGGGCAACGCCGTGCTGGTCGAGCGCTTGGTCGCGGTGCTCGCCGAGCTGCCGGGTCCGCCGGTACGACTGGTCCAGCTCGGCAGCGTCCACGAATACGGAGCGGGCGCGGTCGACGCACCCACCGGGGAGGACCACGTGCCCACCCCGGTCACCGCGTACGGTCGCTCCAAGCTCCTGGGCACGCGGGCCGTCCTGCGCGCCGCGGCCGAGCGGGGTGTCGACGGCGTCGTGCTCAGGCTCGCCAACGTGATCGGTGCCGGGGTGCCGGAGGGCAGCCTCTTCGGCCGCGTCGCTGCCCACCTCGGTGCGGCCGCGCGGGCGGCTGCTCGTGGTGAGCAGGTCGCGGATCTGCGCCTCCCGCCCTTGAGCGTGGCCCGCGACCTGGTGGACGCGCGCGACGCCGCCGCCGCCGCACTGGCGGCCGCGACGACACCGGGGGCGGTGGTCACCGGCCAGGTGATCAATGTGGGCCGCGGCGAGGCGATCTCGATGAGCGGGCTGGTGCGGCGGATGGTCTCGCTCAGCGGTCTCGCGGTCCCGGTCGTCGAGCAACCCGTCGGCCACGGCGCGCGCTCCGATGTCGCGTGGCAGCGGCTGGACATCACCTCGGCCGAGCGGCTCCTCGGGTGGCGGCCGCGCCGGGACCTCGACGACTCCCTGCGCGACCTGCTCGCCGGGGTGATGCCGCCGGGGCACCCACCCCTCGGTGCCGCGGCCACCACGTCGGATCGGGTGGATCCGTCCCGGTGAGCGACCGCGGGGAAGTGGTGCGGGGAGGTGGTGTGCGGGCGCGGTGCCGCGCACCGACCTCGAACTCGGCCCATACCCGGCCCGAGACCGGCTGGACGGTGCCGACCGCCCAGGCACGATCAGCCTGCCTGACCGAGCCGGAACCCCACGCCGCGCACGGTCAGTATCCAGCCCTTGCCGCCCAGTTTGCCGCGCAGACTGCTCACGTGGGTGTCGACCGTGCGCGGCGACCAGGAGTCGTCCCACACCTGACTCATGATCTGCTCGCGCGGGACGACGGAATCCGGGTGGGACGCCAGCAGGAGCAGTAAGTCGAATTCCTTGCGGGTGACCGTGATCCGGCGACCGCCGACTTTCACTTCGCGCAGTCTCGTATCAATGGTGAGTTGGCCGTGTGAAACCACACGGGGTGGTCCGGGTGATGAACTGGGTCGCGGCCCTGCTCGGCGCATGACTGCTTCCATTCTGGCCATCAGCTCACGAAATCCGTAGGGCTTGACAACGTAATCATCGACCCCCGCCTGGAAACCCAGAACGGAATCCAGTTCAGTGCCGCGCGCGGTGACCGCGATGATCGGGATGTTGCTGGTCTGCCGGATCGTTCGGCAGACCTGCAACCCGTCCAGATCGGGGAGTTCCAGGTCGAGCAGCACGAGTTCGGCGCCGTGGTACCGCTCGAGCGCCTTGGCGCCCCGCTCGGCGCCCTCGGCGGTGTGCCCGTGCCGCCGGAGTTCTCGAATCAGTGCATCCAGTGCTCGTGGATCGCAGTCGACGACGAGAATCTTGTATGCCGACTGGTGATTCTGCTGATGCCCCAGTTCTGTTGCAGATTCCGACAAATCGGCCAAAACGGCCGTCCTCTCTATCACTGCGTCTCCCCAGAGAAGCGCTTCCGAAGTGTGCTCGCCTCAACACTCCATGATAAGCGTGAAACTACTGAAGATCAACCTGAACTGTCAAGGAAAGGGGGGCCGCGGCGCGCTCGATGGTAAGGTGGAAATTCTGCGTGCACGATCACCGGTCGTGTGCTGTTCGCCGTGGTCCCGATCGCGGCGAACTCGCCGGGCTGGTCAGGATCGGGATCGTCGCGATCGCCAGGCGAACGGGCGGTGGCCGAGCAACCTGCCTGTCGGGCAACGGCATCGGCAGATTGGTCTGGCCCAGTACGCCGGGAATCCGGCGGTGGCGGGGCACTTCCGTCGAACGTCGGAGGTGCACGGGGTGGATTCCCCGATCGGGCAACACCTCCAGCGCGGTCGAGCACTCGGCGCGACAGCGTGTCCGGTCCCCGTCGATCACCGAAGCCCTGGCGGCGCGGTGGTTCGACTGCCCAGCCGTCGTGTGCCACCCCGGGAGTACGGGACATCTCCGGAGGATTCCCGAAGCGGGCGGGTGGGGGTGTCCGGTGTGCTTGCGCTACGGAAATCCTGGTGAGAGGGGACGTTCGGTGCGTAAGTGGATCACGGTGGCGGTCGCGGCCGTGTTGGTGGGGGTGCCGTCGGCTACCGCGATGGCGAAAGGGGCGGGTGATGGTGAACTGCGGGAGTCGTTGGACGCGTTGGTGCGGGCGGGGGTGACCGGGGCGGTTGTCCGGGTGGATGACGGGCAGCGGGTGCGGACCGTTGCCAGTGGGGTGGCTTCCCTGGAGTCGCGTCGGCCGGTTGGTGGGGCGGACAGCTTCAGGATCGCCAGCGTCACCAAGTCGTTCGTGTCGACGGTGATGTTGCAGTTGGTGGGGGAGGGCCGGGTTCGGCTGTCGGACTCTGTGGAGCGGTGGTTGCCGGGTGTGGTGCCGGGGGGTCGTGGGATCACGGTGCGGCAGTTGCTCAACCACACCAGTGGGCTGTACGACTACTCCGAGGACCAGGGGTGGCTCGCGATCGCGATGGCCGATCCCTCGCGGAGTTGGGCTGCGCGGGAGTTGGTCGCGGCGGCCACCGCGCACCCGCCGGTGTCCGAGCCGGGTGCGCAGTGGAAGTACAACAACACCAACTACATCCTGGCCGGGCTGATCGCCGAGACGGTGGCCAAGCGGCCGTTGGCGCGGTTGGTGGCGGAGCGGATCACCGGTCCGCTGCGGTTGCGGGACACCTTCCTGGCGACCGACCCGCGGGTCGGCCCGAACCACATCCACGGCTACCTGCGGTCCCCCGAGGGCGAGTACACCGACACCACGTCCTGGTCGCCGACCATGCAGGGTGCCGCGGGGGCGATGGTGTCCACACCGGCTGACGTGTCCCGCTTCTACCGCGCGCTGCTCTCCGGTGAACTCCTGGACCAGCGCCAACTCCAGGAGATGCTGACCACCGTCCGCGTCGAGGAGCGGCACGGCGGCTACGGCCTGGGCATCTACTACATCGACACCCAGTGCGGCCGGGTCTGGGGCCACGCTGGCGACTTCCCCGGCCACCACACCATCGCCTACCAGGACCGCTCCGGCCGCCGCAGCGCGGTGCTGGAGGTGGCGACCGATGTGGACCAGGAGCCCGGGTCGTTGTTCGACAACACCGTCACCACCATGGTGTGCCAGATGATGGGCAAGCGGCACTGACCCGAAACCGTGATGCCCCAGGACAACTGGGGCATCACGGTTTCATGTGGACCAGCGGGCGGCTACGTGGTGAGACCGTGAGCGATGGCGCGCAGTCCGGCGGTGATCCGCTCGGTCGAGAGGCCGCGTTCCTCGCGTTGGTACCGGAACACCTCCGGGGCGAGGGGGGCGAGGGCGGCGTCGACGAGGGCGTCCGGGTCGGCTGTTCCGGCCTCGACCAGCAGCGCTCGTACGTGGGCGCGCCAGAAACCGTAAGCGCCAGTGGCGAACCGGGAGTGGCCGACCTCGGCGCCGAGCGCCAGGTGGCTGTGGCGGTCGAGGAGGTCGACCATCGCGGCGTAGAACGCGGCCAGCCGCTCCCGCGCCTGCGCGCCAGGACCCAGCGGGGGGTCGCCGCGCATCAGGTTCTCCTGCAGGACGCGCTCGTGCTCGTCGAGCAGGGCGATCGCGATGGCGGCGCGGTCGGGGTAGCGGCGGTAGAGCGTGCCCCGGCCGACACCCGCGGCCTTGGCGATGTCGTCCATCGTGACGTTGTGCGCGCCCCGGTCGGCGAACAGCTCCTCGGCCGCGGCCAGCACGCGGGCGCGGTTGCGGGCCGCGTCGGCGCGTTCTCGGGGGGCGGGCACGCGTCCAACCTAGGGAACAACTGGACAACGCGTCCAGTTGACGGTTATAACTGGACACAGTGTCCGCTTATCTCCGGAGGTCCCGCGATGCCGCACCTGCTCCACCTCGATGCCAGCGCTCGTAGCCGGTCGTTATCCCGCGCGTTGACCGCGAGGTTCGCCCACGCCTGGCGCGCCGCCGACCCGGACGGCGGCTACACCTACCGCGATCTCGCGACCGATCCACCGCCCCCGATCGACCAGGCGTGGACGGAGATCTGCGATGACCTGCTGCGGCGGGGAATCACCGAGCCCGCGCGCTACCCCGAGGTGGTCACCACGCCCGAGCGGGCCGCGGCCTGGGCGATCATCGCGCCGCTGCTGCACGAGGTGCTGGCCGCGGACGTGGTCCTGATCGGCAGCCCGATGTACAACTACTCCGTCCCAGGTGTACTCAAGACCTGGATCGACCAGATCACGTTCCCCCGGATGTCGTTCAAGGGCAAGGGTTTCGTCGTCATCAGCGCCCGCGGCGGCGCGTACGGCCCAGGCGCCCCGAAGGCCCGGTTCGACCACCAGGAGCGGTACCTGCGTGACTTCTTCGCCGGGCACTTCGCCGTCGAGGACGCGGAGTTCCTCAGCGTCGAGTTGGGCAACACGCGGGTCGACCCGGTCCTGGGCCACCTGACGGCGGACCACCGCGAGTCGGCGGCACGCGCGGAGACCGCGGTGGACGAGTTGGTGGCCAGGCTGTGGGCTGGCTGACGCTGGTCGCGGCGGGCCTCGTGGAGATCGCGTGGGCGTCGAGCATCCGGCCAACGGAGAACTTCACCCGCCCACTGCCGACCCTGGTGTGCCTGGTCCTCGGCGTGACGGCGGTGTACCTGCTGTCCCGCGCGATGAGCACGATCCCCGTCGGCACGGCGTACGCGGTGTTCACCGGGATCGGCGCGGTCGGCACGATCGCCGTGGGCGTGCTGGTCGGCAAGGACCCGCTGACCCTCGGCCGGATCGCCGCCCTGTCCCTGATCGTCGGCGGCGTCGTGCTCGCCAGGGTCACGGCGTGACCGGCGGGCTCAGTCCCGCGACGGCCAGCCTGAACAACCGGTCTGCGCGGGTGGCGTGGCGGGCCCCGCCGTTCAGCGTCGATCATGGAGGAGAGCCGTGTCCGGTGATCGCGTGCTGGTGACCGGTGCTACCGGTAGGCAGGGCGGTGCCACCGCCCGAACCCTGTTGGCGGCGGGTATCCCGGTCCGTGCGGCCTCTAGCGCACACTCGGGATCCCCTTGCCCGCCCCGAACATGACCGAGGCGCAGGCCCTCGCCGCGGGCGTGCCCCCGATGGGCGCCAGCCATGAATGGCTCGACGCCACCGGCCAACCAGGCCGCCCGGAGTTCGCCCGAGCACTCGGCATCCCCCTCACCGGCTTCGCCACCTGGGCACGGCAACACCTGCACCCCGAGGCCCGATCCTGGTGACAGCAAAGAAATAGGTGGGGCGGGACGATGTCCCACCCCACCTACTCAGCTGTCACGAGGCGGGATCAGCAGGTCGGCTCGCCGGGCTGGGCCGGGAGCGAGATGGCGTTCCAGGCGGCCTTGGTCTTGTTGTAGAGGTTGCAGGTGCTGTCGAGGCCCTTGGCCGCGGTCAGGGTGGTGACCCGGTACTTCTTGTAGGTCATGCCCGAGGTCTTGAGGAGCATGCCGCCGTAGAAGATCTTGCCCGCGTTCTGGATGCCGACGCCGGTGACGGCGGTGTTGTTGCAGGTGGGGCTGTTCGGCTTGCCGCCGCCGGGGGCCGAGCCCTCGGCGAGCAGGTAGAACCAGTGGTTGAGCGGGCCCGCTGCCTTGTGCACCTCGGTGTTGGGGATCGAGGCGCTGTAGCAGTTGGGGTCGTTGTTGACCAGCGACGGGTTGTACATGTTGCGGATCGGGCCGCTGCCGGTCAGGTTGACGGTCTCGCCGACGGTGTAGTCGGGGCGGTCCTTGGCGTTGTTGGCGTAAGCCTCGGTCAGCGCGCCGAAGATGTCGCCGGTGGCCTCACCGAGACCGGCCTCGCGGGACGTGCCGCCCGGGGTGTTCTGGTCCAGGCCGTGGCCGTACTCGTGGCCGACGACGTCCATGGACGCGATCCACTTGCCCGCGGAGTTCTTGCCGATGGTGACCGTCGAGCCGTCCCAGTACGCGTTGAGCTGGTTCAGGCCGACCTTGGCGGGCCAACTGCGGCCGGACCCGGTGTGCCCGTTGCGGCCCAGCCAGGTCTTGAGCATGTTCCACTCCTGCTGGGCGGCGTAGAGCACGTCACCGCAGCCGGTCTCCTTGGAGGTGCCGTTGCCGGTGCCCCAGGAGTCCGTGGCCTTCGAGAACACGGTGCCGGTGCTGTAGTCCGCGCACTGCAGTCCGGGGCGGGTGGTGTCGAGGAGCTTGTAGCTGCCGCTGGAACCGCTGGTGGTGATGGTGACCTGGCCGTTCCACTCGCTGTTGAGCGACCCGGCAGCGGCGTCCTCGACCTGGTCGAGCACGGCGCCGGTGGTGGCGTCGACCCAGACGGTCAGGTGGCTCGGGCTGCTGTCCTTCTTGGTGCCGACCAGCAGGTGTTCCCACGCCAGCGCGGACTTGTCGTCGGTGACCTTCACGACCAGGCGGGCGGACTCGACCTTGCCGGTGCTCGCCTGCAGGCCGCGCGCGGTCTGCTCGGCGGACGCCTTGGTGACCTTCGCCGTGGTGGACGCGACGGCGACCCCGGCCGTGGTCCCGGCGACGGTGGCCCGGACGGTGCCCTGGCCGTCGACCAGCACGGTCGCGTCACCGCCCACGACCGGGACGCCGCGCCAACTGCGCTGGTAGCTGACCGTGTACAGGTCGTTGAGGTACGGGGTGACCATCTCCCGCGCGTAGACCTCGTCCGGCCCCTTCGCCAACGCGTTCAGACCACCGGCGGCGGCCCGGTCGGCCGCGGAGACCGCGCGTGCCTGTCGGTCCTGCACTTGGTTCTGCTGGTCTTGTCCGGCGAACGCCTGCGGCGCGGTCAACGTCACCACACCACCGGCCAGGACGGCGAGGGCCACACCGGCCGTCATCGCTGTGCGCTTCATGAGTTCTCCTCATCGGCAGGGTTGCGCGCTCGGTGTCACCCGCCAGGGACCGGCGGCTGTCACCGAGCGCAACCGAGCTTTCACAGACGGCCATGGGACAGTCAACGGCCATCGTGGTGGGAACGCCGGTTTGTCAACATCAGGCAAACTCGCCGCAGGGGCCTGTTTCCCTTAAACCACCAGGTGATCGCGCGGGTCGACGGCACGCGGGCGCCACACTGGTGAAATCTGTTATGCGGACCCGCGATGGCCACTCCAGGGCGATATGCCCGAATGGTCGCGATCTCGACGCATGCCTGCCGACCGTCCTCTATGGACAGTCAGGCGGGCGTGCGGGTCCGGTAACGACGACTGCCGGTGGTGACAGGACAAGACACTGTCACCACCGGCAGTCCGGTAGCGGATTAAGCCTTGGCCGGGACGATGTTCACCAGGTTCGGCGCGCGCACGATCACCTTGAGCACGGCCCGCCCCGCGAGGTCCTTCACGATCTTCTCGGAGTTCAGCGCGAGATCGCGCAGGTCGGTCTCGGTGATGTCCGTGGCCACGGTCAGCCGGTCGCGGACCTTGCCCGCGACCTGGACCGCGCACACCACGGTCTGCTGGAAGACCAGCGCCGGGTCGGCCCGCGGCCACCCGTGTTCGATGACCGAGGACGGCAGCCCCAGCCGCGACCACGCCTCGTCGGCGGTGAACGGCGCGAAGCAGGACAGCATCCGCAGCAGGGCGCTCATGCCCTCGTGCACCGCCGGGTCGGCCGGGCCGGCGCCGCTGTCGCATGCCTTGCGCAGCAACGAGGTCAGCTCCATGAGCCGGGCCACCGCGACGTTGAGCCGCCGCGTCTCGAACAGCGTCGTGATCTCGTCGACCAGCCGGTGCGTCTGCTGGCGCAGGTCGCCGTCGCCGTCGGTCGCGTCCGCTGTGGTCAGGTCACCGGCGAGCCGCCAGATCCTGGCCAGCCACTTCACCGCGCCGGTGGGGGAGACGTCGGCCCAGTCGATGTCCTCGTCCGGCGGACCGGCGAACAGCATCGTGACCCGCACCGCGTCCGGCCCGTAGAGGCCGAGCTGCTCTTGGAGGTTGACCAGGTTGCCGAGCGACTTGCTCATCGACCGGCCGTTCATGATGACCTGACCCTGGTTGGTCAGCTTCGCGAACGGCTCGGTGAACCCGACCATGCCCAGGTCGTGCAGGACCTTCGTCATGAACCGCGCGTACATCAGGTGCCCGGTCGCGTGCTCCTTGCCGCCGATGTACTCCGCGACCGGGAACCACCTGGCCACACCCTCGGGGTTGAACGGCCCGTCGGTGTAGGTGGGGTCCGGGTAGCGCAGGAAGTACCACGACGAGTCGACGAAGGTGTCCATCGTGTCGGTGTCGCGGCGGGCGGCGCCACCGCAGGACGGGCAGTCGACGGCCGCCCACTCGGTCGCGCTCTCCAGCGGCGACGCGCCGTCGGCGGAGCGCAGCTCGTAGCCCGTCTCCGGCAGCCGCACCGGCAGCTGGTCGTCGGGGACCGGGACCTCGCCGCAGGACGGGCAGTGGATGATCGGGATCGGCGTGCCCCAGTACCGCTGCCGCGACACCAGCCAGTCCCGCAGCCGGTAGATGACCGCGCGCTCGCCCGCGCCGCGCTCCTCCAGGTCGGCGGTGACGGCCTCGATCGCGTCGGCCTTGGCCAGCCCGTCGAACCGACCGGAGTTGACCAGCGTGCCGTCCCCGGCGGTGGCGACCCCGGTGGTGGCCGGGTCGTCCTCGCCGGTGTCGAGCACCGCGACCACGGGCAGGCCCATGGCCTTGGCGAAGTCGAGGTCGCGCTGGTCGTGCGCGGGCACGGCCATGACCGCGCCGGTGCCGTAGGTGGCCAGCACGTAGTCGGAGGCGTAGATCGGGATCTGCTGACCGGTGACCGGGTTCAGCGCGTGCCGACCCAGCGGCACACCGGTCTTGGGGCGGTCGGCGGCGAGGCGGTCGATCTCGGTCGCGGCGCGGACCTGGTCGCGGTACGCCTCGAACTCGGCCTTGTTCTCGGGCGCGCACAGCTCGGCGGCGAGCGGCGCGTCGGCGGCCACCACGAAGAACGTCGCGCCGAAGATGGTGTCGGGGCGGGTGGTGAACACCCGGACCGGCTCGGCGCGGTCCTCGACCGCGAAGTCGACGTAGGCCCCCGTGGAGCGGCCGATCCAGTTGCGCTGCATGGCCAGGATCTCCGAGGGCCAGTTGCCCTCGAGCTGCGCCATGTCGTCGAGCAGCCGCTGCGCGTACTGGGTGGTGCGGAAGAACCACTGGGTCAGGTCCCGCTGCTGCACCGTGCTGCCGCACCGCTCGCACTTGCCCTGGATGACCTGCTCGTTGGCCAGCACCGTCTTGTCCACCGGGCACCAGTTGACCGGCGCCGACTTGCGGTAGGCGATGCCCTTCTCCAGCAGCCGCAGGAACAGCCACTGGTTCCACCGGTAGTAGTCGGCGTCGGAGGTGTGCAGCCGGGTGCGCCAGTCGAAGGAGACCCCGAGCCTGCGGAAGGACTCGGCCTGCACCTCGATGTTGGCGTAGGTCCACGTGGACGGGTCGAGGTCGCGCTTGAGCGCCGCGTTCTCCGCCGGGAGCCCGAACGAGTCCCACCCGATCGGGTTGAGCACGTTGTCCCCGCGCAGCCGCAGGTAGCGGGCGATGACGTCGCTGATGGAGTAGACCTCGGCGTGGCCCATGTGCAGGTCGCCGGAGGGGTACGGGTACATGCTCACCACGCAGGACCGCGGCCGGGTGTCGCCCTGGCCCGCTGCTCCGGCGTCGACGAGGCCGTCGGCCTCGAAGAGGTGCTTGTCGTCCCAGACCCGCAACCACTTGTCGATCGCCAGGTTCGGGTCGTACTTGTCCGGCGCGTCGATACCTGGCTCGGTCATGTCTCCCTAGTCCCGCTTCCCTGGTTGCGTCATCGACCAGTTCGCGCCCAAGACGTGGATTCGGTCGGTGTTAGCACGAAAGATAGCAAAGTGGCAATGCCGAAGCCGACCTCGGGTGGGCGCTCGCGCGCGCGTCCTGCGGCCCTGGTGACCCGGCCGCTGGTCAGCGGCGGGTCGGCCGGTGGTGCCACCCGGCGCGGGGCGCCCTGAGCAGCCAGGACCGGCCGCCGCCGGGTCGCCGCACCCCCTTTGTCGAGTCCGCCGCGAAACGCGCGACAATGAGCGGGCTCGTATCGCTGTCGATATCGCCGAGTGTCGTGAACAGGAGAAGACGTTGTCCCCGAATACGCCGTTCCGCGTCGTGCCAGCGAAGGTTGACCTGCCGGCGATGGAGCGGCGGATTATCGAGTGGTGGCGGGACAACGATCTGTTCGGGCAGAGCCTCGCGCGGACCGCCGACGGGCCGCGGTGGACGTTCTACGAGGGGCCGCCGACCGCGAACGGCACGCCGGGGACGCACCACATCGAGGCCAGGGTCTTCAAGGACGTGCTGCCCCGGTTCAAGACCATGAAGGGCTACTCCGTGCCCCGCCGCGCGGGCTGGGACTGCCACGGCCTGCCGGTGGAACTGGCGGTGGAGAAGGAACTCGGCATCAGCGGCAAGTCCGACATCGAGAAGATCGGGGTCGCCGAGTTCAACGCCCGCTGCCGCGAGTCGGTGCAGCGCCACGTCGGTGAGTTCGAGGCGCTCACCGAGCGGATGGGCTACTGGGTGGACATGTCCCAGCCGTACCGCACGATGTCGCCGGAGTACGTCGACAGCGTCTGGTGGGCGCTCAAGACGATCTTCGACAAGGACCTGCTGGCCGAGGACTACCGGGTCGCCCCGTACTGCCCGCGCTGCGGCACCGGGCTGTCCGACCACGAGGTCGCCCAGGGCTACGAGACGGTGGCCGACCCGTCGGTGTTCGTCCGCTTCCCGGTCGTCGGCGACCTCGCCGGGCACAGCGGGGTCGACCTGCTGATCTGGACCACCACCCCGTGGACCCTGGTGTCCAACACCGCCGTCGCCGTCCACCCGGAGGTCGACTACCAGGTCGTGCGCGCCGAGCAGGGTGTCTTCCTGATCGCCGCAGCGCTGCGCGAGGCCGTCCTCGGGGCCGACGCCGAGGTGCTGGCCGAGGTCGTGGGCAAGGACCTCGCGGGGCTGCGCTACCAGCGCCCGTTCGACCTGGTCGACATCCCCGGCGCGCACTTCGTGGTGCTCGGCGACTACGTCACCACCACCGACGGCACCGGCCTGGTCCACCAGGCGCCCGCGTTCGGCGCCGACGACCTCGCCGTCTGCAAGGCCAACGGGCTGCCCGTGGTCAACCCGATCGGCCCCAACGGGCACTTCCTCGACCACGTCCCGGTCGTCGGCGGCGTGTTCTTCAAGGACGCCGACCAGACCCTCGTCGACGAGCTCAAGGCGCGCGGGCTGCTGTTCAAGTACACCAGCTACGAGCACCCGTACCCGCACTGCTGGCGCTGCCACACGCCGCTCATGTACTACGCGCAGCTGTCCTGGTACGTCCGCACAACGCAGATCCGCGACGCCCTGCTGCGCGAGAACGAGCACACCAACTGGTTCCCGGAGCACATCAAGCACGGCCGCTACGGCGACTGGCTGACCAACAACATCGACTGGGCGCTGTCGCGGTCGCGCTACTGGGGCACGCCGTTGCCGCTGTGGCGCACCCCGAGCGGCAAGGTCATCGCGGTCGGGTCGCGCGAGGAACTCGGCGAGCTGTGCGGGCGCGATCTGTCCGAACTGGACCCGCACCGGCCGTTCATCGACGACATCACGTTCGTGGACAAGGAGACCGGCGAGACCGCGACCCGCGTCCCCGAGGTCATCGACGCCTGGTTCGACTCCGGATCGATGCCCTTCGCCCAGCTGGGCTACCCGCACGTGCCCGGCAGCGAGGAGGAGTTCGCCCGCGCGTACCCGGCCCAGTACATCGCCGAGGCCATCGACCAGACCCGCGGCTGGTTCTACACGCTGATGGCCGTCGGCACGCTGGTGTTCGACAAGTCGTCCTACGAGAACGTCGTCTGCCTCGGGCACATCATGGCCGAGGACGGCCGCAAGATGAGCAAGCACCTGGGCAACATCCTCGAGCCCATCCCGCTGATGGACAAGCACGGCGCCGACGCGGTGCGCTGGTTCATGCTGTGCTCGGGCTCGCCGTGGTCGCCGCGCCGCATCGGCGACACCCCGCTGGAAGAGATCATCCGCAAGGTCCTGCTGACCTACTGGAACACGACCTCGTTCTTCACCGTCTACGCCAGCATCGCCGACTGGGACCCGGCCGCCGCCGCGCCGGTCGCCGAGCGGCACGTGCTCGACCGGTGGGCGCTGGCGAGCGTGCACCGCCTGGCCGAGACCGTCGACACCGCCATGGAGGCGTTCGACACCGCGGGCGCCGGGCGGGCGATCACCGCGTTCGTCGACGACCTGTCCAACTGGTACGTCCGCCGCTCCCGGGCCCGCTTCTGGAGCGGCGACATCGACGCGCTGACCACGCTGCACGAGTGCCTCGACGTCCTCACCAGGGTGATGGCGCCGTTCACGCCGTTCATCACCGAGCAGGTGTGGCGGGAGGTCATCGCGCCGGGTCACTCGGACGCGCCCGAGTCCGTGCACCTGGCGACCTGGCCGCAGCCGGATCCGGCGCTCATCGACACGGACCTGATCAACCGGATGAAGGTCGCGCGGACCCTGACCGAGGCGGGCCGCGCCGCGCGCAAGGCCAGCGACATCCGCATCCGCCAGCCGCTGGGCCGGGCGCTGATCGGGCTGCCCGAGGGCGTCACGCTGCCCGACGACCTGGTGGCCGACGTCGCCGAGGAGCTCAACATCCGCGCGTTCGAGCCGCTGGGCGCCGCGGGCGAGGTCGTCGACGTCACCGTCAAGCCCAACTTCCGCGCGCTGGGCAAGCGCTTCGGCAAGCAGACCCAGCAGGTCGCCAACGTCGTCAACGCCGCAGAGCCGGGTGCGCTGGTGCGCGACCTGCGGGAGCACGGGCACGCGACGGTCGAGTTCGAGGGGCGGCCGGTCGAGTTGACCCACGAGGACGTCCTGATCAGCGAGATCCCGCGCTCGGGGTGGGTGGTGCAGAGCGACGGCGACGTCACCATCGCCCTCGACACCGAGATCACCCCGGAGCTCAAGCGCGCCGGTGACGCCCGCGAGGTCATCCGGTTCGTCCAGGACTCGCGCAAGCAGGCGGGCCTGGAGGTCGTCGACCGCATCGACCTGCGCTGGTCAGCGGGGGAGGACCTGCGCGCGGCCGTGCTGGAGCACAGCGCGGACATCGCCGAGGCCGTCCTCGCGACCTCGGTGGCGGAGTTCACCGGGGAGGCCGCCGACGAGGGGTACGCCGCCTACCAGGACGACGCGCTCGGGATCCGGGTGCGGCTTCGCCGAACTGGGGGGTGACTTCGCGGTCGGTGGGGACAGAATGAGGGGGGACACCCACCGACTGTGAGGACGTGGCCGTGACTGATGGTGATTGGCTCGCGGCTCGACGACGCGACCTGGTCGGGTTCGCCAAGAACGCGGCGGACCCGGCAGGCGGGTTCGGCTGGCTCGACGCCGAGGGCGACCTCGACCGGGACAAGCCGGTGGCCACCTGGATCACGGCGCGGATGACGCACGTTTTCGCGCTCGAGGACGGGCTGGGCGACCCGGGGGCGGCGGCGTTGGCCGATCACGGCATCGCGGCGTTGCGGGGCGTGCTGCACGACGACGAGAACGGAGGGTGGTTCTCGTCGGTAAGCGACACGACCAAGGCCGCTTACGAGCACTCCTTCGTCCTCTTGGCAGCGTGCAGTGCGCAGGCAGCGGGAAGGCCGCACGCGGAGGAAGTACTTACCGAAGTACTCGAAGTTATCGAGACGCGGTTCTGGGACGCCGAGATAGGACTGCCGTTCGAAAGCTGGGACAAGGCGTGGACGGCCACAGAGGCATATCGCGGCGCGAACAGCACCATGCACTTCGTCGAGGCATTCCTCGCGGCGGGCGACGTCACCGGCGACAAGATCTGGCACGAACGCGCGTTGGGGCTTTCCGAGCGGATCGTGCACGTCACCGCGGCCGCGCACGGGTGGCGGGTCCCGGAGCACTTCACCGAGGACTGGCGCACCGACCTCAACTACAACCGCGACGACCAGCGGCACCCGTTCCGGCCCTTCGGCGCGACCGTCGGGCACTGGCTGGAGTGGGCGCGGCTGCTGCTGCACGTCGAGGCCGCGCTCGGCGACCGGGCCCCGGCCTGGCTGCTCGCCGACGCCAGGGCCCTGTTCGACTCGTCGGTGCGCCGGGGGTGGGGCGTGGACGGGCACCTGGGGTTCGTCTACACGCTGGACTGGGACGACCTGCCCGTGGTGCGCCAGCGGATGCACTGGGTGATGGCCGAGGCGATCATGGCCGCGTCCGCGCTGCACCGGCGCACCGGCGAGGACCCCTACGGGGACTGGTACGCGACGTTCTGGGAATACGCACGCAAGAACCACATCGACCCGATTGGCGGATGGCGCCACGAACTCGCGCCGAACGGAACGCCGAGCGCCGGGGTGTGGGCGGGCAAGCCGGACACCTATCACGCCTATCAGGCCACCCTGTTCCCGCTGCTCCCCCTGGCCCCGGCGGCCGCGCTGACCTGTCGAACCCTGCGGAAGTAGGTAAGTAGACATATCGGATATCGGGGCGGTTTCGTGGCCATAGGTGGTGGCGATAGTACTGCGCTTATGTCTGGATAACTGGTAAAAACCGTCCCACCAGGTGGTGGTGTCGGGGTTGCGGGCAGATCACGAACGGGTGCATATTCGGTTGGCGAAATCGAGTCCCGAGATTTCGCACAGACAGCTGCCATATGTCCTCACAACCCCTGCATTGGACGGCTCTTATGCGCAGAATCCTCGCCGCACTGGCAGGCGCCGGTCTGGTGCTGCTCTCGGTCATCGCGATGACCGGCACCTCGAACGCCGCCGAGCAGCAGCCCGCCATCATCGGTGGCCACGGCGCCACCGAGACCTACTCGTGGATGGTCTCCCTCAGCAACGGCTGCGGTGGCAGCCTCGTCGCCCCCCAGTGGATCGTCACCGCGAACCACTGCGGCAGCGCCTCCCAGGGCCGCGTCGGCTCCACCAACAAGAACTCCGGCGGTGAACTGCTGCGCATCGACCGGCGGATCACCAAGTCCGGCACCGACCTGACCCTGATGCACACCAGCACCGCCTCCACCAAGGCGCCGGTCAAGCTCGCCACCTCGAACCCGGCCGCCGGTTCCGCCGTCCGCCTGCTCGGCTGGGGCTGCCTGAGCTGGCCGTCCTGCTCGACCCCGAGCACCCTGCAGGAGATCGACCTGACCATCCTGGCCAGCAGCCGCTGCTACGCGGGCGGCGGCGCCTCCACCGACGTCTGCGTCTCCGGCGACCGCACCCACTCCGCCTGCCACGGCGACTCCGGCGGCCCCGCCGTCGTCGGCACCCGCGGCAACTGGACCCTCGTCGGCGAAACCCACGGCCCCGGCGACAACAACGGCGAATGCGCCACGACGACCCTCTACACCGGCATCGCCGCCAACCTGAGCTGGATCAGGCAGCAAACGGGAATCTGATGAGCCCCGGGTCATCCGCCGCCCAAGCACGCGACAGGTGGTGATCCGGTAGACCGGCGCACGCAGACAGGACGGTGTCTGCGCGCGCCGGTCATTTCCGTTGTGGGGGGAGTTGTCCACAGGGCTTCGGGTCGCTCTGGCTGGTTTGTCGGGGTGGCTCGGTAGGCTGTATATCGGGGGCTGGTGTGGCGGGTTTGATCTTGAGCTGGGGGACTGGCGGCTCTCGTGCTCGGCTGCGCCGTCGACGGTCAACGGCTCGCCTTCGGCATTGCGGTGGGGCGCGAGAAAGCGAAGAGCTCGATGGGGCGAACTTGTTTTGCGCGGGGCCCCTACGATACCCGGGCAGAACCACAAAGCAGGGGCCGAAAAGCAGGCCCTGCCACGTGAGCGACGCTATGGGCATCGTCCCCCCGCACAAAACAAGTCCGCCCCATCGAGCCGGCCTGGCACCAGCGGATCCGAGGAGCGCGTGGTTGGCCAACGCCTGAGAGGGGCGCGGTTGGGCCAACGTCGTCGAGGGGCACATTGAGGAGCAATACCTGCGATGGGTGCGTTGCTCGGTTCTGGCTATGGGTGCCAGGTGCGTTGCTGGGGAAGGGTTACCGGCCTCGGGCTGGTGAGCGCTTCGGCGGTGGCGAGGATGGTGTGGGCGGCGGAGGCCAGGGTCATGTGGCGGTGCCAGCCCGCGAAGGAGCGGCCGGTGAAGTCGCGGGTGCCTGCTCGGTCGGCGTAGCGGGTGAAGTCGTGGTCGACTCGGGTCAGCAAGAGGCTGGTGCGGACCAGGTCGGCGGCGGGGATGTCGGGTTGGTTCGAGAGCCAGAGTTGGGTGGGCCAGGTGTGACCGGCTGGGCCGACGCCGAGTAGGAGTAGGTCGTCTGAGTCGGTGGCGGTCACGCGGGTGGTGGCGGCCAGGAGGGGCCAGCGACCGGCGACCGGCCTGCGGGCGGCGTGCAGGGCGGACATGATCTGCCTGGCGGGCAGGGGGTCCTGGCCCAGGAGCGGGGCGGTGAACCGGTGGGTCCCGCTCACCCGCATCAGCAGCGGCGCGCCCGCGCGGCGTAATCGGGTCAGCGCGGTGCTCACGTCGTGGCCGCGGGCGTCGATCACCAGCGGGCGGTCCCGGAAGCGCGCCACGCCCAGGTACGCCTCCACCCCGCACTCCAGCAACGACTCCGCGCGCACCCCGTCCGGGATGGCCGCCCGGCTGCGCCGTCCCGCGTCGCCGACCCACGCGGGGGAGAGCCGCAGTCGCCAGTCGACCGGGGCGGTGAGTTCCTCGGCGGCCGACCACACGCCGAGGGCCTGCTGGGCGTTGAGGGTGTGGCCCAGGTCCGGGGCGAAGCGCTTGCCGACGCCGACCGAGTGCCTGCCCGCCTTGGGGATGAGCAGCGGTCGGACCACCCAGGCCCGGGGTGGGGCCACCCGCCACACGTGCTCGGCCAGTGCCCGGCGCACCGGGACCGCCTCCCAGGTCGAGTCGCAGATGAAGTGGTGCAGGTACTGCTCGGTCGCCTGGTCGCCGATGGCCAGCGCGATGTTGCGGATCGACTTGCGCCCGGTCGCGCGCAGCAGCCCGGTGAGGTACTCGACGCCCTTGCGCCGCTGGTCGTGGCGGGGCAGTGACGCGAACAGGGTCGCGCACAGCTGCTCCAGCACCGATTCCTCCGCCGCCCGCTCGGCGACCTGGCTCCCTGACGACATGGTTCCCCCTGGTGTCGTGGTGTGCGCTGGACCGGACCCTGTCCACCGTGGCCGGGAAACGTGAGCGTGCCTAGGTTTGTTGAACACCAACATCGAGGGTTGTGTGGTGCTCGGACGCCACCCCGCCCACCCCGGCCGCCCGCCCACCGGCGCCGGTTGTGCTCCGCGCACGCGCCCGTTCGGCGCAGCGCCTTGGTCCCCGCCGCGGCCGGGGGTGAACTTGACGGATCCCCACCCGGTTCGTTGCCCGGGTGCGCCGCGCGCCAGCACGATCACAGACGTCGACCGAGTGGTGCCCGGCCGCGTGCCGAGCCGGGGCGCGGTCGGCGGTGCCGCCGGGGAGACGGCGGTCGTCCCCCGCGATTGGAGTCAGCTGTGCGACACGACACCGTGCCCAGGACGGCCCTGCAGCAGCCGGAGTGGCCGGACCCGGTCAGGCTGCGCGAGGTCAGGACCGAACTCGCCACCCGACCCGGCCTGGTCACCGCGGACGAGGTGCGGCAACTGCGCGCCCAGTTGGCGGTGGTCGCCGCGGGCGAGGCCGTGGTGGTGCAGGCCGGTGACTGCGCCGAGGACTTCGCCGAGTGCGAACCCGGTTACGTCGCCCGCAAAGCCGGGCTGCTCGACCTGCTCGCAGGCGCGCTCAAGATGACCACCCACCGGCCCGTTGTCCGAATAGGACGGATCGCGGGCCAGTTCGGCAAACCCAGGTCCAGCCCGGTCGAGGTGGTCGGCGGCGTCGAGCTCCCGGTCTACCGCGGGCACATGGTCAACAGCCCCGAGCCGGACCCGCGCGGCCGCAGGCCGGACCCGGACCGCCTGCTCGCGGGCTACGCCGCGGCCAGGATGGCGACCAGGGTGCTCGGCTGGGGCGGCGGCGTCGCCCGCCACCTCGCCGACCCGCCGGTCTGGACCAGTCACGAGGCGCTGCTGCTCGACTACGAGGTCCCGATGCTGCGCCGCGACCGCGCCGGGGACACCTACCTCGCCTCGACGCACCTGCCGTGGATCGGCGAGCGGACCCGCCAGGTGGACGGCGCGCACGTCGCCCTGCTCGCCGACGTGGCCAACCCGGTCGGCTGCAAGGTCGGGCCGAAGATGAGCACCGACGAACTGGTCGCCCTCGTCGAGCGGCTCGACCCGCACCGCGAGCCGGGCAGGCTCACGCTGATCTCCCGGATGGGCGCCGACCTGGTCGCCGAGCGGTTGCCCGCGCTGGTCGCCGCCGTGCGCGCGGCCGGGCACCCGGTGCTCTGGCTGTGCGACCCGATGCACGGCAACACCGCCCGCACCCCGGACGGCCTCAAGACCCGCTACGTCGAGACCGTCGTCGCCGAGATCCAGCGCTTCCAGACCGCCGTGCGCGTAGGGGGTGGTGTCGCCGGTGGTCTCCACCTGGAGACGACGCCGGACGACGTCACCGAGTGCGCGAGCGGCCCGACCGACGCCGACCACGTCGGCGACAAGTACACCAGCTTCTGCGACCCCCGGCTCAACCCCGGGCAGGCCATCACCGCCGCCGCCGCGTGGACCGGCTGAGGCGACCACACCCACCCGCCAGGCAAGACGGAGGAACACCCATGACAGGCATCCCGCCGATCGAGCCCTACCCGCTGCCAACGGCGGCCGACCTGCCTGCCAACACCGCGGCGTGGACGGTGGACCCGGCGCGGGCGGTGCTGCTGGTGCACGACATGCAGCGCTACTTCGTCCGTCCTTTCGCGACCGGAACCCGCGAGCGGATCGTCGGCAACATCGCGGCGCTGCGCTCGCACCTGGCCGAACGCGGCGCGCGGACCGCCTACACGGCCCAACCCGGTGGCATGACCGAGCAGGACCGCGGGCTGCTGCGGGACTTCTGGGGTCCGGGGATGCGGGTGGACCCCAGTGACCGCGAGGTCGTCGACGAGCTCGCGCCCGGAGTGGACGACTGGGTGTTCACCAAGTGGCGCTACAGCGCGTTCTTCCGCTCGGACCTGTTGGCGCGGATGCGCGCGGACGGGCGCGACCAGATCGTCCTCTGCGGTGTGTACGCGCACGTCGGGGTGCTCGCCACCGCGATCGAGGCTTACACCAACGACATCCACACCTTCCTCGTCGCCGACGCGCTCGGCGACTTCTCCGAGCGCTACCACCGGATGGCCGTGGACTACGCCGCCGAGCGGTGCGCCGTGGTGGCCACGACCGACGTGCTCCTCGACCAGGTCCTGGCCACCGAGCGGGTGGCGCTGTGACCGGGGACCTGCTCGACCGCGTCCTGGCCACGCCGTCGACGCCGTTCGCGCTGCTGCACCGCACCGAGGCGGGCCGCGACCAGGTCGACGTCCTGGTCGGCGACATCACCTCGCTGCGGCAGCTGGCCGACATCCCGCTGCCGTCCGGTCCTGGCGCTCGCCACGACGTGCTCGCCTTGATTCCCTACCGCCAGATCAGCGAGCGGGGGTACGCGCACCGCGACGACGGAGAGCCCTTGCTCGCGTTGACCGTCACCGAGCAGGCTACGTTCGCGCTCGACGACGTGCTTTCCCGGTTGCCGGTCGTGCCGCTTCGGTTGGAGCGCGGTCGGTTCGACACCGATGACGAGACCTACGCGGAGATCGTGCGACGGGTCGTCGCCGACGAGATCGGCAGCGGCGAGGGCGCGAACTTCGTGATCCGCCGCTCGTACACCGCCGGCATCGTGGGCTACTCGCCGTCCTCGGCGCTGTCGCTGTTCCGGCGGTTGCTGCGCGAGGAGACCGGCGCCTACTGGACGTTCGTCGTGCACACCGGTGACCGTGCCTTTGTCGGTGCCACGCCGGAACGGCACATCAGCGTCACCGGCGGCCGGGCGGTGATGAACCCGATCAGCGGCACCTACCGGTATCCGCCCAGTGGTCCCGCGCTCGACGGCGTGATGGAGTTCCTGGCCGACCGCAAGGAATCCGACGAGCTGTACATGGTGCTCGACGAGGAACTCAAGATGATGGGCCGGATCTGCGCCGACGGCGGCCGGGTCGTCGGGCCGTACCTGCGGGAGATGGCCCGGCTCGCGCACACCGAGTACTTCATCGAGGGCCACACCGACCGCGACCCGCGCGAGATCCTGCGCGAGACGCTGTTCGCGCCGACGGTCACCGGGAGTCCACTGGAGAGCGCCTGCAAGGTGATCAACCGGTATGAGCCGACGCCGCGCGGCTACTACAGCGGGGTGATCGCGTTGATCGGGCGGGACGGCGCTGGTGAGTCTATTTTGGACTCCTCGATCCTGATCCGCACGGCGGACATCGACGCGCACGGCACAGTGGACATCGGCGTCGGCGCGACCCTTGTCCGGCACTCGGACCCGGTCGCCGAGGTGGCCGAGACCAGGGCGAAGGCGGCTGGGTTGTTGGCAGCACTCGGGTCTACGGACCGGCCCGAGTTCGCCGAGCACCCGGACGTGCGGGCGGCGCTGTCGGGGCGCAATGACGGGATCGCCGACTTCTGGCTCTCCGCTGATCGCGCTCCCGCGGACCCGGCGCTCGAAGGTCGACGTGTGTTGATCGTGGACGCCGAGGACACGTTCACCGCCATGCTCGCGCACCAGTTGCGGGCGTTGGGTTTGCAGGTTCGGGTGCGGCGGTTCGACGAGTCGTACGAACTGTCCGGCCACGACTTCGTGCTGCTCGGGCCGGGTCCGGGGGATCCGCGCGACCTGGACCACCCCAAGATCGCGCACCTGCGGGCGGCGGTGGACTCGTTGTTGGCGCTGCGGCTGCCGTTCTTCGCGGTGTGCCTGAGCCACCAACTGCTCAGCGCGCGCCTCGGCCTGGACCTGGTGCGGCGGGACGTGCCGAACCAGGGCACGCAACTGCCGATCGACCTGTTCGGCACCCGGCGGCGGGTCGGCTTCTACAACACGTTCGCGGCGGCCAGCCCGGCCGACGTGCTCGACCACGCCACCGGCCTCGTCGAGATCAGCCGCGACCCGGTGACCGGGCAGGTGCACGCCCTGCGCGGCGCGCACTTCGCGTCCATCCAGTTCCACGCCGAGTCGGTGCTCACCCAGGACGGCCCCGCGATCCTCGGCGAGCTCCTCACCGGGCTGACCACGTCCGCCCCGATGCCCCGGGTGAGCGCGGACACCTACCGGTCGACGACCGCGACGCTGGAACGCGACCCCCGGTGACCCGGGTGGGCGGCCCCCGATCCCCCCGCGGGGGCCGCCCACCCCGCTGCCCCGTTCCCCGTGAGGAGACCGATGTCCCCGACCGACCCTGTGGACAACCCCTTGCCTGCCCCCGGAGCAAGAAAGCCCAGGTCAAACCCTAGAACCGCGGCGGTATGCCGGTGGTCGGCGCTGAGCACCCCCCGAGACACAGCCTACCGGGAACAGCCTCTGGGACGCGCTCGTCGACTGCGGCATCTGGGGATAGGGCGGCCCTTGTGGACAGGATCCGACGGGTTGCGGAAACTGCGGCGGGCGCGGGCTGTGGTGCTCGGGCTGGTGGGGGTGTTGGCGGCCGGGTGCCTGTCGGTTCGGGCGGCTGGTGGGCCTACGGCGGATGGGGGGCAGGGGGTTGCTGTCGGGAGTGGACAGACGGTTCGGGTGGCGGTGTTCAACAACTACCCGCCCGCGGAGTTCACGGCCGCAGGGCGGTTGACCGGGTGGATGATCGAGTTGTTGGAGCCGATCGCGCGGGAGACCGGGTTGCGGTTCGACGTGGTGCCGGTCAACAACTTCAGCACGATCATCCCCGGGCTGCAGAGCGGGCGGTTCGACATCGCCGCGGCGAACCTGACCGTGTCGGCCGAGCGGGTCGGGATCATCGACATGGTCACCGTGGACGCGGTCGGCACCGGGTTCTCGTCGGCGGCGGCCAGTGGCGTGCGGATCCGGTCGGGCGCCGACCTGTGCGGGCGCGCGGTCGCGGCGCTCGCCGGGTCGGTCTACGAGCCGCAACTCAAGGCGGTCAACGAGGAGTGCGCGGCCACCGGCGCACCACCGGCGCGCAGCAGTCTCTACCCCGACAGCAGTGCCGCCGTGCTCGCGGCGGGGACCGGCCGAGCGGACGTGTTCATGGGGTCCTACTCGGAGGTCGTGCACTCGGCGCGGGAATCGGGGCAGTTGACCGTGCAGCCCTACCAGTTCGCGCGGCTGCCCGAGGCGATCGGCTTCCCGAAGGGCTCGCCGCACACGGAGAAGGTGCGTGCCGCGGTGAACCGGCTGATCGCCGACGGCCGGTACCGGGCCGTGCTCGACAAGTGGGGCATGGTCGACATCGCCATCCCCGAGTCCCGGCTCAACCCCGCCGTCGACCCGATGGGGGACCAGTGACCACCGAGACCCGGCCACCCGCCGCGCCACCAGGAGTCGACACCAGTAGACGAACCAGGGCGCCGTTGCACCTCGGCTGGTGGCTGGCCGCCGCCGTGGTCGGGTTGACGCTGCTCAACATCGGCAGCGTGGTGGTGCGCAGCCCGAACCTGGACTGGTCCGTCGTGTGGGAGTACTTCCTGTCCACCGACGTGCTGGCCGGGCTCGCGCGCACGGTCGAGCTGACCGCCATCGCCATGGCGTGCGGCATCGTCGGCGGGTTGGTGCTCGCGGTCATGCGGCTCTCACCGGTGCCGGTGGTGTCTGCGGCGGCCAAGGCGTACGTGTGGTTCTTCCGCGGCACACCGCTGCTCGTGCACATCCTGTTCTGGTACAACCTGGCCGCGCTCGTGCCCGCCATCGCGGTGGAGATCCCGTTCGGCCCGACCCTGTTCGAGGTCGACACCAACGACCTCATCACCCCGCTGCTCGCCGCCGTGATCGCGTTGGGGCTCAACGAGGCCGCGTACATGGCGGAGGTCGTGCGCGGTGGTCTGCTGTCGGTCGACCCCGGGCAGACCGAGGCCGCGAAGGCGCTCGGCATGACGCACCGGCAGACCCTGCGCCGCGTGGTGGTGCCGCAGGCGCTACGGGTGGTCATCCCGCCCACCGGCAACCAGGTGATCAGCATGCTCAAGGCATCGGCGCTGGTCAGCGTCACCTCGACGCCGGAGCTGCTGTACTCGGTGCAGGTCATCTACAACAACAACTTCAAGACGATCCCGCTGCTGGTTGTCGCCAGCGCCTGGTACCTGGTCGTCACCAGCGTGCTCTACGTCCTGCAACACCACCTGGAACGCCGGTACTCGCGGGGGGCTCGACGTGGGTGAGACCGTGCTGCGGCTGCGCGACGTGCACAAGAGCTACGGCAGGCAAGAGGTCCTGCGCGGCATCGACCTCGACGTGGCCGAGGGCGAGGTGGTGTGCCTGCTGGGGCCGTCCGGGTCCGGCAAGAGCACGCTGCTGCGCACCATCAACCACCTCGAACCGCTCGACCGCGGCGCGGTGTTCCTGCGCGACGAACTCATCGGCTACCGCGAGTCCGGCGGCCGCCTGGTCGAACTGGGCGACCGCGAGCTGGCCGGGCAGCGCGCCCGGTTCGGCATGGTGTTCCAGGGCTTCAACCTGTTCCCGCACATGACGGTGCTGGAGAACGTGGTCGAGGCCCCGATCCGGGTGAGGCGCGAGTCCGTGGCCACCGCCCGCACCCGCGCCGTCGACCTCCTCACCTCCGTCGGCCTGGCCGACCGCGCCGACGCCTACCCCCGCCACCTCTCCGGCGGCCAACAACAACGCGTCGCCATCGCCCGCGCCCTCGCCATGTCCCCCGCCGTCCTCCTGTTCGATGAACCCACCTCCGCCCTCGACCCCGAACTCGTCGGCGAGGTCCTCGACGTCATGCGCCACCTCGCCGCGGGCGGCATGACCATGCTCGTCGTCACCCACGAGATCACCTTCGCCCGCGACGTAGCCGACCGCGCCGTCTTCCTCGACCACGGCACCATCATCGAACAAGGCCCCGCCGCGGACGTCTTGGAGCGGCCTCGGGAGCGGCGGACCAGGGAGTTCCTCACCCATGTCCGGTGAGGTCCCGGCGTCCTCGGTCGGCGGGGTAACGGTCTGCTCCTCGCCCCCAACCGGCGAGGTATCACCCGCCTGCGTCGGTGACCGGAGTCGTCTGGTCACCGACGAGTCCGCGGACGCGTTGCGGCGCCAGGTAGATCGTCACGTGCCGTGGGCCCGCGTAGGTCCGTGGTCTGGACCGCTCGCGGACCCGCCGTGGTGGCGGCGCGAACTCGATCGCCCGCACTCTCCCACGCCCGGCGCAGCGTCGTTCGCCCCCTCGCCCCTGCTGGAGACGCGCCAGTCACACCTCCAGTGGCGGCAACGGCTCCTGCCGGGTCGCGCCGAGTCCGTCACTCGGGAGACAGCGAACAAGGCTCCGCCGCGGACGTCTTGGAGCGGCCTCGGGAGCGGAGGACCAGGGAGTTCCTCACCCATGTCCGGTGAGGCCCCCGCCCGCGAGGCTGGTGGACGTCCGGCAAGTGCCGGGGGACGGGGTTGTTCGCCGCTGGGGTCAGGGCGTGGCGTCGGGGGTGGTGGGGTCGGTGAGGAGTTCGCGGACCTTGAGCAGGCGCAGGGCGAGTTGGATTTCCAGGGCGCGGGCGGGTTTCTGCCAGTCCGGGCCGAGGAGGTCCTTCACGCGGTCGAGGCGGCGGGTGACGGTGTTGGTGTGGACGTGGAGGCGTTCGGCGGCGTAGGTGGGGCTGGCGCCTGCTTCGAAGTAGGCTTGCAGGGTGGGGATCAGGTCGGTGAAGCGGTCGCGGTCGTACTCCAGGACCGGGCCGACGACCTGGTCGATGAAGCCGCCGACGTCCTGGTTGCTCGAGACCAGGGAGCCGACGAAACCCAGCTCCCGCACCGAGGCCGCCCCGCCGGTCACGCCCAGCGCCACCACCGCCTCCAGGCAGCGCACCGCCTCCTGGTAGCCCGGGTACACCGACTCGGGCCCGGTGAGCGGACCGGCCGCGCCGACCGACACCGGAGCGCCCAGCGCCTCCGCCATCGCCGAGGACACGTCCCTGGCCAGGGCGCCTGCCTCGCTGCCGGGCAGCAGCATGATCAGGTGGCGGTCGCGGAAGCTGCGCAGCCCGCCCATCCGCCTGGTGTAGCCCGCCGCCCACGCGTTGGCCCGGCAGTGCTGCGCCGGGTCCGGTTCGGCGACCACCATCAGGTACGGCCCGGACAGGTCCAGCCCGATCCGCCGCGCCCGCTCGGCCAGCTGCCGGGGCAACCGGTGCTCCTCGCGCAGCGCGTCGTCGAGCAGCCGGTCGCGCACCTCGCCGTCGAGCCCGGCGCCCACCTTGTCCTGCCGGATGAACAGCACCGCCATCCGCGCGAACAGCCGCAGCCGCGACCGCCCCGCCGCCCCCAGCTCGTCCGGCACCCGCAGCACCAACGCGCCGACGTAGTCCCGACCACGGCACAGCGGCGCCACCCAGCTGCCGTCCGCCGTGCGCACCGGCTCGCCGCTGACCATGTCAAGCGCGAACGCCAGCGCCCCCGAGTCGTCCTCCCGCTCGCCACCGGCCGAGACCAGCAGGTCGCCGCCGGAGTTGTAGACGCTCACCCGCCCGCCGAGCGCGTCGGCGGCGAACCCGGTCATCGCGACCAGGTCCTCGTCGGCCAGCAGCATGTCCACCAGCCGCACCTGCAGGTCGCAGTACTCGCTGACCCCCTCGGCGGTCGTGTTGACCTGCCGCAGCCTCGCCTGCAGCTCCGCGGTCCGCGCCTGCGCGGCCAGCCGCTGCCCGGTGGTCTCCAGGTAGGCGCCCGCGAGCATGCCGAGCGACCCGATCAGCGAGCGCTCGTCGGCGGTGAAGTGGTGCACCTTGCGGCTGGCGACGTAGAGCATCCCGCTCGGCGGCTGCCGGGTCGAGGCGTGCGCCAGCGGGACCGCGATCATCGCGTGCAGCCCCTCGACCCTGGCGACCTCGCCGAACGCCGCGGTCAGCCGGATCCGCTCGTCGGTCAGCAGGTCGTGCGTGGCGAACGGGGCGGTGCTCGGCTGACCGGCCGCGGTGATGCCGTCCTGCGCGGGCAGCCGCAGCCCGACGCCGAGCCCGCAGGTGTGCCCGTCCGCGGCGCGCACCTCGACGTGGTCGCCGTCGAGCAGGGCGATGTAGGCCATGTCCATGCTCAGCAGGTGCCGCGCGCGCCGGGCGACCGCGTGCAGCAGGCCGTCGACCGACTCGTAGGGCACCGCGAGCTCCCTGGCCGCGTCGACCAGCGCCGACAGCCCCGCCTCCCGGCCCCTGCCGCGCTGGATCTCGGCGTGCACCCGCATCGCGCGCCACACCGCGGCCTTCATGTCGACCGCCGCGGTGCCGGTCACCGAGTGCCCCCGGTCGTCGAGCAACTGCTCGAACACATCCGCGGGCGCGCCGCTGGCCAGCAATTCCAATAACTCGTCGATACCACCGCTGTAGGCCAGCTGCGGGGACACAAAAGGGCCCATCATGAGGTCACCGCCCGCATTCGAGTTCGTGGCGGTCACCCGTTTGAACTATTAACCCGTACGGATGGCCGCGTCGCTTGTCACCGGTGTTGTTCGCCGCATCATCAGCCTATCGAAAATGTCCGTTGTGCGTTCGTCCGCCCGGTGTGGGAGACCGCACCCGGTGGGTGGGCGGCGCGAGTACCGCCCACCCACCGGACAGTGGTGTTCCGCTGGGCGAATCACGGGGTTTTCTTGCGCAGCCCCTGTGCGGCGAGCGTGAGCACCGCGAAGCCGAGGATCACCCACACGCCGGGGTAGAGGTCGCCCAGTTGGACGGCGGGCACGATCACCGCGGTCACCACCGCGAGGCCGAACGCGCCACCGACCTGCAGCGAGCTGTTGAGCAGACCGGCGGCCAGGCCCTGCTCCTCGTCCGAGACACCGTTGGTGCCCGAGACCATCAGCGCCGCGAGGCTCAGCGCGAAGCCGAAGCCCCAGATGACCGACACCGGCACCAGTACCGTCCACAGCGCGGGCTCCGGGCCGATGCGCAGCAGCAGCAGGTAGCACGGGATGAACGACACCAGGCCGACCATCAGGACCTTGTTGACCCCGAAGCGCTCCATCATGTCGCCGAGCTTGGGGCCGATCACCACCACCATCAGACCGGCGGGCAGCAGCACGAACGACATGTGCCACGGCTCCCAGCCGTTGAGGTTCTGCAGGTAGAGCGCCAGCACGAACTGGAAGGCCATCGCGCCGCCGTAGAGCAGGAAGGAGCTGACGTTGGCGGCGACGATGTTGCGGTCGCGGAAGATGCCCAACCGGATCAGCGGGTCGGCGACCCTGCGCTCGATGAGCACGAAGGCGACCAGCAGCGCGATCGACAGCGCGAACCCGCCGATGGAGCGCCACGAACCGAGGCCGACCTCCGGCGCGGAGACCACCGTGAACACCAGCAGCATCATGCCAAGCAGCAGCGTCAGCGCGCCGCCGATGTCCAGCCGGGCCCGCTCGGTGCGCGGCTGGTCCTTGGGCAGGTACTTCAGCGCGCCCAGCATCAGCAGCACCGCCACCACCGCGGGCAGCACGAACGTGCTCCGCCAGTTCACCGCGGCGAGCACGCCACCGATGAGCAGGCCGGAGGAGTAGCCGGATGCCTCGAACACGTTGAAGATGCCGAACGCCTTGTTGCGCTCCGGCCCCTCGCGGAACGTCGTCGCCAGCAGCGACATCGCCGCTGGCGCGGTGAAGCCCGCCGCGACGCCCTTGACGAACCGGGTCACGATGATCAGCAGCGCGTCGTCGGCGAACGCGCCGAGCAGCGAGATGACCGCGAACACGGCCATGCCGATCACGAACACCCGCTTGCGGCCGAACAGGTCCGCGCACCGGCCGCCCAGCAGCAGGAACGCGCCGAAGGCCAGGATGTAGGCACCGGGCACCCACTGCGCGGTCGCGGCGCTCACGCCGAACGCGGCCTGGATTTCCGGAATGGCCACCGCGATCATCGAGTTCTCGAGGCCGTCGAGCATGATCGCGCCGCTGAATATGAACAGCAGGATCCACTGGCGCGCCTTCCAGCGCACCGGACCGCCCGCTGCCGCAGGGGTCGCGCCCGCGTCGCCATCCCGTTTCTGCTCGTCGGGAGTCAAGCTGGTCGACATCTGATACCACCCTTCGAAGACCCCGGTCGGGGCACGGCGAGAACCGCCCCCGAATCAGTTGTTGGTCCGGGACTGAGTTGTGTTCACGTGGTGCCGGAATTGGACTCCGGCATTTGTCGGCATACCGCGGGTGCCGGCCCGGTCCACCCGGGGGGTCGGTCGGACCCGCTCCCGTCCCCGCCGTCGCCGGTCGGGGTGGAGCGGGCGGTCGCCTCGGCGCGGTCCGCCTGCTGTCCTGGCCTTGCCTCAGCCGGGTAACCTAGAGCTGCGCGCTTTACCGGCGTCCGAGATAGTTGCACACGCGCTATGTTGCACGCAGCTGATGATGCCGTATGCAAGCAGTTGGTCGCAAGGAGGGATGGTCTTCGTGGAGATCGCCGACGAGCTCGCCGAGACCAGGGCCCAGGGCTGGCGGACCCTGGCGGCCCTGCACGCCCGCATCGAGGACGCGTTGGAACGGGCGCTGCAGCGCGCCCACGACCTGTCGGTCAGCGAGTACAGCCTGCTCGACGTGCTGTCCAGGCAGGACGAGTTCTCCGGCTGCTACCTGCGGATGACCCAGCTCTCCCGCGCGGTGGTGCTGAGCCAGTCGGCCACCACGCGACTGGTCACCCGCCTGGAGCGGCGCGGGATGCTGCAGCGCTACCTGTGCCCCGACGACCGGCGGGGCATCTACACCGAGGTCACCCCCGAGGGCCGCGCGGTGCTCGAGCAGGCCCGCTCCACCCACGACGACTCGCTGGCCGAGGCGCTGCGGGCGGCCGCGGAGCTGCCGGAACTGGCACCGCTGGTCGACGCGCTCGCCGCGTTGCCCACCCTGCCGGCCAGGGCCCTGTAGGTCACTCCCGGTAACCCCGGACCCGAGGCGGGTCCGGGGCTCTCGCGCGCCCAGGGTCGGCGAGCACGGCCGCAACCTGCCGACGTGACAGATCCGGCGCCGGTTGCTGGGAGGCCGCCACCGGGCTGGGTAGCGTCGGTTGGCGTAACGGTGAGCGACACGCGCCGACGCCGAGGTCCGGCAGGGCGGTCGCCGTGCGATGCCGATCTGATCCCGACCGAGCACCGGGTCCCCTGGCGCCCCCACGCGCCCCGGGCCGCCCGGTGAGGCGAATGTGGAGACCCAGAATGCGCTTGACGCAGACCGTGGCAGCGGTGATGGACCGGTACGCCGACCGGCCCGCGGTGGGGGAGCGAGCCAGGGAGCTCACCCGCGACCCGGGCACCGGCCGGACCTCGCTTCGCCTGCTGGACCGGTACGAGACCACGACCTTCGCCCAGCTGTGGGCCAGGGTGCGCGCGGCCGCGACCGAGTTGCGGGTCCAGGACGCGCACGCGATGGCGCCGGGGGAGCGGGTGGCGTTCCTCGGATTCGCCAGCCGCGACTACACGACCCTGGACCTCGCCTGCGTCCTGCGCGGCGCGGTCACCGTCCCGCTGCAGACCAGCGCGCCGTTCGGGCAGTTGGCGGCGATCGTCGCCGAGACCGAGCCGACCGTGGTGGCGGCCAGCCTGGACCGGATCGACGTCGCCGTCGACCTGGTGCTCAGTGGCGCGTCGGTGCGCAGGCTCGTGGTGTTCGACTACCTGCCCGAGGTCGACGACCAGCGCGAACGGGTCGAGGCCGCGGCCGCCCGGCTCACCGACGCGGGCAGGGGAGTGGCCGTCGAGTCCTTCGCCGACCTCGTCGCCAGGGGCGCGGACCTGCCGGAGGCGCCGCACTTCGTCGCCGAGGACGGTGCCGACCCGCTGACCATGCTGGTCTACACCTCCGGCAGCACCGGCACCCCCAAGGGCGCCATGTACACCGAGAAGCTGGTCGGCGCGATGTTCGGCGGCGGCGGGTGGGCCGCGCTGTTCTCCGAGATCCAGGCGGTCACCTTCCACTACATGCCGATGAGCCACGTCGCCGGGCACTCCTCGGTCAAGAACACCTTGGCGCGCGGCGGGATCAGCTACTTCATGGCCAGCGGCGACCTGTCGACCTTCCTCGACGACATCGCGCTGGCCAGGCCGACGGAGCTGTCGCTGGTGCCCCGGGTGTGCGAGATGCTCTACCAGTACCACCGCAGCGAGGTCGACCGGCGCGTGGTCGGTGGCGGCGACCGCGAGCAGGTCGAGGCGCTGGTCACCAAGGACATGCGCGACCGCGTGCTCGGCGGCCGGATCGCCTGGGCCAGTTGTGGTTCGGCGCCGTTGTCGGATGAGCTGCGGGTCTTCATCGAGGGGCTGCTCGGCCTGGAGCTGCACATCCTCTACGGCGCGACGGAGATCGCGGGCGTCTCGGTCGACGGGAGGATGTTGCGCCCGCCGGTGCTCGACTACAAGATCGTCGACGTCCCCGAGCTCGGCTACTACCGCACCGACACCCCGCACCCGCGCGGCGAGCTGCTGATCAAGACCGACTCGGTGATCCCGGGTTACTACAAGCAACCCGAGGTCTCCGCCACCCTGTTCGACGCGGACGGCTACTACAAGACCGGGGACATCGTCGCCGAGGTCGAGCCCGACCGGCTCGCGATCCTGGACCGGCGCAACAGCGTGCTCAAGCTATCCCAGGGCGAGTTCGTGGCGTTGCCCAGCCTGGAGGCCACGTTCGGCACCAGTCCGCTCGTGCGCCAGATCTTCGTCTACGGCAACAGCGCCCGCTCCTACCTGCTCGCCGTCGTTGTCCCCACCCCCGAGACGCTGGAGCGCTACGGCGCCGCCTCGATCGCGGTCAAGGAGCGGCTGAGCGAGTCCTTCCAGGCCGTGGCCAAGGAAGCGGGCCTCAACTCCTACGAGATCCCGCGCGAGTTCCTCGTCGAGACCGAGCCGTTCAGCCAGGCCAACGGCCTGCTCTCCGACCACCGCAAACTCCTGCGCCCGCAGCTGTTGGAGCACTACCGCGAGCGGCTCGAAGACCTGTACCGGAGCATCTCCGACCGCGAGTCCGAGGAACTGCTCGACATCCGCCGCACCGGTGCCGGGCGGCCGGTGCTGGAGACCGTGCAGCGGGCCGCGCGCGCCCTGCTGTCGGGCTCCGAGGTCGACCCGGACTCGCACTTCCGCGACCTGGGTGGCGACTCGCTGTCCGCGGTGCCGTTCGCCACCCTGCTCAACGACATCTACGACATCCAGGTCCCGATCGACGTGCTGGTCAGCCCGGCGACCGACCTGCGCCAGTTGGCCGAGTACATCCAGGCCAAGCGCGAGTCCTCAGTGGACCGACCGACCTTCGCCGCGGTGCACGGCGACGCCACCGACGAGGTCCACGCCAGTGACCTGACGCTCGACAAGTTCCTCGACGCCGACCTGATCACCGGCGCACGCGCGCTACCACGAGCCGAGGCGGACCCGAAGGTCGTGCTGCTCACCGGTGCCAGCGGCTACCTGGGCCGCTTCCTCGCGCTGGAGTGGTTGCGGCGCCTGGCACCTGTCGACGGCAAGCTGGTGTGCGTGGTGCGCGGCAAGGACGCCGCGGCGGCGCGAAAGCGTTTGCTGGCCGCGTTCGACACCGGCGACGACGAGTTGGTCGCCACCGTCGACGGCCTGGAGCCGCACCTGGAAGTGCTCGCGGGCGATATCGCGGAACCGCGGCTGGGTCTGGACCAGCCGACCTGGGACCGGCTCGCCGCCGAGGTCGACCACATCGTGCACGCGGGCGCCCACGTCAACCACGTGCTGCCCTACAACCACCTGTTCGAGGCCAACGTCGTCGGCACGGCCGAACTGGTCCAGCTGGGCATCACCGCCAGGCTCAAGCAGTTCACCTACGTCTCCAGCGTCGCCGTCGCCACCTCCCGCGCCGGAGAACCCCTCGGCGAGGACCCCGACGTGCGTGACGCGCTGCCGACGCAGCCGGTCCACGAGGGCTACGCGGGCGGCTACTCGACCAGCAAGTGGGCCGGTGAGGTGCTGCTGCGCGACGCGCACGAGCTGTGCGGGCTGCCGGTCACGGTGTTCCGGTCGAACATGATCCTCGCCCACCGCCGCTACGCCGGGCAGCTCAACGTGCCGGATGTGTTCACCCGGTTGCTGCTCAGCGTCCTGGCCACCGGGATCGCCCCGAGGTCGTTCTACGGCAACGACGGCGACGGCGGCTCGCACTACGACGGCCTGCCGGTCGACTTCACCGCCGCCTCGATCGTCGCGCTCGGCCCATCCGCCGGTGCCCACGGCTACCGCACCTACAGCCTGGTCAACCCGCACGACGACGGCGTCTCCCTGGACACCGTCGTCGACTGGCTCACCGAGGCGGGGCACCGGATCGAGCGGATCGCCGACTACGCCGACTGGGCCCGCCGCTTCGAGACCGCGCTGCGCGGCCTGCCCGAGGCCAGGCGGGCGCACTCCGCGCTGCCGCTGGTGCACCGCTTCGCCGACCCGGAGCCGGTCGTGCGCGGCTCGGCCATCCCGTCCGAGCGCTTCCGCGCCGCGGTGCTGGCCGGGGGCGTCGACCTCGGCGGCGACATCCCCGGGCTCACGCGCGACTACATCGCCAAGTACGCCGCCGATCTCCGGCGCCTGCTCGCGGTATGACCAGCGCGAGCCCCCTGACCCGCCCAGGAGGAGAACGATGAACCAGCCGTCAGCGACCTTCGACGAGCGCTACCGCGTCGGGCGCAAGCTCGTCGACGAGCTCGGCCCGGAGGGCAACACCCAGCCGAGCACCTTCGAGCTGCTCGGCCTGGAGTGGGACGTGGTGCCCGGCTGCTACGCCCCGCACCCCGGCACCGGCACCGAGTACTACACGACCGCCATCCCGTACCCGCTCGGCGGCAGCTTCCTGGAGATCGGCTGCGGCGCGGGCGTCACCGCCGTCTGGGCTGCCCTGCACGGCTGCGCGCACGTCACCGCCACCGACATCACCGACACCGCGGTGGCCAGCGCCGCGCTCAACGTCGAGCGGCACGGGATCGCCGACCGCGCACACGTGCGGAAGAGCGACGTGTTCGCCGACCTGGACCCGGATGCCAAGTACGACACGGTGTTCTGGAACTGCAGCGTGTTCGAGGCGCCGCGCGACTTCGAGTTCACCCAGGACTTCGAGTGGGCCATCTTCGACCCCGGCTACGCCGCGCTCGGCCGCTACCTCGCCGAGGTGCCCGACCGGCTGCTGCCCGGCGGCCGCGCGCTGGTCACCTTCAACACCCTGGGCGACTTCTCCCGGGTGGCCGGGCTGGCCGAGGACAAGGGCGTCGCCCTGTCGCTGCTCGACAGCTCCAGCCGGGTGCTCGCCGGTGAGCAGGTCACCTACAAGGTCTTCGAGATCGTCCGCCGCTGACCGGCCGCGCGCCGCCCACGAGAGGGAGAGCAGTGTCCACACGCTTGTTCACGTCCGAGTCGGTCACCGAGGGCCACCCGGACAAGATCTGCGACGCGATCAGCGACTCGGTCCTTGACGCGCTCCTGGCGAAGGACCCGCGGTCGCGGGTGGCGGTGGAGACCCT
>NZ_RCDD01000010.1:0-161835 GCF_003663795.1 Actinokineospora cianjurensis
TGAGGGGTGGGGCGGTGGGGCGGTTGGTGGGGGGTGGGGTGCCGGTGGGGGACGGGGGGCTCGACGTCGGGGTGTCGGGGGTGAGGGGTGGGGCTGAGTGGCGGCCTGTCGGGGATGGGGCGGGGGGAGTGTGGCCGGTGGGAGAGGTCGGCGCGGGGAGGGTGGGGGCGGCGGAGGGGGTTGTCGGTGCCGGGGTGCGTGGGGGAGGTCCGCCGGAGGGGGACTGCCGGTGGGTGGGCCGCCGGCAGGAGGGCCACCAGCGGGGGGACCACCTGAGGGAGGGCCACCAGCAGGAGGGCGGCCGGAAGGTGGGCCGCCTGCGGGAGGACCACCTGCGGGCGGGCGGCCGGAAGGGGGGCCACCACCGGGCGGGCCGCCTGCGGCCGGACCGACGGTGGGAATGGCGGTGGGCGTGTCGTAGTGGGACTTGGCGCCGCCGATGCCGCCGGAGACGCCGCCGGAGACGGTGGAGCGGAACAGGTCGCCCGCGGTCAGGTCCTGGCCGGTGACGGCGGCGTTGATGACGGTGGAGCCCGCGCCCTCGGCCATGCCGCGGAAGGCGCCCTCGGCGGTGCGGCCGGGCAGGCCGGTGGCGCGGGTGGGGATGAAGTCCATGCCGCCGCCGACCAGGCCGGAGATGGCGCCCGACAGCGCGGCGCCGCCGGTCTTGGCCAGGTCCCAGCTCTTGCGGTCGCCCTTGGCCATCTGCAGGCCCTGGATCGCCGCGTCGATGGCGACCTCGGTCAGCACCTCGCGCAGGATCGCGGTGATCAGCTTGCGGAAGATCATCTGCACGGTGATCCGGGTCGCCACCTGCGCCACCGGGATGCCCGCGCTGGAGGCGCCGAAGGTGCCGAACGCGGCGGCGATCAGCGCGGCGATCTCGATGGCCAGCATGATCAGCGCGGCGATGATCGAGTACTTGGCGTACTCCACCTCCAGCGCGCAGTTGTCGCACGACCCGCCGAGGCCGTCGCAGGCGGCCCGCAGCTTGGTCAGGTACGCCTCGTCGCCCTCGACGAACTGCGCCCAGTACTTCTCGAACGCCTCGGCGGCAGGCCCGTCCATACCGCCCATGGCCTGGGTCGCGGCGTTCTTGGCCTGGGCGATGACGTCCTCGACGCCGCCGCCCGCGGTGCGCCACGCGTCGGCGAGCGCGCGCAGCTTGTCCTCGTCGCCCTCCGGCCAGCTCTCGCCGACCACGATCGGGAACAGCCAGGTGATCTCGGGCGGGATGGTGATCGACACGCGGCTCAGCCCCGGATCGCGGTGAGGCCGTCACCGCTGCTCTGGTCGGTGCCCTGCTGGCTTGCGACCGACTCCGTCAACGCCGTCTTGATCGCCTGCAACGCCGTGGCCAGGTCGCCGAACGCCTGGGTCATGCCCTCGACGGCGGGCACGTAGTCCTTGGCGAACGCCTGCCCCGACTCGTCGCCGCCCCAGCAGGCGCCCTGCGCGGACAGCGCGTCGGTCAGCTTGCGCCGCGCGTCGGCCAGCAGGTCACCGGCCGTGCCGTACCCGTTCGCGCCCGACCGGACCGCGGTGGGGTCGATCCCGAAGCCGGTCATCGCCGCCCCCCGAACACGCCGCCGAAGTCGTCGTCGTCATCCTCGGCCGCGTGTCGCGGCGCGGCGGGCGGGGGCGTGGTGGCGGCGGGCGGGCGCAGCAGGTCGGCGAACGACGGCGCGCCCTCCACCAGGCTGGACAGGTCCGTCCCGCCCTGCAGCGGCGCCAGCAGCGCCTCGACCTGGTCGCGGGCCGACCCGGCGGCGGCCTGCGCGGTCGCCACGACCTGCCTGGCCAGCTTCTCCGGGGTGGACCTGGTGAACGCGGTCGGCGCGAAGGTCAGCTCGGTCAGCACACCGGCCGGGTTGACCACCGCGCGGACGAGGCCGTCCGGGGAGGTCGCCGAACCGGTCACCGCGGCCACCCTGCCCTGCGCGTCGGCCAGCTCGCTGGTGCGCCGGTTCAGGTCGGCGAGCAGGCCCGCCACGTTCTCCCGCATCGCCGCGTTGCGCGCCTCGAGCCGGGCCCGGTGCTCAGCTGGGTCGGTCATGCGTCCCCTCCGATCGACTCTGGGACACCCCTGCGACGCGCCGCGGCCCGTTTTGGATCCCCCCAGGTTGCCACCAAACCTAACGCGTCCACCGCGGGCCAAGAGTGGACGGTCTGGCCTAGACCTCTGGGAGTTCCCATCGATCAAGGAACTCCGGCAGCGTCATGCCCAACAGGACAGCGTCCCAGTGGCGACCGCCGAAGAACTCGTGCGCGCGCAGCCGCCCCTCTTCGACGAACCCCAGCGACCGGTGCAACGAGAGCGAGGCATCGTTGAACTCGTAGACCTTCACCTCGCACTTGTGCAGCCGCTGCTCGCTGAACATGTAGCCCAGCAGGAGCGCGATGGCCTCCCTGGCGTACCCGTTGCGCTGGTGCTGGTGGCCGACGCCGATGCCGTAGCTGAACCGCCCAGCCCGGCGGTCCACCCCGCCGGTCGACAGCGCGCCCACCACTTCCCCCGTCCGCCGCGACTCGATGGCCAGGTCGAGGTCCTCACCGCCGTGGGTGGCGCGCTTCGCGATCGACTCGCGGAACCACGCGGCGGAACGGGGCGGGTGCAGCCGGTCCGCCGCGCGCGCGTCGGCGCTGTGCTCGGCGAAGGACTGGAACACCTCCCAGTCCGCTGGTTCCACCCCGCGCAGCCGCACCTTGGTCCCGGTCCAGAACGAGCTCATCCGCAGAGTGAACCAGGCGGCCCGCGAGGGCCACCTGCGGTTTTCGGCTAGTCCGCGCGCTCGCGCATCGGCACCGCGAACCACAGCAGCATGATCAGCGCCGCGCACACCCCGGCGATCACGAACGCCGCCCAGCCGCCGATCACCATCTCCGCCAGCAGCAGCACCGACGCCGCGACCGCCAGCGACAGGCACACCAGGCCCGCGATGGTCGTGCGCGTGGCCAGCCGCATGATCTCCTCGCGCTTGCCCTGCCGGAACAGGATCCGGTGCCACGCGGCGGGCGCGGTCAGCAACCCGACGGAGGCCACCGCGAACAGCACCGCGACCAGGTGCGTCGCCCGCTCGAAGGTGTTCGCGTCGCGGACATAGACCTCCGTGAACGCGATCGAGAGCAGGAAGCCGAAGAGGATCTGCACGCCCGCTTGCGCTACCCGCAGCTCTTGGAGCAGTTCGTGCAGGTTGCGGGTCAGCCGCTGCTGGTGCGTCTCCTCGCCGTCCTCCTGGCTCGCGGCGCCGGGGTTGCCCTGCTCGATCGTCATCCGTGACTCCTGGTTCGCGCGGTGGGGGACCTGATCCGAACATTCCTCGGGAAGTCCCCTCGCAAACCGGACATCTCACGCCCGTAGGATCGGTTCGGTACCCATCGACCAGGAGGTTCACGTGGCTGTCGAGGTCGTCGACGTCGCCGAGCGCGGCCGGTTCGAGGCACTGGTCGACGGCGCGGTCGCCGGGTTCGCCGAGTACCTGCGCGGCGACAACCTGGTGGTCTACCCGCACACCGAGGTCGACCCGGCGTTCGAGGGCAAGGGCGTCGGCGGCGCGCTGGCCAGGGCCGCGCTGGAGGACGCGCGGACCCGCGGCCTGCCGGTGCTGGCGACCTGCCCGTTCATCGCGGCCTGGATGCGCCGCCACCCCGAGTACCTGGAGCTGGCCTACCAGAACCGCTCCACCGCGGCGGACTGACCCGCTAGCGGCGGTGCTCGGACAGGATCCGGCGCAGGTAGTCCTCCAGCGGGACGGTCCGGTCGTCGTACTCGACCTCCACCGGCGCCGGGTACGGCTCCCACCCGGAGATCAGCGCCCGCACCACGGTCCCGTCCTGGCGCAGCGCCGCGCTCTCGCCGCGGGCGACCGGCACGTACACCGGCCGCACGGTCGCCTGGGCCATGCTGATCACCACGCCCCGGCCCAGGCTCCAGCCGCGGACCTCGCCGGGCTCCGGCACCACCCGGTGCCGCACCTTGGCGCCCTCGGTCGTCTCCCGGTGCTCGCCGCGCGGCAGCTTCTCGGCGTGCTCCACTGGCAGCGGGGCGGGCAGCAGCCCGGCCGCGAAGGCCGCGGCGGGGAAGTCGCGCACGGCCTGCTCGACCTGGGCGATCACCTCCGGCCCGACCACCTTGCGCCGCTCGGCGTCGCGGGCCAGCCACCGGGGCCAGGCCAGCGGGTCGAGCAACGTACTCAGGTCGATCACGGCGTGATCGTACGTCCGACCACCCCCGGCGCTTCTGCGCGGATCCCCTCCCGGCACGTGCGGCAGCCTAGGCGGGTCCGGTTAACGCAGTCCTGGGGCCGGATGTCATCTGCGTGCGCTGACCCGGACCGCCGCTCGCGCACACGCACCGTGATCAGCGCCTTCGCGACACGCCCCGCCGCGGCCCGTGTCCGGTCCGGACAGTCCGGTCCGGACACGCAGGCAGTGATCCATCTCATGGCGCGGTCCCCTTGAGACGGTCACCACAGCGCTCAGAGCTGGGTCGCGACCGCCTCGGCGACCAGGTCGAGGTGGTCCAGGTCGGCGATGTCGAGCACCTGCAGGTACAGGCGGGCGATCCCGGTCCGCTCCCGCCACTGCCCGATCCGGTCGACGACCTGCGCGGGCGTGCCTGCCAACCCGTTGGCCCGCAACTCGTCCACGTCGCGGCCGATCACCCCGGCCCGGCGCGCCACCTCGGCGTCGTCGCGGCCGACGCACGCCACCAGCGCGACGGACTTGGTCACCGACGCCGGGTCCCTGCCGATCTCCGCGCACGCCGCGTCGACCCTGGCGAACTGGGCCACGGCGTCCTCGACCGGCGCGAACGGCAGGTTGAACTCGTCGGCGAAGCGCGCGGCCAGCGCCGGGGTGCGCTTGGGGCCGCCACCGCCGATCAGCACCGGCGGACCCGGGCGCTGCGTCGGCTTGGGCAGCGCGGGGGAGTCGGTCAGCCGGTAGTGCTTGCCCGCGAAGGAGAACCGCTCCCCGCCCGGCGTCGCCCACAGCCCGGTGATGATCTCCAGCTGCTCGGCCAACCGGTCGAAGCGCTCCCCGAGCGGCGGGAACGGGATGCCGTAGGCGGTGTGCTCGTCGTCGAACCAGCCGGTGCCGATGCCGAACTCGACCCGGCCGCCCGACATCTGGTCGACCTGGGCCACCGAGATCGCCAACGGCCCAGGGTGGCGGAAGGTGGCCGCGGTCATCAGCGTGCCCAGCCGGACCCGGCTGGTCTCCCTGGCCAGCCCGGCCAGGGTCGTCCACGCGTCGGTCGGGCCGGGCAGGCCGTCCGACGATCCCATGGACAGGTAGTGGTCGGACCGGAAGAAGGCGTCGAACCCGGTGTCCTCGGTGTGCCTGGCGATGGTCAACAGGTCGTCGTAGGTGGCGCCCTGCTGCGGCTCGGTGAAGATCCGCAGTGCTGGGGCGGCAGACTCGGTGCTCACCCCAGCCAGGCTAGCCGCGCCCGCCGTCGCCGACCGGTAGGACCGGCCGCCGCGAGCGCGGGCCGCGCGTCGAGTCCGGGCGGCGCGTCCATCCACAAGGCACTGATCCATCCACAGCTTGTCCGCGCCCCTATTGACGAGCCGCCGACCGCGATAGGTTCAGAGATGGGCCCCCGGCCCCCGGGAGGGTGGGCCCCGGGAGCGGAGTTGATCTTGGTCGGCGGCGGACCTCAGGCCGGGTGCGGCGGCCGGACCTCAGGCCGGGTGCGGGTGCGGGAGTGCGGAGGTGCGGGTCAGCCGCGCGAGTCGACCAGGGCCTGGACGCCGTCGAGGATTCGGGCGAGGCCGAACTCGAAGACGTGGTGGGGGTCGTCTGCGGCGCGGCCGACGGCCGTGACCACGGCGGCGGCCAGGGGGTAGCGGGTGTGGTCGAGCAGGGTGGTCAGGACCGGGCTGTGCGCGGCCCACCACTGCTGTTCGCTGACCCCGGACTCGCCGTCGCCGTCGGCTTCCACCGCGCGGCGGGCCGAGGTCTCCGCGTGGCCGATGACCAGGGTGAGCACCGTGTCCATCTCGGTCTCGGTGAGCCCGATCCCGGCGACGGTGCCCAACTCGTAGTCGTACTTGGCCATCACGTTCGGACCCAGCGGCGGGCGGCTCACGCCGACCCGCAGCATCCACGGGTGCCGGTGGTAGAGGTCCCAGTTGCGCCGCGCCACCTGTTCCAGCCGCGCCCGCCAGCAGCGCCGGTTGTCCTCGGCGACCTCGGGTGCGGGGTGGTGGGTGTCGGCGTAGACCGTGTCGAGCATCAGGTCGACCAGCTCGGCCTTGCCGGGCACGTAGGTGTAGAGCGACATCGTGCCCACGTTGAGCTTGTCGGCCACCCTGCGCATCGACAGCGCCGAGAGGCCGTCGGTGTCGGCGACCTCTATGGCCGCGGCCACGATCCGGTCGACGCTGAGGTCACGCCTGCCGTTGCGGACCGGCGCCTGGGTCTGCTTGCGCCACAGCAGCGCGAGGCTGCGCGCGGGGTCGCCGCCCCCGCTGTGGTCCTTCGTCGCGTCCTTTGCCATGGTGGCCCGATCCTAACTGGTCCGCCTCGGTGCGGTCGGCGACGCACAGGCCCGGGCCAATCCGGCCACCCGCGGATCACCGACCGTGATCGGTCCCAACGTTCGCGTGTGGACGATCGGCGTGCCCGGCTGACTCGACTCGGCCATTCGTCCCCTCCTGTACTGCATAGGGATACCAGTGCATAGGGATACCAGCGGCGGACCGACCCGCGCCCGCCGCCCGGGGGTGGCGCGCCCGGCGTGTGGTGCCGGTCGCCGAACGGGCGGCGGTGGGCGCGGCGGTGTGCCGAACCCCACCGTACCCGAGTTCGTACGCTATACGCCGGTGAATGCGCGAGGCCCGGACCGACTGCCGGTCCGGGCCTCGCGACGTGCCGCCTGCTCAGTTGGCGCTGACCGCGCGCAGTTGCTCGATGCTGGTCAGTTCCGCCTCGCGCACCGACACACCCCGCGCGTGGGTGACCCGCCACAGCGTCGTCACGCTCTGCAGGGGGTGCAGGAACCAGCCCCACGCGCCGATGACCGGCAGCGAGCGGGCGACCCGGCCGCGGGCGCGCCGCTCACTGCGCGAGTGCCAGCCGATGTGCAGTTCGAACAGCAGGATGCCGACCGCGGCCGGCGCGGCGAACATGATCGACGCCTCGATGCCGTAGCCCTTGCCCGCCGCGTGCTCCCAGTTCAGGTAGACGCTGCCCGCGAGCAGGGCCAGCAGCGCGAACCGCGGGCCCGCGCCGGAGTACGGCGACAGCGCGTAGCGGTGCGCGAGACCGGCGACGATCAGCGCGGAGGCGTCGAACACCAGCGACACGACCGCCGCGAGCGGGGTCGGGATGCTGAACGCGCGGGCGTACTCGAACAGCGACCACCACGAGATGCCCATGGCCGCGACCAGCACCACGATCCAGGCCATGTTCGCCGACCAGGACAGCACGGTCGGCATCTGGGAGGTCAGCGGCGCGGCGGGCTCCAGCAGCGGGTTGGGCACCCGCTCGGCGCGCGCGGTGACGTAGGCGTCGACCGGCTCGACCTGCTCGGCCACGACGACCGCGTTGCCGACCTTGGGCGCCTCGGCCACCGCCGTGCCCGGGGTGCCGCGCTCGTCGTCGACGTCCACGGTCTCGACGCGCTCGTGCGCGATGTGCTCGTTGGCGCTCTGCTCGGCGGCACTCTGCTCAGCCGCGTTCGGCTTGACGGCGTTGTGCTCGGCTGTGTCGTGCTCGACGGCGTTGTGCTCAGCCGCGCTGTCCTGCTCGGGGGCGGTGCTGCTGTCCGCGGGGAGGGTGATGGTCGCGGCTGCGGAGTCTCTGTCGGTGTCCACGGTGTCCGAGTCGGGGTTGGGGGTACGGGGGGCGAGCGGTGCCTCTGGGGAAACAGCGGGCGCGGTGTCGGTGGGCACCGCCGCGGCGTTCTCCTCGGCGGTGGCCGGGGTGTCGGCGGCGGGGACGACCGGGGTGAGGCCGACCACGGTCGGCGACTCGTCGGCGGGCGTGCCGTCGTGCTCGGTGGAGCGCAGCGCGTCGAGCTCGGCCAGCAGCTCCGGGCTCATCGCCACCAGGTCGCCGGTGTCGCCGATCTTGTGCTCGCCGCGCCAGGTGTTGATGATCCCGGTCGCGTACGCGCGGGTGACGCCGTTGACCCCGTAGGCGGCAAGCCACTGCTGGATCGCGTGCGTGGTCGGCGGGTCGACCTGCGCGCACGCGTAGCGGATCTTGTCGGCCAGGGTCGCCTTGGCCGCGACGGCCTCGGCGTGCTCGGGGTCTATGTCGATCTTCGGACTCACCTGCGCGCTCCTGTCGAGTGGATGGCGGATGACGCGGGACCCGGTGTCGAGTCGATGGGGTGAGAGCACTCTGTCGGACGCCCCGATCACCCGTCCACCCGGGGGGTGCCAGCCGTGACCGCAGATCAACGATCTTGACCCACTCGTGCCCTCCCCGTTATCAAGGTCGGCCCGACCTGGGCATTCCTGTCCTTTGTGGAACGCCTGCGCCAGACCAGCGCCAGCACCACGACCAGCAGCGACAGCACCGGTCGCGGTCCACCGACCACCGTCGACAGCACCCCGTCACCCAGCACCGCCCCGATCGTGGCGGCGAACACCCACACCGGCGCCGTCGCCGGTTCGGAAGAAGCCCCACGAGGTCGCCGCGGACAGCACGATCCCGGTCGCCGCGGTCCGCTTCCTGTGAGATCCCCGGGTGGACGCTGGATTCACCCCCTAGGGGATGCCTACGGTGGGATGACCCGACCCGTGGAGGCTGGACCGTGACCGAGCGGTACTCGACCCTGTCGCACCTGGAGTGCCCCAAGTGTGGCGCGCGCCTCGACGCGACCGTGGTGCAAGGCACCTGTGACTGCGGTTCGCCGTTGTTGGCGCGGTACGACCTGGATGCCGCGCGGGGGATGTCGCCCGCCGGACGGGCTCCGACGCTCTGGCGCTATCACGAGGTGTTGCCGGTGTCGGCCGAGTCTGCGGTGGTCAGCCTGGGGGAGGGGATGACGCCGCTGTTGCCTTTACCGGTGCACGGTAAGCGCATCGGTGTGCCCGACCTCTGGATGAAGGACGAAGGTCTTATCCCCACCGGGTCGTTCAAGGCTCGCGGTGCTGCGGTGGGTGTGTCTCGCGCAGCTGAGTTGGGTGTTCGTGGGATCGCCATGCCCACCAATGGCAACGCGGGCGCGGCGTGGGCGCTCTACGCGGCGCGGGCCGGGCTGCGGTCGTTGATCGCGATGCCGGTGGACGCGCCGGTCATCACCCGCGCGGAGTGTGTGGCCGCCGGTGCTGAGCTCTACCTCGTGGACGGTCTGATCTCGCACGCGGGCGCGTTGATCCGCAAGGCGTTGGCGTCGCGGCCGGACTACCAGGACGTGTCGACGCTGAAGGAGCCGTACCGCATCGAGGGCAAGAAGACGATGGGGTACGAGATCGTGGAGCAGTCGGGCATGCGCGCGCCCGACGTCCTGCTGTACCCGACCGGTGGCGGGGTCGGCCTGATCGGCATCCACAAGGCCCTCGACGAGATGCGCGAGCTGGGCAGGCTCACCCCCGAGACCCGCCTGGTCGCGGTGCAGGCCGAGGGGTGTCGGCCCATTGTGGACGCTTGGGAGGCCGGCGCCCAGGAGAGCGTCGCCCCCGCCGCGCCCACCACGGTCGCCTTCGGCATCAACGTCCCCAAGCCGCTGGGGGACTTCCTGATCCTGCGCGCCCTGGCCGAGACCCAGGGCACCGCGGTCGCCGTCACCGACGTGGAACTCCTTGCCGCGCAACGGGAACTCGCCGCCGACGAGGGTGCTTTCGTCTGCCCGGAGGGCGCGGCCTGCTTCGCCGCCCTGATCCGCCTGCGGGAGTCGGGTTGGCTGCGCGGCGACGAGCGCGTCGTCGTCCTCAACACCGGGTCTGGCGTCAAGTACCCCGACACCGTCCGCGTCGACGTCCCCACCATCCCCGCCGACGGCGCGCTCCCCGACCCCGACTAGGGATCAGGCGTTCGGCGCCGACACCGGTGCCGTCCGCTGCCGCGGCGCGACCTGGTCCGGCGGCAGGCCACCGCTGTCGAGGAGACCGAGGAAGACGTCGACCACCGCCGGGTCGAACTGCGTGCCGCGACCGGCCAACACCTGGGCCCGCGCTTGCTCAGCCGTGAGCGCGGCCTGGTGCGGCCGGTCCGACAGCATCGCCACCCACGCGTCGCACACCGCCACCACGCGGGCTTCCGCGCGGATCTCCGCGCCGCGCAACCCGGCCGGGTAGCCGGTGCCGTCCCAGCGTTCGCGGTGCTGCCGGATGACCTCGGCGACGGCGGTGTGCCCGGGCACGATCGACACCATCCTGGCGCCGTGCGCCGGGACCGCCCGCACCAGTTCCCACTCCGCGTCGGTCAACCCGGCCCGCCTGCCCAGCACGGTCCGCGGGACGGTGATCTTGCCGATGTCGTGCAGCCGCCCGGCCAGTTGGGCGATCCCGGCCGCGCCGTCGTCGAGACCGGACTCGACCGCGAGCAACCGCGCCAGCCTGGCCACCGCGCGACTGCGCTGCCTACCGGCCAGCAGCGCGTCGACCTCGTCGGCAACCAGGTGCAGGTAGTCCAGCCCGCCGCCCGCGGCGTCGAGGCGGTTGGGCGAGCGGCCGAACACGACCTGGTCGCGGCCCGCGGCCTTCGCGGCGTAGAGCGCTCGGTCGGCGATGGACACGAGGTCGTCGGGGGTGGTGCCGTGCGCGGGGTAGACGGCCGTGCCGATCGACACCGTCACCGCGATCCGCCGCTGCGCCGCGATCGGGATCTCCGTCCCGGACACCTCCTGGCGCAACCGCTCGGCGATGATCGGCAGCGTCTCGGCGGTGGCGCCCGGCAGGATCAGCGCGAACTCCTCGCCGCCGTAGCGGGCCAGCACCTCACCGGCGCGCACGGTGGCCCGCAGCCGCGCCGAGATCTCGACCAGCACCTGGTCGCCAGCCGGGTGCCCGTGCCGGTCGTTGATCGTCTTGAAGTGGTCGACGTCGGCGATGAGGACCGCGACCGACCCGCCGGTGCGACCCGCCCTGGCGATCTCCAGCGGCAGTTGCGCCTCGAAGAACCGGCGGGTGTGCAGGCCGGTCAGCGCGTCGGTGATGGCCAGCCTGCGCTGGTCGGACACCAGGGCGGCGAGCCGGGCGATGGTCAGCGCGAACAGCAGCGCGCAGGTCCCCGCGACCACCGGCACGTCGCGCACCGACCCGCCTGCCCACTGCACGAACAGCACGGCGGGGGCGATCAGCGCGGCCGCGGACAGGCCCGCGATCCGGAACGGGCTCAGCGGCGCGTCCGGCACCGGCGACGGCTCGGCCATCGCCCGCATCGTCGGGTGCAGCGCGCTCGCGCCCAGCGCCAGGTTGCCTGCCAGCCAGATCGCGTCCAGGAAGTTGCCCGCCTGGAAGGTGCCGTTGAGCTGCTGCACCACGTAGATCGTGTCGGCCGTCATGATCGCGGCGAGCCAGCCGAGGAACAGCCCGAACGCGGGCGGGCGGGCGCCGGGGCCGAGCACGAGTCCCAGTGCGACGGTCAGCAGCGCCAGGTCCATCACCGGGTAGCCCAGCGACACGACCTCCACCAGCAGCGGCGCGCCGAGGCGGGTCTGCGGGCCGATCACGTACAGCCAGGACAGCATCGCCGCGACCACCGCCAGCGTGCCCGCGTCCAGCAGCCCGGCCAGGCCGCGGCCCGGGGTGCGGCGGCGGATCAGCAGCACGATCCCGGCCACCGCCAGCGGGTAGTGCGCCAGGTAGAACGGGTCGGCGAGCGACGGGTACGTGGTGAGGTCGAAGGCGTAGTGCAGCAGGTAGAAGATGCTGTCGGCCAGCGCGTAGACCAGTTGGCTCGCCGCGATCAGCAGCCACGGCAGCCACGGTCTCGGCCGGTAGCGGGTGAGGCCGACGAACACCGCGACCGCGGCCGAGGCGCTGATGAAGCAGTACAGCACCACCCGCAGCGGGAACCCGCCCGCGGTGACCGGGGCGAGGTAGTAGAGCACGACCAGCGCCGCGCCCGCCGCCAGGTACAGCACCCACGGCCAGCGCGACGCGGCGGCGGGCGTCACCGGCGTGACCGCCCCGGTGCGCGGCCGTCCCCGGCGCGCGCGGCGCGTCGAGATCGGACGGATGCGGCGTAGTCGACCACACGGACAGAGTGGCATAGCGGGATTCCGCCCCGCGACACGACTCGACTGGTGATCGTCACGTTAGGCCGAACGTGTGTCGCCCGGGGTGGTGCCGAGGCACCGGCGGCCACCCCGGGCGTCACGCTGGGTCAGCAGCTCAGGTTCGACCCCGGGGTGGTCCCCAGCAGCTGGGTGAACCGCTGGTAGGCGTTGATCCGGCTCTGCACCTGCGCCGGGTTGCCGCCGTTGCACTCGAGGGCGCCGTTGATGCTGCGGATCGTCTCGCCGAATCCACGGCCGTTGACCATCGCGTCGTGCGGGGTCATCGTGCCGGGGCCCTTCTGGGTGTTCCAGTACCAGAGCGCGGTCTTCCAGGCCACGGCCGGGTCCCGCTCCACCAGGAACGGGTTGCCGAGCAGATCGATGCCCAGCGCGTCACCGGCGGCCTTGTAGTTGAAGTTCCAGCTCAGCTGGATCGGGCCGCGCCCGTAGTAGGCGGCCTGACCAGCCGGGCAGCCGTAGGGCTGGGCCGCGTCGCAGTAGTGCGGGTAGTTCGCCTCGTTGATCTCCTTGATGTAGACCAACCCGCCGGTCTCGTGGTTGACGTTGGCCAGGAACGCCGCCGCCTCCTGGCGCTTGGTGGTGTCCGTGCCGGTGTTGGCGAACCCGGGGTAGGCGGCCAGCGCGTCGGTCAGGCCCTTGTAGGTGTAGAAGGTGTTCCGGCTCGGGAACATCTGGTTGAACTGCGCCTCGGACACCACGAAGTTGCCCGACGGGGTGGAAGTCGTTGTGGGATTCGAGGTGGTGGGGTTCGACGTGGTGGTGGGGTTCGACGTGGTGGGCTGGGTGCCGCAGGTGAACGGGTCCCAGTACCAGGTGCTGACCACGGGGCTGTAGCCCGGGTTGTCGTGCTCGGCGATGTAGTACTTGCCGTCGGTGAACCGGACGATGTCGCCGGTCTTGTACTGCTTGCCCTGGACCCAGTCCGGGTGCAGGCAGCCGTCGGGGCCGGTGGTCGGCGTCGTCGGCCGGGTGGTGGTCGTGGTGGTGGGCCGGGTCGTGGTGGTCGGCGTGGTGCCGCCGCAGGCGCCCTGGTCGGCCCAGACCTGGGCCGCGCCGGGGGTCTCGCCCTGGGTCCACCACTTCGCCGACCAGTTGCGGCCGTTGTACGCGGCGGTCTTGCCGCCGGTGTAGACGGTCGCGCTGCTCCACGCGGGCGCGCAGTCGGCGGCGGAGGCGGTGGTGGTGGGGATGAGGAACGCCACCCCTCCCACCGCCGCGACCGCGACCAGCGCCGCGATGATGCGGTTTCTCGACACGTGATCACTCCTTTGGGGCCCGCTCCGGGACAGGGCGGGCGTGCAGGGATCGGCGACCACCGACGTGAGGCGGCGGTGCGGCCGGATTTTCAGCTTCGTCGATTGCGCCAACCGGCGTCAAGGTCTAGACCATTCCTTCCGCAATCCGGTCACACCGCCCCGGTGGCGGCGCGGATCGGGTCTGCTGTGGAACGCGAGCGCGGGTCGGCTCCCGCTGACCGGCCGACCGGAGATGATCTAGGGTGGGGCCGGTCGGGCAGCGACGCACGGGGAGGTCCGCGATGCCGGAGACCGGCAAGGAACTACTGGAGCGGGTGCAGCGCGAGCTGCTGCCCGGGGAGCACGACAACCGGTTCGTCCCCGCCGTGGCGGCGGGTACCGCGCCACTGGCCGCGCTCGCCGCGCTGGCCGCCGAGCAGCACCGGATCATCCAGAGCGACTGGCGCACCTTCCTCACCCTCGCCGCGCAGGCCGTCGACCCGGCCGCCCGCGAGGTGCTGAGCACGCTGGCCTCGGGGGAGGGGCTGGCGCTGGCCAAGCTGGGCGACTTCGCCGCGGCGTGCGGGCTCGACGACGACGCGATCCGCGCCTACCGGCCGACCCCCGGCTGCCAGGCGTACCCGTCGTACCTGGCGTGGCTCGCCCTCAACGGCAACCCGAGGGACGCGCTGCTGGCCATCCTGGCCAACTTCGCCGCGTGGGGCGGCTACTGCGCCACGATCTCGGCGGGCCTGCGCGAGCACTACGGCTTCGACGGGACCGGTACCGGCTTCTTCGACTTCTTCGCCACGCCAGTGCCGGAGTTGGAGGAGCTCTACGCGGTCGCCATCCAACAGGCCCTCGACGGTGGCTGGACCCCGGAGCGCTCGATCGGCTACGGGCGCCTGCTGCAGGGCTACGAGCTGATGTTCTGGAACACCCTCGCGGACATCACCGGGGACGCCCCGGCCTAGGGGCGCGGCACCGGGAACGGCGAACGGCCCCGCTCGACGGCGGGGCCGTTCGCCGTTGGCGCGCCACCTCGGTGCACTGACACCGATCCGTCCGTTTCCCGCCGCCACGGCGACATTCGTCCCAAGCGGCGCGCCCGATCGGTCGGTGACGGTCGGGGGCCCAGTGGTTCCATCGGGTGGTGCCCCGCCGCGCGGTGACACGCCGTCGGTACGTACGCGATACGGATGCCAGGCGTCCGTCGTTCGGGTCGTCCGTGCCGAAGGGGGAACGATTTCCGTGCGTGTCAGTGTGCTCGACTTCCTGGTCTGCCCGTCCTGCTCGGGCAAGCTGCGGTTCACCGGCGAGGCCGCCGACGAGGTGACCAGCGGCGAGCTGCTCTGCGTCGACTGCGGCCTGGACTACCCGGTCGCCGACGGCGTGCCCCGGCTGGTCTCCGCCCGCGAGCGCGACAGCCACGTCGCGGCCAGCTTCGGCTTCGAGTGGCAGACCTTCCACGACGGCGGCTTCGAGTCCGACACCGTGTTCGGCCGCACGATCGACGAGGACGTCGCCCAGTTCCACGACGTGTTCGACATCAAGGCGGGCGCCGGTCCGGACCCGCTCGACGGGCTGGTGGTGGCCGACATCGGCTGCGGCAGCGGCAAGCTCACCGTGGAGCTGGCCCGCCGCCACCCCGGCGCGACCTTCCTCGCCGTCGACGTGAACCCGGCCATCACCGAGGTCGCGAAGGCGGCGGCGGACCTGCCGAACCTGCACGTGGTCCAGGGCAGCGTGTTCGCGCTGCCGGTGCGCGAGCACGCCGTCGACCGGTTGTGGTGCAACGGTGTCATCCACCACACCGGCGCGACCGAGATCGCCTTCACCGGCCTGACCCGGCTCGTGCGCCAGGACGGGGAGTTGTTCGTCTGGGTCTACCAGCGCAAGGTGAGCCCGCTCGTGCTGGTTCGTGACCTGCTGCGCCCGCTCGGCCTGCACAACTGGTCGCACCGCACGATCTACAAGGTCTGCCGCGCGTTGTCGCTACCGACCCTGATCGCGGTCCGGGTGCTCAACACCATCGCCGCACTGCCGGTCGTGCGGTCCGCGGTCCGGCGCAGCACCCACGCGCGCATCCTCACCCGCCGCAGGCGCTACGACGAGCTCGCGCTCACCTGGTTCGACGTGCTGTCCCCGCGCTACCGCGACACCTACACCGCCGAGCAGGTCGAGTCCTGGTTCACCCACAGCGGGTTCGAGCCGGTGCGGCGCTACTGGTGGCCGGTCGGGGTCACCGGTCGGCGGACCAAGCCGCTGCGCTGAGCCGGGTATCCGACTCGTCCCCGGCGTCCACATCCGGCCCGCTCCTGTCTACTTCGGAGTGCCCGGTGTGGACGGCGGCGGGCGGGTCGCTCCGCGCGCGGTGCTTCGGGCTGCTAACTTCCACAGCAACCCCCAGCGAACCAGTTTGCGCGATGAGGTGCCCGCATGGCTCAGAAGACCATTGTCCAGCTCTACGACGACCTCGACGGATCGAGCAGTGACAACATCCGCTCGGTCGAGTTCAGCCTGGACGGCGTGAACTACGAGATCGACCTGTCCGAGGCCAACGCCGAGCGCCTGCGCGGCGAGTTGGCCGACTACGTCGCCGCGGCGCGGCGCACCGGTGGTCGCGTCAAGCGCGCCGCCGCCCCGGGCAAGCCCGCGGGCGAGGGCCGCAGCAAGGAGGAGACCAAGGCGCTGCGGGACTGGGCACGCCGCAACGGCCACGACATCTCCGAGCGGGGTCGCATCCCGTCCGCGGTGGTCGAGGCTTACGAGACCGCGCACGCCGAGCCGGAGCCCGAGGTCGTCGCACCGGCCAAGACGACCAGGAGCCGCGCCAAGGCCCGCAAGGCCGCGTTCTCCGGCTGAGCAGGCGCTCGCACCAGTTCGGACCAGCAGGGCGGCCCGGTCGGCTCACGCCAACCGGGCCGCCCTGCTGAGCAGGTGTTCCCGTTCCGGAGTGCTGGTCGTCTGCCGTGCCGCGGCCAGGTAGTGCTCTCGCGCGGCGGTGGGTTCACCCGCCAGTTCCCACAGATGCGCGCGTACAGCGGCGAGCCGGTGGTTGGTGCTCAGGTGTCCGGCGACGCTGTCGACGACGGTCAGACCTGCCCGTGGACCGTGCACCATCGCGGTGGCCACCGCCCGGTTGAGCGTCACGACCGGGTTGTCGGTCACCCGCTCCAACAGGTGGTAAAGCGCGAGGATCTGCGCCCAGTCGGTGTCCTCGGCGCTTGGCGCCTCGGCGTGCACGGCCGCGATAGCCGCCTGCACGGTATAAGGGCCGAATTCTTTACCCCGGGTCAGGGCGAATTCGACCAATTCCGTTCCCTGCGTGATCCGCGCCCGATCCCAGAGAGCGCGGTTTTGTTCCGCCAGCGGTACTAGGGCACCTTCCGGCGTGATCCGAGTCGCGGCTCTGGCATCGGTGAGCAGCATCAGCGCCAGCAGACCCGCCACTTCCGCGTCGTTCTGGCGCAGCCGCCGCACGTGCTCGGTGAGTCGGATCGCCTCCGCGGCCAGGTCGGCGCGGCCGGTGTGGCCCTCGGTGAACACCAGGTACAGCACCTGCAGCACCGCCGCGAGCGAGCCGGGCTCGGCGAACCCCGTCCCGGAGTCCAGGACCCTGCGCTTGGCCCGGGTGATCCGCTTGGCCATGGTGGCCTCCGGCACCAGGTACGCGCGGGCGATCTCCGCGGTGGTCAGGCCCGCCACCGCGCGCAGCGTCAACGGCACCTGCGCGTCCTGGGTCAGCGCCGGGTGGCAGCACAGGAACAGCAGCGCCAGCGTGTCGTCGGAGTCGGGCACGACCACGCCGTCGTCGTCGCGCACCGACCGGGTGGCCACGACCTCCTCCCGGCGCCTGCGGGCCTGCTCGGCGCGCAGGCCGTCGACCAGCCTGCGCGCCGCGACCCGGACCAGCCACGCCTTCGGGTCCGCCGGGGTGCCCTCGACCGGCCACTGCCTGTGCGCGGCGATGAGGGCCTCCTGCACCGCGTCCTCGGCGGCGTCGAAGTGCCCGTACCGGCGCACCACGGCGCCGAGCACCTGCGGCACCAGCGCCCGCACGAGGTCCGCGCGCACCGCTACAGCTCGCCCATGGGGTTCATCAGCGGCCGCACCTCGACGGTGTCGCCGGTCGCCGCGACCACCCGCGCGGCGATCTCGGCGGCCCGCTCCGGCGTCGCGCAGTCGACGATGCTGTAGCTGACCAGCACGTCCTTGGCCTCGGCGAAGGGCCCGTCGGTGGCGACCGGCGCCCCGGCCGAGGGCCGCACGGTGCGGGTGTGCGCCGGGTCGGCCAGGCCCTCCGCGCTGACGAACTCGCCGGAGGCCACCAGTTCCTGGCCCAGTTCGGCGAAGAACGCGCAGGCGGCGGCCACCTCGGCGGGCATCTGCCCGGTGGCGGTCCACTCGCGGGTGGCGGCCGCCCATGCCTCGTGGTTGGTGTGGGCCAGCAGCATGTACTTCACGTCGATCTCCTCGAGGTCACCGGCCGCGCCTGTCGCGCACCGTCGCCCGGGACGTCGTAGCCGCCTCCGTCGCCAGGACACCCCAACGGAGGGTAGGCGCTGTCCTGTGAGTCCGGCACGCGCTATCCGCGCCCGCGCGGCCCCTGGCCGCACGGCCGGAAAACCCGAGTACGCCCAGTACGAGGGCTTCCCGGCCGCGCACCCAGGAACCACGCGGATCACGAATCCCACGCACCAGACCCACAGGACAGCGCCTAGCGGGAACCCGTCATGCAGGCGCCAAGCGTCCGATCGGGTGGCCCCGGTTGTGCTGCGATAACGCGGTTGCCGTGCGCGAGCGATTACGCGAGGTAGCACCGGGGGCGACGGAGGGGGTTGGCTGCGTGGCATTGCGGGCGGCCGTCGTCGCGCACTTCCGGCGGACCGAGGGGAAGCTGACGCTGGCCGCGGCCGCCGTGCTGGCCGCCGCCGCGGTGGCGGGCCTGGTGGGGGCGTTGAGCATCGGGCAGCGCGCCGACCTGCTCACCGACCTGGCCGACCGGCGCGGCGCGGTGAACGCGGCCGCGGGGGAGGCATACCGGGCGCTCGCCGACGCTGACGCTACCTCGTTCTCGGTGGTGCTCGTCAGCGGCGAGAAGGTCGCCGCGCAACAGCGGGCGTTCCGCGATGACGTCGTGGCCGCGGCTGCCGCGCTCGATTACGCCACCAAGGCCGTTCCCGAGGTGACACCAACGGCCAGGATCAATGAGCTGACCAGCCAGGCGAGGCGGGCCTATCTGTCGACGGGCGCGCTCACGACGTCCGAGCGGTTAGCTGTCCTGTCCAGCTTGTTGCCCGTCTATACAGGCTTGGTCGAGGCAGGTTGGGTCTACAGCAGCCGAGTGGACCCTGTCGGTACCTCTTATCTCAACGAGGCGTCCCTGCTGGTGAGGGAAACCATGCTCGGTTTGGCCAAAGACCTGCGGGACGCGAACCCTCCGGAAGGCGTGGACGCGTTCCCCTGGTTCGCCGTCGCGGTCGGCCTGGCCGTCGTGCTGCTCCTCGTGGGCATCCAGCGCTACCTGGCCCGCCGCACCCGCAGGCGGTTCAACATCGGGATGCTGGTGGCGACCGCGCTCACCCTCGCCGCGTTCGGCTGGCTCACCGCCGCCTCGCTGGTCGCCGCGACCAACGCCGCCGCCAGCGCCCGGCTCTCGGCGACCAGGCTGGTCCCGCTGACCGAGATCCGCGCCGAGGCCCGCAACCTCGACGGCGCCCAGGCCCGCGCGTTGATCTTCCCGCTGATCGGTGACCTGGACGACCTGACCGCGCGGACCGACCGGTTGCAGGACAAGCTCGCCGCCGTGCGGTCCACCCCGCCCGACGCGGGAGCGCTGGAGATCACCCCGCTCGACATCGCGGGCATGCACGCGCTCGACGGCGCCGTGGTCGAGGTCGAGCAGTGGCGGGGCGAGATCAAGCGGGACTTCTCCGCGACCCGCCCGCAGTACGCCGAGGTGGCCGCGGCCATCACCGCCGACGAGGAGCTCAAGGACGAGCTGGACGGGGTGATCGCCACGGCAGGCCGCGAGGTCGACCAGTCCATCGTGGACGCCAGGGCGGCGCTGGCGGGCACCGACGTGGGGGTGGCCGTGCTGATGGCCGTCGCGGGCGCCGCGGCGCTCGCCGGTCTGTGGCCCCGGATCGCGGAGTACCGATGAGGACGACCACCCGGCTCGCCGCCGCCTTCCTGGTGCTGGCCGCCACGACCGCGTGCACCCCCGCGTCGCGGGGCGCGGTGCCGAGGCCGAGCGCGCCGCAGCCGCAACCGCCCGCCGTGACCTCCGTGGCCGGGCAGCCCCGGGCCGTCGGCTGCCAGGGCACCACGGCGTCGCTGCGCCCGGACGGCACGGAACTGGTCCGGCTGCCGCGCGGCGGGGTGATCGACCGGATCCGCGGCAGGCAACTGCGGGTGGGCGTCAGCCAGACCGCGGCGAAGCTCAGCTCCCGCGACCTGCGCACCGGGTCGGTGGCGGGCCTGGAGGCCGACCTCGCCGTCGAGATCGCCAAGGCGATCTTCCCCGACCGCGACCCGGCGCTGCTGCCCGGCCAGATCCAGTACGTGGCGATGCCGACCAGGGACCGGTTCCTGGCGCTGGAGACCGACCAGAACGGCCAGTTCCCACCCGCGGGCACCGTCGCCAAGGTCGACCTGATCATCGCCGACGCGAGCGTCACCTGCGAGCGGGTCGACACCTTCGGCCTGCGGTTCTCCGTGCCCTACCTGCGGACGAGGCAGGCGCTGCTCACCTACCGGGCCGTCGCGGGCCAGTGGGACCCGCGCCAGGGCATCACGGGCAAGTCCGTCTGCTCCGGCGCGGGCACGGTCAACCTGGACAGGGTCACCGAGCACGGCGGCATCGCGGTGCCGGTCGTCGACACCACCGACTGCCTGGTGCAGTTGCAGCGCCACCAGGTCGACGCGGTGTCCACCGACGACGTGATCCTGGAGGGCTTCCACGACCAGGACCCCAACACCGAGATCTACCCGTTCCCGGTCGAGATCGAGGACTCGGCCGCGGTGGCCGTCTCCCACCGCGACCCCGAGCTGACCAGGCTGGTCAACGCGGTGCTGGAGCGGATGCGCGGCAAGCCGATGCAGGACCTGTACCGCAAGTGGTTCGGCGACCGCCCGATGGTCATGCCGCCCGCCGACTACGAGGGTGGGTGAGCCCCGATGACCGAACACCTGCCGGACCCGAACCGGTCCCGGGCCGTCCTGATCGGCGTCGGCGGCTACACGACGCTGGCACCGCTACCTTCCGCGACAGCCTCTTTGGACAACCTGCGCGCGATCCTGACCTCGCCTGACGGTGTCGGCCTCACACATTGCGCTGTCTTGGCCGATCCGAACTCCGCCGCTGACGTGGTCCGTGTGCTCGACCAGGCAGCGTCAGAAGCCGAAGACCTCTTGTTGGTCTACTGCGCGGGCCGTGTGTTGGCCGAAGAGGGCGGCGCGCTGCATCTGGCGACCGTCGGAACAGATGGCCGCTACCTCGCCACGACTGCGCTGCCGCTTGCCGAGATGCGCCGGATTGTGCGGCGCAGTCAGGCTTCTCTGCGCGTGGTCCTTCTCGACTGCGTTCCCGGACACGTGATCGGCGACAGCCTCGACATCGACGGCGTGTTCGTCCTCTGCGTACCGGACCACACACCTGCTCTGTTGACGGCGCTGCGAGACGGCGTTGTGGGGGAGGGGCCGGTTCTTACCCTGTCCGCCCTCGCGGCAGCGTTGGGCACAGGGCGTGTGCACGATGGCGGGGTCGGATCGGCGGTCATCTCGCTGAACCCGGTCGACCGGGTCCGGTCGCTGCGTGCCCGGCTCGCCGAGACCGAGATCCTGCTCGGTGAGCTGGCGGGCGAGCACGCGAAGACCGCCGACCGGCTCGCCGAGGTCCGCGCCAAGATCACCTCGGCCGACCGGCTGGTGGTCGCCGACGTGTTCGACCGGCCCGCCGCGGCGGTGCGGGCATTGGCGGACGCCGCTGCCGCGGGCAGGTGGTCGACCGTCGCCGAGGGGATCGACACGGCGATCGCGCTGGTCGAGGCCGCCTCCGACGCGTTGTCGGTCGCCTTCTCCCGTGCCGAGGGCCTGCTGGCGCGCCGCGAGGAACTGCGCGGCAGGCTCGCGGTGTACCTGGCGATGGCGGTCCGGGTCGGGTTGGCCGAGGACCCGGAGTTGGCATCCGCGCACCGCGACGCGCACCGGCTGCTGTGGACCGCGCCCTGCGACCTCGCCGAGGCCACCGTCGCGGTGACGACCTACCAGAACGCCGTGATCCGGAGGCGCGCATGACGGCACGAACCCCGTGTGTCCGGCCGGGGTGCGGCGGATCCTACCTCGAGGACGGGTCCTGCGACGAGTGCGGCTTCCTCGCGCCCGCCAGCGCGAAGGTGACACCACCGCCCGCGAAGTCTCCCGGGGCACCCGCGTCCGGCAAGGCCCCGTCAGCGAAGACGCCGTCCGGGAAGGCCCCGTCCGGCAAGGGGTCGTCCGGGAAACGGCCGTACTCCGGGCGGTCGTCGTCGGGGAAGCGGGCACGGGCGGCGCGCGGCGAGGAGACCGGCCGGGGGAGCGCGGGCCGGGGCGAGGGCGGCCGTGGCACCGCGAGCACCGGGCGCCCACCCGCGCGGCCGGGTGGCAGCCGGTTCGACGCCGTGCGGCTGCCGTGGTTCCCCATGCCCGACCCGGCCGACGCGGTGCTGCCCGACCCGAGGGTCCCCTACGGCAGGCGGGTCTGCCCGGCCTGCGACCAGCTCGTCGGCCAGCCGCGCGGCGACGGCCCCGGCCTGGACGAGGGGTTCTGCCCGCGCGACCGCACGCCGTTCTCCTACGTGCCGAACCTGGCCAAGGGCAGCGTCGTCGACCGCTACGAGGTGCTCGGCTGCCTCGCCTACGGCGGCCTCGGGTGGATCTACCTGGCCCGCGACCTGCACCTGGCCGACGGCACCGCCGACCGCTGGGTCGTCCTCAAAGGACTGATCAACTCGCACGACCAGGCCGCGGTCGACGCCGCCGCGCGGGAGAAGCAGTTCCTGGTCGCGGTGGACCACCCGAACGTCGTGAAGATCAACGACTTCGTCTACCACACCGACCAGCGCACCGGTGTTGTCGCGGGCTACATCGTCATGGAGTACCTGCCGGGGCGCTCCCTGTTCGAGATGCTGCAACGCAGCCGCGGCGACGACGGTGAGCGCACACCGCTGTCGGTGTTCATCGTCTTGCGCTACGCCGACCAGATCCTTGCCGCGCTCGGTTACCTCCACCGCCGAGGTCTTGTCTACTGCGACCTCAAGCCGCACAACGCCATGCAGGTCGATCAGGACGTCAAGCTCATCGACCTCGGTGCCGTCATCCGAGCCGACAGCGACAACGACGCCTACGGCACCGTGGGGTTCATGGCGCCCGAGGTGGAGAACGGTGGCGATAGACCTACCGTGCACGCCGACCTCTACACCCTCGGCCGCACCTTGGCGGTGTTGAGCTTCCCCTTCGCCGAGTTCAGCGGGAAGTACGTCCACGCCTTGCCTGATGACCTGTCGTTCGAAGGCCCTTACGAATCCTTCGGTCGGCTCTTGCGCCGGGCAGCGCACCCCGATCCCGCGCACCGGTTCACCTCTGCGGACGACATGCGCGAGCAGGTGCTGGGTGTGCTCGCCGAAGTCTGGGCGTACGAACAAGAAGAGCCGTGCGGGACGGTATCGACCCGGTTCACCCGTGAACGCAAGGTGTTCGGCACCGGCGCGGGGATCGTGTCCGCGGACGAGGTCCCCCCGGTGGCGTGGACCGAGGTCCCGGTAAGCCTGCCGAGCCCGTTGGTCGACCCCGCCGACCCGGCCGCGGGTTTCCTCGCCACCCTGGGCGCCATCACCCCGGACCAGCTGATCGAGACCCTGCTCGGCGCGGCCGAGCGCACCCCGGAACTGCTGCTGCGCCTGGTCGACGCGCACATCGTCGCGGGCAGCGTCGACACCGCGCGGACCGTGCTCGACGAGTTCACCGCCGCGCTGCCGGGGGACTGGCGCACCGACTGGTACCTCGGCGTCGCCGCTTTCGCCGCCAAGGACCCCGCCGCGGCCGTCACCCACTTCGAAGCTGTCTACGGCGCGCTCCCCGGCGAGTTGGCGCCGAAACTCGCCCTCGCGGCGGCACTGGAATGGCAAGGCGACACCGATCGCGCGTTGGACCTGTACGAGCGCGTGTGGGACACCGACCGCTCTTACGTCAGCGCCGCGTTCGGACTCGCCCGCGCCTACGCCGAGTTCAAGGACTACGACAACGCAGTCGAGGTGCTCGACGAGGTTCCCGACAGCTCCACCCACCACGTGGCCGCCCAGGTCGCCGCGATCCGCGCCGCCCTCGCCGACCCCGGCACCGTCCCCGCCGCGGTCGACCGGCTCGACGGCCTCGGTCTCGACGCCGAACGCCTCGCGCGCCTCGACATCGAGGTCCACGGCGCCGCACTGCTCGCCCTGGCGAGCCACGCCCCGCAGGCCACCGACGAGCAGGTCGACGAGGAGACCCGCCTGCGGGAACGGTTGGAGGGCTCCTACCGGGCGCTCGCCAAGCTCACCACCGACCGGGACCTGCGCTCCCGGCTGGTCGACCGGGCCAACGAGGTCCGCCCGAAGACGCTGGTGTGAGGCGGGTGAGCGACATCGAGAGCACCGCGTGCGCCCACTGCGGCGCCGCCCTCGAACCGGCGTGGCGGTTCTGCGAGGACTGCGGCCGCGACCGGTCCACCCGGATCGAGGCCACCCCCAGCGCGGCGTTCTCCGCGGCCGCCCCGAGCATGGACCTCGACGTGGTCGCCGCCGTCACCGACCGGGGCAGGCGCCGCGAGCGCAACGAGGACGCCGTCGCCATCGGCGTGCTCGGTGACGTCGCCGCCGCCGTGGTCTGCGACGGCGTCGCCTCCGCGCCCGGATCGGCCGCCGCCGCGACCGCCGCGTCGGAGGCGGGACTGCGGGAACTGCTCGCCGCGGTGGCCAGGGGCGACGAACCCGCCGCGGCGACCACGGCCGCCGCTGCCGCCGCCGCGAAGGCCGCCGCCGCGCTCGGCGACCCCGGCGACAGCAACCCGCCCTGCTGCACCTACGTCTCCGCCCTCGTCACCGGCGACGGCGTCACCGTCGGCTGGGTCGGCGACAGCCCCGCCTACTGGGCGGGCGCCGACGGCACCCACCGGCTGACCGTCGACGACTCCGCCGCCGGGCGCCTGCTCGCCCAGGGCGTCGCCGTCGACGACCCGCGGATGGCCGAACCCGGCGCGCAGGCCCTGGAGCGCTGGCTCGGCGCCGACGCGGGCCCGGTCACCCCGAAGGTCCGCCGCTTCAGCCCGCCCGGGGCCGGGCTCGTCGTGCTGTGCAGCGACGGCCTGTCCCGCTACCTCGACGCCGAGGTCGTCGCCCCCGCCGACCACCTCGGCGCGCCGCTCGCGGTCGCGGGCACCCTGCTCGGCCGCGCCCTCGCCGCGGGCGGGCACGACAACGTCACCGTCGCCGCCATCACCGCGGGAGGCCCCGCATGACCCATACCTCCGCGCTGCGCGGCGACCCGTTCGATGGAGTCCTGCTCGCTGCTGTCGCTGTGGTTGTCGTTGCTGGTGGAGGTTTGGTGTGACGTTCTCCTTCGCGGTCCATGTGGACCAGAACGAATACCTGCCCGCGGGCGGGCGGCTCATGGACGCCGTCATCTCGGTCACCCTCACCGGCGACACCCTCGGTGCCCCGGGCGTCGACCGCGGTCTGGCCAGGGTCGTGCTGCTCGACACCTCCGGCTCCATGTCCGGCAACAAGATCGCCCAGGCCAAGTTGGCGGTCAACGCCGTCATCGCCGCGCTGCCCGACGGGGTGCCGTTCGCCATCGTCGCGGGCACCGAGGTGGCCACCATGGTCTACCCGAGCACCCCGACCCTCGCCGAGGCGTCCGCGGCCACCCGCAAGAAGGCCCGCCAGGCCGTCGGGCGGCTCGTCGCGGGCGGCGGGACCGCCATCGGCACCTGGCTGACCATGGCCAGGCAGCTGTTCGAGGGCACCACCGCCCCGATCCGGCACGCGGTGCTGCTCACCGACGGCCGCAACGAGCACGAGAGCACCGAGCGGTTCCACGACACGGTCGTGTCCTGCGAGGGCGAGTTCACCTGCGACGCCCGCGGTGTCGGTGATGCCGGGTGGCAGGCCCGCACCCTCGAGCGCGTCGCCGACACCCTGCACGGCTCGGTGCGCGGCCTGCCCGACCCGACCACCCTGGTGCAGGACTTCCGGGAGATCACCGAGAAACTGATGGGCACCGCCGCGGTCGACGTCAGCCTGCGGTTGTGGATGCCCGCGCGCGCGAAGCTGCGGTTCCTCAAGCAGGTCTTCCCCCGCATCGTCGACCTCACCGACCGCGGCGCCGCCATCACGCCCAGGGTCCTGGAGTTCCCCACCGGGCACTGGTCGGCCGAGACCCGCGACTTCCACGTGTCGGTCGAACTGGGCGAGGGCGAGGTGGGGGAGGCGATGGTGGTCGCCAGGGTGCGGATGTCGGTCGGCGACCACGAGTCCCCCGAGCACCGGGTTCGCGCGTTCTGGACCGACGACCCGGTGCTGTCCACCAGGATCAGCCCGCAGGTCGCCCACTTCACCGGCCAGCAGCGCATCGCCGAACTGGTGCACGACGGCCTCGCCGCGCACCAGGCCGGTGACCTGCCGCGGGCCACCGACCGCCTCGGCCGCGCCATCGACCTGGCCAAGCGGGCAGGCAACGCCGAGACCGTCGAGCACCTCGGCAAGCTCATCGAGGACGACGGCGCTGGCACCCTGCGCGTGCGCGACCGGATGGACCAGGTGCTGCGGGAGATGGCCGACATCGAGTCCAAGCGCACCACCCGCGTCCGGCACGAGGAGTGACGCCGATGCCCACCTGCCCCCAGGGCCACGACTCCACCGACCCCGCCGAGTGCGACGTGTGCGGCCGCCCCATCGGCGCCCGCCCGGTCCCCGCGCCGGAACCGGACCCGCTGCCGGTGTGGGACTGCCGCAACGACCACCCCGGCCAGACCGGCCGCTTCTGCGAGGTCTGCGGCCACGACTCCCACCTGGCCGACGACCAGCAGCCGGTCGCCCCCGTCACTGCCGTCACCTGGTCGGTCACTGTCGCCGCCGACCGCGCGTACTACGACGAGACCAAGTCCGGCACCACCGACCTGCGCATCGACTTCCCCCGCTTCATCCCGCCCCGCCGCTTCCCGCTGACCGGCACCGCCCTCGTCGTCGGCCGCGCCGACCCGACCAGGGGCATCCGGCCCGACATCGACCTGACCGGCCCACCGGAGGACCGGGCGATCGGCCGCTCGCACGCCATGCTCGTCCCGCACGAGGGCGGCTGGGCGGTGGTCGACCTGCACTCCACCAACCACACCTTCGTCAACGACATCCACACCCCCATCCCCCCGGACCACCCCGTCCCCCTGTCCGCGGGCGACCGCGTCTACCTGGGCGCCTGGACCGTCCTCACCCTCCACACCGACTAGGCACCCCTTGCGACGCAACCCACCCATCACCTTCCGCGGCGCCCTGGCCGTCCTCGGCGTGCACGACCGGCCCTGGCTCAAGGCCCTCGACACCCTGCTCGGCGGGCTGATCCTGACCTCGGTGGGGATCCCGCCGATCGAGGGCCTGTGGGGGCTGGTCGACCAGAAGAACGAGGCCCTCAACCACCTGCGCAAGGGCCTGGACTGGACCGCGGACAAGCTCCAGGGCACCAACGGTCCGCACCGGCAGGACCTCTTGGTAGCCGCCCACACGATCCTGGTGATCAGCTCCTACTTCGAGGCGCTGGGCGACCGTGGGTTCACCGACCCCGAGAAGGTCGAACTCGCCCTCAGGCGCAAGGCGGGCCAGGACTGGTTGACCGAGCTCTACACTGGCGACATACCGGCGCCTTCCGCGACGACACCGTTCCGGGTGCTTCTCAGCCACATCAGGACCTGGGTGTTCTCCGTGGAGCGCGAGTCCGAGATCCCGGCCAACATGGCGGAAGCGGTGGTGGAGATCTACCACGACCAGTTCCTGCGGATGGCGGTGGCGGTCCCGGAGTTCCGGATCTGGGCGGACATGGCCGAGCAGGCGTCGATCGGCTCCACACTGGACCGCCTGCACGCCCTGCTGTCGCACGGCGCCCTCACGGCGCCCGGGGAACTGCGCTCGACACTGGCCAACGCGAACAACGCCGAACTGGACGTGCCGGTGGCCGAGGGGACCACGCCGAGGTTCCCCACGGTGCGCGAAGTATTCGTGACGCCCCGGTTCTCGGTCGTGGAGAACGACGAGAGGTGCGCGCTCTCCGATGACACCTGGTGGGCGAACCACGACACCCGCACGGACCTCGACCACCTGTTCGCGGTTCACTTCAGCACTCCTGCGGCGACCGAGCGCCCGCTGCTCCTGCTTGGTCATCCCGGCGCTGGCAAGTCCCTGCTGACGAAGGTCTTGGCGGCCGGCCTGCCCGCCGCGAACTACACGGTCGTGCGGGTCCCGCTGCGCCACGTCGACGCCAACGCCCACGTCGACACGCAGATCCAGACCGCGCTCGACACCCTCACCCACCACCGCGTCACCTGGCCGGACCTGGTGCGGCAGACCAGCGACACCATCCGCGTGGTCCTGCTCGACGGCCTCGACGAACTGTTGCAAGCCACCACCCACGACCGCACGGCCTACCTGCACGAAGTGCAGACCTTCCAGCGTCGCGAGGCCGCCATGGGCAACCCGGTCGCGGTCGTCGTCACCTCCCGGACCCTGGTGGCCGACCGGGTGAAGGTCCCGAACGGGGTGCCGGTGGTGAAGCTGGCCAACTTCGACCAGAACCAGGTCCTGGCGTGGACCGCCGTGTGGAACCGGGTCAACCAGCACACCGGCATCCGCCCCCTGCCCACACGGCTCACGGAGAACGTCGCGGAGTTGGCCGAGCAGCCGCTGCTGCTGATGATGCTGGCGGTCTACTACGCGGACTGGTCAGCCGCCGAGCCGACCGTGGACATGACGCTGACCGACCTCTACGAGCGGATGTTCGACCTGTTCGCCCGTCGCGAGGCGGAGAAACGCGGCGCGGGCGATGTGGATGCCTGGGTACGGGAGTCGCTGCACCGGCTCTCGGTCGCCGCACTCGGGATGCTCAACCGGGGCGCGCAGTCGATCACCGAGGCTGACCTGACCACCGATCTGGCCGCCCTCGGCGAGTCCGTCCAGGTCGGCAAACGCCTGCTCGCGGAGTTCTTCTTCGTCCACGCACCCCAGGCCAACGACGGCGTCGAGGTCCGCGCCTACGAGTTCCTCCACGCCACCTTTGGCGAGTACCTGGTGGCGGAACGCGTCATCGAGACCCTGCGCGACGTAGCCGACAGCGCCTTCGGCAGACGCACCCAACACCGCCCCGACGACGATCTGCTGTTCGCGCTGCTCTCTCACCAGCCGCTCTCCATCCAGCGCCCGGTCCTCGACTTCGCCACCGCCAAACTCGCCCAACTCCCAGCCGACGAACAGACAACCGTCGCCAAGACCCTGGAACTCCTCCTCGCCGCCTACCACGAGCAGCGCGGACCCAGCCGCTACGACAACTACCGCCCGGTACCGCAACACACCGTCCGCCAGACCGCCGCCTACAGCGTCAACCTCGTCCTGCTCCGCGTCACCTGCCCCGATGGCGCGCTCGACGCCAAGGCGTTGTGGCCGGACGAACCGCTGTCGCAGTGGCGATCACTGGTACGGCTGTGGGACGCCGGGCTGGACACCGAAGGCGTGCGCGCGGTCAGCACCAGTCTCGTGGTCGACAACGGGGTGGTGCGCTTCGGGTTCGCCAACCTGCCGCGGCTCGATCTCGCGTTGGCGCGGTTGCTCGACGACCCCCGCCAGGAGACGCGGTTGCGGGGCGGCTACGCCCTGTACGAGAGAGACCTCTTCTGGCTGGGGAACGACGAGGATTGGCTGGTCGCGACCCACGTCTGGCTTGTGGCCGCAGCCGTCGAGCCCGGGCAACCACTCACGTTCCTGGCACCCCCGCCACCGTTGTTGGCCCCTGAGCGGTGGCGGCCCATCGCCGAACTGGCGGTGCACGTCTTCCGCACGCGCTACAGCGATTGGGATGTCGAGTTCACGATCCTCTACTTGTCGTGGTTGGAGTGGCTGTACCCCAATGTCAAGGATCGGTTGCCGCTCCTCACTGCCGACCACCGCCAGTACCTGGCTATGAAGGCAGCGGAACGCGGTGATCGACTTCCCGAGGACCTGCCCGGCGCCCATGACCTGGAAGAGTGGGAACCGGGTGCGTCGGTGCTTCGGACGCCGTTCAGCTACTAGACGCCCCTCCATGGCCGTCTGGCTGGGGCGCGTGGTGTGCTGTGCGGGTGACTGGTCCTAGGCAGGGGCGCTTCCCGGTGCGGTTCGGGACCGCCGAGGTGGTGCGGGATCTGGATCGGGCCAACGGGTGGTTGCTCAGCGTCGACGGGGTGGCGCAGTCCTACGTCGACGTGGACGACCCGACGCACCTGGAGTTCGACTACGTGCGGCGGATCGTGGACGTGCTGGACTGCTGGGGGAGTCCCGGCCAGGCGGTGGACGCGCTGCACCTCGGGGGTGGGGCGTGCACCGTGGCCAGGTACCTGTCGGTGGCCCGGGAGGGGTCGCGGCAGACCGTCGTCGACGCCGACGCGGGCATGGTGGCGTTGGTGCGCGACCAGTTCGGGATCGACGAGATCCCGGGGTTGACCGTCCACGTGGGAGACGGCAGGGCCGAGTTGGCGCTGCGGCAGGACCGGTCGAGTGATGTCGTGGTGGTGGACGCGTTCGAGCGGGGCATGGTGTCGGCCGGGTTGTTCAGCGTCGAGGCGACCAGGGAGCTGTCCCGGGTGCTGCGCGCGGACGGCGTCTACCTGGCGAACCTGTCCGACGGCCCGGGGTTGCCGTTCGCGGGCCGCGTCGTGGCGACCCTCTCGGCGGTGTTCGGCAACGTGCTGCTGCTCGCCGAGCCGTCGGTGCTGCGCGGTAGGCGCTTCGGCAACATCGTGCTGGCCGCCTCCGCCGTCGACCTGCCCACCGACCGCGTCGCCGCCAGGGCCGCGAACGCCGCCTTCCCCGCCCGCTGCCTCACCGCCGCCGAACTCCGCGCCCTGGTCGGCCCGGCCCGCCTGCTCACCGATGGCGAACCCGTCACGCCGCCGACCCCACCCAAGGACCCCTTCGCCAGTTAGCCCTTCGCCGGTCAGACGGAGGCGTGGGCGCGCTCCCGCAGCGGCGCCAGCGCGGTGCTCCACGCGACCACCTGGTCCAGCAGCGTCGTCAACGCGGGCACGTTGTAGTCCCCGGGCTTGAACACGCTGAAGTTCTCGAACTCCGTCATCAGCGACAACGCCACCTGCTGGCGCACGTCGGCCATCTGCAGCTCACCGGCGATCAGCCGCAGGTGCTCCACCGCGCGCGCCCCGCCGACCGAGCCGTACGACACGAACCCGACGGCCTTGTTGTTCCACTCCGCGTACAGGTAGTCGATGGCGTTCTTCAGCACCCCGGACGTGCTGTGGTTGTACTCGGGGGTGATGATCACGAAGCCGTCGAACGAGGCGATCTTCGCGGCCCACGCCCTGGTGTGGTCGTTCTGGTACTGGCCCATCGACGGGGGCACGGGTTCGTCGAGGTGGGGCAGGGGGAAGTCGCGCAGGTCCACCAGTTCGCAGTCCGCGTCGGAGCGCTTGGCGGCGATGCCGTGCACCCACTCGGCCACCTGCTCGCCGTTGCGGTTGGGCCGGGTGCTGCCGAGGATGATGCCGATCCTGGTCACGGTCGAAGTCCCTTCACCGTCCACTTGGGCTCGACCTCACCGTACGGCGGGCCGGGACCGGGGGCGAATCAGGAGAACAGCCGCTCACCCCAGAAACCGCCGTCCGCCAGGCCGGGCGGGCAGGCGAAGTGGCCGGACCCGGTGTGCTCCAGGTACTCCATCATCCGGTCGTGGGTGGACAGCGCCCGCTGCATCGGGACGAACTGGGTGCGGCTGTCGCGGTTGAAGCACACGAAGAACAGGCCCGCGTCCAGGTGCCCGAACCCGTCCGAGCCGTCGGTGAAGTTGTAGCCGCGGCGCAGGATCCGCGCCCCGGCCAGGTTCTCCGAGGCCAGCCGGATGTGCGAGTCGTCGGCGACCAGCGGCACCCCGCCCGCGCCGCGCACGTGCGGGTCGACCTGGTCGAACTCGTCGCGCTGCCCCAGCGGCGCGCCGGAGCCCTTGGCCCGGCCGACGATGTCCTCCTGCTCGGCCAGCGACGTGCGGTCCCAGATCTCGATGTGCATCCGGATCCGGCGGGCCACCAGGTAGGTGCCGCCGACCATCCACTCCGGACCCTCGGTCACCCACACGTGCTGGGCCAGTGCCGCCGGGTCTTCCGCTTTGAGGTTGTTCGTGCCGTCCTTGAACCCGAACAGGTTGCGCGGTGTCACCTGGCTGGTCGACGTGGCCGAGGTGCGGCCGAACCCCAGTTGCGACCAGCGCACCGACACCTTGCCGAACCCGATCCTGGCCAGGTTGCGGATCGCGTGCACCGCGACCTGCGGGTCGTTGCTGCACGCCTGCACGCAGATGTCGCCGCCGCCGCGGCGCGGGTCGAGGTCGTCGCGCGGGAAGCGCGGCAGGTCGATGAGCGCCTCGGGGCGCCGGTCGGCCAGGCCGAACCGGTCGTCGAACAGCGACGGCCCGAACCCGACGGTCAGCGTCAACGCCGAGGCGGGCAGGTCGAGCGCCTCCCCGGTGTCCGCCGGTGGCGCGTCCTTCGGTCCGCCGACGGCGCCGCCCTCGGCGGCCTCCCGGCCCGCGGTCATCCGCTCGGCGGCCGCGGTCCAGTCCCGCAGCAGCCGCACCAACTCGGCGCGGTCGCGGGTGGTCACGTCGAAGGCGACGAAGTGCATCCGGTCCTGCGCGGGGGTGATGATCCCGGCCTGGTGCGGACCCCGGAACGGCACCGGCGCGGACGTGTCGACGGCGGGCGCCGGGGTCTGCTCGCCCGAGGCCAGCACCCCCGCCGCCGCCCCGAGACCCGCGACGGCGACACCGGCGCCCGCCAGGCCGAACAGGCCGCGCCGGGACACCCCGCCCCGGCGCGCGGCCGGGGTGGGGTGCTCCAGTGGTTCGTCGCTCACTTCTGCGCCACCACCTCGGCGACCTTGCTGATCGGCTCGCCCAGCGCGTCGACGGACTCGGCGAACTCCTTGATGTCGGCCTCGTTCAGGTCGGTGTAGAGGTCGAAGTCGTCGCCCTTGCGGTGCTTGGCCAGCGCCTTGGTGACCACGTCGAACCGCTGCTCCAGCGTCTTGGCCAACTCCGGGTCGCGCTCGACGATGACCGGGCGCAGCGCGCTGATCGCCGCCGCCGAACCCTCCACGTTGGCCTGGAAGTCCCACAGGTCGGTGTGCGAGAAGATGTCCTCCTCGCCGGTGATCTTGCCGGTGGCGACCTCGTCGAGCAGCTCCTTGGCGCCGTTGGCCAGTTGCAGCGGGGTCAGCTCGACCGCCTTGGCCTTGGCCGCGATCTCGTTGACGTCGGCGACCAGCTTCTCCGCGATGGCGACCGTGTCGGACTGCGGGCCGCTGACCCACAGGTCCTTCTCCAGCCGGTGGAACCCGGTGAACTCCTGGCCGGGCTCCAGGTCGGCCTCGCGGGCGTCGATGCGCGGGTCGAGGTCGCCGAAGCTCTCCGCCACCGGCTCGATGCGCTCCCAGTAGGTGCGCGCGATCGGGAACAGCGCCTTGGCCTTGGCCACGTCGGCCGCCTTGATCGCGGCGACGAACTCGCCCGTCTTGGCCACCAGCGGCTCCACCTGGGCGTTGACGTAGTTCTGGTAGTTCTTCGTCGCCTCGGCCAGCTTGGTGTTCGTGTCGACCTGCCTGGTCGCCGAGCCCTTCACGGTGAAGTCGGCGCGGATGCCGTCACCGGTCATGCCCGGCCTGCACGAGGTCTGGTACTTGCCGCCGTCGGGCACCTCGACGATCAGCCGCCTGGTCAGCCCCGGGGTGATGTTCTCGACCTCACCCATGATCCGGTCGCCCTCGCCGTAGAGGTAGAACTCGGTGACCCTGGTGCCCTTGTTGGTGACCTCGAAGGTGATGGTGCCCGCGTCCGACTCGCCCCGCGCGACGCCGCACCCGTCGTCCTTGGCCTCCACCGTGATCGGACCACCCGGTGCCGCCGCCGTGCTCGCGTCGTCCGAGCAGGCGGCCAGGGGCAGCAGGACGGCGAGGCCGGTCAGGCAGGCGCCGATGTCCTTGATTCTCACGGGGTCGCTCCTTGCGGGGGGACGGGGTCCGCGACCTTGCGCGCGGGCCAGAGGAAGGCGGTGAGGGTGACGGCCACGTAGGCCACCCAGGCGACGGCCTGCACCACGCTGGTGCGGGCCGAGTAGTTGAAGATCCCCTTGAGCAGCGCCCCGTACCAGGAGTCCTCTGGCATCGGGCCGGACAGGTCGAACGCGAGGGTGTTCAGGCCGGGCAGCACCCCGGCCTCCTGCAGGTCGTGCAGCCCGTAGCCGAGGACGCCCGCGGCGACGAAGACCAGCAGGATGCCGGTCCAGGTGAAGAACCGGCTCAGGTTGATCCGCAGCGCGCCCCGGTACAGCGCCCAGCCGATCGCGACGGCGACGGCGATGCCGATCAGGAAGCCGACCAGCGGCCCGCTGTTGGACCCCGCGCTCTGCGCCGAGGCGTAGAAGAACACGGCCGTCTCCAGGCCCTCGCGGCCGACCGAGAGGAACGCGAGCACCACGATGGCCAGCGGCCCGATCGCGAGCGCGTCCGAGAGCTTGCCGCGCAGTTCACCACTGATCTTGCGGGCCGCGCCGCGCATCCAGAACACCATCGCGGTGACGAACGCGACGGCGATCAGCGACATCACGCCGCCGAAGGTCTCCTGCGCCTCGAAGTCCAGGCTGCTGCTGGTGAAGGTGATCAGCGCGCCGACCCCGACCGAGAGCGCGACCGCGACCCCGACGCCGAGCCACACCCACCGGATCGACTCACGGCGGTCGGACTTGACCAGGTACGCCAGCAGGACGCTGACCACGAGCGTCGCCTCAAGCCCCTCGCGCAACCCGACCAGCGCGCTGGCGAACACGTACTCCACGGTCACCTCCTGGGGGGTTCGGCAAGCCTTACCTGAGGAAACCTAGGTAAGGCTTGCTTGGCCTGTCCAGTGCGACGAGCGCGACACCGGGCCGCCAACCAGGGGAAATGTCGCAATCCTCCTGGTAGACACGGATGTAGCAGCCCACCGGTCGGGTAACGAATCGGTAGCCTTCCGGGGAGGAACACGGGAGGGGTCCTGGTGCGGGAACTGCTGGTCCACGATCCGCGACGGCTCGGTGACTACGCGCTGCTCGGCAGACTGGGTCGGGGCGCGATGGGGACGGTCTACCTGGCGCGGTCACCGGGCGGCCGGTTGGTGGCGGTGAAGGTCGCGCGGGGGGAGTTGGCGGAGGACCCGGACTTCCGGCTCCGCTTCCGCCAGGAGATCGAGATGGCCCGCGCGGTGGGCGGCTTCTGGACCGCCGCCGTGGTCGGCGCCGACCCGGACGCCGACCGCCCGTGGCTGGCCACCGAATACGTCCCTGGTCCGACGCTGACCGAGGCCGTCCGCACCGGCGGACCGCTGCCGGAGCCCGCGCTGCGCTCGCTGCTCGCCGGCCTGGCCGAGGCGCTGGCGGCAATCCACGGCGCCGGGTTAGTGCACCGCGACCTCAAGCCGTCGAACGTGCTCTTAGCCGAGGACGGGCCGCGGGTCATCGACTTCGGCATCGCCAAGGCAGTCCGCGCTACTGCTCTTACGGCAACGGGCGTCTTATTCGGTACGCCGGGGTATTTGTCGCCGGAGCAGATCTCGGGGGGCGAGGTAGGGCCGCCTTCGGATGTGTTCGCGCTGGGGGCGGTGCTGGTTTACGCGGCTAGTGGGACGGGGCCGTTCGGGAACGGGGAGGTCGCGTCGCTGCTGTACCGGGCGGTGCACACGGGGCCGGACCTCGACGGAGTGCCCGCGGAGTTGCGCCCGGTGGTGTCGCGGTGCCTGAACTCGCGGCCGTCGGCCCGGCCCACGCCTGCGGACCTGCTGGCGGAGGTGGGGCACGGCCACACCGGACAGTGGCTGCCGCCCGTCGTGCGGACGCTGGTGGAGCGGCACCAGACGGAGTTCCTGAAACCGACCGAACCCCGGACGCCGACCCTGGTGCAGCCACTCGAGGACCGGGGCCGACCGACGAGGGCGTCGGGCGGTCGCCCCAGCGCCTCCTCCGTCGACGCCGCGCCCCGATCTGCGACGCCTCCGCTGGACGGTCGACCTGGTGCTTCGGCTGCCGGTGACGTTGTGCCCCGGTCACCGGCTCCTGGTGTGCGTCCGGTTGCCGAGGGTCCGTCTGGTGGTCGACTTGGTGTTTCGGCTGCCGGTGGTGTCGTGTCCCGGCCAGAGGCTGTTGGTGTGCGTCCGGTTGCCGAGGGTCCGTCTGGTGATCGACTGGGTGTCTCGGCTGCCGATGGTGTCGTGTCCGGGTCTGCGGCGGCTGCTGAGCGTTCGGTTGCTGAGCGTCCGCCGGGTGACCGACCTGGTGCCTCGCCCTCCGGTGACGTCGTGCCCCGACGTGTGGCGCCTGGTGTGCGTCCGGCTGGTAAGCCCGGGTCGGCTGTCGATCAGCTGAGGCTTCGGACCGGTCGGGGTGTGCCGCTGGTGTGGGCGGTGTTCGCAGGCGCCGGGGTCGTTGTGGCGCTGGGGGTCGCGGCGAAGGCGTCCAGGGGTGAGTACAACGGGTTGGCCGCCGCGGCGGGGGTTGTCGCGGTGCTGCTGGGGCTTTCGGCTGTGCGGTCGCTGTTCCGCGTGTTGGTGACGCGGCCGCGGTCGGTTGTCGTCACCGCCTCGGGCTTGGCCATCTCGTCCAAGGACGGCGAGCGCGTCCTCACCTGGCCCGAGCTCTCCCGCGTCCGGGTGGTCACCGAGAACTCCAAACCCTGGTTGGTCGTCTGGCCCCACACCCCCGACCGCACCCTGGGCAAGCGCCACACCCGCCGCGACGGCGGCTTCCGCGTGCACCCGGTATCCCACCACCACGGCAAACGCCGCCAGACCCAGGACATCCAGAACCTGCGCACCGCCCTGCACCGCCACGCGGGCAAGGCATACGACCCCACCCCCTAACGCGAACGCCGCCGCAGCCACCCCCAACGCAGGCGAGGGGGAATGCCTGCCGAGTGGGGTCCGGTCCTCCCCGGAACCTGGTGTGGCTCTTGGGTTTCCGTCGAATCGCAGCCTAGCGGGGGGCGCCGACACCGCGGGCGGATCGATGTCCGGCGGCTCTGCCCGTACTGCTTGCGGTCCACAACCGCCGGTACTAGCGTCTCGGCAGGCGATCGCCCAGGCGTGGATCGCCTATCACGGGCCACAAGGAGTCCGGGTGTCTCCCGACGAGCTGACGATCGAGATGGTGGTGTGGCCGTGTTGAGGCTGGTCGCGGATGGGGTGTGGGTGCACGAGAGTGCGTTCCTGCGGAGCAATGCCGTTGTCGTGCAAGGGGGTGGCGGTGTGCTGCTCGTCGACCCCGGGGTGCTCGGGGCCGAGATGGACTGCATCGCCGACGACCTGCGGGAGCTGGGTCAGTCCGTTGTGGCCGGTTTCGCCACGCACCCGCACTGGGACCACCTGCTCTGGCACGCCGCGTTCGGCGACGCGCCCCGGTACGGCACGGCCCGGTGCGCGGCCGTTGTCCGGGAACGCCTCTCGGACGCCGGTGCGAAGGCCCGCGTCGCCACCATGATCCCGTCGGACATCGTGGCGCAGGTGCCGCTGGACCTGCTGGGGATCATCACCGCCCTGCCCGCCGACGCCACCCGGATCCCCTGGGACGGCCCCGAGGTCCGGGTCGTCGAGCACCAGGCGCACGCCTCCGGTCACGCGGCGCTGGTGGTCGACGACGTCCTCATCGCGGGCGACATGCTCTCCGACATCCTGATCCCGATGCTCGACCTCAACAGCGCCACGGACCCGGTCGACGACTACCTGACCGCCCTGCGCCTACTGGAGTCCACGGCCTCCACCACCGTGATCCCCGGCCACGGCTCCGTCAGCGACCAGGTACAGGCCCGGATCGACCTGGACCGCGCGTACGCGACCGCCCTGCGCGACCCGGCCCCCGTCGTCGACCCCCGCCTGAGTTCCGGCCACGACTGGCTCCCCGCCCTCCACGAACGTCAACTGCAGAGCCTCGCCGCCCGAACCTGACCCGCGAGCCTGTCCACAGGAGATCAGGGGCGGAAGAGGTGGGCCAGGCCGGTGATGGTGAGCATGCGGGCGACGTTGGGGTCTATGGCGCTGACGGAGAGGCGGCCGCCGAGGTTGGTGATGCGCTTGTACGCCGTGAGCAGGGCGGAGAGGCCGCTGGAGTCGCAGAAGGCGAGTTGGCCCAGATCGAGGGTCAGGGTGTCGCCGTGCAGCAGGGGGAGGGCGGCGACGGTGGCGGTGAGTTCCGGGGCGGTGGCGTAGTCGAGTTCCCCGCTCAGCGCGAGCCCGCCGTCGCGCAGGCGGGTGATGTCGAGGGTGTGGGGATCGGTCTCCACCGCTGTGGGCTCCTCCAGCTAGGCTGCGTAGCCCGAGGTACCCGTTTCGGACAGGCCCCACACCCGCCGGTCACGTGGGTGGCAGCACAGGCCCGACCGAGCCGGACGTGAACCAGGCTTCGTACCCGGTGGTGCCCACGTCGAGGTACTGGTCGGGGCCGGGGTCCTTCTCGTCGCCGCGGTGCACGATGTGGCTGAGCCCGCCCGCGCCCGGCGCCAGCGGTACCGACCACAGCGCCCCGAACGCGTCCCTGCCGGTCGGTGGTGCGGACGATCCCCAGTCCGGGCTCGGGTTCTGCGAGCCGGTCCAGTGGTACAGCGTCCACCCCGCGTAGTCCCCGTCCGGCCGGTGGTAGTGGATCACCGCGCGGTTCTGCGCCGCGGCCAGGCTCGCGTGCAGCCGACTGTCACCCTCCCGCGCCCACACCGACGCTCCGCGCGGAGCCCCACCAGCCACGGCAACCCCACCAGACACAACAGCCACTTCCGTCGCGGCCTCCACCGTCGCCACGGCACCGAAGGCGTCCCGTCCGGTCAACGGCACGTCCGGTCGACCGGCCACCCGCACCGCCAACCCGCCGTAGTCCCCGGACGGCCGGTTGTAGTGGACCGTCACCGTCCCGGTCGCCGCGATCTCGGAGCGGTACGACACCTCCGACCCCTGCCGCACCCACACCTGCGGTGACGTCGGATCCAGCAGCCGGTCGCCGCCGTCCTTCTCGTCCCCGCGGTGCACGAGCACCCCGACCTCCCGTGCCCCCGGCCGCAGCCGCACCCACGCGAACCGCCCGTACCCGGTCTCACCGGCGAACGGCACCGGCCGCTCCCACGCCGTCGGCTCCACGACGTCGCCCCACACGTGCACACCCCAGCCCGCGTAGTCCCCGGCGGGCCGGTTGTAGTGCACCACGAACCAGTCCGACCCGACCGGCTCCGGCGGCGCCGCCACCAACCGGACCGCGGCCCCGTCCGCCCCCAGCGGGCCGGACCCGTCCCGCGCCACCACCCGGAACTCCACCTCCGCGCCCACCCCGGCCCCGGGCAGCGCGGCCACGTCGGCGAACACCCGGTAGGGCGCCGCGTCGTCAGTACCCAGCACCGTCCACTCCCGACTCCCCCTGACCCGTGCGGCGAAGGTCGCCTGCGCGAACGGCACCGGGATGCCGTCGGCCCGCAACTCGACCCGCTTGTCCAACACCGTCCCGACCGCCGGTGCCACCAGCGTCGGCGCCACCCGGCCCGACGACAGCCGGTCCGTCGCCCGCAAGGCGAGCACCGAAAACGCGGGCACTGTCACCCGCGCCTTGCCGTCCACGACCCGCACCCGCCCGCCCGTCGACGGGAACTCGACCCGGAACCCGCCCGCCGACACCGGAACGTCCACAGTGGTCGACGCGGAGCCCGAGTTGACCACGACCACGTGCTCCCGGCGGTCCTTCGCCGAGAACCGGCTGAACGCCAACACGTCGCCCTGCGCCAACCGCAACGCCTGTGCACCCTCCGCCCACACCTCATCTCTATCCACAAAGGACGCGAGCTGGGCGAGCTGGCGGTACAACGGATGCGCCCGGTTGTAGTTGTCCTGCGCCCCCGTCCGCCCGGCGCCGACGAACGTCTCCGCCGCGTACTCCGGCGTGCGACTGGCGAACATGTCCTGCCGCGTCAGCTTGTCCCCACCGCCACCGGCGAACCCCTGCTCGTCCCCGTAGTACACCACCGGGTTCCCGCGCCACAGGTACATCAGCGCGTTGCCCAACCTCAAGCGGGACAACAGCTCCTCATCGCCGATCCCCGGCCGTCGATCCCGCAGCATCCACGCCAGTCGGCCCATGTCGTGGTTGCCCAGGAACGTCGGCGACGCTGCCGCGTTGGAGTCGGCGTCGGTGTAGCGGTCGTCGGCCAGCAGCACGTCGGCCAGGTGTTGGGCGCCGCGGCCGGAGAGCAGGTCCAGCGCGCCCGCCTGGAACGGGAAGTCCAGGGTGGCCTGCATCCGGCCGGTCGTGGTGTAGGACGACGTGAGCGCCGGGTCGTCGCTGTAGACCTCGCCGAAGACGAAGAAGTCGCGCTTGCCCCTGGCCTCCGCGTACGCCTTCACGTGCGGCGCCAGCGCCTGCCAGAACTCCATGTTCACGTGCTTGACGGTGTCCACCCGGTACCCGTCGATGTCCAGCACGTCGATCCAGCCGGTGAAGATCTCCCGCATCCCGCGCACCACCCGCGGGTGTTCGGTCATCAGGTCGTCGAGCCCGATGAAGTCCCCGTACTCGCCGGACTCGCCCGCGAACGACGAGTCGCCCCGGTTGTGGTAGAGCGCGGGATCGTTGAGCCAGGCGGGGGTCTTGGCGTTCGGGTCGGTCACCACCGGCGTGTACGGGAAGGTCGCGATCCTCGGGAAGTCCGGCCGGCCGGCGAATGCCTTGATGTCGACCGGATTGCCCTGTGCGTCGCGGTAGGGGTGAGTCCTGGTGTCGCGGTAGTCGTGGCTGCCCTCGGCGTAGTCGATGACGTCGGCGGTGTGGTTGGCGACGATGTCGAAGAGCACCTTCATCCCCAGCCGGTGCGCGTCCGCGATCACCGCCCGCATGTCCGCCGTCGAACCGAAGTGCGGGTCCAACCGGGTGAAATCCGTTGTCCAGTAACCGTGGTAGCCCGCCGAGACGTCCGCGCCGCTGCCCTGGACCCACCGGTTGGCGAACATCGGTGTCATCCAGATCGCGGTCGTCCCCATCCCGCGCAGGTAGTCCAGTGTGGACCGTAACCCCTTGAGGTCACCGCCGTGGTAGAAGCCCTTGTCCGACGGGTCGAACCCGGTCTTGAGCCGGTCGGTCTCGGTCGAGCCACCCCGGTCGTTGCCCCGGTCCCCGTTGGCGAACCGGTCCGGCATCACGAAGTAGAACCGCTCACCCGACAGGTCCGTCCGGGGCGCCCGCAACGCCAATCGCTGGTCCTGCGGTCTAACCCCGGGCGCGAGGTCCACGACCTCCCCGACCGCCAACCGATCAGCCGCGCTCCGACCGGTCTGCGCGACCGCGGGCGCGGTCAGGTTCCCCGCGACCAGCGCCACCACGGCGATCCCGACCAGCGCGCCACGACCCATGCCGACCTCCCGGGTGAACGACCAGAGCGGGTCACAGCACCAAACCACGGCCACGACCCGCCCCGATAGCGCCGACCGGATGCGGCGTTCCCACCTTCGGGCCGCCGCCCCGGTCGCGCCCCGTCACCACAGAGCCCCGTCACCACAGAGCCCCGTCACCACAGAGCTCGTCACCACCGCAGACCGCCATCACCGCGACTCGCCATCACCGCGAACCGTCACCCCTCGCGCAGACCCAGCCTGCGTAGCTCCAACCCCGCCAGCACCCGCACCGCCTCGGGATCACCCGAGCGCCAGCCGTCGCCGACCGGCCCCGTCGCCGCCAGGCGGGTGAACGGCTGCGTGGTCAGCGCCCGCAGCGCCAGCAGGTCGTGCCCCGGGGTGCCCAGCGCGCGCAGCCGCACCGCCCCGGTGGCCTGCCTGGCGTACCGCAGCCGCAGCGGCAGCCACGTCACCAGCAGGAACGCCACCGGCACCACGATGAGCACCACCGTCAGCCAGAACGCCAGGTCCTGCACCGCCTCGATCTGCCGCCACCCGGCGTCGGAGATCCGCGTCGCCGCCGATGCCCCGTTGCGCAACGCCTCGGCCATGGCGTCACCGGCCAGCGGGATCGGGTCGGCCTTGTCCGCGGCCGTGTTGAACGTGCCCTGCAACGCGTTGCCAGCCTCGACCAGCCGGACACCGGGGGTGCGCAACGCGAGCACGGTGTCCCGCACGGTCACCGCGATCCACACCGCCAGCACCGCGACGACCACGGCGGTCACGTCGGCGAGCAGTTGGCGGAGCACGCGGTCGGGGCGTTCGGCGTAGAGCTTCATCGGTCCTCCTAGCCGTGGGGACGGCCAGCCGGTGGGGACGGGTGGTCAGCCGGTGATGGCGTGCGCCCCGGCCAGGCCACCCCAGAATGCCGCGAGTCCGACGACCACCGACACCGCGATGTTGGCCAGCGCCCGCCGCCGCTCACCCGCGTCGAACAGGACCAGGGTCTCGTAGGAGAACGTCGAGTACGTGGTCAACGCGCCGCAGAAGCCGGTCCCCACGAGCAGTTGCCCGGTCCCCAGCCCGATCACGACCCCCAGGACCAGGCTGCCCACCACGTTCACCACCAGTGTCCCCCAAGGGAACCTGGACGGACGGGGGATGGCCCGATCGACCAGATAGCGCAAAGGGGCACCGACAGCGGCACCGATCGCGACCTGCAACGCCCCGTTCACCGCACACCCGCCAACCTGCGCGTGATGCGCGTACCCGCCGCGACGAAGGCAAGAGCCAGGACGAGCGTGCCGACCAGGTAGAGGAGCGCGAGCGGCACGCCCTCACCGAGCATCCGCTGGAAGTCCGCGCAGTACGCGGAGAACGTCGTGAACCCGCCCAGGACGCCCGTACCGAGGAACGGGCGGACCAGGGGGTGCGCGGTGAAGACCTCGGTCACCAGCACCATCAGGCAGCCCATCGCCAGGCACCCCACGGCGTTCACCGCCAGGATCGTCCACGGCGACGGCCACACCGTCCCCGCCCCGTAGCGCGCCAGCGCCCCGATGACCCCTCCGACGGACACCGCCGCCACCGCCGCCACCGCCGCCTTGTCCCGCATGCCGCTCCCGTGCCCGACCGCTCCAGTGCTCCACCGCCTGTGCCCGACCGCCAGTGCCCGACCGCTCCGGTGCCGGACCGCTCCGGTGCCGGAGTATCACACCAGTGTTATGGATCGCCGGGTTGTTGTGCCCGCCGGGCCCGCCGTCGAAGATGCCGCCATGCAGTCGACCGGCGCCGCCCACCTCGTCGAGCCGCCCCCGCGCGGCCTCGTCGTCGGGGCGCCGGGAGTGGGGGCGGCCGTGCCCGGGGCAGCGCGCGAGGGGTGCCCCGGAGCGGTCGTCCCAGGTCGGCGCGGAGGGCGGCCGGAACCCGGCGACACCCCCGCGCCACCGGTGTCCGATTCGTCCGACCGGGTGACCGGCGACACTCAAACGGGCAACTTTGGCCCCGCCGGTGGCCGCCGTCAAGGGGTTGATTTCGGTCTGTGACCTAATGGTCAACACCATGATCACGTTCGACATCAGTGCTGGCCAAGGCCCTTGTCACCGGAGTATGGTCTAGACCACATCACCCATCTGTCCGATTGTCCGGCCCGGTGGACCGCCTCGACCATGAGCGGGCCCCGCGAACCGGTCGCGTGACGGTCGAAGGAGTTTGCGCATGTCCGCTGCGCTTCCGCAGAACCCCAGTCGTCGATCGGTGCTCAAGGGGATCGGCATGGCCGCGCTCGCCGCGGGCCCGCTCTCCGCGTGCGCGTTCGGCTCGTCCGACACCCCCGCCACCGGCGGCGCCACCGGTGCGAAGTCCACCACCAACCCCTTCGGCGTCGTCGCGAACGCGCCGCTGGAAGTGGTGATCTTCAAGGGCGGTCTCGGCGACGCCTACGCCACCGAGGTGCACGAGCCGCTCTACAAGAAGGCATTCCCCCAGGCCGAGATCAAGCACGTGCCCACCCAGCAGATCGCGCAGACCCTGCAGCCGCGCTTCGCGGGCGGCAACGTGCCCGACATGATCGCCAACTCCGGCAGCGACATGATGGACAACGGTGCCCTGCAGGGCGAGGGCCAGCTGCTCGACCTGACCGCGCTCTACGACGCCCCCGCCATCGGCGGCTCCGGCTCCGTGCGCGACAGCCTGCTGCCCGGCAGCGTCGAGGCGGGCTTCATCGGCGGCAAGCCGTACATGATGAAGTACATCTACACCGTCTACGGCCTCTGGTACGACTCGGCGCTGTTCGCCAAGAACAGCTGGGCCCCGCCGACCACCTTCGCCGAGTTCGACACGCTGCTCGGCAAGATCAAGGCCACCGGCATCGCCCCCTACGCCTACGCGGGCAAGAACGCCGCCTACTACCAGTACTGGATGATCGCGGTCACCGCCGCCCAGATCGGCGGCAACCAGGTCCTGATCGACATGGACAACCTCAAGGAGGGTGTCTGGACCTCCGACCCGGTCCGCCAGGCGGCCGAGGCGTGGGCGTCGATCGGCAAGAAGTACCTGGACCCCAGCTTCGAGGGCCTCACCCACACCGAGGTGCAGACCTCGCAGAACCAGGGCAAGGTCGGCTTCTACCCGTCCGGGTCGTGGCTGGAGAACGAGCAGAAGGAGCAGACCCCGGCCGGGTTCCAGTACGCGCTGGCCCCCACCCCGAGCGTCGGCTCCTCGGACAAGCTGCCCTACGGCGCCGTCCGCGCCGCGGCAGGCGAGTCCTACATCGTGCCGTCGAAGGCGAAGAACTCCGCCGGTGGCCTGGAGTACCTGCGCATCATGCTGTCGCAGGAGGGCGCGCGCGGCTTCACCGAGAAGACCGGCATCATCACCGTCGTCAAGGGTGCCGCGGACGGCCTGAAGCTCTCCCCGGGCACGCAGTCGTCCAACGAGGCGCTGAAGAAGGCTGGCGACAACATCATCACCTACAACCTGTTCGAGGACTGGTACAAGGAGTTCGAGACCGACCTGCGCTCCAAGACCAACGCGCTGATGTTCGGCCGCAGCAGCGCCGAGCAGTTCTGCAAGGACGTGCAGGCCAAGGCCGACGCGATCAAGGCCGACTCCTCCATCACCAAGCAGTCCCGCACGTCATGAAGATGCCCCGCGGCGGCGCCAGGTTCGTCATCGGCTTCCTGGCGCTGCCGGTCCTCCTCTACGTGGTCTTCGTGATCGCGCCCTACCTGCAGGCGTTCTACCTCGCCTTCACCGATTGGCGCGGGGTCTCCTCGACCCCGCGCTTCTCGGGGTTCGACAACTTCACCAGGCTGCTGGCCGACCCGACCTTCTGGGCCGCGGTCGGCCACCACGTCGTCCTGCTGCTGGCGCTGCCGCTGGTCACGCTGGCGATCGCGCTGTTCTTCGCGTTCCTGCTCAACATGGGCGCGGGCACCAAGGGCGTGCGCGGGTCGAAGTTCTACCAAGCGGTGTTCTTCTTCCCGCAGGTCCTCGCGGTCGCCGTCATCGGCGTGCTGTTCCAGGCGGTGTACCGGCCGGACAAGGGCGGTGTCCTCAACGGACTGCTCGACCTGGTCGGCATCGCCCCGATCGGCTGGCTCACCCAGCCGAGGCTGGCGCTGTGGTCGCTGATCGCGGTCCTGGTGTGGCAGGCGGTCGGGTTCTACGTGGTGCTGTTCGCCGCGGGGATGGCCAACATCCCCAAGGAGGTCGTCGAGGCGGCCGAGCTCGACGGGTGCAGCCGGTCGCGGATGTTCTTCCAGGTGACGCTGCCGCTGCTGTGGGACACGGTGCAGGTCGCGTGGGTGTACCTGGGGATCGCCGCGTTCGACGGGTTCGCCCTCGTGGCCACGCTGTCGGTCGACCGCGGCGGACCGGACGGGTCGACGACGGTGCTGCCGCTGGAGATCTGGCGGACCGCGTTCACCTACTCCAAGTTCGGCTACGCCTCGGCGATGGGTGTCGCGTTGTTCGTGCTGAGCCTCACCTTCGCCGTGCTCACCCTGCGGGTGACCAGGCGGGAACGGATCGAGTACTGATGAGCAACCTCACCGTCGAGCGCCCGGCCGAGCGCGCGGACCCGGCCGGGCGGCGGCGCGCGGACAAGCGCGCCCCGAAGGTCTTCAACGGCCTCTCGCACCTGGCGCTCGCCATCTGGGCGGCCACGGTGATCCTGCCGATCCTGTGGACGTTCCTGGCCTCCTTCAAGACCAACACCCAGATCTTCACCGAGCCGCTCGGCCTGCCGAGCTCGATCAAGTGGGACTCCTGGGGGCGGGCCTGGGAGAAGGCCAACGTCGGGCAGTACATGCTCAACAGCGTGTTCGTGGTGGCGGTGTCCACCGCGGGCACGATGCTGCTCGGCTCGATGGCGGCCTACGTGCTTGCCCGCTTCTCCTTCCGGGGCAACCGGTTCATCTACGTCATGTTCGTCTCCGGCATGGTGTTCCCGGTGTTCCTGGCCCTGGTGCCGCTGTTCTTCGTGGTGCGCAACCTCGGCCTGCTCGACACCCACACCGGGCTGATCCTGGTCTACATCTCCTACTCGCTGCCGTTCACCGTGTTCTTCCTGACGGCGTTCTTCCGCACCTTGCCCTCGCAGATCGCGGAAGCCGCCCTCATCGACGGCGCCTCGCACACCAGGACCTTCTTCCAGATCATGGTGCCGATGGCCAAGCCGGGCCTGATCAGCATCACCATCTTCAACGTGATCGGCCAGTGGAACCAGTACCTGCTGCCGATCGTGCTGCTCTCGGGCGACGTCGAGGACAAGTGGGTGCTGACCCAGGGCATCGCCAACATCTCCACCAACGCCGGCTACCAGGCCGACTGGCCCAGCCTGTTCGCCGCGCTGACCATGACGATCATCCCGGCGCTGGCGGTGTACCTGGTGTTCCAGCGGCAGATCCAGGCCGGCCTGACCTCGGGAGCCCTCAAGTGAAACTCGCTGTCGTCGGCGGCGGCTCGACCTACACCCCGGAGCTGGTGGACGGCATCGCCCGGCTGCACACCGAGCTCCCGGTCACCGAGCTGTCGCTGGTCGACCCGGACACCACCCGGCTGGAGCTGGTGGCCGGGGTCTCGGCCAGGATCCTGGCCCGCGCCGGTCACCCGGCGCGGGTCACCACCAGCACCGAGCTGGAGCCGGGCGTGGCGGGCGCCGACGCGGTGCTGGTGCAGTTGCGCGTCGGCGGCCAGGCCATGCGCCACCAGGACGAGACGGTGCCGCTGGAGTGCGGTTGCGTCGGGCAGGAGACCGTCGGCGCCGGTGGGCTGGCGATGGCGCTGCGGACCGTCCCGGTGGTGCTCGACGTCGCCGAGCGGATCGCCGCGGTGGCGCCGCGGGCGTGGATCGTGGACTTCACCAACCCGGTCGGCATCGTGACCCGCGCGCTGCTCGACGCCGGGCACCGGGCCATCGGGCTGTGCAACGTGGCGATCGGGTTCCAGCGCCGGTTCGCCGCCCTGCTCGACGTCGACCCCGGCCGGGTCGCGCTCGACCACGTCGGGCTCAACCACCTGACCTGGGTCCGCTCGGTCTACGTGCGCGGCGAGGACGTGCTGCCCCGGCTGCTCGACCAGCACGGCGACGTGATCGCCAAGCAGGTCGGCCTGCCGGAGCACGTCCTGCGCACGCTGGGCGTGGTGCCCTCGTACTACCTGAGGTACTTCTACGAGCACGACGCGGTGGTCGCCGAGCAGCGGGTGTCGCCGTCGCGGGCGAGCACCGTTGCCGACGTCGAGGACAAGTTGCTCGCCATCTACGCCGACCCGACCGTCGACACCAAGCCGGACCTGCTCACCAGCCGCGGCGGCGCGTTCTACTCCGAGGCCGCGGTCGCCCTGCTCGCCTCGTTGTTCGGCGAGGGCGGCGACGTGCACGTGGTCAACGTCCGCAACAACGGCACGCTGCCGTTCCTGCCGGACAACGCGGTCATCGAGGTCCCGGCGACGGTGACCGGCGCCGGCGCGCAGACCTGGCCCATCGCCCCGGTGTCGCCGCTGCTGGCCGGGCTGATCGGGCACGTGTCGGCCTACGAGTCGCTCGCCGTGCGCGCGGCGATCACCGGCGGCGTCGACCTGGTCACCGAGGCCCTGCTGGCGCACCCGCTGATCGGGCAGGTCTCGCTGGCCGAGCGCCTCGCCGAGCGCTTGGTGGAGGTCAACCGCCCGCACCTGCCCTGGGCCTCATGAGGACCCTCCTCGCGGTCGACGGCGGCAACAGCAAGACCGACATCGCACTGGTGCGCGCGGACGGCACCGTGCTGGCGCGCGGCCGGGGCCCCGGCTTCGAGCCCCAGACCGTCGGTGTCGCCGCCGCCGTCGACGTGGTGGTCCGCACCGCCGCGGCGGTCTTGGGCTCCGGCCCGCCCTTCGCCGACCACGTCGCCGCCTACCTCGCGGGCGCCGACCTGCCGGAGGAGGAAGTCGCCCTCCGCGAGGAGTTCCTGCGCCGCGGCCTCGCCCCCTCGGTGGAAGTCGGCAACGACACCTTCGCCCTGCTGCGCGCCGGTTCCACCCGCGGCTGGGGCGTCGCGGTGGTGTGCGGCGCCGGCGTGAACGCCGCGGGCATCGCCCCCGACGGCCGCGTCGCCCGCTTCCCCGCCCTCGGCCGCCTCACCGGCGACTGGGGCGGCGGCCAACACCTCGGCGAGGAAGTCCTCTGGCACGCCGTCCGAGCCGAGGACGGCCGCGGCACCCCGACGGAGCTCGTCTCCCTGGTCCGAGGCCACTTCCGCGCCTCATCCGCCACCGACGTAGCCACCTCCGTCCACCGCGGCGACATCCCCCGCTCCCGCCTGGGCGAACTCACCCGCCCCCTGCTGTCTCTGTCGGACCCCGTCGCCCTTGGCCTAGTCGCGCGCCTTGCCGAGGAAATCTGCCTACTGGGCTGCTCGATCCTCTCCCGCCTCGATCTCCTCGGCACCCCTGCTGACGTGGTCCTCGGCGGCGGAGTCCTGACCGGCGGCGCCACCTCCCTAATGGCCGCCGTGGAGTCCGGCTATGCCGCCCGAGCTCCGTTTGCCCGCCTCCAGGTGGCGTCCCGGCCGCCGATCTTGGGGGCTGTTCGGTTGGGGTTGGATCAGGTGGGGGCGGAGCCGGGGGCACACGAGCGCGCAGCGACGTTCTACAAGCCTTAAGCAGCCAAGCCCACAGCGAGCCACGCGCCCCAAACGACGTTGGCCAACACGCGCCCCGCAGACGACGTTGGCCAACCACTCGGCCTTCACAGACGTTGGCCGACAACCGCTCCTCGGATCCGCTGGTGCCAAGTCGGCTCGATGGGGCGGACTTGTTTTGTGTGGGGGAGCAGTGCCCGTAGCGTCGTTCGCGGACAGGGCCATGCTTTTCGGCCCCTGCTTTGCGGTCCTGCCACGGGTGCTGTCGGGGCCCCGCGCAAAACAAGTTCGCCCCATCGAGCTCATCGCTTTCTCGCGCCCCCACCGCAATGCCGAAGGCGAGCCGTCCACCGTCGACGCCGCAGGCGAGCACGAGAGCCGGACACCCCCCAGCTCAAGATCAAACCCGCCACAGCACCCCCCGATATACAGCTTACCGAGCACCACCGACAGAACGCCCCAACCGAACCCAAGCCCTGTGGACAACCCACCCACGCCCAGGCCCAACCACCCGAGCCGCTCAGATCAACCGATCCCCAGACTCCGGGTGGAACAGGTGCAGCTCCTCCGGATTCCGAACCGCCACCCGAATGGTCGCGCCCAGTGCCGGGGGAGTGCGACCGTCCACTCGCAACACCAGGCGAGTCGGGTCTGCGTCCTGTGGCAGCGATCCGTGCACCAGCGCGTCCGCGCCGAGTTCCTCCACCAACTCCACCGCCAGGTCGAACCCCGGTGCCTCCGCCCCGACCGGTGTGAGTGACTCCGGCCGGATCCCCAAGGTCACCTCAGTCAGGCCGCCCGCCGTCACCGCCGCCAGGGACTCGCGGGGGAGGGGGATCGGCAGTCCGCCGACCGCCACCCCGTCCGCTGTCACCTCCGTCAGCCGCAGGTTCATCGACGGTGAGCCGATGAAGCCTGCCACGAAAGCGTTGTCGGGCCTGTCGTACAGGGCGCGGGGTGTGTCGCACTGTTGCAGCAGGCCGTCTTTGAGCACCGCGACCCGGTGGCCCATCGTCATGGCCTCGACCTGGTCGTGGGTGACGTAGAGGGTGGTGGTTTCCAGGCGGCGTTGGAGGGCGGCGATGTTGGCCCGGGTCTCGACGCGGAGTTTGGCGTCGAGGTTGGACAGGGGTTCGTCCATCAGGAACACCGCGGGGTCGCGGACGATGGCGCGGCCCATGGCGACGCGTTGGCGTTGGCCGCCGGAGAGCGCCTTGGGTTTGCGGTCGAGGTAGCGCTCCAGGTCGAGCAGGCGCGCGGCCTCGGTGACCTTCTCCGCGATCGCCGCTTTCGTCAACCCCTGAAGTTTGAGCGCGAACCCCATATTCTGCGCGACCGTCATATGGGGGTAGAGCGCGTAGGACTGGAACACCATCGCGATATCGCGGCCCTTCGGCGGGACGGCGGTGACATCGCGGGAACCGATCCAGACGCGGCCATCGTCGACCTCCTCCAGCCCGGCCAGCATCCGCAGCGCGGTGGACTTGCCCGAGCCGGAAGGTCCCACCAGCACCAGGAACTCACCGTCGTCGATGGACAGGTCGAGCCCGTCGACCGCCCGCACCGGCGGGGAACCCGGGTAGACCCGCGACGCCGCCTCGTAGCGCACCTCGGCCATCGATCACCCTCACGTCCGATTCGCGAGATACCTCGCCCAGACACACAGGCCCACCAGAGTGCCCCATCTTCGCGATCGGCACCAGGCGAGGTTCCCGCATTGCCGGAAAGCGTCATCCGAATGCCGCACCGGGCGGTAACGAAATGGTAACGACGTGCAGTTCTGCATTTCCCGGCGGACGGCGGGCGAGAACAGTGCGAGAGCACACCGGGCGATTCCGGTCACCGCGTGCTCGGCGGTTTCCGGTTCCCCGCAACGCTTTCAGGAGGCTCCTGTGATCCTGTCCCGCCGAATGGCCCTCGTCACCGCTACCGCAGCCGCGCTGGTCATCGGCGCGAGCGCGTGCGGGTCCGACGCAGGCAGCCAGGCGCCACCGGGGCAAGCCGCGCTCGACGGGGTCGGCCCGATCACCCTGGTCACCGGCAAGGACACCTCGGGCAACCTGCAGAACCAGGTCGACGAGTGGAACTCCGCGCACCCGGAGCAGAAGGTCACCGTGATCGAACTGCCGGAGGACGCCGACGCGCAGCGCCAGCAGATGGTGCAGAACGCCAGGACCCAGTCCGACGCCTACGGGGTGCTCAACCTCGACGTGGTGTGGACCGCGGAGTTCGCCGCCAACCAGTGGGTGGTCCCGTTGCCGGAGGCGGACTTCCCGCTCGGCGACCTGCTGCCCGCCACCGTCGAGACCGGCAAGTACTTCAAGCGCCTCTACGCCGTCCCGATCACCTCCGACGGCGGACTTCTCTACTACCGCAAGGACTTGCTCGACGCCGCGGGCCTCACGCCGCCCGCCACCTGGGCCGAGCTGGAGCAGGCGTGCGCCAAAGTCCTGCCCACCAGCCCCGGGACGTCCTGCTACGCCGGGCAGTTCGAGAAGTACGAGGGCCTGACCGTCAACTTCAGCGAGGCCGTCAACTCCGCGGGCGGCACCGTGATCGGCGACGACGGCAGGCCGACGCTCAACACCGACGCCGCCCGCGCCGGCCTGCAGTTCCTCGTGGACGGTGTGAAGTCCGGCGAGATCCCGCAGAAGGCCCGCACCTTCAAGGAAGAAGAGGGCAGGCGCGCGTTCCAGTCCGGTGAGCTGCTGTTCCACCGGCAGTGGCCCTACCAGTACGCCAAGGCCAGCGCGACCGACGGATCCTCCGCTGTCGCAGGCAAGTTCGCCGTCGCACCGCTGCCCGGCGCGGACGGTCCCGGCGCTTCCTCACTGGGCGGCCACAACTACGCCGTCAGCGCCTACACCAAGAACAAGAAGACCGCGGTGGACTTCATCAAGTACTCGGTGAGCGAGGAGCAGCAGCGCAAGAACCTGGAGAAGACCTCGCAGGCCCCGACCTGGGCGGGCCTCTACGACCAGTCCGACCTGGTCGCGAAGTTCCCGTACCTGACCGTGCTGAAGAAGAGCATCGAGAACGCGGTCAAGCGGCCCGCGGTGGTCAAGTACCAGGAGGTGTCGCGGGCCATCCAGGAAGCCGCCTACGGCGCCATGAGCGGCGCCACCCCGCCCGAGGACGCCCTCAAGGCGTTGCAGGACAAGCTCGAGTCCCTCACCCAGTGAGCCAGGTCGGCGGTGGGGTACCCCCAGGCCCCGCCGCCGACCACCCCTGTGGAGGTGCGTCGTGGTCACCATCGCCCCGGTCGAACCGGAGCGGGCCGGACCGGCCGGACCCGGTCGCCGCTCGGGCACCGGCAGGCTGGCCGCCCTGCTGGTCTCGCCGACCCTGCTCGTGCTCGGCCTCGTCGTGGCCTACCCGATCCTCTCGGCGGTCCGCCTCGCGTTCTTCCAGCGCGACGACGGCATCGACCCGGAAACGGGGCTGCGCGAGCAAGGCGACGTGTTCGTCGGGTTCGACAACTTCACCGACATGGTCACCGGTGATACGGCGGACCGGTTCCTCAACGCACTGACCAACACCACCACCTTCACCCTGGTGGCGGTGTCGATCGAGGTCGTGCTCGGTGTGCTGATGGCGCTGCTGATGCACCGCGCCTTCCGCGGCCGCGCACTGGTGCGCGCGGCGATCCTGGTGCCGTGGGCGGTACCGACGGCCATCGCGGGTCTGCTGTGGCGCTGGGTGTTCCAGGCCGACGGCGTCGCCAACGACCTGCTGCCCGGCGCTCCCGTGCTGTGGACGACCGACGGCACCCAGGCGTGGCTCGCCGTCGTCATCGCCGACACCTGGAAGACCGCGCCGTTCATCGGGCTGCTCGTGCTCGCCGGGCTCCAGGTCATCTCGACCGAGATCTACGAGGCGGCCAGGCTCGACGGCGCGGGCGCGGTGCGCACGTTCTTCTCGATCACGTTGCCGCTGGTGAAGCCGACGCTGCTGGTCGCGGTGCTGTTCCGGGTGCTCGACACGCTGCGCATGTTCGACCTGCCGTACACGCTGATCGGCCCGGGCAAGGACGCGACCGACACGGTGACGGTGCTGGCGTTCGAGGAGGCGGTGAAGTTCGGCAAGTACGGCCCGGCCTCGGCGTACGCGGTGGTGCTGTTCCTGTACGTGGCGGCGGTGGCGTTCGTGTTCGTCCGGCTGCTCGGCGCGGACGTGTTCGGCACCAGGAAGGGCTCCCGATGAGCGTGTTGCGTTGGCGCTACCTGGGGATCGCCGCGATCGTGCTGTACTGCCTGGCGCCGTTCTACTGGATGCTCGTGTCCAGCCTGCGCCGCACCAACGACATCTTCGACTCCGGCCCGCTCCCGGCACCGCTGTCGCTGGAGTCGTACCGGGCGGCGTTCGCCGAGGGCAACGGGTTCCTCCGGGCGCTGCTCAACAGCTTCGTCGTCGCAGGCGTGACAACGGTGCTGGCACTGGTGGTCGCGACCGTCGCCGCGTACGCGTTGGCCAGACTGGAGTTCCGCGGCAAGAACCTGGTGCTCGCGCTGATCATCGCCACCAGCATGTTCCCCGGCATCTCGCTGCTGGTCCCGCTGCTGGAACTGTTCTCGGGCATCGGCTGGATCAACACCTACCAGGCGATGATCGTCCCGTCGGTCGGCATCGTGCTCCCGCTCGCGGTGTGGAACCTGACCGCGTTCTTCCGCCAGATGCCGCACGAACTCGAGGAAGCCGCCCAGATCGACGGCTGCACCCCGGCGGGCGCCTTCCGCAGGGTCATCCTCCCGCTGGCCGCGCCCGGCGTGTTCACCACCGCGATCATCACCTTCATCGCGGCGTGGAACGAGTTCATCATCGCCCTGTCGGTGGTCAACCGCACCGAACTCAAGACCGCCCCGGTCATCACCAGCCAGTTCACCGGCACCACCACCTTCGACTCCCCCTTCGGCACCCAGATGGCCGCGGGCGTCATCGTCACCATCCCCCTGGTCGTCCTGGTCCTCCTCTTCCAACGCCGCATAGTCGCGGGCCTCACCGCAGGCGGCGTCAAGTAGCGCCGCATCCTTGGGCCTCGCCCGAGCACCCCCCGCCGCGCCCCGCCCCCCGCTGGCGTGCCTGGCTTGCGGCGCGGGAGAACTTGGCTGGCACTACCGCGCCCGAGCACCTCCCCAGCCCCCTGCGTCCGCGCCCGCCACGTCCTGACCCCCGCGCCTACTCGCGCCTTGCCCGCCGCCCGCCGCGTCCTGCCCCCCGCGCGTACACGCGCCTTGCCCGCCGCCCTCCGTCCTGACGCCCGTGCCTGCCCGCGCCTTGCCCCGCCGCCCCCGTCCTGACGCCCGTGCCCTTGCCCTCGGCGCCTTCCGCCTCCTGACCCCGGCCGCGCCCTGACCCCAGTGCCCGCCTGCGTGACTGGCTTGCGGCGCGGGAAGACGTGGTGGGCGCTACTGGGCCCGCGCCTTGCCCGAGCACCTCCCCAGCCCCCTGCGGTTCGCGCCTGCCGCGTCCTGACCCCCGCGCCTACTCGCGCCCTGCCTCCGGGCCCCACTCGCGCCTTGCCCTGCCCCCCGCCGCGTCCTGCCCCCATCCGCGCCCTGCCCCACCCCGCGCCCTGCCCCACCCCGCGCCCTGGCCCACCCCGCGCCCGCCGCAGTCCATGATCAACTCCGCGGCCGGGGCCCTCCCTCCCGGGGGCCGGGGGCCCATCTCTGAACCTATCGAGGTCAGCGGCTTGTCAATAGGGGGCGCGGGCGGGCTGTGGATGATCCGGGGTCATGTGGATGACCGCCCACCGACCGCGGTGTGGAGCGCCGTCCACCGACCGCGTCGTGCGGGCCTCGCCAACCGCGATCCCGCACGACACACACCCGGACTCCCCATGACCCCACCCCGAGTTGCCCACTGCCCAGCCCACCCGAGTTGTCCACAGGCGCCTCCGCCGCTCACCCCGTCCTGCCGCCCACCCCCGGTAGGCTGTGCATCGGGGGCTGCTCCGACCGGTTCGATCTTGAACCGCGGGCAAGTAGGCTGCGACGCGTGAGTGATCCCCAGGCCATCGGGACCCGGTTGCGGCACGTCCTGGAGCTGATGGAGGCCGACATCGCGCGGGTGTACACCGATGCGGGGTTGGGGTGGTACCGGCCGCGGTTCAGCGCGTACGTGCGGGTGTTGGCCGCCGAGGGGCCGCGCTCCATCCGGGGGTTGGCCACCGCCGTCGGGGTCACCCACTCCGCCGCCAGCCAGACCGTTGCCCAGCTCAGGCGCGACGGGCTCGTCACCATGGAGCCCGGTGCCGACGCCAGGCAGCGGATCGTGCGGCTCACCCCCAGGGCCGAGGACCTGCTGCCCTTCCTCGACGCCGAGTGGCGGGCCACCGCGGCGGCCGCGGCGACCCTGGAGGCCGAGTTGCCGTACCCGCTCGGCGCGCTGCTGACCGCGTTGGAAGCCGCGCTGGACCGCACACCGCTGCGGGACCGGATCGCCGAGCACGCGACCTGGGACACCGCCGCGGGCTGAACCCGCCGGGGGCGCAGCGGCTAGTCTGGGGCCCCAAGTGCTGATACCCGGAAGCGAGACTGACCCACCCATGTCCGAGCGCGCGGCCATCGACGCCTTGTTCCCCGCCGACCTGCCCGAGCCGGAGCACTGGGAGCGGCGGTACCCGGCCAGGGAACTGCCCGAGGGCGCCAAGGTCACCCGGTTCGGGCCGTCGCCGACGGGGTTCGTGCACATCGGCGGGGTCTACGTGTCCACCATCGACCGGGACGTGTCCACCCACTCGGGTGGCGTGTACTTCGTCCGGGTGGAGGACACCGACCAGTCGCGTGAGGTCGAGGGCGCGCTGGACCAGTTCACCCGGGCGTTCGACTACTTCGACCTGCACCCGGACGAGTCCGACGCCGACGGTGCTTACGGTCCGTACCACCAGTCCCAGCGGGAGCAGGTCTACCTCACCTACGTGCGGCAGCTGCTGCGCGAGGGTAAGGCGTACCTGTGCTTCGCCACCAAGGACGAGCTCGCCGACATCTCCGCCAAGCAGCAGGCCACCAAGCTGCCCACCGGCTACTACGGCAAGTGGGCCATCTGGCGCGACGCCGACCCCGGTGCGGTGGCCGCGAAGCTCGCCGAGGGCGTGCCGTACGTGGTCCGCTTCCGGGTGCCCGACGACGGCGCGCCCAGGGTCCGGTTCACCGACGCCATCCGCGGCGACCTGGAGGCCGAGGCGAACCGCAACGACGCGGTGATCCTCAAGTCCTCCGACACCTCGCCCCGGCTGCCCACCTACCACTTCGCGCACGCCGTCGACGACCACCTGATGCGGGTGAACCTGGTCGTGCGCGGCGAGGAGTGGATCTCGTCGGTGCCGCTGCACCAGCAGTTGTTCGCCGCGCTGGACTTCGAGCCGATCACCTACGCGCACATCGCGCCGCTGATGAAGCAGATCCCCGGCGGCAAGCGCAAGCTGTCCAAGCGCAAGGACCCCGAGGCGGGCGTCGACTTCTACATCGAGGCAGGCTACCCGGCGCGCGCGATCCTGTACTACCTGCGCGGCCTGGCCAACGGTCGCCTCGCCGAGGTCCCGCTGGACGAGGCGCTGGCCACCCCGATCAGCCTGGACCAGTGCGGCGTGGCGGGGCCGCTGGTGGACCTGGTCAAGCTGGAGGACATCAGCGCCGACCACATCGCGACCCTGACCAGCGAACAGGTCCTCGACGCCGTCCGCGCCTGGTCGCAGCTGTACGACAAGGACCTGGTCACGGTGCTCGACGACGCGCGTGACCTGGCGCTGCGGGCGATCGCGGTGGAGCGGGAGGGCGTGGAGAACCCGCGCAAGGACCTGCGCAAGTGGTCGGACTTCCGCGCCGCCTACGGCTTCTTCTTCCCCACCGTCTTCACCCCCCTCACCGGCCCCACCGACGACCGCGTCACCCCCCTCGGCGTCACCCCCGACGTCATCCGCGCCTTCGCCACCGACCTCGCCGACGGCTACCACCACGCCGACGACCAACCCGAGTGGTTCAACCAGGTCCGCGACCTCGCCACCAAGCACGGCTTCGCCCCCAGCCCCAAGGACTTCAAGAAGAACCCGGACGCCTACCCGGGCTCCATCCGCGAGGCTTCGCAGCTGGTCCGCGTGGCGCTGACCGGGTCGACTCGCAGCCCGGACTTGCACGCCATCAGCCAGGCTCTTGGTGTTGACGAGGTGCTCCGTCGTCTGCGCGCTCTCGCGGGCGCATAGTTCTCAACGGTTCGCGGTGCCGGGGCAAATCGGCACCGCGGACCCGTCGGGAGGCGGTCTCGTGTCTCCCGGTGTTGAGAGTCCACTAAGGAATTGACCACCACGCGGCGGTGTCCTGTGGTAGCAGCAAGTTGGTACCGTCCACTTCGCACTGTTCGGAAGTGAGCAGTAGTGGTCCGGAGACAGTCACCTCCGCGGCAGGGCCGAAGTTCACCGCGCAGCCCAGGTTTCCGTGTCGGAACACCAGCAGCTCCGGTCCCGACTCCAGCCACTCCAGGTCCGCCTCCGGTGTGACGTCCCGCCGCAGGCGCAGAGCTGTGCGGTACAGCTCAAGCAGCGACCTGGGATCGCCCGTCTGCGCCTCCACTGACAGCTCAGACCACCCGTCCGGCTGCGGCAGCCAAGGGCGGCTCCCCGAAGGCCCGAAGCCGAGTGCCGAGCCTTCCCGGGTCCACGGGATCGGCACCCGGCACCCGTCCCGTCCGCGTTCCGTGAAGCCCGAGCGCCGCCAGATCGGGTCCTGCAGCACCGATTCCGGCAGGTCGAGCACCTCGGGCAGCCCCAACTCCTCGCCCTGGTAAAGGTAAACCGACCCCGGCAACGCCAGTGTCAGCAGTAGCGCGGCGCGGGCCCGGCGCAGGCCGAGGGGGCCGTCGCCGTAGCGGGTCACGTGGCGTTGGACGTCGTGGTTGGAGAGGACCCAGGTGGCGGGGGCGCCGACCGGGGATGTCGCGGCGAGGGTGCCGACGATGACCGCGCGCAGGTCGGTGGCCGACCAGTCGGCTCGCAGGTAGTGGAAGTTGAACGCCTGGTGCAGTTCGTCGGGGCGGACGTACCGGGCGGTACGAGCCGGGTCCCTTGTCCACGCCTCGGCCACCGCCACCCGCGGCGGGGAGTACGAGTCGAGCACCGCGCGCCACGAGCGGTAGATCTCGTGGACGCCCTCCTGGTCGAAGTACGGCAGCCGCTGGGTGACGGCCACGCCGTGCTGGTCGCTGTCACCGGCGTCCGGCAGGCCGTCGGCCTTGACCAGGCCGTGCGCCACGTCGATCCGGAACCCGTCGACGCCGAGGTCGAGCCAGAACCGCAGCACGGCGAGGTACTCGGTCCGCACCTCGGGAGTGGACCAGTCCACATCGGGTTGGCTGGCGTCGAACAGGTGCAGGTACCACTCGCCGTCGGCGACCCCGGTCCACGCCGGGCCGCCGAACACCGATTCCCAGTCGTTGGGCGGGCCGTCGCCGCGGCCGGGCCGGAACAGGTACCTGCCGCGCTCCGGTGACCCCGGCGCGGCCGTCAGTGCCTCCTGGAACCACGGGTGCGCCGCCGAGGTGTGGTTGGGCACGATGTCGACGATCACCCGCAACCCCAGCGAATGCGCGTCGGCGACCAGGCCGCGCGCGTCGTCGAGGGTGCCGAACACCGGGTCGACGCCGCGGGGGTCGGCGACGTCGTAGCCGCCGTCGGCCATGGGGGAGGGGTAGAACGGGGTGATCCACAGCGCGTCGACCCCGAGCCGGGCCAGGTGGCCCAACCGGGAGCGGATGCCGGGCAGGTCACCGATCCCGTCGCCGTCGCTGTCGGCGAAGCTGCGGACGTACACCTGGTAGATCACCGCGTGCCGCCACCAGCGCGGATCGGTCGCTCCAGTCGGGCTCATGCTGAAAGCTACCACCGGGTACTGGCGGTGTGACCTGGGTCATGGGTAGAGTCGACAACTTCCTTAGTGCTGCCCGCGCGCTGATCCGACCCCGATCCAGGGGTTCGATCCAATGGTCGGATCCGACGTTCCACACCGGATTGTTCACCCACGCTAATATATCGTCCATGTAATGGCTACGTGTTATGGGCCTGCATCGCAAAAATGAGCTTGCAAGTTGCAGACTTGAATTTATTATTTTGCTGAGTGATGCCCCGTTCGGCCGTGTTATGGCGGTAGGGTGGCGGTATCCCGACCGGCGGTCTCGAAAAAGATCGAGCCAATTCACCCGATCGTGATCACCCCGTGGCGTTCGGGTGGCATTCTTACCGTGTGACCGCCACTGGGCGGTACCTCGAGGGGGTGGGGGATATGCGCGAGAATGCCTACGAGGATGCGGCCGGCTGTTTCGAGGGAACCGGCTACCCGAGGTCCATCAACGATCCGGTCATCGTCGACAGGTCGGACGCCGCCGAGGCGCTGCTGCGTTTCTTCCTCTCCAACGCCGACGCCAATGACCACGACGCCAACGACTACCTGGTCGAGGAGTTCTGCCGCCGCTCGCGCGACTCCCGCGCGGTGGCCGCGCCGATCCCGGTTCCGATGGTCCCGCTGGTCGAGTGCGACTGATTCGGCGCTAGCGCGCCTTCTGGCTTTTGCGGCTTATTGGCGCGTGCGGCGCCTCGATGCCCACGACAAGGGAAGCGGTCCGACCGCGACCGCGGACGAACCGACTGGTTCCCCCGGCGGCTTGGCGGTGATCACCGACCGGCGCGATAGTTCAGTGCGCCGAGCCGCACCCGAGCGTGGGTCACCCGACCACGAACGCCACGGCCGCCCCTGTCGAGGCGACCGTTCGGACGTGGTTCCACGCCGTCCACCGCCGCAGGTAGCCGGGCCAGTACTCGGCTGCCTCGGCGGTGCCCGGCTCCAGCGCGTCCAGCTCGGTGTTCCACGGCACGTTGCGGACCCCGGTCACCACGAACACCCCGAGCAGGTACAGCGCGGCGCCGAGCACCCTGGGCCACGGCCCGGTGATCGCCAGCAGCACGCCGAGCACACCGGTGCCCAGGAACGGCACGAGGAACAGCGGGGTGATGATGACCCGGTTGACCGACCGCATGGTGGCGACGCCGACCGCGGCGGGCAGCGGGGCCAGCGCGGGCATGACCACGACGGAGAAGGTGAGGAACAGCCCGGCGACCAGGCCCGCCAGCACCGCGGCCACGGCGCCCACCACATCGGTGGCGCCACCGAGGTCCAGGGCGGCGGCGGTCAGCGGGGCGTCCACGTCGGACAGGTTAGCGGTTGTTCTACACCTGGAGGAAATCGACCGGCAGGTGGACGCCGGGGGTCCGACAGGTGGACATCCGCCGTCGAGTGGACCGGTCCACCGGATCGAGGGGGTCGGGAGCGCTGCCATCGACCGCGCGGGGGAGTTTTCGGGGTCTGGTCGCGCCCCTGCATGACGCGACCAGACCCGGCGCTCGGGTCTCAGCGAGGGCACGGACCCGCGAACGCGTTCCCGACCGTTCGGGCGCCCTCCCGGGGGAACGGGTACACCATAGAGCGTCCGAGCGGGTCTGCGGCAGCCGGTCTGGGAAGAAACCCGGGAAAAAATCGCGAGGGCCGGGCGCGTGAGGGTGCGCCCGGCCCTCGCCGGGACCCCCGCGTGAACGCAGGCATCGCCCGCGCGGGGGTGGGGGAGCCGCCGCCCCTGTCTCGACCGCGCGCCCCCGGTGTGGCTCAGCCGGCGTAGGGCCTCGCCGTCTTGCTCGCCGCGTAGAGCAGCATGCCCTTGACCTTCGGCCAGTACAGGCTCGTCTGGCAGGAGTAGGCCGGGGTGAACCCGGAGCAGTTGCCGCTCGGGTTGCCGATCTCCCACACGAAGCTGGACACGCCGAGGTCGTCGTAGACCCAGTCGTCGGTCGCGCCACCGGCGTTGTAGAGGATCTCGCCGGGCTGCCCGTAGCGCCAGCCACCGGCCAGCGACGCCATCTGCCTGGCGATGGCGCGCAGGCTGGTGTCGTTGCCGGACTTCACCGCGGAGTTGAAGCCCCACGGGAACAGCACCATGTTCGAGTAGCTGTGCATGCTGATGACCATGCCGGTGGTGTCGGCGGGCGCGGCAGCGCCGGTGCCGGTGGCCCGCCGGTCGCGGTAGAGCGAACGCCACAGCGACTGCAGGGCCTTGGTCTCGACCTCGGAGTTGGCGCTCGGGCCGCGGTAGGTCTCCGAGCACGGGGAGGTGCTGCTGCCGGTGCCGTAGCCGGAACTGGTGTTGCGGTTGAGGTCGATGCCGACCTGGCTGGACCCGCCGGTGGTGCCGCAGCCCGCACCGTTGCTGTTGTTGGCGTTCTTGCGCTGCAGGTACGGGTACGAGCCGCCGCGCTGGACGATGTCGACGCCGTCGGGGTTGGCGATCGGCACGACCCACACCTCGGTGGTGTCGAGCAGGGTGGTGACCTGGCTGTCGGTGCCGTAACCGTCGGTCAGGTGGTCGATCCAGCGGTAGGCGACGTCACCGGTGGTGATCTCGCGGGCGTGCAACTGGCCCATGACGAACAGCCGGGGCTTGGGCGCCGCGGTGCTCAGCGCGCAGTCGCCCGCGTTCTTCTTGGTGATGCAGATGGCCTTGAGGTCGTACCCGCCGGAGCCGCGGCTCTTGCGCCACGAGTCGCCGTAGTCGACGACGGTGGCCAGCGCCGCGTGGTCGCGCGCCACCTGGTCGAGGTGCGCGTACTGCGCGTTGACCGTGCGGTACCCGCCCGCGTAGGTCTCCTCGGCCGCGGCGGCGTCCAGCACGGCCGCCTGGCCGCTGCGCGCGGGCGGCGCCCAGGCCACCGGCGGCAGCACCTGCTCGACGGACGCCCGGTGACCACCGGCGCGCAGCCGGGCACCCACCTCGGCGGAGCCCATGACGAACAGGTCACCGCCCTGGCGCTCCTCGAGCACGTCGAAGCCCTCGCGCAGCAACGCTTCCGCGCGTGCCACGCCACCGGTGACCCGGTAGACGTAGCTCGCGCTCTGCTGCTGCGCGGTGGGCGCGGTCGGGGTCGGGGCGGCGGAAGCCCCGGGGAAGGCACCGGCGAGCACGGCGGCGGCCGCGCCTGCGGCAACCGTCATGGCCAGAGCGGAACGTCGGGTGAGGGACACCCTGCGCACCTCCTCGCGTCGCGACGCCGGTCCCCGTCGGCAGGGTGGGGCCGGGCGTCGCCGGTGGTTCGCGCGCCGCGGTGCACAGCGCGCGATCGGATCTCACCGAGGTTGCCCTATGGCTGACGACGGGCGCACATCTCAACTATGCATAGCGGCCACCTATGCCCTGTACTGGGAAAATGGGATCAACTCGGCGGTCGGCGGAGGCCGGTTGACCGTCCACGTAGGACCATAAGATCCACACCGCCGGCGCCGATTCACGCGATCATCCGATGTCCGGTGGGTGACGGACATGGGAACTGGGAAGGAAATAATTGGTCTAGACCGGTTGAGTTATGTGGTTTAGACCACTTACGCTCATGCACATCCCTGCATCCCTGCTCGTGTCCCCAGGAGGTGAAGCGTGGTCAGAAAGAGCCTCCCCTTGCTCCTCTTGCTGGCTCTGCTCTCCGGTATCACCCTCGCGGTCGCCGTGGCACCAAGCAACACCGCCGTGGCAGCCGACAACTCCGATTGCCGCCCGGACGGGTTGGCCACGACCGCGAACCTCGCGGTGCCCTACTGTCTCGCCTACGACACCGACGGCCGCGAGAAGATGGGTGCCGACCACCCGCGCCGCGTGATCGGGTACTTCACCAGTTGGCGCACCGGCAAGAACGGCCAGCCCGCGTACCTGGCCAGCAACATCCCGTGGAACAAGATCACCCACATCAACTACGCGTTCGCGCACATCGACGGCGCGGGCAAGGTCTCGGTCGGCCCCGACACCGCAGACAACCCCGCGACCGGTCTGACCTGGCCCGGCGTCCCCGGCGCCGAGATGGACCCGTCGCTGCCCTACAAGGGGCACTTCAACCTGCTGAACAAGTACAAGAAGCAGTACCCCAACGTGAAGACGCTGATCTCGGTCGGCGGCTGGGCGGAGACCGGTGGCTACATCGGCGCCGACGGCAAGCGTGTCGCCGACGGCGGCTTCTACGCGATGACCGACTCCGCTGCGAAGATCAACACCTTCGCCGACTCGGCGGTGGACTTCATCCGCAAGTACGGCTTCAACGGCGTCGACATCGACTACGAGTACGCCACCTCGATGTCGAACTCGGGCAACCCCGACGACTTCACCGTCTCCAACCCGCGCCGCGCCAAGCTGATGGCCGGGTACGTGACGCTGATGAAGACGCTGCGCGAGAAGCTCGACGCGGCCGCCGTCGCCGACAACAAGTACTACACGCTCTCGGTCGCCGCGCCGTCCTCCGGCTACATGCTGCGCGGCATGGACACCTACCAGGTCACCCAGTACCTGGACTACCTCAACATGATGACCTACGACCTGCACGGGGCGTGGAACAACTTCGTCGGCCCGAACGCCGCGCTCTACGACGACGGCAAGGACGCGGAGCTCCAGTTCTGGCAGTACTACACGACCTCGCAGTACGCGGGACTCGGTTACCTGAACAGCGACTGGTCCTACCACTACTTCCGCGGCGCCATGGGTGCGGGACGGATCAACCTCGGCGTCCCGTACTACACCCGGGGTTGGCAGAACGTCACCGGCGGCACCAACGGGTTGTGGGGTTCGGCGCCGCTGCCGGACCAGACCAAGTGCCCACCGGGCACCGGCGGCACGGTCGGCTCCAAGACCTCGTGCGGCAACGGCGCGGTCGGCATCGACAACCTCTGGCACGACGAGGACACCAAGGGCAGTGAGGTCCCGGCGGGCTCCAACCCGCTGTGGCACACCAAGAACCTCGCCGAGGGCAAGGTCGGCAGCTACGGCCCCGCCTACGGCCTCGACCCGACCAACAAGCCCGAGGACCGGCTGACCGGCACCTACGCCCGCAACTACGACTCGACCCTGGTCGCGCCGTGGCTGTGGAACGCGCAGAAGAAGGTCTTCCTGTCCACTGAGGACGAGCAGTCGCTGGCCACCAAGGCGCAGTACGTCGTCGACCGCGGCCTCGGCGGCATCATGATCTGGGAGCTGGCAGGCGACTACGCCTACGACCAGACCAAGGGCGAGTGGTTCATGGGCAACACGCTGACCACGCTGCTCTACGACAAGTTCAAGACCGCCTCGCCCTACGGCAACACCAAGGCCAAGATCACCATGCCCAGCGATGTGCTGGACGTGAGGTTCACCCTCGCCGGCTTCCCGGTCGGCGACGCGAACTACCCGATCACGCCCAAGGCGAAGGTCACCAACTCCTCGACCACGACCCTGCCCGGCGGCACCGAGATCCAGTTCGACTACGGGACCTCGGCCCCGCCGACCATCGGGCAGCAGTCCGGCTGGAGCCTGTCGGTGGTCTCCACCGGCCACACCGGCAACAACATCGGTGGGCTCAAGGGCGACCTGCACCGCTTCTCGCTGAAGCTGCCGTCGTGGCAGAGCCTGGCGCCGGGCGCCAGCGCCGAGGTGCAGCTGTCCTACTACCTGCCGGTGGCGACCCCGTCGAACATCACCATCACCTTCGGCGGCAAGTCCTACACCGCGGCGCAGGAGTACCTGCGCGGCACGGGCGGCACCCCGCCGACGTCGACGACCACGACCCCGCCGTCGTCGACGACCACCACCAGCACGACCACCACGCCGCCGACGTCGACCACCACGACGACGACGACCACGACGACCACCACCACCACCACCAAGCCGCCGACGTGCACCGCGGCAGCGTGGGACGCGGCGAAGGTCTACGCGGCGGGCGGGACGACCGTGTCCTACAACGGTCGGCAGTACAAGAACAAGTGGTGGACCCAGGGCGACCGCCCGGACCTGAGCGGTCAGTGGGGTGTGTGGCAGGACCTCGGTCCCTGCTGATCCACCTGAGGTAGCCGGGTCCGCCGTGCAGGCGGACCCGGAGTGAGAGCAACGCGGGGCGATCGCCGGTGTACCCGGCCCGGCGGTCGCCCCGCGGTCCACTCGGACCGGCCCTGGGAACCCTGCCCCAGGGCCGGTCTTCCTTTTGTGGTTACGTGCTGGGGATGGCCGAGTTCGGGTTGACGCCCGCGAAGGCGAGGCCGATGACGAACCCGGCCACCTCCTCCAGTTGCCTGGCGCGGCTCAGCGGGCCGAGCACCGCCGGGGTGGCGCCGGTCTCGCGCACGAGTTCGGCGACGGTGGTGAGCGCGTCCTGGTCGTCGCCGCAGAGCGCGACGGTGGTGCCCGCCGCGTCGGCCCAGTGCGCGGCGGGGAACAGGTGGAACGCCTTGACCACACGGGCTCCGCTGCCCTCGGCGACGAACTCCGCCGCCGAGGTGCTGGGCAGCAGGACGCCGACACCGTGCTCGACGGCGTTCGTGGGGTCGATGAGCGTCTTGCCGCGCAGCGCGTCCCCGACGGCCGCCAGGACGTCCGGCACGCCCTCCCAGCGCACGGCCAGCAGGACGACGTCCGAGTTCGTGACGGCCTCGCGCAACGTCGCCGCGGTGGCACCCAGCCGGTCGGCCAGGGCGCGGGTGTTGGCGGGGGAGCGGCCCGCGACGGTCAGGTCGTGGGTGGCCCAGCGGGCGCCGAGGGCGGTCGCGACCGCGCCGGTGCCGAGGATTCCGATTCGCATGCCGCGACGGTAGGCAGTTCGACGCGCACCGAACGGTAGGTGTCGGGCGGGCACAATGGGGTCATGTGCGAGGAGTGGGTGGCGGACTGCCGTTTGCGGGCGGGCACCGACCTGTTCGCCCATCGGTGGGACCCGGTGCTGCTGGCCGCGTTGCGACCGGGTCCGCTGCGCCGGGTCGACCTGCGCGGGCACGTCGGCGGCATCAGCGACAAGGCGCTCACCGAGTCGCTGCGCCGCCTGCTCGACCGCGGTCTCGTCGAGCGCCACCGCTACGCCGAGGCGCCGCCCAGGGTCACCTACCGGCTCAGCGCACTGGGCGTGACACTGGTGGACGGCCCCTTGCGCGCAGTGGGGGACTGGGTACTCGAACATGGTGACGCGCTGCTCGGCTGAGAAATTCTCTTGTACGCTGGACAATGCACCCGTTACATCTGGGAAATCCCCACTTGGGGCACTTGTGGCGGTTCGTCGGGTGGTGCCACCTGCGGTGATGGGAACAAGACCGGCGTAATAACGTCGCTTTATGTGTCAGACCTATATCTGACCGTGATGTCTGTTTCTAGACTCGGGGAGCCGAAGTGTTCGCGAGAACACTTTTCCCTGCATCGCAACACCAGGAGAGCCCTATGTCCCTCCGTGGATACACGCGCGTCCTCATCGCCGGTGCCGCCATGGTGCTCGGCCTCACCGGGATGACGGCCGCCGCGGCCGCCGCCCCGGCCGCCCAGCAGGCCGCGCCGACCGTCGCGGCCCGCACCGTCTACTACAGCGCCACCGGTTACAGCTCCCAGGCCGACCAGGCCGCCCAGATCTGGAACTCCCGGGTGCCCAACCTCCGGCTGGTCCGCGGCGGCAACGCCACCATCCGCATCTCCGCCACCAACGGTGGCGGCTCCCGGGCCTACCCCTGTGGCCTGGGCTGCGGGACGATCTACATCGACAACCGGGACGTGGCCGCGGGCAACGACGCGCTGCGCATCGTCGCCCACGAGATCGGGCACGCACTCGGGCTGCCGGACAACTACAACGGCGTCTGCTCCCAGCTGATGTCCGGTGGCAGCGCGGGCACCTCCTGCCGCAACCCGTACCCGAACGCCACCGAGTCCAACCGGGTCAACCAGCTCTTCGCGGGCCGCGCGCAGCTCGCCCCGCTCAGCGAGACCCGGGTCTACGCAGGCTGACCCACCCCCGCGGTCTGTCCCCCGGCGGTCCCGCGCCGCGTCGACCGCACCACACCGAGGCCCCGGCGGGTAGTCCCACCAGCCGGGGCCTCGGTGCTGTCCTCTGTGGACATCGTCAGTCCGGCAGGACCGGCATCTCGTCCTGGGGTGCGTGGCGCAGCAGCGCGGCGCGGGTCACGGCGGCGGAGCCGAAGCGGCCGCGCAGGGAGTCCAGCGCGATGTCGAGGGCGGCGCGGTCGGGGCCGCCGTCGAAGGGCAGTTCCAGCTGGATCGCGTCGTCGTCGAAGTTGGACAGCGACAGGCCGATCAGGGTGATGCCGCGGTCGGCGATCATCGGCCAGGCCGCGGTGAGCAGGGTGCGCGCGGCGGCGAGGATGACCTCGGTGCCGTCGGTCGGCTTGGCCACCGTGTGCGAGCGGGTCGCCCGGGTGAAGTCGGCGAACCGCAGGCGCAGGGTCACCGTGCGGCAGGCCCGGTCCGCGGCGCGCAGGCGGCGGCCCAGCCGGTCGGCGAGCCCGGCGGTGAACTCGTCCAACTCGGTCAGGCCGCGCCTGCGCGAGCCCAGTGCCCGCTGCGCGCCCATCGACCGGCGGCGTTGCCCGACCCGCACGCGGCGCGGGTCGCGGTTGTGGGCGAGCGCGTGCAGGTGCCGACCGGAACCGGCACCCAGAATGCTCACCAGTTCGCGGACGTCGAACGCCGCGACCTCGCCGACCGTGGTGATGCCCATCGCGCGCAGCTTCCCCGACGTCACCACGCCAACGCCCCAAAGCCGCTCTACTGGCAGGGGGTGCAAGAAGGCCAGTTCGGCGTCGTGCGGCACGACCAGCAAGCCGTCCGGTTTCGCTACCCCGCTGGCGACCTTGGCGAGGAACTTCGTGCGGGCAACGCCAACTGTGATCGGTAGACCTACCCGCCGCGCGACCTCCGCACGCAGCGTCGCGGCGATCTGCCGGGGCGGGCCCGCGATCTTGCGCAGCCCGCCGACGTCCAGGAACGCCTCGTCGATGGAGATCCCCTCCACCAGCGGCGTCGTGTCCCGGAACACCTCGAACACCGCCTTCGACGCCGCCGAGTACGCCGCCATCCTCGGCTGGACCACGACCGCGTCCGGGCACAGCCGCCTGGCCTGCCGCCCGCCCATCGCCGTCCGCACGCCCCTGGCCTTGGCCTCGTAGCTCGCCGCCAGCACCACGCCGGTGCCGACGATCACCGGCCGCCCGCGCAGCGCCGGGTCGTCGCGCTGCTCGACCGAGGCGTAGAACGCGTCCAGGTCGGCGTGCAGGATGGGACCGTCGTTCGACACGAACACATGTTCGCACGAGGTGTCAACGGCGCAGGTCAGCTACCGTGTGCGCATGACCGTGGCACAGGAGTACGCGGACCGGCACACCCCGGCGGAGGCCGCCGCGGTGCTGGCGCTGCACGAGGCCGTTCTGGCTGCGGCCGGGTTGGACGTCGCGGTCAAGTACGGGCTGCTGATGTACACGGTGGACGGCGGCTGGAAGCACTGGGTGGCCGGGATCAACGTCACCCGCAAGGGCGCCTGCCTGCGGTTCCTGTGGGGCGTGCTGCTCGACGACCCGCTCGGCGTGCTCCGCGCGGGCACCGCCACCCTGATGACCTGGGACATCCCGATCGGCACGGAGATCGATACCGCCCAGGTCGGCGCCTATGTTCGCGAGGCCGTCGCCAAGCGTGACTACTTCAAGGCCAACTCGGATGAGGTCGCCGCGGTCGCCAAGGCTGCCAACACTGCCAAGCGACGCTTGCGTTAACGCGCACGGCAAGGTTTACCGTCAGTCCTATGCGGATCGGTGAACTGGCTCGACGGACGGGGACCACGACGCGCACCCTGCGGTTCTACGAGGCCCAGGGCCTGCTCGCCGCCCAACGCTCCCCGAACGGCTACCGCTCGTACGACGAGCACGACCTCCGCCTCGTCACCGAGATCCGCGCGCTCCAAGCCGCGGGCTTCAGCCTCGCCGACACCCGCCCCTTCGTCGCCTGCCTGCGCGCGGGCAACCCCGACGGCGACGCCTGCGCCGACTCGGTCGAGGTCTACCGCCGCAAACTCGCCGAGGTCGAGGCGTGCCTGTCGCAACTCACCGACCTGCGCACCGACCTCACCCGCAAACTCGCCGCCGCCCTGGCCCGCGAACCCCACCCCACCTGCACCGTCCAGGAGACCCCGTGATCACCGCGACCGACACCACCTTCACCGACACCGTGCTCGCCGCCGACGGCCCCGTCCTGGTCGACTTCTGGGCCCAGTGGTGCCCGCCGTGCCACATGATCGTCCCCGTCCTGGAGCAGGTCGCGGAGGAACGCCCCATCACCGTGGTCAAGCTCAACTCCGACGAGAACCCCGGCGTGGCCCGCGACTACCAGGTGATGTCACTGCCCACACTGATCCTCTTCGTGGACGGCAAGCCCGTGGCCACCTGGGTGGGCGCCCGCTCGAAGTCGCGCCTGCTGGAGGAACTGGACAAAGCCCTCACCCCGGTCGCCTGACGTCGTGCACCCGTCGTTCTCGTCCGAGGCTCGGCGACCGGCAGAGCACTGGACCGGGTTTATGTCGGTGGAGGTCGCTAGCGTTCGTGGGGCCGCTCGGGGGGTGGCTGTCGGGGGACGGATATGGGACTGGCGCTGGCGCCACCTGGGGGTGGGCGTCCAGCGCCAGTTCGCGTCCGCGTGCGGGGTTACTTGGGTTCGTAGGCGAGGTTGGGGCGCAGCCAGCGCTCTACTTCGGACAGTGAGGTGCCGGTGCGCTTGGCGTAGTCGGAGACCTGGTCCTTGCCGATGCGGCCGACGGTGAAGTACCGGGAGTCCGGGTGGGCGAAGATCAGGCCGCTGACCGCGGCGGCGGGGGTCATGGCGAAGGACTCGGTGAGGCCGATGCCCAGGTCCTCGGCGCCCAGCAGGTCGAACAGGGGCTGCTTCAGCGTGTGGTCCGGGCTGGCCGGGTAGCCGAGCGCGGGGCGGATGCCGCGGAAGCGCTCGGCGTGCAGGTCGGCCAACTCGGGCTCGGCGCCGGGTTCGAACCACTCGCGGCGGGCCAGCAGGTGGATCCACTCGGCGAAGGACTCGGCGAGGCGGTCGGCGAGGGCCTTGACCATGATGGCCTTGTAGTCGTCGTTGTCGGCCTCGTACTCGTGCGCCATCTCTTCCGCGCCGTGCACCGATACCGCGAAGCCGCCCAGGTGGTCGTCAGCCGGGGCCACGTAGTCGGACAGGCAGCGGTTCGGGCGGTTCTCCGGCTTCTGCGTCTGCTGGCGCAGCATCGGGAACGCCTTGTCGGCCACCACCAGGTCGTCGCCCTCGCTGTGGGCGGGCCAGAAGCCGTACACGCCCTTGAACACGAACCGGTGGCCGATCTCGTCGAGCATCGCCTGCGCGTCGTCGAACAGCTCGCGGGCCACCGGCTGGTCCAGGATCGCCGGGTACTTGCCCTTGAGCTCCCAGGCCAGGAACAGGAACTGCCAGTCGACCATCGCCCGCAGCTCGGCCAGCGTCGGGCTGACCTCCCGCACCCCGGTGAACGACGGCGTCGGCAGGTCCGAGAAGTCCACCTGCTCCCGGTTCAACCGGGCCGCGCCGATCTCCAGCAGCGGCTTGGCGCGCCGGTTCTCGTGCTGCTCGCGCAGCGTCGCCTGCTCGGCCCGGTTGCTGCTGTCGAGCACGTCCGCGCGCGTGGTGTCCATCAGGTCCGACACCACCCCGACCACGCGGGACGCGTCGAGCACGTGCACCGTGCTGCCGTCGTACGCGGGCGCGATCCGCACCGCCGTGTGCTGGCGGGACGTGGTGGCGCCGCCGATGAGCACCGGCAGCTTCAGCCCGCGCCGCTGCATCTCGCCCGCGACCGTCACCATCTCGTCCAGCGACGGGGTGATCAGCCCGGAGAGCCCGACCACGTCGGCGCCCTCGGCGACCGCGGTGTCCAGGATGACCGACGCGGGCACCATCACCCCGAGGTCGATCACCTCGTAGTTGTTGCAGCCCAGCACCACTCCGACGATGTTCTTGCCGATGTCGTGCACGTCGCCCTTGACCGTGGCGAGCACGACCTTGCCCTGGCCGCGGCTGGTGTCGATGCGGCCCTCCAGCCGGGCCTTCTCCTTCTCCGCCTCCATGTACGGCTCCAGGTAGGCCACTGAGCGCTTCATCACCCGCGCGCTCTTGACCACCTGCGGCAGGAACATCTTGCCCGAGCCGAACAGGTCGCCGACGATCTTCATGCCGTCCATCAGCGGGCCCTCGATCACCTCCAGCGGCCGCGCCATCTGCGCGCGCGCCTCCTCGGTGTCGGCCTCGATGAAGTCGACGATCCCGTGCACCAGCGCGTGCGAGAGCCGCTTGGCCACCGGCGCCTCGCGCCAGGCCAGGTCGACCACGCGCTTGGTCTTGGAGCCCTTGACCGTCTCGGCGAACTCCACCAGCCGGTCGGTGGCGTCCTCTCGGCGGTCGAACAGCACGTCCTCGACCAGTTCCAGCAGGTCCTTCGGGATGTCCTCGTAGACGACCAGCTGACCGGCGTTGACGATGCCCATGTCCAGCCCGGCGCGCACCGCGTGCAGCAGGAACGCCGAGTGCATGGCCTCGCGCACGGTGTCGTTGCCGCGGAAGGAGAACGACAGGTTCGAGATGCCGCCGGAGGTCCGCGCGCCGGGGCAGCGCTGCTTGATCAGCGGCAGCGCGTCGATGAACGCCTTGGCGTAGCCGTTGTGCTCGGTGATGCCGGTCGCCACGGCCAGCACGTTCGGGTCGAAGACGATGTCCTCGGCCGGGAAGCCGAGCTTCTGGGTCAGCAGGTCGTAGGCGCGGCCGCAGATGCTGACCTTGCGCTCGGTGGTGTCGGCCTGGCCCTTCTCGTCGAAGGCCATCACCACCACACCGGCGCCGTAGTCGCGGATCTTGCTGGCCTGCTCCAGGAAGGTCTCCTCGCCCTCCTTGAGGCTGATCGAGTTGACCACCCCCTTGCCCTGCACGCACTTGAGCCCGGCCTCCAGCACGCTCCACCGCGAGCTGTCGACCATCACCGGGATCCTGGCCACCTCGGGCTCGGTGGCGATCAGGTTGAGGAACGTGGTCATCGCCTCGACGCTGTCGAGCAGGTCGGCGTCCATGTTCACGTCGAGCAGGTTCGCTCCGCCGCGCACCTGGTCGAGCGCCACGTCCACCGCGGCCTGGTGGTTGTCGCCCTCGATGAGCCTGCGGAACTTCGCCGAGCCGGTGACGTTGGTGCGCTCGCCGATCATCACGAACCCGGTGTCGGCGCCGATCGCGAACGGCTCCAACCCGCTGTAGCGGCTCGCCTTCTCGACCTCGGGCACCACCCGCGGCGCCAATCCCCTGACCGCCTCGGCGATCGCGGCGATGTGCGCGGGCGTGGTGCCGCAGCAGCCGCCGACGATGTTGACCATGCCGTCGCCGACGAACCCGGCGAGCTGCCCGCTGGTCTCCTCGGGGGTCTCGTCGTAGCCGCCGAAGGCGTTGGGCAGGCCCGCGTTGGGGTGGCTGGCGGTGTAGATGCCCGCCAGCCGGGACAGCTCGGCCACGTGCGGGCGCATCTGCTCGGCGCCCAGCGCGCAGTTCACCCCGACCACCATCGGCTCGGCGTGCTCGATGGACCGCCAGAACGCCTCCACCGTCTGCCCGGACAGCGTGCGCCCGGACAGGTCGACGATGGTCACCGAGATCCACAGCGGCAGCTCGGGGGCCACCTCGCGGGCCGCGGCGATGGCCGCCTTGCAGTTGAGCGTGTCGAAGATGGTCTCGATCAGCAGCAGGTCGACCCCGCCCTCGGCGAGCGCCAGGATCTGGTTGGCGTAGGTGGCCTTGACCTGGTCGAAGGTGACCTTGCGGTACGCCGGTTCGTCGACCTTGGGCGAGAGCGACAGGGTCACGTTCAACGGGCCGACCGAGCCTGCCACGAACCGGTCGCCGTCGAGCTCGTCGGCGGCCTGGCGGGCCAGTTGGGCGCCGCGCAGGTTCATCTCGGCCGCGTAGTCCTCCAGGCCGTAGTCGGCCTGGGCGATGGTGGTGGCGGTGAAGGTGTTGGTGGTGGTGATGTCCGCGCCCGCGGCCAGGTACTGCCGGTGCACGTCGAGGATGAGGTCCGGCCGGGTCAGGTTGAGCAGGTCTGGGTCACCGGCGACATCGCGCGGGTGGTCGGCGAAGCGGTCGCCCTGGTAGTCGGCGTCGGTGAGCGAGGCGCCCTGCAGCATGGTGCCCCAGGCGCCGTCGAGCACCGCGACGCGCCGGGTGAGCAGCTCCCGCAGCCGCTGGATCCGAGCCTGATCGGTCACGCGCACACCTCCGGTATCCGGAGGCGCCCTTGTTGCTGGTTGGCTCCCGAACCGGGGGAGCCGGAGCCGAGCGTGGCGGGCTGGGACACCCCCTGGCCCGTTGCAGCGCCTCTCGGCCTCGGTGCTCAACACTACCGGACCGGGTACGCCCGGACCGCACGTCCCGGCGCGCGAGCCACCCGTTCGGTGGGTCCCGGCCCCGCACGCCGCGGCGCGCCCGTGCGAGCCGCGCGACCCCGGGGACCGTTGCGGCGCCGCTGTTCTCCCCGGTTGCGCCGCGTGCGCGCCGCCCGCGTGACCCGGGGCGGTCCCGATCCCGCCCGCGGTCGATCGGCAGGTTGCGGACCCGTCCACGATATGAGAACGCCCTCCCGCTCCGCCGCGCACCGCGGCGGTGGTTCGATCATCAAGTCTGAGAAGCGCGACTAGGCCATCCGGTGGACAGGCCATCATGGGCGGATCACGGAGGAGGTGTCGGTGGCCGAGCGGACCTACCGGGCGTTGCTGGTGACCAACGGGACGTTCCCGGACGACCCGGGTGGGCTCGCGCCGCTGCTCGGACCCGCGCGGGACGCCGAACTGATGCGGTCAGCGCTGACCGACCCCCACTCGGGCCTGCACCTGCCCGCCGACGTGCGGGTGGTCGCCGACGCCGACCAGCGCGGTGTCATGGTCGCCCTGGACGAGTTCTTCGACGGCGCCGCCCGCGACGACCAACTGCTCCTCTACTACAGCGGCCACGGCAAGCTCGACGCCCACGGCAACCTCCACCTGGCCGCCCGCGACACCCGCGCCGACCGCATCATGTCCACCGGTGTCGCGGCCAGGGCCGTGGTGGAGATGATGGCCGCCTCCCGGGCCAGGGCGAAGGTCGTCCTGCTCGACTGCTGCCACTCCGGTGGCTTCAAGTCCGCCCCCGACCTGCCCCGCCACCTGGGCGGACGCGGGGTGTTCGTGCTGGCGAGCAGCCTGTCGGTCCAGCTCACCAGGGACGCCGAGCAGCCCGGGGAGCCGAGCCCGTTCACCCGCCACGCCGCCGAGTGCCTCGCCGCGGGCCACCCGGCTACCGGCGGGTACGTCACCGTCGACGACCTCTACCAGCACATCGCCCACCGGATGGCCGACGCCCGCCTGTCCACCCCGCAACGCCGCTTCGACGACGCCGTGGACACCGTCGCCCTCGCCCGCACCCCGACCGCCGACCCCGACCCCGACCCCGCGCTGTCCCCCGAGGCCGCGCTGACGATCGCCGAACGCGTGATCGCGCAGGCGCCCGACGCGCGCGCGGCCATCCGGGCGGTCAGCGGCCACCTCGACACGGCGGCGACCGACCCGGCGCTGGCCGAGAAGGTGATGCTGACCTACTGCCTGCTGCACGAGGCCGCCGACGAACCCGAGATCGCCCAGGCGTACCTGCGCCGGGCCGAGGCGCTCAGAGCCAGTCCTTCCGCTTGAACATGGCGTAGAGCCAGACCCCCACCACCACGATCACCGCGCTCGACACCCAGAACCCCCACGGCTCACCAGTGCCGGGGTAGGGCACGTTCTGGCCGTAGAACCCGGTGATCGCCGTCGGCACCGCGATGATCGCCGCCCAGCCGGTGACCTTCTTCATCACCAGGTTGAGCCGGTTGCCCTGGATGGTCAGCTGGGTCTCGCGCAGCGCGATGACGTGGTCGCGCAACGACTCCGCCCACTCGCTCGCATGGACGACGTGGTCGCGGATGTCGCCGTAGTACGGGTCGAGCTCCTCGTCGACCAGCCCGTCGACCCTGGTGAGGCCGGTCATGATCTCGCGCATCGGCAGCACGGCCCTGCGCAGCCGCGACAGGCTCCTGCGCAGCCGCACCGTCTCGCGCTGCAACCGCCGCACGTCCGGGTTGTCGGCGAAGACGGTGCCCTCCAGCTCCTCGATCCGGTCGTCGATGGCCGACACCGCGCCGAGGTGGCCGTCGACGACCACGTCGAGCAGCGCGTGCAGCAGCACCCCGACCCGGTCGCACGGCACCACCGAGTCGTCCCAGCGGCGGGTGACCCGGGACATGTCGAACCCGTCGTGCACCGTCACCAGCGCCCGGTCGGTGACGAACACCGACAGCTCGCAGGTGCTCAGCGTGCCGTCCCCGGCGACCGTCGTGCCGTACACGGCGAGGAACTGGTGCGTGCGGTAGTGGTCCAGCTTGGGCCGCTGGTGCCGCTGCTCGGCGTCCTCGACCGCGAGCTGGTGCAGGCCCAGCTCGGCGCCGACCGAGGCGAGGTCCGCGGCGTCGTGGTGGTCGATGTCGACCCAGACGATCGTGTCGCCGTCGGCGAGCCGCTCGCCGAGTGCGTCGAGCGGGAAGTCCTGTTCGGACAGGGCGGCGCCGCGGTAGGCGCGGGTGGTGCTCACCCGGTCCGCCGCAGCAGCGCCGCGTAGAGGGTCAGCCCGGGTCCGAACGCCATGGCCACCACCAGTTCTCCCGGCCGCACGGCCGACTCCCGCCGCGCGGCGATCTCGCGCAGCACCAGCACCACCGTCGCCGACGAGCAGTTCCCGTGCTCGGCCAGCACCGCCCGCGATGGTGCCACGGCCGCCTCGGACAGCCCCAACTCGGTCCGCGCCACCTCCAGGACCCGCGGCCCGCCGGGGTGCACCGCCCACCCGGCCACCGAGTCCACGTCGGCGCCGTGCCTGGCCAGCATCTTGTCCACCACCGGTCGCACCGCTCCCCCCAGCACGTCCGGCACCCGCGCGGACAGTCCCATCCGGAACCCGAGGTCGGTGATCCGCCAGGTCATCAGGTCCTTGCTGTCGGTGTCGGTGTGCGCGGCGACGTCGAGCACCTCCCACCCCGGCCTGCCGCCCGGTTCCACGACCACGGCCGCGGCGGCATCGCTGAACAGGGCGTGCGCCACCACCTGCTCCGGGTCGGCCGTGGGCGGCTGGACGTGCAGGGAGGTCAGCTCGACCGACACCAGCGCGGCGGGCAGACCGCGCGCGGTCGCGAAGTCCGACACCGTGCCCAGCCCGGGGATCGCGGCGTAGCAGCCCATGTGGCCGATCAGCAGCCGCTGGGTGTCCGCGGCCAGGCCGAGGCGTTCGGCGAGCGCGACGTCGAGCCCGGGGGTGCTGTAGCCGGTGCACGACGCGACCACCAGCAGCCCGAGGTCGGCGGGGGAGCGGCCCGCGGCGGCCAGCGCGTCGGTCAGCGCGGCGGCGGCCAGTTCCGGTGCCTGCTCGGCGAACCGGTCCATCCGCCGCGCCGTCGACCACCCGGAGACGTCCTCGGTGAACGGGTCGACCACGGTGTGCCTGGTGCGCACCCCCGAGCCCGCGAAGATCCGCCGCGCCACCCCGCCGCCCCCGGTGTGCGCGCGGAAGTAGCCTTCCCACAGGGATTCCTGCGCCACCGGCGGCGGGGTCGCCACCCCGATCCCGGTCACCGCGGCCACTGCTCCTCCTTGGTCCCCGTCCCCTGGAACAGGACGGCGGTCGTCGGCACCCGGACCATCCGCACCCCGGCGCGCGCGCCGAGCGCCCAGCCGAGCAGGTCCAGCACCGCGGGCCGGATACCCCGCAGCGCCAACCGCACACCGTGGCGCGCGCACTCGTCGACCAGCACCTCCCGGTCTACCAGAAGTTCCGGTTCGTGGACGCCGCGCGGCACCCCGGGCAGCCGCTCCGCGACAGTGATCGCGAGGAACCGGCTCAATGCGGTGTTCGCCAGCGTGTCGATCACCAGCAGCCCCCCGGGGCGCAACAGACGGCAGGCTTGCTCTACCGCGCGCGGTAGGTCTGGCACATGCTCTAGGACCTCGCCCGCCACTACGACATCCGCGCACGCCGACCGCAGTGGGACGTTCAGGACATCGCCCCGGATAGCCGTCACGCCGTGCGCGGCCGCTAGCCGTGGACCTTGCTGAGAGAGATCGACGCCTATATGGCGGTAGCCCTTACCGCTGATGTGCGGCGCGAGGAGCCCACCGCCGCACCCTAGGTCCACCAGTACCGCCCCTGGCCTGCGCGCGGTAGGGATCAGTTGGGCACGGGCCTGTGCGAGCCAGTGCAGCGCGGCGAACGCCCCGCGCGGTCGCCACCACTCGGCGGCGAGATCGTCGTAGAGGGCGGTCACCGTCTGAGGCTTACACACGGGTAGCCGCCCTGCTCGACAGGTCTGCGGCTGGTCGACAGGTCCGGCCTGCTCGACAGGTCTGTGCTGCGTAGCGTTGGTCCGGTGATCCCGCTGCTGCGCGCCGCCCACCCGGAACCCGCCGTCGCGGTGACCCTCGCCGCGACCGGGCTCGCGATCGGGCTGGGGCAGACCCCGTGGGGAGCGGTCGCGGTCGCGGCGGCGGTGTTCACCGGGCAACTGTCGGTCGGGTGGCTCAACGACGTGGTGGACGCCGAGCGGGACGCCCGAGTCGGTAGAACTGACAAGCCTGTCGCCGTCGGGACGGTGTCGAGGTCGTTGGTGCGAACCCTGGTCCTTATCAGCGCTACGGCCGCTGTCGGACTGTCGTTCCTATCCGGACCTGTCGCCGGGGCGGCGCACGTCGTCGCGCTCATGTCGGCATGGGCGTACGACCTCCGGTTGAAAGCGACGCCCTTCTCTCTCGTTCCCTACGCCGTGTCGTTCGGACTATTGACCGCGTTCGTCACCCTCGGCCTGCCGTCGCCGTACTGGCCACCGTGGTGGCTAGTGGCAACCGCGTCCCTTCTGGGCAGCGCCGCGCACTTCGCGAACGTCCTCCCGGATCTCGCCGACGACCGCCGCACCGGAGTGGTGGGACTACCGCACCGGATCGGGCCCACTGGTTCACGGGTGGCAGCGGCACTGTTAGTCCTAGCCGCGTCCGCCACCCTGGTGGCAGGACTACCCACCGTGCTCGGCTTCCTCGCGCTCGGCGCCGCCGTGATCGTCACCGCCGTGGGTCTCGCGCTCGGCCGACGCCCCGGCTCCCGCGCCACCTTCCACGCGATGCTCGTCGTCGCGGTCCTCGACGCGGCGGTCCTGGTCGCCGGATAGGCCGCACGGGCGGGTGACGCGCCCGAATTCACCCGATCGACGCGGGTGTCGCCGATCGCGGGGTCGACGGCAGCGCAGCGTGTCCACCCCCGCCGCCCCACCCGGGCACCGCGCCCCCGATGGGGCTGACCAGCGGTTATGTCGACCCGGGGTGGGGCCAGGTTCAGCTATGTGCTTGCGCCAACACCCATGTTCCAGGACTGGTCACCACCGCGGCGCGCTGCTAGCTCTTGGGGCAGCCCGAGTACCTCGCTCACCCGACCAGAAAGGGCGCCCCCCTGATGAGGATCCCCGCGACGCGCGCCGTCGTGATCGCCACCGCCCTGGCCCTGCTGCCCGTCCCCGCCACCGCCGACCCGGTCACCGACCTCGACCGGCTGGCCGGTCAACTGGCCGCCGCCACCACCGCCACCCAGGTGGACCAGGTCCTGGCGACGCTGCCGCCGGTGCTCGACGACCTGGGCGAGGTCACCGAGAGCCAGGACGCGCTGCACGTGCTCGCCAACACCCAGGCATTCGTCAGCACCGCCGCCGACCTGCCGATCAGCGTGGTGACCGCGCTGCTGCCGGGCCTGCTGAACCTGTTGGCCGCGCTGATCGAACAGCTGCGCCCCCCGCAGCTGCCGCTGATCCCCCTGCCGTTCCCGTTCCCCCAACTCCCGCTGCTGCACCCGTGACCGCGAGCCACCCTGCCGCGCCCTGACCCCGCGCGGCCGGGTGGCCACCCCGGGCCCGCGACCCCGATGCTCCCGGTCGCACCGCGGGCCCGCGGCCCCGCTCCTGGCCCCCCGGCCCGGGAGCGGGGCCTTTTACGCGCCTGCCCGCGGACCGCCGGGCGGTGTCGGTGCCGCCGGGTACCGTGACGTGCCCGCCCAGGTCCGACCCACCGGAGAGCACCCATGAGGATCCACCTGTCCAGCGTCTACGTCGACGACCAGGACAAGGCCCTGCGCTTCTACACCGAGGTGCTCGGCTTCGTGAAGAAGGTCGAGGTGCCGCTCGGCGAGGACCGCTGGCTGACCGTGGTGTCCCCGCAGGACCCCGACGGCACCGAGCTGCTGCTCGAGCCCGACCGCCACCCGGCGGCCAAGGCGTTCAAGTCGTCGCTGTTCGCCGACGGCATCCCGCTCACCGCGTTCCAGGTGGACGACGTCGCGGCCGAGTTCGCCCGGCTCCAGGGGCTCGGCGTGCGGTTCGCCCAGGAGCCGCAGGCGTTCGGCCCGGTCACCACCGCCGTGCTCGACGACACCTGCGGCAACCTGATCCAGATCGTCCAGCACCACTAGGACCCGGCACCGCCAGGACTCGGCAGGCCCCAGCGGGCTCAGCGGCGGCGCGGCCAGGTCGCCTTGCGCAGCGCGGCGTAGAACTCCTTGGTGGCGGGCTCGATCTGGCCGAGGTACTCGCGCAGCAGCTCCGGCCGCCCGGCCGGGTCCGGCGCGGGCCGCGGCGTGGTGGTCAGCCACTTCAGCTCGCCGACGGTGGCCACGACCTGCCGCCACCAGCCGTTGATCTCGCCGGTGACCTGAGCCTGCGCCTCGGCGGCCGCCTTCACCCGGTCGTCGGCGGCGTGGATCTCGGCCACCAGCTCCACCGCGCGCCTGCGCTCGTGCTCGGAGTGCGCGCGGGCGGCGTGGTGCGCGGTCTCCAGCAGCTCCTTGTACCGGGCGACCGGGTCGACGGGGTCTGCGGTCACGACGTCGCCTCCAGCGCGCTCGCGGTGTCGAACGGGATCAGCACGTCGGGGCGGCTGTGCGTGGTGCGGTCGAAGAACACGGCCCGGTTCGGCCGCGGCGACCAGTCGACCAGCTGCCCGGCCGCCAGCTGGTTGAGCTCGCTGCCCTGCACGTCCAGGGCGACCCAGGCGCTGACGTCGTCGTTGCCGCCGAAGCCGAGGGTGTCCTTGAGCCGCGCCACGCCCCGCCACCAGCCGAAGGTGTGCACGCCGTTCGCCGGCCCGTGCTTGAGCATCAGCCGGAACGCGTCGAGCCCGCTGCGGGGCGCCCCGAGTTCCTTGTGCTCCAACCACTGCGTGGCAGCGTCGACGGCCCAGAAGAACACGAACCGCTTGCCTGCCGTCTCCTCGTGCACGGCTTGGACGACGGCATCGTCGAGCAGCAGCCGCACGGTGTGCCCCATGCGGCGCAACGCCTCGACGACCGCGGTGACGTTGGCCTCCAACGACTTCACCGGGCACAGCAGCACGAACTCGGACGAGCGCGGCTCGGTGGCCCGACCCAGCGACAGCGCGGCGCTGGCCATCACCGACAGCGCGTCGTCCTGGGCCGTGCCCAGCACCGCCAGGTTCCGGCCGGGCACCGGCTCCAGCCGCAGCACCGCCGCCCGGTCCTCGACGTCGATGATCTGCCCCAGCAGCGGTGCCTGCCCGGCCACGTACCCGGCGGCGGTCAGCAACGCGGGCTGGTGCGCGCCGTCGAACAACCGGGGCGCGACGGACGGGGTCTCCCGCCACAGCCGCCGCTGCAGCTCGTCGAAGGTGCCGCGGCTCGACGAGTCCGGCACGTGCGCGACCTCGTTGCCGTGCGGCACACCGGAGTCGTGGTTGATCACGGTGTGCCAGCGCGGCAGCGTGTTCGCCGCCAGGTTGTCCTGCGAGAGCACCCGCTTCGCCTTGGGCATCGCGATGCGCAGCGTGCACTGGTCGTACACCGCGGGCTTGCCCCAGAACGCCTCGATGCCCGCGATGTCCTGGCTGGCCAGCACCAGGTGGATGCCCTGGGACCGGCCCCGCCGCGCCACGTCCTCCAGCAGCGCCGCGGCCTGCTGGGTGATCTGGTCGCGGCCGGAGAACAGCGCCTGGAACTCGTCGATCACCGCCACCACCCGCGGCCACCTGGCCTCCGGCTCGGCGTCGCGCAGCTCGGCCAGCTTCGTGACCTCCTGCCGCTTCGCCGCCTCCGCGCGCCTGGCCAGCTCCCGCGCCAGGTACCGCAGCAGCGCCAACCCGAACTCGCGGTCGGTGTTGACGTTCACCCCGACCAGCCGCGCCTGCGGCAGCCAACTCGGGTCCTTCGTGCCCGGCGTCAACCCGGCGAAGGACACGCCTTCCTTGAAGTCCAACAGGTACAGCTCGAGCTCGTCCGGCGAGTACCTGGCCGCGAGCCCGCCGAGCATCGCGTAGAGCAGGTTCGTCTTGCCCGACCCGCTCGGCCCGGCCACCAGCGCGTGCGGGGTCGCGTCGCCCAGCACCAGTTCGATCGGGTCGCCCTCGTCGAACCCGATGACCGTGCGCAACTCCTCGCGGGAGCTGTCGCGGCCGAGCGCGCGGGGCAGCAGGTCGTGGAACGAGCGCGGTTTCCCGCGGCGCACCACCATGTCGTCGCGGATCGCCGCCGCCGCCCGGCTCGCCACCGACGGCGACACCGGCGGGTCGGCCCGCACCACGACACCGGAGCCGGTCATGCTGGAGGTGGCGACCTCGGCGTCGGTGAAGGTGACCGTCTCCAGTGGACTGCTCGCCGACACCGGCATGTCCACCAGGATCAGGTGCACGCCCGCGTCCGGCCCGGTGCGGGCGATCCGGTTGAGCTCCCGGTACTGCTCCTCGTCGAGCCGCTCGCCGTTGCCGAACAGCACCGCCACCCGCCACGGCTCCACCCGGCGCCCCGCCGCCAGGCAGGCGTCCTTGAGCGTGGTCCGCCCGGCGCGCAGCGCGTTCGCGTGGACCTTGCGGATGTGCCCGGCCAGCAGCGCCAGCAGGTCGTCGAGCCGGGTCGGGTCGTGCACCACCAGCAACCCGGCCGCGGTCAACGGGTGCAGGTTGGGCAGCGGGCCGGTGAGGTGCCCGATGTCCCACAGGTGCAGCCGGACCAGCCCGGGGGTGAACGTGCTGATCATCCGCAGCAGCACCGTCTCCACGATGCTGTCCACCGCGGCCCTGGTCCCGCGCGCGGAGTTCAGCCGCAGGTGGGCGTGTTCGAGCAGCGGCACCGCCAGCGGGAACCCGTCGTCGGGCGACTCGTGCTCCACGTGCGCGGTCCCGATCCGCCACAGCCGCGGCGCGCTGACCCCGAGGTCGGTGCCCAGCGTCCCCAGCCAGTCCTGCCACGGCCGCCCGGACGGACCGGGGGTCTCCGCGTCGACCAGCGCGCGCACCGCGCCCTGGCCTTCACGGCGCCACTGGGCGTAGCTGTCGTCGCGCTCCCCGGTGATCCGCGCCCACACCGGCGCCAGGTCGGGGTCGGTCACCTGCTCGGCGACCTCGCGGTCCCGGCTCGCCCTGGCCAGGCCGAGTCGCTGCACCGAGCGCTCGAATTCCAACTGCCGCTTGAGCAGCGCGGCCCGCTCGTGCGCGCCCGCGGCGGCCCCGAGGGCCAGGCCCAGCACCGAACGCAACCGCGCCAGCGCGTTCTCGGCGCGTTGCCTGCGTTCCCGCTTACCCAGCATCCAGGGCCCCATCAGCTCGTCGCGCCGGTGCTCGTGGCCCGGTCCTCGTTGTCGTGCCAGGTGTGTCAGTCGTGCTTGCCGTGCGGGTCGTGCCTGCCGTGCGAGTCGTGCCTGCTGTGCCAGTGTCGGTCAGTGGTTCGGGGGACCACGGCGGTGTCGCGCGTCGTCCCCGGCATCATCGCGCACGCGCTCCCGCGCGGCGCCGGTCGCGCCGGTTCAGCGCCCGCCCAGGTAGCTCTCGGCGGCGGCGATGCTCGCGTAGAGGGAGTCCCGCGCCTCGGCCAGCGACCGGCCCGCCTCGGCGAGCAGGCTCTGCGACCGGGCCAGCTCCGCCGGTTCCCGCCCGGATCCGGCCGTCGCCAACGCCCCGCGCGCCTCGTCGAGCTCCAGGCTCGCCTGCGCGATCGCGGCGATCCCCGACCGCGCCTTCTCCGTGGCCACCGCGACCCAGGAACGCATCTCCTCCACGCCCGCCATACCCGCCAAGGTTAGTGCGGATGATCTCCATCGGCCGAACCGGGTTCGGCTCGCTACTCCGATCGTGTCCGCCGCGGTCCGGGTGGCCGCTATGGCCATCCGGGATCTGTTCGCGCTGATCACAACGGGTTTACCGTCGGTTCACCACCGCGTCGGGCGGGGACGGTCACCGCACGCCCCGGAGACCACCCGGTTGCCGCGCGGCGGGGGAGGTGTCGCCAACCGGTGACCCCTTCCTCTTTCGCGCGCGCAAGGGGTACCGTCGCTGGACCGCCGGTCGTGCGGTGGGGATGCGGAGGGACCCGTGGAGCTGGAGATCCGGCACCTGCGCGCGCTTGCCGCCATCGACGAGACCGGCAGCCTCACCCAGGCCGCCCGCCGCCTGGGGATGTCCCAGCCCGCCCTGTCCGGCCTGCTGCAACGCATCGAGCGCAACATCGGCGGCAGGCTCTTCTTCCGCGCCGAGTACGGCTGCCTGCCCACCCCGCTGGGCGCCGAGGTCCTCACCGAGGCCAGGGTCGTGCTCGGCGGCATGTCCGCCATCGCCGACCGGGTGGGGGAGTGGGCCCGCCGCGGCCTGCCGTCGGACCCGCTGCGCGTCGGCGGCTACTGCGGCTTCCTGCACGTGGAGATCAGCCGCTGGCTGCGCGACCAACCGTGGTGCTCGGGGGTGAGCCTGCAGGAGGACTTCGACGAGCGCATCAGCATCGACAAGGTCGCCATCGGCGCCCTCGACCTCGCGCTGGTCTACCGAGCGCCCCTCTCCGGCCACGCCCAACCCCCCACCGTCCGCAGCGTGGTCGTGCACCCCGAGGAACCGGTCTTCCTGGCCCTCGCCCACGACCACCCGCTCGCCGCGCTCCCCGCGATCTCCCTGGCCGACATGGCCGAGCACCCCTGGGTCGACGAACCCCCCGGCACCACCCGCTGGGGCGCCTACGTCACCCAGGTCTGCCGGGACCACGGCGTGGTGCTCGACCAACCCCACAGCACCCAGTGCCTGGCCACCCTGCTGGAACTCGTCCACGCCAAGCTCGCCATCGGCCCCGCCCTGGCCAGCAGCCGCGACCGCCCCGGCTCGGTGGTCATCCGCCCCATCGTCGACCACCCCCTGCACCAGGAACTCCGCCTCTTCTACCGCCCCGGCACCGTGGTGGCCGCCCACATCGAGGAGATCCACCACCAGGTCCACTCGACCTTCCAGGCCCGCCTCGGCTGCAACCCCGCCTACGACCAGTGGTGGCTCGACCGCGGCCGCTCCCTGGCCCTCACCGGCTGAGCCGGTCCCGGGTCACAGGTTCCGGTACGGCCCGCTGAGGAACCCGACCGAGAAGGCCGCCGACACGCCCAGTCCGGCCACGATGATCACGACGTGCGGGTCGACCGCGCCCAGGGCGGTCCCGGCGAGCAACGCCGAGGCGGGGTAGGCGAGACCGGCGCAGGTGACCAGCAGGCTCATGACCCTGCCCAGCGCCCGGGCGGGCACTGCCCGCTGGAGCAGCGTCATGGAGAAGACGTTCACCGTGCCCTGCAAGGACGCGGCCGTGAACATCGCCGCGGTCGCCACCACCAGCGACGAGCCCACCGGGATGCCCGTCATGGCCAGTCCTTCGGCGATGCCGAGGCAGAGCGCGATCAGCCCGCGACGGCGCAGGCGGAGCAACACCGGACCCAGCAGTGCTCCCACGACCGAGCCGACACCGAGGCCCGCCATCATGACCCCGAACCCGAGGGCGCCGCGGCCGAGCGTGTCCTGGGCGAAGACCGGCAGCGCGACCTCGATCAGGCCGACAGCGGCGAGGTTGAACACGAGCGTGGTCAGCAGGGTCATCCGCACCAGGGAAGAGCCGACGGCGTACCGCAGCACCGACCGCCACGTCCGCAGCCGGTCGCCGTCCTCGTCCTCGTGCCGCGCGGACGTCTTCTCGACCGCGTCCTCGGCCGGGCGGATCGCCAGCAGGGTCAGGCTGGACACCAGGAAGGTGATCGCGTCGATCAGCAGCCCCACACCGCTCTTGAGCGACCCGACGAGCGTCCCGCCCAGCGCGGGCCCGGCGATCCTCGACGTGCTCTGCGTGACCTGGATCAGGGAGTTGCCCGCCGCGAGCGACTCGGGACCCACGATCTGCGGCAGCGCGGCGAACGAGGCGGGCATGAAGATCCCGCCGAGGATCCCGAACGGGACGGCGACCGCCACCATCGCCCACAGGGGGATGTGACCACCCGCGGCGAGCAAGGCGAACCCGAGCACGACGATGGCGCGCAGCGCGTCCGCGACGAGCATCACCGGCCGGGCGCCCAGCCGGTCGGCCAGCGCGCCGCCGACCGGGGAGAAGGCCAGCCTGGCCGCCCCGTAGCAGGCCAGCACCACACCGAGGTTCGCCGGGCCGCCACCCTGGTTGAGCATGACGAACGGCAGCGTGACCAGGTAGATGCCGTCGCCGAACTGGGAGAGCACCTGACCGACGAGGTACAGCGCGAAGCGCCGTTCCCGCAGCGGGGCCAGCAAGCGCACGGCGGGCTCTTCCGCGATCACGGCCGCACCCGCGTCACGGCGTGGGGTTGTTGTCACGCGAGCCTCTCTGTGGTGTGGCGAGACGTCCGAGGCGGCACCTGCTCACCAGGTGACGGGCAGTGTGTGGACGCCGTAGAGGAGCGCGCCCTCCTTGAACGACAGCTCCTCGACACCGGCCGCGAGCCGGAGGCCGGGAACCCGGGCGAACAGGGTGCTGAACACGACCTCGAGTTCGACCCGGGCCAGGTTCTGCGCGACGCACCGGTGGATGCCGTGGCCGAAGGCCAGCTGCTGCGGCCCGTCGCGGTCGAAGTCGAGCTTCTCCGGCTGGTCGAACACGCTGTCGTCCCAGTTGGCCGCGGCGGTGGACACGACAACGGCGTCGCCCTTCTCGACCGTCATGTCGCCGACCTCGATGTCGGCCAGCGCGACGCGCAGCCCACTCGGGTCGGTGATGCTGGTGTGGCGCAGGATCTCCTCCACCGCGGCCGGGGTGCGGGCCGGGTCGGCCAGGATCGCGGCGAGCTGCTCGGGGTTCTCCAGCAGCAGCACGGTGCCGAGTGAGATCACGTTGGCCGTGGTCTCGTGCCCGGCGCTCAGCAGCGCCAGGCACAACGCGGCGATGTCCTCCTGCCGCAGGACGCGCGCGTCCCGGTTCTTGGCGATCACCCGGCCGATCAGGTGGTCGCCGGGAACGGCGCCCGGCCGCTCGGCCTCCTGCACCCGCGCCGCCACCAGGTCGCCGAGGTAGTCCCGGAGCGTGGCATCGGCCTGGTAGCGCTCTTCCGAGGTGCTGTCCCGCCTGGCCATGACCTCGCCGCGTAGGCAACGCGGGAGAAGCTCTGGTTGTGCTGCCCGAATCCCAGGTCGCTGATGATGTTGGCCTTGTCGATCCGGTGCAGCAACGTGGCGTTGAGCGACGACAACTCCACCGGACTGCCGTTGAGCGCCTTGGTGAAGAAATCGGCGGACGTGCTACGGAACGATGGCGGCGGTGACGCCGCGGTGCTTGAGGCCGAGCGCGACCCAGGCGGCCGGCTCGCGGCTGTCGGGGGTGTAGGTGATCACGAAGGTGTCCTCGCCCGTGATCACCACGAAGTCGTCCAGCAGCGCGTCGACACCCCTCGAAGACACGCTCGTCGATCATCTGCGCGGTCATTGTTGCTCCCCAGGGATAGCGGATCCGAAGTGACTGTCCTCGCTCGAGGAGTCACCACTGTGTCGCGTGCAACCCGACCAGCGCCGTGATTCATCTTGGTGCTCCTGCGGCCAACCGCCGGTATCGAGAACATGATTTCCGGATTCACCGGAACGCGCCCGAATGCGTGGCGGTCGACGGTGCGCGAGCGGTTACCCCACAGGCGCCAGCCGTGGTTCGGTGCTCACCGGGTGTTGAGGTACCAGGCGATGATTGGGCGAACGATCACGAAAAAAAGCAGAACCCCGACGTGGTCGGGGTTCTGCGTGCGGGTCGGTCGAGGAGCCGTTGGCGCTCCGCCCAGCTACGGCCGCGCGGTGATCTGGTCGTAGGTGGGGAAGTGGTGGGCGATGGAGTCGTCCAGGAAGTTGGCGATCCAGCCGTTGTCGTCGTGGAAGAAGCGGATGGAGACGTAGGCGGGGTTGGTGCCCATGTCGAACCAGTGCGTCGTGTCGGCGGGGACGCTGAGCAGGTCGCCCGCCTCGCAGAGGACGGCGTGGACCTTGCCCGCGATGTGCAGGTAGAAGATGCCGGAGCCGCGGGCGAAGAAGCGGTCCTCGTCGTCGTCGTGGGTGTGTTCGGCGAGGAACTTGGCGCGGGCGGTGGCGGCGGTGGCGCGCCAGGCGTCGGTGTCCTCGGGGACCATGGTGACGGCGTCGACGAAGTGGTAGCCCTCGCGGGTGGAGACCTCGTCGACGTGGGTCTGGTACGCCTTGATGACCTCGTCGGAGGTCGGCTCGGCGGGCAGGTCCACCAGCGGCCAGCGGGAGAAGCGGACGCCGAGCGCGCCGAGGGTCGACCCGATCTCGGCCTCGTCGCGGGTGCTCGTCAGGACGGTGCCCGGGTCGTCGTCGGCCCAGATGGTCAGTTGGGTCATGGGTCTCACCCTTCCGCGATGGCGGTCGTGAACCGCAGCAGCCACTCCAGGCACTCGGCGCGGTGCCTGGCCACGAGCAGGTCGTCCCCCCACACGTACACCCCGTGCCTGGCGACCACCAGTGCCGGGGTGGCCGGGTCGTACCCGGCCTCGAACGCGTCGCCGAGGACGGTCATGTCCTGGGAGTTCGGCACGACCGGCACGGTCACCAGGTCGTCGTGCGCGCGGCGGCCGAAGCCCTTGAGCATCTCCAGGTCGCGCAGCTCGATGCCGCCCGGCCAGCGCTCCGCGGCGACGACCGGGGCGAGCATGTGCAGGTGCACCACGGCACCGGCGCCCGCGACCGCCGCGATCCGCGCGTGCAGCCCGGCCTCCGCGGACGGCCGCAGTCGCTGACCGGGCAACGCCTCCCCGGTGCCATCGATCTCGACGACGTCGTGCCCGGTCAGTTCGCCCTTGTCCAACCCGCTCGCGGTTACGGCAAGACGCAGCGGATCACGGCCTAGCGTCACCGAGAGGTTGCCGGAGGTGCCGCGCATCCAGCCCATGGCTGTGTAGCGGGCGGACTCCGCGGCGAGCGCCTGACCGGCGGTGACAAGGTCAGGCATCGGGCACGATCCGGAAGTCGTCGAACGACTTCGCGACGCGGTGGTCGCCGAAGTCCGCGTCCGCGTACGGCTCACCGGCGCGCGCCAGCCCCACCGTCTGCCACCCGGCCTCAGCGGCGGCGTCAAGCTCAGCGGGAACGTCCGACAGGAACACGATCCGCGGCGGGGTAGGTCCACCGATGCCCTCGGCGATGGCGGCGTAAGAGGCCGCTTCGCGCTTGGGCCCGGCGTTCACGGTGTCGAAGTGGTGGCGGAAGAGGGTCGTCAGGTCGCCCTCGGTCGTAGTGGAGAACGACGCGATCTGGCCCGCGACCGACCCGGACGAGAACACGGCCAGCTTCAGGCCCGCCTCGTCCCAGCCGCGCAGCGCGGGGACGACGTCCGGGAAGTACTCCGAGACCAGGTCGCGGCGCGCGTAGCCGTCCTGCCAGATGAGCCCCTGCAACTCCTTGAGCGGCGCGGCCTTGCGGTCGGCGGCCATCCAGCCGTGCAGCACCGCCACCACCGCGGCCGTGTCGGCGTCGGCGGGCAACCCGGCCTCGGTCTTGGTCCGCGCGACCGCGGCGACGACCACCGGGTCGGTCGGGTGCGCGTCGATCCACGGGCCGAGCCGGGGCCGCGCGTAGTCGTAGAGCACCACGTGGACGCCCGCGGTCGGCATCAGGGTGCCCTCGATGTCGAGCACGACCCATTGGGCGGACAGGGTGTCGGTCACGGTGCCTCTCTCTGGACTGGGTGGTGCGGTGGGACGAGCCACGATGTTAGTGGCAACGGTTTTCAGCTACCACGGTACCGACTCCGCTAGCGGTGGTAGTCGGCCACGGCGTCGGGGTCGAACGGGCCGCGGTCGGTGACGATCGTGGTGACGAACCGCGGCGGGGTGACGTCGAAGGCCGGGTAGTGCCCGCGCACCTTGTCGCTGGCGGTCCGCACGCCGAGGGTGTGCAGGACCTCGCTGCCGTCGCGGTACTCGATCGGGACGTCCGCCGCGGTGGGCGCGGCCTGGTCCGGCGCCTGGACCTGGGCGAGGAACGGCACCCCGAAGGCGTGCGCGGCGACGGCGAGGCCGAGGGTGCCGATCTTGTTGATCACGTGCCCGTCCATGGTGACCCGGTCGGCGGCGGTGAGCAGCACGTCGACCGCGCCGCTCTGCAGCACGGACGCGCCCATGCCGTCGGTGATCAGCGTGGTGTCGACGCCCATCTCGGCCAGGGTCTCGGCGGTGAGCCGGGCGCCTTGCAGGTACGGGCGGGTCTCGGTGCAGAAGAACGACACGTCCTTGCCGAGCCGACCGGCGGCGGCGACGGTCTCGATGAGGTACGCGTCCGCCCAGCAGTGCGTAAGAACGCGGGCGCCGTCGGGGAGCAGTTTGGCGCTGTACTCGCCTAGAGCCCGACTCTTGGCCCGGTACGCCTCATCGCCCTTTACGGCTCCACGTGTAGCCGCGGCGACCAACTCCTCGCCGGTGATAGGACCGTCTACCTCTGAGAGGACTGCCGCCACGGCCTTGCGCAGGTGGTTGTTGGTCGCGCGGCTCGCGATGAGACGCCCCCCGGCCCTGTCGAGCGCGGCGCGCGCGTCAGCGGGAGGTAGGTGCGCGGCGTCGCGGGCGGCTAGGACCATGCCGAACAGCGCGGCGAAGTACGGGCCGGACGACTGGGTGACCATGTCCTCGATCGCTACCGCTACCTCGTCGACCGTCGCGCAACGCACCCAGACGCGTTCGAACGGGAACCGGCGGCGGTCCAGGATGGCCACAGCGTCGTCTTCCAGGATGACGCTCTCGTCCAAGGTAGGGCGAGGCATCAGCTGTAGCCGTTCGGGCTGGGGTACTCGCCGGTCAGCAGGTGCCTGCCGACCTCGGCGGCCTTGTAGACCGTCGGGTCGTGCAGGGTGAGCGTGCGGGCGTTGCGCCAGTAGCGGTCCATGCCGTGCCGGGCGCCGGTCGCGCGGGCGCCGGTGAACTCGAAGAGCTTGCTGGTGATCTCCACGGCGAGCTCGGAGGTCACGACCTTGGCGTGCGAGATGCGGATGGACGTCTTGCCGCGCTCATCCGCCGTTAGCTCCAACCCGCGGGCGTCCGCTTCGGCGAAAGCGGCTGCGGCAGCGTCAACGAGCAGGTCCGCGGCTTCGAGGTGGGAGAGCAGGCTGCCGTAACCGGCGAGCGCGTGCGGGTCGTCGACAGCGTGCTCGACACCGGAGGCGGGCCAGGCGCGCGAGGTCTCACGGGTGTAGCGGGCGGCGTCGACCAGCGCGCCCCGGCCGATGGCGGCGAGTACGCGGCTGAGTACGAGCTGGAAGGCGAGCGGGGCGAGGGAGTCGCGCTGCGCCCAGGGGTCCGTCCTGGCCGGTTGCGGGCCGAGGACGTCGTGCGCGGGCACGAACACGTCGGTGAACTCGACGCCGCCGCTGGCCGACAGGCGCTGGCCGAGGTTGTCCCAGTCGCCGAGGTAGCGGATGCCCCGCGCCTGCGCGTCGAGGACGAAGGTCACCTTCCGGTCCGCGTGCGCGCCGCTGACCACCAGCCGGTCGGCGACGCTGGCGCCGGTGGCGAAGAACTTGCGCCCGTTGACCAGGAGTCCACCGTCCACATCGGACAGCGCGAGCGCGTCGTCCCTCGGGTTGGCGACCCCGGCCCAGAACAGCCTGCCCTCGGCGGTCGCCCGGTCGAGCTCCTCGGTCAGGTCGGGGCGCGCGAACAGGGTTGTCCGCCAGACGTGCAGGTAGTGGTACCCGAGCAGGTGCCCCACGGACGCGTCGGCCGCGGCGACCTCGGCCAGCACGGCGTGCGCGGTGGCCCAGTCCTCGCCGTGCCCACCGTGCGCGACGGGGATCAGCAGGGGCAGCAGGCCGCTCTCGCGCAACAGGGCCACCTCGACCAGCGGCTCAGCCCCCTTGCGCTCCCGCTCCACGGCGTCCGCGGCCAGCCTCCCGGCCACCCCGCGCGCCACCTCGACCCACCGCTGTCGCCCCATGACACCCCTCCGCTCTCCCCGGGGAGTATGCCGGTCGAGCGGGCGACGACCGCCATGTGGGATCAGCGGCTCCGGTAGGCCCGCTCCACCCTGGCCACCCTGACCTCGAACGCGTCATACCACCGCTCCCGCCCCCGCGCCCTGGTCGCGGCGTGCTCCGGCTGCTCCCGCCACCGCGCGATCGCCGCCTCGTCCTCGAAGTAGCTCACCGTGATCCCCAACCGGTCCGCACCCCGAGCGGAGTCGACCCCGATGAACCCGGGCGTCGCGGCGACGAGTTCGAGCATGCGATCGGCGGCCTCGTGGTAGCCCTCGTCGTCAGGACTGAGGACCGAGGTGAAGATCACCGCGTAGTAGGGCGGCTCAGGCGTGCTGGACAGCTCCATGAGGACAGTGAATCAGCGCCCCCACACCCTGTCGCCCCAGTTCCGGCTGCGTGGCCTGACAGGTTGGCTTCGTGTCGCGCGGCGCCCGGCGGCACCGGGTTCACCACCCGGAGTCGGGTGCCCAGCCCCCACCCTGCCTGCTCAACCCGCGTCGTTGCGCGAGTAGTCGATCACGATCCGAGTCGGCAACACCCGGCGCAACACCGGTCGCACCACCACATCGACCACCAGCGCGGTCGCGATCCACACTTGCGCCCAGCTCAGCCACCCCTCGTGCTCACCCAGCGCGAGGTAGTGGCCCGCGACCACGAGGACCGCGAGGCAGGCACCGCACGCGGTGTGGCGATAGAGCCTGCGCACAGTGGACTGGCTGCGCTCGGCCTTCGGGCAGACCTCGGCCATGACGGGAACTCCTGGTGTTTGGGGACCGACACCACCACGACCGGGATTTGTATTTATAGCTATTAAAAACAAGTCCCGGTGGGGTCGCGTCGACGAGTCGGTGGATGTGCGGCGCCAACAGTACCTTCGATGATCAAGGCACCGGCAATCACAAACACCCTATGGCTCCGTCTTATGCACCCCCGCGCATCGCCTACAGTTGGTCTTCGGGAGCACGCGTGGTCAGCCTGCGCGAGTAGGCCTGCGCTCCCCGGCGGTCGCCACACCCGACCGCGGGAGCGATGGTGTCCCAGGTGGCACCGTGCTGTCGGGACTGGGAGATCAACTCCGATTCCAACTGGTCGATCATCGGACGAACCACGTCGTGCACGACGGTCAAGGCGGCCAGGGTGTCCGCCGTGGTCGCCCCCGTGCGGTCGGTGGCGACGGTGTCGCGGCAGGCGAGCGTGTTCGCCCGCCAGATCGACAGCGCGAGGGCGAGTACGGCGGGCAGTTCCCCGTGCAGGCCACTGCCGGGGACGACCTTTCCGCGCAACCGCGCCACGGCTCGCGCGGCGCCGGGCGGGAACGTGTCGGTTCGGTTCTCGATGTCCGCCATGGCCGTCACCCTAGGGCAGCTGTCTGCGAAACACAGACGGATGTCTGCGTTTCGCAGACGGTGCGGAGCGTGCAGGTGATCGCAACAAACGGATACCAAGTCACGGTAAAAGTCTGAAAATCGCGCTGAAGCTCTCATAGTGCGTGATCGGACAACCACTCCTGGTGAATGGACTACCGGTTCCAGGGGTATTGAGACCGGTTCGCGGCTGTCCCAGCCCGTAACGGCAAGGGGGCGGCAGTGGCCGCCAGAGCCGACCGGCATCTCTCGGCACCTGCCCGCACACGGCCAAGCGGGCCCCGCATGTGCGGAGCCCGCCCTTGCCGTGCGTGCCTGCCTACTGCTGGTACTTGAGCAGCAGTTGGATCTGACCCGACCGCGACTTCACGACCTTGTCCGCGAACGCCTTGACCGGGGCGCTGGCGCCGTCCTTGCCCTCGGTGAGGGCGAACTCGACCGCGTTGTGCTGGTGGGCGGTGAGCAGGGCGATGAACTGCTTCTCGAACTCGGAGTCCGGGAGCTTGGCCAGGTCGGCGAGGGCGGCGGCGTCGGTGACCGGCATGCCGCCGTGGTGGGAGTGGGCGTTGGGGTCGGGGTTGACGTCGGTGGACTGGGACCACTCGGTCAGCCACTTCTTCATCTGGTCGAGTTCCTGCTCCTGGGTCAGCCGGATGGCGGCGGTCAGGTTGCGCAGGTCCTCGCGGATGGGGCGCTTGTCCGCGAGGTGGACCAGTTCGATGCCCCGGCTGTGGTTCGCCATGGCCATCTGCAGGAACATCACGTCGGCCAGGTTGTAGTCGCCGACGGCGGGGGCCGCACCGGAGGCGGAAGCAGGAGCGGGGGCGGGGGCCGACGCGGACGCGGGGGTGGTGGGGGCCAGTTCGTGGCCCGCGTGACCGGTGTGCGCGGCGTCGTGCCCCGAGCCGCCGCAGCCCGCGAGCAGGGCGAGGCAGGCGGCGAGGATCAGCGGACGTTTCAAGACGGTCTCCTCGGGAGACGGGACCCGGCCCGGGCCCGCCGAGGCCCGGGCCGGGTGGCCATCAGTTCTTCGCCCAGAGAGCCGGGGTGCTGGAGGGCTCCCAGCCGGTGATCGCGGTGTGACCCTGCAGGCAGCGGTAAGACGCGCCGTTGTAGGTCACGGTCGCACCGGTGGCGTAGCTGGTACCCGCGGCCCACGTGCCGCTCTGCGGCGGAGTGGTCGTGGTCGTCGGCTGCGTGGTCGTCGTGGTCGGCCGGGTCGTGGTGGTGGTCGGCTGCGTGGTCGTGGTGGTGGGCGGGGTGGTCGTCGTCCCGCCGCCACCGACCTGCAGGTCGACGCAGCTGTAGAAGGCCATCGCGGTGTCGGCGATGTTCCACACGGCCAGCAGCTTCACCCGGCCGGTCTTGCCGCCCAGGTTGACGGTGTGGCTCTTGGTGGCGCCCGGCTGCGCGCCGTTGTCGTTGAAGACAGCGACGCGCTCGCTGCCGATGAAGTACTCCCAGGTCGAGGTCGCGTGCCGGGCGGTGAGCGTCCAGGTGAAGTTCACCGAGTTGCCGACCGAGGCCGCGGGCCAGTTCTTCGAATCGTCGTTGAGCTGCGCGAACTGGGAGAGCCCGCCGTTGCAGTTCTTCTGGCCCTTGGGGCCCTCGACGCTCTGCGGCTCGTAGATGACCGGACCGCAGTTGCTGACCTTGCCCGCCGCGCAGTTGGCCTGGCGGCTGGGCGGGGTGCTGATGTACCCGTGCGCCGAGGCTGGGCTCGCGGGCAGGGCGACCATCAACAGGGGGGCGATCGTCGCCCCTGCCGCTGCGACGGCGAAATTGCGCTTGTGCTTCATGGTTGCGTGCTCCTCCACAGGAGTGGACGGCGTTTCCGCCGGTCGCCACGAAGCGACCGGCGCAGGGGTGGAAACGGGGAGCAGAGGGACGCCTGCCACCCGTCGGGCGTCGGCCGGACCCGGACGCCGGAGGGTTGGTGCTGGTCGAAGCGGTGGTGCGTCACAGCCCGTCACCCCGTGAATACGGTGTAGCTGTGCTGTGGTCTAGACCATAAACGCGGGTCTGATCACCCGTCAAGACGGGGCCTACCGGCCACGGGGCGGTAAATTCACACAACCGCCCCGATGTTTCAACCCCCGGTCAAGCGTCCGTACGGCGCATGCCATCACCACCTGGGCCGCCCGGGCGCCCGACCGGACCACCAGCGGCTCGGGCTGGACCACCGCGGCCCGGCTGGACCATCCGTGCCGGACCATCGACCGGCACCGCCCGCGTGGCGACCACCACGCCGACCGCCCGGCGCGGTGCGCCACGGCTGTCGGGCCGGGCCGATACCCTCCGGTACCTTGGGACACCTGTTCGAGCGGCACCGGCCGCGCGGACGCCGAGCGCGGGCTCGGGGGCGACGACACCAGCGGGAGAACGACCCAGTGACTGCCGAGACCCTCTACGGGGCCGACGACCTGACGCACCTGGAGGGTCTGGAGGCGGTGCGCAAGCGGCCCGGCATGTACATCGGGTCGACCGACAGCCGCGGCATCAACCACCTGTTCACCGAGATCGTCGACAACTCCACCGACGAGGGCGTCGCGGGCCACGCCAGCACCGTGGTGGTCGTCCTGCACGAGGACGGCAGCGTCCAGGTCGACGACGACGGCCGGGGCATCCCGACCGGGGTGCACGCCAAGTCCGGCCTCTCCGGTGTGGAACTGGTGCTGACCCGCCTGCACGCGGGCGGCAAGTTCGGCGGCTCCGGCTACAAGACCTCCGGCGGCCTGCACGGCGTCGGCGCGTCCGCGGTCAACGCCCTGTCGCACCGCTTCGACATCACCGTCCGGCGCGACGGCAAGGTCCACCGGATGTCCTTCGCGCACGGCGTGCCCGGCGAGTTCGACGGCGACGGCCCGACGGCGAGGTTCACCAAGCGCTCCGGCCTCGACGTCGTCGGCAAGATGCGCCGCGGCGAGTCCACCGGCACCTCCATCCGCTACTGGTACGACACCCGCTACTTCGAGAACGGCGCGTCGCTGTCGGTCGACGCCGTGCGCGCCAAGATGCGCAACACCGCGTTCCTGGTCCCCGGCGTCAAGTACGCGCTGCGCGTGGCTGACCCCGAGAACCCCGGCAAGTTCACCGAGGAGAGCTTCCACTACCCGCACGGTCTTACCGACATGGTCGAGTTCCTGTCCCCGGACGGCGAGCGCGCGGTGTCCGGCACCGTCCTGGTCACCGGCGAGGGCAGCTACCAGGAGAACGCCGCCGACGAGAACGGCGTGATGCGGTCCAAGGTGGAGCGGCACGCCGAGGTCGAGGTCGCCTTCCGCTGGGGCACCGGCTACGAGCGCACCGTCGAGTGCTTCACCAACACCATCCGCAACATGCACGGCGGCACCCACCGCAAGGGCTTCGAGCGGGCCGCGGTGAAGGCGCTGCAGGAGGCCATCGCCAGGACGCGGGGCCTGCTCAAGCCCAAAGAGGACATGCCGACCCTCGACGACGTGCTCGAGGGCATGACCGCCGTGGTGCACGTGCGCATCCCCGAGCCGCAGTTCACCTCCCAGACCAAGGACGAGCTGTCCACCGCGGGCATCACCAAGGTCATCCAGGGCGTCGTCGAGCGGCACCTGCGCGAGTGGACCGAGGACCGGCGCAGCAAGGCCGAGGCCAAGGTCGTGCTGCAGAAGATCGTCGACGCCGGTCGGGTGCGCATCGCGCAGAAGCAGCAGAAGGACGCCGCGCGCCGCAAGACCGCGCTCGAGGGCGCCGCGATGCCCGCCAAGCTGGTCGACTGCCGCACCACCGGGGTGTCCCGCAGCGAGCTGTTCCTGGTCGAGGGCGACAGCGCGCTCGGCTCGGCCCGGATGGCCCGGGTCTCGGAGTACCAGGCGCTGCTGCCGCTGCGCGGCAAGATCCTCAACGTGCAGAAGGCCAGCCTGGCCGACACCCTGCGCAACGTGGAGATCGCCGCCATCGTGCAGGTGCTCGGCGCGGGCACCGGTCGCACCTTCGACCTCCCGGCGATGCGCTACGGCCGGGTCATCCTGATGGCCGACGCCGATGTCGACGGCTCGCACATCCGGACCCTGCTGATCACGCTGTTCGCCAAGTACATGCGCCCGGTCATCGACGACGGCAGGCTCTACGCCGCGATGCCGCCGCTGCACAAGATCACCACCCGCGGCCGGGGCGCCGAGACGGTCTTCACCTTCACCCAGCGCGAGATGGAGACCACCGTGGCCCGCCTGCAGAAGGCGGGCAGGCAGGTGGTCACGCCGGTGCCCCGGTTCAAGGGCCTCGGCGAGATGGACGCCGACGAGCTGTGGGAGACCACGATGAACCCGGCCACCCGCTCGGTGCGCCGCATCACCCTCGGCGACGCCGAGGCCGCCGAGGCCGCGCTGGAGCTGCTGATGGGGGAGAAGGTGGAGCCGCGCCGCAACTGGCTGGTCGACTCCGCCGCCCGCGTCGACCAGTCCGCCATCGACCTGTAGCGCCCCGCGCCGACCGACCACCAGAGCACGAGAGAGAGCCGCGCCCATGGCCCGCCGCAAGGCCCCCGCCACCAAGGTCGACCCCTCCGCCTTCGACCAGGCGGGCGCGACCGTGGTCGACAACCCGGTGCGCACCGAGATCGAGGACTCCTACCTGGAGTACGCCTACTCGGTGATCCACTCGCGTGCGCTGCCCGACGCGCGCGACGGCCTCAAGCCGGTGCACCGCCGCATCCTGTTCTCCATGCACGAGCAGGGCTACCGGCCCACCCACGCCTACGTGAAGTCCTCCCGCGTGGTCGGCGACTGCTTCGTGCGCGGCGCGCTGGTGTCGACGCCGTCGGGCCTGCGGCCGATCGAGGGGATCGAGCTTGGCGAGCAGGTGCTCGACCCGGCGGGCAGGCCCGTACCGGTGACGGCGGTGTACGAGAACCCGGTGTCGGACCTGGTGCGGGTCACCTGGACCAGCGGCCACACCATGTTGGTCACCCCCGGTCAGCGCTTCCGGGTGAGCTCGGGTTCCGGTCACGAGTGGGTCGAGGCCAGGGACCTCGCCGGTCGTCGGACGATCGCCGGGGCGGGCGCGAGCGAGGTGACCGCCAGCGACAACGGGTACGCCTACGTCCTCGGCGTGATCGCGGCGTCCGGGTCGGTCACCGCGGCCGGTGAGCTGCGGGTCGAGTCGCTGGAGGCCGGACCGGTCGACCACGTGCACGGCTGGGCGATCGGCGCCGGGCTCGACACGCGCCGCGACAAGCGCGAGGCCCGCACCCCGACCCAGCGCGACCGGCACATCCTCACCTTCGCCGACGCCGGTCTGCTCGCTACCCGCGACACCGTCCCCGCCGTGGTGCTCGCTGATCGCGCGGCCTGGTTGCCCTACCTGGCCGGTCTGCTCGACGGAGCCGGGCACGTGCGGCGCGGTCGTGGGCAGATCGCGGGCCTCGCCCGCCCGGAGTTGCTGCGCCAGGTGTGGTGCCTGCTCGCGGACCTCGGCATCCCCGCGGACCAGTGGGACCGCTCGGGTCTGCGCGGGATAACGGTCTCCGGTGGTGCCGCCGCCACCCTGGCCGCGTTGCTGCTGCCGTGGGTGCGCTCTTGTGACAAGCACACCGGCCTCGCGCACTTCGCTGCTCCCGCCGAGTCGAGCGCGCCGTTGTCGTCCACTGTCGCGTCGGTCGAACCGGTGGACGGTGACACCACCTACGACATCCAGGTCGGCTCGGACGAGCACGCGTTCGTCGTCGAGGGCCTGGTCGTGCACAACTGCATGGGCAAGTACCACCCGCACGGCGACAGCGCGATCTACGACGCGATGGTGCGGCTCGCGCAGGACTTCTCGCTCAACGCGCCGCTGGTCGACGGGCACGGCAACTTCGGCTCGCCCGACGACGGCCCCGCCGCCAGCCGCTACACCGAGGCGCGGATGTCCAACGAGGCGATGCTGCTCGTCGGCGAACTCGGCGAGGACACCGTCGACTTCCGGCCCAACTACGACGGCTCGCTGCTCGAACCCGTCGTGCTGCCAGCGGCGTTCCCGAACCTGCTGGTCAACGGCACCTCGGGCATCGCGGTCGGCATGGCGACCAACATGATCCCGCACAACCTGGGCGAGGTCGTCGCCGCCGCGCGGTACCTGATCACCCACCCCGAGGCCGACCTCGACAAGCTGATGGAGTTCATCCCCGGCCCCGACCTGCCCACCGGCGGGATGCTGCTGGGCCTCGACGAGGTGCGCAAGGCGTACGAGACCGGCCGCGGCGTGGTGCGGATGCGGGCCAAGGTGGAGATCGGCCACCTCGAGGGCAGCAGGCGCCAGGCCATCACCGTCACCGAACTGCCCTACCAGGTCGGCTCGGAGAAGATCATCGAGAAGATCACCGAAGAGGTGAACAAGAGCAAGCGGCTCACCGGCATCGCCGACGTCAAGGACCTCACCGACCGGGAGAACGGCACGAGGCTGGTCATCGAGTGCAAGGTCGGCGTCAACCCGCAGGCGCTGCTGGCCGACCTGTACCGGCTGACCCCGATGGAGCAGTCCTTCGGCATCAACAACCTGGTGCTGGTCGAGGGGCAGCCGCGCACGCTCGGGCTCAAGGCGCTGCTGGAGGTCTTCCTCAAGCACCGCTACGAGGTCGTCACCCGGCGCACCCGCTACCGCAAGCGCAAGCGCGAGGAGCGGCTGCACCTGGTCGAGGGCCTGCTGCTGGCCCTGGTCGACATCGACAAGGTCATCCGGCTGATCCGCGGCAGCGACGACGCCGCGGCGGCCAAGGCCGGCCTGATGGGCCGCTTCACGCTCTCCGAGGTGCAGGCCACCTACATCCTCGACACGCCGCTGCGCCGCCTCACCAAGTTCGACAAGCTCGAACTCGAGGACGAGCAGGAGAAGCTGCGCGGCGAGATCGAGGAACTGGCCAAGATCCTCGACGACGACAAGGTGCTGCGCCGGGTCGTGTCCACCGAGCTGGGCAAGGTCGCCAGGGACCTCACCGCCGAGCGCCGCACCTCGCTGATCGACGGCGACCTCAAGGAGGTGCTGGCCGCCTCCAAGCCCGCCGGTCCGCTGGAGGTCGCCGACGACCCGTGCCAGGTGGTGCTGAGCGCCACGGGCCTGGTCGCGCGCACGGCGGCGGAGTCGGAGGAGGCGTCGGAGGGGCGTAGCCGCAAGGGGCGGGCCCGGCACGACGCGGTGGCGGCGCTGGTGCACTCGACCGCGCGCGGGCAGGTCCTGCTGGTGACCAACCGGGGGCGGGCGTTCAAGACCGACGTGCTGCCGCTGCCGGTGCTGCCGGAGCAGAGCGGCACGGTGTCGGTGTCCGGCGGGATGGCCGCCAGTGAGCTGGTGTCGCTGGAGAAGGGCGAGCGGGTCATCGGCATCGCCCCGCTCGGCGACCAGGCGGCCGGTTCACCCGGGCTCGCGCTCGGTACCCGCCAGGGTGTGGTGAAGGTGTGCGCGCCGGAGTGGCCGGTGCGGTCCGACGAGTTCGAGGTGATCACCCTCAAGGACGGCGACGAGGTCGTCGGCGCCACCTGGCTGACCGACGGCTCGGAGACGCTGGCGTTCGTGACCGGCGACGCGGCGCTGCTGCGCTACGCCGCCTCGCTCGTGCGGCCCCAGGGGTTGCGGGGCGGCGGCATGGCGGGCATCAACGTGCCCGCCGACGGCAAGGCCCTGTTCTTCGGCGCGATCCGCATCGACGACCCGGACCACGGCGAACCGCAGGTGGTCACCTCCACCGGCCAGTCGGTCAAGGTCACCCCGTTCGCCGAGTACCCCGCCAAGGGCCGCGCCACCGGCGGTGTCCGCGCCCACCGCTTCCTCAAGGGTGAGACGGCCCTGGTGCTGGCCTGGATCGGCCCCCGCCCAGCAGGCTCAACCAAGACCGGCTCCGCCGTCGAACTCCCCGAACCCGACCCCCGCCGCGACGGCTCCGGCCACGCCCACCCCGGCCCCGACGTCATCGGCCACCTCGTGGAACGGGCCTGACCGTGTACCAGCTGCGGGCGGTCATCGGCGCGCTGCCGGTCCTGCGCGCCCTGACCGCACACCACCCCCTGGTCGAACTCGAGCAGGGCCTGCACCTGCTCCCGATGACCGAGGACGTCGCCGCCGCCCTGACGGTCTCGTCGGGTCCTCCGCTCGCCCCCTTCGAGCACGCCCCACCGGGCCTGGGCGACCTCCTGGCCACCTGCTCCACCCACGGCCCCGTCGCCTACGTCGAAGCCGACATCTTCGGTGGCACCGGCATCCAGATCGCCCAAACCTGGCACCACGGCCACACCACCCTGGGCCCCATTCACCACGACGACGACGAAGCCCCGCCCCCGCCCATCACCCCCATCTCCCAGGCCCTGCGCGAACTAGGCGTCCTCCGCACAACCAACGACGAGTTCGCCGCCGCAGGTCTATCCCGCCACCGCACAACCGCCGCCTGGCTGAGCTCCCCCTGACCCAGCCACAACCACTCCCGACCGACCCACCCGCAGGCGTCTCCCCGCCACCGCGACCACCACAACTGCTCGCCGCCGCAGAACCCCCCACAGAGACCACATCCACCCCCGCCAGCCAGGCCCCGCGCGCCGCCCTGGCTCTTGCTTCGCCGACCTTGTGCTTGCACTGCCGCCTTGGCTCTCGCACCGCCGGCCCTGTGCTTGCACCGTTGTGCTGGTTCTTGCGCGTCGGCTTTGGTCTTCGCTCTGCTGACTCCGTGTTCGTACTGCTGCTCTGGCCCTAGCTCCGCGACCTCGGCCTTCGCTCCGTCCGTGCTTGCACTGCTGTCCTGGTTCTCGCGCTGCGGTCTTGGCTCCGCACCGTCGACCCCGTGCTCGCACTGCCGCCCTGGCTCTTGCTCCGCTGACCCGGTGCTTGCACTGGTGTCCTGGCTCTCGCGCTGCGGTCCTGGCCTTCGTGCTGCCGACCCTCTGCTCGCACAACTGCCCTGGCCCTCGCGCCGCCACTCTGCCCTTTCCGTGGCGTCAACCCGGCTACGCACACCAACCCAGCATCCGCACCGCAAACCAGCCCCTATGGCGCCAATCTGGTCTCCGCGGTGTCTCCCAGGCCCCTCCGCGGCATCACCCAGCGCCGCACCGCCACCCCTGCCGCGCCACTTCGCCCCTCGCGCCGCCACCCCGGCCTTCGCGCCGTCAGCCCTGCGCTCGCCCTGCCGCCCTGCCCTTTGCGCCGCCACCCCGGCCTCCGCGCCGCCGCCCTGACCTCTCGTAGCGCCACCCTTGCCTTCGATGACGTCAACCCGGCGCAGCACCGCAAGCCTTGCCCCTGTGGCCTCAACCAGGTCGCCGCACCGCCACCCCTGCCCGTTGCGGCGTCACGCTGGCCTTTTCGTGGTGTTAACAGGGTTTCGCGCCGCCAATCTCGCCCCTTCGGCGTTGACCCGACCCCCACACCGCAACTTGGCCCCTGTGGTGTCAACCTTGCCTCAGTGGCGTCAAGCTGCTCCCGCATCACCACCTTGCTCCTCGCGGCATCGCTCTGGCCCTTCCGCGGCGTCACCCAGTGCCGCACCGCCATTTTGCCTCTGCGGCGCCATCGTGCCCCTCGCTCCGCTGGCCTGACCTCCGCGCATCAGCCCGGCCTTCGCGCGAACAGCCCTGCGCCGCACTGCCGCCCTGCCCCTTGCACCACCACCCTGGCCTTCGCGGCGCCCCCTGCCCTTGCGGCGTCACTCTGGCCCTTTCGTGGTGTTAACAGAGCTTCGCGCCGCCAATCTCGCCCCTACGGTGTTGACCCGACCCCCACACCGCAACTTGGCCCCTGTGGTGTCAACCTTGCCTCAGTGGTGTCAATCTGATCTCCGCATCGCCACCCTGCTCCTCGCGGCATCGCTCTGGCCCTTCCGCGGCGTCACCCAGTGCCGCATCGCCACTTTGCCTCTGCGGCGCCACCGTGGCCCTCGCTCCGCGAGCCCGGCCTCCGCGCGTCAGCCTGGTCTTCGCTCCGCCAGCCCGGCCTCCGCGCATCAGCCCGGCCTTCGCGCCGTCAGCCCTGCGCTCGCACTGCCGCCCTGCCCCTTGCACCGCCGATCTGGCCGCCGCGGCCTGGCCCCTGCGCCGTCAGTCCTGCGTTCGCGCCGCGGCTCTCGCACCGCCACCCGGCTTATGCGCGCCACTCTCACCCCTGCGGCCCAACCCCGCCCTGCGGCGCCAACCCGGTTCACAGCGCCAACCTGATCCTCCGGCCTCCATGCGCCAAATCTGGCCTCCGCAGCGCCAACCCTGCCCCACCCCACGCCCCGATTCCCACCCGATCAACTCCGCGGCCGGAACCCCCTCCACCCAGTCGTGCTCCACACCATCAGTAGCCACCACCCCCGAAGACAGCCCCCGCGCCCCCCGAAGCCGCGCCGACCAAGATCCACTCCGGTCCAGGGGCCCTCCCTCCCGGGGCCCGGGGGCCCATCTCTGAACCTATCGAACCGGCTGGTTTGTCAATAGGGGTGCGGAAAGGGCTGTGGATGGTTGGCGGGGATGTGGACAAGTAGGCGCCCCCGGGGGCGGACGGCCGGCAGCGACCCGGGACGGGAGTCGACGCGCAAGCCGGAGTTCGGCCGGGAACCCCAGTGGCGGGAGGTCTCGATGCCGGTTTGGCGGGCATTGTCCGGGGTGGGGCGGCGTCTGTACTGTGTCGGGACTTGTGGGCCGGTGAGGTGGGGTCGGGGTTGTGGGTGGCGGGCTGGTGGGGCGGGAGCGGTTGCTGGCCCAGGTGTCCGCCCGGCTCGACCAGGGTGGGGGCGTGGTGCTCACCGGGCCCAGCGGCATCGGGAAGACGGCGGTGCTCGACGCGGTGGTCGCTCCGGGGGCGGTGTTGCGGGCGACCGCTGCCGAGGCTGAGCGGTGGATCTCCAGTGGTGTGCTGGCCGAGTTGCTCGCCCAGGTGCCGTCCGCGATCGTCGCCGCGTTGCCCGCCGAGTTCCGGGACGCGGTCAACGGGGTGCTCGTCGGCCGCCGTGTGGACGGGGGGATGCCGCTGCGGCACGCCTGGCACCTGTCGCTGTTGGCCATGGCCGCCAGGGAACCCGTCCTGGTCCTGCTCGACGACGCCCAGTGGGTCGATGCCGCGTCGGCCGACGTGATCGCGTACGCGGCCCGCCGGGTCGGGTCGGCGCGGGTCAGGGCGGTGGTCGCGGGCAGGCTCCCGGAGACCGTGCCTCTCGACGACGACGGTCCCCGCGCCGTCCCGCCCGCCGCGCTCGCGCCAGGACCGGTGCTGCGCCTGCAAGTCCCCCCGCTCACCGCCGACGACCTCGCCGAACTCCTTGACGCCCATGGGCTCTCCGCGCGCACCGCCGCCGCCATCCACGCCGATTCCGCGGGCAACCCGTACCTCGCGCTCACCCTTGCGGGCGCCGCCACCGACCGCCAGTCGCTGCCGCCCACCGTCGCCCTGCTCGTCCGCGAGCGCCTGGCCTGCCTCGGCCCCGCCGAGCGGGAAACGTTGCTGTGGTGCGCTTTGGCCACCCGACCGACCGTCCGGCTGTTGCTGCGAGCCGGTAGGGCCGACGCCGCACGGGACATCGCCAGGGCCGCCGAGGTGGGGCTCGTGGTGACCGATGCCGAGAAGATCCGATTCACCCCGCCCGCCGCCGCATCGCTCATCGCCGACCTCGCCGACGGCGACTACCGCGCCGCCGCTCACACCAGGCTTGCCGAGGTCGTCACCTCCGACGCCGACCGCGAACGCCACCGCGCGCTCGCGTCAGAAGATCCCGACGCGGCCGTCGCGCGCTCGTTGGTGGTAGCGGCGGAAACCGCGCAGCGACAGGGTTCCCGCGATCTGGCCGCCGAGTTGTACCTGCTCGCCGCGGACCGAACGCCGAGCCACGAACGCGCACAACGACTGGAATGGCTCGTCGCGGCAGCGCGAACCGGCGCCGTCGCTGCCCGCGGTGACGTGGTGCGCCGAGCCGCCGACGCCGTGCTCGCCGCGGATTCCGCTCCACTGCAACGGGTTCGCGTCCGGATGTCGCTGATCCACCTTGCCGGACAAGGAGTCGCCGACGAGCAGGAGCTGTTCGCCCTGGCACTGGCCGACGCGGGGGACTGCCCGCGCTCCGGCGGGCTGCTGTGGCTGTGGCGGTCCTGGGCGGCGATGATCAACGGGTGGCCCGCGGTGTCGGCCGAGCAGGCCACCCGCGCCGCCGACCTGGCCCGCTCGGTCGACGACACCTCCATCGAGGCCATGGCGTTGGCCACCGCCGCGCTGATGAAGCGGCTGGCGGGGGAGCGGGACTTCGACGAGCCGCTGCGGCAGGCGTTGTTGCTGCCGCCACCGGACATGGACGGGTGGGCGCACTTCTCGCCCGCGTTCATCGTCGCCCGCTTCGCCGCCATCGACGAACGCCTGGAGGACGCCCGCGCCCTGTACCTGGGCATGCTCGGCATGGTCGAGCGCGGCGCGGTGGAGGAACTGGTCACCGTGCTGCGCGGGCTCACCGAGGTCGCCGCCCGGTTGGGCCGCTGCCGCGAGGCGATGGACTACGCGGCCAGGGCGCGGCGGATCGGCGGCGAGGCCAGGCTGAGCCCGGCCCCCGGCTGGCACACCAGCGCCGTCGCCGAACTCGCCGGTGGCAGCGTCGCCCGCGCGCTGACCTACGCCGAACGCGGTGTGCGGGCCGCCGAGCAGGACTCGGACCTGGTCTTCCTGCGCAGGCACCTGCACCTGCTCGGCCAGGCCCTGCTGCGCTCCGGTCGCCCGGCCGAGGCGGTCACGGCGCTGCGCCGGATCCCCGAACTCGAGCAGCCGCGCGGGATCCGCGACCCCACGATGCTGCGCTGGCACGGCGACCTGGTGACGGCCCTGGTCTCGATCGGTGAACACGCTGAGGCAGCCGCGGTCCTGGCCGACACCCGCGACCGGGTCGCCGGAGTCCCTGAGCCCGCAGGGGTTTCCGCGCAACTCGACCGCGCCGAGGCGTCCCTGCTGGCCGCCCGGGGTGACCTCGACGGCGCGGTGGACCTGTTGCGGGGCGCGGAATCCGTGTTCGCCGCGTTGGGTCAACCGTTGGAGACGGGTCATTGCCTGCTGGTGCGGGGCCGGATCGAACGCGGTCGCCGCCGCCACGCCGCTGCCCGGGAGCCCGTGCGCAGGGCCGCCGCGCTGTTCGCCGCCGCCGCTGCCCACCCGTGGACCGAGCAGGCCGAGCACGTCCTGACCCGGCTGGCCGGGCCGGTCCAGGCGCCGACCGACCTGACCGCCACCGAGGCCCGCATCGCCGCCTTGGTCGCCGAGGGCGCCTCCAACCGCGAGATCGCCGACCGCCTGTTCATCAGCGTCAAGACCGTCGAGGCATCGCTGACCCGCGTGTACCGCAAACTCGGCATCCGCTCCCGGACCCAGCTGAGCGCCCGCCTGCACGACTGACCCTCTCTCTTCTCGACCACCGACGTAGTCACCTAGTCGACTGACGTCCCGGCCCCATCCCGCCCGTTTCCCCAGCTCGCCTTCATCCACAACCCCGCACTTGTCCACAGATCCGCCCACCCCACCCCGTCGATCTCGCCCATGCACTAGACTGGCCTAGGGGACGCCCCCCGGAGAGGGTGGGGGCTGGGAGTGTTCCGGGGGCGGCCTCCGCGAGGGCGGCGGCCGGGGTGGGCGCGGGGTGTGCGAGGGTTTCCCCTGATGCCCGCGCGCGCATGGCGGTCTTAGCCTGAGGGCGCTGGTCGGGTCACCCGCAATAGCGTGTGGTCGCTCGACCGGCATTGTCGTCCCCGGGTGGCGCTTTTCGGCCTGGGGCGGGCGCGGACCCTGCTGGTAATATCCACCTTACGCCTGAGGTTGGTGGGGTTCGTGCCGCGCCCCGGGTGCGATAGCGCTGGTCAACCGCGCGAAGAGTACTTTCACAGTTAACCGGGATGTCCGGTGGCGCACCGTGATCACGCACTCGGGGATATCCGGGAAGGTGAAGTTCGTTCGTCGGAAATGCGCAGACCAGCGGCTGTTTCACCCGACGAGCGCATATCCGGTAACAAGTTCCCCTTGTGGTACCCGGGGTCCGCGAGCACCATTCGAAATACCCGCCGGATACGTCCTAGTGAGGGCTTGGCGCATTCGGCGGAAGGAGGGCTTTGGCCCTTGTCCCCTGCACTCGAGAACCGTTGGAGAACATGTGAAACGCACACTCGTCGCCGCCGTGGTGCTGACCGCGGCCGCGGCAGCGGTGGCCACCGTTCCCGCGTTCGCCGGCCAGCAGGCCGCCCCCGCCCCCACCGCGACCGACGTCGCGCCCGAGGTGCTCAGCGCGATGGAGCGCGACCTCGGCCTGTCCCGCGACGCCGCGATCGCCCGGCTCGACAGCGAGACCAGGGCGACCGCGCTGGAGGCCGACCTGCGCGGGCGGCTCAGCGACACCTTCGGCGGCGCGTACTACGACGCCGCGAAGGGCAAGCTCGTCGTCGGTGTCACCGACGCCACCAAGGCGTCCCAGGTGCGCGCGGGCGGCGGCGAGGCCACCGTGGTCCGCCACAGCGCGGCCCACCTCGACGCCACCGCCGCGGGCCTCGACGGCAAGACCGCGCCACAGGGCGTCACCGGCTGGTACGTCGACGTGCAGCGCAACACCGTCACGCTGACCACCGCCAACGGCACCGCCGCTGCCGCCAAGCAGTTCGTGGCCACCTCCGGCCTGGACGCCTCGGCGATCTCGGTCGTCGAGTCCACTGAGTCGCCCCGCCCGCTCTACGACGTGCGCGGCGGCGACGCGTACTACATCGGGTCCGGCTCACGCTGCTCCGTCGGCTTCTCCGTGCAGGGCGGCTTCGTCACCGCCGGGCACTGCGGCCGCTCGGGCGCCACGACCAAGGGCTCGAACCAGGTCGCCCAGGGCACCTTCGCGGGCTCCTCGTTCCCCGGCAACGACTACGCGTGGGTCCGCACCAACACCAACTGGACCCCGCGCGGCGTCGTCAACCGCTACAGCGGCTCCACCACCGTCGCGGTCAAGGGCGGCACCGAGGCCGCGGTCGGCGCGTCGATCTGCCGTTCCGGCTCCACCACCGGCTGGCGCTGCGGCACCGTCCAGGCCAAGAACCAGAGCGTCAACTACCCGCAGGGCACCGTCAGCGGCCTGATCCGCACCAACGCCTGCGCCGAGCCCGGCGACTCCGGCGGCTCGTGGCTCGCGGGCACCCAGGCCCAGGGCGTCACCTCCGGCGGCTCCGGCAACTGCTCCTCCGGCGGCACCACCTACTTCCAGCCCCTCACCGAGATCCTCTCCGTCTACGGCCTCCGCCTCGTGACCAGCTGACCCCACCCCCCCACGCGAGCCCCGGCCCTGGCGTCCCACCACCGCCGGGGCTCGCCCACGTCCCCGAGAGGTCCCGCGACAGAGCTCCTTCACCCGAGCCCCACTACCTGGACGCGGTCAACCGGGCTCGGGTCGACGGCGCCCCGCCACCGGGAACCTCAGTCGCAGGGGAGGTCTGTTCTGGTGCGGACGCCGCATTTGCGCAAGGCGTTGGCGACGTGGTCCTCGACGGTGCGGACGGAGATGAAGAGGGCTTCGGCGATCTCGCGGTTGGTGTTGCCCCGGGCCGCCATCGCGGCCACCGCCGCCTCTCGGGGTGACAAGGCGTCGCCGTAGCCGCGTCGGCCGCCGCGGTGGCGTGGGGTGACGCCGTGCTTGCGCAGGGCCTGGGCGCAGCGGGCGGCGTCCCAGCGGGCGCCGAGGTCGGTGAAGCCCGCGACGACGTCGACCATCGGTTCCTTGTCGCCGTTGTCCAGCAGCACCGCGGCCAGTGCCTCCCTGGCGAGCAGCCGCGCGTACGGGCGGCCCATCGCCTCGTACTCGCCCTCGGCGGCGGCGAACAGGTCCACCGCCTTCGCCCGCGGCGCGACGTACCCGGCGGCCTCCAGCGCGGCCGCGCCCGCGGCCGGGGCGTCCAGGGACACCACCGCGTCCGCGAACTCCCGGTGCAGCGCCACCGCGCCCGCCCGGTCGCCCAAGGCCACCATCGCCGCGCACGCCTGCGGGACCACCTGCGCCGCCCAGCCCCAGTTCCCGTGCCTGCGCACCAGGTCGAGCGCGGGCGCCAGCAGCAGCAACGCCTCCCGCGCGCGGTTGCCCGACAGCGCGATCCTGGCCCGCGCCGCCGCCACCCCGGCCACCTGGGGGATGGTCAGCAGTTCGGCGCGCTCGCCCACCGCGCGCAGGTCCACCTCCGCGTCGGCCAGCGACCCGGTTGCCAGCGCCAGTTCCGCGCCCACCAGCCGCGCCTCCGCGTCCAGCAGCGGCAACCGGTGCGCCCCCGCGCTCGCCCGCACGTGCGCGATCCGCTCCGGCAGGCCCTCCCAGTGCCCCGCGGCCAGGTCCAGCCGCAGCCGGGTCCCGGCGACGAGCCGGTTGGTGTAGAGGCCGGAGTCCTGGTCGACCAGCGTGGGGATCAACGTCAGCAGATCCCGGGCGCGCGCGTCGTGGCCGAGCAGCAGCGCCGCGTCGGCCGCGTTGCTCGCCCCGCGCAGCAGGTGCAGCCGGGCCTCCGGTGTCGACCCGCGGGCGAGCGCGGCCCGCCACACCGGCCAGCCGTCGGGATCGCCGTAATACAGCAGCACCGACGCGTGGTTGACGTGCACCGCAGTGTGCACCGCGTGGTCGTCGAACGAGCCGAGCATGTTCAGCGCCCGCTTCGCCCACGCCAGGTGCTCGGTGTCGGTCCCGGAGGTGGACGACGGGATGGCCAGCGCCGCCATCGCCCGCGCCGCCAGGTCCGGCCGGTCGGCGAGTTCGGTGACCGCCACCCGCAGCTGTTCCCGACCCGCGCCAGCCTTGCCCGCCTGCGACACCAACAACATGCCGAGCCCGAACCGGATCTCCCCGCGCGGCCGCTCCGGCAGGTCGTCCTCGGCCAGCACCGACCGCAGCGCCGCGACGGCCTCGTCGTGGCGCAACCCCGGCTGCGCGGCGCGGCTGAGCAGCGCGGCGACCCTCGCCCTGGTGGTGATGTCGATGCCGGAGCCGGACACCACGTCCGCCAGCAGGTCGACCGCGGTGTCCCCGTCGCCCAGCGCGACCGCGCGGGTGGCCGCGGCCTCGGCGTGGCGCACCCAGTCGGCCACCAGCCCGGCGTGCTTGCAGTGCCTGGCCAGCCGCGCGTGCGGCACCGGCGCCACCTCGGCCAGCACGGTCGCCGCCGCCCGGTGCGCCCGCCGCACCTCGTCCGGGGCGAGCAGGTCGATCACCGCGCGGGTCGCCAGCGCGTGCCTGGTCGCCAGCAGCCCCGGCGCGCACTGGCGCAGCAACCCGTGGGCCAGCGCGTGGTCGATGGCCTCCGCCGCCGTCGGGCGGTCCAGTCCGGCGACCCGGCCGAGCAGGTGCTCGTCCACCGGTGCGCCGAGCGTGGCCGCGGCGCCCACCACGTCCCGCACCGCCGCGGGGAGGGCGGCGAGCCGTTCCGCGATGGACCCGCGCAACGCCACCGGCGCGGTCAACCGGTCCAGCACCGACCTCGGCGCGTCGGCGAGGCGGGGCGCCGGTTCCGCGGGCAGCGCCCGGCACACCTCCTCCACCACGAACGGGACGCCACCGGTCAACTCGTGTAGACGTGTGGCGAACTCGGTGGTCACCCTGGTCAACCCGAGCAACCCGGCCGCTAGCTCACCGACCTCGGCGACCCGCAGCGGCCGCACGGTCGTCTCCACCGCGCGCGCCCACCGGGGCAGGTACCCGGCCAGGTCGACCACCGGCCGCTCGGCGCGCACGCTCTCCGGCCGGTACGTGACCAGCACCGTCAGCTTCGGCGGCAGGCCCCGGCACAGGAACCGCAGGAACTCGTAAGTCGCCTCGTCGGACCAGTGCAGGTCCTCCAGGACCAGCACCGCCGGACCCAGCTCGGCCAGACCCGCGCGCACTCTGGGAAAAACGTCGACCCGGTCCACCCGGCCGACCGGCGGGCTGAACAGGTCCAGACCCTTGAGCGCGTCGAGCACCGGCCCGAGTGGGAACGGCTCGCGCAGCGGCAGGCACTCGCCGACCAACCAGTGGTGCCCGAGCAGGTCCGGGTGCTCGCGCAACTCGGCCACCATCCGGCTCTTGCCGATCCCCGCCTCGCCCGCGACCAGCACAAGCGCGGGCGCGCCGACCGAGGACAGCCGCGCCAGCTCCGCGCCGCGGCCGACCAGCGGCGCGCGGTCGAGCGCGGTCGATCTGTCCACAGTGGTTCCCAGAGGACCCGTTTCCATGCTGCACCTTTTGCCTGGGGTGAACGGCTTTCGCGCCCTGCCCACCACGGATCTGCTCACGGTAGCGCCTGAGTTAAGCCCGTATCGCCACGGATTGCAACGGCCCGGTCACTGCAACAGCATCGGGTGTGCCATTCCGTGACGATCGCCAACCCGGTGGTCTCGTCGTAGGAGGTACTCCCGAAGTGACTGACCAGCTCCCCACCACGGAAGACGCGGGCGAGGGCAACATCACTCGCAAGCGGCTGCTCCAGCTCGGCGCCCTCGTCGTCCCCGCCGCGGGCCTCATCGGTGCCACCGCCGCCGGTGGCTTCGCCGCCGCCAGCCCGGCCGAGGTGCGCCCCGAGGGCGCCGAGGCGATCAACCTGGCCTGCACCCCCGGCCAGAGCACCACCATCGCGCAGACCGAGGGCCCGTACTTCAAGCCGGGCTCCCCGCAGCGCACCAGCCTGATCCAGCCGGGTACCACCGGTACCAGGCTGACCGTGAGCGGCTTCGTGTTCAGCCGCTCGTGCAGGCCGCTGGCCAACGCGCTGCTGGACTTCTGGCAGGCCGACAGCCGCGGTGCGTACGACAACAGCGGTTACACCTTCCGCGGGCACCAGTACACTGACGCCAGCGGCAAGTTCACCCTGACCACGATCGTGCCCGGCCTCTACCCCGGCCGCACCCGGCACATCCACGTCAAGGTGCAGAACCCGGGCGGCCGGATCCTGACCACCCAGCTGTACTTCCCGGGTGAGCCGCGCAACAACACCGACACCATCTACGACCCGCGGCTGCTGATGAACGTCCGCACCGTGGGCTCGGCCAAGGAAGGCACGTTCGACTTCGTGCTGAACGTGGCCTGACCAGCCTGATCCGCGCTCCACAGTGGACGGCCGAACCGGCTCGGGCCGCTGCGGCGCGGTGAGACGTCCGACGGTGCTCCCTGCCGCCGGTCGACGCCACCCGACGCGGCGGAAAACCGAAGGCGGACCGTGCACCTACGCCTCGCGCACCGCCACCGCCCGCGTCGGGCCTGGCGGTGCCACCACGGTGACGCGGACGTCGGACTCGAGGTCGCCCCCGGGTCGGACCGGCCGGGGAACGGCCACGGGGGTAGGGGCGCCGGGCACAGCAGGGCCCGGCGTCCCGTCTCCCGAAGCTCTACATCGGGAGAGAAATCGCAGCTCAGGCCGTCCAGCCGGGCCCGTTGTGTCCACTGTGGACGTCGAGCTGGTAGCCCTTGGCCGAGAAGCTGGCCAGCACGCTGAACCGGTCGCCGCGCACCACCGTGTGCCGCCACTCCACCGGCGTCCGCTCGGCGAGCCCCAACCGGTCGATGGCCAGCGCCGCGGTGTCCTGCGGGGCCGCGAGCAGCCTGCGCTCGCCCTGGGTCGGCACGACCGCCCGGATCCGCTCCTGGCCGCCGGTCAGCCGGATCCCGCACCGCGCGTCCAGTTCCCGGTACAGCGAGGTCCCGGTGAAGTCGACCTCCCGCAACCGCGCGGTCAGCGCGTGCGGCAACCACACCCGGTCCACCGCCAGCGGCGCGTCCCCGGCGAAGCGCACCCGCTCCAGGTACAGCAGCGGCGTCGACTCCTCCAGCCCCAGCTTGCTGGCCACCACCCCGTCCGCGCGCACGTCCAGCACCCGCACCGCGCTGTAGGCGCTGAGCCCGCTGGCCTGCACCGACGCGAACAGGCTGTAGAGCGCCCCGAGCGGCTGCGTGATCTCCGTCTGCCTGCCCAGCCTGGGCGGGTGCCCCCGCCCGGCGACAACCGTGCCGTCGGCCCGCAACCGGCGCAACGCCTCCCGCACGGTGTTGCGGCTGACCTCGTACTCCGCGGCCAGCGCCAGCTCACCGGGGAACACCCGGGTGAACTCGCCACCGTCGACCCGCCGCAACAGGTCCGCGTGCAACTGCGCCCACAACGGCGTCGACAACCGCCGGTCCAGCCGGGCCGCGCCCGCGCGCTCGACAGCCGGGATCAGCGCCGCTCACCCCCTCGCGTGCCTGCTGGCCGAATCGTCCCCCATCGAACCTAGCAGGTGGACGTGCCCGCTCGACCGCACACGGGCCGATCACCGGCCACCGGTACCACGGGCTGGGAAGTCCACAGTGGACCAGCTCTTGGCGGGGTGTGGCCGGTAGGCGGGCAGGTGGGGCGGGTGTCAGCCGACCATCTCGTGACCGCGGACGGCGTCGCGTTGGCGGGGGAGGGTGGTGCTGTCGAGGTACCACTGGTAGGTGGCGGCGATGCCCGCGCGCAGGCGGATGCGGGGTTCCCAGCCGAGGCCGGTGAGGGTGCGGATGTCGAGGACCCGGCGGGGGGCGCCGTCGGGCATGTCGGGGTCGAAGGCGAAGGTGCCGGTGTAGCCGATGGTCTCGGCGAGCATCTTGGCCAGGTCGGCGATGCTGATGTCGCGGCCGGTGCCGATGTTGACCGGGCCGGGTTCGTCGTAGTGCTCCAGCAGCGCCATGCAGGCGTCGGCCAGGTCGTCGACGTGCAGGAACTCGCGGCGCGGGGTTCCGGTGCCCCACACCGTCACCGACTCGTCGCCCGCCTGCGCCGCCTCGTGGATGCGCCGCATCAGACCGGCGAGCACGTGCGAGGAGGTGGGGTGGAAGTTGTCGCCCGGGCCGTAGAGGTTGGTCGGCATGGCGCTGATCCAGGACAGCCCGTCCTGCTCGCGCACCGCCCGCACCTGGGCCATCCCGGCGATCTTGGCGATGGCGTAGGACTCGGTGGTCGGCTCCAGCGGCCCCGCCATGATCGAGCTCTCCCGGATCGGCTGCCGGGACTCGCGCGGGTACAGGCACGACGAGGCCAGGAACAGCAGCCGGGGCACCCGCAGCGCGCGGGCGGCGTCGAGCACGGAGACCTGGATGCGCAGGTTGTCGGAGATGATGTCGGCGGGCTGGGTGACGGTGGTGAGGATGCCGCCGCCGCGCGCCGCGGCCAGGACGACCACGTCCGGGGCGTGCTGGGCCATGAACCGCGCGGTGGCCGCGTGGTCGCGCAGGTCCACTTCGGACGACGACGCCAGCACCAGGTTCTCGTGGCCCGCGGCGCGCAACCGCCCGCACAGCGCCGACCCGGCGAGGCCGCGGTGGCCTGCGACCAGGATCCGGCTCGCCGTGGTGAGCCGAGGAGCGTGCATCGGCGGTCCTTCCCGTCCAGGTGCGCCGCCAGCCGCGGTGATCACCGGCGGTCGAGGGCCAGGATGGCATCCGCCGCCCGGCCGCGCCGCTGCTCGGGGCGCCGGTGCCGCCGGGGCCGCTCGCGGTGACCACCCGCTGTGTGACCGGCGGTGCCGATTGTCCAGTTTCGGGTCCTCTGGCATCGCCTGACCAGGGACATACCACCGGCAGCTTCTCACGCTGAGTCGCCACTATCCCCGAGAAGAGCGAGTGTTACCCCGCCAACGGGTCATCTTTGGCAAGCTCGGCGCAGGTCCACTGTGGATCCCGGCGACCATCACCTGTTCGGGGAAGATCTGTGCCACCCTGGTCGTGGTCGACGGGAAGGTGCGCGATGCGGGTCCTGGTCACCAACGACGACGGCATCGAGTCCCCCGGGCTGCACGCCCTGGCCCGCGCGGCCGCCGAGGCGGGCATGGCGGTCACCGTCGCCGCCCCCGCCGCGGAGGCCAGCGGCACCGGCGCCGGGCTCACCGCCGCGCAGGACCACCGCAGGGTGGTCACCGAGCCGCGTTCCCTGCCCGGCCTGGACGTCCCCGCCTTCGCGGTCGCCGCGCACCCGGGCCTGATCGCCATGGCGGGCTGCCACGGCGCCTTCGGCGAGGTACCCGACCTGCTGCTCTCCGGCATCAACCTGGGTGCCAACACCGGCCGCGCGATCGTGCACTCCGGCACCGTCGGCGCCGCGCTCACCGCGAGCGTGCTCGGCTTCCGGGCCCTGGCCGTGTCCCTCGACGTGCCGTTCGGTCATTCGACCCCGCCGAGGTGGGACACCGCGGCCGCGCTCACCGCCGACGCGGTCGCCCTGCTGCTCGACTGTCCACCTGGGACGGTGCTCAACGTCAACGTGCCCGATGTGGCGCCCGAGGCGGTGCGCGGCGTGAAGTGGTCGACGTTGGCGGAGTTCGGGTCCGTGCGCGGCGCCGTCCAGCGGCTCGACGACGGGTCGATCAAGGTCACCACGGTCCGGGTCGACGCCGACCTGGAGCCCGGCACCGACGCCGCCTTGCTGGCCGACGGCTACGTCACGGTGACCGCGGTGCGCTCGGTGGCCGAGGACGACCGGGTCCACGGCCGGGCGAACGGGTGGATCGGCTAGCACCCGCGCTGTTCGGGGACGCTCACGCCGGGGTTGGCGGCGAGCGCGTCGGCGACGCTGGCGTACGGGGCGATCTCGCCGAGCAGGCTGCTGACCTCCATCGCCCGCAGCACCGGCGGCGCGCAGCAGGCCACCGCGACCCGGCCGCCGTCGCCCCTGGCCCGGCGCTGGGCGTCGGTCAGCAGGGTGAGGCCGCAGGCGCCGACGAAGGCGACACCGCTGAGGTCGACCACCAGCAGCGGGGGCTTGCGGGCCAGCCGCACGGTCAGCGCGGCGTCGACGACGGCCTTGGTCGCCAGGTCGAGGTCGCCGCGCAGGCGCACCACGGGGGTCCGCGCGCCCGAGGCGCCCAGGGTGTCGAGTCGGATGGTCATTCTCGGCGCGGGGAAGTCCATGTGTGGCGCTCCCTAGGTAGGGGCGGCCACGAGGAAAATGAAGTCCGAGCCCGGTCGTCGCCACCCGAAGCGCATCTCCGACGCAGCATCACCTTGCGTTCGGCTTGCCCCCTCACGATACGCCCCCGGTCGACCGGCACAAGCTCCACCGCGCTGACCTGCGACGACGTGGGTCACAACCACCCGCGCCGCGCGGCGAGCAGACCCGCCTGGAACCGGGTGTCGGCACCGAGGGTGCTCATCATCTCCCCGATGCGGCGCACCACCGTGCGTTGCGCCACGCCGAGCGCTCTGGCGATCGCCTGGTCCTTGAGCCCGGCGGCCATCAGCGAGAGCACCTGCCGGTCGCGCTCGGACAGCGTCGCCGCCCGCTCGGCGGCCGCCTGCCCGCCGAGCACCGGCGCCGCCTGGTCCCACAGCGCCTCGAAGCACATCACCAGGCCCTCCACCAGCGGCGCGGCGTGCACCAGCAGCCGGGTCCTGGTCTCGGCGGAGGCGAACGACACCGGCATCAGCGCCACCCGCCGGTCCACGATCATCATCTTCATCGGCGCCGACGCCAGCGTCCTGGCCTCCTCGCCCAGCTCGATGCAGGCCATCATCTGCGCGTAGTGGCCAGGCAGCGCCAACGCCGGGCCGTGGTAGAGCGAGCGGTACCGCACGCCGCGGTCGAGCGCGATCAGCTCCTGGTCGTTCTGCACCGGGGTGCCGTGCAGGTACGGCGGCGCGTCGATGATCAGCACCTCCTCGCGGGCGCCGAGCTGCATCTGCGCCAGCCGGTGCTGGATGACGTCGTTGCCCTCCAGGATCTCCACCAGGGTCGACTCGGCCGACGCCGGCGTCTCCCGCAGCCGCAGCGCCAACTCCCGCGCCGCCGCGCGCAACCCCTCCAGCTCCTGCTGCCTGCGCGACACCAGCGCCTCGATGGACACCTCGGGCGGCGCGACCACGTACCGCATGGGCCGCGCGAGCAGGGTCGTGACCAGCCCGGCGGCGGTGAGGGTGCGCAGGGCGCGGCGCACCGCGGGCAGCGGCAGCTCGGCGGAGTCGGCGATGTCCAGTGCGGTGCCGCGCGGGGTGGTGGCCAGCGCGAGGTACACCGCGTTGTCCGTCTCGCTGAGCCCGACCGGCCCTAACAGGTGCGCCATGGCGACACACTAGGCGCGGGCGCGTCACCATCACAGCCCCTCGCGGCGGGTGCTGTGAAAATCCACGCGTGTCCTGATTGCGCCGTTGTCCTGTTCGGCCCTCGCCCGCCGCCGGGCGCGGGGGCAGGCTGGCCGGTGCACACCTCCTCCGCAGTACCCGTCCCCGCTGGGAAGGATCCCGCCATGTCCCGCGCCACCCGACGCCCCCGCACCCCGAAGCGGGCTTTCGCGTCCGCGTGATCCGGTGGCTGGGCTGTCCGCACCGGGCAGCCCAGCGACTAGCGGGTCTCCAGCACGGCCCGCCCGCGCAGGGCCATCTCCAGCGCCAGCCGACCCGCGGGGTCGGTGAGCCGGTCGCCGAGCAGGTCGGTCAACTGGTGCAGCCGGTAGCGCACGGTCTGCGGGTGGATGTCCAGGGCCGCGGCGACCTCGGCCACCCCGCCGGTGGTGCGCAGCCAGGCCAGCAGCGTCGCGGTGAGCCGCTCCCGCTGCCTGGGCGACAGGCCCGCCAACGGCGCCAACTCCCGGTCGGCCAGCCGCGCGAGCAGGAACTCGTCGGCCAGCAGCAGCAACTCGGCCAGGTGGTCGGCGCACCGCAGGACACCGGCGTCCGGGAGCACGCCCCGGCGAGCCAACCCCCACGCGCGACGAGCCAACGAGAGAGAGTCGCGCGCGTCCGCGGTGCGCACGGTAGGGCCGACTACGACCAAGCCCTCGGCGGGCGGGAGGCCATGGCCCGCGATCACGAGACAAGCCTGCGCGCCTTCGGTGTCCAGGAGCGCGTCGGTGGCCGCGGCCCACACCTCCACCGCCTCCGAACCCTCCACCAGCACCACGGTGACCTCGTCGGGTAGCGGCCACTGCGCGGCGTTGGCGGTGTCGGCGATGTCCACCGGTGGGTGTTCGGCGAGCAGGAGCCGCACGAGCGCCCGCCTGCGACCCCGCACGGCGTCCAGGCCCTCGGCGGTGGCGTAGCCCGCCATCGCGGTCGCGCACAACGCGTCGACGTGCGCGAACACGAGGTCGGCCAGGTCGAACAGCTCGGCGGTGGGCACGCCCGCGCCGCGGCCGAGGTCGCTGACACGCCGCCACACCACCCGCGCGCCGACCCGCACCGCGGTCTGCAACGCGTCGAGCGTGCGGCCCTCGGCGTGCTCGACCCGCGCCGCGTACCGCAGCGCCGCCGCCCGGGTCGCGTGGTCGCCGTCCGGGCGCACCACCGCGGCCACCGAGTCCAGCAGCACCTGCCCGACCCGCCCGCGCAGCGGACCCGCGTACTCGGGCACCGCGGCCTGGATCTCGGCGACGACCTCCGCGACCAGCTCGGCCGGGCGGATCCGCCGCGCCACCTCCGTCGGGAGCGCCGCCCACAGCTCGGCGGGCCGTCCGGTCTCCGGCGTGCCTGCCAAGGTCCACCTCCCGCGGCGGGGTTTTGCTCGGCCGACGATAAATACGGCCCTCCGCCGGTGTCAATCACCGCCCCCGGTTCAGCGGATCGCGACAAACCCGCGATTCTCGGACGTGCGGCACAAAGCCCCGGCCCGGTTTTGCGCGTCCGGTGACAACAACCGCGGCCGCCAGAACACATCGTTGTCGGCCGTGGTGACCCGCTGGTAACGTCCCCGGAATCGGCGCGGAAAGCGTTGCGGCACAACGGATCCGGGGTGGTGGCGATGACGCGGTCCGCAGTGGCGCGCCGGTGGGCGCTCGCCGCGGTGGCCGCGGTGGCCGGGTTGGTCGTGCACGTGGGCGTCGCCGACGGTGTCGAGGGCGACCGGGCCATTCCCGCGACGGCACCGGAAACGACCCCGCCCGCGGAAACCTCTTTCGCGGAAGGCCCGGCCTCCGCGGCGCCCGCGACCGAGCCCGCCGCTGCACCCGGGACCAGTGCCGCGTCCGAGTCCGGCGCCGTTCCCGGGACCAGTGCCGTTCCTGGGGCAGACGCCGTATCCGGGACCAGTGCCGCGCCGGATACCGGCGCTGCTGGGAAGGCGCGGGTGGCCGAGTTGCCGCCCGGGCTGCCGTACGACTTCGACCTGACCGTCACCACGCGGCTGGCCAAGCTCAACTCCGACGTGGTCATCGGCCCCGGCTCGTTCCGCTCGGTGATCGGCTTCCTGCCCGGCCCCGACGGCCGCCTCCCGCTGACCGGCGACCTCGACCTGCCCCCGGCCAAGGCCGCCATGGTGGCCTTCCGGTTCATGCCGGTCACCAGCACCATCACGCTGACCCCGGCGGGCCAGGCGACCGGCAGCGCGGTGCTCACCATCGACGGCACCCCGAACGCCAACGCCGACATCGACGTCACGCTGCGGGTCGACCTGCGGGTGTCGGAGGTGTTCCAGGACGGCCTGCCGCTGGCGGTGGGGGACCGGTGCCGCACGGTCAGCCCGCTGGAGATCCGGTTGCGCGGCAAGGTGTTGGTGGTCCCCGGCTCGGTCAGCACGCTCACCAGCACCGTCACCATCCCGCCGTTCACCGGCTGCGGCACCACCGAGGACCTCGACCCGCTGGTCACCGGTCTGGTGTCCGGTCCGGGCAACGGGTTGACCAACCGGCTCGTCACCCGGCCGCCGGTCTAGGGGAGACGAGATGGGCGTCGAGCCGAGCCGGAGGCGAGATGGGCGTTGAGGTCGTGGTCGAGGGGTTGGGCAAGTCGTTCGGCACGCAGGCGATCTGGCGGGACGTGACGCTCACCCTGCCCGCCGGTGAGGTCAGCGTGCTGCTCGGGCCGTCCGGCACCGGCAAGTCGGTGTTCCTCAAGTGCCTCATCGGGTTGCTGCGCCCGGAGCGCGGCCGGGTGCTGATCAACGGGGTCGACCTGTGCTCGTGCGCCGAGCGCGACACCTACGAGATCCGCAAGCTGTTCGGCGTGCTGTTCCAGGACGGCGCCCTGTTCGGTTCGATGTCGGTCTACGACAACATCGCCTTCCCGTTGCGGGAGCACACCCGCAAGAGCGAGAAGGAGGTCAACCGGATCGTCATGTCCAAGGTGGACATGGTGGGGATGCTCGGCGCCGAGCGCAAACTGCCCGGTGAGATCTCCGGCGGCATGCGCAAACGGGCCGGGCTGGCCCGCGCGCTGGTGCTCGACCCGAGCATCATCCTGTGCGACGAACCGGACTCCGGGCTCGACCCGGTCCGCACCGCCCTGCTGAGCCAGTTGCTCATCGACCTCAACGCCCAACTCGACGCCACCATCCTGATCGTCACCCACAACATCACCGTCGCCCGCACCGTCCCGGACAACCTGGGCATGCTCTTCCGCCGCGAGCTGGTCCTGTTCGGCCCCCGCGAACTCCTGCTGACCAGCGACGTGCCGGTGGTGGCGCAATTCCTCAACGGCCGCAAGAAAGGCCCGATCGGCATGTCCGAGGAACGCGACACCGCCGACGACCCCACCCCACCCCCGGACACCCCCGACGACGCCCGCGGCATCGTCCCCCAACTCGACCCCACCCCCGGCCTCCCCCACCGAGACGCCGTCCGCCGCCGCAAACTCCGCCTCATGCAGTCCCTCCACACCCTCCCCACCCCAGCCCGACAAGCCGTCCTCACCACCATGACCCCCACCGACCTCGACGACTACGCCAACTGGCGCCGCCGCACCTCCGCCATCCCCATCGCCACCCCAGGAACCACCACCCCGACAACCCGCGTTGAAGAACCGGTCCGCAGATCCCGTTGGGGGAGCAGCCGATGACCGCTCCCGTCCGGGCATTGACCGGCGCGCTGACCGGCGTTCTGCGCGAGCTCGGTGCCCTCGCCTCCGTGACGCTGGACGTAGTCGGCGGTGCCTCCCAGCGCCGCCGCGCTTCAGCCACCCCCGTCGCGACCCCGAGCGCCACCACTCCGACAACCGTCGTGGCGACCGGCGTTGAGAAACCTGCCCGCAGTTCCCGTTGGGGGAGCAGCCGATGACCGTTCCTGCCTGTTCGCTGGCCGGCGTGCTGCGCGAGCCCGATGTCCGCTCCATGGCGCTGGAAGCAATCGACAGCGTCTTCCGGCGCCGGCGGGCTTCAGCCATCGCCATCGCCACCCCAGGAACCACCACCCCGACAACCGCCGTGCCGACTGGCGTGGCGACCGGCGTTGAGGAACCGGTCCGCAGTTCCCGTTGGGGGAGCAGCCGATGACCGCCCCCGTCCGGGCATTGACCGGCGCGCTGACCGGCGTTCTGCGCGAGCTCGGCGCTCTCTTCTCCATGGCGCTGGACGTGGTCGTCGGTATGTTCCGGCGGCCGGTGCAGGTCAGGGAAGTGGTGCAGCAGTTCTGGTTCATCGCCAGTGTCTCGATCCTGCCCGCGGCCCTGGTGTCCATCCCGTTCGGCGCGGTGATCACGCTGCAGTTGGGGTCGCTGACGGCGCAGATCGGCGCGGACTCGTTCAACGGTGCCGCCAGTGTGCTCGCCGTCATCCAGCAGGCCAGTCCGATCGTCACCACGTTGGTGGTCGCCGGGGCCGGGGGGTCGGCGATCTGCGCGGATCTCGGGTCGCGCACCATCCGCGAGGAGATCGACGCCATGCGGGTCCTGGGGGTCTCGCCCATCCACCGGCTCGTCGTCCCGCGTGTGGTGGCGGCGATGGCGGTCGCGGCGCTGCTCAACGGGATGGTCAGCGTCGTCGGGGTGTGTGGGGGTTATGTCTTCACCGTCGTCGTGCAGGACGGTACCCCCGGCGCGTTCCTGTCCAGCTTCTCCGCTCTCGCGCAGCTGCCGGACCTGTGGGTCGGCGAGCTCAAGGCGCTGGTGTTCGGGTTCCTCGCCGGGCTGGTCGCCGCCTACCGGGGCCTCAACCCCAGGGGCGGGCCGAAGGGTGTCGGCGATGTCGTCAACCAGTCCGTGGTGATCACCTTCCTGCTGCTGTTCTTCGTGAACTTCGTGATCAGCGTGGTGTACCTGCGGATCGTCCCGGCGAAGGGGGCCTGATGATCACCAGGACCGCGGGCGCGCTGGAGCGGCTTGGTGACCAGCTCCGCTTCTCGTTGCGCGCGCTGGCGTGGGTGCCGTTCACCGTGACCCGCTACTCCCGCGAGGTCGTGCGGCTGCTGGCCGAGGTCAGCTTCGGCAGCGGCGCGCTCGCGGTCATCGGCGGCACCATCGGTGTGATGGTCGGGCTGAGCGTGTTCACCGGCACCGTCGTCGGGTTGCAGGGCTTCTCCGCGCTCAACCAGATCGGCACCTCCGCCTTCGCGGGGTTCCTCTCCGCCTACTTCAACACCCGCGAGATCGCGCCGCTGGTGGCCGGGCTCGCGCTGTCGGCCACCGTGGGTTCCGGGTTCACCGCGCAGCTCGGCGCGATGCGGATCTCCGAGGAGATCGACGCGCTGGAGGTGATGGCCGTGCGGTCGATGCCGTACCTGGTGACCACCCGGATCGTGGCCGGGTTCGTCGCCGTCATCCCGCTCTACGTCATCGGCCTGCTCACCTCGTACCTCGCTGCCCGGGTCACCACCGTCGGCGTCTACGGCCAGTCGGCTGGCACCTACGACCACTACTTCTCGCTGTTCCTGCCGCCGGAGGACGTCCTCTGGTCGTTCGTGAAGGTGCTCGTGTTCAGCGTCGCGATCATCCTGACCCACTGCTTCCACGGCTACCGAGCCGCGGGCGGTCCGGCCGGGGTCGGTGTCGCGGTGGGACGGTCGGTGCGCACGGCCATCGTCGTGGTGTCCATTATGGACTTCTTCCTCAGCCTCGCGATCTGGGGCGCCACCACGACCGTGCGGGTGGCCGGATGAGCCGCCGCGCCCGTGACCAGGCACTCGGGCTGGTCTTCGTCCTGCTGCTCGGCGCTCTCGGCTGGCTCGCGGTCGCGGTGTACGCCAAGCAGTTCGCCTCCGCCGCCGTGGTGACCCTGCGCGTGGACCGGGTCGGCAGCCAGCTCAAGACGAACGCGGACGTGAAGGTGCGCGGCGTGGTCGTGGGCGCGGTCCGGGCTGTGCGGACGACCGGGGACGGCGTGGCGGTGGAGTTGGCCATCGACGAGGACAAGCTGGAACAGTTGCCCAGCAACAGCACCGCCCGGCTGCTGCCCAAGACCTTGTTCGGCCAGCGCTACGTCAGCCTGGTCCTGCCCGCGGAGCCCGCCAGACCGCTGGCGGACGGCGATGTCATCCGGCAGGACAAGACCGTCCGCGCGATCGAGGTCGAGAAGGCGTTGCGCGACCTGATGCCGGTCCTGCAGGCCGTCCAACCGCAGAAGCTGTCGAGCACCCTCGGCGCGCTGTCGCAGGCGCTGCAGGGCCGCGGGAAGTCGCTGGGGGAGACGCTGGTCGGGCTCAACCAGTACCTCGACCGGCTCAACCCGCTGTTGCCGCAGGTCCAGGCCGACCTCACCCGACTCGCCGACACCCTGGCCGTCTACGAGACCGCCGGGCCCGACATCGTCGACGCGCTCAACGGTCTGACCACCACGACCAAGACCTTCGCCGAGCAGCGCGACAGCGTGGCCGCCCTGTTCGCCACGATGACCGACACGGCCACCGACGTCGAGGCGTTCGTGCGCGCGAACCGGACGAACCTCATCGGCCTGTCCGCCGCCAGCCGCCCCACCCTGGAACTGCTGGCCAGGTACGCGCCCGAGTTCCCCTGCCTCGCCGACGCGGCCGTCGCCCTCAAACCCAGGATCGACGCCGCGCTCGGCAAGGGCACGGACGAACCGGGCCTGCACGTCCGGCTCACCACCAAGCCCAGTCGCGGCCCGTACCAGCCCGGCCGCGACGCCCCGACCTACACGGCCACCGGCGGACCCCGCTGCTTCACGGCCGGACTCAGCCAGGGCGGGTTTGTGCCCGCGGTGGCGAACTCGCCACAGGAGGGCCGGTTCATCGCGGAGCTCATCGCACCGGTCGAGGGGGTCGGTCCGAGCGAGGTCGGCGACTGGGGCGGGCTGCTCGTCGGGCCGCTGCTGCGCGGGGCGGAGGTGGAACTGTCATGACGGAGAGCCTGCGTGGGCCGCTGATCAAGGGCGCGGTCTTCACGGTGGTGACGGCTCTGGCCACGGCGGTCCTGGGCATCACCATCGCCAACGGCGGCACCGGCGACACCGCGACCTACAAGGCCCGCTTCACCGATGTGACCTCGCTCAACGAGGGCGACGACATCCGGATGGCCGGGGTGCGGGTCGGCCAGGTGCGCGACATCTCGGTGGTGGACCGGCGGTTCAGCGAGGTGGAGTTCGAAGTGGACCGCCGCTACGCCCTCGCGCCCTCGGTGACCGCGACCGTCCGGTTCCGCAACCTCATCGGCCAGCGCTACATCGCCCTCGACCAGGGTGGCGAGTCCGGGCGGCTGGCCGAGGGCGTCACGATCCCGTTGGAACGGACCCGTCCGGCGCTCGACCTCACCGCCATGTTCGACGGCTTCAGGCCGTTGTTCCAGGCACTGTCACCGGACGACGTCAACAGACTGTCGCTGGAGGTCGTCCAAGTCCTGCAAGGGGAGGGCGGCACGGTCGAGAACCTGGTGCGGCACATCGGTTCCCTGACCACCACCTTGGCCGAGAAGGACGACGTCATCGGCCGGGTCATCGAGAACCTCACCACCGTGCTCGCCCAGGTCGACGCCAAGGACGACCAACTGTCCACAGTGGTGCTCACCGCCCAGCAGCTGGTCAGCGGGCTCGCCGCCGACGCCGAGCCGATCGGCGACGCCATCGACGGCATCGCCGCGCTCACCAACGCCACCGCCGGTCTGCTCGACCAGGGCCGCGAACCGCTGCGCCGCGACATCGACGCCCTCGGGTCGTTGTCCAAGGCGCTGGCCGACAACACCCCCGCGTTCGAGCAGTTCCTCGACCGGCTGCCCGTCAAGTACGAGGCCATCGGGCGGACCGCGTCCTACGGGTCCTGGCTCAACTTCTACCTCTGCTCGGCCACCACCGACGCCGCGCCCGCCCCCGGCCAGACACCCGGCGACCTCGGCATCCCGATCACCGACGCGAGGTGCCGCCCGTGAAGGCGTTCCAGGACCGCGACCCCGTCCGGATGGGTCTGGCCGGTGTGCTGCTGGTCGCGGTGGCCGCGCTGGTGGTGCTGGGCTGGGACCACCTGCCCGCGCTCGGCGGCACCACCTACCAGGCCCAGTTCCGCGAGGCCGCCGGGCTCAAACCGGACGACGAGGTGCGGGTCGCGGGCGTGAAGGTCGGCGTGGTCACCTCGGTCGAGCTGACCGGCACCCACGTCACCGTCACCTTCCGGGCCAGGGACGTCTGGCTCGGCGACCAGACCGTGGCCGCCATCAAGATCAAGACGTTGCTGGGGCAGAAGAACCTGGCCCTCGACCCGCTGGGCACCGAGGAACTGGACCCGGACACCCCTATCCCGCTCGACCGCACCGTGACCGCCTACGACGTCACCGACGCGTTCGCCGACCTGGCCAAGACCACCGGGCAGATCGACACGGGTCTGCTGGCGGAGAGCTTCCGCACCCTGTCGCAGACCTTCGACGCCACCACCCCGCAGAGCGTCCGCACCGCCCTCGACGGGCTCTCGCGCCTGTCGCACACCATCTCCAGCCGCGACCAGGACCTCAAGCGGCTGCTGGAGAGCGCCAAGGGCGTCAGCACGACCCTGGCCGACCGCGGCGAGCAGTTCCAGGCGTTGATCACCGACGGCGACACCCTGCTCACCGAGTTCGCCCGCCGCCGTGACGCGATCAGCGGGCTGCTCACCGGGACCAGGGACCTGTCCCGGCAGCTCTCCGGGCTCGTCGCGGAGAACCAGGCGCAACTGGCACCCGCGCTGCGGCAGTTGGAGCGGGTCACGGAAGTGTTGCGCCGCAACCAGGACGACCTCGACCGCGGTCTGCGCCTGGCCGGGCCGTTCTACCGGCTCGTCGGCAACGCGGTCGGCAACGGGCACTGGATCGACAGCTACATCTGCGGCCTCATCCCGGTCGCCGACGGGTCCGCGGGCTGCGTCCCGCCCAAGGCAGGGGGACGCTGATGGCGCGCCGCGGGCTCAAGGTCCTCGCGCTCGGCGCGGTCGCGGTGCTGCTCGTGGTCGTCGGGACGGCCGCGCTGTTCGACACCGGCAAGTACCGCACCGTGACCGCCTACTTCACCGCCGCGATCGGCCTCTACCCGGGATCGGACGTGCGGGTGCTCGGAGTGGCGGTCGGGACGGTCGACGCCGTGCACCCGTTGGGGCCGAACGTGAAGGTCACCATGACCATTGACGCCTCCGCCCCCGTGCCGCCCGACGCCACCGCGCTCGTCATCACCCCGAGCCTGGTCAGCGACCGCTACGTCCAACTCGCGCCGGTCGCCACCGACGACCGCCGCATCCCCGACGGCGCCGTGATCCCGCAGACCCGCACAGTCGTCCCGGTCGAGCTGGACCAGCTGTTCTCCAGCCTCGACCGGCTCACCACCGCGCTGGGTCCGGACGGTGCCAACGCCGATGGCGCGCTCAGCGAGCTCGTCCACACCAGCCAGGCGTACCTGGAGGGCAACGGCGCCGACATGGGCCGCACCATCCGCGACCTCGGTGACCTCGCCCGCACCCTCAACGGCTCCCAGGACGACCTCTTCACCACCATCGACGGCCTGTCCCGGTTCACCGCCGTGCTCGCCGCCAACGACCGCCAACTGCGCCAGGTCAACGAGAAGCTGTCCACGGTCACCGGGTTCCTGGTCGACGAACGGGCGAACTTCGACGCCGCGCTGCACGAGCTCGCGGGCGCGTTGGGCGTCGTGCAGGGCTTCGTGCGGGACAACCGCGGCCTGGTGAGGTCCAATGTGGACAACCTGGTGGTGACAACCAGGCTGCTGGTCGACCAACGCGCCTCGCTGGCCGAGGCGCTCGACGCCACCCCGCTCGCCCTGTCGAACCTGTTGCGCGCCTACGACCCGGCCACCCGCACCATCGACAGCCGGGCCAACCTCAACGAGTACTCGACGCCGGGAGGCCGCTGATGCGGGTGCTGATCCTGCTGCTGGTCGCGATCCTCGCCTCCGGGTGCGGATCCGGGCTCTACGGCGTCGACCTCCCAGGAGGCGCGGACGTCGGCGACCGGCCGTACCGGGTCGCCGCGGTGTTCCGGGACGTGCTCGACCTGGTGCCGCAGGCGGGGGTGAAGGTCGAGGACGTCGCCGTGGGGGAGGTGCAGCGGATCGACCTGGAGCCCGACGGGCGGTCGGCGCGGGTGACGATGGTGGTCAACGGCTCGGTGCGGCTCTCGGGCACCGCGCTGGCCCGGCTGCGGCAGTCGAGCGTGCTGGGGGAGAAGTTCGTCGAACTGGACGACCCGGTCGAGGAGGCCAGGGCGGGCACGTTGGTCGACGGCGCCGTCATCCCGTTGGAGCGCACCAACCGCAACCCCGAGATCGAGGAGGTCTTCGGCGCGCTGTCGATGCTCCTCAACGGCGGTGGCGTCGCCCAACTGCGCGAGATCACCCGTGAGCTGAACGACGCCCTGGGTGGCAACACCGGCGACATCCGCGCCCTACTGTCCAATCTGGACACTTTCGCGGGTGGCCTCGACACACACCGCGCCGAGATCACCCGCGCGCTCGACGGCCTCGACCGGCTGTCGAAGTCGTTGGGGGAGCGGGGACCGCAGATCGCCGGGCTGCTCGACGGGCTGGGGCCGGGCATCCAGGTGCTGGTCGACCAACGCGGCCAGTTCGTCGGCATGCTCACCGCGCTCGACTCGCTGTCCGGGGTCGCGACCGACACCGTCACCCGCGTCCGCGCCGACCTGGTCGCCTCATTGCGAGCGCTCGAACCCACGCTGCGGCAACTGGAGAAGGCGGGCAGCAGGCTCCCGCAGGCGATGGACCTGCTGTTCACCTTCCCCTTCACCGACGCCGCGCTCGACGCCATCAAGGGCGACTACCTCAACGCGCACCTCGCGTTCGACTCCCGCGGCGGCCGCTGATGATCACGCGACGGGTCCGGGCGCAGGTGGTGGCGTTCGTGCTGATCGCTCTGGTCGGCGTCAGCTACGTCGGCGCGCGCTACGCGGGGCTGGACACGCTGTTCGGCGCCAACGCGTACGTCGTGAAGGCACGCTTGGCGGACTCCGGCGGCGTGTTCACCAACGCCGAGGTGACCTACCGGGGCGTCGGGATCGGCCGGGTCGGCGAGCTGCACCTGGTCGCGGACGGCGTCGAGGTGGACCTGCGGCTGCGCGACGACGCGCCCCCGGTGCCCGCGGACGTGGACGTCATCGTCGCCAACCGGTCCGCCGTGGGTGAGCAGTACCTCGACCTGCGCCCGCGCCGTGACGGCGAGCCGTACCTGCGGGACGGGTCGGTGATCTCCCGTGACCGCGGCACGCTCCCGCTGCCCAGCGAGACCGTGCTGCTCAACCTGGACCGGCTCGTCGAGTCCGTGCCTGGTGACGAACTGCGGTCCGTGGTCGACGAGCTGTACCTGGCCACCCAGGGCACCGGTCCCGGCCTGCAAGCGCTGCTGGACGCCTCCAACAGCTTCACCAAGGCGGCCACCGAGCACCTGCCGCAGACGACCGCGCTCATCACCGACGCGGGCACCGTCCTCGCCACCCAGGTCGCCACCGGTGCCGCCATCAAGGACTTCGCGGCCAACACCAAGCTCATCGCCGAGCAAGTGGGCCGCTCGGACGGGGACCTGCGCGCCGTCCTGGCCAACGCCCCCGGGGCGGCCGCCGAGATCAGCACGTTGCTCCGCGACACCGGGCCCACCCTGGGCGTGCTGTTCGCTGATCTGCTCACGACCGCGAACGTCCTGGCTCCTCGTCGCGCGGGCCTGGAGCAACTGCTCGTCACCACACCCCAGGCTGTCGCCGCCGCCGCGGACGTCATCCGTCCTGACGGCGCCCACTTTGCCCTGACCACAACGTTCTTCGACCCCATGCCGTGCGTGACGGGCTATGAGGGCACCCGGTACCGCAATGGTCTCGACATCTCCCCGGCCCCGTGGAACACCAACGCGCGCTGTTCTCTGCCACCGGGGTCGGGCAATGTGCGCGGCTCCCAGAACGTCCCGTCACCAGGCGTGCCCCCGGCCACCAAACCCGGCACCTATTTCCCCACCCAGGACACACCTCGACTGCGCAACTCCCTGTCGGAACTACTGTCCTTGGACGGCGGCTGACAGCGGACGGAGGTTGGCGGGAGCTCGGCTCCCGCCACCTTCCCTCCATTGTGGTCCGTCGCCTTGGGGAGGCTCCAGTCAACTTCCGTCCGACGCTTGCCGCTGTCTGACTAAGAAGTTCCATCTAGGGTGTGACAGGTTGGGGCTTGGTGGTAGGCGTCGTTGATTTCCGGGTTTTCGCGGAGGTCTCGCACTGGACCCTGGTTGTCTTGTAGTGCGCCCAGGTTTGGTGCGAGGGCGTCCACCGCCTGCTGGAACGCCACCGGGTCGGTCACTGGCGCCGCGGCCAGCTTGGACTTGGCCGAGTCGACCGAGGTGCGGGCGCCGTCGAGGTTCGCCATCGCCTTGCTGACCGCGGCGGCGCCGTCGGAGACCGGGGGAGTGCCCGCGGTGGTGATGCCGTCGCCGACGGCGGTGAGGGAGTCGCTGAGCGAGGTGAGGAAGGCGAGCATGCCGTCCTTGGCCTTGGCGGGGTCGGTCGGGTCGATCGCGGGCAGTTGCGAGAGCCGGGCGCCGTTGATGACCGTGGCCTGGCAGACGCGGTCCACCCAGCCGACGGCCGGGTTCTGCCGGGGCGCCTCGCTGGACGGTCCCGCCGAGCAGGCCGCGCACAGCACCAGCGCGCCCAGGCCGCTCACCAACAGGGTCGGCACACGCGACGATGTCATTCGTCCTCCTCGCGGGAGAGCCATTTCGGGGTTGGCGGAACCGTACTGAAACGCCGCGCCGCGCGGATAGGTCCGTGGCCGGTTTTGTCACCCGCGTATGGATCTCGCCGGTGACTTTGTCCGATCGCGCAGTCCCGCGGCCGCGGTGTTCTTGTCACGAACGCACAAGACGGTGATCCGATTTCCGCCCTGACCGCACCTCACGGCAGGCGAATTCTGCGCCGGACGAGTGTTGTTGCTGCCGGGTAACGGTTTTGTTTGACACGTCGTCTCGGCCGAACTTATGGTCGCTGGCACCACTAGCCGACACCGCGACCGGCCAGTTCCGCGCCACCACCCCGCTCGACGACCAGGGGGACGACCATGCCGACTCCGCCGATCCGGCCGCACGCCGGTGCTCTGGCACCGCACCGCCCGGCGACGCTCGACGAACGGGCCACCGCGCTGTGGGCGAGCCTGCCCAGGGAGTTGGTCGTCCGGTTCCGGCCGGTGGTCGGCAGGCTCACCCAGGACATGATCCGCGAGATCCAGCGTGCCGTGCCCGCCTACGCCCAGCCGATGGAGGGCCACTTCGGCGCGATCATGACCGCGGGTGTGGAGCAGTCGGTGCTGCGCATCCTCGACACCGTCGGCATCGGCGGCCCGTCCGACGAGAACTGGGCCGCGGTGTTCCGCAGGCTCGGCCGGGTCGAGTACGGCGAGGGCCGCAGCCTGGACTGCCTGCAGACCGCCTACCGGGTCGGCGGCCGGGTCGCGTGGCGCCATCTCGCCGCCTGGGGCCAGCAGCAGCGGCTGCCCACCGCCATGCTGACCGTCGCGGCCGAGGCGATCTTCGCCTACGTCGACGAGATCTCCACCCTGTCCATCGAGGGCTACACCGCCGCGCAGGCCCAGTCGGCCGGGGTCGTCGACCGCGGCAGGCGCAGGCTGGTCGAGCTCGTGCTGAGCGAACCGCCCGCCTCGATGGCCGCGATCACGAAGCTCGCGTCCACCGCGCGGTGGCGGGTGCCGGACACCGTCGCCGTTGTCGTCGTCGAGCAGGCCGGGGAGGGTGAGCCGGACGAGCTGACCGGCCCGCACGGCGACCACCTCACCGACGTCCTGCTCGACCTCGACGGCGACCCGCCGTGCCTGGTGCTGTCCGACCCCGGCAGGCAGTTGCGGGCACTGCGGCCCCAGTTGCGCGGCAGGCGCGTGTGCGTCGGACCGCTTGTGCCGCTGCGGGAAGCGCCCACGTCGCTGAACTGGGCGCGGCGCGCGATGACCCTGGTGCGGCGCGGCATCATCGGCGCCGACGGGGCGCAGGTCACCTGGTGCCACGACCACCTGTCCACGCTCTGGCTGCTCGCCGACGAGTTCCTGGTGCGCGAACTGCTGCGCCGCACCCTCGCGCCGCTGGCCGAGCTGACCGCCAAGCAGCGCGCCCGCACCGCCGAGACCCTGTTGGCGTGGCTGGAGACCAGGGGCAGCGCCCCGGAGATCGCCCGCAGGTTGGCGATCCACCCGCAGACCGTGCGCTACCGCATGCGGCAGGTGGACAAGCTCTTCGGCGACCAGCTCACCGACCCGGACGCGCGGCTGGACCTGGAGATCGCGTTGCGGGCGGACCGGTTGCTGCGCACGGCGGTTGTTGCGCCGCGGCCGCGTGCGGAAGTGGCGCGGGTTGTCCACAGGTGACAACTGTTCGCGGGCCGGACACCAGCTCCTGGGGAATCGCACCGCAGCGCCGGTAGATTCGCCTCCGGCATGCTGGACGGTCCCCTCAGGAGGCACGCGGTGGCGCAGCGCACGGAGCACGTCCCACCGCTCGGCCCCACCGCGGACCTCTGGTCGCAGTTGCCACCCGAGCTGGCGGCCGTGCTCCGGCCCCCGACTCTGCTGATCGCACCGACTCTGCTGCCCATGCCAACCTTGCGGCTCGCGTCGACCGCGCCGACTCTGCCTCTCACACCGACCTTGCGGTCTGCGCCGACTTTGCTGCCCACACCGCCCTTGCCGACTGCGCCAGCTGCATGAGCTCTGCCAGCTGCATGGACTCTGCCGATCGCGCCGATCGCGCCGATCGCGCGGATCGTGCGGATCGTGCCGACTGCGCCGACTGCGCTGGCTGCGCGGACTCTGCCGATCGCACCGACTCTTCCGATCGTGTCGACCGCACAGGCCGCGCTGACCGCGCCAGCTGCGCTGACCCTGCCGCCCACACCAGCCTTGCGGCCCACCTCGACCGCGCCGCCCCCGCCGGGTTGCCGATCCTGCCCAACCCCGCAGGCAGCGCTGGTTCGACCACTGCTCCCGACCGCGCCGATCCCCCTGCCGGTCTGTCGGTCCCCGTCCACTTCGCCCGCCGCTCAGCTGGTTCGCCGGTCCAGCCCGACTCCGTCGATCCCCCTGCCGGTCAGTCGATCCCCGTCGACTTCGCCCGCCGCCCAGCCGGTGCGTCGGTCCGGCCAGATCCCGGCGATCTCTCTGTTGGTCCGTCCACCCCCGCCCGCCGCCCCGCCGGTTCGCCGACCCCGTTCGGCCTCCCCGATCACGCGAGCCCCCCGGAACCGCTCACCCCTGCCGACCGCCGCACGGGTCCGCCGATCCTTCTCCACCTCGCCGACCACCTCGCCGACCACCTCGCCGACCACCTCGCCGATCACCGCGCCGCCATCGGCCCCGCCGTCCCCCTGGCCGCCGCCGCCGAGTCACTGCACTGGGCGCGCCGAACCCTGGCCCTGGTCACCGACGGCGTCCTGCCCGCCGCCCCGTTGACCTGGTTCGACCACCACCTCTCCACCCTCTGGCTCCTCAACGACCCGCCCCTGCTCCGCGAGATGGCCACCCGGGCCCTGGCCCCCCTCGCCACCCTCAACCCCCTCCAGGCCGCCAAGCTGGCCGCCACCCTCCTGACCTGGCTGCACGCCCGCGGTGGCGCCCCCGAGGTGGCCCACCACCTCGACATCCACCCCCAGACCGTCCGCTACCGCCTCCGCCAGCTGACCCGTCTCTTCGGCACCCGCCTGAGCGACCCAGACCACCGCTTCACCCTGGAGGTGGCCCTCCGCGCCCGGCGGCTGGCCGACCACCAGGGCATCAGCGAGGGGCGGACCAGATGTGCGCGGTGAGTTCCATGAGGAAGCGCTGCTCCGGGTCGGCGAGTCGGGGGCCGAGGAGGGCGTCGACGTGGTGCATCCGGTAGCGGACGGTCTGGGGGTGGACGGCGAGGCGGGTGGCGGTCTCGGTGATGTCGCCGCGGGTGTGCAGCCAGGTCCGCAGGGTTGTGGCGATGCGGTCGCGTTGCTTGTCGGTGAGGGTGCCCAGGGCGGCGAGCACCGGGCCCGCGGCCTGGCGGACCAGGGTCTCGTCGGTGAACAGCAGCAGGGTGCACAGGTGCTGGTCGCACCGCAGGACCGGGTCGTCCGGCAGCACACCGCGCCGCGCGAGGGCTAGGGCGTGGCGGGCCGACCCGAGTGAGCGGTGGGCGTCTCCGGCCGGGACGGACGGGCCGACGACGACCCGGGCCGCCCAGTCGCCCGGCTCGACTGGTGCGGCGGCCACCAGGCACGGTTCGGCGCCGTCGAGGTCGGCGAGGGTTCCCTCCGGGGGCGGTGAGACCGGACGGTCGAGGAGGACGACGCAGAGCCGCTCCGGCAGGGGCCATTGCGCGGCGGCGGCGAGGTTCTCGATCGCGGTCGATGGCCGCTCGGCGAGCAACGCGCGCAGCAGTCGCTTGCGGTCCTGTTCGCGCGACCCGCCCGCGCGCGCCTCCGTGTACCCCGCGACGGCGATGACGCACAGGTCGTCGACGTAGGCGAAGATCGCCTCGGCCACGGTGAGCAGGGTGTCCGGCTCGACGCCGAGTTCCTGGCCCGCCGCGCTGACGTGCCGCCACACCGCGCGGGCGCCGACCCGGACCGCGGTCTGCAGGGCGTCCATCGTGCGGCCCTCGTGGTACTCGACCCGACCCGCGTGCCGCAGCACCGCGTACCACTCGTCGCGGCAGGCACCGGGGTCGGCGATGCAGGCGAGGCACTGGAGGACCGCCGCGCGCACCGCCCCCACCAGCACCTCCCGGAACCGGCCCGCCAACGGCCGCCGGTACTCGGGCACCGCCGCCTGGATGGCCAGCACGGCGTCGCGGATCAGCGTCGGCGCCAGCGGCCGCACCCGGTCCGCCAACTCGGGCACGACCGACGCCCACAGCGGGACCGCCGTGCGCCCCGGCGGCTTCGGTGCCATCGCGCCTCCCAGGGGTGTCTTCCGACGCTAGGAACCGGTGGGGCGCGGTGTCAACGAAGTCCAGCCGAGGTTGTCGGCCAGGACAAACCCTGCGCGAAACCCTTGCGCGGCAAGAGGTTCGAGGTTCGAGATGACCACTTTGGGCTGTCCGGGTGCTGTTTGCGGTGGTCGTGCCGCCGCTAGATTCGGACCATGAAGCGCAAGCAAGCGGTTGTCGGGGTTGTGCTGGTCGGGTTCGTGGCGCCGTTCCTGGGGCTCGCGGCGGCGGAGGGGGCGGTCCGCAGTCCGCTGTTGTCCGACGCGGTGTTGCCGTTGCCGCCGGGGTACACGAGCGCGTCCGTGATCGACCTCAACGATCGCGGTGATGTCATCGCCGGTGGTTACGGGACAGGGCCGCAGCAGGCGTTGTTGTGGCAGGGCGGCGCGGTGAGCGTGCTCGGGCCCGGGTCGCCGACCGGGCTCAACAACCGCGGGCAGGTCGTGGGGACCGAGTACGTGAGCAGCACCAGCGGCACCTACGAGCAGACACCGAAACTGTGGCAGGACGGGACCACGCAGGTGCTCAACGGTCCCAGCAAGTCGTACGTGATCACCGGCGACATCACCGACAGCGGCATCGTCCCGATCACGTACCCCAACTCCAACCAGGGCTACCACATGGAGAACATCGGCCTCTGGCAGAACGGGTCGTTCGCCCGGCTCGGCGCCCCGACGTCCGGACCGCACGTGAGCCTGCCGGTGGTCACGGAGAACGGCACCGCGGCGGGCTCGTTCCTGCCCATGTTCGGCACCGGCCCGTACGCGTTCCGGTGCGTCGCGCGGCAGTGCACCCGGCTGCCCACCGGCGGCAGCGGCGAGGTGCGGGTGGTCGCGGCCAACGACAGCGGGACCGTCGTCGGAAACCAGGGCAACACCGGGTACCGCTGGGTCGGCGACCAGGTCCTCGCGCTGCCCGCGCTCCCCGGGGCGACGACCGCGACGGTGTCGAGCAACCGCCGAGCGATCAACGCCAACGGCGACATCGTCGGCGCTTCCGGCGGCCGGGCCACGCTCTGGCGCGACGGGGTGGCCATCGAACTCGGGTCCCCGGGGGGTGGGGCGAGCGCTGCCGTCGCGGTGAACGACCTTGGCGACGTCGTGGGCTGGTCGGAGACCCCCCTCGGTCAGAGCCGCGCCTTCCTCTGGCGCGCGGGCAAGTCCTACGACCTGGGCACGGCGGGCCAGGCGAGCGTGACCCCGGTCGCCATCAACAACACCGGCACGATCCTCGGCGCCGCGGGCCCGATCCCCGTGACCTGGACGGTCAAACTCCCCCGCTAGCACCACTTCCCGAACGGCACCGCGGGCACGCCTGCGGTGCCGTTCCCTTTCCGGACCGCGGTCCGCGCTGCCGGGACCCGAGAACGGGCGACACCCCCGCCTGACCGACCAAGGCGGGGGTGTCGTGTTCGGACTGTCCAGACCCACAGGGCCCCGGTACGACTAGAAGGTGAGCTTCCAGCTGTTGATGTAGCCGGTGTCCTGGCGGTAGGTGTCCTGGACCCGCAGCTTCCACGTGCCGTTGGCGACCTCGGTGGAGGCGTTCACGGTGTAGGTGGCGACCACGTTGTCCGCCGAGTCGCTGGTGGACGAGTTCTTCAGCCGGTAGGCGGAACCATCCGGCGCGACGAGGTCGATGACGAGGTCACCGCGGTAGGTGTGGACGATGTTGACGTCGACCTTGAGGGTCGCCGGGGCGTTGCCCGAGATGCCCGAGACCGCGATGTCGCTGGTGATGGCGGCGCCCGCGTCCGGGATGTTCACGTCGTTGGTGTTCTCGAACGTGCGGCCCGACGGCGGGGTGGTCGTCGTGGTGGGTGGGGTCGTGGTGGTCGGCGGAGTGGTGGTCGGCGGAGTGCCGCCCAGCTCACTGGCCTTCGCCGCGATCGCCGACGACAGCGCGCTCACCTCGGCGTACACGCCGGGGTAGTTCGGTCGGGCGCAGCCCTGGCCGTAGGAGACGATGCCGACCTGGACCCAGTTGTTCGCGTTGTCGCGGCGGAACATCGGGCCGCCCGAGTCGCCCTGGCAGGTGTCGGTGCCGCCCTGGGTGTAGCCCGCGCAGATCTCGACGTTGGCCTTCAGGCTCGGGTACGCCGACTTGCACGACGAGTCCGACACGAACGGCACCTGGGCCTTGAGCAGGTAGCGCTGCTGCGCGCCGCCCTCGGACGCCGCGCCCCAACCCGCGATGCTGAACGTGCCGGAGTCGTAGGCGGTGCTGGTGGCGATGGGCAGCAGGGACGCGCCGCTGATCGGGCTGGACAGCTGGATCAGCGCCCAGTCACCACCGGCGGAGGTCGAGTAGCCCGGGTTGCGGTAGACGTACTTCGACGTGCGGGTCACCTTCGACGAGCTCTGCAGGTCGACGACGCCGTAGGTGGCGGTGATGCCCGTGTTGTTGCCGGTGCTGTTCACGCAGTGCGCCGCGGTCAGCACGAGGCTCTCCGAGTACATCGCGCCGCCGCAGCCCATCGACAGCCGGACCATCCAGGGGAACTCCCCCTGCGCGGCGGCGGTGCCGCCGACGACCTGCGGGCTCATGTCGGTGGGCGGTTGCGCGCTCGGGGACGCGGCGAGTGCCTGGCCCGCCACGGCTGCGGCGGCGGCCACTGTCCCGACGGCCAGCACCAGCGCCTTCTGGAGCTTGGTCAACCTCTTCAAGGGTCTGTCCTCTCATGTCCACACAGCACCGGGTCGTGGCGCTGTAGCAGGGTGTGGAATCCGGGGGACGGCTAGAAGGTGAGCTTCCAGCTGTCGATGTAACCGGTGTCGGAGCGGTAGGTGTCCTGGGCGCGCAGCTTCCAGGTGCCGTTCGCGACCTCGGTCGAGGCGTTCACCGTGTAGGTGGCGATGATGTTGTCCGCCGAGTCGCTGGTGGAGGAGTTCTTCAGCCGGTAGGCCGAACCGTCCGGCGCGACCAGGTCGAGCACGACGTCACCGCGGTAGGTGTGCTTGATGTCGACGTCGACCTTGAGCGTGGCAGGGGCGTTGCCGGTGACCCCGGAGACCGCGATGTCGCTGGTGATCGCGGCACCGGCGTCCGGGATGGTGACGTCGGCGGTGTTCTCGAAGACCTTGCCGCCCGGGTCGGGCGGGGTGGTGCCACCGCAGGTCTTGCCGATCGCCCGCGGCGGGCAGTCGGAGTAGTCGAGCAGGTTGAGCACGGCCGCCTTGTTGCGCGCGGTCTCCCGGGCGATGACCTCGTCGGGCGGGTAGAAACCGCCGCCGCTGGACCCGGTCGGGTACATCTCGAAGGTGAACGCCCAGATCTTGTGCGCGCCCCACAGGTAGTCGTCGATCGCGCCGTCGGTGATGTAGAGCGTCGAGTCCTGCTCCGGGGTGTAGCCGTTGGTCGCCGCCATCGACTTGCCCAGCGTCTGGAAGGTGTTGTACTCGTCGCGCGTCATGCCGGGCACGACCTGGTCGTAGGTCCAGCCGAACGGCCACATGACCAGCTCGCCGTAGGAGTGGAAGTCGATCGCGGTGCTGATCTGCTGCTTGCCGCCGACGACCCGGCTCTTGACGAAGTTCTGCACCGTGGACACCTCGGGCGCCGAGCCGGGGGACGGGCCGCGGTAGGTGTCGGAGCTGGGGCTGGTCGACGAGCCGCCGCAGCAGCCCCACTTGAAGTCCCAGTTGCGGTTGAGGTCGGTGCCCACCGCGGTCGAGCCCGAGTTGGGCTGCCGGTTCTTGCGCCAGCTGCGGTAGGACCCGGTGGCGATGTCGTACTCGCCGCCGTCGGGGTTGAGGTCGGGCAGGATCCAGATCTCCCGCGAGTCGACCAGGCCCTTGATCCGGCTGTCGGTGGCGTAGTTGTCGGTGAACAGGTTCACCAGGTACACCGCCATCTCCACGGTGATGTGCTCACGCGCGTGCTGGTGGTGGGTGAACAGGACCTCGGGCTCGTTCTCGTCGGTCGCGGCGTTGTCGGAGATCTTGAACGCGTACAGGTCGCGGTTCTGGTACGACTTGCCGATGACCTGCTTGCTGATCAGGCCGGGGTGGTCGGTGACCGCCTGGTTCAGCTCGGCGACCATCTCGGCGTAGTTGTGGTAGCCGGCGTCGGCGCTGGGGAAGTCCAGCACCCCGGCCCCGCCGCGCTCGCTGGGCGTCTGCGCGTCGGCGACGACCCCGAACCCGAGCGCGCGGATCCGCGCGACCTCACCCGGCGTCGCGGTGATCAGTAGCCTGCTGTCCTCCCGGCCGTTCACCGCCGCCCCGGTCGCCGCGATCGCGGTGCGTTGCTGCGCGGTGCGCACACCGGACACGGCGTACTCGGCTGTCGCGCGCTGCTCGGCCTGGGCCGACTGACCGCCACTGGCGACGCCGCCGGTGGACATGACCACCGCTGCCGCCGCGGTGATCGCGGCGATCAGGGTGAATCGAGTGCGTTTCAACGTTCCTCCCGCAGGGAGCGCCGCGGACGGCGCTGGAGGGTTTGCCGCCACCGGGTCGAGTCCGCCAGGACACGGCACCAACAGCGTTACCGGCGAATACTGGCCCCTCTTCCGCGCAGTCGGCAAGAGCGCGGCCGGGGTGGGATGTTGCCGTTTCTTCCCATCTGTTGATCAGCGTCCGGGTCGCGGTGGGAAATCGCTGGTATGACCGGGCGACACGGTGTCCCGTACCCGCACGGGAACGCACGATGGTCGGGCCTGCGTGGACCAACCGCTGGTCAGGCCGGTGACGGACCGAAAGCGCGGCTATCTGTCAACAGTGAAAACCCTTGCCTACCCGGTCGGCCGATACCGGGTGCCTGCCTTGTCCGGCTCCGGTTTCGGTAGGTGTCGGGATATCGCTGCCGTTACCGGATCGGGTATCTCTCAATCGGGGGCCGGATACGTGGTGAATAACCCGGTGATTTCGCAACGGGCTGCCGCGATATCGAACGTGGGGCTGCCGGTTGTGCAACGAACCACCTCTTCCACTTCCGGGCGGCCGGGGCTACCTTCCGGTAGGTGGACCCGGCCCCGCACTGCTTCGCCGACGCCCTGCGCGCGGCCATTGCCGACAGTGAGACAACCCTCGAACGGGTAGCCCAACAGCTGCGCGCCAGGGGGACTCCAGTCAGCCTCGCGACGCTGAGCTACTGGCAGACCGGTCGCAGCCGACCCGAGCGTCCTCGCTCGATGGCCGCGTTGGGCCATCTGGAGGAATTGCTCGGCCTGGCCGCGGGTGCGCTCCGTGGTCTCCTGGAGGCGCCCCGGCCCCGCGGCCGCTCCGCCCGCCGCGCCCCGCAGCCGCTGGCCGCGTCCGCCCCGTGGGCCGACACCACCGAGTTCCGCCGCCTGGTCGCCGAACTCGACCTGTCCCACGACGCCGCGCTGACCCGGCTGTCCGCCCACGACCGCGTCGAGATCGGCGCCGACCGGGCCAAGCGCGTCCAGCGCACCCGCCAGGTGCTGCGCGCCGAACGCGACGGCGTCGACCGCCTGGTGGTCACCGGCTGGGCCGAGCGCAAGGGCGGCCAACCGCCGTCGCTGACCGGCACCAGGAACTGCTCCCTCGGCAAGGTCAACGTCGACCTGCGCGGCGGCCAGGTCGCCGCCGAGTTGCTGTTCGACCGCCCCCTCGGCCGCCGCGAGACGATCATCGTCGAGCACGAGTCGCACTTACCGACCCCGCGCCAGACGGCCTACGGGCACCAGCGCGTCAGCCGCATGCCCGTCCGCGAGTACCTGCTGGAGGTCCGCTTCGACCCCCGAGCCCTCCCGCGCTACTGCGTCCAGTTCGCCGAGGTCGACGGCCGCGAACAGGTCAGGGCCCTCACCCTCGACTCCGCCTACACCGCCCACGCCCTGGCCCTGGACCTCGAACCCGGCCGCTACGGCATCCGCTGGGCCTGGGGCACCCCGTAACCCCCCCGACCCTGCCTCGACGACGGCCCACCACCGGCATCTCGCCCCCCGCCCGCGACTTGGCGGAGGCCGCCCCCGGAACCCTCCCAGCCCCCACCCTCTCCGGGGGGCGTCCCCTAGGCCAGTCTAGTGGGTGCGCAAGATCGACGGGGCGGGTTGGTGGGATCTGTGGACAACTTCCGGGTTGTGGATGGCGCGACCTGGGGGAACACGCGGGTCCACGCGGGGGTCTCACTCGTGCGGGGGGATTGTCGGGCCGGTGCGGCATGCTGGGGAGGTGACCACCGAGCCGCTGATCCCGGACCCGCTCTACGCGGGCCTGTCGTCGCTCGCCGCCCAGGAGACCACCCGCTTCGCCGAGCGCAACCTGCGCGTCCGCCGATCCCCGGTCGTGCACGCGGTCCGGATGACCCCCTGGGTCGCGGGCCTCGCGATGCCCGCCCCCGCCTGCGGCCAGGGCTGGTCCGGCGCGGGCGCGGGGGAGCTGCACCCGGTGGCGGAACCGGTCAACTGCGGCCACTGCCTGGCCTCCGCCGAAGCCCGCGCGGCCGCCATCACCAGCTCCGCGGCCTCGCAGCCCCAATTGCCGTTCCCCTCCTAGCCGCAGTCCCGTACGGCCCGATTCCCCGCGCGCACCGGGGTTTCCGCGGTACGGCAGGCAACGGCGCGGAGTCCAGCGTGTGCCGGACAGCGTGTGCCGGACAGCGGTAGGTCTACCGTGCTCGGCATGGAGCAGCAGGGCGTCATCAGCGTGGTCGGCGAGGCGTTGGTGGACTTGGTCGCCGCGGCGGATGGGCGGACGTTCACCGCGCACCCCGGTGGTGGGCCCGCCAACGCCGCGATCGCCGTCGCCAGGCTGGGTGGGCGGGCGGTGCTGAGCACCAGCCTCGGCACGGACCTGTTCGGCGCCATGGTCCGCGCGCACCTCGATGAGTCCGGTGTGGACACCCGGGTGCTCCCGTCGGCGACCGGCGCGACCAGCGTGGCCTTCGCCGCGACCGACGAGCACGGTGTCGCCCGCTACGACTTCCGGGTCGCCTGGGACGTCCGCGAGGTCCCGCCGGTCCCCGGCGCCGCGTTCCTGCACACCGGCTCGCTCGCCGCCGCCCTCGCCCCCAGCGTCGTGGAGGCCGCCATGCGCGCGGCCAGGTCGGCGGGCACCCCGGTGAGCCTCGACCCGAACATCCGCCCCACCCTCGCCGGACGCCCCGAGGTCGCCCGGGCGCGGTTCGAGCGCCAAGCCGGGCTCGCGGACGTGCTGAAGGTAAGCGAAGAGGACCTTGAGTGGCTCTACCCGGGCACAGACCCGGTCGGCCGTGCCGAGTCGCTGCTCATCCTCGGGCCGCGCCTCGTGGTGCTGACTAGAGGCCCGCGCGGCGCTCTAGCCGTAACCACGTCGTTCGCCGTCGAGCGCGCCGCCCCCGAGATCGACGTCGTCGACACCGTCGGCGCGGGCGACTCGTTCACCGCGGGCCTGCTGATGGTGCTCGCCAGCCGTCGAGTTCCGCTCGGCAGGCTCGACAAGATCACCGTGGGTGACGCTCTCGCCGTCGCCACCACGGTCGGGGCGGTCACCTGTTCCCGTGCGGGTGCCGACTCACCCCGGGCGTCCGAACTGGGTGTGGTGGCCGAGGTGCTCGGTCCGACATCCGGCTGACACTCGGTGTTCGTGCACCACCCTTACGGGTTAACCCGACCCCGGTTGTCAGAGGTCCGACAACGCCGCCATTCGGCCCAATATGACCCCTACCGGGCTCCGTCATCCGGGTGACGGTTGCGCCAGGGGGCGCGCGAGAACCACTCTGACGAGTACGACGTACGGTGGGGTCCGTTCGAAGCGGTCGCCGCGTGTCCTAGTCTGTTCACCGTCCGTTGCCGCTTCCTGTGGAGTCAGTCACATGCCTGCTGCCGAGTCCGAGCCCTGGGAAGACTGCGCCAAGGGCATGGCGATCGACTTCGACGCGCCGAACCAGGCGCGCCTGTTCGACGCCCTTCTCGGTGGTAGGGACAACTACGCGGCCGACAGGGCGGCCGTCGAGCAGCTCGCGGTGCTGGCCCCCGGTGTTCGGCAGATGGCGAAGGACCACCGTGAGTGGTTCTGCCGGGCGCTGCGGCTGCTGGTCACCCAGCGTGGTGTGGACCAGTTCATCGACCTCGGTTCGGGGCTGCCCACCGTGGACAACACCCACCAGATCGTGCAGCGGCACAACCCGGACGCCAAGGTCGTCTACGTCGACAACGACCCCGTGGTCCTCGCGCACGGGCGGGCGTTGCTCGAGGAGAACGACAACACGCACATGCTCGACTACGACATCACCGAGCCCGAGTACGTCACCACCGACCCCGACCTGCGCCGCCGGATCGACTTCGACCGCCCCGTCGGCCTGATGTTGTGCGCGGTCACCGGCCACCTCCTCGACGACGTCGTCGCCCGCGCCACCGTCCACGGCTGGGTCGACGCCCTCGCCCCCGGCTCGTACGTCGTCATCAGCCAGCAGTACGACCCCGCCGACGGCAGCCACCACTCCGCCCTCGCCGCCACCCTCCGCGACGTCTTCCGCAGCACCAAGATCGCCACCGCGTTCCGCGACCGCACCGAGATCGAGTGCTGGTTCAAGGGCCTGGAGATGGTCGAACCCGGCCTCTCCTTCCTGCACGAGTGGTGGCCGGACGGCCCCCGCATGACCCCCTTGAACGACATGAACTTCATGATGCTCTGCGGCATGGGCCAAAAACTCTGACCCCGCCCCCTCCCACCCCTGACCTGCGCGATCTCCGCGCCGGTCGCATCGCCGTGTCCCAGACTTTCACCCGTTCCAGCGACAGAAGTTATCCACATGTGGATCTCTGGCGCCCCGTGTGAAGATCGACTGTCGGTGGGTCCCGATAGACTGGCACTGGGACGCCCCCCGGAGAGGGTGGGGGCTAGGGCAGGACTGGCGTGCGCGCGCGAAGCCGTTCCGGTGGGGCTGGAGCGTCTGGGTGGGGTAAGAGGCTTGGTGCGGTGTAAGAGGGCGGATCTCCACCCCCGACCCGACAACGCGACCGAGTGTCCACAGTGGCCCAAACCGCCGCCCGCGCCCCGGGTGGTCGAACAGCGCCAGTTCCCCGTCGAGCCGCCACACCTACGCGCTGGCAACAGTTCCGGCACAGGGAACAAGCCGCTGCTCAGGCCAAGCGAACGGTGCCCAGGAGCGCCGCGAGGGACCGGTCACCTTCGACCCGCGGGAGCTCCTCCGCTGACCCGGTGCGCGAGCAGGGTGCCGCCCGCCATCGCCGCCGGGAACACCAGCAGGGCCGCGAACGGGATGAGGCACAGCAGGTACACCGGGATGCCGAACCCCAGCGTCAACGCCCGGCGACCGCGCAACGCGCGGCGGCGGTCGCGCAGGCTCGCGCCGCGGCGGACGAACGGGATGGCGGTCATCTCGATGGTCAGCAGCCACGCGCCGACGCACACGGCCAGCACCGGGACGACCGTCTGACCCAGCACCGGGATGAAGCCGAGCGCGAACAGCACGACCGCCCACACCAGCGCGCGCAGCACCAGCAGCACCCCGTCGCGCAGGCCGATCCACGCCGAGCGGCCCCAGCCGATCTGCTGCGCCGAGGGCACGCCGCCCAGTTCCCGGTCCTCGACCTCCTCGGCGATGCTCTCGTAGAACGGTGCGCCCACGATCAGCGTCAACGCCGCGAACAGCAGCAGCGACAGCGCCACCGCGCCGACCACCAGCGAGATCCCCGCCCCGATCCGCAGCACTGTCCGCCACGTCTGCGACCAGTCGTCGGCGAACGGCGTCGCCCAGGTGACCAGGTCGTCGGCGAACAGGGCCAGCGCGGTGAGCCCGGCGAAGAGCAGGACGCTGGTCAGCAACGCGGGCAGCGCGCCGCGCACGAGCAGCCGCCGGTTGCCCAGGACGAGGGCGAGGCCGCGCCCGAGCAGGCCGACACCGGTTCCGAGGTCGCGCAGCACTGTGATCACGAACGGCATCCTACGGATTCCTTGACCTCGACATTGCTGGAGCTTTTACCGTCTGGGCAGGACAACGGCCGAGGAGGCTGGCGTGGACATGCAGATGGCGGCGTGGGAGTCGCTCTACCGCACGGTGAACACCAGGGTGGACGGCCGACCGACGACCGCGGCGACCCTGCGCAGGGTGGTCGGCTTCGCCCGGCCGCACCGGCGCCGGATCGGCTGGTTCCTGCTGGTCAGCGTGGTGCTCTCGGCGCTGGCGGTCGCCGCACCGGTACTGGCCGGGCGGGTGGTCGACGCCATCGTCGGTCGAGCCGACCCGGGGGTGGTGGTGTGGCTGGCGGTTGTGATCGCCGTCGCCGCGCTGGCCGAGGCCGGGATCGGGTTGCTGGCCAGGTACCTGTCCGCGGGCATCGGCGAGGGCCTGATCCTGGACCTGCGCACCAGGGTGTTCGACCACGTGCAGCGGATGCCGGTCGCGTTCTTCACCCGCACCCGCACCGGCGCCCTGGTCAGCAGGCTCAACAACGACGTCATCGGCGCCCAGCGCGCGTTCAGCGACACCCTCTCCGGCGTGGTCGGCAACCTCGTCACGCTCACCCTCACCCTGGTCGTGATGCTCGGCATCTCCTGGCAGGTCACCGTGCTCGCGCTGGTGCTGCTGCCGGTGTTCGTCGTCCCCGCGCGCCGGATGGGGACGCGGCTGGCGGGCCTGCGCCGCGAGGCCGCCGAGCACAACGCCGCGATGGGCACCCGGATGACCGAGCGGTTCTCCGCGCCCGGCGCCACCCTGGTCAAGCTCTTCGGCCGCCCCGACCACGAGTCGGCCGAGTTCGCCGCCACCGCCGCCAGGGTCCGCGACATCGGGCTGCGCTCGGCGATGGTGCAGACGGTGTTCGTCACCGCGTTGACCCTCGTCTCCGCGCTCGCGCTGGCCCTGGTCTACGGGCTCGGCGGGCACCTCGCGCTCACCGGCGCGCTCGAACCGGGCGCGGTCGTCGCCCTCGCACTGCTGCTGACCAGGCTCTACGCGCCGCTGACCGCGCTGGCTGGGGCCAGGGTCGAGGTGATGAGCGCGCTGGTGAGCTTCGAGCGGGTCTTCGAGGTGCTCGACCTGCCGCCGCTGATCGCCGACGCCCCCGACGCGCGCCCGGTGCCCGCGGGCGGGGTCGCGGTCGAGTTCGACCACGTCGGCTTCGCCTACCCCGCCGCGGACAAGGTGTCGCTCGCCTCGCTGGAGGAGGTCGCCACCCTCGACACCCGCGGCGGCGAGCAGGTGCTGCACGACATCTCCTTCCGCGCCGAGGCGGGCACGCTGACGGCCCTGGTCGGCTCGTCCGGCGCGGGCAAGTCCACCATCGCCCAACTCATGAACCGGCTCTACGACGTCGACACCGGCGCGGTCCGGCTCTCCGGGGTCGACGTGCGGGACCTGACCGCCGAGTCGGTGCGCGACACCGTCGGCCTGGTCACCCAGGACGGGCACCTGTTCCACGAGTCGATCCGGTCGAACCTGCTGCTGGCCAGGCCGGAGGCCGACGAGGACGACCTGTGGGACGCGCTGCGCCGGGCCAGGCTCGTCGACCTCGTCACCGCACTGCCCGACGGGCTCGACACCGTCGTCGGCGAACGCGGCTACCGGCTCTCCGGCGGCGAGCGCCAGCGGCTGACCATCGCCAGGCTGCTGCTGGCCCGCCCCAGGGTCGTCGTGCTCGACGAGGCCACCGCGCACCTCGACGCCACCTCCGAGGCCGCCGTGCAGGCCGCGCTCACCGAGGCGCTCGCCGGGCGCACCGCCGTCGTCATCGCGCACCGGCTGGCCACCATCCGCGCCGCCGACCAGATCCTGGTCGTCGAGGCGGGCCGGATCGTCGAACGCGGCGACCACGCGGGCCTGCTCGCCGCGGGCGGCCGCTACGCCGAGCTGTACCGCACCCAGTTCACCGACGAGGTCCCCGCCGCCGCCTGAGGCCGGATCCGTCACCCGATTGTCGCGCGCCGAACGGGTGAAGTCCTTCCCAACTTCACCCGTTCGTCCGCTGTGGACAGTCAGTCGATCGTGGAAGCCTTGCAGCTCAACGCCAGGGGAGCGGTAACACTACGGCAACCGGGGGACTTCACAGCCACGTCATGCTTGACCAATGCCACCTGCCGCCCGCCAAGCGAACACCCCGGACCCGCGCCAGATCACCGAGGACGCGTGTTGCGCGCTGGTCGGCGCGCACACCACCATCGGCGCCGACGTGGTCACCGCCGTGGTCCTGCAGGCAGCGGGCGAACTGGTCAACCGCGCCCGAGCCCCCGAGGAGTTCCGCCGCCTCCTGCACCGCCGAGCCACCGCCCGCCTGGCCGCCATGACCGGTGTCCTCACCCCCATCAAGTCCGGCTGACCCCACCGCCTGCCCGTCTCACCCACGCGGTGCGTTACCCAGGGACGCCCACGCATCGCGCACCAGCACGATGACCTCGCGCGCGGGCACCACCCCGGCCCGCCTGCGTTGGATCACCGTGGCCATGGCCGCGATCCGCTGGATCGGGCCGCTCTCGTCGGACTGCGCCGCGAGCACCAGCGCGATCACCCGGGCCCGCCGGAACGCCTCGTCCTCCGGCGGTGCCCCGTCGGCGATCCGCTCGCAGGCGTCGACGAGTCGTTCCCACATCAGCCGCTCCCACGAGTCGCGGGACGGCTGGCTGTCCGAGACCGCGAGCGCGGAGGCGACCAGGGCCCCGGTGCCCTCCCAAGCCACTGGCTCGTCCGGCCAGCCCCGCGCGAGCTCGGACCACAGCGAGGCCACGTCATGACTGGCCTTCCCGTGCGCGTAGCGGTAGTAGTTGCGGATCGTCCAGCCCGCCACCTGGGTGAAGTCCGAGCTGTTGTGCTCCAGTCGAACAGCTCCCGCGCGGCCAGGCTGGTGCCGCGCAGTGCGTCATCGGCGGCGGCGATGATCTCCCGCCGCATGACCGAGACGTCCATGTGCTGGTCGGGCGCGCGCAGCCGGGCACGAGCCAGGAAGGGCTTCATCCACCGCTGGTAGTCGGCCGCCTCGTCCCGACCGGAGACGACTCTCGCCTCCGCCTGGGCCCGCAGCAGCGCGATGACGTGCTCCACCTCGGGGTCCAGGTCCAGCATCAGCTGGTCGAGCAGCGCGTCCTGCGAGACGTGGTGCGGGTGCTGCGAGACGTGGTGCGGGTGCTGCCCGCTCGGCACGTGCAGGCCATCGGAGGTCCACGCGAAATGCCCGAGGGGCGCGACCACCCGCTCACCGAGCTCCTCCGACGCGGGCAGCCGGATCCCGGGATCCTCGACCGCGGTGGCCAGCCACGCGCTGAAAGCCCTCGCGTCCGAGAACGGCACGGCCGTCGCGGGCTCGTCGTTCCACGGCACCGTGCCGCCGGGCCGCTCGGCCCGCTGCCACAGCCGCAGCAGGTTGTTGGGCACCGGTGTGCGGCACTGGGCCGATCCGCTCTCCAGCGGGGTGCTGTCTCGCAGCAGGCGGGTGGTCAGCACCTTGGTGACCAGGGCGCGGACGTCGTCGGGGCAGTCGTCGCGCTGGGCCTGGTCGACCAGGTCGAGGGTGCGGTCGCGCAGCACCGAGTCCAGGTCGGCCCCGTCCTGGATGCAGTCGAAGGCCGGCGCGAGCGCGACGGCCTTGGTGGAGTCCAGGCAGGCGGCCACGACCTGGTCACCGTCCACCAGCGCCGAGTAGAGCAGGGTCGTCTCCCGCCACCACGAGTCGTTGACGTTCTCGGTCAGGGTGTTCACCGAGCCGCGGTCGCGGATGTGCACCGCGGCCAGGTACTCCTGGAAGGTCAGGTGGGCGAAGGAGTACCGCAGCTGCTCCCGCTCCACCAGCAACCCCGTGCCCACGACCTCCACCAGCACGTCCCACGAGGTCAACGGCGTGGAGATCCGCCGCATCAGCTGGTCGAACACCCCCACCATCTCCCGCGCGGGCAACTCGCGCACCCCCTCGACCATCATGTGGTGCGCCAGCGCGCGCAGCAGCACCTCCAGCCGCTCACCCGGCATGGCCTGCCGCAGCTGCTTGGCCGCCTGGCGGCGCCAGAGCATCACCTGGCAGATCTCCCCGTACAGGTCCACCCGCCGCCCGGGTAACGCGCCGCGGTAGCGGTGGACGTTGGCGATCATGGTGAGCAGCAGCGGGTTCGTGGTGAGGTCCACCAGGTTCGGCGCGCCGCGCAGTCGGATCAGCAGGTCGTCGGCCGCCGCCGTGGCCGCCGCGTCGACGTGCTCGTCGCGGGTGCCGGTGGTGATCCGCTCGGTCGCGGTGTACCAGGACCGCACGAACACCTCGACCTGCGCCGGGCTCAACGGGCGGGTGGCCAGCACCGCGGCGCCCTCCACCTTGGCCTCCGAGTAGCCCTGCGGACGGGAGGTGATCACGAAGTCGTTGGCCGGGTACTGCCTGGTCTGCTGCTCCACCCACGCCGACACCGCGCGCCGGTACTCCGCCCTGGCCACCTCGTCGAGCCCGTCGAGGAGCACGACGCAGTTCCCGCCGCGCAACTGCTGCTCCAGCCACCCCGCCGGTTCGAGCGCGGCCAGGTCGCCGATGCCTGCCCGGACCAGGTCGGCCAGGCGCGCGGGCGGCTTCGCGGTGATCGCGTCCACGTGGTCGCGCAGGTACAGCAGCACCGGGACGCGCCTGCGGCGGCCCTGCTGCTTGCAGATCTGCCGGGCGGTGTGGCGCAACAGGGTGGTCTTGCCGCTGCCGGGGGTGCCGATCACCGCCGGCAACCGCGGCCGCTCCCGGTCGAGGACGTCATCGATGTGGTGCCGCCCGATCCGCGATCACGCTCACCCCGCTGAGGCAGCCGTTGTCCGGCCCGGCAACGCGCGAACCACCGACCCAAGCGCGCCACCCCGACCTGCCCTGAACCCCCGGCCGTGGGTCGCCCACTCCGATCTCCCCTCAACCCCCGGCCGCTTTCCGGCCACGGGTCGCCACTCTGACCTACCCCCAACCCTCGACCGCTCCCAGGCCACGGATCGCCACCCCGACCTAGGCCGCCACCCCCGGACCTGCCCCCTCGGCCGTTCCAGCCCAAGAGCCGCCACCCGCCCAGCGCTGTGTCCCGACCCCGACCCTCCCGGATCCCCCCAAGAACCCCCGACCATCCCGCGAAAACCAGCTCACCGCCCACCCTGGCGGACCACCCCCGGCGGACGGCAGACCCCCACCCACCCGGGGGCCACCCGCATCCAGCCTATCGTTTCGCGGCGTTTGTCAAGAGGGTGAACCGAGGGCCTGTGAACAGGTCCAGCCCATGTGGACAACCCGGCCGCCGCGGTGGGTCAGGGCTCCGGGTGTCGAGGACCTGGTGGTGCCGTCGATGGGCGTGGGGAGGCTCACCCCGGTGTGCCGTGGGCGCTTAACATCTACGAAACTGCCGAAGGGGACCCGCGATGTCGGAGGACGACGAGCCAGTGCGCCCGCGCGCGCGGCTGCCGTTCGTCCGAAGACCCCCGGTCGACCCCGCCGCCGTGTTGGCCGTGGCCAGGCGGGTCACCGAGGACCTCGCCGAGGGGCTCACCGGTGCCGGGGTCGCGTCCGCCGCGCGGGGGTTGCGGGGGTTGCTCGGTGCCGACGCGGTGGGGCTGGCGGATCTGTCGGGGCGGTCGACCTGGGCGGGGCCGGTTCCCGGGGGGACGCGCTGGGCGGCGCTCGTCGACGAGGTCATGCACAGCGAGGCGCGCGCGGGCAGGCCGCCGCTGGTCGTCCTCCCGCTGCACGTGCACGACGAGTTGGCCGGGACGCTGCTCATCGCGGGCAAGGTCCCCGCGCGCGCCACCCGTGAGGCCACCGAGGTCGTGGTCGCCGCGCTCAGCCGCGCCAGGCTTGAGGCGTCCGCCGAGCACGCCGCCCGTGCCGAGCTGCGGGCCCTGCGCGCGGAGATCTCGCCGCACTTCGTCTACAACGCGCTCACCGTCATCGCCGCGCTCGTGCACTCCGACCCGGAGCGCTCGCACGAGCTGATGCTCGACTTCGCCGACTACAACCGATACAGCCTGGCCCGCCACGGCGAGTACACCACCGTGGCCGAGGAGTTCCACGCGATCGAGACGTACCTGGCGCTGCAGCGGGCGGTGCTCGGTGAGCGGCTGCGCGTGCAGGTGCGGGTCGCCCCCGAGGTGCTGGCCGTGGCGATCCCGTACCTGGTGCTGCAGCCGCTGGTGGAGAACGCCGTCCGGCACGGCGTCGAGCCGCGCGCCACCGGCGGGCTGGTCCAGGTCCGCGGCGAGGCCGAGGGCGGCGACTGCGTCATCACCGTCGACGACGACGGGGTCGGCATGGCCCCCGCGCACGCCGAGGCGATCCTGGCCGGGCGCGGACCGGAGGGCAGCGTCGGGCTGTCCAACGTCGACCGCAGGCTGCGCACCGTCTACGGCTCCTGGTACGGGCTGGTGGTCGAGACCGAGCGCGACGCGGGCACCAAGGTGGTCGTCCGGATGCCGATGTTCGCCCCGGGGGTGGTGGTGCCGTGACCGGAGTGCGGGTGCTGGCCGTCGACGACGTGCGGGCCGCGCTGGACGAGCTGTGCCGGTTGCTGCGCGCCGCCCCGGACGTCGAGCAGGTGCGCGGCGCCGGTGACGCGCTCAGCGCGCTGAAGGTGATCCAGGCCGAGCCGTTCGACGCGGTGTTCCTCGACATCTCCATGCCCGGCCTCAACGGCCTGGAGCTCGCGTCGTTGCTGGCCAAGCTCAGCGACCCGCCGGTGATCGTGTTCGTCACCGCCTACGACGGCCACGCGGTGTCCGCCTACGGCATCGGCGCCGTGGACTACCTGCTCAAACCGGTCCGCGCCGAACGCCTCGCCGACGCGCTGACCAGGGTCGTCCGCGCCACGGCGGCGCGGCGCGCCACCGTCGCCGAGTCCGTCCGCCCCGACGCCATGCCCGCCCTCCCGGTCGAGTCCGACGGCCGCACCCGCTACGTCCGCCGCGCCGAGGTCGAGTTCGCCGAGGCCCACGGCGACTACGTCCGCCTGCACACCTCGTCGGGCGTGCACCTGGTCCGCATGCCGATCTCCCGCCTCCAGGAGTACTGGGAGGGCTCCGGCTTCGCCCGCGTCCACCGCGGCTTCCTCGTCGCCCTCGACGCCGTCCGCGAACTCCGCTCGGACTCCGTCGGCGGCATGCTCGCCCACACCGCCCTCGGCGACGTCCCCGTCAGCCGCCGCCACGCCCGAGAACTCCGCGAACGCCTCCTCCTAGCCGCCCAACGCGGCGAACTAGGCAAACGATGACCCCGCTGCCTTCCCCCCGCCCAAGATCAACTCCACTCCGGGGGCCCACCCTCCCGGGGCCCGGGGCCCCATCTCTGAACGTATCGCTTTCCCGTTCCTGTCAATACCCCTCGGGCCCGGACTGTGGATGGCTCGTCCGTTGTGGACAACCGCGACACAACCCGCCACAACGACCCGACAACGTCGGCCCACCCGCACCCGCCACCATCCTCGGCAGCCAACCGAGACAGACAACGTCGACCCCAGGCCCTTCGCCGCTCCCGGCCCAACCAAGATCAACTCCGCTCCGGGGGCCCACCCTCCCGGGGCCCGGGGCCCCATCTCTGAACCTATCGCCTTCCCGACCCTGTCAATACCCCTCGCGCCCAGGCTGTGGATGGCTCGTCCGTTGTGGACAACTGCCGCAACGGCCCGCCACCGTTGGTCCCCGCGCGGCCCTCGGTGTCTCCGCTCCCAACCGGTTGGGACTTGGCGATGCTGGTCCCCACGCACCCGCCACGATCGTTGGCCTCAACGCGCCCCTCACCAACGTTGGCCGACAACCGCCCCCGAACAACGTCGGCCAACAAGCGCCCCCAAACAACGTTGGCCGACAACCGCTCCTCGGATCCGCTGGTGCCAGGCTGGCTCGATGGGGTGGACTTGTTTTGTGTGGGGGAGGACTGGCCGTAGCGTCGTTCGCGGACAGGGCCATGCTTTTCGGCCCCTGCTTTGCGGTCCTGCCACGGGTAGTTCAGGGGCCCCGCACAAAACAAGTTCGCCCCATCGAGCAAAGCTCGAAACTCGCGCCCCACCGCAATGCCGCAGGCGAGCCGTTGATCGTCGACGGCGAAGCCGAGCACGAGAGCCGCACAAGCCAACCGGTGACACCATGACCCCCCACCGCCGCATCGCCGTCACCAGCCCCCAAACCCGCCTGGCCCACGCCCGCAGACGACACCGCACAGCCTGGCGCCCACCCACCCTCGACCCAGCCGAAACCCGCCAAGCCCAACGCGTCTACCGAGCCCAACGCGCCCCCGCCCTCACAGCCCTGGCAGCCCTGGCAACCCTCCTCTTCGGACTCCCCGTCCTCCTGGACCTCACCCCCACCTGGGACGACGTCCGACTACTGGGCATCCCCCTGTCCTGGATCGCGATCGTCGCCATCCCGTTCCCCGCCATGGTCGCCATCTCCCGCTGGCAGCTGCGGCGCGCCGAGCGAGCCGAGGAGCCCGAGTGATCGCCTTGTTCGCGGTCGCGCCGGTAGTGCTGCTCACCCTCCTGGTCGGCCTGCGCGGAGTAGCCGCCGTGCGCACCACGTCCGACTTCCTCGTCGCCTCCCGTCGCGTCTCCCCGCTGCTCAACTCGGCCGCCGTGTCAGGTGAGTACCTCTCCGCCGCCTCTTTCCTCGGCGTAGCGGGCCTCGTGGTCAAGGACGGCATGGGCGCGCTCTGGTACCCGGTCGGCTTCACCGCGGGCTACGTCGCGATGCTCGTCCTGGTCGCAGCCCCGATGCGGCGGTCCGGCGCGGTCACCGTCCCCGACTTCGCCGAGGCCAGGCTGGCCTCCACCCCGTTGCGCAAGCTCGCCGCCGTGACCGTGCTGGTGATCGCGGGCCTCTACCTCGTGCCCCAGTTCCGCACCGCCGGGCTCGTGCTCAGCGTCGTCAGCGACGGTCCGTACTGGGTGGGGGTGGTGATCGCCGCGGTCGTGGTGAGCGTGACGCTGGCCGTCGGCGGGATGCGGGCGGCGACCTACGTGCAGGCGTTCCAGTTCTGCTTCAAGTTGGTGCTGTTCATCGTCCCCGCGATCTGGCTGCTGCTCGAGGTCGGCCCGCAGGTGCGCCACGAGGCCGTGCACCCGGTCGAGTTCACCCACTTCACCCGCGATACCCCGGTGGACTTCGGCCTCGAGGTGACCCTCCTGCTCGACGACCCGCTGACCGTCCAGTCCGCCACCGGCGCCCCCATCCCGATCCCAGCGGGGGAGTACCGCGTCTCGGAAGGCACCACCCTGGTCTTCCCCGCGGGCGCACCCGTCCCCGGCGTCCGCGGCGGCGCGGCTCCCGGCGGGCCCGACTGGCAGCGCCCCCTGCTCGACCCGCACGACGCGGGCCACCCCGTCCTGGGCACCTGGGCCGTCCTGATCGCGACCATGCTCGGCACCATGGGGCTGCCGCACGTGCTGATGCGCTTCCACACCAGCCCCGACGGCCGCGCCGCCCGCCGCACCGCCGCGATCACCGTCGGCCTGCTCAGCGTCTTCTACCTGTTCCCCGGCATCTACGGCACCCTCGCCAAGGTCCTCGTCCCGCAGCTCTACCTCTCCGGCGCCACCGACACCGCCGTCGTCGCCCTACCCTCCCAAGTGGACGACGGGCTGACCGGCACCGTGTTCACCGGCCTGCTCACCGCTGGCGCGTTCGCCGCGTTCCTGGCCACCTCGCTCGGGTTGCTGCTCGTCGTCGCAGGCGCCATCTCGCACGACCTGGTGCCCGGCGGCCTGGCCAGGCTCCGGTTCACCGTCGTCGCCGCGGCCGCCGTGGTGGTCCTGCTCGCGCTGCCCTCGGCGAGGTTGGACGCGGGCGTGCTGGTCACCTGGGGGTTCACCGTCGCGGCCGCCACCTTCTGCCCGTTGCTGGTGCTGGGCATCTGGTGGTCCAGGCTCACCGCGGCGGGCGCCATCGCCGGGGTCGCCGCCGGGCTCGCGGGAACGGCGGGCGCGATCGCGTTCGCCCTGTTCGGCCCGCCGGTGTCGGGGCTGCCCGCGATCCTCATCGCCCAGCCCGCGCCGTGGGCGGTGCCGCTCGCCTTCGCCACCATGGTCGGGGTGTCGCTGCTCGGCAGGCCCCCGGCCTGGTCGCAGGCCGCCATGTTGCGGCTGCACCTGCGGGAACGGCGCGACACCGGCCGTGACCCAGGCCACTCGTCGTCCCCGACCCGCCGTTCGTCGGCCACTCGTCGCGTCATCCGTCGTTTGGGCCGCTGACCTCTCCCGGCCGCCGAGCGCCCTCCCTACCGTGACGCGGACCACCATCGAGGGGAGGCGCCCGATGAGCACACCGAACCAACCCGAGCCCGACAGCACCGCGGTCGACTGGGAGAAGGTGCACGACTCGGCGGAGTTCGTCGAACTGCGCGGCAGATTACGCCGGTTCGTGTTCCCGATGACCGTGCTGTTCCTGGTCTGGTACCTGGTCTACGTCCTGCTCGCCGACTACGCGCACGGGTTCATGGCCACCAAGCTCGTCGGCAACATCACCGTCGGCCTCGTGCTCGGCCTGCTCCAGTTCGTCTCCACCTTCGTGATCACCAGCCTCTACGTGCGCTACGCCGACCGCAAACTGGACCCGCTGGCCACCCGGATCCGCGAGTCCGTCGAGGGAGGGGCAGCACAGTGAGCGCCGTCGCCGCCGGGGTCACCGGCAACAACCCCGCCCTCAACATCGGCATCTTCGCCGCCTTCGTCGCGATCACCCTCGTGGTGGTGTTCCGCGCCAGCCGCAACACCAAGACCGCCGCCGACTACTACGCCGCGGGCCGCGCCTTCACCGGACCGCAGAACGGCGTCGCCATCGCGGGCGACTACCTCTCCGCCGCCTCGTTCCTGGGCATCGCGGGCGCCATCGCGCTCAACGGCTACGACGGCTTCCTCTACTCCATCGGCTTCCTGGTCGCCTGGCTGGTCGCGCTGCTGCTGGTCGCCGAACTGCTGCGCAACACCGGCAAGTACACGATGGGCGACGTGCTGGCGTTCCGGATGCGCCAGCGCCCGGTCCGCGCCGCCGCGGCCACCTCGACGCTGGTGGTCTCCTTCTTCTACCTGCTGGCCCAGATGGCGGGCGCGGGCGGCCTGGTCGCGCTGCTGCTGGGCATCACCAACAAGACCGGCCAGGCCGTGGTGATCGCCGCGGTCGGCGTCATCATGATCGTCTACGTGCTGGTCGGCGGCATGAAGGGCACCACGTGGGTGCAGATCATCAAGGCGGCGCTGCTGATCACCGGCGCGCTGGCGATGACCATCTGGGTGCTGGCCAAGTTCGGCTTCAACCTCTCCAGCCTGCTCGGCAGCGCCGTCGACGCGGGCGGCAAGACCGGTGAGGCGCTGCTGAGCCCCGGCAAGCAGTACGGCGCCACCGGGACCAGCAAGCTCGACTTCCTGTCCCTCGGCCTGGCGCTCGTGCTCGGCACCGCGGGCCTGCCGCACATCCTGATGCGCTTCTACACCGTGCCCACCGCGAAGGAAGCCCGCCGCTCGGTGGTCTGGGCGATCTGGCTGATCGGCATCTTCTACCTGTTCACCCTGGTCCTGGGCTACGGCGCCGGTGCCATCGTCGGCCCCGAGGCCATCAGGAACGCGCCGGGCAAGGGCAACTCCGCGGCGCCGCTGCTGGCCCAGGCGCTGGGCGGACCGGTCCTGTTGGGACTGATCGCCGCGGTCGCCTTCGCCACCATCCTCGCCGTGGTCGCCGGGCTGACCATCACCGCGTCGGCCTCCTTCGCCCACGACATCTACGCCAACATCATCAAGAAGGACAAGCTGACCGACAAGAACGCCGAGGTCAGGGTCGCCAGGATCACCGCGGTGGTGATCGGGATCGTCGCCATCGTCGGCGGGATCGTGGCCAACGGGCAGAACGTGGCGTTCCTGGTGGCGCTGGCGTTCGCGGTGGCGGCGTCGGCGAACCTGCCGACCATCCTGTACTCGCTGTTCTGGAAGCGGTTCAACACCTCCGGCGCGCTGTGGAGCACCTACGGCGGCCTCGTGGCGAGCATCGTGCTGATCGTGTTCTCGCCCGCGGTGTCCGGCAAACCGTCGACGGCCGCCACACCGTCGATGATCCAGGGCGTCGACTTCCACTGGTTCCCGCTGGAGAACCCCGGCCTGGTCTCCATCCCGCTGGCCTTCCTGCTCGGCTTCCTCGGCACCGTCCTGTCCAAGGAACGCCGCGACGACAAGTACGCCGAGATGGAGGTCCGCGCCCTCACCGGCACCGGCGCCGAGAAAGCGACGTCTCATTGACAGTTGATTGATGTCCCGGCCTGACGGGTACCTGTCGTCAGGCCGGGGTGAGGTGAAGGCCCCGTCGGCTCCCCTGCGGCCGACGGGGCCTTCACCCGTTCCTGGGCAGTGACGGTGCCAGGCGGGGACGAGGGGGTGGGTGGCGGGAGAGAGTGATACAGCGGCCGACGGGGCCTTCGCGCGTGTGCCCGCGATCATGCGTCACCGTTCGGCGCGCCTCCCGCGATCGGGAGATGATCAATGGAATGTATGCAGTCAATCCTGCATCTCGGGAGTGATCATGCGTTCCGTTGTCCCCACCCTGGCCGTGCTCGCCACCCTCGTGCTGACCGGCTGTGACCCCAACGCGCTCGGCGCGGGCGGCACCTCGGTCCCCGCACCGGCCCCCGGCGCGGCAGGCAACCATCAGGCCCAACTCGCCGCGTTAGGCCAACCGCGCCCGGAAGACACCGGCGCTCACTACAACCGCGACGAGTGGGGCGAGTGGGTCACCGACCGGTCCAACAGCTGCAGCACCCGTGAGCAGATCCTGGTGCGCGACGGCGACGGCGAGACCGTGGACGGCAGGTGCAAGTCGACCTGCCCCAGGGCGTTCTGCTGGACCAGCCGCTACGACGGGGTCACCACCAAGGACCCGGCCGACCTGCAGATCGACCACATCGTGCCGCTCGCCGAGGCCGCCCGCTCCGGCGCCCGCGACTGGACCGGCGCCCAGCGCAAGGCTTACTACAACGACCCGGTCAACCTGGTCGCGGTGTCCGCGCGCTCCAACCAGCAGAAGAGCGACGGCGACCCCGGCAAGTGGCGGCCGATGCGCGAGTACTGGTGCGACTACGCCACCGGCTACGTCGCGGTGAAGACCAAGTACCAGCTCAGCGTCGACGACGTCGAACTCGCCGAGCTGACCCGGATGCTCAACACCTGCCCGTGAAGCACCCGTCCCGCTAACGAGAGAGAGGGCCGCGACCAGTGGTCGCGGCCCTCCCTACGGGGTCTCGATCAGACGCCCGCGATGCTCTGGATCCAGCTGCGGTAGGAGCCCACCGAGGTGTAGTTGGTGATGCTCTGCCGGTCGCTGGTGGAGGCGACGCCGATCTGGCGGCCGTTGCCGAACATCGGGCCACCCGAGTCGCCACCGGCGGTGATGCCGTTGACCCGGCGGGCCTGCACGGCGACACCGTTGTAGGCGTCGCGCGCGTTGGTCGAGGTCACCTGCACGGTCGCGACCTTGAGGTAGCGCGACTGGCAGTTGATCTCGGGCTGGCCGGTGCAGGTGGCACCCCAGCCGTAGACCTGGACCTGCTGGCCGACGCGGGCGTCGGCGGTGGTGCCCAGCGGCGCGTAGGTCGCCGAGACGCTGCGGTCCAGGCGCGCGATGGCCAGGTCCGACGCGGAGTGCCGGTAGATCTGCGAGGCGTTGGCGGTGGTGCCACCGGTGGTCTGGTCGAGGCTGCCGACCCGGAAGCTGATCGTGCCGCTGGCCACGCAGTGCTTGGCGGTCAGGATGTACTGCGGGGCGATGATGGTCGCCGAGCAGGACTGCTGGCCGTTGCTGAACAGCCGCGCCGCCCAGGGCGCGTTGCTCGCCGTACCGCCACCGATGATGGCGGGGGTCAGCACCGGGTCCCCGGCGGGCGCCGCCGACGAGGTCGGCGCCGCGGCCAGCACCGCGAGCGCGGCACTGGCGATCGCCACAGCGAACTTGGTCTTCTTCATGCGTTTCTCGATTCTGCGGCCGAGGCCGCGGCAGGGGTGAATCGGGAATCGTCCACAGAGTCGGCCCCGTGTGGACTTCGGCGACAGCGGCCCGATCCGATCGACGCGCCCGGGGGAACCCCAGGTCAGCTAGTCCTGGCACCGTGCGCACTCGGACCGTCACACCGTCCGGAAGCCACTTTTTCACCCAAAACCGGCTAATCGCAAGGGTCGGATGTTCCCACCGCGTTCACATTCACCGAATTGGCAATTGGTAACGACGACCCCCGGATTGCGTGAATGTGTTTTCACATTCACCCGAGGGGGCCGCGTGGGGTGCCGGGGTTCGCGCCCGGCCGCTGCCGGGGTCCGCCGCCACTAGCATCGGGCTCGCGGGGCGCGGCGACGAGGCCGCGTCCGCGATCGACTCAGGAGGTCGACCCCGATGGCGCTGCTGCGCAGCTACGTATCCGGCCGATGGCACACCCCCGGCGTGGACGGCACCCCGCTGCTGGACGCGGTCACCGGTGACGAGGTAGCCCGGATCTCCTCCGACGGCGTCGACATGCGCGCCGCGCTCGAGCACGGCCGCCGGATCGGCGGGCCCGCGCTGCGGGAGCTGACCTTCCACCAGCGCGCCGCCCTGCTCAAGGTCCTCGCGACCTACCTCACCGAGCACAAGGCCGAGCTCTACGCCCTGTCCGCCCGCACCGGCGCCACCCAGCGCGACTCGCTCGTCGACATCGACGGCGGCATCGGAGTCCTGTTCACCTACAGCGGCAAGGGCCGCCGCGAACTCCCGAACGCCAAGGTCCTCGCCGAGGGCCCGGTCGAGCGCCTCAGCCGCGAGGGCACCTTCGTCGGCCGCCACATCGCCGCCCCGCTGCACGGCGTCGCGGTGCAGATCAACGCGTTCAACTTCCCCGTCTGGGGACCGCTGGAGAAGTTCGCCCCCGCGTTCCTGGCGGGCGTCCCCAGCCTGATCAAGCCCGCCAGCCAGACCGCCTACGTCACCGCCGGCCTGGTCGAGCTGATGCTCGCCTCCGGTGCCCTCCCCGAGGGCAGCCTCCAGCTGGTCAGCGGCAGCGCGGGCGACCTGCTCGACCACCTCACCCCGCAGGACCTGGTCGGCTTCACCGGCTCGGCGGGCACGGCGCGCAAGCTGCGCGGCCACCCGGTCGTCATCGCCAACTCCGTGCGGTTCACCGCCGAGGCCGACTCGCTCAACTGCTCGATCCTGGGTCCCGACGCCACCGACGGCACCCCCGAGTTCGACCTGTTCGTCAAGCAGCTGGTCGCGGAGATGACGGTCAAGGCGGGGCAGAAGTGCACGGCCATCCGCCGCGCGTTCGTGCCGAGCGGCCAACTGGACGCCGTGACCGACGCCGTCACCGCCCGCCTGGCCAAGATCGCCATCGGCAACCCGGCCAACCCGGACGTCCGGATGGGCGCCCTCGCCAGCCTCGACCAGCGCGAGGAGGTCCGCCGCTCGGTCCGCGCCCTCACCGACGCGGGCACCCTCGTCTACGGCAACCTCGACCGGGTCGACACCGTCGACGCCGACTCCGAGCGCGGCGCGTTCCTGTCCCCGCTGCTCGTACGCGCTGACGACCCTGGCCGCGCCGAGCCGCACGAGGTCGAGGCGTTTGGCCCGGTCAGCACCCTCTTGCCCTACGACGGCGTCGACGAGGTGGTAGAGCTAGCCGCGCGCGGCCAGGGCAGCCTCGTCGGCTCCATCGTCACCGGTGACGTTGACTTCGCCACCGCCGTCACCCTCGGCGTCGCGCCGTGGCACGGCCGGCTGCTGGTGCTCGACACCGACAACGCCAAGGAGTCCACCGGACACGGCTCCCCGCTGCCCGCTCTTATCCACGGCGGCCCCGGTCGCGCGGGCGGCGGCGAGGAGATGGGCGGCATCCGCGGCGTCTTGCACCACCTGCAGCGCACCGCGATCCAGGCCAGCCCCCGGGTGCTCGCGGCGATCACGGGGGAGTGGGTCCCCGGCGCGCCCCGCGTCGAGGGCGAGGTGCACCCGTTCCGCAAGTCGCTGGCCGAGCTGCGCGTCGGCGACAGCGTGACCGCGGGCCCCCGCACCGTCACCCAGGCCGACATCGACCACTTCTCCGAGTTCACCGGCGACACCTTCTACGCCCACACCAACCCCGAGGCGGCCGCGGCCAACGAGTTCTTCGGCGGCATCGTCGCCCACGGCTACCTGGTCGTCTCCTTCGCCGCGGGCCTGTTCGTCTCCCCGGAACCCGGCCCGGTGCTGGCCAACTACGGCCTGGAGAACCTGCGCTTCACCACCCCGGTGTTCCCCGGTGACGAGCTGACGGTGACGCTGACCGCCAAGCAGATCATCCCCAGGGAGAACGCCGAGTACGGCGAGGTCCGCTGGGACGCCGACGTCACCAAGCAGGACGGCACCTCCGCCGCCCGCTACGACGTGCTCACCCTCGTCGCCAAGTCCTGACAGCACAGGAGGCGACCCCGCCCGGGGTCGCCTCCTGCTGTGGGGCTACTTGACCTTGGCGCCCGTCGCGTCCAGGGCGAACCAGGTGCCGCCGACGCCCTGGCCGTTGGTGTCGCACGGGACCTTGTCGCCGGAGAAGCGGTAGACCGGCCAGCCGCCCACCGTGACCTGCTTGGCGCCGTCCGGCCTGGTCACGCTGCCGACCACCGACGGGTCCAGCCCGGCGACCGCCGCGCCGTCGGGCAGCAGCACCGGCGGCCACTTGACCGCGCAGTCACCGACGCAGGTCGTGGTCGACGGCTTGGCGGTGTCCTTGTCGAACCGGTAGAGGGTCATGCCCGCCTGGTCGGTGACGATCTGCCCCAGCTTGCCGACCTTCATCACCGTCAGCGGCACCGTCCTGGCCGCCTCCGCCGTCTTCGCCACGGCCTTCTTGCCGTCCGGCTGGAACGCGAACCAGGTGCCGCCCGCGCCCTGGCCCTTGAGGTCACCGGACGCCACGTCCTTGGCGAAGCGGTAGGCGGGCCAGCCCGCGATCGTCAGCTGCCTGCCGCCCTCGGGGCGCTCGATGGTGCCGAGCAGCGTCGGATCGATCCCGGTCACCCGCAGCGCGGTCGGGTCCTCGACCATCACCGGCGGCCACGCGGTGGCGCACTCACCGGCGCACGCGGTCGTCGGCGGCTTCGCGGTGTCCTTGTCGAACCGGTAGAGCGAACGGCCGTCGCCATCGGTCACGAACGCGCCCACCTCGGCGGACCGCGCGGTCGTGAGGCCCGCGGTGAGCGCGACGGCCGCCGCCTTCTGCTCGATGTCCACTGTGGACTGAGCGGCGGACTGGGCCGCGCCGGGGACGGTCTGCTCCTGACCGCACGCGGCGAGTCCTGCGGCGAGGGCGATGGCGGACACGGTCAGGATCAGCTTGCGCATCGGGTGTCTCCCGTGGGGATCGAAGGTACGCACCCCACACGGGGCCGGGGCCGGTCCGGTTCACCCCGGATGTGCGACGGCGGCCGCCCCCGGTGGGGACGGCCGCCGTCGGCGGTGGATCAGGCCGCGTCGTGGATGACGACGGTCAGCGGCTGCTGGTTCGCCGCGATCCCGGTCGCGTAGTTGCGCTGCACCCGCGCCCGCTCCGCCGCGCTCGGCTGCGCGTTCGCGCAGCTGACCGGGGCGGAGCTGCCCGACATCAGGTCCGAGCACAGCCCGGTCCGGTTGTCGGGCAGGCCGAGGTTGTGGCCGAGCTCGTGGGTGATGATGCGGGTCTTGTTGTAGCCCTGGTCGACGGCCTGCTTGCCGAACCACACCTGCGCCGATCCGGTGGAGCGGACCGGTCCGAGGGTGGCCCGCGGCCAGCCCGGGTCGGACACGATGCGGATGTTGACCCGCTGGCCCGAGGTGGCCTTCACGATCTTGACGTTCGGCGCGGCCGCGTTCCAGATGCCCGCGGCCGCGGCGATCTCGGTGCGGTACTGGCTGGCGCCGGAGTCGTCGTAGGTCAGGGTGGTGACCAGAGCCGCCGAGTCCTGGGCCGCGGTGGCCGGGGTGGCGACCCCGACCACGACGGCGGCGCCGAGGAAGGCGTTCGCCGCGATCAACGCGAGCGTTCGTCGTTGCATGGGTATCTCCTGGTGTTGTGCGACCCGCCGGGACGGGTCGAACCCGGGTGGTTGCCATGCGGTCGGCCACGCCGAAGGGACGGCGACGACGTCGAACCTGCCGCTGCTCAACGCACGGGGCACCCGGTCGACGCGGTGCCCCGTGACCATGGGTACTCGGTGCTCCTGGAGATCCAGTGCAATAGTGACCGCGATCACAGGGTTTGACTTTCCCAGGGTGGGGAACCTCCATAAGTGAACGGCGGGTGTCCGCGCGGCTATCGTGATCAGCGGAAACTCTGCTTCCGGGCGGTGTTCGGGGCGTGTCGGCCGGTTCGTCGGTGCGGTACCGGTGGTTGTCGTGGATGCGTTGCGGCACAAGGGTTTCGTGGCCGCCGTTGGCGTTGGGGGACCCCCGATTTGATCCCGCGTTGGCGGCCGTGTAACTTTCTTCTTGTCAGCGGAACGGGCCGGGAAAACCGGAACGGAGCGGACACAAGAACTTCAGCGGTAACCAGCCTCGGATGAGGTCGCCCTGGGTGGCGGTTGATTCGGATGTGCGTGTGTTGTTTGAGAACTCAACAGTGTGCCGATTTAAGCCAGTAGAGCTTGAATGATTGAACCCCATTTGTGGGTTCCTTTGAGATG
>NZ_RCDD01000011.1:0-130199 GCF_003663795.1 Actinokineospora cianjurensis
GTGTTCGACCTGCGCCCGGCCGCGATCATCCGCGACCTGGACCTGCTGCGCCCGATCTACGCGCAGACCGCCGCGTACGGCCACTTCGGTCGCCCGGAGCTGGACTTGCCTTGGGAGCGCACGGATCGCGCCGACGCCCTCAAGCAGGCGGCCACCGACTGAGCCCCACCGGGCGGGCCACTCGCGGGTGGCCCGCCCACCGGCCTCAGTTGGGGTGGTCGCTGAGGATGGCCTCGCCCTTGGTCAGCCAGGACACGCCGAAGGCGACGATCGCGATCGACTCCAGCCACAGCGCGGGCCGCATGCCCGCGGTGGCCGCGTCGAAGAGCCAGACGCTCGCCGCGAGCAGGCCCAGGCACGCCAGCATGATCACCCCGCAGGCCAGGTACACCCGGTTGCGGGCCCGCTTGGCCGGGGTGGGCGTCGGGTCGTCGGAGCGGCGGAACAGCACCAGGCTGAAGTACGCCAGCGACAGGAAGAACACCACCGAGCTGACCAGGTGCAGCAGGCTCACCAACCCGTCGCCGCCCATCGGGTGCGCCGGGGCGGTCGGGAAGATCGCGACGCCGACCGCGGCCACCGCGGCGATGTTGGACACGACGTTGTCGATCGGCTCGTAACCCCGGTAGGAGAACAGGAACACCCCGACCGCGCACATCGCGCCGACCATCAGGTCGCGCACCTCGCTGTAGTAGTAGCCGCTGATCGACAGCCGCATGCCGTCGCCGAGGACGAGGTTGCCGACGATCAGCACGACGGGCAGCCCGAGCCCGATCACCCCGATCGCGCGGCGCAGGAACAGGTACGAGTGCACCAGGGTCTGGTGCGGGGAGCTCCGGTGGGTGGGTGTCGCGACCATGGCCGCCTCCGGGGGGAGTGTTTCGCGCTGGTTGACGAAAAGATAACTCCCCGGTCCGGTTTTTACCCCGACAGGGCCCGCAGAACCGCCCTTTCGGCCCTGCTCGGCCGCGTCCCGACCAGCTCCGGGTGCCCGGGCAGCGGCGGGTGCGGCAGCGGCGGCGCGCACAGGAAGTCCGGGTGCGGGTAGAGCACCGTCCCCAGCGTCGTGACCGCGCGGCCAAGCGTGGCGCGCCAGTCCCGGATCAGCGTCGGCATCCCGGGATTCTGGCGCGCCCGCGGGCCCCGCGCGCCCCTTCTCGAATCGTGGACGGTTGACCGCGCCGCGAAACGGGTACCCCGCGGGAAGCCCTGATCCCCGACGAACACCAATCACGAGCCTGCCGACGGCGGGTGGATGGGAGGTCGATCATGGGATCTCTGCGCAAGAGCGTCGCTGTGGCCGCGATCGCGGCGGCGACGAGCACGGCGGGTCTGGTGGCGGTGGCCCCGCAGGCGGCGGCTTCTCCAGCCCCGTGCAGTCCCGCCGCCCGGGCGTGCGTCGCGTTGGGCGCCAACGCCGCGTGGTTGATGAACGGCGGGGCGGTGACCTACGGGTCGGTCCCCATCACCAGCGGCAAACCCGGCTACCGCACGCCGAAGGGCAGCTTCAAGGTCACCTACAAGGACATCGACCACTGGAGCCACTCGTTCAACGGCCCGATGCCGTTCTCGGTCTTCTTCACCACGACCGGGGTGGCGTTCCACGAGGGCAGCCTCTCGCAGCTCTCGCACGGCTGCGTCCACCTGTCCCCGGAGGCGGCGCGGGTGTTCTACGACAGCCTCGCCCCGGGGGACGTGGTCGAGGTGGTCGCCTAGGTGTCCGAAGGCGGGCCCGGGAGATCCGGGCCCGCCTTCGTCTGTTGTTGCGGTGCTGGTCGACGCGGGTTCACCGGGGTCTGCGACGGTGCGTCGATCGGTGTCGGCGTGGCACCAGTGGGGGAGAAGTCGCAGATGGGTCGTGTGGTGGTGCTCGCCGTGCTGCTGCTGGTCGGGTCGTCGGGCACCGCGTGGGCCGACTCGTCGCAGGTGGGCTCTTCCCAGGTGGGCTCTTCCCAGGTGGGCTCGTCGCAGACCGCCGCCGCGCAGACCGGCATACCGCAGACGGTCTCGGTGCAGGTGGTGGACGGTGACCTGCTGCTCTCGGTCGAGCGCGGTCCGGTGACCCTGCCCGAGCCCCACTTCGCGGGCTCCTGGTACACCACGGCGGGGACGCTGCCCGGGGTGACGGTGGTCGACACCAGGGCGGCCGACCCGGGGTGGAGCCTGTCCGGCCAGTTCGACGACGAGTCCGGGGGGACGCCGCTGTCGTGGACGCCCGCGGTGGTCGCCCAGTCCGCGGTGCAGGTGCTGACCCTGGGGAAGTCGACCATCGGCATGCGCGGCAGCGGCCTGCTGGCGGTCGCCGACCCGGCCGCCGGGCGCGGGACGGCACGGCTGACCGCGGGATACCGGCTGCTGCTCCCCGCGGCGGCCGGGTACGAGGCCACGTTGACTCTGACCGTCATCTAGTCCGTTCGTCGTTCACCCGCGGGCGCACCACCGTTCACGCACGTGTGCGAGGTTGCCGCGTCATCGGGAAACTGGGGAGTGTTGCTGTGGGTAGACCTCGTTCTGTCGTCCTGTGCCTGGCGCTCGTGGGGCTGCTGGTGGGTGCGCCCCCGGTGGCCGCCCAGGCCGGGCGGCTGGTGGGGGCGGGCACGACGACCGTGAACACCCTGGTCCAGCAGTGGCGGACCGCGGTGCCCTCGGTGACCTACGCCGGGATCGGCGCCGCCGCCGGGCTGACCGAGTTCGACGCGGGGCGCGCGGACTTCGCCCTCTCGGAGTTCACCGCGGCCGAGGCGGGGGTGAGCACGACCCGGCCGAGGCGCTACGTCCCGATCGCCGCCCAGGGCATCAGCATCGTCTACAACGTGACGGTCGACGGCTACCGGGTCCAGGGCCTGCGCCTGCCCAGCGCCACCATCGCCGACATCTTCACCGGCGTGGTGACCAGGTGGGACGACCCGGCCATCGCCGCGCTGAATCAGGACATCCCCCTGCCCCCGCTGCCCATCCGGCCGGTGGTCCGGGCCGAGGCCGCCCCGGTGACCGCGCGGTTCACCGAGTGGTTGGACGCGACGCAACCCGAGCGGTGGAACGCGTTCTGCCCGGGCTGCTCGACCACGAGCACCTACCCGAGCGCCCCGGGGATCACCGCGATCGCGGGAGCGCTCGGGGTCGCCAACCACACCCGCCAGACCAACGGGACCATCGCCCTGCTCGAACGCTCCTACAACCAGTCCATCGAACTCCCCCAGGTCATGCCGCCGGACGGCCGCGGTGCATTTGTCGCGCAGACGCCGGACTCGGTCCAGGTCGGACTCGGCCAGGCGCGCCAGGTCGCGGACGGGTCCTTCGACTACCGGTCCATCCACGCCAACCCGGTCCGCGGCGCCTACCCGCTCGTCATGTACGTCTACCTGGTCGTACCCACCACAGTGGACAGTGAGCTGCGCGGGTTCGCCGAGTACGCCCTGTGCGAGGGGCAGGCCAGCGGGCTCGTCCTGGGGATGACACCCGTGCCGCAGGCCCAGGTGGCGGCGAGCGCGGTCGCGGTCGGTGCCACCTGCGGACCCGACCGGCCATCGCAATCGCTGTGGACCGAGGTCGAGGCGGGGGAGTTGCTGATGTCGGTCGAGGCGGGCGGTGTCGCGCTCCCGGCGCCGGTGATGGCCCCGGACGGCTCGATCCTGACCACCTCCGGCCGTCTGCGCACCATCACCATCACCGACACCCGCGCGGGCAACCCGGGGTGGTCGCTGTCCGGCCAGCTCACCGACTTCACCGGCCCGTCCGGCACCATCGCCAGGTCCAACGCCGCGTGGACGCCGATGGTCCTCGAACAGGCCCCTGGTCAGGTGATCACGCCGGGCGCGGTCACCGACCTGTCGACCGCCCGGCTGCTGGCCGTGGCCACCAAGGGCGCGGGCACCGCGAGGCTGACCGCGCGCCTCGACCTGTGGGCACCCACCAGCACCGCGGCGGGTGACTACACGGCCCTGCTCACCCTCACCGCGATCTGACCCGGCCGTCGACCAGTTCGACGACCTGGTCCACGCCTGCCAGGTGGGTGCGGTCGTGGGTGACGAGCACGGTCGCGGTGCCGTGTTCGCGGGTCTTGGCGGTGATGAGGTCGACGATGGCGGCGCCCCTGGCGTGGTCCAGCGCGCTGGTCGGCTCGTCGACCAGGAGGACCTGGGGGCGGTTGACCAGGGCGCGGGCGATGTTCACGCGTTGGCGCTGACCACCGGAGAGCTGGTGCGGGCGGCGGTGCGCCAGGTCTTCGAGGCCCACCTCGGCGAGCAGGGCCGCGTCGCCGCGTCGACCGTCCAAGTGGGACATGACGCGGAGTTGTTCGGCGGCGGTGAGCGCGGGCAGCAGGTTCGGTTGCTGGAACACGATCCCGATCGAGCGCCTGCGCAGCGCCGTGAGCGCCGAGCGGCCACGGCCGTCGACGCGGTCGCCGCCGATGACGACCCGCCCCGAGTCCGGCCGGACCAGGGTGGCGGCGACGGCGAGCAGGCTCGACTTGCCGGAACCGGACGGGCCGAGCACGGCGGTCACGGTGCCCGCGGGGACGTGCAGGTCGACGGCGTCGAGGGCGGTGAGCCGCCGGTCGCCGTCGGGGTAGGTGAGGGTGATGGCGTCCAGGGTGAGGCTCATCGGGCACTTCCCAGCGCGGTCAAGGGGTCCACCGAGGTGACCCGGCGGATGGCGAGCGCGGCCCCCAGGAGCCCGAGGCCGACGAGCACGGCCGCGGGAGCGGCGAGCGTGGCGAGGTCGAGCACGAACGGCGCCGCGTCCCCGAGCAGCGCGCCGACCGCCGCGGCGATACCCGTGCCGACCGCGGTTCCCAGGACGAGCAGCACCGCCGCCTGACCGACGGCGTCGCGCAGCAAGTACACAGTGGACGCACCGAGCGCTTTGAGCACCGCGATGTCCGGTGAGCGCTGGATGGTCCACACCGTGAAGAACGCGCCGACCACCAGCGCCGAGATCGCGAACAAGAACCCGCGCATCAACACCAGCGACCCGTTCTCCGCCGCGAACGACCCGATCCGGCCCACGGCATCGTCGAGGCCCTCGGTCGTGGTCCCGATCCGCTGGTCCGCCGCCGCGATGTCGCAGTCCGATGTGGACAGGACCAGGACCGAGAACCCGCTGCCCGGCTCCATCGGCACCCACACGACCGGCGCGTGGCTGAAGTACTCGGTGTCGTTCGCCACCCGCACCACGGACGTCCTGTCACCCAGGGTGATCCGCTCCCCGTCCCGAACCCCCAACTCCCGCGCGACCGCCGCCGCCACCACGGCACTCCCCGGCTCGACGTCCCGCAACCCCGACCCGACCGGCACGGCGAACACCGCGACCCCCGCGCTCCGCCCACCCGCCTCCGCCCGCCCCATCTCCACCCGCAACGGCTCCACCCGCCGCACCCCCGCCGTCCCGGCCCACGCCCGCGCGCTCCGCTCGTCCAACCCGGTCCCCCCGAACCCCGCGTCCTGCCCGGCGAACACCACGTGGTCCCCGACCAACCCCAGCACCGCCGACGTGTTCCGCCCCGCCAACCCCGCTGTCAACCCCGACAACAACCCGACCAGCACGGTGATCAGCACGACCACCCCCACCAACAACCCGAACCGCCCCCGCGCGAACCACAACTCACGCCACGCCACGAACACCAGCCACCTCCTCCACCTCGGCCCCACCACCACGACCACCGTCCGGTGCGGTGCCATCAGCCTGCCGCTGGGGAAGTGCCGCGACATCGGTCCGGCGATCGCTTCCCGGTAGCCGCCCGGTGTGGTCTCGGCTCAACCTTTCGATTGATGCCGCCGCACGGCCGCGCGGTTACGCTGGCGGCATCGTGAGCTCAGTGGACTCCCGGGCGTCCGCCCGTCTTCTCACCGCGGGACCCGACCTGCTGGGGGTGGCTCTCGTCGTGCTTGCCGCGGTGCGGGATCCTCGGCCCGCTGTCCTTGTGCTCGTGGCTGGGCTTGTCGGGTGTTTGGTTCCCAGGTCGCGGTGGACGTTGGTGCTCTTGGGGATCCTGTGGGTGACGCTGCTCGCGGTGACCCCGGGTGCGGTGTGGTTCGCCTTCCCCTTCTACTTCCTGCTGCTGCGTGCGCTCCCGATCCGGGTCGCCGCGGCGGGTGTGGCGGTGACGGCGGTCGTGGCCGTGGCTGGGTTTGGGTGGCACCAGCACGTGCTGTCTATAGGTACGGTCATCGGCCCGCTGCTCGGTGGGGTCGTCGCGGTGGCGGCCGTGGTTGTCTATCGCGAGAGCGAGCATCGCCGGGAGTTGACCGTGGAGCTCGCCGCCGCTGAACGTGCTGCCGGGGTCTTGGCCGAACGCGAGCGGCTGGCCAGGGAGGTGCACGACACGCTGGCGCAGAGCCTGTCCAGCATCCACCTCCTACTCAGCGCCGCCCAACGGGGCGACACCGCCCGGCACGTCGACGCCGCCAAGGCCGCCGCCGCGGACGCGCTGGCCGAGGCGCGGCGGTTCGTCCGCGACCAGAACCCGCCCGCACTCGACGGCGGCTCCCTCCCCGACGCGCTGCGCCTAGCCTGCGCCGCGACCACCACGGCGGCGGGCCTCACCGTGCACTGTCACATCACCGGCACCGAGGTAGACCTACCCGCCACCCACCAACTGACCATCCTGCGCGTAGCCCAATCCGCCCTCGGCAACGTCGTCAACCACGCCGACGCCACCGAGGTCCAGGTCACCCTCAGCTACCTCGACACCGAGGTAACCCTGGACGTCGTCGACAACGGCCGAGGAATCCCCACCACCGAGCCCCCCACCGCCGGGCCCCCAGCCACCGAACCCCCGCCCACCGACCGCGGCTACGGCCTCGCCGCCATGCGAGCCAGAGCCCGAGCCCTGGCAGGCGACCTCGTCATCGAGTCCGACCCCGGCCAGGGCACCGCCATCGCCATCACCCTGCCGGTGCCCGCGTGACCCCCGCCGCAGGCCACCCCGTCGTCCGGGGCGGAGCGCGTACCGACCGGGGGCGCACCCAGGCCGCCGCGCGAGCACTCGCGGGAGAATGGCCTCGTCGACGTCGCTCGGGAAACCTTCACACCACCGTCGTCCCCGCTGCCGCCGACCACCCCACCCGGGCCATCCTGAGTCGTGAGCCGGACCTCGAGCCCCCGGACGCCGATGGGCTCACTGCCGTGGGGACCCGTGCGGTCGCGCGGACGCCCGTTGTCGACCCCGGCCAGCAGACTGTCAACGCCATCACGCCGCCGGTCCCAGCCGGCCGGGATGGAGTTCCGGGCGCTGGGGCCTCGGGTGCCGACCAGGGGTGCGGCGGTACGCGCGCGTCCACAACAGACCTCGTTGTCGACCCCGGCCAGGGCACCGCCATCGCCATCACCCTGCCGGTGCCCGCGTGATCCGGGTCCTCGTCGCCGATGACCACCCCATCGTCCGCTCCGGCCTGCGGGCCGTGCTGGGCGGAGAGCCGGACCTGGTCGTCGCCGTTGAGGTCGCGACCGCTGAGGAGGCTGTGCGGCAGGCGAGATCGGTTGACGTGGTGCTCATGGACCTGCACTTCGGCGACGGGATGTCCGGGGCGTGGGCCACGGCCGCCATCAGCGCCGACCCGGCCGGGCCCAAGGTGCTGGTGCTCACCACCTACGACACCGACGCCGACATCCTCGCCGCCATCGAGGCCGGGGCGACCGGGTACCTCCTCAAGGACGCCCCGCCCGAGGACCTGGCCGCCGCCATCCGGGCCGCGGCCAAGGGGCAGTCCGCGCTCGCCCCCGCCGTCGCGGCCAGGCTGGTGGAGCGCGTGCGCGACCCCGGCGCCACCTTGTCCGCCCGGGAGACTGAAGTGCTCGGCCTCGTCGCCGATGGACTGTCCAACCTGGCCATCAGCAGACGGCTGCACCTGAGCCAGGCCACGGTCAAGTCACACCTGGTGCACGTCTACGCCAAGCTCGGCGTGGACTCCCGCACCGCGGCCGTGGCCGTCGCCACCTCGCGCGGGTTCATCCGGGGTCACCCGGTATGACCTGAAATCCCCGGCGCAAAGCCTCAAGGGACCCCGGTGGCCGCCGATGAAGCCGTCGACACCGGACCTGGAAGCGTGGTGGAGTGTGGAAGACTTCGATGATGTGGTCCAGGAATTCCTGGTCGAGTCCTACGAGAACCTCGACCAGTTGGACCAAGACCTCGTCGCGCTCGAGCGCGACCCAACGGCGCGCGACCGACTCGCGAGTGTTTTCCGCACCATTCACACCATCAAGGGCACCAGCGGGTTCCTCGCGTTCTCGAAGCTGGAGCAGGTGACGCACGCAGGCGAGTCGCTGCTCGCCCGGCTGCGTGATGGCGCGCAGACCCTGGACCGCCGGGGCGCTGACGTCCTCCTGCGCGTCGTCGACGTCGTCCGCGCCCTGCTGGCGCAGATCGAGCGTGACGGCCAAGAGGGCGACATGGAGCTCGAGGACGTGATCGCGGAGGTCGAGGCGTGCATCGCCGGGGGCCCCGCGCCCGCGGCCAAGTCGGCGGAGCCGGTCGCCGCGACCGACACCGCGACCGACACCGAGCCCAAGGCCGACGCGGAGCCCAAGGCCGACGCGGAGCCCGAGCAGGCCCCGGTCGCCGAGACCGCCCCCGCGCAGCCGGAGACCCCCGAGGCCGCCACCCCGGCGCCCGCGGAGGAAGCCGCCGCCAGCCGCAGGGGTGTCGCCGACACCTCCGTCCGCGTCGATGTCGACCTGCTCGACAAGCTGATGCGCCTGGTCGGCGAGCTCGTGCTGACCCGCAACCAGATGGTGCGGGCCACCGAGCACGCCGGTGACCACACGATGAGCCGGGCCGCCCAGCGGCTCAACCTCATCACCAGCGAGCTGCAGGAAGGGGTCATGAAGACCCGCATGCAGCCCATCAGCCACCTGTGGTCGAAGCTGCCCCGGGTCGTCCGCGACCTGAGCAACTCCGTCGGCCGCCAGGTGCGCCTCGAGCTCGAGGGCGCCGAGACCGAGCTGGACCGCAGCCTCCTCGAGGCCGTCAAGGACCCGCTCACCCACCTCGTGCGAAACGCCGTCGACCACGGCCTGGAGTCCCCCGCGGACCGGGTCAAGGCGGGCAAGAACCCCGAGGGCACGCTGACCCTGCGCGCCTACCACGAGCACGGCCACGTCGTGGTCGAGGTCGCCGACGACGGCAAGGGCGTCGACCCGAAGCTCATCGGCGCCACCGCGGTCAAGCGCGGTCTGCTCACCGCGGAGCAGGTCGCGGCGATGGACACCGACGAGGTGCTGCGCCTGGTGTTCCGGGCTGGCTTCTCGACCGCCGCCAAGGTCAGCAACGTCTCCGGCCGCGGCGTCGGCATGGACGTCGTGCGCACCAACCTGGAGGCCATCGGCGGCGCGGTCGACCTGCGCTCCGTGGTCGGCAAGGGCACCACCTGGCGCCTGACCATCCCGCTCACGCTGGCCATCGTGCAGGCGCTGATCGTGGAGAGCGACAACGAGCGCTACGTGCTGCCGCAGATGTCGGTCCGCGAGCTCGTCTCGGTCGAGGGCCAGACCTCCGCCCGCATCGAGTACGTCTCCGGCGCCCCGGTCTGCCGCCTGCGCGGCAAGCTGCTGCCGCTGGTCCGGCTCACCGAGGCGCTCGGCGGCAAGGCCGTGCGCCCCGAGGAGAACGGCGAGGCCATCTACATCGCGGTGCTCAACGGCGAGGGCCACGAGTTCGGCCTGGTCGTCGACCGCGTGCTCACCACCGAGGAGGTCGTGGTCAAGCCGCTGGCCAGCCACCTCAAGGACGTCGGCTGCTACGCCGGTGCCACCATCCTCGGCGACGGCAGGGTCTCGCTGATCCTCGACGTGCTGGCGCTGGCCCGCAACGCCCACCTCGGCAACGCCGAGCGGGCCGCCGCTGCCGCCGCCGCGATGTCCGAGGTCAAGCCGGAGACCCGCGACCGACTGCTGGTCACCAGGGTCAGCGACCGCCGCGTCGCGATCCCGCTGAGCATGGTCACCCGGCTCGAGGAGTTCCCGGTGCAGGCCGTGGAGCGCGTCGGCAGCCGCGAGGTCGTCCAGTACCGGGGCCAGATCCTGCCGGTGCTGCGCCTCTCGGGTCTGCTCGGCTCGTGGTCGGAGGACGTCTCCGACACCGTGCCCGCGGTCGTGTACTCCTCGGGTGGCCACTCGGTGGCCCTCGCGGTGGACGGGATCCTCGACATCGTCGACGACACCGCCCCGCACGGCCCGTCCGACGGTGACGGCCTCTCCGGCTCCACCGTGATCGACGACAAGGTCACCGAGCTGCTGGACATGCGTCGGGCCATCATGGCCGCCGACCCGGACTTCCAGCTGCCCGAGTTCGTGACCCGTGACTACGTGGAGGCGTCGTGAGTTCCGTCCGGTACGCCACCTTCGAGGTGGCAGGCCAGCTCTTCGGCCTGGAGGTCAGCGAGGTCCAGGAGGTGCTCGCGTTCTCCGAGTACACCCCGGTACCGCTCGCCCCCGGCCACGTCGGCGGCCTGTTCAACCTGCGCGGTCAGGTCATCGCGGCGCTGGACCTGCGGGTCCGCCTCGGTGAGCCCGCCCAGGAGCGCACCGGCCCGGCGATGAACGTCATCGTCCGCACCGACGAGGAGTCGGTCAGCCTGCTGGTCGACCGCATCGGCGACGTGGTCGAGCTGGAGCCCACCGCGGCCGAGCCGATCCCGGACACGCTGTCCGGTCCGGCCCGCGAGCTGATCACCGCGGCCTTCCCGCTGGCCGACCGGTTGATGCTCGCGCTCGACGCCAGGGCCGCCGTCCGCGGCGAGGCCGCCTAAGAGAAACCCCTGGAGGCTCCGGGGCCCACGGGCCCCGGAGCCTCCGCTCAGGCGGGTGGGTCCGCCTCCCCTTCTTCCTCCACTCCACAGCTCAGCCGCGTCGAACGCGGCACCAGGGAAGGGCTCACGCAGATGGCTGACTCGACCTCCACGGCCGAATCCGGCGCCCGCCGCGGCGGGGTCGGCAGGTTCCTCGCCGACCGCTCGCTCGCCACCAAGATCTTCGCCGCCATCGCGCTGCCCGCCGTGGTCGCCATCGGCGTCGGCGTCCAGGGCATCGTCGCCACCGACAGCGGCGCCGACACCTCGGCCAGGCTGGGCAAGAACGCCGCCGCGGTCGGTGCCATCAGCAACTTCAACGGTGCCGCGATCACCGCCATCCAGCACCTGCTGAGCTCCTTCATCAGCACCGACGCCCTGCGGGTGCAGAAGGAGGTCGCCGACACCACGGCCGCCATCGGCGTGCTCGACGGCGCGCTGCAGAAGTTCCAGCAGGGCATCGAGGCCGACCCCGAGTACAGCGCGGTGCCGCTGGCGACGGTCAAGCGGGCCATCAACAACCTCAACCGGGTCGCCTCGGTGGTCGAGGAGCAGGTCTTCCCCGCCGCCCTCGCCGGTCAGTCCCAGGTCGCCCTCGCCCGCTACAACAACCAGGCCGGGCCCGCGCTCGACGACCTCAGCGTCGACCTCGTCGAGATGCAGAAGGTCGAGTTGGCCGCGGTCGGCACCGAGGTCGCCGACGCCGCCGCCGAGAGCGACACCGCCCGCTACACCACGCTGGTGCTGCTCGGCGCCGGTCTGCTGCTGGCACTGCTGGTCGGCTGGCTGATCATCCGCGGCATCACCCGCTCGGTGCGCGGGGTGTCCAGCGTGCTGGAGTCGGTCGCGCACGGCGACCTCACCCGCAAGGTAGAGGTCCGCTCCAGCGACGAGGTCGGCGTCATGGCGGCCGCGCTCAACACCGCGACCGCGAGCATGCACGACACCGTCACCGCCATCACCGACGGCATCCAGTCCCTCGAGGGCGCCACCCAGGACATGGCCACCATCGCGGGCCGGGTCAGCGACAGCACCGGCGAGACCTCGGCGCAGGCCGGTGTCGTCTCCGCCGCCGCCGAGCAGGTCGCCCTCAACGTGCAGACGGTCGCCACCGGTGCGGATGAGATGTCGGCGTCGATCAGGGAGATCGCGCAGTCGGCGAACGAGGCCGCTGGTGTCGCGGGTCAGGCTGTGTCGGTGGCCGCTGCCACCAACAGCACGGTCGCGAAGCTGGGCGAGTCGTCGATGGAGATCGGCAACGTCGTCAAGGTCATCACCAGCATCGCCGAGCAGACCAACCTGCTCGCGCTGAACGCCACGATCGAGGCCGCCCGGGCGGGTGACGCGGGCAAGGGCTTCGCGGTCGTCGCCAACGAGGTCAAGGAACTCGCGCAGGAGACCGCCAAGGCGACCGAGGACATCTCGCGCCGGGTGGAGATGATCCAGGCCGACACGTCCAACGCGGTGAACGCGATCGACGAGATCTCCGAGATCATCGGCCGGATCAACGACTTCCAGCTGACCATTGCCTCGGCGGTGGAGGAGCAGACCGCGACGACGACCGAGATGAACCGCAACGTCGGCGAGGCCGCCGCGGGTGTCTCGGAGATCGCCGCCAACATCGCCGGTGTCGCCGACGGCGCCACCACCGCGACGAACAGCATCAGCGAGTCCAACCAGGCCATGGAGGCGCTGACCAGGCTCTCCGCCCAGCTGCAGGACCAGGTCAACCGCTTCACGACCTGACCGGGTCGCGATCACCGGTGCGTCACCGGGTGCTCGCCTCCCCGCTCGACCAGGCGGCGCCGTCCCTCACCCCTCAGGGACGGCGCCGTCGCTGTGCGTAATGGTTCACCCGATTTGGTACTGTTTCCGTAATCGAGGGTGCATACTCACTCGGGTGTACAGCCTCGTCAGCGCCCCCGTGTTGGGCTTCGACCTCACCCGGATGGTTGGCGGCCCAGCGACGGCGGAGATCCTGCTGACGCTGCTGAGCCGCACCACCGCCGAAGTCGAGGCCATCGCCGACCGCGCCGCGCCCCCGTCCCCCGCCCTGAGCCTCGCCCGCTCGCACGCGCTCGCCGCGGCAGGCGACCTGCCCAGCGTGCGCGACCTGTCCGGCCCCTCCGCGGTCACCCTGCTGCAACACGCCCCGATCGGGTCGCTCGCCGGGTTGCTGCACTGCGTGCGCACCGACGTCCTGGTGCCCGACCGCGACACCTTCCCGCCCGGCACCGCGCCCGAGCCCCCCGACGGCGCGGTCGCCCTGGTCACCGACGCGGTCTGCGCGACCTACCTGCGCCAGCACCTCACCGACGTCGACCGCAGGGTCCTGGGTGCCGCCTGGGTCGCGGCCACCCGCGACCTGCCGGAGGCCAGTCCCCACCTCGGCCCCACCCACGACCTGGTGCACCGCCTGCTCTCCCGGATCCGCGCCGCGCACCCCGCCGAGGTCAGGGCCCTGGCCGTCTCGGCGGACCGGATGCGCGCCGAGCAGCAGGACTGGTCGGCCGCCATGCACTCCTCGGCCTGGGCCGTGCACGTCGCGGGCCGGATCCGCGACGCGGCGGCCGCGCAACTGCTGCTGGTCCGCGCGGTCGACCTGGCCGGTGTCACCCTCGACGACCGGGCCAGCGGCGTGTGGAACGTGCTCAGCGGCGCGGTGCAGGCGCTGATGGTGCGCGACCTCGTCGACTCGGCCTCCGCCCAGGAACTCCTGGTGCCCTGCCTGGCCGCCTTCGGCCCCGACTGGCTTGTGCGGGCCGACTAGGCACGAACCTCCCAGGTGACCCGATCGGCTGAACCGTCCTTTCAGGATCAGCCGGTCGGGTTGTCCGGTTGCGGTGGCGCGACAACTCAACAGCGCGGATTTACTGTGATTGGCGTGAGAACTCGGCCGGGGCGACCGCTCAGGACCGGGCGGGTGCGGCCGATGCCACGGTTGTCGCGGAGGCCGGGTGCCTCCGCCGCCGACCCTGGAGGCCCACGTGATCTCAGTACTGGTGGTGGACGACTCGGTGGTGATTCGCCGACTCGTCACCGATGTGCTGTCCGCGGACCCGAAGGTGCGAGTCGTGGGGACCGCGCCGAACGGGCAGATCGCGCTGGCCAAGATCGCCCAGCTCAAGCCGGACGTGGTGACCCTGGACGTGGAGATGCCCGTCCTCAACGGGGTCGAGACCGTCCGCGAGCTGCGCAAGACCAACCCCACCCTGCCGGTCATCATGTTCTCCACGATGACCAGCGACGGCGCCGAGGCGACCGTGGCCGCGCTGGCCGCGGGCGCGACCGACTACGTCACCAAGCCCGCGAACGCCGGTAGTGTCAACAAGGCGGTCACCGAGGTGCGCGAGCAGCTGCTGCCGCGCATCCACGCGCTGTGCGGCAAGCCCGCCTACGTCGCGCAGCCGCTGCGCCCGACGACCGCGGTCAAGCGCCCACCCGCGAACACCGGTCCGCGCAAGCCCGTCCAGGCCGTCCTCATCGGATCGTCCACCGGCGGCCCCGAGGCGCTGCGCAACGTCCTCACCAAACTCCCCGGCACGTTGTCGGTGCCGGTGCTGGTCGCCCAGCACATGCCCCCCGTCTTCACCACCATGCTCGCCCGCCGCATCGACCAAGAGGCCGCGTTGCACGTGGTCGAGGCGCGTGACGGCGAGCCGCTGCTGGCTGGCACCGTCTACATCGCACCGGGCGGGCGGCACATGGAAGCCGCGAAGACCCCCGGTGGCGCCAAGGTCCGGTTGCACGACGGGCCGATGGAGAACCACTGCAGACCCGCTGTCGACGTGCTGTTCCGCTCTTGCGCGCGCGTCTACGGCTCAGCCTCCCTGGCCGTCATGCTCACCGGCATGGGCCAGGACGGAAAGCGCGGTACCGAGGAGCTCGTGGCCCTCGGTGCCGGAGTACTGGCCCAGGACCAGGCCACCTCGGTGGTCTGGGGTATGCCCGGGGCCGTTGTCAGCGCGGGCTTGGCCGACGCGGTACTGCCGCTCGGCCTCATCGCGGAGAACATCGTCGCCCGCTTGCCCGCATCGGCGGCGGCTACAGGAAGGGAGGTGGCGCGGTGGAAATGACCCCGGCGCTGTTCGGCTTCGTGGCCGATCTCGTCTACCGAGAAGCCGGCATGGTCCTGCGCCCCGGTAAGGAATACCTGGTCGAGTCCAGGCTCAAGCCGGTGGCCAAGGCCACCGGGCACGACACGGTCGGCTCCCTGGCCAACGCACTGCGCACCTCGAACGCCGCGCTGCGCACCCAGGTCGTCGAGGCGCTCACGATCAACGAGACCTCCTGGTTCCGCGACCGCGAGCCGTTCACCGCGCTCACCGACACGATCCTGCCCGACGTGCTCGCCAAGTCCACCCGCCCGGTGCGGATCTGGTCGGCGGCCTGCTCGAGCGGCCAGGAGCCCTACAGCATCGCCATCACCCTGGAGAAGGCCCTCCCGGCCGGTCGCGGCTACCAGATCATGGGCAGCGACCTGTCCGAGGAGATGTTGCGCCGCTCGCGTGCGGGCAGGTTCAACCAGTTGGAGGTCAACCGCGGCCTGCCCGCGACCGACCTGGTCACCTACTTCCAGCGCGCGGGCGCCGAGTGGGAGGCTGTCCCGAGGATCCGGCAGAACCTGTCGTTCCAGCGGGTCAACCTCTGCGCGCCGTTGCCACCCATGCCGAAGTTCGACGTGGTGTTCCTGCGCAACGTGCTCATCTACTTCGAACCGGAGACCAAGCGCGCGGTGCTCGACCGCGTGCGGCAGGTGCTCAACCCCGGTGGGTGGCTCCTGCTCGGTGCCGCCGAGTCCACCGTGGGCATCGACTCCGTGTTCGAGCGAGTACCCGTTGGACGGACAGCCATCTACCGGGCACCCGCCCGAGATCGCCAATTGGTGAAAGAGGTGACGCAGTGCTAGGGATTGTGATCGATGATTCCCGGGCCATGCGCAAGATTCTCCGCGGCCTGTTGGCCGACCTCGGGTTCGAGGTGTTGGAGGCAGGCAACGGTCGGGAGGCACTGGATCTGCTCCAGAGCACTGGCCGGGTGCCCGACCTGGCGCTGGTCGACTGGAACATGCCGGTGATGAACGGCCTCGAGTTCGTGATCGAGGCCCGCAAGATCACCGAGATGCGTCAGATGACGCTGATGATGGTGACCACCGAGAGCGAGCACGGGCAGATCGTCCGCGCGCTGGCCGCCGGTGCGCACGAATACGTGATCAAGCCGTTCACCCGTGACGGCATCATCGACAAGCTGGCCCTCCTCGGGCTCGTCCCGGTGGGGGTGTCCTCATGACCAACGATGTGTCTACCGCAGTCGAGGTCGATCTCGACATGATCGCCGAGCAGGTGTGGTCGGCGTTCCTCAACGGCGGCGAGGAGGAGACGGTCTACGCCGACTCCGACTCCGGTGCCGGTGTCGAGCTCGCCGCCTCGGTCGCCATGGTCGGCGCGTACGAGGGTCACCTGGTCGTGTCCTGCTCGCACAAGGCTTCCCGCGACGTGGCGTCCGTGCTGTTCGCGATGGAGCCGGAAGAGGTCACCGCCGACGACGTCGGCGACGCGCTCGGCGAGCTAGCCAACGTCCTCGGCGGTAACGTCAAGAGCGTGCTCCCGTCCCCGTCGCAGCTCTCGCTCCCGCGGGTCTCGGCGACCGCGCACGAGCGGTGGCCGGGGACCGTCGAGGTCTGCCGGACCGTCGTCCGGTGGCGCGACGAGCCGTACGTGGTGACCTTGCTCAGCGGTGGTCCTGCTGGTTCCAACAACGCACAGGTGGTGTCCGCATGAAGATCCTGGTCGCCGACGACAGCAGGGTCATGCGCCAGATCGTGATCAGGACCCTGCGCCAGGCGAACTTCGACAACCACGACATCGTGGAGGCCCCGGACGGCGCCGCCGCGCTGGAGAGCGTCGCCAGCGAGAAGCCGGACCTGGTGCTGTCCGACTGGAACATGCCCAACATGTCGGGAATCGAGCTGCTGCTTGCGCTGCGCGCCAGCGGGAACACGGTACCCTTCGCCTTCGTCACCTCCGAGTGCTCGGACGAGATGATCGCCAAGGCCGAGGCGGGTGGCGCGTTGTTCCTGATCAGCAAGCCGTTCACCGCGGACACCTTCCGCGAGCGGCTCTCCGACATCCTGGGGTGATGCCATGACAGAGGCGCTGCCGGTTCCCAAGCAGGTCCGCGACGTCCTGTCCGATCTACTCGGCCGCGAGGTCACGGTCAACATCACCGACCCCCCGTCAGCCGACCAGCCGGTCGTCGCGGTGTACCAGCACAACGACACGAAGCTGGCGGGGGTCATCGGTTTCACCCTGCAACTGGCGGCCAACACCGCCGCCGCGACGGGCCTGGTCCCGCCGGGCGGGGCCGAGGCGTGCGTCGAGGACGGTGAGCTCTCCCCGCTGCTCACCGACATCCTCGGCGAGGTGTGCAACATCCTCACCGGGCTGTTCAACACCGCCGGTGGGCCGCACGTGAAGTTCCACGAGCTGCACACCGACGCCGGGTCGGTGCCCTCGGACGCCAGGTCGCACCTGGCGTCGCTGGGCGGGCGGCTCGACCTGACGGTGGACATCGGGGGCTACAAGGGCGGCACGCTGTCCATTGTGGTCCCGCTGATCTAGTCCATTCGGGATAGTTCACCCCCGTAGCGGCGTGTCGCCGCTCGGTTGGGTGAATCCCAGCCGCAAGTGCGTGCGCTGGGTGTGAAACGGGGACTCCCCAACGGCAGGCCGCCAGGTCGGGGCCTGCCACACCAGACCGGATTACCCGCTGGGTAGCCGAAACCGGTGTGCCGACGTCTCGCGAGTGCGGTCGTCGCCCCCCTCGGGGCGGCGACCCACTAGCGGTTCGTCGTTCCCTCGGCGATGCTCAACCGAGGGAATGCTCAGTACCGCTCCGCGACGGCCGAAGAACCGTCCGACGTGGAGCCAGGAAGGCAGCACGACGAGGCCACGGAACGGCCGCACACCGGATATCCGGGATGGACGATGAACTCACGGCGGTTGAGCCAGTTCGCGGTACCCGCGGGCGTCATCATGATCATCGTGCTGATGGTCGTGCCGATGCCGACGTTCCTGCTCGACCTGTTCATCGTGCTCAACATCGCCCTGGCGCTGCTCATCGTGCTGATCAGCATGCAGGTCCGCAAGCCGCTGGAGTTCTCGGTCTTCCCGTCGATCCTGCTGCTGGCCACCCTCTTCCGGCTCGCGCTCAACATCAGCGCCACCCGGCTCGTGCTGCTCGACGGCGACGCGGGCGCGGTCATCGGCGCCTTCGGCCACGCGGTGGTCGGCGGCTCGCTGGTGGTCGGCCTGGTCGTGTTCTTCATCCTCATCGTCATCCAGTTCGCCGTCATCACCAACGGCGCGGGCCGCGTCGCCGAGGTCGGCGCCCGGTTCACCCTCGACGCGATGCCCGGCAAGCAGATGGCCATCGACGCCGACCTCAACGCCGGGCTCATCGACGAGCCCGAGGCGCGCAGGCGCCGCCAGGAGGTCACCGCCGAGGCCGACTTCTACGGCGCGATGGACGGTGCCTCGAAGTTCGTCAAGGGCGACGCCATCGCCGCGGTCGTCATCACCCTGATCAACCTCATCGGTGGCTTCTCGGTCGGCCTGATCCAGAAGGGCATGGCCCCCACCGACGCCATCAACACCTACAGCCTGCTGACCGTCGGCGACGGCCTGGTCTCCCAGATCCCCGCCCTGCTGCTCTCGGTCGCCACCGGCCTCATCGTGACCCGCGCCGCGGGCGACCAGAACATGGGCTCGCTGGTCTCCACCCAGTTCGGCGCCAACCGGATGGCGATGCGCATCGGCGGCATCTCGCTGCTCGCGCTGTCGCTGATGCCCGCCATGCCGATGCTGCCGTTCCTGCTCGTCGGCGGCGGCCTGATCATCGCCTCCACCCGCGGCCCCAAGCCCGGCGAGGAGGTCGTCGAGACCAGCGACTCCACCGAGGTCGCCGAGATCGCCCCGGACGCCACCGAGGCGCTCATCGCCGAGATGCGGGTCGACCCGCTGGAACTGGCGCTGGCCACCGACCTGGTCGACCTCGTCGACGCCGCGGGCGGCGACCTGCTCGACCGGGTCCGCGCGCTGCGCCGCAAGATCGCGCTGGAACTGGGCGTGGTCATGCCGCCGGTGCGCACCCGCGACGACCTCGACCTCCCGCTGTCCTCCTACGTCATCCGCATCAACGGCGCCGACGTGGCCCGCGGCTTCGCCCCACCGGGCACCGTCCTGGCCATCGGCGACGACCTTGACGCGCTGCCCGGCCGCGCGGGCACCGAGCCGGTGTTCGGCCTGGCGGGCAAGTGGGTCCCCGCCGAGCTGCGCCACCAGGCCGAGGCACTGGGCGCCACCGTCGTCGACCGCGCCTCCGTCCTGGTCACCCACCTGGCCGAGGTCACCCGCACGCACGCGGGCCGCCTGCTCGGCCGCGAGAACGTCCGCGCGCTCACCGACGTCGTGCGCCGCACCCACCCGGTCGTCGTCGAGGAGCTCACCCCCGCGCTGATGAGCCTCGGCGAGATCCAGCGCGTGCTGCACCGCCTGCTCGACGAGGGCGTCCCGATCCGCGACCTGGTCGGCATCTACGAGGCGCTCTCGCCAGCGGCCAAGGCCGGGGCTGACATCGACCGGCTGGTCGAGGCCGCCCGCGCCGCGCTCGGCCCGGCCATCGCCGCCAGGCTCGCCGTGGACGGGGTGCTCTCGGTCATCACCCTCGACCCCCGCGTCGAGCAGACCCTGCTGGAGAGCCTGCGGGTCACCGAGATGGGCGACCGGCTCGCGGTGGACACGGGCACGCTCGAATCGCTCGTCGGCGACGTCGCCGGGCTCTCGAGCCGGGCGGAGAGCCAGGGCCAGGCCGCTGTGCTCGCCTGCGCGCCCCGGCTGCGCACGCCCCTCTACCGCTTGGTGCACGCCGCCGTGCCGCGGCTGGCCGTGCTCTCGTATTCCGAGCTGTCCGGTGGTACCCACCGGATAGAGACAGTCGGGGTGGTGAACAGTGGCTACACGCTTGCTGCTTGAGGGACCTGACCTGGAAGCGCTGCTCGACCGCGTGCGCACCGAGCACGGTGCCGACGCGCGCATCGTCTCCGCCGACCGCCTGCGCAAGGGCGGCGTGGCGGGGTTCTTCTCCAAGCAGTGGTTCGAGATCGGCGTCGAGGTGCCCGACCCAGGCGATCCGGAGGTACCCCGTGAGCAGGTGTTGTCCGTGGCCGACCTGATGGAGCTGGCCGACAAGGAGGACATGGCCGCCGTCGGCGAGAGCGCCCCGGTCGACGAACTGCTCGACCGGGTCCCGGAGCCGCGCCTGGGTGTCGCCGAGGAAGAGCCCGCCGCGGCCACCGCGGGCGACCCGTTCGCGCGGTTCTTCGCCGAGGCCGGGGGTCCCGTGGCGCGCACGAACGGTGCCGAGCAGCCGATCTCCGCCGCGCAGGCGCGGGCGGCCGGTCCGGCGCCGCGCGGGCAGAGCCCGGGGGAGTGGGCCAAGGCCGTGCGCCCGCGCGAGGGCGCGCAGACGCCGCCGTCGTCGCGGCCCGCCGAGCCCGCCGCGGTGCGCCCGGCCGGGATGACCGCCGCGCAGCGGGAGGCGGACGCGCGGCTGCGGGCCGCCGTGCTCGGCGAGCGGATCGCCGAGAAGTCCGAAGTGGACGAGATGACCGACGAGCAGCTGCGCGAGGTGCTGCTCGGCGCCACCACCGCGCCGCCGCGGCCCAACGGGGTCCGGCCTGCCGAGTTCCCGTCCGTGCAGCGGCCCGTCGACGGCACCCGCCGGGTTTTCGAGGCCCAGCCGGTCATCGACGACGAGCCGGACGAGCCCACCGCCGACGTGGCCACCGAGGTCGCTGAGGTCACCGAGGTCACCGAGGTCGCCGCCGAGCCCGTCGAGTCCCTTGTGGACTTCCACGACCTGCTGGTGCCGCCGAGGATGCCGTCCTCGACCGCCCGGCACGCGCTGCCCGACGACGACCTCGACACCGACTTCGACACCGCTGCCGCCACCGCCTTCGCCGAGCCGCTCTCGATCGAGGAGTCGTCGGACGACCCGGCCTGGCCGACCGCGGACGAGCCGCGACTGGTCACCGACGCCCGCCCCCGGCCGCGGCGCCGGTGGGACACCCCGGTGCCCACCGACCTGCTGGTCGCGTTGCCCGGCAAGGTGATCGTCGTCGCAGGCGCGCTGCAGGAGGCCACCGCGGCCGCCGAGTGGATCTGCCAGAAGATGCGGCTCGGCCCCGGCGCCGTCCAGGTCGCCGGACCGGACCAGGTCGGCCGCGGCCGGGTGCTCGGCCCCGAGCACGCCGCCGAACTGGCCTACGACCTCAAGCGCAACCCCGTGCCGTCCGTGGTCGCCATCGCCGCCGCGGTGGAGGACCCGGACGGCGGCCGCTGGGCCGGTGCGGTCGCCAAGGCACTGGGCGCCAAGCACATCGTCGCCGCCGTCGACGCCACCCGCAAGACCGCCGACCTGCGCAGGCACCTGGCCGACCTGGGCGGCGTCGACGCACTCGCCGTGCACGGCGCCACCGCCAGCGCCGACCCGGACTCCGTCCGCGAACTCGGCCTGCCCATCCTCACCATCGACGGCGTGCCCCCGAGCACCGCAGGCCACCGGAGGACCTGATGTTCCGCTACTCCACCCTGGCGGTCGCCGCCCTGATGGCCTCCCCGTCCCTGTGGTCCGCCTTCGTCCTCGGCACCCTCGACCCCACCGACGCCGTCATCCGCCTGCTCATCGCGGTCCCGGTGGCCGCCATCCTGCTGGCCATCCCCCGCGCCGCGTTCGACCGCTACGCCCGCACCCTCCCGGCCCGCGAGATCTCCGCCGCACCCTCGCTGGTCCAGGCCACCACCACCCGGGCCGACCGCGCGAGCTGACCGCCGTAGTGGACAGTGTCTAGCCGCGCAGCGCGGTGACGAGTTCGCCGATGTCCGTCGTCCGGCCGTCCAGTTCGGAGCGTGGGAGGACGGCGATAACCAGGCCGTACTGGGTGATCACGACGGCATCCTGGGTCGGGGTGAGGCGGTCTCGGACGGTCGATACCGGTTCGTGCGCGCCTGCGAGGGGGAGGGCGGGGCCGAGGTGGTCGACGACGAGTGCGTCCGGGGCCGCGTCCCGCAGGTCCGCTTGCGACGCCGAGCCGATGACCTGGGCCAGCGACACCGGTTCGGTCTGCTCGGCGGTGCGCACCACGACCGGCAGCGCGTGCCCGCCCCGCAGCGCCGCCCTGGCCTGGTCGACGGTCGCCGAGTGCGGGATCGTGACGAACGCCGCCGCCGGGACGTGTTCGGTGTCCGGGCCGAACCCGCGCCTGCTCACCCAGTCGTCGTCGAAGTACTTGCTGAGGTACGACCGGCCCGAGTCGGGCGCGACGGCCACCACCACGTCGTCGGGGCCGAGCGTGTGCGCCAGCGCGACCGCGGCCGCCACGGCCAGCCCACCGGAGGCGCCGAGCAGCAGGCCCTCTTCCCTGGCCAGTGCGCGGGTCATCGCGATGGACTCCCGGTCGGGCACCTGCCGCACGGTCGTGGCGACCGACGGGTCGTAGGACCGGGGCCAGACGTCGGTACCGGTGTCCGGGTGCACGAAGCGGCCGGTCGCCTCCACCAGGTGCGGGCGGCCCGAGCCGCCGCCGTACACCGAGCTCTCCGGGTCCGCGCCGACCACCTGGACCCGGTCGCCGGACACCTCCCGCAGGTAGCGCCCCGCGCCGGTCAGGGTGCCGCCGGTGCCGATGCTCGCCACCAGGTGCGTGACCCCGCCCCCGGTCTGCGCCCAGATCTCCGGGCCCGTCGTCGTGTAGTGGGCGTCGATGTTGGCCGGGTTGTCGTACTGGCCCGCGTACCAGCCACCGGGGGTCTGGGCGGCCAGTCGGGCGGCGAGCGCGCGCACCTGGTCGGGGTGTTCGGCAGGCAGCAGCGCCGGGGTGATCACGACCTGCGCGCCGTAGGCCCGCAGCAGCCCCAGCTTCTCCTGGCTGCTGCGGTCCGGCACCACCACGACCACCCGGTAGCCCAGCGCCGCCCCGATCATCGCCAGCGCGATGCCGGTGTTGCCCGAGCTCCCCTCGAAGATCACCCCACCCGGCCGGAGCGCACCGTCGGCCTCCGCCGCCCGCACCATCGACAGCGCCGCCCGGTCCTTCGAACTCCCCGCCGGGTTGGCCGCCTCCACCTTCACCAACACCGCCGCCGGGGCACCCCGGACAACCCGCTTCAACCGCACCAGCGGCGTCCGCCCGACCAACCCGGTCACATCGTCGACCACCGCGAACGGCCCGGGGAACTCCTCCGACATCCAGCGCACCCTTCGTCAACCCCCCACCCCGACACCTCGACGCCGGGCCCCCGCCAACATACCCGCCGCCCCACCCCACCCCCCTGCCTTCCACCCGCTGGGACCTGCGGCTCCACACAGCACGACCCCCCCTCGACCAGCCGGTCAACCAGGACTACCGCCTGTAGTGCCGCTGCCCGTCGACGCCGCGCTCACAGTGGACGCAATTCGACGACGGCCGTGACCTGTGTGTCGCCCCGGGAGAGCTTGATCTCCTTGGTGGCCCGCCACCCGTCCTCGAACCGGACCCGGGTGGTGCGGTCCTGGATGTCGGCGGGTCCGGACCACTTCCGCTCCCGCAGCTGGGTCCGCAGGTCTATCGACGTGCCGTGGCGGGTGTCCAGGCGCAGTGTTGTCTCGACGCCGCTCTCCCACGGGCGGCCCGGGTTGACCGTCACCCAGTGCTGGGTCTCGCAGTTCTCGTCGAAGAGCCGTGCGTTGTGCTGTTGCGCGTCGACGGTGATCAGGCCGCAGAGGTCGAGTTCGTCGCCCGAGTCCACCCGGAGTGCCTTGAGGGTCACCCTGACCTCGCCGCTGACGCGCTCGCAGTCGCGCTCGGGGTAGTCGATGACCTTGCCCGCGCCGGTGGTGGCGTTGTCGCGCAGGTTGGACAGGTTGTAGGCGATCGGCGAGCCGGGGGAGGTGTCGGCGTAGTTGCCACCGGAGACGATGTAGGACTTGACCTCGTCGAGGCCCTGGAACGCCCGGGCCGCGGCCGTGCTCGAACCGCCGTAGATGTAGCCGCTGAAACTGGTCTCCTCCAGCGCGTCCTCGCTCCACGCCGACGCGGCGGTGCCGACCAACCCCAGGTCCCAGCCGAGCTTCGCGCCCAGTGCGGCCTTGACCTCGGTGTCCGATCGGGTCGACTCGTAGGCGACCAGCGCGGTCCGCCCATAGGCGACAGACGACACGTAAGAGGTCGACCCGGCTACCAGCGCGTCCACCTCGACCTCGGGCACGCCCTGGGCGAAGAGCTCGGCCGGGCTCTTCGGCTTGTCCATGTCGACGGTGAAGTAGGTCTGGGTGAACCGCAGGACCGTGCGGCTGGTCATCGCGGTGTCGCTCCAGTGGAACGACGCCTCGAGCTGGCTGACGATCGGCATCGAGGAATCGATCCCGAGGAAGGTCCCGATCTGCTCCCGGGAGGTCACCTGCGCGTTGTCCCAGCTGATCTCCGCCGCGCTCGTCCCGGTCACCCCGACCCGCAGCGTCGCGCCGAGGACCTCGCGGAACTCGGACAGGGACGGGGACTGGAGCTTCGCCGTGTGCGGGCCCTTCAGCCTGATCTGGTTGCCGACCGAGAACGTCAGCGGGGCCCGTGGCAAGGAATTGACCGGTGTGAACCGCCGTTTCCCCGTCACGGTGGCGGAATCCACCGGCCCCGGTTGAGGCGACTCGGGGCGCAGCAGCGCGCCGGGGAAGAGCCAGTCGGTGTTCGAGTCGAACACCGGCACCCGCTCGTAGGCGGCGGACCGCCGTTGCGTGGTGTCGTTGCAGTGGAAGGTCTCGACGGGTGCGGCGGCTTCCCCGCCGTCCGAGCACCCGGCCGCGGTGGTGGCGACGATCCCGCCCACCACCGCGACCAAGATCGCACGTCGCATGCCGGTGAGATCGCCGCCGGTCGGGATTCGTTTCACCCCTGGCCATCGGGGAGACGGCTGGGTGAGGAGTTGGTCAGGCCGCGGCGGCGGCTTCGGCGGGCATGTTGTGGATGCCTGCGGCGGAGCCTCGGGAGCGGAGGCGGTGGAGGAAGGCGAGGACGTGGGCTACCGGGCCGAAGAGGTCGACGGGGATTTCCTGGCCTACCTCGCAGGCGCTGTAGAGGGCTCGGGCCAGGGGGATGTCGCGGACGATGGGGACTCGGTGTTCGGTGGCGAGTTCGCGGATCTTGGCGGCGATCTCGCCCGCGCCCTTGGCCACGACGCGGGGGGCGCCCTTGTCCGGGTCGTAGCGCAGGGCGACCGCGACGTGGGTGGGGTTGGCCATGATGACGTCGGCGGTGGGGATGTCGGACATCATCCGGTTGCGGCTCATGGCGAGCTGGCGGGAGCGGATCTGGCCCTTGATCTCCGGGTTGCCGTCGGTGTTCTTGTGCTCGTCCTTGACCTGCTGCTTGGTCATCTTCAGTTCCTTGCCGACCCGGCGCTTGGCGACCAGGTAGTCGGCGATGCCCATGGCGAGACCGGCGACGGCGGCCAGGCGGATCAACGACAGGACCGTGTCGCCGAGGGTCGAGACCAGTGCCTGCAGCGGCAGCGACCCCGAGCCCATGATGGTCGGGATCAGGTCCTTCACCGCGGTGTAGAGCACCACCCCGAGGATGCCGCACTTGAGCAGCGTCTTGACCAGCTCCCACGCCGACTGCGGGCCGAACATCCGCTTGATGCCCTGCAACGGGTTGAGCCGCTTGAAGTTCGGCTTGAGCAGCTTGATCGCGGGCCGCAGTCCACCCTGGACACCGGCGCCGAGCAGCACGGCCAGCAGCGTCGCGCCCAGCAGCGGGGCGATCGCCGCCGCGCCACCGGCGAACGCGTCGCCGAGGATGGCGAAGGCGTCGGCCTGGTCGGGGTTGGCGATGAACTTGCCGATGCGCTGCAACAGGTGCGCGCTGCTGTCGAACAGGTCGCCGAAGACACCCGGGATGACCCAGGTGGCCGCCATCACCGCCGCCCACGCGCCCAGGTCCTGGGTGCGGGCGGTCTGGCCCTGGGACCTGGCCTCCTTGAGCTTCTTCGGTGTCGCCTTCTCGGTGGCGTCCTTGTTCGCGCTCATCGCCCGATCGCTTTCAGTACGGCGTTGGTCGCTTCCTCGGCGATGGCGTGCACCGCCTGCGGGAGCAGGGTGATGGCCAGCCCGACCATCACCAGCGTGAGACCCACCTTCGCAGGGAAGCCCACCGAGAACGGGTTCAGCGCGGGTGCGACTCGGTTGAGCAGGCCGAGGCCGATGTCGGCGCAGAACAGCACCACGATCATCGGACCGGCGATCAGCGCCGCCGCCAGGAACAACCGGCCTAGCCCGGAAGTGAGCAGAGTGGACAGTCCTTCGAGGGAAAAGCCACCACTGAGCGGCACCGCTTCATACGAAAGCGTGAATCCGCGCATCACCAACTGGTGGGCGTCGGTGGCGAACATCAACGCGGTGGCGGTCAGGCCGTAGAACCGGCCGAGCACACCGGCGTTGCCGGAGAACGACAGCGGGTCGTAGGCGAAGGCCAGCGAGAACCCGCCGAACACGTCGAGCAGGTCCCCCGCGGCCTGCACACCGGCGAAGATGACGGCGGTCAGGAAGCCCAGCCCGGCTCCCACCACCACTTGTTCGACGGCGCTGATGGCCAGCGTCCAGGTCTCGGCGCTCGGTGCGCTTGCGGCCAGCTTCGGCACCACCGGCAGCACGATCGCCACCCCCAGCATCGCCTTGATGGTGCCCGGGATCGCCCGTCCGTTGAACGGCGGACAGGTGATCAGCCACGCCACGGCCCTGATCACGGCCAACAGCAGGGCCGGGAGCGTGCCTGCGGCGAGCTGGGCCTCCACCTCAGCCGACCAGCGACGGGATCCGCTCGTAGAGCCCGCCGGTGAAGCTGACGATCTCGTGCACCATCCAGCTGCCGGTGAGCAGCAGCGCGGCGGCGACCCCGATCGCCTTGGGCACGAACGACAGCGTCACCTCCTGGATCTGGGTGACCGACTGGAACAGCGAGATGCCGAAGCCGACGACGAGGGCGGTGAGCAGGATCGGGGCGGCGAGCTTGCCGGTGATCAGCATGGCCTGCACGCCCAGTTCGATGATGGTGGTGTCGTTCACGGCGTTCCCTTTACGTGTAGGTGCCGACGAGGGCGGTGATGAGCAGGCCCCAGCCGTTGGCGAGCACGAAGAGCAGGAGTTTGAACGGCAGCGCGACGGTCACCGGGGGCAGCATCATCATGCCCAGCGACATCAGCGACGCCGAGACGACCATGTCGATGACCAGGAAGGGGATGAACAGCACGAAGCCGATCAGCATGGCCGCCCGCAGCTCGGAGAGCACGAAGGCCGGGATCAGGGTGGTCGTCGGGACGTCGGCCGCGTTCGCGGGCTTGGCGTCTCCTGCGACCTTGGTGAACAGCGCGATCTCCTCAGGGCGGGTCTGCTTGAGCATGAACTCGCGTAGCGGCTTCATCCCGTCGGTGAAGGCGACGGACTGCGACTTCGCACCGCTGAGGTAGGGCTGCACGCCTTGCGCGTTCACCTCGCTGACCACCGGTCCCATGATGAACAAGCTCAAGAACAGCGCCAGCCCCGCCAACACCTGGTTCGGCGGGACGTTGGTCAATCCAAGGGCGTTGCGTGTGATGCTGAGCACAACGAAGACCTTGGTGAAGCTGGTGCACAGCAGTAGCAGCGACGGCGCGACCGACAGCGTCGTCAGCAGCAGCAGGATGACGATGGACTCCGACGGCTTCTCCGGGGTCCCCACGGTCACCGTGACGCCGTTGGGTTCGGTGGGACCGGTCGGCCCCGACGGTTGACCCGCAGAGGGCACAGTTGCGGTGGGCGCCGCTGGGGTCTCGGTCTGCGCCGAGGCCGACCCGGTCGCGCCGAGCAGCCCGATCAGCACCACCAGCAGCGCCAACACGCTGGAGCGCTTGAACCGGCCCAAGCGCGCCGGACCCGCGCAGGCCGCCCCGACCGCCGCCGCGCTCACTTGCGCACCGACCGCTCGCGCAGCGCGTCCAGCGCCTGCTTCCACGTGCTCGGCGACAACACCGACCCCGCCAGCGCCCCCTGCGCGGGTTTGTCCACCGGCGACAGCTCGCCCGGCTTCGTCGGGTCGGCGGGCTTGCCGGGCTCGGGCAGGGCGAACGCCTCCGCGTCGGCCACGTGCAGCAGGTTCACCTGGTGGTCGGTCACCCCGAGCACCAGCGCGGTCTTGTCCACCTGCACGACGGTGACGCTGGCGCCCCGGGAGAGCTGGGTGCGCGCGAGCACGTCCATGGTGCCGCCGCGGCGGCGGTTGCGCATCGGCCTGCGGGCCAGCCGCGCGGCCAGCCACAGCGCGCCGAGCACCAGCAGCAGGGCGATGAACACCCGCAGCAGCTCGGCCATCAGATGGCGTCCGCCGTGGGGCCCGCCAGGATCTCGGTGATCCGGATCCCGAAGTTCTCGTCGATCACCACGATCTCGCCGCGGGCGATGAGCCTGCCGTTGACCAGCACGTCGGCCGGGGCACCGGCGGCCCGGTCGAGCTCGATGACCGAGCCGGAGCCGAGCGAGAGCAGTTCGCGCACGGTCATCCTGGTGCGGCCGAGCTCGACGGTCACCTCCATCTCGACGCCGCTGAGCAGGTCCATCGCCGACGCCGTCGACCGGGTCGGCGTCCCGGACGCGCGCGGCGCCGGGGTGCTCGGGGTCAGCGTGGACAGCGCGATCACCGCCTGCATGGCCGCCCCCGCGGTCAGCGGGACGCCGACCAGGGTGCCGCTCTCGGCCATCGCGGCGAGCGCGGCCTCCGGGGTGGTCTGCCTGCCCGGTCCCGGCACCGAGCCGAGCACCTTGGCCGCGGCCTCCAGCGCCGGGGCCACCGCCGCGCCCAGGTCGAGCTCGCCGAGCGGGCTCGACTTGAGCGCCTCGACCAGCTCCTGGTTGACCAGCACCGCCAGGGTGCCCTGCGTCTGCCCGCTCAGGTCCGCGCAGACGGCCGCGCCGGGCAGCGCGAGGGTGCTGGGGTCGGAGACGGGGGATCCCACGGTGAGCGCCTCACTGGCGGGCAACACGGTCAACGCGGCCTCGGCGGCGGCGCGCACGGCGGCGGCTGAGTCGGTGTGCGTGCTGGTGCTCATCCGGGGAAGTCCTCCTTGTTCGCGGACACGACCTGGCAGGCAAGGCGGGTGCCCTGCTTCGTGGCGACGGCGTGGCCGAACACGCGGCCCGCCGTGGTGATGTCGAGCGGGCGGCTCACCGGGTGCCCGAGCGAGAGCAGGTCGCCGGGGCGCAGGTCGAACAGGTCGTTGGAGCGCAGCTTGGCCGGGGCGAAGCGGACCGACACGTCGACCGGGACCTCGCGCAGGCCCTGGGTCAGCAGGTCGCGGGCGGCCGCCTGGGCGGCGCGTTCACCGGCGGTGGTCTCGTCGCTCTCGCTGTGGCGCTGCAGGGAGGGCAGCACGGACTGCAGCGGCACGGTCAGCGTCAGCACGCTCTCCGCCTCGCCGATGTGCAGGTCGAAGTGGGCGGTCACCATGACGTCGGCCGGGCCGCCGACCTGCACCAGCTGCGGGTTGTACTCCAGCGCGCCCAGGATCGGGTCCACCCGGACGAACTCGGCCAGCCCGATCTTGAGCTCGGTGAGGATGTCGCCGAGCAGGTCGCGGATGAGCGGGGTCTCCAGGTCGGTCAGCGGCCGCACGTGCTGCTTGCCGCCCGGCCCGCCGAGCAGGTGGTCGATCAGGGTCAGCGCGGCGACCTGCGGGAGCTCCAGGATGGCGGTGCCGGGCAGCGGGTCGAACCGCAGCGGCGCCACGACGACCGGGTCCACCTCGCGCGCGAGGTACTCGTCGGTCGAGATCTGGTCGACCGAGGCCACGGCGACGCGGCAGACCACCCGCAGCTGGGAGGTCAGCAGGATGGCCAGCCGGTGCGCGAACGTGTCGTAGGCCAGCTGCAGCGTGCGCAGGTGCTCGCGCGGCAGCTTCGCCGGGCGCAGGAAGTCGTAGCTGGCCAGCGGACGCCCGTCGGTGATGAGCCCGCCGGTCTTCGCGCCGCCCGCCCGACGGCCCGGTGATGACGAAGGAGTCTGCACGGTGCCTCTATCGGTCGGGTCGCCGGAGATCTGATTGACACGGCACCCGATATCGACCTATCGGGTGACACGGCCGGGGCTAAACCTGCCGGTGTCCGATCAGGACGAGCGGTGTTCGGTTGGGTGGTGCGGTTGTCCCGGTGGGACCGGCTCGCGGTGTCCCGATCGGACCGGGCGGGGTCCTGATCGGACCGGCGCGGGAGTCTCGATCGGACTGGGCGGAGTCTCGATCGACCTGGCGGGTCCACGGTGGGTCTGGCTGGGTCTCGCTGGGCCTGGCTGGGGTGTACCGGGGTGTGCTGGGTGTGCTGGGTGTGCGGTCGGGCGGGCGTCCGATCAGGACCGGGCGGGGTCCTCGGTCGGAGCTCACGGTCGGGCTGGGTGGTCCTTCGCTGTCGCGGGCGGTGTACGCCGTGGCGGGGTGCCGGTCCGGTCGGCCGGGCTGGTGGCCGACCGGACCTGGCGCCGCGCTCACTGCATGACGAACTCGGTGAGGTAGATGTCCATGACCTCTTCCTCGTACGCCGCCGAGATCTTCTCCTTGAGCTCCTTCTTCTGCTCCTCGCGCGCGGCGTTGCTGGAGAGCTCCGCCACGGTCTTGTTGCTGAACTGGGCCACGGCCAGGTCGAGCGCCTTGGACCCGTCGAGCTTCTCGGTCACATCCGCGGTGGCCTGCAGGGCCAGCTTCAGCTTCAGGTAGTGCCCGTCGGTGAGGTTCATCGTCACCGAGTCGAGCACCAGGACGGTGCCGGGCTCCGGGGGAGCGGGCTCGCTGGGGGTACGGAAGAACATGAAGTACGCCCCGCCACCCCCACCGAGCAGCACCACGAGCACCAGGATCAGCAGCAGCTTCTTGTTGCCCTTCTTCTCCGGCGCGTCCGCATCGGCGGTCTTCTTCTTCTCTTCGGTCTTGCTCATGGTCGTTCCTCCCTCCGGATCACTTCTCGCCTGCCGCGGTCGGCAACAACGCCTTCACTTCCGCGGACTGGTCGGACATCACGACCACCTCGACCCGGCGGTTGCGGGTCACCGAGAGGGGGTCGCTCGGGTCGTAGAGCGGTTTGGTGTCGGCGTAGCCCGCCGCGGTCATCCGCGACGAGGGCACGCCGTGGGCGAGCAGGTAGCGCACGACGCTGGAGGCGCGCGCGGTCGAGAGCTCCCAGGAGCTGGGGTAGTTGCGCGTGGGCACCGGCAGCTGGTTGGTGTGCCCGCCGATCTCCAGGTGGTTGGGCAGCGAGGTCAACGCCGGGGCGACCGCGTCGAGGACCTCCTTGCCCTGCAGGAGCAGTTCGGCGCTGTCGCCTGCGAACACCACCGAGCTGGTGACGATCGTGACGACCAGGCCGCGCTGGTCGATGGTGAACTGCACCGAGTCGGTGAGACCCGCCTTGGCCAGCAGCTCGGTCATCTTCTTCTGCACCTCGCGCAGCTTGGCGACCTCCTCGCGGGCCTTCTCCAGGTCCGCTGCCGCCTTGGCGCGGTCGGACTGCTGCACCGCCTTCTCCGCGTCGCTCTTGCTCATCGTGGTCACGTCCGCGCCCTCACCGCCCGCCGCGGACTGCAGGTCGATCTTGTCGGGGCTGACCCCCGCGGTGTCCGGGCTGCCGGAGGCACCACCGACCACGAGGGACTGGCTGCCGCCGAACGCGCCTGCCAGGCTCTCCTTGAGCTGGTCGAACTTCTTCGCGTCCACAGTGGACATCGCGAACATGACGATGAACAGCACCATCAGCAGGGTGATCATGTCGGCGTAGGTGAGCAGCCACCGCTCGTGGTTCTCGTGCTCCTCCTCGTGGCCGCCGCGCTTGCGCTTGCCGCCGCCGGACATCAGGCTGCCTTGTCCTGTTCACCGCTGGCAGGCACCAGGCTGCGCAGCTTGCGGGCGACCAACCTCGGGTTGGCGCCTGCCTGGATGGCCAGCACGCCCTCGAGGGCGAGCATCATCTGCTCGCACTCGAGCTCGCTGATCCGCTTGAGCCGGTTGGCCATCGGCAGCCAGAACACGTTGGCCGTCATGACGCCGAACAGGGTCGCCACGAAGGCGCCCGCGATCAGGTGGCCGAGCTCGCTGGGGTCAGCCAGGTTCTCCAGCACGTGCACCAGGCCGAGCACGGTGCCGATGATGCCGATGGTCGGCGCGAAGCCGCCCATGTCGGTGAAGATCTTGGCGCCGACCTTGTCGTGCTTGCGCTTGGTGTCGATCTCGGACTCGAGGATGTCGCGCACCTCCTCGGAGTCGGTGCCGTCGATGGCCAGTTCCAGTCCCTTGCGCAGGAACGGGTCGTCGACCTTCTTGGCCTCGTCCTCCAGGGCGAGCAGGCCCTCGCGGCGGGCGCGGTCGGCGAGCTTCACGACGACGTCGATCACCGCGCCGCCCTCGATCTTGGGCGAGAGCATGGCGCGCTTCATCAGTCCGACGATGCCGATGGCGTCCTTCATCATGCCGCTGGCCATGGCCACGCCGAAGGTGCCGACGAAGACCAGGATGATCGGCGGCAGGAGGATGATCGACATCGGGTCGCCGCCCTCCATGAGCATGGAGACGACGATGGCGATGAGGGCGAGACCCATGCCCGCCAGGCTTGCCGGGTCCATCAGATCCCCCTCTCCGGCAGGTGCAGCAACGTGGCGTCGCCGTCGGCGACGAGGGTGGGACCGGTGCGGTAGCCGTGATCGGCGGCGTCCTGGGCCTGGCCCAGGATGACCGCCCGGTGCTCGCGCACCAGTGCCGCCAGGTCGTCGAGCGACTGGGCGACCACGTACTTGGCCCCGTTGACCAGCGTGATGACCGTGTCCGGGGTGGACTCGGCGCGTTCGAGCAGGTCCGGGTTGAGCGCGAAGGGCTGACCGTTCAGCCGGTTGAGGAGTATCACAGCGTCCGTCCTTGGGGTGCCGTCTAGCTGGTTGGGCCCCTCCGTGGACCCCACTTGTCAAGACATCGGCGGGCGGTTCACCTCCTTGAGGTGAACCGCCCGCCCTAACCGCTAGCGCTTGAGGTTCATCAGGTCCTGGAGCAGCTCGTCGGAGGTGCTGATGATCTTCGAGTTGGCCTGGAAACCGCGCTGGGCGATGATCAGGTTGGTCAGCTCCTGGGCGAGGTCCACGTTGGACATCTCCAGCGCGCCGGAGACCAGCACGCCCATGCCGTTGCTGCCGGGGGCGTTGACCTGCGCGGCGCCGGAGTTGGCGGTGGCGCGGTAGAGCGAGCCGCCGATCTTCTCCAGGCCGGTGACGTTGGAGAACTTGGCGACCGAGATGCGGCCGATGTTCTGCTGCTGGCCGTTGGAGGCCAGGATGCCGACCAGGGTGCCGTCCGGCGAGAGCGAGTAGCTGGCGTAGGTGGTGGAGTCGATGGTCAGCGCGCCGATCGGCTGGGTCTGGTCGATGACACCCGCGGTGCCCATCCAGCCCTGCACCAGACCGCCGTCGGCGGAGGTGAGGCGGCCCTGGGCGTCGGAGGCCATCGAGCCCGCGCGGGTGTACGCCTGCTGGCCCGCGTTGTCGATGACGAAGAAGCCGTCGCCCTGGATGAGCATGTCGCCGGTGCGGTTGGTCAGCTGGCTGTTGCCCTGGGTGAAGTTCACGCTGGTGCCCGCGGTCTTGACACCGAGACCGACCTGCGCGGGGTTCTGCGCGGCGGTGTTGGCGCCCGCCGCGGCGGCCGTGCGGATGCTCTGGCTGAGCGCGTCCTCGAAAACCACCGCCGAGCTCTTGAACCCGCTGGTGTTCACGTTGGCGATGTTGTTGCCGGTGACGTCCATCATGGTCTGGTGGCTGCGCAGGCCGCTGATGCCCGCGAAGAGGGAACGCAACATGTGGTTTCCAGCCTTCTTCTCGTGTGTCGACTGAGGTCTGTCGGAGGGGATCTCGAATCGGGGAGTTGCCCCGGGGTGAGCTGTTGGCCGCGGTGGCGCGGCGCGGGTCAGCTGGTGCGCTGACCGGTGACCAGCGCGAGCGGTACGTCCGCGGTGCCGATGCGCACCGTGGGGCTGGCGCCGAAGGTGGCCGCGGTGACGGTGCCGGTGAGGGTGTCGCCGTCGACCTTGGTCTTGTAGCTGACCGACTTGCCGACCAGGGCGCTGGCCTGCGCGCTCAACGTGGAGGTGAGCATGCTGGTCTGCGACTCCGCCAGCGACGACAGCTTCTCCACCTGGGTCAGCGTCGCGGTCTGGGTCATGAACGCGGTGGGGTCGGCCGGGCTGCTGGGGTCCTGGTAGCGCAGCTGGGCGACGAGGAGCTTGAGGAACGCCTGCGAGTCCAGCGAGGTCAGCGGGCTGCCCTTGGTGCTGCCCGACGCCGCGGTCTGGCCGGTCGTGGTGGTACCCGAGATGGGGGTGGTCATGGGTCTCCTCGCTCCTAGGCGTGCAGGTCGAGCACACCCGCGGTGCGCGCGGGTGCGGCTGGGCCGGTCGACCTGCTGGTCGCGGCCTGGCTGGTCTGGGTGGCGCCGGTGCGGGCGCGGTCGGCGGCCGCGGCGGTCCACTGGTCCCACTGGGCGCGCTGCGACCACTGGTCGCCGGTGCCCTGGCCGGTACCGGCGAACCCGCTGTCGCTGAGCTGGCAGGAGCCGAACCCGGCCTTCTCCAGCTCGCGGCGCAGCTCGGGCAGCGCGGCGCGCAGTGCCTCGCGGCCCGCGTCGGTGGCACTGCCCAGGTCGATGTGGATGTCGCCGCCGGAGATCCGCGCGGTGAGGCTGACCGGGCCGAGGTCGACCGGGTGCAGGTGCACGGTCAGCTCGTGTTCGCCGTTGTGGCCGCGCAGCGGGCTCAGCTCGGCGGCGAGCTGGTGGGCGTTCTGGGTGTGCACGGGGGCGTGCGGGGCCTGCGGCGCGGCCGGGGTGTCGACCGTCTGCACGCGGGCCATGTCCACCGGGGCCACCCCGGCGACCGGGACGGCCACCGCGGTCTGGTCCTGAGTGGACTGGTGGACCGGAGTGGTGTCCACGGAGATGTCCGGAGTGGACAGCTGGACCTGCTCGACCTGCGCGGTGGTGTCCACGCCGGGTGCGGCCTGGCCGTTGTCCGAGGAGCTGTCCTTGGCCGAGTCGTCCTTGGTGGACTTGTCGCCGGTGGCCCGCGCGGTGACCTCGCCCGGCGCGGTCTGCGCGGGGGAGGTGGCGTCGGCGGCCGCGGTGCCGGTGGCGCTCGTCTTGGCGTGCTCGGCGCTCGCCTGGGCCGGGATCGGGGTCGCGACCGGGACGCCGTCGACCGGGGCCGTCTGCTGGGCCTCGGCCCGCACGGTCCCGGAAAGGGGGTTCGGCGCTTGCGCCGACAGGGTGGTCGCGTTGTCCACGAATGACTTGTCGGCAGGCGTGGTGGGGGACTGCAGGGCCACACCCCGGTCGCTGCCGTTCGGCACCTGTTCCGCACCTGTGGCGCCCGGAATCGGGGTGCTCGCGTCGCTGACGGCCGTCGCGGCCGGGCCCTGAGCACTCGCCGCGAGGGCGGCGGCGTCCGCGGTGGGCCGTGCCTGGCCGGGCTGAGCCGCCGCGAGCGGGTTCGCGGTGAGCAGGTCCGCAGTGGACACCGCCGCCGTGGACGGATCCGCTGTGGACATCGCCGCTGCCGACAGGTCTGCCGTGGACAGAGCCGCGCCGGGCAGGGTGGCCGCTGGCTGGTTCGCGGCGGGCCGGGCCTCGCCGAGGGGGGTCCCGGTGGACACCGCCGCCGCGGCGGGCTGGGACGCCGCGGCGGCGGGAGTCTGGGCACCGTCCGCGGGCAGCGCCGACGGCGTGATCGCCAGGTCGGTGGCCTGCCGCGCGGTCGCGGTCACCGGCTGGGCGACCGCGAGGGGTAGTCCGAGAGTCGGCACGACCATGGCCGACATGAGCTCGGCGGAGGCGTCAGCCTGCTCCTCGGAGTCCTGCGCGATGGGCGTGACGGCGGTGGGCGGGGCGGGGGTCTGGTTCTGCGCGACCGGCGCGGTCGGGACCGCGAGCGACTGCAGCAGGTCGGCGAAGGCGGGTGCGGTGTCCGAACCGGACTGCTCGGCACCCTGCGCCGCGTCGACGGCCGCGGTGGTGGGCCTGGTCGATGCCGGGGTGAAACCGGGGATGGTCACGCCGCGACTCCGGAGTTGAGGTTGGCCATGATCTTGCGGACGTAGTTCTGGGTCTCGTTGTAGGGCGGGACGCCGTCGTACTTGCGCACCGCGCCCGGGCCCGCGTTGTAGGCGGCCAGCGCCAGCGGGACCGTGCCGAAGGTCTCCAGGTGGCTCTTGAGCAGCCGGGCAGCGCCGTCGACGGCCTGGCCGGGGTTCATCGCGTCGACGCCGAGGCCCTTGGCGGTCGCGGGCATCAGCTGCATCAGGCCCTGGGCACCGGCGCCGCTGACCGCGTTGGGGTTGTAGTTCGACTCGGCCTTGGCCACCGCGGACAGCAGGCCGGTCGGCAGGCCGTACTTCTGGGTCGCCTGGGTGAACAGCGACGAGTAGGCCGACGAGCCGCCCGCGGACACCCCGTACTTGCCGGTGAGCGCGGTCAGCGAGTCCGAGCCGGTCAGACCCGACAGGCCGGAGAGGCCGGAGAGGCCCGAGAGGTTCGTGGCCGCGGTCTCGGGCAGCACCCGGCGGATCGCGGTCGGGGTCTCGTAGACCTTGCCGATCTTGACGTCCTGGCCTGCCTCGGGCGCGTGGATCATCTTGCCGTCGCCGATGTAGATGCCGATGTGGTGCACCGGCGAGCCGAAGGCCACCAGGTCGCCCGGCTTGGCCTGCTCGAGCGAGGCGACCGCGGTGCCGACCTTGGCCTGGTCGCGGCTGACCCGGGGCAGGTCGACACCCAGGTCGGAGTACACGCGCTGCACGAGGCCGGAGCAGTCGAGGCCGCTGTCGGGGTCGGTGCCGCCCCACACGTAGGGCACGCCGATGTACTTCTGGGCCGCGGTGACCGCGTCGGCGCCGGTCGCGGAGCCCGCGGTGCCCGCCTGGCCGAGCGCGTCGGTGAGCGACGCGGCGAACTCGGAGCTCGAGGTGCTCTCCGCCTGGCGGGACGCCGGGACGACCAGCGCGTTGATCTCCGCCATCCGCGACATGATCGCCTGGATACCGCTCATAGGTTGTCTCCCCGCCCGTCGGTCCGCGCGTCCCCGCGCCGTTGCCCGGCCACTTCATCGGCAGCCCGCTGCTCGGCGGCAATATTTGCGAGCCGTTCTTCCTCAGTCACCCGTTCGACTAGTTTTTCCACGCCGCGGCGGCGCTGGGCGGCCTCGCGCAGCCGTCCCGACTCGACCTCGGACTCCGAGCGCAGGGCCCGCTCCTGGGCGCGCGCCTCGCTCAGCGCGGAGGCCAGTGCCCGGCCCGCGGCGACCGCGGCGACGTAGCTGACGGCGTCGCCGTCGCGCGGCCCGCCCCAGGCGCGCATCGACTCCGCCCGCGACTCCGCGTGCAGGCCCGCCTCGGCCAGCCGGGCGTTGGCCCTGGTGACCGCGCTCTTGGCGATGTCCTCCTGTGCGCGCCTGGCGCGCAGCACGGCGGCCAGCTTGGTGCGGATCGTCATCAGTGCCCTCCACCCTCCGGCGCGCCGTGCAGCAACCGGGACAACTGCTCCCAGGCCGCGGTCGCGGGGACCTGGTCGTCGATGCTCTGGCGCAGGAACTCGTTGATCGGGCCGCGCAGCGCCAGCGCGCGGTCGGCGTCGGGGTTGGTGCCCGGCACGTAGGCGCCGATCTCCACCAGCTCGCGCACGTCGCGCTGGGCGGCGAGCAGCCTGCGCAGCGTCGCCGAGTCGGCCCGCTGCTCGCGGGTGGTGATGGCACCGGTCACCCGCGACACCGACTCCAGCACCTCGATGCTGGGGAAGTGCCCCGCGGTGGCCAGCTTGCGGTCGAGCACCACGTGACCGTCCAGGATGGACCTGGCCGCGTCGGCGATCGGCTCGTTGTGGTCGTCGCCCTCCACCAGCACGGTGTAGAGGCCGGTGATGCCGCCGACCGGGGCGGGCCCGGCCCGCTCCAGCAGGGTGGGCAGCAGCGCGAACACCGAGGGCGGGAAGCCCCGGGTCGCGGGCGGCTCGCCAGCGGACAGGCCGACCTCGCGCTGCGCCATGGCGATGCGGGTGAGGCTGTCCATCATCAGCAGCACGTTCTTGCCGGTGTCGCGGTAGAACTCGGCGACCCGGGTCGCCACGAACCCGGCGCGCAGGCGCACCAGCGGCGGCTGGTCGGAGGTGGCGACGATGACCACCGAGCGGGCCAGGCCCTCGGGGCCCAGGTCGTTCTCCAGGAACTCGCGCACCTCGCGGCCGCGCTCGCCGATCAGCGCGATCACGGTGATCTCCGCCTGGGTGCCGCGGGTGATCATCGACAGCAGGCTGGACTTGCCGACGCCGGACCCGGCGAAGATGCCGATGCGCTGCCCGTGCCCGCAGGGGACCATCGTGTCCAGCGCGCGCACGCCCAGCTGCAGCGGCTCGCTGATCAGCGAGCGCTCCATCGCCGAGGGCGGCGCCATGTCCACCGAGACCCGGGTGAGGCCGGTCAGCGGCGGGCCGCCGTCCATCGGGTTGCCCAGGCCGTCGAGCACCCGGCCGCGCAGCTCCTCGCCGACGGCGATGCGCAGCGGGCCACCGGTGTTGACCACCGGGCTGCCGACGCCGACGCCGCCGAGCGGGCCGAGCGGCAGGCACACCACGCGCTCGTTGTCGAGCGCGACGACCTCGGCCAGCAGCGGCTGCTCGGCCGGGCCGATGCTCACCAGGTCGCCGATGCGGGCGACGATGCCCGCCACGGTCACCGCGAGGCCGACGACGCCGACGACCGCGCCGGTGCGGCTGGGCTTCGCGGCGGGCAGCAGGGCGGCGAACCGCTCGCCGAAGGCGGCGCTGTCGCGCAGGCTTGTGTTCTCGTGGAGGCCGGTGCTCTCGCGCAGGGTCGTGGTCACGGTGCCAGCTCCGCCCTGACCCTGGCCAGCGCTGCGCCGAGGGTCGCGTCGACGGTCGAGACCGCGGTCTGGGCGATCGCGTCGCCGCGCGCCACACCGGGGTCACCGACCAGGATGACCTGCTTGCCGGGGGTCGGGTCGCCGTCCGCGGTCAGCTCGACCAGGTCCAGCGGGTTGACCCGCACGGTGACCGACGCGGTGGCGGGCAGGCCGCCGATGGCCCGGGAGAGCCCGGCCCGCGCGCTCTCGGTCACCGCGACCGAGAGCTGGGTGCCCAGCATCGCCTCGGCCAGTTCGACCGCGGCGGCCAGCACCTCGGCGGCCAGGTCCTCGGCGCGCCGCACGGTGGTGCCCAGCACCTGGGTGGCCGCGTTGTCCACGGCGGACACCGCGAGCGCGGTGCGGTGCGCCCGGTCGGCGAGCAGCCGGTCCAGCTCGGCCTTGGCGGTGGCCCGCGCGGCCGTGGTGGCCTCGCGCGCCTCGCGCATGCCCTGCGCCCAGCCGGTGGCGTAGCCCTCGGCGTGCGCCCCGGCGCGGCCGGACTGGTTGACCGAGGTGACCCCGATCTGGAACGGCACGGCGGCGTCGTCGCCGCGCACCACGGTGCCGACCCGCTCAGGCGACGAACTCATCGTCATCTCCTCGCCGCAGCACGATCTGACCGGACTCCTCGAGCGTGCGGATCTCGCCGATGATCTTGGCCTGGGCTTCCTCGACGACCCGCAGGCGGATCGCGCCGAGCACCTCGATCTCCTCGACCAGGCTCTCCGCCGCGCGCTCGGAGAGGTTGCGCAGCACCTTGTCGCGCACGTCGTCGCGCACACCCTTGAGCGCGGTGGCCAGGTCGGCCGGGGAGACGTTGCGCAGCACCAGCTGCAGCGACTTGTCCTCGATGCCGACCAGGTCCTCGAACATGAACATCTGGCTGCGGATCTCGTCGGCCAGCTCGGGCGAGCGCTTGGCCAGACCGTCCAGGATGGACCGCTCGGTGGCCCGGTCGGACCGGTTGATGATGTCCACCAGCGGGCCGACACCACCGATGCTGGACACGTCGGATGGCTGCAGCAGCGAGGACAGCTTGCGCTCGAGCTGGTTCTCCAGCTTGCGCACGATCTCCGGGGAGGTGCGGCCCATGGTCGCCACCCGCAGCGCCACCTCGCTCTGCCGCTCGGGGGCGAGCCCGCCGAGCACCGCGGAGGCCAGGTTGGCAGGCATGTGCGCCAGCACCAGCGCCACCGTCTGCGGGTGCTCGTCCTGCACGAACGAGAGCACCTGGCGGGGCTCGGCCCGCTGCAGGAAGCGGAACGGCACGTCGACCATGGTCGCCCCGATGCGGTCGACGATCTCGTCGGCGCGGTCGTGGCCCAGGGTCTCGATGAGCAGTTCGCGGGCGTAGTCCATGCCGCCGTGCGCGACGTGCTTGCGCGCCTTGGCCATCGCGTGGAACTCGTCGAGCACGTTGGTGGTGAAGCCCGCGTCGACGGCGCCGAGCCTGGCGACCTCGGCGGAGAGCATCTCCACCTCGGCCTCGCGCAGCTTCGAGAGCACCTTCGCCGAGCCGTCCTTGCCCATCTTCAGCAGCAGTACCGCGGCCTTGCGCAGGCCCTCGGGGGTGTTGGCGGTGTCCGACATGGTGGTCAGGCCCCCTTCGTCGCGAGCCAGCCGCGCAGCAGCCTGGCCACCTCGTCGGGCTGCTCGTCGACGAGCGCCTCGATCTCCTTGAGCTTGCGTTCCTGCGCGCCGCCGTCGCTGTCGCCGCTGAGGCCGCCACCGATGGCGGTCAGCTCACTGGCGGACTCCAGGCGGGCCTTCTCCTCGGCCGCCTCCAGCGCGACGCTGCGGGTGCGCTCCAGCTCGACCTTGATCTCGTCGAGCCGCTGCATCTCCGCGGCCTGCAGCACCCGGTTGCGCTTGCGGCGGCGACGGCTGGCGAACCAGGTCACCAGCAGCAGCACCACGACCGCGAGCGCGGCGGCGCCCTGCTTGATCAGCGTCAGCTGCTCGGCCTTGCCCGCGTCGGCCTGCTGGGTGGCCAGCTCCTGCTGGGCGGCGTCGGCGGTGCTGGTGTTGAACTTCATCGAGTTCACCGCGAGCGTGTCGCCCCTGGTGGTGTTCAGGCTGACCGCGGAGGCCGCCAGCTCCCGGATCTGCGCCAGGTCGGCGCCAGCGGCGGTGTTCTCGTCGATCAGCACGGCGACACCGAGCTTGCGCACCTGGCCCGGCGCGTTCTTGCGGGTCTCGATGACCGAGTTGACCGCGTTGTCGCGCACCGCCTTCTGCTGCGAGTAGGTGCCGTTGCCGTCGGTGGTGGTGCCGGTACCGGTGCCGACGGCGTCCGAGGTGGTGCCGTTGGTCTGGCCGAGGACGCCACCGTTCGCGCCTGCCGCGCCCGCGCCGGTGCCGGAGTAGGTCTCGTCGGTGGTGCTCTCCGACAGCGCGGGGGCGTCGGACTTGGTGTAGGTCTGGCTCTTGGTCTCCGAGGTGTCGAAGTCCAGGTCCGCGGTCACCTTGACCACCGCGTGGTTGGGGCCGACGACCTGGGTCAGCAGCGACTGCAGCGAGCTGGACAGGCGCTGCTCGTAGGCGGCGGTCTCCTGCTGGCGGGTGCTGGTCGAGCCGGAGTCGCCCTGGCCGGGGGCCGCGAGCACGGTGCCGTCCGACCCGGCGACGGTCACGTTGTCGGGGTCCATGCCCTCGACGGCCGAGGCCACCAGGTGCACGACGGTCTGGACCTGGTCCGAGGACAGCTTCTTGCCGCCGGAGGTGGCCACCATGACCGACGCGGTCGGCTTGCTGGAGTCGTCGGAGAAGACGTCCTTGGTGGGGATCGCCAGGTGCACGGTGGCCGCGGTGACGCCGTCGATCGACTTGATCGTCTTGGTCAGCTCGCCCTCGAGCGCCCGCTGGTAGGTGACCTGCTGCATGAACTCCGAGGTGGTCACGCCCTGCTGGTCGAGCAGCGAGTACCCGGTGTCCTCAGAGGACGGCAGGCCCGCGCTGGCCATCTTCAGGCGCAGGTCGTAGAGCTGGTCGGTCGGCACCATGACGGTGGTGCCGCTGTCGGCGAGCTCGTACGGGGTGCCCGCGGTGGTCAGCTCGTCGACGATCGCCGAGGCGTCCTTGGCCGCGAGGTTGGTGAACAGCGGCGAGTAGTTCGTGGTCGCCGCGAAGAACGTGAAGTAGGCCCAGATCCCGATGCTCGCGACGAGTACCCCCGCCACCACGACGATCTTCTGGCCGAGCGAGAAGGCCCTGAACCCGTCGACAACCCTGCGCAGCAACACCATGATCCGGTCCTGGTTCACGCCTGCAGCCTCATGATCTCCTGGAAGGCCTCGATGGCCTTGTTGCGGACCTGGACCGTGAGCTGGGTGGTCAGGTTGGCCTCGGTGGCCGCGGCGAGGTAGTTGTGCACGTCGATGTCGGATCCGGTGGCGGCCTTGACGGCCAGCTCACTCGCCCGGTCCTGCACCTGCTGGCTGCTCTGCAACGCCTTGCCGATGATCGCGCCGAAGCCGGACCCGGAGGCCGACTCGGCAGCGGAGGTCTCGCCGAGGGAGATCGGGGCGACGACGGCTGGCGGGGCGATCGCGGATGTCACCGCGCTGATGGGGCTGCTCACGCGTTCTTCCCGAGGTTGAGTGCGGCCTGGTAGGCCGAGGTGGCCCGCTCGACGGCGGCGATGTTGGCCTGGTAACCGCGCTGGGCCATGATCAGGTAGCCCATCTGCTCGCTGAGGTCGATGTCCGGGTACTTGACGTAGCCACCGGCGTCGGCCATCGGGTGGGTCGGCTCGTAGACCATCCGGCCGGTCTTGTCCCCGGACAGCACCTGCGAGACCACGCTGCCGTTGTGCGTCGGCAACTCCTTGGCCACCACGAAGCGCTCCTGGAACGCGTTGCCGCTCGTCGGGGCGACGTTGTTGATGTTGGCCATGTTGTCCGAGACCGCGTCGAGCCACTTGCGGTGCACCGAGACGCCACTGGCGGCGGTGTCGATGATGTTGAACATGGTTAGCGCACACCCTTCAGCACGGTGCTGACCAGCCCGTACCGGTCGTCCATGGCGCGCAGCATCAGCTGGTAGCGCAGCCCGGTCTCGGTGGAGCCCAGCGTCTCCTCGTCGAGGTTGACGTTGTTGCCGTCCTGCCGGGCGGCCAGGTTCGACGTCGAGAACGACGCCCGCACACCGGAAGCACCGTCGCCGCTGGAGATCGCCTGGGCCAGCGCGGTCTCGAACTCGACCTTCTTGGCCTTGTAGCCGGGGGTCTCGATGTTGGCGATGTTGTTGGCCTGCACGCGCTGGCGCGTGGCCAGTCCGTCGAGCGAGGCCCGCACGGCCTGTGTGGTGAGATCGTCGAACACGACCGGTGCTCCTTCGTGCCGGTGGTCGCCGATCCGTGGCGGGTGACTCTGAGCGTTCCGTGCTCAGGCGCTTCTTCGGCTCCGTAGGAAGAAGAATGAGCCGGCAGCGGTGGTGCACCGGTCGTCGTTCGGTTGCCACTCGGGTGCTCTTGCACCAGGTCAGGCACATGGTCATCGAAGTGGCCCCGATCACAGGGGCGGGCGCGGAGATCGTCGGGAGTCCACACCGGACGAACGCGCACAACCGCGCCCGCGACCTGGGAGGAGGTGGTCGCGGGCGCGATCGTTCACACAGCCGGGCAAGCCCAGCCGCGGGTCTTTCAGTTGGTGACGCGGTCGGCGGCGCGGTGACCTGTCTTCTGGCCGCTGCTCACCCGGCCCCTGTCTACATGGCCACGTCGACGTAGCTGGGGCGGGCCGGGTCGCGCCGGTCCTCGACCATCTTGCCGATCACCAGCGAGTGCATCGCCGCGCCGGACATGGCGGCGGCGAGCTTGGTCGCGATCTCCAACTGCCTGCGCAGCACCGCGTCCGCGCGCGGACGCATGTCCAGCGGCAGCGGGCCGAGTCCGGCAGGCGGGGTCCACGGGTCGAACTTGGGCAGCTCGCGGAGCATGTGCTCCTCGAGCAGCAGCGCCTCCGCGGAGGCCACATCGGACTCCAGCCGGTCGAGCGCCTGGGCCCAGGCCAGGTTCCACGCGCTCGCCGTGCCGCTCACGACTTGCCGTTCGCCGCGGGGAGGGCCTCGACAGCCTCCCGCCACGCGTCGCGCAGCGGCTCGACGATGCCCAGCGCCGCGCGCACCGCTGCGGCGTCCTGGGCGATGTTGGCGCGCATCAGCGCCGCGAGCAGGAACGCGTAGATCCCGGCCAGCTCCTTGCCGCCCTCCCATGCCTCCGGGCGCAGGGAACCCTGCAGCTCCAGCAGGATGTCCTGGGCGTGCAGCAGCAGTTCCGAGGCGGCGGAGCGGTCACCGGCGTCGACGGCGTCCGCGCCGCGGGCCAGGTCGAGGCAGAGCCGGTCGTAGAGCATGACCAGCAGGCGACCCGGGGTCGCGGTCGTGACCGAGTCAGCGAGGTAGCGCTGGCGCAGTGCGGGGCTCGACATCTCAGGGATCTCCTAGCTCAGGCTCGAGAGCTGGCTGGAGAGCCAACTCGACTGGTCCTTCAGCTTGCCGAGCGCGGTTTCCAGGTTGGTGTACTGCCGCTGCAGCGCCACCTTCTTGGAGGCCAGCTTGCCGTCCCAGTCGGTGATCTGGTCGTTGAGCTTGCGGACGTAGGCGTCACCGTTCTGGATGACCAGGGTGAGCTTGCCGGTGGTGCTGTTGGTGACCCCGTCGGCCACCTCGGTGTAGCGGCCGGTCAGCGTGGTGCCGATCTGGGCCTTCACCGCCGCGGGGTCCTTGCCCGCCGCGGCCAGGAACGCGCTGCGGTCGAACTTCAGCGCGCCCGTGCGGTCGAGTGACACACCGGAGGTGCTGAAGGTGCCGTTCGGGACGCCGCTGCTCACCGAGGTGAGCAGTTGGTCGCGCAGGCTGCGCACCATCGGGTTGCCCGCGAGCACGCCCGCGGTCTTCGTGGTCGCGTTGTAGGCGGTGTAGCCGTCGATCAGCGACAGCGCCGAGTTCACCGCGTTGACCAGGGTCTGGGTGGCGTCGGCCGCCTTGCCCGGGTCGGCGGTCGTGGAGACGGTGACGCCGGACTCGACCTTGTTCGCGGTGACCGTCACACCCGGGATGAGACCGGTGAAGGTGTTGTCCGCGCTGGCGAGCTTGTAGCCGCCCGCCAGCGGGTTCCCGACGGTGACGACACCGTCCGCGCCCTGCGTCATGACCGCGGTCGCGTTGGTGAGCCCGGAGACGCTGAACGACTTCGCCGCACCGGTGCCGGTCGCGGAGAACTGCAGCACCTGGCCGGTGGTGGTGGTCAGCACCGTCGCCCGCACCCCGGCGTTGGCGCCGTTGATGGCGTCCGCGACGCCCTGGGGGGTGTTGGTGGCGACCGGGACGTTGACCGTCTTGTCGCTGAACACCAGGTCCAGCGAGGCGCCAGCGGCGGGCGTGCCAGAACCCGGCACCGCCGAGGTCAGCACGTGCGTGGCGGCCAGCGAGGTCACGTCGAAGGTGGCGGTACCGGCCAGCGCGGTGGTCGACGCGGCGACCGAGACCGCCGAGGACGACGAGGTGGCCTTGACCGCGGTCCAGGTGGTGGACGCGGCGAGGTCCTTGGCCGCGTTCTGCACCGCCAGCATGCGGGTGTTGATGGCCTGGTAGGCGGTGGTGAGCTTCTGCTGGTCGCTCACCTTGCCCTTGAGGCGGGTTTGCGGCGCCGCCTCGAGGCTCATCAGCTGCGAGATGATCGAGGTGGTGTCCAAACCGGTGACGAGTCCGTCGACACTTGTCATGGCGGGGCCTTCTTCTTCGTCCGGGGTCGACCACTACATCGGCCGCTGGCGGCCGGGCATGAGAAAAGCCCGGGCACTGATCTGGCTGATCAGTGCCCGGGCCGTGTTCACTCAGCCACGCAGGAGCTGCAGAACGCTCTGCGGAGCCTGGTTCGCCTGGGCGAGCATCGCGGTGCCCGCCTGGGACAGGATCTGCGACCGGGTGAACTTGACCATCTCCTGCGCCATGTCGGTGTCGGTGATCGCCGACTTGGACGCCGAGAGGTTCTCCACCTGGACGTTGATGTTGTTGATGGTGTGCTCGAACCGGTTCTGGTACGCACCCAGCTGGCTGCGGGCGGTCGACAGGTTCTTGATCGCGGTGTCAACGGCGTCGATCGCGTTGCGAGCGTTGGTGGTGTTGTTGAGCGACACCGCGTTGCCGACGCCGAGGCCAGCGCTGTCGAAGCCGGTGGCGGTGGAGCCGGTGGTGCCCGCGACCGCGGTGCCCGCGGTCAGACCAGCAGCCGACGAGGAGACGGTGATGGTCTCGGACTGGGCGACCTTGGACGAGATCTTCAGGTCCGCGCCCGCCTTCGTGGCGACGAACGAGGCGCTGAAGCTGGCGTTGCCGTTGAGCTGGTTGACAACGTCGTCCAGGCTGGACGGGCTGTTCAGCGTGACCGTGGCACCGTTGCCGCCGATGGAGGCGGTGATGGTCTCGGTGTCGAGGGCCGCGCTGAAGGTACCCGAGAGGGTGTTGCTGGCCTTGGTACCGGCGGCACCGAACACCGACGCGTCCATGGACACGTTGATGCGGTCGTCGGTGGTGTTGTTGGCGCCGACCTGGAAGGAACCGGTGTAAGCGGTACCGCCAGCGGTGCCAACGGCCAGCAGCTTCTGGCCGCCGAAGGAGGTGGTCTTCGCGATCCGGTCCAGCTCGGACTGCAGCTGGCCGAACTCGGTCTGAGCCGCCGCCTGGGCGTTGGTGTCCTGCGAACCGCCGTTGGCGGCCTGGACAGCCAGGTCACGCATGCGCTGCAGGATCTCGGCCGACTCGTTCAGGGCGCCATCGGCGGTCTGAACGACGTTGACGCCGTCCTGGGCGTTGCGGGTCGCTACCTTGAGGCCGCCGATCTGGGCCTGGAGGCCCTGGGCGATCGACATGCCCGCGGCGTCGTCCGCGGAGCGGTTGATCCGCAGGCCAGACGAGAGCTTCTCCAGCGAGCCCTGCATCTGCTTGTCGTTGACCGACAGGTTGCGGTACGCGTTCATGGCAGCGATGTTGGAGTTGATGCGCAGACTCATGATGTTTCCTCCTTGAAGAGAGTCCCAATCCCCGCCCTTCCGTGGGCAGGCACCGAGTTATTCGGCGTTCCCCGCCGGTATCTGAGGTTCCGGCGGAAGTTTTTTTGGCGGATCAGGCGGACATGTCCATCGGGACGCCCTGCGCCGTCGTCTTGGCCAGCCGGGTGCGCAGGGTGCCCTGCGCCGCGACAGCGGCGTAGTAAGAGGCGCGGCGGCGCGCGGCGCAGCCGTCCGGCTTGTCCGACGAGGACACCCGCTCGGGGTCGAGCTGGGAGTTGATGCCCTCGCGCAGCAGCGCGGTGGCCTCGGCGCGCAGCTGCGAGACCCGCGACTCGGTGACCCCGAGCCGCTCGGCGATCTCGGCCATCGGCCGGTTGTTGAAGTAGTACTCCTCGACGACCACGCGCAGCCGCTCCGGCAGCACCTCGACCGCGTCGCGCAGGTACCCGACCCGCTCGCGCTCGACGATGAGGTCCTCGGGGGTGGCCCGCTCGTCCGGGATGACCATCTCGGACGCCTCGGGGCCGTCGGTGACGACCGACTGGAGGCTGACCACGAAGGAGCGCTGCACGTCGTCGCGGATGGACACCACGGTGCGCACGTCGGTCTCCAGCGCGGTCGCGAGCTCCGAGTCGTTGGGGACCCGGCCGTGCTCGGCGACGAAGGCGTCGCGGGCGCCCTCCAGCTTGCGGACCTTGCCGCGCACCGAGCGGCTCGCCCAGTCCTGGCCGCGCAGCTCGTCGAGCAGCGCGCCCCGGACGCGGACCGCGGCGTAAGCCGGGAACGGGACACCGCGGGCGGGGTCGTAGGCGTTGGCGGCGGCGACGAGGGCCTCGGAACCGGCGGAGAACAGCTCGTCGCGGCGGACGTGCGCGGGGACCCTGGCCAGCATCTCGCGGACCACGTGGCCGACGAGCGGCAGGTTGGCCGCGATCAGGCCGTCGGTGTCGGTGGTGCGAGTGGTGCCCGGGTTCTCCGCCATGTCGTTCCTCCGCCGCTCAAATCCGTCTGGGACTTCCAGGCGGTGAGTGCGTCCGCCTCGATGTCACAAAGGTGAGGCCCGGAAGGTGCTGGCCAAGTGCCCTACGGGTGCGTCTCGGGTGCGACCGGCCCCGAAGCTTTCGCCCGGATTCCTCAAGCGCGCCCCCGCCGCGTCGATAGGGCTTGACGAAGACCCATCGAGGAAGCCCCCGGAGGCAGCGCAGATGAACCCCGTCGAGACCTCAGCGATCCTCTGGCGGCAGCGCGAGCTGCTGTCCCTGCTGCTGTTCAAGCTCGAGGTGGAGAGCCTGCTGCTGGCCGCGGGCCGCACCAGGTGGTTGGGGTCGGCGACCTACGAGGTCGAGCTGATGCTCGAGCGCATCCAGAGCACCGAGCTGCTGCGCGCGGCCGCCGTGGACGAGCTCGCCGAGACCCTCGGCCTGCCGCCCGGCCCCAGCCTGGCCGCCCTCACCGACGCACTGGACGAGCCGTGGACGGCGGTGTTCGCCGAGCACCGCACCGCGCTGGCGACCCTGTCGGCCGAGATCGAGGCCGCTGTCGAGGCCAACCGCGACCTGCTGACCTCGGGCCGCCGCGCGGTCGCCGAGGCGCTGCGCGTGGTGCGCGGCGGCGGCGACGGCAGCCTGTACCGCGCCGACGGCAGCACCGCACCCGCCGCCGTGGGTGCCCGACTCGTGGACGAGGCCCTGTAGATGAGCTCCTTCAACGGGATCAACACCGCCCTCACCGCCCTGCGCACCCAGCGCCAGGGCCTCGAGCTGGCCGGTCAGAACATCGCGAACGCGGGCACCGAGGGCTACACCAGGCAGCGCCTGGAGACCTCCTCGATCGGTGGCTCCCCGGTCCCGGCCTTCTGGTCGACGCCGAACAAGCTCTCCACCGGCCAGGGCGTCCAGGTCACCTCGGTGAACCGCCTGCAGGACGCCTACATGGACGCCCGCGTGCGCTCCGAGCACGAGCGCAAGGCCGCCACCGACACCAACCACGACGTCCTCGTCGACGTCGAGCGGGTCTACAACGAGCCGAGCGACAACGGCCTGCAGGCCCAGCTCACCGACCTGTGGTCCGGCTTCGCCGACGTGTCCGACAACCCCGGCGACCCCGGGTCCCGCACCCAGCTGCTCACCCGCGCCCAGTCGGTGGCGAGCACGCTCAACGCCGCCTCCGCCGAGCTGGCAGGCCAGTACTCCGACCGCCGCACGCAGCTGGTCAACAACGTCAACGACATCAACGCCGCCTCGAAGCAGCTGGCGAGCCTCAACGAGGCCGTCGTGCGCGCCAAGGCCGCCGGTGTCAGCGCCAACGAGCTCTCCGACCAGCGCGACAACGCCGCCCTCAAGCTCGTCGAGCTCACCGGTGGCCAGCTCACCCGCGGTGCCGACGACTCGGTCACCATCACCCTCGGTGGGTCCAACCTGGTGAGCGGCAGCACCTCGCGCGACCTCAAGGTCACCAACGGTGCCGACATCGCCAGCGCAGGCGCCGACCCGGTGACCCTCAAGTGGGTGGACACCGACACCGTCGCCACCGGCGCGGGCGGCAAGGCAGGCGCCCTGCTCAACGGCCTCAACACCGTGCTGCCCGACCAGTTGGCCCGCTTCGACAAGGTCGCCAACGCGCTCACCACGACCATCAACACCGCCAACGCCGCCGGGTTCACCAAGGCGGGCGTCGCGGGCGGTGCCCTGATGTCGGGCACCACCGCGGCCACCATCACGGTCGCCACCACCAACCCGGCCGACATCGCCGCCTCGGCGAGCAGCACCCAGGCCCTCGGCGGCGGCAACGCCGACGCGATGGCCAGGCTCGGCTCGAAGTCCGGTGGCGCGGACGAGGTCTACCGCACCAACGTCGCCGACATCGGCATGCGCGTGCGCGCCGCCGAGCAGGCCGCCGCCACCCAGGGCACCATCACCAACCAGGTCGACTCCGCGCGGTCGGCCACCTCCGGGGTCAACCTGGACGAGGAGCTCACCTCGATGATCACCTACCAGCGCTCCTACGAGGCCGCTGCCAAGGTCATGTCCACCGTGGACTCGATGCTCGACACGCTGATCAACCGGATGGGGGTCTAGCCATGACGGGTTTCCGGGTGACCGAGCAGTCCACCTCGGCCAAGGTGCTGGCCGGTCTGCGCACCAGCCAGAACAACGTCGACCGGCTGCGCGAGCAGATGACCACCGGCAAGCAGGTGGCCAAGCCGTCGGACTCCCCGACCGGGGTCGTCTCGGCCATGCAGGTCCGCTCCGACATCGCGACCCGCGACCGCTACGACCGCAGCGCCACCGACGGCGTCGCGCGCCTGAGCACTGCGGAGAACGCGCTCAGCACCGGCAGCGACCTGCTCAACCGGGCCCGCGACCTGGTGCTGCAGGGCATGTCCGAGCCCGCGCTGAGCAACCCGTCCGCGCGCGCCGGGATCGCCGTCGAGGTCCGCTCCCTGCGGGAGAACATGATCTCGGTCGCGAACACCACCTACCTGGACCGCCCGGTCTTCGGCGGCACCACCGACAAGACCAGCGCGTTCCTCGACACCGGCGTGTACCAGGGCGACACCGGCAGCGTGCAGCGCCGCGTCGGCGACAGCACCCAGGTCCGCGTCGACGTCTCCGCGGATGTCTTCGGCACCGCCGCTGGCAACGTCTTCGACGTGCTCGCCTCCATCGCCACCGGCCTGGAAACCAACCCCGCCACCCTTTCCGGTGACCTCGATCGGTTGGATCTCGCCAAATCGCGTGTCACGAACGAACTCGCGGGCGTCGGCAGCCGTTACAGTCAGCTCACCGCGGCCCAGGACACGGCGAGCACCCAGGTCCTGGCGCTGACCGGGCGGTTGTCCGAGATCGAGGATATCGACATGGCCAAGGCGGTGATCGACCTGCAGACCCAGACCGCGGGCTACCAGGCAGCGCTCGCGGCGACCGCCCGGGTCGTGCAGCCCTCCCTGTTGGACTTCCTGCGATGACCGCGACTCTTGCCCGAGGAGGCACCGCGTCCGCCGTGAGCACCACCGCAGCCGAGGCAGGGCAAGCACTGCCGACGATCGAGTTCCGCACCCCCATGCCGGGGTTCCCGGAGCACCGCGAGTTCGTGCTGGTCGCCGTGGACCCCGACGGGCCGCTGTTCACGCTGCGCTCGGTCGACGACCCGGCGCTGCGCTTCCTGGTGGTGCCGCCCGCGCCGTTCTACCCGGACTACGCCCCGCAGGTCAGCGCCCAGGTGCTGGAGCAGTTGGGCACGACCGACCCGGAAGACCTGCTGGTCCTGCTGGTGGTCACCGCCGCTGGCTCGGTCGCCGAGGCCACCGCCAACCTGCTCGCCCCGGTCATCGTCGACCAGAGCACCCGACGAGCGGTCCAGGTGATCCTGGAGGAAGATCTCCCCATCCGAGCCCGGTTGTTGCCCGCCTGAAGCGGTGGGGGGAGGAGAGATCACGTGCTGGTGCTGACTCGTCGGACCGGGGAGAGCGTGCGGATCGGGGACGAGGTCACCGTCACCGTGCTCGACATCAGGGGCGACGTGGTCCGCGTGGGCATCCAGGCCCCCAGATCCGTCACCGTGCACCGCGACGAGGTCTACCGGGAGCTGCGCAAGGCCAACGAACAGGCCGCCCGCTCGGTCGACGAGGGTGCCGCCCTGCTCACCGACGCGCTGCGCAACCGCGGGCAGGGACCGGTTCCCGGTCCGGCCCGCCTCGCCGTCGACACCGCGCCCACCCCCGGGCCGGTGCCGACACCACCCGCACCCGCGCGACCGGTCCCGACACCCCCCGTTCCCGGGCCGCCGGTACCCGGGCCCGCTCGACCCGCCGACCCGCGGCACCCGACGCCCCGCCCGCCGGGGACCTGATCGCCCGCCGAACACCCCGTCCGCGCGACGGGGTGTTCGGCGTCGGGCAAATCACCCATCGTGGCGCCAATCGGTGGCCGCCCGCGGTGGGGCGGTGGTGAAAACCCGCGCTCGCCGGTGTCTTGCGGCATGCTGCTGCTGTGCAGCGAGTGACCCCTGAGGGTGAGCAGGACACCACCGAGCCCGAGCCCGAGTACCGGCTCCCGGCCGAAGTGGACTCACCGACCGAGGGCGGCCCGCCGAGGCGACCGCTGGCCAGGTGGCTGCTGCGCCACCGCGTGCAGCCGGTCGGGCGCGCCGGGCACGAGGACCACGGCACCCCGCAGGCGTGGTGGAAGGTCATGTGCCTCACCGGCGTCGACTACTTCTCCACCCTGTCCTACCTCCCGGCCATCGCCGCGGTCGCCGCGGGCGCCGTCTCACCGATCGCGACCGTGCTGATCGTGGCGCTGACCCTGTTCGGGATGCTGCCGATGTACCGGCGGGTGGCGGGGGAGAGCCCCAACGGCCAGGGCTCGGTGGCGATGCTGGAGAAGCTGCTGCCGTTCTGGCGGGGCAAGGTCTTCGTGCTGGTGCTGCTGGGGTTCGTGGCCACCTCGTGGATCATCACCATCACCCTGTCCGCCGCGGACGCGACCGTGCACATGGTGGAGAACCCGTTCTTCCCGTCGCTGCTGCACGGCCACGAGGTGTTGGTGACCGTGCTCCTGCTGCTCGTGCTCGGCGGGGTGTTCCTGCTCGGCTTCAGCGAGGCCGTCGTCGTCGCCATCCCGCTGGTGGCGGTGTTCCTGGCGCTCAACGCGGTGATCGTGGTCGTCGGCGTGGTCGACCTGGTCACCCACGGCGCCCAGTTCGCCGACTGGTGGTCCGCGCTGACCTCCGGCGGCAACCTCGTCGGCACCGCGGTGCTGGCGTTCCCGCTGCTGGTGCTCGGCCTGTCCGGCTTCGAGACCGGGGTCAGCATGATGCCGCTGATCGCCGCCGACGGGGACTCGCCCAAGAAGCGGCTGGCCAGTCGGGTCCGCAACACGCGCAAGCTGCTCACCACGGCCGCGCTCATCATGTCCGGCTACCTCATCGCCACCAGCCTCATCACCACCGTCCTCATCCCGGCCAAGGAGTTCGAGCCGGGCGGGGCCGCGGTCGGCCGCGCGCTGGCCTACCTCGCGCACGCCAGGCTTGGCGACGTCTTCGGCACCGCCTACGACATCAGCAGCATCCTGATCCTCTGGTTCGCCGGGGCGTCGGCGATGGCCGGGCTGATCAACATCGTGCCCCGGTACCTGCCCTCTTACGGGATGGCGCCGGAGTGGGGCCGCGCGGTCCGCCCGGTCGTGCTCGTCTACACCGCGCTGTGCGTCATCATCACGATCGCCTTCGACGCCGACGTCAACGCCCAGGCGGGCGCCTACGCCACCGGCATCCTGGCGATGATGGTGTCCGGGGCGTTCGCCGTCACCATCTCGGCGCTGCGCCGCGGGGAGACCGGCAAGACGGTCGGGTTCTCCGCGCTCACCCTCGTGCTGCTCTACGCGCTGGTGGCCAACGTGGTCGAGAAGCCCGACGGCCTCGCGATCTGCGCGGTGTTCGTGGCCGGGGTCATCGTGGTGTCGCTGGTCTCCCGCGTCACCAGGACGACGGAACTGCGCGCCGACCGGATCGAGTTCGACGACCAGGCCCGCCGGTTCGTCACCGACTCGCTCGAGCACGACGGCAGGCTCAACATCATCGCCAACAAGCGCCAGGCCGGTGACGCCGAGGAGTACGCGGCCAAGGAGATCGAGCAGCGCGGCCTCAACCCGGTACCCGGCAGCGCGGACGTGCTGTTCCTGGAGATCGACGTCGTCGACCCGTCGGACTTCAGCGACGTGCTGCGGGTGCGCGGGGTCGATGTGGACGGTCACCGGGTGCTGCGCGCCGACAGCCCCGCCGCGCCCAACGCGATCGCGGCCCTGCTGCTCGCCCTGCGCGACGCGACCGGGGTCAAGCCGCAGTGCTACTTCGAGTGGTCGGAGGGCAACCCGCTCACGCACCTGTTCCGCTACCTGCTGCTCGGCCAGGGCGACACCGCCCCGGTGACCAGGGAGATCCTGCGCACCGCCGAGCCGGACCCCGGTCGCAGACCGGGTATCCACGTGGGCTGACCGGGTGACACCGGGCCCCGACCGCATGACGTTCTCCTCAGATCTCGCTCGGTTGAGCCGAGTGTCCGGGAAACGAACGTCGTCAGTGGTGAGGAGTGGGTCGTGGCACTGTTCGCACCAGCCAGCGCGTTGCTCGGCAGGCTCAAGTACGCGTACAAGATCCTCCTGCTCACCGTGGTCCTGTTGTTGCCGCTGGCCTTCGTGTCCTACGGCTACATCGGCATCCAGACCGCCCAGGTGGACTTCAGCGCCAAGGAGCGCGACGGCGTCGCGTACCTGCGCCCCGTCCTCACCCTGACCGCGGCCACTGTGGACGCCCGCAGGGCCGCCGCCGCGGGCACCACCACCGGCGCGATCACCGACGAGATCGCCGGGGTCGACGCCGTCGACGCGACCCTGGGCGCCGAACTCGGTGTCTCCGCGGCGTGGAGCACCGCCAAGACGGCGCTCGCCACCGCGGTGCAGGCCGGTCAGGGCCAGGCCGCCTACGACGCGTACAGCAAGGCGTCCTCGGCGCTGCTGACGCTGATCGTGTCCATCTCGGACACCTCGAACCTGACCCTCGACCCCGACCTCGACTCGTACTACCTGATGGACGCGCTGGTGTTCCGCCTGCCCGCGCTGCTCGACCTGGCCGGTCAGGTCGTCGACGACGCCACCCTGGCCACCGCCGACGGCTCCACCGACCGCCTGCAGGAGACCCGGCTGCGGCTGTCGAAGGCGTCCGGCGCGCTGGAGAGCACCCAGGCCGCGGTCGACACCGGGGTGAAGACCTCGTTCGAGAAGACCTCCCGCGACGAGCTGGCCACCGCGAAGTCCGATGTGGACGCCGAGCAGAAGGCGCTCGGCGCGATCCTCGCCCAGGTCAACACCGCGGTGGAGACCGGGAACCTGTCGGCGATCACCGCCGCGACCGGGGACACCGCGCGCACCGAGGTCAGCCAGCTGATGGACAAGCTCGTCCCCGAACTGGACGCGCTGCTGGTGACCCGCATCGACGGGTTCGAGCAGAAGGCCCTCGTGGTGGAGTTGGCCACGCTGATCTCCGTGCTGCTGGTCGGCTACCTGCTGGTCGGCTTCTACCTCTCGGCGACCGTCCCGCTGCGCCGCACCGTCGGCACCCTGCGCGCCCTGGCCGAGGGCGACCTCACCCAGCGCGTCCCGGTCGACACCCGCGACGAGGTCGGCCAGATGGGCACCGCGCTCAACGAGGCCCTCGGCCGGGTCAAGTCCGCGATCGAGGAGCTGCAGGGCGACGCCGAGGGCGTGGCCAGCGCCTCCACCGAGCTGTCTGCCGTCTCCGGCGAACTGCGCCGCACCGCCGAGTCCAGCGCGGCGCGGGCTGGTGAGGTCGGCTCCATCGCCAACCAGGTCTCCGCCCACGTCGACTCGGTCTCCACCGGCGCCGACGGCATGACCGCCGCCATCGACGAGATCTCCTCCGGCGCCAGCCGCGCCGCCGCCGTCGCCGTCGAGGCGGTCGACGCCGCCATCGCCACCCAGAACACCATCACCCGCCTCGAGGAGAGCTCCAAGCAGATCGGCGAGGTCGTCAAGGTCATCACCGCCATCGCCGACCAGACCAACCTGCTGGCCCTCAACGCCACCATCGAGGCCGCCCGAGCAGGCGAGTCCGGCAAGGGCTTCGCCGTGGTCGCGGGCGAGGTCAAGGACCTGGCCCACGAAACCTCCAAGGCCACCGGCGACATCTCCGCCAAGGTCGAGGCCATCCAAACCGACGCCAAGGCCGCCGTCGCCGCCATCGAGGGCATCGCAGGCGTGATCGCCCGCATCAACGACTTCCAGACCACCATCGCGGCGGCGGTGGAGGAGCAGTCGGCGACTACCGGGGACATGAGCCGGGCTATCGGGCAGGTCGCCTCGGGTGCGCGGGAGATGGCCATCGGGATCGGGGAAGTTGTTGTGGAGAACCAGCAGACGACGACCGGTGCTGTGTCCACTGCGGTGGCGGCTGAGGAGTTGGCTGGTACTGCTGAGCGGATGCGGGGGATTGTGGGGCGGTTCACGATCTGATGCGGGGGCATGGGGCCGGGATCCGCTGTTGGGGGTCCCGGTCTCTTGCTGTGGTTGGGTGGGTGGGGGTGTCCGGTGGGGTTGTCCACAGGGGGGTGGGGTGTCCACAGGGGATGGATTCAGCCTTCTGGGGTGTCGGTGCTGCTCGGTAGGCTGTATATCGGGGGCTGCTGTGGCGGGTTTGATCTTGAGCTGAGGGACCGGCGGCTCTCGTGCTCGGCTTCGCCGTCGATGATCAACGCCTCGCCTTCGGCATTGGCCTGTGCGCGAGTTTCGAGCTTTGCTCGATGCGGCGAACTTGTTTTGCGCGGGGCCCCTACAACACCCGTGGCAGAACCGCAAAGCAGGGGCCGAAAAGCAGGCCCTGCCGCGTGAACGACGCTACGGCTGCTGTCCCCCCACACAAAACAAGTCCGCCCCATCGAGCCGGCTTGGCACCAGCGGATCCGAGGAGCGGTTGTGGGCCAACGTTGTAGAGGGGCGTGTTGGGGCCAACGCCTGTGAGGGGCATATTGAGGACCAGTGCCTGCGATGGGCGCGTTGAGGACCAACGCCTGTGTAGAGCACACGGAGGGCCATGCCTGCGATGGGCATATTGAGGAGCAATGCCTGCGAAGGGCGCGCAGAGGACCAACGCCCGTGTGGGGCACGTTGAGGACCATCGCTTGCGTGGGGCGCGTTGAGGACCAATGCCTATGTGGGGCACATGGAAGCCCCATGCCTGCGATGGGCGCGTTGAGGACCATCGCCTGGGAGGGGCGCGTGGGGGCCAACATCGCTAAGTCTTGGGCGGTTCGCGTCGGGGACTTCGAGGAGCGCGTGTGGGCCAACGATGTCGGTCTCGCTGGATCGGTCCCTTGAGGACCTGTTGGTCTAGGCGGCCGATAGGTGGTGCAGGGTGTGGGTTCGGGTCTCGGATCGGTCCAGCAGGATGGCGGTGGCGTTGTCGTCGCCCTGGGCGGCGGTGACCAGGGTTGTGGCCGGGGTGGGGGAGTGCGACAGCAGGGCGGCGATCCGGGAGGTGGACAGTCCCTTGTGGACGCCGTCGGTGGTCAGCAGGAGGGCGGTGGGCTGGTACGAGTCCACCTCCCCGATGGACTCCGGTGTCGCTGTCCGGACGCTCGTGGTGACGATGTTGTTCAGGCGTGGGGCCACGGCGACGCCCCGGTCGGCGAAGTACTGGGCGATGGTGTGGTCGGTGGTCAGTTGGCTGACCACCGAACCGTCCCAGGTGTACGCGCGGGTGTCGCCTGCCCAGGCGATGCGGTAGCCGGTGGGGGTGGCGTGGGCGACGACCAGGACGCAGTCGCCTTCGGCTAGGGCGCGGACGGCGCGTTGGGCGGCCAGGAGGCCCTCGCGGGGGCTGATGCCGATCGTCACGGCGGCTGCGGTGGCCACGCGGGCGGCCAGGGCGGCTGCCGGGGTGTCGCCGATGCCGTCGGCCAGGGCGAGCACCGTGGTGCCGCCGGGGGTGCCGGACGCCGCGGCGTCCGCGTTGACGTGCCTGTTGCCTTGGGATCCTGCCAGGTGCCAGTCCATGGGGTCCTCCTTCGCCGATACCCACTGTCGGCGCGGAAGCTGTGCGTTGGCTGTGCGTGGCCTGACCGCCGGTTATGAAGCCGGTCCGGCCAGCGGCAGTTCCAGGCGGATCACCGTCCCGCCGTTGCCGCCGTGCGACGGGGTGAGCACCATGGCGCCGCCGTGGCGTTCGGCGATGGCGCGGGCCAGGACCAGGCCGAGGCCGGAGCCGACGATCAGGTCGCCGTCGTTCTCGCCGAGGGTCATCGTGGTGAACAGCCGCCCCGAGTCGCCCGGCAGCGGGTTCTCGTCGATGACCTCCAGCACCCAGTCGTCGCCGCCGGTCGACGAGCGCACGTGGACCGACGCCGACGGCGGTGAGCTGCCGATCGCGGCCGCCACCACGTGGTGCACCATCCTGGCCAGCAGGTCCCGGTCGCCGGTGAGCACCGTGGCGTCGGCGCCGAGCCCGCTGACCACCTTCACCGACCGGTCGGCCGCGGGCCGCGACAGGGTGGCGATCTGCGCGGCGACCAGCGGCCCCACCGGGGTCGGCGCCAGGTCGAGGTGCCGCGAGTGCGACTCCAGCCCGGCCAGGAACAGCAGCTTCTCCACCAGCGTCGCCATCCGGTGCACGTTGCGGTCCACCGCGAGCGCCAGCGTCCGGTCGCCCTGGCCGTCGGTCAGCAGCGGGGTCAACGACGTCAGCGTCGTCAGCGGCGTGCGCAGCTCGTGCGACACCGTCGCGATGAACTCCGTCTTCAGCGACGCCAGCCGCGACAGCTCGGCGTTGCGGCGCTGCAGCGAGCGTTGCGACTCGACCTGCTCGGTGACATCGCGCAGCACCCACAGGTTGCCCAGCCGCTCCCGGTCGTCCTTGATCGGCAGGAAGTCCACCTCCAGCACCCGGTCCGGCCCGAAGGGCACCACCGCGCGCCGCACCGCCAGCCCCTCGGCCATGCACTGGCGCGCCAGGTCGTCGAGCCCGGTGTAGTGGCCGGGCGGCAGCCCCCGCAGCCCGCGCACCACCTCGGCGCGCTGCCCGCTGAGCCCCGCGGCGTCCCCGCGCAGGTCCAGCATCGCCGCCGCCGCCGTGTTGATCGTCAGCACCACCCGGTCGTCGTCCTGCAGCAGCACCCCGACCTCGAGCGAGTCGACCAGCTGGCGCAGCCGGGCCGCGGTCACCTTGTTCGTCCGCTGCGCCTCCTGCAGCGCGGTGATGTCGTGCGCGAAGGCGACCAGTCCACCGATGGCCGGGTCGTCGATCCGGTCGAGGAAGTCGATGTCGAGCACCCGCCAGCCGACCGGGGTGCGCACCCGCGCCGAGTGCCTGATCTGCCCGCCGGGGTTGTCGGCGTGCAGGTTCTCGATCAGGTTCGCCAGCTGCGGCTGGTCGTCCGGGTGCACCAGCGAGGTGATCGCCGACAGCGTGGTCTCGCCGTAGCGGACCGGGGTGCCGTCCGGCCACTGGACCATGTTGCTCCACCGCAGCAGCCCGTCCGGGGTGAACAGCGCCACGATGCTGGGCATCTGGGCGATCACCGCGTCCCGGAAGTCGACGACCCCGCCCTCGGCCCGCACCCCGTCGAGAGCGGCCGCGACGGTGTCCACCAACGGCGCCAGCCGCGGGTCCGGCTCGCCGTCGCAACGCACCGACACCGCCCCGCCCGCGGTGAGCGCGACGGTGACCGTCGCGCCGGGCACCGGGGTGCCCACACCGGCGTTGACCACGCCGGGCAGCCCGCGCAGCACGCCCAGTGCCGCGTGGACGGCGCGACCGGACCGGTCGGCCCAGGTGACCGCGCGCACCACAGCCGCGCAGTCCCACGGGGAGCTCCCCGCGGAGGTGTCCGCCATGTGACCTCCTTGTCGTGATCAGTGTGGCGAACCCGCACCCCCGAACCGCGGTGCCGACAACCGTTCCGCACCGGATTCGCTACCGGTGTCCACCCGATACGGTGAAAAACGTCCATCGTGGACTCGAAACCGCCGCCCGAACCGGTCGCGCTCGTAGTGTTGTCCCGGGGACGCCCCGTACCGCCACTGGAGTGAACCTATGTCGTCGGACCAGGCAGGCCAGCGAGCCAGACCCGCCCTCGCGGGGTTGCTCGACGAGGCCACCCGCCTGCTCGGCGGCGACGACCCGGCGAGAGTGGCCGACCTGCTGCACGAGGCGGTCCTGGGTGGACTCGACCCGGACGACACCACCGTGCTGCGCTCGGTCATCGGCCTGGTGCGCGCCCTCAACGACAGCTCGGTCGAGGACGGCGGGGTCCCGCTGCCGCGCTCGGGCCTGCAGCCGGTCGCCGACCGCGCCCTGGTGGTCACCGTCAACCAGGACGGCAGCATGGCCGTCGCCCCGGACGCGCTGCACGAGGTCCTCGGCTACCCGATCACGGCCCTGCCCGCGCGCGGCATCGGCGAGCTCGTGCACCCGCACGACCGCGCGGGCCTGGAGCGCGCCTTCGCCTCCCTGGCCGCCGCGCCCGGTTCCCAGGTCGAGGTGGACGCCAGGGTCCGGCACGCCGACGGCCGGTGGCTGGTGCTCGCGATCAGCATGGTCAACCTGCTGGAGACGACCGGCATCAACGCCGTCGTCGCGCACGGGCACAACGTCACCGAGAAGCGGGCCGCCGACCGGGCGCTGGCGGTCGAGCGGGCCAGGCTGCGCGAGCTGGTGCTGCACCTGGCGGGCGGGGTGGTCGTCGACGACGGCTACCGGGTGCTGCTCGACAACACCGCGTTCGACCGCATCTTCCGGCCGGGCCGCCCGGTCACCGGTGTCACCGTCGCCGAGCTGCTCGACCTCATCGCCAGCGAGTGCGCCGACCCGGTGCCCGCCTGGGAGACCCTCGACCGGATGGTGCGCTCGGGCACCGTGCACCGCGCGGTGCGGCTGGCGCTGGCCGGTGGCCGGGTGGCGACCTGCGACCTGGTGCCGCTGCGGGCCAGCTCCTCGATGGGCACCCTCTGGTACTTCCGCGACATCACCCGCGAGTCGGTGGCCCGCTCGGAGCTGGAGGAGACCAACCGGGCGCTGGAGGAGGCGGCGAACCTCAAGAGCCGGTTCGTGGCCACCGTCTCCCACGAGCTGCGCACGCCGCTGACCGCGGTGCTGGCCTTCGCCGAGATGCTGGAGGACTGCCCGGACCCGTTCTCCGCCCAGCAGGCCGCGCACCTGGCGGTCATCAGCCGCAACGCCAACCGGCTGCTGCGCCTGGTCGACGACCTGCTGCTGCTCTCGCGGCTGGAGACCAACCAGCTGTCGATGTCGTTCACCGACATCGACGTGGCCGACCTGGTCGTCAAGGCCACCGAGAACCACGTGCCGATCGGCGCCCGCGGCGGCATCTCGGTCACCGCCGCGGTCGGCACCGGCCCGCACATCCACGGCGACCCGGCGCGGCTGACCCAGGTGCTCGACAACGTGCTGACCAACGCGCTGAAGTTCACCAAGACCGGCGGTGCGGTGCGGGTGTCGGCGACGGCGGACCAGGCCAGCTGGACCATCGCGATCTCCGACACCGGCATCGGCGTGCCCGCCGCCGACCTGCCCGGCCTGTTCGACGCGTTCACCAGGGCGTCCAACGCGGGCGCGGCGGGCATCCCCGGCAGCGGGCTCGGGCTGTCGATCTGCAAGCAGATCGTGGCGGTGCACCAGGGCGCGATGACCATCGAGAGCACCGAGGACGTCGGCACGACCGTGCGGGTCACGCTGCCGACCGGCCCCGGCGCGGACGACGAGGACATCGAGGGGATCGGGGGCGGCAGACCGGCGGTCGGCGGGAACGGCAGCGGTGAGGGGATCGGCACGGGCGGGATGGGGCGGCGATGAGCACGGTGCTGGTGGTCGAGGACGAGCCGGACATCGCGCTCGCCCTGCGGGTGATCCTGGAGCGCGCCGGGCACGAGGTGGTGGTCGCCCCGGACGGCCGCCAGGGCCTGCGGGTGCTGCACGAGTCGCACCCGACGCTGGTGCTGCTCGACATCGGGCTGCCGGTGATCGACGGCTGGATGGTGCTCGAGCGCATCCGCGACGTCAGCGACGTGCCGGTGCTGCTGCTGACCGCGCACGGCATGGAGGCCGACAAGGTCCGCGGCCTGCGCGGCGGCGCGGACGACTACCTGACCAAGCCGTTCTCCACCAGCGAGCTGCTGGCCCGCATCGAGGCCATCCTGCGGCGCACCGAGCAGGCGGGCGGCAGCGGCCAGACCGAGGTCTACGACGACGGCGTGGTCCGGATGGACCACCGGTCCCGCCGGGTGTTCGTCAACGGGTCGGAGGCCGAGGTCAACGCCACCGAGTACCGGCTGCTCTCGACGTTCGTCCAGCACAAGGGCGCGGTGCTCTCGCCGCGGCAGCTGCTCAACCTGGTGTGGAACGACCCGACCGGCATCGGCGCCGACCGGGTCAAGTTCGCGGTGCTGCGGCTGCGCCGCAAGCTCGGCTGGTCGGCCGACGACTCGCCCATCAAGGCCGCCCGCGGCATGGGGTACCGCTACGACGTCCCGAAAGCCTGAGCGCTTTCCCGTCTGTGGTGACGCACCGTCAATACCGACAATTGACCCATGCGGAACAATTGCCTCGATTCTCATTGGTCGCTATTGTCCGGTTGGCCCGAAAGAAAGGGTAACCGGGCGGGCGAATGCCGACGACGCGGACGCCGAAAAGACACGCCGGTCGCGAGCACCATCCGGTGTGTTTAATTCCCATGTTCGGAGTGTGCCGCAGAACACACCGCGTTCTTAATGCCGGTGCTACGCTCCCCGGATTTCCACGGCCCTGGCGGGGCGGGCGAGCGGGAGGCGGCATGGCTGGCCACGCGAGCGGGCAGTCGGCGCACTGGCCGGAGTTCGGCCGCCGGATGCGCGAGTGGCGCAGGCGGGCCGGGCTCACCCAGGCCCAGTTGGGCCTGCGGGTCGGCTACCACCACAGCCTCATCTCCAAGCTGGAGAGCGGCGTCCGGGTGCCCCCCGCAGGGCTGGTCGACTGCCTCGACCAGATCCTGGGCGCCGACGGCGAACTGATCGCGCTGTGCCGGGAGCCCGCGCGGGAACCCGACCCGCCCCAGCGCACCCTGTTGTCCCTGCTCCCGGGGGCGGGGGTGGAGCCGGTTCCGGTCGCGGTGCGGTTCTGGCCCGCGACCCTGCCCGAGGACGGGATCGGCTGCCCGCTGCACGGCCACCTCGGCTGCGCCGTGCCCGACCTCGACACTGCCCGCGACGTGTTAGCCCTGGTCGGGCCCGGGAAGACCCCGCCGAGGGGACTCGAACCCGACCTCACGCACGTGCTCACCGCGCTGCTCGTCGAGTACTCGCGGCAGAGCCTGGAGAGCGGCTCGGCGACCGTCTTACCCGCGGTCGAGTGGCTCCTGCACGCACTGACCCGACTCGGCGACACCGGCGACGACCCGCACCCCGCCCACCAGCGGCTGGCCGCCAACCTCGCCGCCATCGCGGGCAGGCTGCGCATGCACCGGGGGCAGACCACGCTCAGCATGGCCTGGTTCGGCCACGGCCTCGCCCGCGCCGACCTGGTCGGCGACGTCGGCGTCCGGGTCCGGCTGCTGGCCGAGGTCAGCACCCTGGCCAGGCTCGACGGCGACGCCGACACCGCGCTCGCCTGCGGGCGCGCGATGGCCGCTGCCGACCCCGGCCGCCCGTGGACCACCGTGTTGGCCAACATGTCCCTGGCCAGGGGGCACGCCGCCGCCGGGGATGACGCCGAGGCGCTGCGCGCGGTCGCCGCGGCCGAGACCGCCTTGGGCCTGTTCGACGAACGCGACCACCTCGAGGCCCCCTGGCTTGGCGGTGACCAGGGCAGGCTGCGCATGGACGCCGCCGCGGGCGCGGCGCTGCGCGACCTCGCCGTCGTGACCGACAACCGGGCCCTGGCCAGGCAGGCCGTGGTGGTGACCGGCCAGTCCGCCGCCCTGGTCCCCGAGCGGATGCGACCGGCGGCGCTGCTGCTGTCGGTGCGGCTGGCCGACGCGCACGCCTGCGCCGGTGAGCCGGACGCCGCGGTGGCGATCGCCGAGCAGGTCCGGGTGGAGGCCGAGGCGGCAGGCCGCGCGACCATCACCGCGGAACTGGCCGGGCTGCGCGCCAGGCTCGGGCGGCGCTGGGGCGCGGTCGCCGCGGTGCGCGAGTTCGTCGACCGGGTTCCCGAACCCGGCGGGCATACGATCCGGCCATAGCGAAAACCCCGTTCTGGCGAATCGGACAAAGCGGTTGTGGCATTCACCAGGACTTATGGGGAAATCGCCGGAGTAGCGCCTGCTGGGCGAATTTGCCGGTGTTTGACAATCAGGCGTTCCCACTGTGGATTCCATTGACTGTCACATGGCGATATCTGAATGCTTCGCTGCGCTCGGTGACGTTCGCGTTCCACCCGGCGGTGCACAGCCCACGAGGCCGGAGCAGGGCGCACCGAGCGCAACCCTGCCCACAAGGAGTATTCGATGAAGCGCAGAACGATGACGGCCGGGGTCGCCCTGGCTGTCTTCGCCGGGACGGCGGTCGCGTTGACCGTCAGCCCGGTGTTCGCCAGCCAGGAGCAGCAGGCCCAAGCCCAGGACCACCAGGCGCTGGCCGTCTCCGCCGCCAACCGCGCGGCCGTGAGCGGCCTGGACGCCCTCGCCAAGGGTCCGGACGAGGCGTACTCGCGTGACCTGGTCACCCCGTACGTCAACGACCTCTACTCGGTCTCCTACCAGCGCAGCTACCGCGGCCTCACGGTCGTCGGCGGCGACGCCACCGTCCTGGCCGACGGCCAGGGCCGCGTCCAGGCCATCGCCGCCGCCACGAAGTCGAAGGTGGCCGTCCCGTCCACCACCGCCGTGGTCGGCAAGTCGGCAGCCGAGCAGACCTCCCGGGGCCTGCAGGCCAAGACCACCAAGGTCGAGTCCTCCCGCCTGGTCGTCAAGGTCACCAACGACGCGCCGAAGCTGGCCTGGGAGCACGTGCTGGTCGGCACGACCAAGGAGGGTGGCCCGAGCCACCTCAACGTCTGGGTCGACGCCAACTCCGGCGCCGTGTTGGACAAGGTCGAGGACGCCGCGCACGGCACCGTCAACGGTGAGTGGAACGGCAACGTCAACATCGACACCACCAACTCCGGTGGCACCTACCGCCTCGTCGACCCGAACCGCCCGGGTCTGCAGTGCGCGGACTACAGCGGTGGCGCTGTCTTCTCGAAGTCCTCGGACTCCTGGGGCACCGGCTCGGAGACGAGCAAGGAGACCGGCTGTGGCGAGCTGATGTACGCCGCCCAGCAGGAGTGGAACATGCTCCGCGACTGGCTCGGCCGCACCAGCCACAACGGCTCCGGCCGCAGCTGGCCCGCCAAGGTCGGCCTGAACGAGCAGAACGCCTACTGGGACGGCTCCCAGATCACCATCGGCCGCAACTCGGCCAACAAGTGGATCGCCTCGATGGACGTCGTCGGCCACGAGTACGGCCACGGCCTGGACCAGAACACCCCCGGCGGCACCTCCTCCGAGGCCGGCTTGGGCGAGGGCACCGGTGACATCTTCGGCGCGCTGACCGAGGCTTACGCCAACAACGCCAAGGACGTCCCGGACTACCTGGTCGGCGAGACGATCAACCTCGTCGGCAACGGTCCGATCCGCAACATGTACAACCCGTCGCTGGTCGGCAGCAACCCGAACTGCTACAGCGCCTCGATCCCCAGCACCGAGGTGCACGCGGCAGCGGGCCCGCTCAACCACTGGTTCTACCTGCTCGCCGAGGGCAACAACCCCGGCGGCGGCAAGCCCACCAGCCCGATCTGCTCGGGTGGTCCGTCCTCGATCACCGGCATCGGCATCAAGGACGCCGGTCGCGTCTTCTACGGCGGCATGCTGCTCAAGACCAGCGGCATGACCTACAAGAAGTACCGCATCGCCACCCTGAGCGCGGCGAAGACCCTGGACTCGACCTGCAACCTGTTCAACAAGACCAAGTCCGCGTGGGACGCCATCACCCTGCCCGCGCAGTCCGGTGAGCCCACCTGCACCGGCACCCCGGGCAACGAGTTCTCCGTGTCGCTGAACCCGTCCTCGGGCTCGGTCGTCAAGGGCAACTCCGCCACCTTCTCGGTCGCGACCCAGACCACCTCGGGTTCGGCGCAGAACGTGACCCTGTCCGCCTCGGGCCAGCCCTCCGGCGTGACCGTGTCCTTCTCGCCGACCTCGGTGCAGACCGGTTCCTCCTCCACCGCGACCGTCGCTGTCGGTTCCTCGGTGGCCAACGGCACCTACACGATCACCGTGACCGCGGCGGGCGCCACCAGCCACACCGCGACCTACTCGCTGACCGTCACCGGTGGCGGCAACCCGGACCCGACCGCGCCGAACATCGACGTGGCGGCCGTCCAGGGCCACCTGACCCAGCTCAACACCATCGCGACGAACGCGGGCGGCAACCGCCGCGCGGGTAGCTCCGGCTACACCCAGTCCGTCGCCTACGTCAAGGGCAAGCTGCAGCAGGCGGGCTTCACCGTCGCCGAGCAGAGCTGCACCAGCTGCACCTACGTGTCGAACAACCTGATCGCCGACTGGCCCGGTGGCGACACCGCCCAGACGATCATGTTCGGCTCGCACCTGGACAGCGTCTCCGCGGGCCCCGGCATCAACGACAACGGCTCGGGCTCGGCCACGCTGCTGGAGAACGCCCTGCAGCTCGCCGCCAAGAACCCGACCATGCTCAAGCACGTCCGGTTCGCCTGGTGGACCGACGAGGAGCAGGGCCTCAACGGCTCGAAGTTCTACGTCAACCAGCTGAGCTCGACCGCCCGGTCGCAGATCAAGGCGTACTACAACTTCGACATGGTGGCCTCCAAGAACGGCGGCTACTTCATCAACAACATCAACACCACCGCCGCCGCGCCGCTCAAGGCGTACTGGGACTCGCTGAACCTGTCCCCGCAGGAGAACGTCGAGGGTGCGGGCCGCTCGGACGACTACTCGTTCCAGAACGCGGGCATCCCGTCCTCGGGCTACGCCACCGGTGCCTCGGCTCGCAAGACCTCCGCTGAGGCCACCAAGTGGGGCGGCACCGCGAACGCCGCCTACGACTCCTGCTACCACAGCTCCTGCGACACCACCTCGAACATCAACGCCACGGCTCTCGACCGCAGCGCTGACGGTGTCGCGTACACGATCTGGAAGCAGGCCGTGGGCACCACCACGCCGACCAACGACTTCTCGGTGTCGTTGAGCCCGACCTCGGGCACCGTCCAGCAGGGCGGCTCGGCCACCACCACGGTGTCGACCCAGACCACCTCGGGCTCGGCGCAGAACGTCACCCTGTCGGCGACCGGTGCCCCCTCGGGCGTCACCGTCGCCTTCAACCCGAGCTCGGTGCAGACCGGCTCGTCGTCCACCGCGACCATCAACGTCGGCTCCTCGACGGCCGCGGGCAACTACCAGATCACCATCTCCGGTGTGGGTAGCGCGACTCGCTCGGCGACGTACAACCTGACCGTGGGCAACACCAACCCGGGCAACTGCACCGGCTCGAACGTCATCGCCAACGGTGGCTTCGAGTCCGGCACCACCCCGTGGACCACCACCTCCGGTGTCGTCGACAGCTCGGCGCAGGAGGCCCCGCACGGTGGCTCGTACAAGGCGTGGCTGAACGGCTGGGGCTCCACCCGGACCGACAGCGCGGCGCAGACCGTCACCATCCCGGCGGGCTGCTCCAACTCCACGCTGACCTACTGGCTGCGCATCACCACCGCGGAGACCGAGAACGTCCAGTACGACAAGCTGACCGTCACCGTCGGTGGCACCACGGTCGCCAGCTACTCGAACGTGGACGCGGGCGGCTCCTACGTGCAGCGGACCATCAACGTGGGTCAGTTCGCAGGCCAGTCGGTCTCCGTGAAGTTCAACGGTGTCGAGGACGCGAGCCTGCAGACCAGCTTCCTCATCGACGATGTGGCGCTGCAGACCAGCTGATCTCGTGCTCTGACAACTGAACAGCAGCGGGGCGGGACCACCAGGTCCCGCCCCGCTGTCGTGCTCCCCGGTCGACTAGTCGATCCACTCCTTGGCGAGCAGCTCGAAGGAGCGGATCCTGGCGGCGTGCTCGTGGGTGATGGTGGTGACCATCAGCTCGTCGGCCCCGGTGACCCGGCGCAGCGTGTCCAGCTTCTCGGCGACCTCGCCGGAGGTGCCGACGAACTGGGTCTCGACGCGGTCGGCGACCAGCGAGCGCAGCTGGTCGGTCCACTCGAAGGCGGCGGCCTCCTCGGCGGTCGGGAACGGGATCGCGCCCTCGCCCGAGCGGATGCTGAGCACCCACTGGCCGTAGGGGCGGGCCAGCTCCCGCGCCGTGGCGGTGTCCTCGGCGACCACCACGTCGGCCGAGACCATCACGTACGGCTCGGGGAACGCCTCGGACGGCACGAACGCCGCCCGGTACGCCGCCACCGCCTCCAGCACCGACGACGGGCTCACGTGGTAGTTCGCGGTGAACGGCAACCCCAGTTCCCCGGCGGCCTTGGCGCTGGGACCCGCGCTGGAGCCCAGCACCCACAGCTGGGTGTCGGTGCCCTGCGCTGACGGCGCCTGGAACAGGTGGCCGTCGTCGTCGGTGTGCCCGGTGGTGAGGAACGCCAGGATCTGGCGCACCTGGACCCCGTAGTCGACCTCGTCCTCCCGCGCACCGAGCAGCCGGTGGCCTGCCTCGAACCGCCGCTGCACCTCGGGCCGGTCCAGCGCCCCCTTCGGCCTGCCGGGGATCACCAGGCCGTCCACGGTCCGCGAGGGCACCTGGGGGGCGCTGGTGGACCCGAACAGCTTGGCCAGGTCCTTGGCGCGCACCAGCCCGGACCGCCCGAGCCCGAGGTCGACCCGCCCCGGGTGCGCCAGCGCCACGGTGCCGAACTGCTCGGCCACCGACACCGGCGTGTAGTACCCGAGCAGGACCGCGCCGGACCCGACCCGGATCGCGCTGGTCGCCCCCGCGATGATCGCGCTGAGCACGGCGGGCGACGACGAGGCGACCCCCGAGGCGAAGTGGTGCTCGGCCACCCAGAACCGCCGGTACCCGAACTGCTCGGCCCGCTGCGCGAGCTCGACGGTCTCCCGCAGCGCGGCCGCGGGTCCACGCCCCGACGCGACCGGCGCCAAGTCCAAAATAGACAGAGGGACAGACATGGCTCCCCTTCCTCGATCACCCGAGCCGCCCCCGACGCTACCGCTCGGTCGGGGCCATTCCGCGATGTGGGAACCCCGGAATACCCACCCCCCGTGACCGGTTGCGGCAAGATCGACCCGTTCGGCGCAGTATCGACCACCCCCACCCACGCGATCCTCTCCACGGGACCACCCCGGGGGGAGCCGCGCTGTGCCCACGACGACCAGCCGCCATTCAGCCGCACCAGTCGCCACCCGCCCGCCCGCCCGCCAACATCCCTTTGGTGGAGCCCACTTCCACGGGGCAGGCCGGTCCGACTCCTTGTCCTCCATCCACCGTTCATCTGGTGGGACACGCTTCTGCTGGGATCCCTTACTCGTCGGGCCTTGATCTGTTTGGTGGCAGGCATTCAGCCGTGTGCGCGACCCGGGACCGTTGCTGCCAGGGCGATTCGTGGTCGGGGATGGGTGGTGTTGTTGCGGCGCCGGTTGGTAACGGTCAACACCTGGGCAAGGACTCGCGGCTCCGGCCGGATGGGCGGCGAGGTATGGGTTGTGGGGCAAGGGTTTGTGGCGTGGGCATGGGCGTGAGGGTGGCTCGCGGTGTGGGTGGGGCGGGGACTTGTGGTCCCGCAATCGGGTCGGGTTGGTGTGGTGCGGGGTGGGGGGATGGTTGTGGTGGGGCTTGGGGTCGCAGCGGGTGGGTTGGTGTGGGGGCGGTGGTTGGTGACGGGGGCGTGCGGGCAGCTCGGGGGGCATGTGACCGATCTGCTCGTGCGGCGCGGGGCCGCTGTGGTGGGTGTGGGGCGGCGCGAATGCCCCGGGGGGCACGGCGCCGTGCTCCCGTTGGACCTGCGTCGGGGTGTTGACCTCGACGCCCTGTTGCGGCGGTACCGGCCCACCCACGTGGTGCACCTCGCCGCGGTGTCGTCGCCCGCCGCGGTGGCGGACGATCCCGCGACGGGGTGGGCGCTGAACACCGAGGTCACCGAGCGGTTCGCCCGGTACGCCCGCGACCAGGACGCGTGGGTGTTCTACCCGTCCAGCGACTTCGTCTGGGACGGGTCGGCCCGCCGCCGCTACCGCGAGGGCGACGCGCCGGTGCGGCGCAGCGCCTACGCCTGGACCAAGCTCGCGGGCGAACGCGCCGTGCTCGACCAGGACGCGGGCGCGGTGGCACGGCTCTCCCTGCTGCAGGGCGACCCGGTGTGCCCCAGGCAGACCACCTGGACCCGGGTCGCCGCCGCGCTGCGGGCCGGGCAGGAACTGCCCGTGTGCACCGACGAGTACCGCACCCCGGTCGCCCTCGCCGACGCGGCACGGGTCGTGGTCGGGCTCGGTGAGCGCCGGGTGCGCGGCCTCGTGCACGTCGCCGGACCCGAGGTGTTGACCCCGCGGGACGTGGTCGTCCGGATCGCCGACGGCCTCGGGGTCACGCCGCGGCTGCGCGCCATCTCCCGCCGCGACCTGCCCGGTGGCGCCGACCGCCCGGCCAACATGGCCATGTCCGGCGCGCGCCTGGCCGCCCGGTGGCCCGAGTTGGCCCCCGGGCCGATCCGGGTGCGACCCGCGTTCGGCGTGGTGATCCCGGTGTACCGGGGCGCGGACGTGCTGCACCGCGCCGTCCACTCCCTGGCCGCCCAGGACTTCACCGGCGACCTGCACGTGGCCGTGGCCGTCAACGACGGCGACCCCGGGACCCTGCGCGCCGCGCACCGCCTCGCGCCGGTGCTGCGCGAGGTGGGCGCTCGCTGCGTGGTGCTGGCCGCGCCGCCCGGGCGCGTACCCGCGATCAACGCGGCCGAGTCCGTGCTGCCCGCGGGCGCGCGCCTCTACCTGGACCAGGACGCGGTCCTCTCACCCGACAGCCTCACCGCCCTGACCCGCGCGTTCGCCCCCGGGAGCGGCCTGCACTTCGCCGTCCCCGCTGTGCGCATCGCCGACACCGACAGCGTCGTCTCCCGCGCTTACTACCGCACGTGGCGCTCCCTTCCGTATGTCCGACAGTCCCCGGCCACCATGGGCGCGTACGCCGTGTCCGCCCTCGGCCGCACCCGTTGGGGCGCCTTCGCCCCCGTGCGCTCGGATGACAAGTGGGTGCGCTGGCACTTCGCCCCCGACGAGCGCGCGGTCGTCACGACGGCCACCTATGAGGTGATCGTCCCGCGTGGTCCCCGGGAGTTGGTGCGCGCCCGCCGCCGGTACCAGCGCGGCAACGAGGAACTGGCGCGGCTCCCCCTCGCCCACGGCGACGGCGCGGACCGCAACAGGGGAGTGGTCGCGTCGCTGATCCGGCAGCCGGCAGCAGCAGCCGTGTTCCTCGGTGTGCACGTCGCCGCGGCGGTGTTGGACCGGTGGTCGGCGAAGTGAGGGCTGGGTTGTTCTTCGTCATGGCACCAGTGTGTGGGGTTCGCAAGGTGTTGGGGTGGGGGAGTTGTCGGCTGTGGACAACTTCGGGGGTTGTTGATGGAGCGGTCGCGTGAGGGTGGACGTGGTGGTGCCCGCGCGGGACGAGGGCGCGTTGGTGGGGGCCAGCGTGCGGTCGGTCCTCGCGGGCAGCGCGGGGCTGGACGTCCGCGTGATCGTGGTCGCGAACGGGTGCTCCGATGACACCGCGGAGCGGGCGCGGGAGGCCGGGGCGACCGTCGTCGAGGTCGCGGGGGAGGGCAAGGCGGCGGCCCTGAACGTGGGGTTGGCGCGGTGCCGGGACGGCGCGGTCGTGTTCCTCGACGCGGACACGGTGTTGATGCCCGGGACGCTCGCGCGGATGGCCTCGGCGATGGACGCGCCGGAACCCCGGCTGGTCGGCCCACGACCGCTTGTGGTCCGGCCGTCCGGGTGGCTGGCGCGCAGCTTCTCGGCAGTGTGGACGCGGCTGCCCGCGGTGACCGGGGATGTCGTGGGCGCGGGCTGTTACGCGATCAATGCCGCCGGGCGCGCGCTGGTCCCCCGGTTCCCCGACGTGGTGGCCGACGACGCGTGGGTGCGGATGCAGTTCCAGGAGCGGATTGTTGCGGGGGAGTTCCTGCTGGTCTTCCCCGAGGGTCGCGAACTGGTCGACGTCGTCCGCCGCTGGCGGGACGGCAACGCGGCGCTGCCGGAGGCACCGTCGGCGGGGGCGGGGCAGAACCTGGGGTTCGTCATGCGCAACCCGGCTTTGTGGCTCCGGTTGCCCGGGTTCGTGGCGGTGCTGGCGTTGGGGCGGAGGCAGCGGGGGTGGGCGCGGTCGGAGGGGGTTCGGGTGGCGGGCCGGATGGCGCCTGGGTACACGTTCCTCACGGAGGGGGCTTCGGTGGAGGGGGCCTACGACCGGCTTTACGCGCTGGCGTCGCGGTTTCCGGGGGCGGGGGTGTACGGCGGCGGGACTTCGGGGGAGGTTCGGTTCGGCAAACCCCGGGGAGCGGCCCTGGTGGAGACGCGGCTGTGGGAGCGGATGGGACGCCCGGCCGGCATCGGCGAATTGTGGGCGAGAGCGCGAGCGGCGGGGGCGACACCGATGGTGCTGCCGCTGCGGGCGGGGCGTGCTGAGCAGCCCCCGAATCCAGCCTAGTTGCCGCTGACCAGGGGAAACCAGGGCCGCGTCCGGGCTGTGGATGGTTGCCGGGGATGGGGACAGGCAGGGCAACGGGCTGCTCGAATGAGTGAGTGGGGGAGGCCCAGAGTGGTGCGAGTTCGAGGCGGGAAGGCGCCTCCAGGGGGGTGCGAGGTGGAAGCGAAGGCGCCTGCGGGGATGCAGCCGGGCTGAGCAGCCCCCGAATCGAGCCTAGGGCGCGGTGACCGGGGGAAACAGGGGCGGGTTCCGGGCTGTGGACAACTCGCGGGGATGGGGATGGGCAGGCGCGGAAGTGCCCCCGAATCGAGGCTAGTGGGGGTGGGGTGGGGGGACCGAGGGGAGTGGTTCCGGGTGTGGACAGCTCGTGGGGATGGGGACGGAGATGCCTGTGTGGACGGACGTGGGGGTGGTGCTCTGCGGGTCAAGGGGTGTGCTTTGTGCGGCAAGACCGTTACCGGGGGTCGCGGGTCATACTCGGGGGTATGACGGCGACGACTGCGCGGGTTCGGCATGTTCTTGATCCGTTGACCGGGGATGAGATCGGTCGGGTGCGGGCCGTCCTGGTGGCGGCGGGGCGGGTGGGGGAGAGCACCCGGTTCCCGAGCATTCTGCTGCTGGAGCCGCCGAAGGCCGAGGTCAGGGCGTTCCGGGAGGGGGACCCGGTCAGCAGGCGGGCGCAGGTCGTCGTGCTCGACATCGCCACCGGGGTGGCCAGTGAGGCCGTCGTCGACCTCGTCGCCGGGGAGGTGACCGGTTGGCGGGACCTGGGGCCGGGCGAGGGGCAGCCCGCGGTGCTGTTCGAGGAGTACGACCGCAGCGCCGACCTGGTGCGCGCCGACGAGCGGTGGCAGGCCGCGCTGCGCCGCCGGGGCGTGCAGGACTTCTCGCTCGCGTTCGTCGCGCCGTTGTCGCCGGGGTTCTTCGACTACGCCGACGAGAAGGACCGGCGGGTTCTCCGGGCGTTGACCTTCCTGCGCGACTTCGAGGAGGACAGCCCCTGGGCGCACCCCGTCGAGGGCCTGCTCGCCAAGGTCGACCTCATCACCGGCGAGGTCATCTCCGTCGAGGACAGCGGCAACGTCCCCGTCCCCGCCGAGCACGGCAACTTCGACGCCGAGCACGTCGGACCCGCCCGCACCACCCTCAAGCCGATCGAGATCACCCAACCCGATGGTGTCAGCTTCACCGTCGACGGCAACGAGGTCACCTGGGAGGGGTGGCGGTTCCGGGTCGGCTTCAACGCCCGCGAGGGCCTCACCCTGCACCGCGTCGAGTTCGACGGCGACTCCGTCGCCCACCGCGCCTCCATGGCCGAGATGGTCGTCCCCTACGGCGACCCCGCCCCCTGGCGCTACTGGATCTCGTACTTCGACGCGGGCGAGTACCTGCTCGGCAAGAACGCCAACAGCCTCAAGCTGGGCTGCGACTGCCTCGGCGTCATCCACTACTTCGACGCCGTCGTCGCCGACGACCACGCCAACGCCGTCACCATCCCGCAGGCCATCTGCATGCACGAGGAGGACTACGGGATCCTCTGGAAGCACACCAACATCCTCACCGGCGCCACCGAGGTCCGCCGCTCCCGCAGGCTCGTGGTGTCCTTCTTCGCCACCATCGGCAACTACGACTACGGCTTCTTCTGGTACTTCTACCTCGACGGCACCATCCAGTTGGAGGCCAAGGCCACCGGCATCGTGTTCTGCGGCGCTGCCGAGCCGGGCACCACCTCCCCGTACGCCGCCGAGATCGCCCCCGGCCTGATGGCGCCCGTGCACCAGCACCTGTTCTGCGCCCGCCTGGACATGGAGGTCGCCGGGGAGCGCAACACCGTCGACGAGGTCGACGTCGTGGGCATCCCGATCGGCCCCGACAACCCCTACGGCAACGCGTTCACCACGACCACCACCACCCTGACCAGCGAGTCCGGCGCGCAGCGGGTCGCCGACGCCACCAAGGCCCGCACCTGGGTCATCCGCAACGACGACAGCACCAACCGGCTCGGCAAGCCGCGCGCGTACCAGCTCATGCCGCACACCGGCCCCACCCTGCTGGCCCAACCGGGGTCCACCGTGGCCGCGCGCGCCGCGTTCGCGACCAAGCACTTGTGGGTGACGCGGCACGACGACGCCGAGCGCTTCCCCGCCGGGGACTACCCCAACCAGCACCCGGGCCGCTCAGGTCTACCGACGTGGACCGAAGCCGACCGCGACCTGGAGAACCAGGACCTCGTCCTGTGGCACGTGTTCGGCCCGACGCACGTGCCGAGGCCCGAGGACTGGCCGGTGATGCCGGTCGACTACAGCGGCTTCAGCCTGCGACCGCACGGCTTCCGCGACCGAAACCCCGCGCTGGACCTGCCGGACGGGGCCAAGTCCTGCTCGCACTGCCCACCCGGACAGTGTCACTGCGACCACTAAAGAACCGCCACACCCCATCTGCAACTTGCGTATACGGTTGTTGACTCCACCCGCAGTGGCGGAATCGCGACCAGAACGTGACCCGTCCTGGACTTTCCCGGGCGGGTCGCGTCCGTACGGGGCAGGCTGGGACCGCTGTGTCCAGGAGTCCCACCGCATTTCGGTATTTCTACGGACACAGTGGCCCACCCCACAGGCGCACGCTGTTCGCCACACCGCCACCCCCCGTTGCCAAGGATGGTGTTTCCCCGTGAGTGTTCTGTCCATTGCGGACGTCTGGGTCGAGCGATCGGGTCTGCCGATCGTGCGCGGCGCGACGGTCGCGGTCGCCAGCGGCGCGGTCACCGTGCTGCTCGGGGCGAACGGGGCGGGCAAGACGACCCTGTTGGAGGGCGTCTCCGGGGCCATCCCGGTCGCCGGGGGCGAGATCACCCTCGGCGGCGCGCGGATCGAGAAGCTGCGGGCCTGGCGCAGGGCGCGCGCCGGGCTCGCTCACGTCGAGCAGAACCGCACCGTGTTCCGCGACCTGTCCACTGAGGACAACCTGAGGGCTGCCTGCGGGCCGGGCGCCTCGGTCGACGAGGTGTTCGACCTGTTCCCCGAGCTGCGCAAGCAGATCTCCGCCCCGGCCGGGCTGCTCTCCGGCGGCGAGCAGCAGATGCTGGTGGTCGGCCGCGCGCTGCTGGGCAGGCCCAAGGTGCTGCTGGTCGACGAGATGTCGCTCGGCCTGGCGCCGATCGTGGTGGAACGCCTGGTCCGCGCGGTGCGCCAGCTCGCAGACAGCGGCGTCGGGGTGCTGCTGGTCGAGCAGTTCGCCAACCTCGCCCTCGGCATCGCCGACCGCGCCTACGTCATGGCCAGGGGCGAGGTGGTCTACGCCGGTGACGGCAGGGACCTGCTCGCCGACGAGTCACTGCTGCGGGCCCTCTACCTCGGCGACACCCGGGTCTGACACCCACCCCCAAGACAAGACCGGCGACTGGAGTCACACGAAGTGGACACTGTGCGTAAGACCCGGCCTCAGGGCGGGCTGCTGGCCGCGGCGGGGCCACTGGGCAAACCGCTCCCGCTGGCGCTGGCCGTCGCCGCGGTCGTGGTCGTCGTGCTCTCGGCGGTGTCGGACAGCTCCACGCTGTTCAACCTCACCAGCGCCGCCGTGTCGGTCGTGTTCATGCAGAGCTACGGCCTGATCACCGGCCGCGCGGGCGTCATCTCGCTGTGCCAGCTCTCCTTCGCCGCCATCGGCGCGTGGACCGTGGGCTGGGCCAACGTCAACGACGTCCCCGGCGGCCTGTACGTGTGGCTGCTGCTCGGCGGCCTCGCCGCGGTCGTCGCCGGCCTGCTCATCGGCCTGCCCGCGCTGCGGCTGCGCGGCGTGAACCTCGCCGTCGGCACCTTCGCCTTCGCCATCGCACTCGACGTGGTCTTCGGCGGCCTCAACTTCCCCGGCCAGAGCAGCTCCGACCTCGTCCAACGCCCCGAGCTGTTCGACACCGACCAGGCGTACTTCGTCTTCGCCGCCACCGTCGCCGCCCTCATCTTCGTCGGCCTGTACTTCCTCGACCGCAGCCGCCTCGGCGGTGCCCTGGTCGAGATCCGGCACTCCGAGCGCGCCGCCGCCGCCCACGGCATCAGCGTCACCCAGGGCAAGCTCGCCGCGTTCGCCCTCAGCGCCTTCGTCGCGGGCATCGGCGGCGGCCTGATGGCCGGTCAGCTCGGCGTGGTCACCGCGAGCAACTTCTCCTCCTTCGCCTCGGTCGCCCTGTTCGCCATCGCCCTGTTCGTCGGTACCAACAACGTGGAGGGCGCCATCGCGGGCGGCCTCATGGGTGCCTTCGTGCCGGTGCTGATGGACGAGATCGGCATCCCGCAGGACCTCGCGTCGCTGCTGTTCGGCCTCGGCGCCATCCAGGTGCTGCGGATGGGCCAGAGCCAGACCGACCTGCTGCGCAGCCAACGCCGCCGCCGCAGGCTCGCCAAGAACCCGATCGCCCCGCTGCAACCGCCGCCGGTGTCGGTGTTCCCGCGCAAGCGCCCGGTCCGCGTCACCAGCAAGGGCGCCCCGGCGCTGGAGGTCCGCGACCTGCGGGTCACGTTCGGCAACCTCGTCGCCGTCGACGACGTCAGCCTCGTGCTGCCGCGCGGCCAGATCGTCGGCCTGGTCGGCCCCAACGGCGCGGGCAAGTCGACGCTCATCAACACCGTCACCGGCTTCACCAACAACTACACCGGCCAGGTCCTGCTCGGCGGCAAGCCCATCGACGCGCTCTCCGCCCACCACCGGGCCAGGGCGGGCGTGCGGCGCTCCTTCCAGCAGCTGCGCGTGCCCACCTCCATCTCGGTCGGCATGTTCCTGCAGGTCGCCGCCGGGAAGACGCTGACAGGCCGGGAGATCGACGAGCAGCTCGCGCTCTTCGCCTGCCCCCCGGCCGACACCCCGATGGAGGCCGTCGACGTCGCCACCCGGCGGCTGCTGGAGGTCGCGGGCCTCGCCGTCGGCCGCCCGCCGGTCCTGCTGCTCGACGAACCGGCCGCGGGCCACTCCAGCGACGAGACCCGGCTGCTGGTCGAGCGCCTCGCCGAGATCCCCGAGCGGTTCGACACCTCGCTGCTGCTGGTGGAACACGACATCGAGCTGGTCAGGGCCACCTGCGACCAGGTCGTCGTGCTCGACTTCGGCCGCGTCATCGCCTCAGGCCCGCCCCAGCAGGTCCTCAACGACCCCACCGTCATCGCCGCCTACCTGGGCGACTCGACCCGCTAGTCGACTCACAGACATCGAGCACCGCAGAGCACTGATCGAGGCACCACCCAGTACCCAGGCAAGTCCCTCTGTGTCCCAGGAGTCAACAACCATGCGCACAGCGTTAGTCAAGGTCGGCGGCATAATCGGCGCCGCGGTCATCGCCTCCTCCCTGGTGGCTGGCTGCGGCTCCAGCGACGACGGCACGATCAAGATCGGCGCCATCGCGGGCCTCACCGGCAGCTTCATCACCGAGGAGGTCGTGAAGACGGCCAAGCGCGTCTTCGACGACGTCAACGAGCACGGCGGCATCAACGGCAAGAAGATCGACTTCCTGGTCAAGGACGACGCGGGCAACCCGCAGCGCACCGCCCAGGTCGCCCGCGAGCTCGCCGACGACGACGTGGTCGCCATGGCCGCCTCCGGCAGCTTCACCGACTGCGACGTCAACGACGCCTACTACCGGCAGCAGAAGATCAGCTCGGTGATGGCCGTCGGCGCCAGCCCCAAGTGCTTCCAGAGCCCCAACATCGCCCCGGTCAACGTCGGCCCGTTCACCCTCATCACCGCCGAACTGCTCTTCGCCTCGCAGACGCTGAAGAACGACAAGATCTGCAACTTCACCGTCGTGCTGCCCGGCTCGGAGGAAGCGGTCAACAACGCCCTCGCCCAGTGGGAGAAGATCAGCGGCAAGAAGCTGGTCGTCAACGACACCACCGTGCAGCAGAGCGGCGACCTCACCCCGTACCTGCTCAAGGCCAAGCAGGCGGGCTGCGACGCGGTGCTGTTCAACCCCGGCGAGCAGATGGTCGTGCCGTTCCTCAAGGCCGCCCAGACCCAGGGCATGTCCGACGTCGACTTCCTGCTGATGGCCCCCGCCTACACCGAGAGCGTCGCCAAGGCCGTCGCCGACCTGGGCCTGAAGGTCTACGCGGGCAGCGAGTTCGAGCCGTTCACCGCCGACAGCGACGCCAACAAGGGCTGGAAGGACGCCGTCACCCGCGCGGGCGCCCCGGCGACCGCGTTCTCCCAGGGCGGCTACCTGGCCGCGGTGTTCCTGGTCGACGTGCTCAAGTCCATCAAGGGCGACATCACCCGCGACTCGGTCAACCAGGCGCTGCGCTCCATGCAGCCCATCAGCAACCCCATGGTCGGCACCCCGTTCACCTTCGGCCCCGGTGACCGGCACGCCCCCAACCAGGCGTCGAAGATGGTCGAGCTCAAGGACGGCAAGTGGGTCCCGCTCGGCGACTTCATCACCGTCCCGACCTCCTCCTGACCTGTGCCGTCCTGACCCGCCCTGCCTACCCGTTACCCCCTCGACTCGGAGGCTGTCCGTGCTCCAACTGTCCGCGGCCATCGCCGGACTGGTCACCGGCGGGGCCTACGCCCTGATGGGCCTGTCCACGCTGCTGACCTACCGGCTGGTGTCGGTGGTGAACTTCGCCCAGGCCGCCGTCGGCGCATTCGGCGCCTTCGCCATGGTCGTGCTCTACGAGGGCGGCCTGCCGCTGGTGCTGGCGGTGCCCGCGGGCATGGCCGTCGGCGCGCTGCTGCACTGCGGCCTCGGGGCGATCATGGTGCGCTGGTTCTCCGAGTCGAGCGAGGGCGTCAAGGCCGCGGTCACGATCGCGATCTACACCGGGCTCGTCGCGGTGGGGCTGCGCCTGTTCGGGGCGCAGCACCCGCACCGCTTCCCCAGCCCGTTCGACGCCCCCGCGTTCACCCTGGGCGGCGTCGTGGTCACCTGGACCGCCATCGTCACGATGATCCTGGCGGTGCTGTTCGCCGCCGCGCCCGCCGTGCTGCTCAAGCGGACCAGGATCGGCCTGCTGCTGCGCGCACAGGCCGAACGGCCGACCACCGCCGAGCTCATCGGCATCCGGGTGCCCCGGCTCTCGATGATCGTCTGGGGCATCGCCGGCGCGGCCAGCGCGCTGGCCATCATGATCATCGCCCCGCAGCTGGCCAGCGACTTCGGCTCGCAGGCCGCGCTGATCACCCCGGCGCTGGCCGCGGTGCTCATCGGCGCGTTCCGCAGCTTCCCGGTCACCCTGCTCGGCGGCCTCGCCCTCGGCGTCCTGCAGGGCCTGGCCAGCACCTGGCAGGCGATCCAGCAGTTCCGCGGCGTACTGCCCTTCGTGGTCATCCTGGTGGTCCTCGTCTGGACCCGCCGAGGAGACCGCTGGGACGAGCCGGCGTAATCGCCGTCCTAGACCCGTTCGACGCAGGCGAGGAGTCCGCATGAGGCCACGAGTGACCACGGCCGCGGTGCTGCGTGAGTTCAACGCGCCGCTGGAGATCGAGGAGATCGCGTTACCCGCAGAACTCCCGCCCGGCGCCGCGCTGGTCAAGGTGACCCGCACGACCCTGTGCGGCACCGACGCGCACCTGTGGCAGGGCGTGCTGCCCTTCGTGGGGCTGCCGCTGGTCCTCGGGCACGAGATGGTCGGCGAGGTCGTCGCGCACGGGCAGTCCGCCGAGCGCGACGCGCTGGGCAGGCCGATCGGGATCGGCACCAGGGTCGTGTGGTCGGAGTCGGTGTGCGGCAACTGCTACGGCTGCACCGTCCTGCGCGAACCGGTCCTGTGCGCCGACCGCGGCTACGGGTTCCGCCAGCGCGCGGACAAGTGGCCGTTCGTCATCGGCGGCCTCTCGCAGTACACCTACCTGCCGCCCGGCGCGCACCGCCTGGTGGTGCCCGACGACATCCCCGACACCTGGGCCGCGGCGGCGGGGTGCGCGGTGAAGACCGTGCTGCGCGCCTTCACCAACGCGGGCGGCGTCCGCCCGGAGTCCACAGTGGTCATCCAGGGCGCCGGACCGCTCGGCCTGGTCGGCACCGCGGTGGCCAGGGCGGCAGGCGCGGGCCGGGTGATCACCATCGGCGGCCCGGCCAACCGGCTGGCCATCGCCAAGGCGTACGGGGCCGACGTGACCATCTCCATCGAGGAGACCTCCGACCCCGACGAGCGGGTCGCCGTGGTCGAGGAGCTGACCGAGGCCCGCGGCGCGGAGTTGGTGTTCGACTTCGCAGGCTCGCCGTCGGCCAACCGCGAGGGCGTGCTGATGTGCGGGCAGCGCGGCAAGCACGTGGTGGTCGGCCTGGCCGGACCGCAGGCCATGCCGGTGCCGATGGACGTGGTGATGGGCCGCGAGATCCAGGTCATCGGCTCGCTCAACGGCGACGTGTCCGACCTGGACCGGTCGCTGCGCTTCCTGGCCGCGTTCCGGCACCGCTTCGACTGGGACGCCATGTTCGGCGCCCCGGTCGGCCTCGGCGGCGTGGACCGGGCGATCCGGGACATGGCCTCCCAGGTGGCGGTCAAGGCCGTCATCGATCCCGCTCTCGACCTCGAGGAGATCACCGGATGACCGCGCACCCCGCCGACCCGGCCCCGCTGGCCGCCGTCGCCTCCGGCTTCATGGCCGCCAAGCAGCTCTTCGCCGCCAGCGAGCTGGGGATCTTCGCCGCGCTCGGCTCCGGAGCGACGACCGCGGCCGGGGTCGGCGAGACCGCCGGTGTCCCCGAGCGCTCGGCCCGCATCCTGCTCGACGCCATGGTCGGCCTCGGCCTGGTCTCCTATGTGGACGGTGCGTACCGCAACACCGACGCCACCGCCGCGTACCTCTCCGGCGGCGACGGCCTCGACCTGCGGCCCTGGCTGGCGTTCTGGGACGGCCTGAGCTACCCGCACTGGCTCGGTTACACCGACTCCATGCGCACCGCCGAGCCCCAGCCGTTCGACATGGGCGGCGAGCGCATGGGCGCCTTCATGAGCGGCGTGCAGACCTACAACTCCCTGCACGCCCAACAACTAGCCGCGGTCTACGACTTCACCCCGCACCGCGACCTGCTCGACCTCGCCGGCCTGTCCACGGCGTTCCTCGCCGAGGCGCACAAGCAGAACCCCTTGCTGCGCGGTGCTTTCGTCAGCACCGACATGATGTTGCAGATGGCCAAGGGCGGTGCCCCCGCCGGGTTCGCCGACTTCGCCGAGTTCCACGAGGCCGACCCGCTGACCACCGCCGTGCCCGGGCACTACGACTCGGTGCTGCTCGAGCACGTCCTGCACCGGTTCACCCCGCAGGAGAACAAGACCATCCTCACCCGCGCGCGCGAGGTCGTCGACGCGGGCGCCACCCTGCTGGTGCTGGACTTCCTGCTCGACCCGGCCGACGGCCGCCGCCTCGACCCGGTGCTGGCGGGGGAGTACCTCGTCATCGACGGCACCGTCGTCTACCCCGAGGACGAGGTCAGGACCTGGCTCGACGCCACCGGCTGGCGTTGGGTCGAGACCCGCCCGGTCCCCGGCTCACCCCGCGTCGTCATCGCGCAAGCCGTGTGAGGCAAGGACCCCCCGCCGCCTAGTGAAGGGATCACCGGCGTGACTCGTCGTCTGGTCGACCACACCGACGCACCGATCACCGGCTACACCGACCGGATCTCCGCCCGGCCAGGTGAGCGGATCGGCGTGCGCGCCAGCTCCACCGAGCCGCAGGCGCGCGTGCGGCTGCTGCTGGTCGACCACGACGGCACGGCCCCGGTCCGGGTCCCGGTCGCCGCCGGGCTCCCGGACCGGGTCACCGTGCCGCACCAGCACCTCGACCAGGGCTCCTACGGCCTGGTGCCGAACCCGCCCGCCGTCGACGGCGCGATCACCCTCGCGGTGTGGGTGTGGCCGACGGTGCTCGGCGAGTCCGGGGTCGGGGTGCTGACCCAGGGATCGGTCGCCGAACTGGGCATCGACGCGACCGGCCGCCCCGAGTTCACCGCGCACACCGACGACGGCCCGGTCACGGTGACCGCCTCCGCCGCGCTGTCGGTGCGCCGCTGGTACCTGCTCACCGGGTCCTACTCCGAGCGCGGCGCCCGCCTCGAGGTGCGGCCCGCCGCGCCGCTGGGCAGGGAGAAGCTCTCGACCGTCGTCGTCTCCCCCGCGCGCGGCGCGCTGTCCACAGCGGACACGCCGCTGGTCTTCGCCGCCCGGCTGGTCGACGGCGTCATCGAGGACAACTACGACGGCAAGATCAGCGCGCCCTGCGTGTTCGACCGGGCGCTCGACGCCGCGCAGGTCGCCGAACTCGCCGCCGACACCACCGGCGCCTGGCACCGCGGCGCCGCCGCGCAGTGGGACCTCGCCCAGGACATCGGCGGCGACCGGCTGCTCGACCTGGTCGACGGCCGCCACGGCACCCTCCACAACGGACCCCTGCGCGGGGTCACCGCGCACGACTGGACCGGCGAGGTCCTCGACTGGCGCTTCGCCGACTCCGGCTACGGCGCCGTCCACTTCCACGGCTCGGACCTGGAAGACGCGGGCTGGGACGAGGTGCTGGCCATCGACCTGCCCGACGACCTGCCCAGCGGCTGCTACGCCGTCGAACTCGCCACCAGCGCGGGCGTGGACCGGATCCCGTTCTTCGTCAGACCCCCCGCCGACGCCCCGCGCGCCCCGATGGCCTTCCTCGTGCCGACGCTGAGCTACCTGGCCTACGCGCTCGAACACGTCCACATGGCGTTCCTGCCGGAGGACCCCGCCGAGATCGCCGCCCCGTTCGCCCGCCGCAACCGGCTGCACAGCCTCTACGACCGGCACAGCGACGGCAGCGGCGCCGCCACCGCGTCCCTGCTGCGCCCCCTGCTCGGCATGCGCGACGACCACGTGTTCCGGCACGCGAGCGGCCCGCACCAGTACAGCGAGGACCTGCACCTGGTCGGCTGGCTCGGCCGCCAGGGCTTCCACTTCGACGTGCTCACCGACCACGACCTCGACGCCGAGGGCACCGACGCGCTCGCCGGGTACGGCACCGTCGTCACCGGCAGCCACCCCGAGTACTGGACCGGCGCCATGCTCGACGCCGCGACCACCCACCTGCACGGCGGCGGCAGGCTCGCCTACCTCGGCGGCAACGGCGCGTACTGGGTCACCGCCGTGCACCCGGAGAAGCGGCACGTCGCCGAACTGCGCCGCGGCTACTCCGGCGTGCGGATGTGGGAGAGCGAGCCCGGCGAGCTGCACCTGGCCGCGACCGGCGAACCGGGCGGGCTGTGGGCCGAGCGCGGCCGCTCCCCGCACCGGCTCTTCGGCATCGGCACCTCGGCGGCGGGCCTGAGCACCGGCGGCGCCTACGAGGTCGTCGCCAAGCCGGGCGACCCGGTCATCGACGCCCTGCTGCGCGGCATCGACCGCGACGCCCCGCTCGGCCGGTTCGGCGCCCTGCTCGACGGCGCCGCGTCGTTCGAGACCGACGCCTACGACGAACTGCTCGGCAGCCCACCCGACACCAGGCTCATCGGCCGCGCCCTGCTCGGCGAGGCGTACATGTCCGCTGACACCGGCCCGACCACCCCGCACCCGCTGTCGGACCCGGTGGACCGCCGCCGCTCCGACCTGACACTGCTGGACACGCCCGGGGGTGGCGTGGTGTTCTCCGTCGGCTCCATCGGCTGGTGCGCCGCGCTGTCGCACCGCGGTGACGCCAACGACGTGTCCCGGCTCACCGCCGCCGTCCTGCGTTCCTTCGGCGCCGACAGGTACGGAAAGGAGCACTAGATGCCACTGCACCCCGAGGCCAAGGCCGTCATCGAGGCCACGGACGCCGCGGGCGGGCTCATCCCGGTGGGGGTGTCCCCGGCCGAGATGCGCGCCGCGTTCACCGAGAGCTGGCAGGTCCCCGACGACGTGGAGCCGATCGGCCGCGTCTATGAACGCACCATCCCCGGACCGGGCGGCGACCTGCGCGTGCGGGTGTACGAACCCACCGGCGAGGGACCGTTCCCCGGGCTCGTCTGGTTCCACGGCGGCGGGTGGGTGCTCGGCTCGTTCGTCGAGAACGAGGCCACCTGCCGACGGCTGTGCCGCGAGGCGGAGACGGTCGTGGTGTCGGTCGAGTACCGGCTCGCACCCGAGGACCGGTTCCCCGCCGCGGCCGACGACGCCCACGCGGCGCTCACCTGGGTCACCGAGAAGGGCGACGAACTGGGCATCGACACCCTGCGGCTCGCTGTGGCGGGGGAGAGCACCGGCGCCAACCTGGCCACCGTCGCCTGCCTGATGACCCGCGACCACGGCGGCAGGCTGCCCCTGCTGCAGATCCTCGCCTGCCCCGTGATCGCCCCACCGAGCGACCGCCCCTCTTACGTCGACTACGCCACCGACCACTTCCTGACCCGCGAGGCCATGGAGTGGTTCTTCACCCAGTACCCCCGCGCCGCAGCCGACTTAAGCGACCCGTACCTCACCCCACTCGCGGCCGACCTGTCAGGTCTACCCGCGGCTCTTGTCATGACCGCCGAGTACGACCCGTTGCGCGACGAGGGTGAGGAGTACGCGCACCGGTTGATGGACGCGGGCGTGCCCACTGAGTTGGTCCGCTACCACGGCCAGATCCACGGCTTCTTCGCCCTGCTCGCCGACCGGCTCACCATCGCCCCCCTGGCCCACCAACGCGCCATCAACTCCCTGCGCGCCGCCTTCACCCGGGATCTCGACCTCGGCACCCTCCCCGGCTCGTTCGACATCCCACTCCTGCCCAGGCCCGGCACCGGCTCCTAGGATCTAGGGCCTGACCCGGGAGGACACGCGTGGCAAGGCTCATCTACTCGATGATCACCTCACTGGACGGCTACGCCGAGGCCACGGCGGGCGGCCTCGGCAGGGGCGCGGACGACGAGGAGGTGCACACCTTCGTCAACGACCTCTTCCGCCCGGTCGGCACGTACCTCTACGGCAGGCGGATGTACGAGACGATGGTCTACTGGGAGACCGCGCACACCGTGCCCGACCAGCCACCCCACATCCTCCAGTACGCCCGCGACTGGCAGGCGGCGGAGAAGGTCGTGTACTCCACCACCCTGGAGTCGGTGTCGAGCGCCCGCACCAGCATCGAGCGCACCTTCGACCCATCCGCGATCCGCGCCCTCAAGACCGCCGCCCAAGCCGACCTGACCGTCGACGGCCCCACCCTGGCAGCCCAGGCGATCGCCGCGGACCTGGTGGACGACTACCACCTGTTCATCACCACCACCGCGGTCGGCGGCGGCAAACGCTTCTTCCCCGACGGCGTCCGCCTGGACCTGGACCTGGTCACGACCCGCACCTTCGCCAGCGGCCTGATCCACGCCCACTACCGAACCCGCTAGCCCACCCGACCTGTCCCCACCCAGATCCCTTACCCCCGGCCGCGCTCACGACCCGCACGACAACCGCAAGCCCGCGCCCGACCCCGGCGACTCACCTAAAGTGGTGAGGCAGGTACGGAGCGGCAACACAGGGTCGACTTTGTGTCGATAAACGCGTCACTCGGTGTTGCGGTATTGCCCCGTTCGGCCCAAAGCCCGTAAATTTCTGTAACTGGCGTTGCGGCGGAGGGCGGCGAGATGGACCCCACGATGGTGGCGTCGGCGGTGCGGATCGGGGCCGCGTTGGGCAGTGGGGCCGAGGTGGAGTGGGACGAGGTGTTCGACGCGATCACCGGGGCCGTGCCCGATGTGTGCGCCGCGCAGGTCACCGGGTGGGACCCGGTTGCCCGCGGGTTCGTCATCCTCGCCGAGCGCGGGTACTCCCGGACCATCTCCCAGGACCTCGCGCACGAGTTGCCGCGCACCCGCTGGGGTGGCCAGCTGTTCGACTCCGCCGTCCCGTTGCTGATGGACGACGCGCCGCACAACTTCCGGGACTCGCCGCACTACCAGGAGAACCTGCGGCCCGCGGGCCTGGAGGACGGGCTGTCGGCCGCGCTGCGCCTCGGCCAGCAGCGGGTGGTGGGGATCCTGCACATCAACGCCTCGGTCCAGGCGTCCTTCGGCGAGCGCACCCGGTCGTTCGTCAACGAACTGGAGACCGCCTTCGCCCGCCGCGTCGACCCGTTGCGGTCGCCGCGCTTCGACGCCTGGTTCGGGCCCGAGTGGACCGCCAGCCGCCTGGTCCCCGGCGGGATCCCGCTGCCGCTCGCCGACCGGCAGCCGTCCCCGCTCGCCGACGACCCCAAGGTGCAGGCCATCGGCGCCGCCTTCGGGGAACTCGGTGTCGGCACCGTCGCGTTCCTCTGGCCCGGCCCCGATGGCTGGTACCGGGTCCGCCTGCTGCGTGTCACCGAGGGCTCCCGCACCGGCGTCATCCTGGCCACCGCCCCGTACGCCAACACCATGGGCCTCACCGCCCGCGAGATCGACGTGGCGACCGGCATCGTCGCCGGTCTGAGCAACCAGGCCATCGCCGAGGGGCTCGTCGTCAGCCGCCGCACCGTGGAGACCTACGTCGAGCGGCTGCTCGGCAAGCTCGACTGCCAGTCCCGGGGCGAGGCCGCCGGGGTGGCCGCCCGCGCGGGCATCATCCGACCCAACCCCGACGGCGTCGGCGACCTCAACCGCCTCACCCGCGGCTCCGAGCCCCGCTGGCCCTGACCCGGTCTACCGCGCGGGGATTCCCGGTGCCGTCCGCGCGAACTCGACCAGCCGGGACAGCGATGGCGCGGAGATGTCCAGCCCCTGTCCCGGGTTCTTCGTGTCCCGCACGCCGATCGGACTCACCGCGACACACCCGCCCGATTCGCAGCGGCTGCCAATCCGCCACTGGACGGAAGTCGGGACCTGCACCGAAATCACCTCGCAATGGCCTCCCGGGCGGAGGCGCGTCGATTGTCCCGGGATCCGCGGGGTTCCGGGATCCGCTGCCCGGGTGGGCCGGAATTGAGGCTCGGCAACTGTCACCATGGGTAGAGAAGAGCGCAACGGTCGAGTGACGAAGCCACGGTCGTGTTCGGCGCACACCCCGGACTCGGTGTACCTTCCCAGGATCGGGACGGTGAAGGCTTCACAGTGATGGCGTCACGGGTGTTGCTCTCACCGCATCGGGTGAATACCTCAGGGGGCACAGTGGGTCGAGAACCGGATCCGTGGGTCAGCCGGAAACTCCTCGGCAGGCGGCTCAGGCGCGAGCGCGAGCGGCTCGGCGGCACCCAGCAGGAGGTCGTCGCCGCGCTCGAGTGGTCGCTGTCGAAGCTCCAGCGGATAGAGGCGGGCACGCACGGGGTGTCTACGACGGACCTGCGCTCGCTGCTGGCGCACTACGGCACCGGCGCTGAGCAGGAGTCGTACCTCGCCGAGGCCCGCGCGGGCCGGGAGAAGTCCTGGTACGCGGCCTTCCGCGACGTGCTGTCCACGCAAGTGACCAGGTTGTTCGGCTACGAGTCGATCGCGACCTCCATCAGGCAGGTCAACCCGCTGCACATCCCCGGCCCGCTGCAAACCCGCGCTTATGCCAGGGAACAGCTCACGCCCTACTTCGCCGAACCCAGGCTGGGACAAGCGATCGAGGCGCGGGTCGAGCGTCAGCGGCGCCTGTGGGGCACCGACCGCCCCGAGGCCGCGATGGTGATCGACGAGAGCGCCATCCGCAGGCTCGTCGGCGGCCCCGAGGTCATGCGCGAACAACTCCAGCGGCTGGTGCAGGCCGCGACCGAGCCCCACATGAGCGTGCGCGTAGTCCCGTTCAGCACGGGTTGGCACTACGGGCTGGAAGGCTCGTTCATCCTCATCGACGTCGCAGACCCCCAGGGCCGGACCGAGACAGTGCTCTACCAGGAACAGGCCGACCGCGACTTCTTCACCGACGACGACGCCAAGGTGCTCACCGCCTACGACGCCAAGTGGGACGCACTGGAGGCGGTAGCGCTAGGGGAGCGCGAGTCGGGCGAGCTCATCGCGGACCAGTTGCGGCTACTGGGTTCCTGACCCGGAGCTGGAGACAGCCCGCGCCAGGACCGGCCACATGCGCGGTCCTCAGCCGAAGCGGGCGAGCAGCACCGGACTCAGTGGTCGCTGTAGACCTGCCACCGGCGACGGGGCGACCTCGACGTCGGGGTGCGGCCGGCAGTGGTCGTCCACGTCAGACCTCCGCGGGTTCGCCAGGGGTCAGCCAGCGGAACAGGTCGCGCACGTCCGCGGGCGCCGAGGCCAGCGCCTTCTCGACGCCCGCGCGGCCCTCGTGGAAGTGGGCCCAGCCCTCGTAGTGGACCGGGACCACGGCGCGCGGGCGGACGAGGGAGATCAGTTCGACGGCGTCCGCGCCGGTCATGGTGTAGCGCAGTGGGCCGGTGCGGGGGAACTGGACGCCGCCGAGGTGCAGGACGGTGGTGTCGACGGTCAGCCGGGTGGCGACCTCGCGCAGTGCCGGGTACAGCACCGTGTCACCGGTGATCCAGGTGACGCCGGTGGTCGCGTGCAGCGCGAAGCCGGTGACCTCGCCGACGACCGGGCGGCTCAGCGGCGGGCCGTGGCGGCACGGGGTGGCGGTCACCCGGAGCGGTGGTTTGCCGTCCGCCTCCAAGACGACCTCCGACCACGGTGCCAGCCCGGTAGCGCTACCGAGCCTGCGAGCACCTGCCACGGTCGTCAGCACGGTGGGGACCTCGGCCAGTAGCGCGCGCCCGGCCGCGTCAAGGTTGTCGCCGTGGTGGTCGTGGGTGAGCAGTATCGCGTCTATAGGCAGCAAGTCCGCTGCGGCGACTGCGGGGCCCGCCAGCTTCACCGACGAGATCCCCCAGCCGAACCGGTAGCGCTCACCGGGCGGGTCGAACGTGGGGTCGGTGAGCAACCTCCAGCCGTCGACCTCCACCAGCGTCGTCGGACCACCGACATGGGTCACACGGGGCACGTGCGCCATGATCACACCGGGCCCCGCGCCGCCGACAGCCCCCGAACGGCGCAGTGCCCGGATGATCGGATGTCGCTAGCCTGGGCGCGGTGCTCGTCACCGACTGGGGGTGGCGGCGGCTCGGCGCGCGGGGGCGACCCCGCCCGGTCCATAGTGGACCGGTGCCGGGCGGGTCGACCAAGGGGAGATGCTCATGCGCGGACGACTGGGTGTGCTGCTTGCCGGAGTTCTGTTGCTGCTGACACCGGGGCTGGCCTCCGCGCAGGTCCAAGGTCTGCCGCTGCCCTACACCGGCAGCGCCGACCAGGTGATCACCGTGGTCGCGGCCTCGCCGACGGCCACCACCGCCACGCTGACCGCCTGGCGCCGCACCGCCACCGGCTGGGTCGCCCAGATCGGCCCGGTCAGCGCCTTCGTCGGCAAGGCCGGTGTCGGCCAGGCCAGCGAGAGCACCACCAAGACCCCCGCCGGGGTGTGGCCCCTCACCGAGTCCTTCGGCCACAAGCCCACCAACGGCACCCGGCTGCCGTACAAGCAGGTCGACACGTGGGACTGGTGGGTGTCGGACGTGAACTCCGCCTACTACAACACCCCGCGCCGCTGCGCCCCCGGCACCTGCCCGTTCAACGAGGGCGCTGGCGAGAACCTGGGCAAGGTCGGCTACGCCTACGACCGCGCCGTCGTCCTGGACTACAACCGCGCCCCGGCCGTCCCCGGCGCGGGCTCGGCGTTCTTCCTGCACGTCAGCACCAACAAGCCCACCGCGGGCTGCGTCAGCGTCGCCGCCCCCACCCTGGACACCATCCTCACCTGGCTCGACCCGGCCGCCCGCCCGGTCATCGACATCGGCGTCGCCTGAGCGTCAGACCGCGCCCGCCCGGGTCTCGGCGGGCTCCGGCCACATCGCGACGACCGCGGCGATGACGGCCGCCGAGGTCAGCACGAGGGTCGTGGCCATGTCGTCCACGTCAGGCGGGATCATCAGCACCAGGGTGGCGACCAGGCCCGCCCTGGCCGGGAGCAGGCTCCCGCGGTCGGTGAACAGCGGCTGGGCGGCCAGCGAGAAGGCGGCCACGGTCAACCGGATCGTCATGTCGACGTCGTCCAGGGTGAGGCCGACGCAGGCGATGGTGATCACGAGGGCGTGGAAGGCGATGTCCCGCACGACCGGTTTGCCCGCTCGCCCGGTCCGCACCAGGTGGGCGATGGCGGCGCCGATCAGGACCGCGAACCCGAGTAGCACCACCGTCCCCGAGTCGTCCTTGTAGCGGGGGAACAGCAGCGGGACCGCGGCGACGGGCAACACCCCCACGCTGGTGATGACCTCCCACAGCCAGCCGCGCCGCCGCCCCGCGTTGGCGATCACGATCGCGAGGAACGCCCCGAGCAGCCCGACGCAGTAGAAGCGGGCTGGCCCGACCACCGGACCGAGGGCCGCCAGCCTGGTCGCGAACGCCGCGGTGGCCGCGACCGCGCCGAACCCGGCGCCGATGGCGATGGCGCGCCGATGACCGCGCAGGACGACCAGCCCCACCACGGCCGCGATCAGCAGCCACCCGAACACGGTGGTCGAGGTCGGCGCCAGGATGGTGATGCCCCTCGGGGGGCGGTCGTACATGGCCTGCAGCGCGATATCGGCAGGCGTTGCCGCCAGGGTCACCGCGGTCGCGATCGCGAGGACCGCGCTCACGGCTCGCCACACCAGCGTTGATCGCGGTGTCCTGGTCTCGACCGACGTCGCCCGCGGTTGTGCGGTGGGGGGTGGCGTGCCGCTCGCGAGCTTCGGCGGGGCCAGTCTCAGTCGGACGATCTCCGCCAAGGCGCGTCGTTGCCGGGTGTGTCCCGGCCGGGCAGGGGTTTGTCGGGCGGGCTCCGGCGGGTCGGGTTCGTGCCCGCCGTGCTCGGGCCGGGCCGGTTCCGGCTGGGTGGACCTCGATTGCGTGGACTTCGACCGGGTGGCTTCCGACCGGGTGGCTTCCGGTCGGGTGGCGGGCGGTGGCGCGGGATCCGGATGGGTGGACTCCGGCCGGGCGAGTCCTGGTCGGGTCGGGTGTGGCCGGGCGGGTTCTGACTGGACCGGTTCTGACTGGGTGGCGGGCGGTGGTGCGGAGTCCACTGGGTCCGGTCGCGCGGGTTCCGGCTGTTCTGGTGGTGGCAGTGGTCGACTCGCGGCCAGGGTGCTCGTCGCGGCGGCCGCCACGGAGCGGCTGTCGTCGTCGGACAGGCTCTCCAAGGCCAGGCGAGCGGCCAGCGACAGGCCCTCGTGGCCACCGGTCAACAGGCGGGTGAGGTCGTCGACCACGCCCGCCCGCACCGACCGGCTGGGGTGGCTGATCGCCTCCCGTAACTCCAGCGGTAGCTCTGACGGCACGGTCACCGGCCGCCCGCGCCGTGCGATATAGAGGTCGCCCTGGAGGTCGAAGACCCACTTACCCGGTGTCTGGTTGGACGTCGACGCGCGCACCTGGTCGTAGACGTACTCATAGAGCTCGTCCAGCCCTACCAGCCCATCCTGGTCGCGGTCCGCGTCCCCGCTGCGCAGCCCCTCAACGAGCGCGGACGTGAACACCGACGGCCCGCCGGTAGCGCTATCGGTGACCTCTTGCCCCTCGAACGCGTACTCCACCGCACTCGACGCGGTGATCACGGCCCGCCCACGCCCCTGGAACTGCTCCTCCAACGCCACCGCGGTCCCCGCCCGCGCGACCATCCCCCGCCCGAACGCCCCCGCGTAGCAGCAGTCCAACAACAACACGACCCTGCGCGCCCGCGTCCGGTTCATCCGCTGCCGCACGAAGTCCGCGGCCACCGCGGTCGCCGCGAGCCGGTTCAGCTTGGTCCCCGCGGTCGCGAAGTACAGGTCCCCGGTCTCGTCCTTCACCCCGTGCCCGGAGAAGTACAGCAACAGCAGCTCATCCGGCGCCCGATCGGCGAAGAAGTCCTCGATCGCCTCATTGGTCTCCGCCACCGCCGCGTTGTGCAGCGTCCGCACGGAGAACCCCCCGATCCCCGGATCCCCCAACACCGCCGCCAACTGCGCGGCGTCGTGCTTCGGCGCCCGCAACTCCCGCAACCCCGGATCCCCGTACGCATCACTGGCCACGATCAACGCGCGCCTCATCGCACCCACCTCTCCCGAACCCTTACATCGACCGGGCCCCTGATTCCGTGTCGGTTGCCCGGTCACCCCAGATGACCAAGGCCACGGCGGCGAGGCCGATGGCCGTGTGCATGTACGCCATGGCCAGGGGAGTGTTGAACACCAACGGGATGTGGATGAGCAAGGCGGCGACTATGCCGATACGGGCGATCAGCAGCGGCCTACCCGTCAGGCATACCTGTGCCGCCAACCCGATGACCACGCTGGCGATGTACATCGACTTCGTCGGAACAAGCGGATTCGACAAGGCGGCGTAGCCGAGGTTTGCTAAGAGGCAGAGCGGGAACAGCGCATCGACCAAGATAGATCTACCTGCCTTGCGGTGGACAAGGATGACATTGACGTTGTACGCCGACACCAGCACCAAGCAAACGCCTAGCGGTATGAGCCATCGCGGGTCGTCGTAGGCGTTCGGTGCGAACAGGTCCACCGCCAGCACCACGCACACGATCAGCGCCAGCGGATGTGGTCGGAAGAGAGGTTCGGGCAACAACCGCGCCGCGCCATCGAGGACGAGGCAGCCCACAGCGAGCACGAGACCGACCAGGAAGGGGGTGAGCATCGTGTACTCGATGGCCTGCCCTGCGGCTACCAGCGAGTTCATCTTCGTGGCGTAGGCGATCCCCACCATCGCCAGCGGCAGGCCGACTGCGGGCAGGTGGTCGCGAGGAACCGCCACCACCGCGATCAGGGTGGCCACCAACAACCATCGCGCCGCGGGTGTGAAGACCGTGGCGATCGGGGTCATCGCCAGCTGCGCCGCCGCATGGTTGAGGAGCACCACCAGTTGGGTCGGTGCTGTCGCGGCCAGCACGGCGGCCGCCGCCACGGCGAGAACGACCACTGTGACCGGTCGACGGGGGACCGCCGTCGAGCTGATCCGCGTGCGACGAGCGTGAGGTACCGGGGTGCGGCGGGGTCCCAGCACGCCATCGAGGTCCAGGTCGGGTACGTGGTCACTGAGGTCGACCGGCTCGGGGATCCGCCTGTCGACCCGAGGTGCTGTCGTCGGGTTCTGCGCCCTGTGAGTCGGCACCGCGGGAGCCAGTGTCGTTTGGCTGGGTGCCGCGAGGCTCGGCGTCGGGTCGTTCACGGTTGTGGGGCCGACGTCATCGGGCAAGGTTTCGGACACGTCGACTGGACCCGGGGCCACCTCGGCGAGGACCGCTCTCGGCGTGGGTGAAGGTGCTACCGGCGCTGGTTCCGGTGCGGGGGAGTGGGTCGCGAGCACGGCCGCTGCTGCCGCGGCGACTCGGCGGCTGTCATCCTCGGCGAGGTCGAGCAGCGCGAGCCGGGCGGCGAGTGCCTTGCCCTCGTGGCCCGAGGTCAGCAGCCGCGCGAGGTCCTTGACCACGCCTTCGCGCACCGAGACCAGCAGGTGCCCGACCGCGTCGCGCACCTGTTCCGGGAGTTCGGCGGGCACCGTCACCGGTCTGGCCCGGCGCGCCACCCGCAGGTCGCCGCGCAGGTCGAACACCCACTTGCCCGGGGTCTGGTTCGGTGTCGCGGCGCGGACCCGGTCGTAGACGTGGTCGTAGAGCTCGTCCAGGCCGACGAAGCCGTCCTGGTCGCGGTCGGCGTCCCCGGTGCGCAGGCCCTCGACCAGCGCGGCGGTGAACACCGACGGCGCAGGCGCCGAGTCGGTCAGCTCGCTGCCCTCGAACGCGTACTCCATCGCGCTCGACGCCGTGATCACCGCGCGGCCCCTGCCCCGGAACCGCTCCTCGACGCCGACCTGCTCGCCGGCCCTGGCGACCATGCCGCGGTGGAACGCCCCGGCGTAGCAGCAGTCCAGCAGCAGCACGACCTGCCGCGCCCTGGTCCGGTCCATCTGCCTGCTGACGAACTCGGCCGACACCGCCGTCGACCCCAGCCGGTCCAGCCTGGTCGTCGCGGTCGCGAAGTGCAGGTCGCCGGACGGGTCCTTGACGCCGTGGCCGGAGAAGTACAGCAGGAGCAGGTCGTCGCCGTCGCGGTCGGCGAAGAAGCCCTCGACGGCCTCCGAGGTGGCCGAGGCGGGCAGGTCGAGTTCGGTGCTGACCGCGAACTCGCCGATCGCCGGGTCGCCCAGCACCGCGGCCAGTTCCCGCGCGTCGGCCTCGGGTGCCCGCAGCGCGCGCAGCCCGGGGTCGCGGTAGTCGCGGTTGGCGACGATCAGCGCGTGCCTGGCCATGACCCCAGACCGTACCGCCTACGGTCGGTCCTCGGTGTCGTCCGGGTCCTCGTCCTGGTCGAGGAAGGTCTCGATCACCCGGTGGTCCGCGCGGGTCCTGGCGCCGGTGATCTCCAGGGTCCGGCCGTCCTGGGCGGTGATGGTGATCCTGCGGTCGGTGGCGCGGGTGATCCAGTCGCGCAGCGCCCTGGCGAGCTCGACGAGCACGGGGGAGGAGCTGACGGCGACCACGAGGGTGGTCAGCGCGCCGGGGTCCATGCCCTTGCTGTGCTCCGGTGGGGTGCGCTTGTCGTCGAAGTCGACCGAGTCGACGTCGAGTTCCAGCAGTTCGGAGCGCAGCTGGCGGGTCAGCCCGTCGGCCTCCGCCTCGTCAGCGCCGTGCACGTGCACCGAGATCGACCTCATGGCGCCAACCGTAGCGGGGCGGCCGACCCCGCCGCGGCGGCGGGCGTCAGGCCACGAACTCGGTCAGCACCATGACCTTCGGCTCGGTGAAGTCCAGCATCGCCGACTGCACGCCCTCGCGGCCCACCCCGGAGTCCTTGACCCCGCCGTAGGGCATCTGGTCGGCGCGGTAGGTCGGCACGTCGCCGATCACCACGCCGCCGACCTGCAGCTTCGCCGTCGCGTACGCGGCCACCCGCAGGTCGTGGGTGAACACCCCGGCCTGCAGCCCGTACCGGGACCGGTTGGCGGTCGCGATGGCCTCGTCCACCGACGCCACCCGCTCGACCACGATCACCGGGCCGAACACCTCCTCGGTGACCACCGCGCACCCCGCGGGCACGTCGGCCAGGACCACCGGGTCGATGGCGTTGCCGTTGGTCCTACCGCCGGTGAGCAGCGTCGCGCCCCTGGTCACCGCGTCGGCCACCCAGTCGGAGACCCGGCGGGCGGCGTCGGCGTTGATCAGCGGGCCGACGTGCGTCGCCGGGTGCGCCGGGTCGCCGGTCGGCAGCCCGCGCACGTACTTGACCAGCGCGGGCACGAACTCGTCGTACACGTCGGTGTGCGCGTAGACCCGCTGCACCGACACGCACGACTGGCCCGCCTGGTGCGTGCCGAACGCCGCGACCCTGGCCGCGGCGCCGTCGAGGTCGGCCCAGTCGGGGGCGATGATGACCGGCGCGTTGCCGCCCAGTTCCAGCAGCACGTGCTTGCGCGGGTGCGAGTCGTTGATCCGCCAGCCCACCGCGTCGGACCCGGTGAACGAGATGACCGGCAGCCTGGGGTCGCCGACCAGGTCCGCGATCTGCTCGTTGGTCATCGGCAGCACCGACCACGCGCCCGCGGGCAGGTCGGTCTCGGCCAGCAGTTCGCCGAGCAGCAACGCCGACAGCGGCGTCGCAGGCGCGGGCTTGATGATCACCGGGCAGCCCGCGGCGATGGCCGGGGCCAGCTTGTGCGCGACCAGGTTCACCGGGAAGTTGAACGGGGTGATGCCCAGCACCGGTCCGCGCGGCACCTGCCGGACCAGCGCGACGCGGCCCTCCGAGCCGGGGTCGGTGTCGAGCCGCTGCACGGTGCCGGAGAACCGGCGGGCCTCCTCCGCGCCCCACCGGAACGTGGCCACCGCGCGAGTGACCTCGGTGCGCGCCCAGGTGATCGGCTTGCCCGACTCGGCGGTGATCAGCGCCGCGACCTCCTCCAGCCGCTCGTCCAGCCGTCGCGACACGTGGTCGAGTGCGTCGGCCCGGACGTGCGCGGGCAGCGCGGCGACCTCGTCGCGGACGGCGGCCGCGGCGGCCACCGCCTCCTCGATGTCGGCGGCGGTGGCGTTGCTGGTGACCCCGGTGACCGCGGCGTCATACGGGCTGCGCACGGTCACCGGGGAGTCGGAGGTGCGGGGTTTGCCCGCCACCCAGTACGGGGTCGGCACGGGAGTGGGGCCGCTCACTGGGCCTGCCCGTAGTGCATCCAGACGCCCTTGATCTCGGTGTAGGCGTCGATCGCGTAGGGGCCCATCTCGCGGCCCCAGCCGCTGGACTTGAACCCGCCCCACGGCGCGGCAGCGTCAGGGATGCAGGGCATGTTCACGAACACGGCGCCCGCGCGGATGCCGTTGGCGAGGCGGTGGGCAGTGCGAACGTCGTCGGTCCACACTGACGCGGCCAGGCCGTAAGGGGAGTCGTTGACGCGGTGCAGCAGCTCGTCCTCGCCGTCGTAATCGAGGACAGTCAGCACTGGGCCGAAGATCTCCTCGCGCACGATCGCCATGTCGTCGGTGACACCGGCGAACACGGTCGGGCGGTAGAAGTTGCCCTTGGCCAAGTCACCCTCGGCGCGCGCGCCACCGGCGACAAGCTGGGCGCCAGCGGTAACGCCACCTCGCACGTAGGAGTCGACCTTGGCGAGGTGCTCGGCGGTGACAAGAGGGCCGAGTTGGGTGTCGGCGGCGTTGCCCGGCCCGATCTTGAGGCCGTCGACCGCCTTGCCGAGCTTGGTGGCGAACTCGTCGACCCGCTTCGAGTCCACGTACAGGCGGGCGAACGCGGCGCACACCTGGCCGCTGTTGAGCAGACCCCCGGCGACGGCGCCCGCGACGGCCGCGTCGATGTCGGCGTCGCGCGCGATGACCGTCGGGGTCTTGCCGCCCAGCTCCAGGGTGATCCGCTTCAGGTCGTGCGCGGAGGCGGCGACGATGTCCTTGCCGACCTCGGTGGACCCGGTGAACGAGACCTTGTCGACGCCGGGGTGGCGGACCAGGGCCTTGCCAGCGGCGGGGCCGCCGGTGATCAGGTTGACCACGCCTGCGGGCACGCCCGCCTCGGCGCACAGCCTGGTCAGGAAGGCCGCGGTCAGCGAGGTCTGCTCGGCGGGCTTGAGCACCACGGTGTTCCCGCAGGCCAGCGCCGGTGCCAGCTTCCACGTCATGATCATCAGCGGGAAGTTCCACGGGGCGATCAACGCGCACACGCCCACCGGGACCCGCTGGTCGAACTGCAGGGTGTCCGGGAAGGAGACCTGCCGCACCGCCCCGTCGATCTTGGTGGTGTACCCGGCGAAGTAGCGGAAGTGCTCCACCGCCCCGGCCACGCTGACCGCCTTCGCGACCCCGAGCGGCTGCCCCTGGTCCGCGGTCTCCAGCGCCGCGATCTCCTCGCCGTGCGCCTCGATCAGATCCGCGATCCGCCACAGGATCCGCGCCCGCTCCGTAGCGGGGACCCGCCCCCACCCCGGCAACGCGGCCCGAGCCGCCGCCACCGCCGCGTCCACCTCAGCCACCCCGGCATCCACCAGGGTCGCGATCTGCTCCCCACTGGCCGGATCGACACTGGCGAACTCACCAGCCCCGGCCGGACGCACCCACTCCCCATCGATGAAAAGCCCCTCGGTGCGCATCGGCTCCCCTTCCTTGCCGCCACTGGACCAACGCGACACCAAGTCTCAGCCCAGCACCCCTCCCAGTGATTGCCTACCAGCGCATACCAATTGACCCGCCGCGCCCGGAGGCGCCTTCCGCGTGCTTGGCCGGTGTGCCAGGTCAGGGCAGTTCGGGTTCGATCCGGCCTGCGACGGCGTTCGCGATCTTGCAGCGCTCTGGTGCCGGCCCGCCGAGGACATAGACATCGACGCGGCTGCTGTCTGTGACGTTGATGGCGACCACGCAGCCATTGGCGGTCTCGTCCAGGGTCTGCACGGCGTCACGCGAACCGACCTTGACGGGAGTGCGCGGCTGACTGCCCTGAAGATCCTTGATGCCGTCTTGCTGGTAGTAGGTGATGTCGAGCGAGAAGCTGTCAGCGATGACGGGCTTCTCCGCGCGCCACCGGCACGCCGTGTACCCCTTGGACTTCTTGGGTCTTGCGGAGGTGCTGATGCCCAACTCCTTGATCATGGAGCTGGGCAACCACTCGCACGGGTCCGCTGCGGGCGCGGGTGAGGTCGTGCCCGGGGTCGAGGTGGTCGTGCCGGTGCTCTCGGCTCCAGCACTGGGGGTACCGGGCTCCTGTGTCGTGCACCCGGCCAGCGCGACCGCCACGCCCGCGACACAGGCAAGTCTTGTCGAACGCCTCACAGACCTTCTTCCCCTCAGCTGAGCTGCCCCGCCACCTGCTGGTCCACAGACTGATAGTTTGCCATCGCCTGTCTGATCGCTGCCTCAGCGTCCAGCAGCGATACCCGCAGTTGGTCCAGCTGGGTGAGGAAGCCTGCGCTGTCACTGGCGACTTGGCGGAGGTAGGGCTTCATGACCTCGGCGTTGGTGGAGGTGCCGAGTTTGGCCGTTTGGTCGAGCTGGCGGAGGTCCATCATGTTGTCGTCGACCCATGCCACCATGTTGCGGATCGCCGTGAGCAGCGATTGCCCGCCGTGGTCGTTCACGGCGAAGCCGCCGCGGGCTGCCAGGGCGGCGAACTCACCTACGGCCGCGCCGATGCTGCCGATGTCGTCGGTCGTTGCCACGTGCGCTCCCCTGCGTGCTCCCTGTCCAGCGGGACAGTAGCAACGTTGCCGTCAGGGCAACTGCGGAACGGGGGAAGATGGTCACAATAGGTGATAGTGACCGAGGTCACGACAACGGGAATCGAGTCCGCGGGTTTCGGCTACAAGTGGAGACCGTCAGTCGGCGCGGTGGGTGGCGCTGCGTTGGCGGTATTCGCTGGGGGAGAGGCCGTATTCGGTTTTGAAGGCTCGGCTGAGGTAGGAGGCGTCTACCAGGCCCCAGCGGGCGCCGATGGTGCCGATGGCCAGTTGCTGCTTGGCGGGGTCGGCGAGGTCTTGGCCGCAGCGTTCGAGGCGGCGTTGGCGGATCCAGCCGGAGACGGTCACTCCCGCGTCGCTGAAGAGCTTGTGCAGGTAGCGGGTGGAGATGTGGTGGGCGGCGGCGATCTCGGTGGGGGACAGCGCCGGGTCGTTGAGGTGGGTTTCCACATAGGACTTGATTTTGACCAGCAGTGCGCCGCGGGTGGATTCCGCTGGGACGTTGGAGTAGTCGACGCGGTCGGCCAGCGCGGTGCCGAGGAGGTCGACGACGTTGCGGGCCAGGCGGACGCTGCCGTAGACCTGCGGGTCGTCGAGGTTCCTGGCCAGTTGGACGAGGATCGACGACACGATGCCGGACACGCCGGAGCCGCCGGAGAAACGGGTCGCGGTCAGCTGCTCCACGTGACCCGATGGCAGGCACAGCATGTCGCGCGGGAACATCAGGACCAAAGTGGACGACACGTCGTCGAAGGCCAGGGTGTAGGGCCGGGTCGTGTCGTAGATGGCGAAGTCGCCCGGGTCCAGCGCGGCCTGGCGGCCGTCCTGCGACAGGCGGGCCGTGCCGTGCAGCTGCAACCCCAGCTTGTACATCTCCGGGTTCGCCCTGGCGATCGCGCGGTGCGTGCGGCGGACGGTGTGGGCGTCGGCGGTGGCCTCGTAGACGGCGACGCTGCCCAGGTTCTGCCCGCGCAGCCGCCCCCGGAAGGCCGCCCGCTCACCGGGCGCCGCCTCCAGTGGGACGAACGTCTGCGATACCGCGGACTCCCACAGGTCGAACTGCTGCGCCGCTGGCGCGCCCGCCGTCGTCACCGAGTACGTCAACGCTGACCTCCTTGCCGCAAGTGACACTGCGTGACTGGGAACACTCTGCCCCGCGCCCCGGTCCCGTCAAGGGGCCGCCGCGCACCGAGTCCGACCCGCAACACGGACCGACCGCGATGCGCTGGCGGACAACCGCTGTGCACCCCTTGCCAACCGCACAACGCCGGAAGTGGGTAGACCTGTTCCCATCGGCGGCACGCGCCGCCGCCGGAGTGGGAATCATATGCGATCCGCTACATGATTTCGACGACGAAGTCCGATGGAGGAGGTCACCATGGGTGAGCTGGTCCTGGCAGCCAAGATCACGCACGTTCCGTCGATCTGGCTGTCCATCCAGCCCGGCAAGAACCACGGCATCCGCAAACCCGCGGAGGAGGGACTTGCCGAGGTCGGCCGCCGTGCCCGTGAGCGCGGTGCCGACACCTTCCTGGTGGCCGACTCGCACTGGATGAACAGCATGTCCTTCCACGTCAACGGGAAGGCCAGGCACTCCGGCAGCTACGCCTCGCACGAGCTGCCGCACTTCATCGCCGACCTGGAGTACGACTACGACGGTGCCGCCGACCTGGCCAAGCTCATCGGCGAGGAGATCAACGCCGGTGGACAAAAGGCCATGGTCCACGACGTCAAGGACCTGGGCCTGGAGTACGCGACCCTGGTGCCGATGCACTTCATGAACCGCCCGGAGAACACCGGCGGCGCCCAGCCGCTCAAGGTGCTGCCGATCGGCTGCAACATCTACTCGACCATCGACGAGAACCGCAGGGTCGGCGAGGCCATGCTGCGCGCCATCAAGCGCTCCGACCGCAAGGTCGCCTTCCTGGCCAGCGGCAGCCTCTCGCACCAGTTCCCCACCAACGAGATCTCCTCGCAGTACCTGAACAAGATCTCCAACCCGTTCAACGAGCAGGCCGACCGGGTCGTGCTCGAGCAGTGGCGCGAGGGCCGCATCGCGGACTTCCTGGAGACGCTGCCGACCTACAACGAGCGCTGCACCGGCGAGGCCGCGATGGCCGACACCGCCATGATGTTCGGCCTGCTCGGCTGGAAGGACTACAGCGGTAGAGGCGAGCAGCTCTGCGACTACTTCCCGAGCAGCGGCACCGGCCAGGTCATCGTCGACTTCCCGGTCCCGGCGTGAGCGCGCACCCGCTGGGTCTCCAGCCGTCGAAGATCATCGCGGTGCACCTGAACTACCGCAGCCGGGCCGCCGAGCGGGGCCGCTTCCCCGAGGAGCCGTCCTACTTCGTCAAGCCGCCCTCGTCGCTGTCGCACACCGGCGCCGACCTGGTCCGACCCAAGGGCACGGTGCTGTCCGCGTTCGAGGGCGAGATCGCCGTCGTGATCGGCAAGCGGGCCAAGAACGTGAGCCGGGCGCAGGCGCTGGACCACGTCAAGGGCGTCGCCGCGGCCAACGACTTCGGCGTGCACGACCTGCGCTACGCCGACCGCGGCTCCAACCTGCGCAGCAAGGGCGCCGACGGCTACACCCCGGTCGGCCCGGTCCTGCTCGACCCCCGCACCGCCGACCTGACCCTGCGCACGTGGGTCAACGGCGTGCTGGTGCAGGAGGCCAAGGTCGACGACCTGCTGTTCGACTTCGCCTACCTGATCGCCGACCTGTCGCGCACCATCACCCTGGAGCCCGACGACATCATCCTCTGCGGCACCCCCACCGGCGCGACCGTCGTCGAGCCGGGCGATGTCGTGGAGGTCGCCGTTGGTGACTCCGAGCGACTGGTCAACACCGTTGTGGAGGCCGACACCGAGCTCCCCAAGCCGGGCGCGCGGCCGCAGGTGACTCCGACGGATCGGTCGATCGCTTACGGCAACGACGTTCCCGCCATCAAGGCGGAGACCGAGGCCGCGCTCCGGCAGGTGTCCACCGCGACCCTGTCCAGCCAGCTGCGCAAGCGCGGTCTGAACCACACGTTCCTCACCGGACTCGCCCCGGCCCGCCCGGACCTGCGCATGGTCGGTACCGCGCACACGCTGCGCTACCTGCCGTTGCGGGAGGACATGTTCGACCAGCGCGGCGGCGGCATGAACGCCCAGAAGCGCGCCGTCGAGGCCATCGGCGACGGTCAGGTCCTGGTGATCGACTGCCGCGACGAGCACGGCGCTGGCACCATCGGCGACATCCTCGCCCTGCGCGCGGCCCGCCGCGGCGCGGTCGGCATCGTCACCGACGGTTGCCTGCGCGACAGCCCGTCGTTCCGCGAGTTGGAGATCCCCACCTACTCCGCGGGCGCGCACGCCGCGGTCCTCGGCCGCAAGCACGTGCCGTGGGAGATCGGCGTCGACGTCGCCTGCGCCGGTGTGCTGGTGCGCCCCGGTGACGTGCTGGTCGGCGACGGCGAGGGCGTCATCCTCATCCCGCCCGCCATCGTCGACGAGGTCGCCGCCGACGCGCTGGAGATGGAGCGCCAGGAGAAGTTCATCCTGGCCAGGGTCGACGAGGGCGAGTCCGTCGACGGCCTCTACCCGCTCGGTCCGAGGTGGCGCGAGGCGTACGACAGCTGGGACGGGCAGTGAGCAGCCCCGCCACCCCGACAACACCGGCGCTGGAGGGCAGGTCCAAGACGCAGTACGCGTACGAGACCCTCAAGCAGCGCATCGTCGACGGCTGGTACGGCCCCGGCACCCGCCTGGTGTTCGACCGCATCGCCCGCGACCTCGGCGTCAGCGCCGTCCCGGTGCGCGAGGCGGTGCGGCGGCTGGAGGCCGAGGGCTGGGTGGTGTTCGAGCGCAACGTCGGCGCCCAGGTCGCGGGCGTCGACCCGGACCAGTACCGGCACGCCATGCACACCCTGGCCCTGCTGGAGGGCCACGCCATGGCCACCGCGCGGCTCACTCCCGCGGCGCTGACCAGGGCGGCGACCCTCAACGAGCGGATGCGCGCCACCCTCGCCGCGTTCGACCCGCTCGGCTTCACCCGCCTCAACCGCGAGTTCCACCTGCTGCTGTGCGGCGGTTGCCCGAACCCGCACCTGCGCGACCTGGTCACCAGGGAGTGGAACCTGCTCGACGTTCTACGCCGGTCGACTTTCGCACTGGTCCCCGGCAGGGCTCGTGAGTCGGTGGAAGAGCACGACGAGCTCTTGCGCCTGCTGCGCACCGGTGCCCCGGCCGCCGAGGTCGAGGCGTTCGCCCGCCAGCACAAGCTCAACACCGTCAGCGCTGTCGTATCCGCCAAGTAGCACTTGCGAGGTCGACAACGATGGTCCACCCGCACGTCTACAAATGTCTACAGTTGGAGACGCAATGAAGTTCCGCGCCACCCCGTCGCTGATCAAGGGCTCGATCGCCCCGGTCGTCACCCCGTTCACCGCCGATGGCGCGGTGGACACCGAGGGCCTGCGCAGGCTCGTGCGCTGGCAGCTCGAGTCCGGCTCGCACGGCATCTCCATCGGCGGCTCCACCGGCGAGCCCAGCGCGCAGAGCGTCGCCGAGCGGATCGCGGCCATGAAGGCCGTCGCCGAGGAGATCGACGACCGCGTGCCGTTCCTGCCCGGCACCGGCTCCACCAAGCTCGAGGAGACGCTGGAGATCACCGAGGCCGCGCACAAGCTCGGCGCCGACCTCGCGCTGGTCATCACCCCGTACTACAGCCGCCCCACCCAGGAAGGTCTCATCGCCTGGTACGGCACCGTGGCGCGGGAGTTCCCCGACCAGCCGATCGTGATCTACAACGTGCCGTCGCGGACCGCTGTGGACATCGCGCCGGACACCGTGGCCACCCTGCGCCGCGCCCACGACAACATCGTGGGCATCAAGGAGACCACAAAGGACTTCGAGCACTTCTCGCACGTGCTGCACAAGTGCGGCCGCGACTTCCTGATGTGGTCGGGCATCGAGCTGCTGTGCCTGCCGCTGCTGGCCATCGGCGGCATCGGCTTCGTCAGCGCGCTGGCCAACATCGCCCCGGCCGCGGTGGCCAGGATGTACGAGCTCTACGTCGCCGGTGACCACGACGGCGCCATCGACCTGCACTACCAGTTGGCGCCGCTGGTGGAGCTGCTGTTCGTGGAGACGAACCCGGCGCCCGCCAAGCACGTCCTCAAGGACCTGGGCCTCATCGAGAGCGGTTTCGTCCGCGCCCCGCTGATCGAGCCGACCCCGAAGGGCCTCGAGCGCATCAACGCACTGCGCGCCCAGGCAGAGCACCTGCTGGTCCGCCCCTCCCTCTAAGCGCCCCGAGCCGACCCCACCTAGGAGCTACCCCATGGCCGAGCAGGCTGTTCCCCGCCCCGTCGACCTGCCAAGCGACCTGCGGCACTTCATCGACGGCAAGCCCGCGTCCAGTGTGGATGGTGCGACCTTCCCGGTCGCCGACCCGGTGACCAACGAGGTCTACGGCCGCGTCGCCGCCGGTGACGCCGCCGACATCGACCTCGCCGTCGCCGCGGCCAAGCGCGCGTTCACCGACGGCCCCTGGCCGCGGCTGACCGCCCGCGAGCGCGCCAAGATCCTCAACAAGATCGCCGACGGCATCGAGGTCCGCGCCGAGCGCCTCGCCGAGCTGGAGACCTTCGACACCGGCCTGCCGATCACCCAGGCCCGCGGCCAGGCGCACCGCGCCGCCGAGAACTTCCGCTACTTCGCCGATGTCATCGTCGCCCTGCACGAAGAGGCGTACATCGTCGGCGACAAGCAGGTCAACTACGCGATCCGCCAGCCAGCGGGCGTCGCCGGTCTGATCACGCCGTGGAACACCCCGTTCATGCTGGAGACCTGGAAGCTGGCGCCCAGCCTCGCCTCCGGCTGCACCGTGATCCTCAAGCCCGCCGAGTGGTCGCCGCTGTCGGCGAGCCTCCTGCCGGAGATCATGGCCGAGGCTGGCGTGCCCGACGGCGTGTTCAACCTGGTGCACGGCATCGGTGAGCAGGCGGGTGCGGCGCTGGTCGCCCACCCCGACGTCCCGCGCATCTCCTTCACCGGCGAGAGCGGCACCGGGCAGATCATCATGCGCACCTCGGCGGAGAACCTCAAGGAGGTGTCGATGGAGCTCGGCGGCAAGTCCCCGTGCGTGGTCTTCGCCGACGCCGACTTCGACCGGGCCGTCGACGCCGCGGTGTTCGGCGTGTTCTCCCTCAACGGCGAGCGCTGCACCGCCAGCTCCCGGGTCCTGGTCCAGCGCGAGATCTACGACCGGTTCGTCGAGGCGCTGGCCGCCCGCGCCGCCGCGGTCAAGGTCGGCATGCCCGCCGACGCCGACACCGAGGTCGGCGCGCTCATCCACCCCGAGCACTACGCGCGGGTGCTGGAGTACGTCGAGATCGGCAAGCGCGAGGCCCGCCTGGTCGCCGGTGGCGACCGCCCGGCGCACCTGACCTCGGGCAACTTCCTGCAGCCGACCGTGTTCGCCGACGTGCGCCCCGACGCCAGGATCTTCCAGGAGGAGATCTTCGGCCCGGTCGTCGGCGTGACCCCGTTCGACACCGAGGAAGAGGCCATCGAGCTGGCCAACGCCACCAAGTACGGCCTCGCCGGGTATGTCTGGACCAAGGACCTGCAGCGCGGCCACCGGGTCGCGCGCGCGGTGCAGTCAGGCATGGTCTGGATCAACTCGCACAACGTGCGCGACCTGCGGACCCCGTTCGGCGGCATCAAGGCCAGCGGCGTCGGCCAGGAGGGCGGTGTGCACAGCATCGACTTCTACAGCGACGTGCGCGCCATCCACGTGGCCGTGGGTGACCTGCACACCCCCCAGTTCGGCAAGCAGGGCTAGTCCAGCGATCTCGCGGCCCGGTCCCACGGGCTGGGCCGCGAGGTTGGCCGGGGGCGAACATTCGTTGTCCGGCGGCGCACTAGTGGTCTTGGTGGTGGCGGAAACCACTCCGGCGGGAATTAGCGTGCCCGCCATGGGCAGCATGGGCGGGAAGGTGGCACTGGTCACCGGGGCCGGTTCCGGGGTGGGCGCCGCGATCGCGCGGCTGCTCGACGCCGAGGGCGCCACGGTGGCCGTGCTCGACGGTGACTCCACCGCGGCCGAGCTGGCCTCGCGGGTGCTGCGCCGGGGCATGGTGGTCCGCGCGGACGTCGCGGACCCGGTCCAGGTCGACGGCGCGGTGCGGGCGGTGCTCGAGCACTTCGGCAGGCTGGACGTGCTGGTGAACAACGCGGTCGGCCGGGAGTGCGGCCCGGTCGGCCCAGGCTCCACAATGGACATAACGGACGAGCAGTGGCACGCCGCGCTCGCCGCGGGCCTCGACGGCGCCTTCTACGCCACCAGGGCCGCGGTGCGGGCGATGAAGGGCCAGGGCAGCGGGGCCATCGTCACCGTCGCCGCGCGGTGCGGGCACCTGGCGCACCACAGCGCGGTCGACGGCGCGATGCGCGGCTTCACCGCCGCGGTCGCCAAGGACGTCGCCCCGCTGGGCATCCTGGTCGGCGGCGTCGCCCCGGACTGCGCGGACTTCCTGGTGCCCGACGACATCGCCGCCGCCGTGCTCGACCTGCTCGGGCCAGGCGGCGAGCGGCGCAGTGGACAGACGATCACGACGAGAGGGACGAGCGGATGAGGTTCGCGGACACGGTGGTCCTGATCACCGGTGCTGGTACGGGGATCGGCGCGGCCACGGCCCGCCGGGTGGTCGCCGAGGGCGGCAAGGTCGTGCTGACCGGGCGGCGCGAGGCCCCGCTGCGCGAGGTGGCCGACCCGCTCGGCGACGCGGCGCTGGTCCTGCCAGCCAACGCCGCCGACAGCGCGGCCATGCAGGGCGTCGTCGCGGCCACCCTGGAGCGGTTCGGGCGGCTGGACGTGGTGGTGGCCAACGCGGGCGGGCACGGGCTCGGCTCGGCGCTCGACACCGACGACGCCAGCTGGGCGCAGGCCATCGAGGTCAACCTGACCACGGCGTTCGTCACCATCCGCGAGGCGCTGCCCGCGCTGTCGGTGCGCGGCGGCTCCATCGTGCTGGTGTCGTCGCTGGCTGGGCTGTTCGCCGGTCCCGCGGTCGCCGGGTACGTCACCACCAAGCACGCGCTGATCGGCCTGACCCGCTCCATCGCCCGCGACTACGGCAAGCACGGCGTGCGCGCCAACGCGGTGTGCCCCGGCTGGGTGCGCACGCCGATGGCCGACCTGCAGATGGACGAACTCGCCGCGATCAAGGGAACCGACCGCGACGGCGCCTACGGCATCGCCACCGAGAACGTGCCGCTGGGTCGCCCGGCCACCTCGGAGGAGGTCGCCGCGGTGATCACCTTCCTCGGGTCGAGCGACGCCGCGATCGTCAGCGGTGCCGTGGTGACCGCGGACGCCGGGTCGAGCGCGGTGGACCTGCCGACGATCGCTTTCGACTAGGGCTGTGTTCGACTAGGGGTGTTTCGAGGGGTGGTCGCGGATAGCGGCCACCCCTCGATGCACCAGGACCCGCCGCGACCGGTCCGCTACGCTGGGCGCATGTCGACGTGGCGCGATCTGGTGCAGTACGTGTCCGAGGAGTACGAGGTCATCTCCAGCGAGGGTGACGAGGTCCGCATCCTGTTCAACTTCGAGGCGTTCAACGAGGACGACGAGCGCACCCAGGTCGTCATCATCGCCAGGGAGGTCCTCGACGCCAAGCACGAGTGGGTCCAGATCGCCTCCCCGGTCGGCCTCGCCGACAAGGTGGACCTCAAGGCCGTGCTCACCGAGATCGGCCACTCGTCCATCGCCTGCGGCGCCGCGATCATGGGCGAGCACGTCGTGCTGCGGCACTCCCTGCCGCTCAAGGACCTCGACATCCACGAGTTCACCGACCCGCTCGAACTGCTCGCGGGCACCGCGGACCAGATCGAGGAGATGTTCTTCGGCGGCGACAACTACTAGGTCCCGACTTCGGCGAGTACTCCACCCCATCGGCGTGTGCCGATGGGGTTTTTTGTGTTCGCAGGTACCGGACTGGGGTCCGGTGGTGCGAATGTCCGGTCTGCGAATCCTTGTCATGGGCTCGCGGGCTATTGTGGATGAGTGGGCGCGGCATCCTGCCACACGCCGATGTGGGTCGCATTTCGGAAGCGGCGGGAGAAGACGCAGTTATCGCCCGTGCTTATCATTCGCGGGCTTCGGTGCCACAACTGGATCATATCGCTGCGACGTTCGGACCAGCTCGGAACTCCGGCGGGCCCTCGCATTGGGGCGCCCTGTGGACGCTATGTGGAAGTGTTATGGATAGCGTCGCTCGCGCTTCAAGAGTTTAGAAGCCGCACATTCCCAGAATGGGAAGCTGTGTGAATGCTGCTCCTTTCGGGTAGCGCTATGTGAATTCCTGCACCCGGTAGGCGCTACATGTGGTTGCTTAGCAACAGCTACGTTTTGGGTGTCGCCCACATCTGCGACAACTGTGAATTGGTGTGAATGCCGGTCGGTGGTCGGCGGAATCCGCACGGCCACCGCGAGGTGAAAGGAATTCGATTATGAGCGCACCGGAGTCCGTCGCCGTCGTCGACGACGCCGGGGTCCTGGTCGGGACTGGCGTCGCGCACGGGGCGCGGTGGCGCAACGGGGAGCGGTTACAGGACCTGCTCCGGCGATCCGACCGGGCCGCTGTCGACAGTGGCGAGGTGGCGCTGACCTACGCCGAACTCGACGACCGGGCCAACCAGTTGGCCAGGTACCTGCTCAGCCGCGGCGTCGGCGCGGGGGACCGGGTCGGCCTGCTGTTCGACCAGGCGTGGCGCGGCTACGTCGCGATGCTGGCGGTGCTCAAGGTGCACGCCGCCTACGTCCCGCTCGATCCCGGGTTCCCCGCCGACCGGATCGGCTACATCCTCGGCGACGCCGACGTCGCGCTGGTGCTCACCCAGCAGCACCTGGTGCCCCTGCTCGGCTCGGGCGAGGCGGCCGTGCTCGGTGTGGACACCGCCGCCGACGCGGTAGCCGCCCTCGACACCGCCCCGCTCACCGACGACGAGCGCGGCGGCCCCGTCGACGACCTCTGCTACATCATCTACACCTCGGGCTCCACCGGCCGACCCAAGGGCGTCGCGGTCGAGCACGCCAGCATCTGCAACTTCGTCCGGGTCGCGGGCGAGGTGTACGGGCTGCGCCCCGACGACCGGGTCTACCAGGGCATGACCATCGCCTTCGACTTCTCCGTCGAGGAGATCTGGGTGCCGTGGGTGGTCGGCGCGACGCTGGTACCCCGTCCCGGCGGCGCCGCGCTGGTCGGCCACGACCTCGCCGAGTTCCTCGCCGAGCGCGCCGTCACCGCGCTGTGCTGCGTGCCGACCCTGCTGGCCACCCTGGACGACGACCTGCCCGACCTGCGCTTCCTGCTGGTCTCCGGCGAGGCGTGCCCGCGCGACCTCATCGCCCGCTGGCACCGCCGCGGCCGCCGCTTCCTCAACGTCTACGGGCCCACCGAGGCCACCGTCACCGCCACCTGGACCACGGTCGACCCGGACCGCCCGGTCACCATCGGCGTGCCGCTGCCCACCTACTCGGTGGTCATCCTCGACCCGGACCGCACGACCGCCCTCCCGCGCGGGGCCACCGGCGAGATCGGCATCGCGGGCATCGGCCTGGCGCGCGGCTACCTCAACCGCGACGACCTCACCGGCAAGGTGTTCATCGAGGACTTCCTCGGCATCGACAACAACCCGTCCGGCCGCATCTACCGCACCGGCGACCTGGGCCGGGTCGACGCCGACGGCCACATCGAGTACCTGGGCCGCATCGACACCCAGGTCAAGGTGCGCGGCTACCGGGTCGAGCTGACCGAGATCGAGTCCGTGCTGCTCAACGCCCCAGGTGTCGTCGCGGCCGTTGTGGACACCCACCAGCCCGCCGAGGGCGCTGTCGAACTGGCCGGCTACTACACCTCCCGCGGCGAGTTAGACCAAGACGACCTGCGCGCCCACCTACGCGAACACCTGCCCTCTTACATGGTCCCGGCCTACCTGCAACGGCTCGACGCGATCCCGATGACCCCGAGCAACAAGGCAGACCGCAAGAGCCTGCCCGCGCCCAGTGGCCCCCGCCGTGTCAGCACCAAGGACCACGTCGCCCCGGAGACGCCGCTAGAGATCGCGTTGGCCGAAGAGTTGGCGGCAGTGCTGGGCGTCGAGCAGGTCTCGGCGCGCGGCCACTTCTTCACCGACCTCGCCGTCGACTCCCTGCTGATGTCCCGGTTCTGCGCCAAGGTCCGCCACCGCGCCGACATCCCGACCGTGACGATGCAACAGGTCTACCAACACCCCACCATCCACGATCTCGCGGCAGTCCTACCCGCCACCGTTCCCGTAGAGGCCGCGGTCACCGTCGCGGACACACCTGACCCGATCAAGGGTTGGCGCTACCTGCTCTGCGGCGCCGCGCAACTGGCCTTCCTGCTCGGTTATGTCTACTTCGCTGCCCTAGTCCTGGATGTCGGCGTCAGCTGGGTCCTCGCGGGCGCCGACCTGCTCGACATGTACGTGCGCGCCGCGACCTTCAGCGGCACCGGCTTCCTGATCGCCTGCACCGTCCCGATCGCGCTCAAGTGGCTGCTGGTCGGCCGCTGGAGGGCGCGGTCGTTCCGGATCTGGGGCCTGGCGTACTTCCGGTTCTGGGTCGTGCGGTCGCTGATCAGGTTCAACCCGATCAGGTTGTTCACCGGGTCCCCGCTGCTGGCGCTGTACCTGCGGGCGATGGGCGCGCGGGTCGGCGCGGGCGCGATCATCCTGACCAGGAACATCCCGGTGTGCACCGACCTGCTGACCATCGGCGCGGGCGCGGTCGTGCGCAAGGACACCTGGCTGGTCGGCTACCGGGCCGAGGCTGGGATGATCACCACGGGGCGGGTCACCATCGGCGCGGGCGCCTACATCGGCGAGGCGGGAGTGCTCGACATCGACACCACGCTCGGCGACGGCGCCCAGCTGGCGCACGCGTCCTGCCTGCCCGCGGGCGCGTCGGTCCCGGCGGGGGAGCGGTGGCACGGGTCACCGGCTCGACCGACCACAGTGGACTTCCGGTCGGACATCAGCGCGAACGTCACCCGGTGGCGGCGGTTCGGCTACAGCTTCCTGCAACTGTTCACCACGATCGTGTGGTCCTTGCCCGTGGTGATGCTCGTCGGCGACCTGCTCGCCGAGGCGTTCGCGGGGCTCATCCCGGCGAACCCCGCCAGCGTCGCCTTCTACGCCACGCAGTTGGCCGCCGCCGCCACGTTCTACCTAGGAGCCATCGTCCTGGGTCTGCTCGTGGTGACGACCTTGCCGCGCCTGCTCAGCCGACCTCTTGTCCCGGGCAAGGTGTATCCGCTCTACGGGTTCAAGTACACGTTGCAGCGCACGATCACCCGGCTCACCAACTCGCGCACGAACCTCTACCTGTTCGGCGACAGCTCTTACATCGTCCACTACCTGAGGCTGCTGGGGTACGACCTCGGCCGCGTCGAGCAGACCGGCTCCAACTTCGGCGTGGAGCTCAAGCACGACTCACCGCTGCTCAGCGGCGTCGGCTCCGGCACGATGGTCTCCGACGGCCTGTCCGTGGTCAACGCCGACTACTCCGGGACCGCGTTCCGGGTGCGCCGCGCCGACATCGGCCCGCGCAACTTCCTCGGCAACAACATCGTCTACCCGCCCGACGCCCGCACCGGCGAGAACGTCCTGCTGGCCACCAAGGTCATGGTCCCGGTCGACGGCCCCCTGCGCGGTGACACCGGCCTGCTCGGCTCGCCCGCCTTCGAGATCCCGCGCACAGTGCGGCGTGACACCTCGTTCGACCACCTCAAGTCCGGCGACACCCTCCGGCGCCGCCTCGCGGCCAAGAACCGGCACAACCTGGCCACCATCGGGCTGTTCCTGCTGGTCCGCTGCGTCGACCTGTGGGCGGTGGTGGTGCTCAACGTGATCGCCGCCGGCCTCCACCCCCGGCTCGGCACCCTCGCCACCGCGCTCGGCATGCTCGCGACCTACCTGTTCGTGGTGCTCTTCGGTGTGCTCGTCGAACGCGCCGCGCTCGGCTTCCGCCGCCTGAGGCCCCGGTTCTGCTCGATCTACGACCCGGCGTTCTGGCGCCACGAGCGGTTCTGGAAGCTCAGCGCGGGCCGCTACCTCGCCCTGTTCAACGGGACACCGGTGAAGGTGCTGCTGTGGCGGCTGCTCGGCGTCCGGATGGGGCGACGCGTGTTCGACGACGGCTGCGCGGTCCCCGAGAAGACCCTGGTGACCATCGGCGCGGACTCCGTGCTCAACGCAGGCAGCGTCGTGCAGGGGCACTCGCTGGAGGACGCCACCTTCAAGTCCGACCACATCGTCCTCGGCGCCCGCACCACCGTCGGCGTCGCCGCGTTCGCCCACTACGGGGTGCGGGTGGCCGACCGCACCACCGTCGACGCCGACTCCTTCCTGATGAAGGGCAGCGAGACCGACACCGGGTCCCGCTGGCGCGGCAACCCGGCCACCGAACTGACCGGGCACGCGCCCACCGGACCCGACCCGGTCGTGCCGACCCGCCTCGACCTGACCACTGCTGACCCGGTCGTACCGACTGTTGCTGACCCGGTCGTACCGACCGGAACCCACCACGCCGCCAAGAACACGGGAGTGAGCCGATGACCGACCTGATCGCCGAGATGACCCAGCCGCGCGTCGACGGCGCCCTACCCGGACCGGGGTCGGCGGCCTACCTGGCCCGCCAGGCCCGCACCGAGTCCAACGCCCGCAGCTACCCGCGCGGCCTGCCGATCGCCATCGAACGCGGCCAGGGCAGCTTCGTGCGCGACGTCGACGGCAACGTGTTCATCGACTTCCTGGCCGGTGCCGGGGTGCTGTCGCTGGGGCACAACCACCCGGAACTGGTGCGCGCCATGGTCGAGCAACTCGGGTCGCTGACCCACGCGCTCGACTTCCCCACCCCGGCCAAGGACGCCTTCGTCGAGGCCCAGCTCTCGATGTTGCCGCCTGCCATGCGCTCCCGCACCAGGATCCACTTCTGCGGGCCGACCGGGGCCAACGCCGTCGACGCCGCCATCAAGCTGTGCAAGACCGCGACCGGCCGCGGCGACATCGTGTCGTTCCAGGGCGGCTTCCACGGCGCCAGCCACGCCGCGATGGCCGTCACCGGTCTCGTGTCGCAGAAGCAGCCCGTCGCCAACGGCATGCCCGGCGTGCACTTCCTGCCGTACTCCTCGTGCGCGCGCTGCCCGCTCGGGCTGCGGCCCGACACCTGCGAGACCAACTGCGCCACCTACTTCGAGAACGCCCTGCGCGACCCGAACGGCGGCCTGCCCAAGCCGGCCGCGGTGATCATGGAGCTGGTGCAGGGCGAGGGCGGTGTGGTGCCCGCGCGGCCGGAGTTCGTCCGCCGGGTCCGCGCGGTCACCGCCGAGCTGGACATCCCGCTCATCGTCGACGAGGTGCAGACCGGCTGCGGCCGCACCGGCACCTGGTTCGCCTTCGAGCAGTACGGCATCACCCCGGACGTGGTGGTCGCCTCCAAGGCGCTCAGCGGGGTCGGCTCGCCGGTCGCGGTGATCTTCTACGACGAGCGCCTCGACGTGTGGAGCCCCGGCGCGCACACCGGCACCTTCCGTGGCAACCAGCTCGCCTTCGCCGCGGGCACCGAGGCCGTGCGGATCGTGCGCCGCGACAACGTGCTGGGCAACGTCGTGGCCCGCGGCGAGCAGGTCGCCGACCGGCTCGCCGTGCTCACCGCGCACCCGCTGGTCCGCGAGGTGCGCGGCGTCGGCCTGATGTGGGGCATCGAGCTGGTGGATGCCCCGGACGGCACCCCGGCGTCCGCCCTGGCCGCGGCGGTGCGCACCGAGGTGCTCAACCACGGCCTGATCCTCGAACTCGGCGGCCGCGACGACACCGTGGTCCGGCTGCTGCCCCCGCTCAACGTCACCGCGGAGGTCCTCGACACCGCGTGCGACATCCTCATCGCGGCCATCGCCGGGCTGCCCCACCTGGAGCGGGGTTGAGATGGCACTCGTGGTCCAGAAGTACGGCGGCTCCTCGATAGGGTCGCCGGAGCGGATCCGGCGCGTCGCCGAACGGGTCGTGGCCACCCGCGCCGCCGGGCACGACGTGGTCGTCGTCGCCTCCGCCATGGGGGACACGACCGACGAGCTGCTCGACATGGCGAACCGGGTGTCGCGCGCGCCCGGCCCGGCTCGCGAGCTGGACATGCTGCTCACGGCGGGTGAGCGGATCTCCAACGCCCTGCTGGCCATCGCGCTGACCGACCTCGGGCACCCGGCGTGCTCGTTGTCCGGGCCGCAGGCGGGGGTGTTCACGACGCCGGAACACGGCCACGCCCGCATCGTCGACGTGCTGCCGACCCGGGTCCGCCAGGAGTTGGACCGCGGCCAGGTCGTGCTGGTCGCAGGCTTCCAGGGCCTGTGCAAGGACACAGACGACGTAACCACCCTCGGCCGCGGCGGCTCCGACACCACCGCGGTAGCCCTAGCAGGCGCCCTCCACGCCGACGTCTGCGAGATCTACACCGACGTAGACGGCGTCTGCACCGCCGACCCCCGAGTAGTCCCCACGGCCCGGTTGCTGGACCGCGTCTCCTACGCCCAGATGCTCGAACTAGCCGCCCACGGCGCAAAAGTCCTCATGCCCCGCTCAGTCGAATACGCCCGCCGCCACGACGTGCCAATCCACGTCCGCTCCTCCTTCACCGACCGGCCTGGCACCCTCGTCACCACCCAGGAGCCCGAAATGGAGAAACCCACCGTCACCGCGATAGCCCACGACCGGTCTGTGGCCCTGGTATCGGTCACTGGCGTCCCTGACGAGGACCCGGCTCGTTCCGCGCGGGTGTTCCGCGTGTTGGCCGACGCGGGGGTGGAGGTGGACATGCCGATGCACAAGTCTTCGCGGGGGCGGGTGGATCTGTCTTTCGCGGTTGCGCGGGGGGCGGCGTCTACGGCTGTTGGCGCATTGCATGCTGCTGCTGGGGAGATCGGGTTCGCTGCTGTTACGAGTGACCACCATGTTGGGACTGTGTCGGTGGTGGGAGCGGGGGTGTGCGCTGACGTGACGGCGACGGTGTGTGAGACGTTCGCGGCTTTGCCTGCGCGGATTCGGTTGTTGACTACGTCGGAGTTGAGGATTTCTGTGTTGTGTGGGGAGGGGGAGTTGGATCGGGCTGTGCGGGCGTTGCACGAGGTGTTCGAGTTGTCGGCTGGGCGGGTGGGGGAGGTGGCGACTGTGTATGCGGGGACAGGGAGGGGGTGGTGAGGTGGTGCGGTGAGCGGGTTGTCCACAGGGGTGCTGCTCGCTCTGCCTGTGTTGTCGGTGCTCGCCGGTAAGCTGTATATCGGGGGCTGCTTTGGGCGGTTTGATCTTGGGCTGAGGGTGTTCCGGCTCTCGGTCTCGCCTGCGGCGTCGACGGTGGACGCCTCGCCTTCGGCATTGGCCGGGGCGCGAGAAGGCGAAGAGCTCGATGGGGCGAACTTGTTTTGCGCGGGGCCCCTACGATACCCGGGCAGAACCACAAAGCAGGGGCCGAAAAGCAGGCCCTGCCACGGTGAGCGACGCTACGGGCATCGTCCCCCCACACAAAACAAGTCCGCCCCATCGAGCTGGCTTGGCACCAGCGGATCCGAGGAGCGGTGGTCGGCCAACGTTGTAGAGGGGCACGTTGGGCCAACGATCGTGAAGGCCGGGTGGGGGCCGACGTCGTAGAGGGGCGCGGTGGGGCCAACGTCGCACAGTCTCGACCAGTTGGGCCGGGGACTCTGAGGAGCGCGTGGTTGGCCAATCTCGTAGAGGGGGTGTTGGGGCCAACGCCTGTGAGAGACGCGTCGAGGACCATCGCCTGCGAGGGGTGCGTGTGGGCCAACGGTCGTGAGGGTCGGGTGGGGAGAGCCGTTGGTGGAGGGGTGTGGGCGTCCTAGCAGGGGTTTGGGGGGATGGGGGTGTGATCCACTCAATGGTGTGGTGCGGGGGGTGGGGGTGTAACGCCGTGCGGGTGGGGGGCGAACAGGTGAGTGCGGCCCCGGCCAAGTCTTCTGACAGCCCCCCGATCAGCTGGGCGGGGCCGCGCTCCCGTTCTTCGCGGTAGCGTCGGTGGGGTGATCACCGTCGTGGGGTTGCGGAGTTTTCCGGTCAAGGGGTGCGCCGGAATCGTGCACAGCGCGGTCGATGTGGGGTTGATGGGGCTTGCCCACGATCGGGAGTTCCTGGTGGTGGGGCCCGGTGGGGTCGGGCGGACGCAGCGGCGGGATCCTCGGTTGGCGGTGGTGCGGCCCGAGGTCGTCGGCGGCAAGTTGACTCTGTCGGCGGCCGGGTTCGGTGAGGTCGGGGTGGTGGTCGACACCGAGGGGCCCCGGGTGGGGGTCACCATGTTCGGCGACCCGTACCGCGCGATCGACCAGGGTGACGAGGTCGCCGGGTGGATCTCCGAGGTGCTGGGGGCGCCGAGCAGGCTGGTGCGGGTGCCGCCGGAGCACCACCGGGTCATCGAGGGGCCGACGTCGGGGGTGTCCGGGTTCGCCGACAGCGCGGCCGTGCACCTGCTCTCGGTCGCGTCGTACCGGCGGTTGTGCGAGCGGATCGGCGGGGACGCGGTGCCGATCGACCGGTTCCGGTCCAACATCGTCGTCGACGGGCTCCCCGCGCACGCCGAGGACGACCTGCGGCACTGCGCCATCGGACCGGTGCGGCTGGGCTTCACCAGGCTCGCCGTGCGCTGCACGGTGGTGCAGGTCGACCAGGTCGAGGGCACCCGCGCCGGACCGGAACCGCTGCGCACCCTCGCCAAGTACCGGCGTGCCGACAGCGGTGGCGTCACCTTCGGCACGAAGCTGTCGGTGGTCGTAGGCGGCCGCATCGCGATCGGGGACGAACTCGTCGAAAAGTCGGTGTAACTCTCAGACCCTCCCGAGCATCTAGTCGGTAAGAGCACCTGAGGGAGGCAACATGGACGGGTACCTGTACATCGCCGACGGCAACGGTGACGGCGTCGCGGACACCACCATGCTCGACACCGACGGCGACCAGGTCGCCGACATCGTGACGTCCGATGTGGACGGTGACGGGCTGGTCGACGTCGAGGTCTACGACCTGGACTCCGACGGCTACGCCGATGTCGTGATCGACAACAGCACCACCGAGCCGGTGGGGGTCGAGGTGGACGAGGTGGAGCCCATCTACCCGGAGCCCGCCCCCACCCCCGACCTGTACGACATCCCCAGCGGCACCCAGGCCGTGATCGACATGACCAGCAGCGGCCTGGCCGACGCGCACACCATCTACCAGGACGCCGTCGACCCCGGCTCGGTCTCCGCCGACGAGGTCGACGCCGCCACCGAGCGCGCCGACAACGCCGCCGCCCACTCGCGGTCGCTGGAGGGCGAGATCCACCAGAACGAGGTCCGCAACGAGATCAACCTCGGCAACGCCCAGCGCGAGGCCCTCGTGCACGCCCAGGAGACCGCCACCGACGTCTCCATCGAGACCGACCGGGTGCTGTCCCGGGCCGAGGCGGCGCTCGAGGGGTGAAGAATCAGCCCGTGACCCGCGTCCTCGTCTGCCTGATCGCCTCGCTGTTGCTGCTGGCGCCGCCCGCGCACGCCCAGACCACCGCCGTGCCGGTTCCTGCCGAGGGTGGCGCGCGGGTGACCACGGGGACCTCGTCGGCCCAGCCGGTCGTACCGGGGAGTTCGGTGGCCGAGGACGGTGTCCAGCCGAGCATGACTCCCCAGCCGGGTGCGCCGCAGGTCGAGCCTGCCGCGTGGTGGTCCGGGTGGGTGCTGCCCGCGTTGATCGGGTTGCTCGTCGTGGTGGCCGCGCTGGTGCTGGCGCTGTCGCGGCGGCGGTCACGGGTGCCGGTGGCGGAGTTCGGGTCGGCGGCGCCCGTGCCGGTGGTGGTCGACGACGGCGCGGGGCTGGCCCCGGTGCTCCGCCTGGTCGGGGACAACGCGCCGGGTGACGCGATCCGCCAGCAGGTGACGCGGCTGCTGGCGGGTGCGCCGGACCGCGCGGCCCTGGTCGACTGCGCGATCCGCCTCCGCGACCAACTCGGCGACCGCGCCCCCGACCTCGCGCACCGGCTCCTCTCGGCCCTCAACGCCACCGGCATCACCGAGATCACCGCCGACGGCGCCCTGTTCGACCCCCACCACCACACCGCCGCGGGCACGGTCGAGGCCCCCCGCCCCGACTTCCGCGACCGGGTGGCCGAGACCCGCAAACCCGGCTACCTCGACCACGGCACCGTCCTGCGCCTCCCCGAGGTCATCCTCTACCGCTGAACCCTCCCGCCACCGGGCTTGCACCGCCCGCCACCTCCCGACCCGCCACCGTCCACCCCCGACCAGGAGTCCGCTACCGCTGAGGAGCCCCCATGCCCGGCACCGGCCGACTTGTCCACAACCCCCGAAACCATCCACAGGCCAGGCGCGAACCCCTTGACAGGCCCCGAAAACCGGTACGCTGGAAGTGGGTGGCCCCCCGGGTGGGTGGGGTCTGCCGCCCGGCCGGTCGGCTGCGCGACGAGGGATTTCCTGGTGGGGGACCGCGTGGCGACGGCCAACGTGCCGGGAGCTCGGGCTGCGCAGAGCCTCGCGTCAGGAAGTCGTACGGCAGCGGGCCTTGCGCCGAGAAGGCGGGCGGTGGAGGGCCTCGCTTCGAGAGTTTGCGCGGGGTTGGGCTCTGCGCTGGGAGTTCGCACGGCGGACAGCCTCGCCTCGGGAGTTTGCGCGGTGGAGGGCTTCGCGCCAGGAAGTCGTGCGGGGGAAGGTTTTGTGCCACCAGGCGGCGCCGCCACGTGCGTGCCTTGACCTCCCAGCCGGGAAGTGCCGCCGAGGCCGCCGGCGGTGCGGGGCTGTTGGCGGCGGGGCCGAGCGCCTGCCAGCGCGCCGAGGGAGTGCGGCGGCGCGACCCTGGAGGAGTTCACAGAGCCGGGCGGGCGAGGGCGGGCGGGTTGTCAGACGAAGGCTTGCGCGTCGCGGGCTCGCGTGGCGGGCTAGGAGCCGAGGCGGTCGCGGAGGGAGTGGCGGGCTCGGTGGATCCAGACCCGGATGGAGTTGGTGGGGGCGGACATGACGGTGGCCACCTGGGCGTAGGTGAGGCCGCTCGCCCACAGCAGGACGGCCTCGCGGTGGTTGGCGGGCAGGGCGGCCAGGGCGGCGCGGACGTCGAGGGTGTCGCCGATCGCGTCGGTGAAGGGGCCGGTGGATGGTTCCGCGACGCCGTCCAGGTCGACCTCGCCGCGGCGTTTGCGGGTGCGCAGGACGCCGAGGGCGGCGTTGCGGGCGATGGCGTACACCCACACCGCGAACGAGCACGTCCCGGTGAACCGCCCCAGTCCGCGCCACGCGGCGATCTGGGTCTCCTGCAGCGCGTCAGCGGCGTCGGCGTGGCTGCCGGTCAGCCGCACGCACAGCGCGTACGCCTGCCGTTGCGCCCCGGCCCACAGCGTGCGGAACGCGGCCTGGTCGCCCGCCGCGGCCGCCTGGACCAGGTCGGCCTCCAGGTCGGGGAATGGCCCAGCGGTCACCGCGCTCCGTCCCGGTCACGAGGGTGTGGTCACCCCTGTGATTCGTCGCCGCCCCGCGCGGTGTTATCCCCTGGAGGCAGGTCGTGACCGAGGAGTTCGACCAGGACGCGCTGCGTGAGTTGCTGCTCGACAGCGTCGCCCCACCCGACCCCGCGCTGAGCGAGGCGATGTTCGACGTCACCTTCACCGAGATCACCGCGCCCGGGCCCGACCTGCTGCCGGACTTCGACGACGCCCACCCCGACCCGACCCCCGACCTGCTCGGCCACGACCTCGGAGCACACGACCTCGGCCTGCACGACCCACACGACCCAGCAGCGCACGACCCGGGAGCACACGACCCAGGTAGCGATGTGGACCCCGACACCGATGGGGAGGGTGCTGCCGACGACGGCTTTCCTGGAGTGGACTGGTGACACGACCCGAGCGCGGTGCCGCGGCGGTGCTGCGCGCGCTCTGCCGCGACGGGGCGTCCCGCGCGACCGACCCGGACCTGCGCGCCGAGCTCACCGCGGCCGCCGACCGGCTCGACCGGCCGCTGCAGCTCGCCATCGCCGGAGCGGTGTCCGCGGGCAAGTCCACCCTGATCAACGCCATCCTCGGCCGGTCGGTGGCGGCGGTGGACGCGGGGGAGTGCACCCGGATCGTGACCTGGTACGAGTACGGGCCCGACCCGCACGTGCTCGTCCAGTACACCAACGGCGACACCCGGCGCGTCCCGCTGGGCGCGACCGACCTGACCGCCGCCGACATCGCGCGCCTGCGGGTGCGCCTGCCCGACCCGTGGCTGCGGACCGTCACGGTGATCGACACGCCCGGCCTGAACACGGTCAGCTCGGAGGACGCGACCCGCGCGCTGCTGTTCGGTGACGCCGCCGCCGAGCACGCGCAGGCCCTGATCTACGTGCTCCGCTACGTGCAGCGCTTCGACGCCGACACCCTCGCCGAGTTCCGCGGGCTCTCGGTGGCCTGCGGGCTGACCGCGGTGAACACCGCCGCCGTGCTCAGCCAGGTCGACCGGCGCGCCGACGAGGCCGACCCGTGGCCGGTCGCCCGCAGGCTGACCGCGCGCGCCGCCGCCGAGCTCGGACCGACGGTGCTGGACGTCACCCCGGTGATCGGCCTGCTCGCCGAGACCGGCCGCGCCGCAACCCTGCGCCCCGCCGACCTGGAAACCTTGCGGGAGTTGGCTTCGCTGCCCGAGGCCGTGGTGGAAGACCTCCTGCTGGACCTGGCCGAGTTCACCGCCGATCCCGCTCATAAGTCCCTTGTGGACCGCTTGCACCGCTACGGGATCACGGTCGCCGTCGACCTGCTGCGGTGCGATCCCCGCGCGGGCCTCGACGAGGTGCACCGGGAACTGGTCGTGCGGTCGGGATTCGCCGAGCCGGGGTTGGTGGACGTCGTGCGCCGGTTCACCCGGCACGCGGACCTGCTCAAGGCGCACGCGGCGGTCGTGCGGTTGCGGTCGCTGGACACGCGGTTCGGCACCGGGCCGGACAAGAGTGTGGTGGCCCGCCTGGTGTCCACTGTGGAGGAAAACCGGCCGCTGGTCGACGAGCTGGCCGGGTTGCGTGCCCTGGCGGCCTGCGCCGCGCTCGCGACCAACGCGCTCGTGCTCGACCAGGACATGACCGACCGGCTGTTCCGGTTGGTGCGCGGCGAAACCCCGGCCGCTCGCCTCGGGCTGCCCCCGGCCGCGACTCCGGCGGAGATCGTGCTCGCTGCCCGCCAGGCGACGCGCCCCTGGCGTCAACTCGCGCAGATGGCCGGGCCCACCGTCGCCGGGCACCGCGCCCAGGACGTGCTCGCCACCCTGGAGGACATCGCGGACTCGGCGCTGGACCAGGACCGCGTGTTGATCGAACGCCTCCGCGACGAACCGCTGCTCGCCGCCCCTGTCCGACGCGCGGTCGGTGCGCTGCTCGACGGTGAAATGTCCGGTGTGGACAGCGGACAGGTGGCGATCCGGTTGCGCGCCATGCTGCACCGCCCGCTGCCGCCGCCGATCCGCCGCGCGGTCGAGGTCGCCTGCGCCGCGTTCGAGAACCTCGCCGGGAGTCGTCCGTGAGTCACGATGTCGTGCGTCAGGTGCTGCGGTTGGCCAACGACACCCACGGGTTGGCGGTGCGGTGCGAACGGGCCGATGTCGCCGGGGTGCTGGCCGCGCAGGCCGGTCGGTGGTCCGAGTCGACCGCGACGGTGGTGGTCGCCGGTGCGCAGAAGCGGGGCAAGAGCAGGCTGGTCAACGCGCTGGTCGGCGTGCCCGGGTTGCTGCCGGTCGACGCGGACATCGCCAGCGAGACGCACATCGCCCTGTCCTACGGGGACGAACTGGCGGCGTCGGTCCGCCGGGGCGACGAGGTCGAGGTCATCGACCCGGCGCGGCTTGTCGAGTACGCTTCAGTGCTGGGCGATCCAGCTCTGAGGCGCGGGGTGACCGGGGTGGAGGTGACAGTCGACCACCCTGTGCTGCAAGGCGTCCGGCTGGTCGACACGCCCGGGGTGGACAGTCTCACCGCCGGACATCGGCACGCCACGGTCGCCGCGCTCGGTGGGGCGGACGCACTGCTGTTCGCCGTGAGCGCGCAGGACCAACCGATCCTGCGGCACGAGTTGGACTTCCTCGCCGAGGCAGCAGCGCGCGTGCACACCATCGCGTTCGTGATGACCAAGGTGGAGGACTCGGTCGGGTGGCGGGAGCTGTTGACCGAGAACCGCGAGCGGCTCGCCCGCTCGGTGGAGGACCTCGATCCCCGGGTGGGCAAGCGTTTGCTCGCCGCGCCGTGGCTCCCGGTGAGTGCGAAGCTGGCTGAGGCCGCGCTCGCGTTGACGCAGGCGGGAGCGGATGAGCGCGCGGCGGTCCGGCGTGAGCGCAGCGGGTTCCCGGCGTTGGAGCGGTTGATCGGCCGGTGGGCGCTGCGCCGCGAGCTGATCCGGGCGGGTGGCGTGCTGACGGTGACGACCTCCGCCGCCCGCGACCTGGCCGAGACCGCCGGTGACGCCGCTGCCGTCGAGTCCGCCGACGAGGCCGGTGTCGCCGCCCGGCTGTCCGAAGTGGACGCCGAACTGGCCGACCTGGCCGAGCGCCGCCGGGCGCGTCGGGTGGCCGGGCTCGATCAGCACCTGGTGGCGCGGGAGGCTTCCCTCGGTGCGAAGGCGATCCTCGACGGGTACCGCCGCACGTACGAGGCCGAGATCGCGGACCTCGGCTCCGGGCGGGCGATCGAGGCGTACTTGTCCGCGTTGCCCGACAGCCTCGACCAGTCCCTGGCCGCCGCGTGGACCGAGATCACCGCCGCCGTCGAGGACGTCGCCACCGCCGCGTTCGACAGCTACCTCAGGGCCATGGGCGTCGACGCCCCGGTGGTCGACCTCGCCGTCCTGACCCGCCCGGACGCCCCGACCAGCCACGCGGCCAGGCCGGGCGCCGCCCGCTTCGACGTCCTCGCCGAGGGCCTGCCCACCGTCATGATGGCGGGCAGCGTCAGCTACCTCGCCACCATCCTCGGCGCCGCGGCCCTCTCCCCGCTCGCCCCGGTCGCCATCGGCTCCGCGCTGGCGGTCGGCTTCTTCACCCACAAGCGCCGCCTGGCCGCCACCACCCGCACCAAGGCCGCCCTCACCACCGCCATCCGCGACACCTTCACCGCCGCCACCACCGACATCACCCTCGCCGTCGACCGCGCCACCCTCACCTGGCGCACCACCACCGAACAGCACATCGACGAGGCACTCACCGCCCGCCACAAAGCCCTCGAATCCCGCAAACGCGACCTCACCACCCCGCCCCTCGGCGAGGGCACCCCCAACCTCGCCACCGCCACCTCCCTCCTCGACCGCGCCGCGACCCTCCACGACGCCCTCGAATCCGCCCTGCGCCAACCAGATTGACCACGGCGCCCTCGTCGGCAGGCCATCGCCGAGGTCCGCCCCCGCCCCGCACGACAGCGTGACGCGCGGTCCGGGTAGGGCGCACCCGACTTGCCGTTCGCCGAGTCCGCTCGCCGATGAGCGGAGTTGGGCTGTGAGCGCCGGTACCCGCGAGTAGCCTGAGCCGGTGATGGCTCAGGCTGGACCGTTCGGGTCGCGGTTGCTCGGGCCCGCGGACCAGCGGGGGATGGTGTTGCGGGTCCGGGTGCAGGGGCTGCTCACGGTGACGCTCGTGGTCGCGAACCTGATCGGGGCCGTGGTGGCCGTGGTGCTGTCCACCTGGGTGATCCCCGGGCCGGGACCGGTCGCCGCGACCTGGTTGATGGTCGGCGTCGGGGTGCCGTGCTACGTCGTGGTGGCGTTGGCGTTCGGGGTCGTGTGGGGGACCGGGCGGGCGTTGCGGGCGGTGCGGTGGGCGATCGACGACCGGCCGCCGACCGAGCGGGATCGGCGGGCGACCGTGCGGGTCCCGTTGGTGCTGACCCTCATGCAGGCGTTCCTCTGGGGACTGGCGACGGTCCTGTTCACCGGGATCGTGCTCGTCATCCAGCCCGCGCTGGTGTTCACGGTCGCGTTCACCGCCGGGTTCGCGGGGATCGTGGTGTGCGCCAACGCCTACCTGCTCAGCGAGTTCGCCCTGCGCCCGGTCGCGGCCAGGGCCATCGGCGACGAACCGCTCGGCGGGACGGGCGTGCGGGTGCGGATGCTGCTGTTCTGGTGCCTGGGCACCGGCGTGCCGGTCGCTGGCCTGCTGCTGGTCGCCGTGTTCGCCCTGGTGCGCGACACCGTGCCGACCACGAGGCTCGCGGTGACGGTGATCGTGCTGACCGGTGTTGTCCTGGTCTTCGGTTTCCTGGTCACCGAGTTCACCGCGCGGGCCATCGTCGGCCCGGTCCGGTCGGTGCGCGACGGCATGGGCCTGGTCCGCGAGGGGCACCTCGACACCAGGGTCGCGGTGTACGACGGCACCGAGCTGGGGCTGCTGCAGGCCGGGTTCAACCGGATGGCCGACGGGCTCGCCGAGCGCGAGCGGATCAGGGACCTGTTCGGCAGGCACGTCGGCCGCGAGGTCGCCGAGGCCGCGCTCGCCGCCGAGGTCGACCAGCGGGTGGTGGCGGTGACCGTGGTGTTCGTCGACCTGGTCGGCTCGACCGCGCTCGCCGCGACCCGACCGCCGACCGAGGTGGTCGCCCTGCTCAACCGCTTCTTCGCCGTCGTCGTCGACGAGGTCGACCGGCACGGCGGCACCATCAACAAGTTCGTCGGCGACGCGGCGCTGGCCGTCTTCGGCGCCCCGCTGCCCCTCGACGACCACGCGGGCCGCGCCCTCGCCACCGCCAGGGCCGTCGCCACCCGCCTGCCCCGCGAGCTGCCCACCTGCCAGGCGGGCATCGGCGTGGCCACCGGCCAGGTGGTCGCGGGCAACATCGGCGCCCAACGCCGCTTCGAGTACACCGTCATCGGCGACCCGGTGAACGAGGCCGCCCGCCTCACCGAGCTCGCCAAGTCCAGCCCCGGCAACCTCCTCGCCTCGTCACGCGCGGTCGACGAGGCCCACCCCGACGAAGCCGCCCACTGGCGGACCACCACCCGCACGACCCTGCGCGGCCGCACCGAGGACACGCTCCTCGCCGTCCCGCGGGAGAGCTAGTGGTGTGTCACGCGACCTTGGTGGGGCAATGCGTCCACAGGGTCCTTCGAGGTCCTGGTGATCCGCGCCGACCTCCGGCCCTCGTCCATCGACACCGGGCGCACGAACACACTTGCCTTCCGCGCCACAACCACCTCCCACAGCCCACCTGCGAGACCAGCCCGGCGGACCCACAACCAAGATCAGTTACCGGGCAGACCTGCTGAGCGGCACCACTGGGCAGACCTACTCCGGCAGCCGGACCAGGGTCGCCGGGGCGGTTCTGGAGTCGCCGGGTGGGGTCTCGGGGGAGTGCAGTGCGAAGCCCTGCCCCACCGGTTCGAGCCAGCCCTCGGCGGCGGCGACCTGGTCGACGCGGCCCCCGCTCACCCGCAGCACCTGCGAGGTCCCCTCGCCCACCTGCGCGCCGAGCCACAGCAGTTCGCCGTCCACCCGCAGCCGTGCCGCCTCGGCCGGGACCACCGACGCCAGGTTGCCCAGCAGACCGGGGAAGGTCCCCAGCGGCCGCGGCGACCGCTCGTCGTACAGGTGCAGGGCCAGTCCCCGGTTCGGCACCAGCGAGTCCTGCACCACCCCGTACATCCGGTTCGCCGTGGCCACCCACCGCACCGCGCCCGCCCGGGGGCGCTCGACGAACAGCTTGCGGTCGGTCCCGGCGTAGGTCTCCAGCCCCACGTTCGTGCCCAGGTACCAGGACTCGCGCCGCACCACCTGGTGCACCCACAGCGCCGTCGCGTCCTGCTGCTCGGCGACCACCGCCAGGTTCCCGTCGGAGTCCACCGTCGCCACCGTCTGGCTCGGGACGACGACGCTGGACCGCAGCCCGGTCCGCCGCTTGGTGATCTTGCCGAGCACCACCGCCGCGCCCCGGCCGTCGCCGAGCGCGGTCGGCGGGACGGAGGTGGGCATGGCCGGGTCGAGCAGCCTGCGGCGCGCGCCGTCCTCGTTGATGTACCAGGTCGCGGCCGGGCCCAGCAGGCGCGGTGTGGCGTTGACCGGGGCGAACGAGGTCGCGGGGCGGATCACCACGACCTGCAGGTCGCCGGTCTCACCCCACGGCAGGCCGACCGAGTTGTCCACCGGGCGCGTCCCCGGCCCGCGCAGGAAGACCCAGCCGAGGCTGCCCTGCGCGACCAGCCACGGGTCGTGCGCGGTGACCAGGTCGGTGGTCGAGCGGATGATCAGCTCCGGGCTCAGCGCGTGCACCCGGACCGCCTGCTCGCGCCGCTCGGCGACCAGCACCAGGTCGTCGCTGATGGTCCAGCCGGTGACCCGCGCCATCGGCAGCTCGCGCTCCACCCGGCCGCCGCGGTCGAGCTTGCGCACCACGTGCCCCTCGGGTCCCGCGCTCCAGGTGTAGAGGGCGCCGTTGACCGCCTGGGCGTCGACCACCTCGGTCGCCAGCACCGGGAAGCCCGCGCCGGTCCCGGTCCGCCGGGGCGCGGTGACCGGGCGGGCGGTGAGCGCGCGCTGCGCCCAGCGGGCCGCGCCGAGCGCCACCACCGTCTTGGGGTCCTGCCAGGTGCGCACCAGGCCGTCGTACTGGGCGCGCAGCGTGTCCTGGACCAGCGGGATCCGGCTCGCCCCGCCGGTCAGGAAGATCCCCCGAAGGTCCCCCGGCGCCCGGCCGCTGCCCTCGATGCTCTGCGCGAGCAGCCGGGTGGTGCGCCGCACGTCCTCGCCGACCAGGGCGTCGAACTCGGCCCGGGTGATCCGCACGTCGATGTCGGCGCCCGCGACGTACTGGCTGGCGTCCTCGTAGTCCGACAGCGACTCCTTGGCCAGCCGCGCCTCGGTGAGCAGCTCGCCTGCCGCGGCCAGCCAGCGCCGGTCCGGGTTGGTGCTGACCTGCTCCCACCACTCGGGGGCCAGCCGGGTCAGCTGGGCGCCGAAGTGGTGGAACACCCGCTCGTCGAAGGTCTCGCCGCCGATCTCCGGGTCGCCGCCGGGGGCGCCGACCACGGTGAAGCCGGAGCCCTCCACGGCCAGCACGGCGGTGTCGAACGTGCCGCCGCCCAGGTCGTAGACCGCCACGCTGTCGCGGCCACCGATGCCGTCCGCGGCGTGCGTGTGGCTGTAGTGCACCGCGGCCGCCACGGGCTCCTCGATCAGCTCGACCGGCCTGCCCGGTAGCACTACCTCGGCGACCTCCAGCAGCACCTGCCGCTGCGCCGGGCTCCACGCCACCGGGTGGGTCAGCACCAGCGACGCGGGCGCGGCCCCGTCGAAGCGCCTGCGGGCCTCGGTGACGAACAGCTCCAGCAGCGCCGCCATCGCCCGCTGCACGGTGACCGGCTCGCCGCCGAGCAGCATCGGGCGGCGGCCGACGTAGCGCTTGGGGTTGCGCTCGGCGCGGTCCGGCGCCCGGCCGACCATCCGCTGCGCCAGGGTGCCCGCGACCAACCGCCCCGACTCGTCGAGCAGCACCGTGGACGGGACTCGGCGCTCACCGGAGACCTCGATGGACTCCACCCTGTCGGCTGTGGCGATGGCCGCCGCCGAGAAGCTCGTGCCCAGGTCGACGCCAAGACTCCACCGTGTCACGTCGCTCCCGCTCACTACTAGCCCATTCGTGTCCGTATACAGGATCGCCTGTCGCCGAGCGGCGTTTCGGTCGGGGTCGCCGCCGGTCCGTAGACTCCCGTCATGGCGAAGTACTTCGACGTGCACCCGGACAACCCGCAGCGGCGCTCGTTGGCGCAGGTCGTGGCCCTGTTGCGCGACGGGGGACTGATCGCCTACCCCACCGATTCCTGCTACGCGCTCGGCTGCGCGCTGGGCAACCGGGAGGGCATCGACCGGATCCGGGCCATCCGCCGCCTCGACGACCGGCACCACTTCACCCTGGTCTGCCAGGACTTCGCCCAGCTCGGGCAGTTCGTGCACCTGGACAACGCGGTGTTCCGGGCGGTCAAGGCATCCACCCCGGGTAGTTACACGTTCATCCTGCCCGCCTCGAAAGAGGTACCCAAGCGGCTGCTGCACCCGAAGAAGAAGACCGTGGGCGTGCGCATCCCCGAGCACACGGTGACCCAGGCGCTGCTGGCCGAGCTCGGCGAGCCGCTGCTGTCCTCGACGCTGCTGCTGCCCGACCACGCCGAGCCGATGGTGTCCGGCTGGGAGATCAAGGAAGAGCTCGACCACGTGCTCGACGCGGTGCTCGACTCGGGGGAGTGCGGCACGGTGCCGACGACGGTCGTGGACTTCTCCGAGGGCGAACCGGAAATCATCCGGCGCGGCGGCGGGGACGCGACAAGATTTGAGTAGCCGTTTTCGGTTGCACGGTGTGTCTCTGGCCACGATCGTTGTATAACGGCCCTATTACGCTACTGTCCACGCCGTGTCGGACCATGACCCTTCACCCGATCAGCCGTTGCGCGCGGTGCCGAAGTTCCCCCCGCGCCCCACGGAGCCGGTGTCCGCTCCCGCGATGATCGTGAGTACCTTGCCGGACGAGCTGCCCTGGTCGCCCAGGTCCCAGCCGGGGGCGTCGACGCCCCCGCCCGCCAGCACCAGCCCGGTGCTGACCAGTCCCCGCCTGGCCCCGGTCGGCGCTCCCGCGCTGACGATGGAAGCGGCCACGGTGACCCTGCCCGTTGTTCCCGGGCCTTTGCCTGGTCCTGCTGAGCTTGTGGTGCCTCCACGTAGGCCCAGGTGGGTGCTACCTGCCGCGGGAATCGTTGTCGCTGCCTTGCTCGTGGGGTTCATCGTGTGGCTGACCTCGGGCAACGACGACCCGCCGCCGGTAACGCCAACGGCTCCTGCCAGCGAGTACCTGTTCCAGAGGATGGGGGAGACCGTTGAACCTGCCCGCGATAGCGACTGCGCCGAGCACGCTTACGGCAAGGTCGAGCAGTTCCTCATAGCGAATCCGTGCAGGCAGTTGACCCGGGCGGTGTTCCTCACCGCCACCGACAGCGGTCGAACTGTCTACACCTCCATAGCAGTTGTGCGTATGCCGGATCGAGCTGGTGCCGAGAAGCTCGAACTACTCGTTCGTCAAGACGAAACCGGCAGCGTCAACGACCTGCTGCGCGAGAAGAAGGTCAACGTCCCCGGGTTGGACCGCCTGAGCCGGGGTGGCTTCTCCGCCACGACCATCGACCGAGACGTGGTCATAGCGGAGTCGGACAGCGCTGACCGTGACGAGGACCCTGCCGCGCACAAGGCCGAGATGAAACGGGTCAGCGTCGCCGCGCTGAAGCTGGCGAAGGAGCTCGGGTAAGACCCCCTGGACCACCCTCACAACCGCGCCACAACCGGGGTGCGCTAACCAGACCCGGGGCGCTTTGAGAGAGGGGTATGTCCATGAGGGCTTTGTTGCTCGCGGCGGCCGCGGTCGCCGTGGCGTTGCCGGTCGTGCCAGCGCAGACCTGGTCGACGGCGGCCTGCGGACCCGCGACGGTGTCCGTGGGTGACTACCGGCAGTACGAGGGCACCGGTGGTCCCGGCACCACCGGGTTCGCCTTCGCGGTCACCGTGGCGACCGACCCGGGCTGCACCGCGACCGGCTCGGTCAACTACGTCACCGAGCACATCACCACCACCCCGTCCGACATCGTGGCCGCGTCGGGCACCCTCACCTGGACCGACTCCACCACGGCCACCGCCGTCGTGGTCGGCGTCGTCCGCGACAGCGCCCCCGAACCGGAGGAAGCCTTCGCCCTCCGCCTCCACGGCGCCCAGAACCTGGTCATCGCCCGAGACCGAGGCCGCGGCCAAATCATCGACGACGACCTACCCCCGGTAGAAACCTCACTCGACGGCGGCAAGATCTGCTGGCGCTACGAAGGCACCGCGGAGGTGGGTGTCCATACCTCGACCCCTGCGCGCGCCCCGATCACCTTGCACTACCGAACCATCCACGTCGGTAACAACCCTCCGGGCTACTACCCGGTGAAGGACGGCCTCATCACCATCCCCACCGGCGCCACCCGAGGCACCGCCACCATCCGCCTCAAGCCCGACCAAACCCTCCCCGACGACCAGTTCTACGTCGAGATCTTCTCCCCGTCCGCGGGCACCCTCGGCCTGTCGAAGGTCCCAGTGACGGTGAAGTCCAAGCGATAGCAGTGTGTTGTCAACGGGCCCGGCCACTTCGGTGGCCGGGCCCGTTCTCTCTGCTTGGCCGCCTTTGTCCATTATGGACATTTGGTGCGTGGAAAGCCGACTTGTTGATCACCCGTCGAGCGACTTGCTCCCGCTGGGCGGTCCGAGTCTTCGCTCGCGTCCGTGACCAGCGGATTTGCTGTCCTGGCTGCTCGATCTTTCACCCGGTTCAGGGACAGAAGTTGTCCACATGTGGATCTTCGGGGCGCTGTGTGAAGATCGTTTGTCGGGGGGTGCCGGTAGGCTGGGACCTGGGACGCCCCCCGGAGAGGGTGGGGGCTGGGGCCGGACTGGCGTGCGCGCGCGA
>NZ_RCDD01000012.1:0-40334 GCF_003663795.1 Actinokineospora cianjurensis
TCCCGAAAGGCACCGATCTCTCGGTTCACTCCCAGGCCCACCTCGACGAGGTGGCCCGCGAACTCAACGGACGGCCCCGACAGACCCTCGACTGGCACAAACCCATCGAGAAACTCAACGAACTACTGGTCAAACACGGCGGCGCAATGACCCCTTGAGGTCAAGGTGCGCCATAAACTGAATTTCGCAATTGGCCAGACTTGGCGTCCACTCCCCGTCTCGGACTGCTAACGCTCCCTCACCTGTCGAACGGCGTCGCTTCCCACAGCGCCGACTATAGCGGCGCTGTGGAAGATCGGCGCCGCCCGCATACCGTCGAACGCCCCTGAAATCAAAATCTGCCAACAACTGAACGCTTCCACTCTAGCTATCAAATTGAAGTGTCCGCTCGGCCGTATCAAGCAAGTCGGTGTACGTCAGCACCCTAATTCGTGAGAGATGTGAATTGTACGTACGCAGCACCCGATCCATCTGCGCCCGCTCGGCGTCGGTTTTGGCGGGGTGATCCCGATTTCCGATAACCACAAGTGCATCCGCTCGACGGAAGTCGTAGTCCAATCCCAGTTCATCCGAGGCGGCGGTGCGCATCGAGAGTCCAAATTCATCCATCGAACGCAAGTAGTTCATGGACTGACCAACAGCATCGTTGACCGATGCCGAGACAGTGAGGTGCCTTTCTCTTGGCCGTGCGAGCAAGGGGTCGCACGGCCCTTTGAGCTCGACGATCGTCAGACTCTTATCTGCCGTCACCAATAGGATGTCGTGCTGCTGCATAGGAACGAGGCCCCGCCGTGGCGAGATGGCCACATATTGTCCTCCAAAGACCCAATAATTGTTCTCCAGGATCTTCTGCATCGCGGTCTCGGTTGCATCTGGCATGGCGAGGAGCGCCCGCAACTCCACAAGCACTCTGCGCCGACCTTCGATGACTGCCGCTTCAGCTGCGCGCAGACCACCAGCACTTTCAACCAGACCTCTGAGAATAGCATCGCGATTGGTCGCGATTGCGAGTTCTCGCCCTCTTTCTAGAGAATCAATGATCGAGGCGGCGTAGCTGCTGGCTTCCTTCGCAAATGCCGCGCTCCCGTACTTGCGAAGAACATTGAGCGCGCCCTCTCGAAGCTGATAGCACCAATTAGGACTGTTGCCCGGCCGACTCGGGCTATCAGGGTTTTCGGCGATTAGACCTGCCTCGACGAAATCGCTCAGTATATATCTGCGTATGGTCTCCCGAGTATTCGGCGCGTAAGCCACTCCGTACTCGGCTTGGGTCCATTCCATGATCTCGCGCGTGCGCATGCGAGGCGCTGAAGCTTCAGACCATGCTTGACCAGGACTCAGGCAGGCAAGTGCGAGCAGGGTGAGGGCCGACCGTTCGCGATGCTGTGGCTGGCGCAAGCCGAACGCGCCGAGGACGTCTTGCGCGTTGCCAATTTCGATCTTGCCCGGCACGCTCGCCGGAGCTGCTTCGGTCATGGTGATGAGTCTATCGTCACAGCCTGACTGCGAGGAACTCGACACCAGGGAACACGATCACAAGATCACGAACGCCTTCGGCAGGGAGCAGAGTGGGATCGACGGAGGAGCAGAAATGCACGTCGAACTGCTCTGGACCGCATTCAACACCTCCTAACATGCGCACGTTGACCTGCAAAATGTCATTTCCGCAGGTCGACGCGCTATGTCGTACATAGTTCACACATGACGGCTCTTTACGCAACGCACTGCAACGGCGTCCCGTCGCAGTCAACGGCATCGTGGAGGCGAGATACCGGTCGCACACCACCACGGCAGCTTCGCGTAGGGCGGGCAGGATCTCGGTGTCGAGTTGGTGGTGGCGGTCCGCCGCGCACAGGCCGGCCAAGGCTCAATCACGGCCTCAACCTCCTCACCACCGAGCGCGTCGCCGACGCCGCCCTCAACGGCCAACTCCCCGGCCAAGACCTCCGCAAACTCACGCTCGCCGACGACTACCACCCCCACCTTGAAATCGTCACCGGCATCTTCACCCGCAAACACGAACGCACCCACTACATCCCCGACCACCCCCTCAACCTCCTCTGGAACGCATTCGCCGAAGCATCGCCCGCAAAAGCACACGTTCGTGAACTGCCATCCGGGCTGCACGGCTGAACAGCGATGCCAGCGCCGAAACTCCAGGGAGCCGTGCTGCGCCTGGGCTGGGGGAAGGGTGAAGAAGTGAACGCGATGATCGAGAAGACTCTCCCGCAGCACCGCAGCACTGCCACTCGCGTCGGCAGGTGACGGCCCGAGGGCATCACCAAGTGCGGCGGCTGTCTCTCGGTGTGGTGGTGCGCCAGCACCGGGGTCAGCAGGCCCGCCTCAACTGGCCAACCGCCCGACCACCGACTCCGCCACCATCCGGGCCTTGGCACAGACGGGGAATGTCGGGTCAGCCGGGTCGACCGACAACTCGGCCTGCACCGACTGCTGCTCGGCCACTCGGACCACTACCGAACACCCGGCAACGGGCGGGTTGTTCTCGTGCGAGGCGACCACTGCGGGCTGTCCCCGCACCTCGGCGGCGGCCAGGTACAGCCATCGTCCCGGCTGGCCGAACTCCTCGGCGACCCGGTCGACCCCGTCGAAGAGCGTCAGCACCAGCCGCACCCCTTACCCGCCCTCCCAAGTGCATTCCGAACGTGGGAGCGACCGCTGGTGGCTGGGGGCTGCCGCAACCGCCCGCGAGAACCACCGCTGTGGCGACGGCACACCACTTGCCGAACGCCCTCACCCGAGGACCCCCACCTGTGCCGACACCCTTGTGATCATCGAAGATCATTGCACGGTCACCGCGCACACAGCCTGGTCGAGGTGGCGGAGGCATACCCAACCCGCGTCGCCATGCGGAAGCCGCTGCCCCTGGCGCAACCGGGGGGATCTTGGTGATCAACCCGTCCGCGTGGATCGGAATGGACCAGCCGATGGGGACGCGGTCACGGCGGCTTGGACTAGTGCGGCCAAGGAGTGCGAGCGTGCGTCGGGCGACCAGGCTATGACCAGGGTCGTGGTGGCGGCGCCGGTGACGGGGACGGTGGTCAGGTCGGTGCGCAGGTGGTGTTGGACGGAGGCGGGCAGCAGGGCGACCGTGCGGCCCAGGGAGATGAGCTGCATCAACTGGGCCGCGTCGCGGACCAGTGGGCCGCCGTTGGGTGGGGAGCCCGGCCAGTAGGGAAGTTGTTCGCCGTCGAGGTCGGACATGGTGATGGAGTCGCGGACCGCCAGGCGGTGGGTGCGGGGCAGCACCGCGACATCGGGCTCGGTCAGCAGCTCCTCGTAGGCCAACCCGTCCGCGTCCTCGTGGGGTAGCCGCAGCAGGGCCGCGTCCGCCTCGCCCGCGCGCAGCAGCATCGCTTGCTCGCCGATGCCGCCGATGCGCACCTCCACCTCGACCGCCGCCGGATCGGCCGCGAACTGGGCGAGGATCTTCTCCAACAGGTCACCGTCGATGGTCGCCTTCATCGCCAGCACCAACCCGGGATCGCCCGCGCGCTGCGCGCGTCGCCCGGCTGCCGTCAGTGCCTCCAAGGCCCGCTTTCCCTCGTACAGCAACACTTCGCCTGCCGCGGTCAAGGCCACCGAGCGGCTCGTGCGGGTGAACAGGGTGATGCCCAAGCGCCGCTCCAACTGCTGGATGGTGCGCGACAGGGGTGGTTGCGCGATGCCCAACCTGGTCGCCGCTCGACCGAAGTTGAGCTCCTCGGCGACCGCGACGAAGTACGTCAGCTCCCGCGAATCCATACCTACAGGGTATCAATTCTGACCCAACCGGTCTTGGACGGCGCGCCCACCAGCGTCGACAGTGGAACACATGACCACAGCACTGGTAACCGGGGCCAACAAGGGAATCGGCCTGGAGATCGTGAGGCAGCTCGTCGATCGCGGCCTGACCGTCTACCTCGGTGCGCGCGACGCCGAGCGGGGCGAGAAGGCCGCCGCCGACACCGGCGCGCGGTTCCTCCAGTTGGACGTGACCGACCCGGCCTCGATCGAGCGGGCCGCCGCCAGCCTCGACCGACTCGACATCCTCATCAACAACGCGGGCATCACCGGCGGCATGATGAACGGCCCGGGGCACGCCGACCTCGCCAGCGTCCGGGATGTCTTCAACACCAACGTCTTCGGCGTCATCGCCGTCACCGACGCCATGCTCCCGCTGTTGCGCGCGTCCGCCCACGGCCGCATCGTCAACATGTCCAGCGGCGTCGGCTCGCTCGCGGGCATGGCGACCAGTCAGACACCGGACTCGCTCGCCTACGTCCCGTCCAAGACCGCCCTCAACGCCGTCACCGTCCTCTACGCCAAGGTCGAACCGAACCTCCGCGTCAACGCGGCCTGCCCTGGCTACTGCGCCACCGACCTCAACAACCACGCAGGCCACCGCACCGCGGCCCAAGGCGCCGCTATCGCCGTACACCTGGGCACCCTCGACGACGACGGCCCGACTGGCGGCTTCTTCGACGACAACGGAGCCATCGCCTGGTAGACAGCCTGCTTCGCGGTCGCGCTCACCGCCCCCGAGGACCTCACGGCCGCCGATGCGCGTCAGGTTCAGTGGCATTGTCACCAGTCCGACGACCTTCCGGACCATGAACACGGCAGCGCGGACAGGTAGGGCTGGTGCTCCGGGCTGGACTGGGTGATGATCAGGCGTGCGGTTGCCTGATCCCGCTTCGTCGCGGGTGGTCCTGGTGGGGGCGAGTGAGTACAGCTCGGCGGAGTTGGTTGACCTGCCTGCGGTGCGGCGCAACCTGGAGGACCTGCGGGCCCTGTTGATCGACCCGGCATACGGTGGGCTGCCTGCGGATCGGTGCGAGGTCGTGCTCGATCCGGTGGACGGTGTCTCCGTGTACCGCAGGATCGCGGCCGCGGCACGGGAGAGTACGGATACGTTCGTGCTCTACTTCGCGGGCCACGGGCGGGTGGACCAGCGCGGCGATCTGCACCTGTGCCTCGCGGGGACCGACGTGGACGCATTGAAGGTCAGCGCGCTCGCATACGACCTGGTGCGCGAGCTGTTGACCGAAATGTGCCCCGCGGACAACCGGGTCGTGATCATCGACAGCTGCTTCGCCGGGCGGGCGGTCTCGACAATGGCGGGCGACGACCCGGAGTCGTGGCAGGGGGAGATCGATATCAGCGGCACCTACGTGCTGGCGGCGGTTCCGCGCAACAGCAAGGCGCTGGCCTCGCCCGGGGCGCGGAACACGGCGTTCACCGGGATGTTGTTGGACCTGCTCCGCGAAGGGACGCCGAGCGGGCAGGCGTACTCGACGTTCGGGGAGCTGTACCCGAGGCTGGTGTCGCAGGCCAGGCAACGGGCGTACCCGAAGCCGATCCAGTCCATCGTCGGCAGCGTGGCAGGGCTGGCGTTGAGCCGGAACCCGCGCTACGACGGGACACCTGTCCCGCCGGTCTCGCCGGTCGCACCCCCGAGCCGCGAGGACGCGTCGTTGGCCGCGACTGTGTTGGCGGTCAGCGAGATCGAACAGAAACCACGCGTGGACCTGGCCGAACGGCTTGACGACTACGACCTCGTGTTGCGGCCGCTGATCACCGCGATCGCCCGGGACTTGGCTGAGCACGACGGGATCGAGGTGGTTGTCGAACTGTTGGCCACGCGGACGTCGGTCGGGCCGCCGATGCCCAGGGCGTTGCTGCCCGTGCGGGCATATCCAGGTCTCCTCGCGGGATACGCGGTGGGCATCGCGGCGTTGTACCGCAAGGACGAGGTCTTGGTCGACCAGTTGCTGGTCGACCAAGACCTGCTCCGCACGCTGGCGCTGTGGCGGGTGGTGGATCCGTTGAAGGTGCTGCCGAACGGGACGGTGAGCGCACATCTGCGGACGGTGTTGGCACCGTCTTTCACGAGCCGGATGGACTTCGAGCGGGTGTTCGAGGAGTACGAGTACCTGCGCAGTCTCCTGGAGTACCACCACCTGGGCACGACCTCGCTCGGGGAGTTCGCCCGGGACCTGGCGCGGGGCAGGACGACGGTGGCCAGCCGCGTCCTGAACAGGCTGCGCGCCCGCCCGCCGAGGTGGGACGCGACTGCGGCGGCGCAGGGCGTCGAGCGGTACGCGAAGCAACGCTTCAGCTAGGAGCAGACCACGCCTCGGCAGCCCAGCGGGTTGCCCCTGGACACGTTGCCGCCACCGTCGACAACGGTGCCCGGCATGGCATTCACCCCGTACCCGTCGTTGTTCGTCAAGCGGTTGTCGCGGATGACGACCCCAGTCGGCTGTTGGGCGTCGATCCTGATGCCGTCCTGACAGGAACCCGCACCGTTCATGATGATGTCGTTGTCGTCGATGACGATGTCCACGCGTTCACCGGGATCCACCTGGGCGTAGATCCCGCACCCGTTGCCGTCGTGGATGGTGTTGTGGGCGATCACCCCATCGCCGCTGGTGAGGTGGATGGCGGCCAATCCCGCACCCGCGGCGAAGAACTCGCTGTTCACGATCTGGTAGTCGTGGGACTCGATGGTCGCGCCGTCGACGACGCTGTGGGTGATCTCAAGGTGGTTGCCACCGATGTAGAAGGTGAACACCTTCCTGCTGTTCTTGACCACGGTCGAGTCACATCCAGCGCCGAAGGCCGTGGCATGGACGGGAACGTCGCCGTTCTCGATGATCATCGCCGAGTTGGGTCCATCGCAGTGGAACTCGTTGAACGAGATGCTCGTGCGGGTGAAGACGCAGTACCCGCACCGTGCGTCCGTGCCGCCCACCTGGGAGTCGGTGAAGGTCAACCTGGTGGACCGCCCGTTCACCAGGCGCGTGCCGGTTGGCGCGGAGAGGGACACGTTGTTCAGCGAAGCCTCGCCCCCATCTCCGAGGTCAAGGAGCAGGGCCACGTTCACCACCGCGCCGTTGCGGATCGTGAGATTGCGGACCGGTCCGTCTGCCTTGATCGCCGTGTTCGGCTGGGCGGTGCGCTCCCCGGAGATCGTGTGCCCGCCCAAGTCGAGCACGATGTCGTTGCCCGCGACGATCAAGCCTTCCGGAGTGCCGCACTCCAAGTCCGTGCGGACGGTGACGCTGACCTGGACTGTCGTACCGCACACCGGGTCTGGGACGACGGTGAACTCCGTCGTGGCGCGGTCCTGCTCTGCGCCCGCCGCCACCACGAGTGCCGCCGTGTACTGGCCCGGCGTGCGGAACGTGTGACGGAACTGGGCGGACGTCGCGGACGTCTCCGTGCCCGTGGGTCCGCTCACCTGCCACGCCCAACCCGTGGGCTGGGCACCGCTGACCTCGGCCGAGAACGTCACCGGGTCCCCCACCTGCGGGGCCGCGGCGCGGACAGCGAGCCGGACGATCCGCGGTGGCTGGCGCGGGGGGTCGACCGGCACCGTCATCGACACCGCAGGCGGCACCCGGCCACTGACCAACGTCGCCGCGAGCGTGACCTGGAACGTCGCGGGCCTCGACCACGCGTGCCGCACCGCAACGCCTCGCGCCACTTCCCCGTCGCCGAAGGTCCACTGGGCGGTGGCGATGGCGTCCACACCGTCGACCCTGGCCTCGAACTCCAACGCCTCCCCCACCACAGCCCGGTCCCGCGGCCGTACCGTGATCGACACCGTCGGGTCCCTCACGAGCGGCGGGAGTCCGATCCCCGTCGGCGGACGAGGATCGGACTCGCCCCCGGGCTGTTCGACCTCGGGGCCCTTCGCGTCAGGTGGCCTCTCCGGGTCGTGCCGGGGTGGGTCGGCACTGTTCGGTTTCGTCGGCAGGTCGCCCGGCTGGGCGATGAGCGGTGGGCCGGAGTCAGGCCGGACGGGGTCGTACTTGGACACCTCCCGGATCCCGCCGTCCCAGTCCACCACGCCCGCGCGTTCGCTGTCGCGGTCGTTGTAGAAGACGATGCCGTCGCGCTCGAGGAGTTCGAAGTGGACACCGCCGGGGAACAGGTCCTGGCTCTTCACGATCCGGGCACCCGACAGGTCGACCACCCACACCTTGCCGGTCGTGTAGTCGGGGACAAAGGCGCGATCACCAACGCCAACCGCCGGTCCGAGGTCGGCGCCAGGGGCGCCCAGCGGAACGGGTGTGCACGACGCGGTCGCGAACGAGCAGACCAGCAGCAGTCCCCTGGTGCCGAGGGACAGGAGCAGCCGGTCCGTCGACGACGACCGACCCGCCACCACCGTGTCTTCCAGGCGGAGGTCGAGTGCGACCTCCGCGTCAGTCTCGCCGGTGGTCGAGTCCAGTCGTTCCGCAGTGCGGCGAACGGGGTCGACCAGGACGGGCACCCCGCCGGACACGGTGAGACTGCTCTTGTCGGTGCTGCCCGCTTGGCGGCGTTTGCGCAGGTGACCGGTGGAGAACCAACTGACCTCGCCGCGGGACTTGTCGCCGATCCAGAGTGTGCCATCCGCGGCGAGGACGGTGTTGTCGGTGGTCGACGACAGGGGCTCCGGTCGCCCGCGGCCCTGCAGGGTTCGCGGATCGGCGTCGGCCAGCAGACCGCTGGTCTCGTCGACCACGTACACCGACCCCGACGAGGCGATGGCCGACAACCCGCTGCTCGCCTCGGGCAGCACCGCGACCGGCTTGGACACAGCCAGGGTGGCGCCGTCGATCCTGGTCACGGTCCCGGTGCCGCGATCGACCGCGTAGCCGGTCTGCCCGTGCTGGGTGGCGCGCAGGTCGCTCCCCTTGGCCGACACGGGAACGTGCGCGGCGATCTGGGCGGCCCCGCCGTCGAGCAGGGTCAGCTGCCCGGCCTTGCTCGAGGCCAGCCAGATGGTCCCCGGTCGCATGGCCACACCGCTCGCGGGGTAGTTGCCGTCCGATCCGACGAAGACGATGCCGGTGACCGCGGCGAGCGCGGCCGCGACGGCCAACGGGACGCGGAACCGGTGCAGCGTTCTCATACCGTTCCCAGTGCTCTCAGGGCCGCTTGCCGTTGCCGGGTCTCGCGGCGGTCTGCCAACAGCGGTCGGGGGTCGACAAGTGCGATGACCCCGCGCGGGGTCGACGGGCGGCGGTACTTGGCCTCCACGGCCCACGCCCGCGCCGCCGCCGACTCGTCGAGTTCGTGCGGCGCGTAGATGGCGACGGTGACCAGGGCCGCCACCGCGGCGAGACCCTCATCGTCCAGTTGCGCCGCGACCTCCTGTGGCGTCGAGGTGATCGGCGGCCACGATCCGCGTTCGGCGAACCGGTCGAGGATCTCGCGCCAGGCGGCGATGACACCGGCCGCTCCGCCGGCAGCCCGCCTGCGGCGCGAGCGCACCGCCTTGACGCAGGCGATTCCCACTGCCGCCGAGACGGCCAGCGCGACCGCGCCGATCGTGACCACGGCGGTGGCGCGGATGAGGCCCTGCCAGCCACCACCGGGTCGGCCGTTCTCCCCGCCCGTCGGCGTCGTCCTGGGGTCAACCGTGGGTGGGTTCGGTTGCGCCGGGCCTGCGATCACGGCGGGATCGGGGTTCCCGGGCGGGGTTGACTCCGTGCGGGTCGGGTCGGTCGGGTCGAACGCCACCCAACCGCGATCGGCGAACATGACCTCCGCCCAAGCGTGCGCGTCATGGCTTGTGACGTGGTAGGTGCCCGAGGTCGGATCGTGCAGCCGATAGCCGACCGCGACCCTGCTCGGCACGCCGATCGCGCGTGCCAGCACGGCGAAAGCGGCGGCGTGCTGCTCGGCGTAGGCCCCGGGACTCGTGCCGGGCTCGCCCACGAGCATCGTCTTCAGGCGGGCGAGGGAGTGCCCGGGTGCGGCGGCGAGGTCGTAGGGCAGCCGCCGCAGAGAACGCTCGAGCGCGGTCACCTTGCCGTAGAGGGTGGTCGCGTCGCGCGTGAGGTCCTTGGCTAGCTGCCGGAGTTCGGTAGGCAGGTCGTCCGGGAGGTCGGTGGAGCCGGGGCCGGGGAGCGATTGGGCGAGGCTGTCGTCGCGGACATCGGCGTCGGCGCTGAAGGAGTAGGTCAGGCCACGCAGGGATGGTTCCGGGCAGACAAGGACACCAGAGCGGGAGTTGAACGCCAGCCGACGCTCGCCGCGGTCGGGCACGTCGAGGCTGACGGGGCGACCGAACGTGGGCAGGAACGGGCCGGGCAACCCCTCGACGCGAACTCGCGCCGAGACAGTCACCGCGGCCGGGGCGGTGTTCGCCGAGAGTCGGGTGCCCGCGAACAGGTAGGGGTCGTCACTGCTCCAGGTGACGCCGTCGTAGTCGTCGAGGGCGGAGGTGCGGACCAGCGACTGCTCAGCGCCGTCGACCTCGATGTCGAACAGCGGGCGCGGGGCCGGTTCGCGCAGTTGGGCCTTGACCCGGGCCAGTGGGGTGAGATCGGTGGAGAGGGTGACCGGTGGCGGGCGCAGTGTGCGCGGGTCGAACCGGTCCTCGCCGGTGGCGACCGGAACCGCCCAGGCGACGGCCGCGCCGAGTGTGGCGACGCAGACGATGACGGGGACTCCGAAGGCGAGCCCGCCGCCAGAGCGCTCAGCGGTATCGAAGCGGTCTGACCGGAGCAGGACAAGTGCCAGGCTCGCCAGCACGAAGCCCGCCGCGAGCAGGAGGTGCGGCTCCCCCTTGCTGAACAGCAGGGCGACGACGAATGCGATCAACCCGGGAACCGCAGGCGCCAGCGCCTGCCTGGTGCGCGTCGCGATCGCGACGGCCGCGTAGACCGCGCACCACGTGCACAGCACCGGGGTGATCACCAGGTCTGGCTCGCTGTCAGCGGGCAAGCCCACCGACAACATGCTGGTCCACCCGCTGGCCACGCCACCGACGACCGCCTTCGCGGTGTCGCCGGTCGGCAACCCGTAGGAGGTGGTGTCGCGGTAGACCCATGTGACGGCGACCGCGAACGCCGTCACCGCGAAGCCGACGGTGCGCCAAGGCCCGTACCGCCACACACCGGCCAGCGCCGCGGTCGACGCGGCTACGGCGACTGGGGCCAGGTATGCCGCCGTGGCGAAGAAGTCGAGGTAGAGGAGTACACCGGGGGCGACGGTGCCGAGGCACAGGACGACCTCAGCGGCGGCAGCGACCCTGGCCCTCATCACCGGCCCACCAGCACGGTCCAGTTCGCCGCGAAATCGTGCACGTCGGTAGCGGTGACCTGGACGACTCCCTCCACCGGTGCCGATCGCGACCGGCCGATCTCGACGAGGCAGCAGAGCAAGAACGCCGCCCGCACGGCCGATGCTTCCGCGGCCCGCGCGCCGCCAGAGCCGGTCACGATCGTGAGCACGACACCACGGTCACTGGAGGCGATGTCGTCGACGAGTTCCGCGAACGGCCTCGGCGCGGCGGGGAACACCGTGGCCAAGCGGTCGAGCCCGACGATCTCGTTGGCCGACCACGTGTCGACTGGCTCGCAGGGGCACATGGGATCCGTGCTGCGCAACTCAACCGGTTGACCCGCGCGACTCGCCGAGACGCAGAGCGACGCGGCAACCCGGACCGCGCTCTCGAAGGCGTCGTCGACGTACGCCCGCGGATCGGTGTCCAGCACGACGAGGTGCCGGGGTTCGTCGGGGATCACATTGTGGCGCACCAGGAGTTGGCCTGCCCGCGCGGTGGACCGCCAGTGCACCAACCGCCAGTCGTCACCGGGCTGGTACGCGCGCAAGCTGTGGAAGGCGACCCCGCCCTGCGGCGAACTGCTCGATGTCGGTCCTTCCAGGTCGCGAGGACCGCCCGTGGGCGGTGGGGTGATCGGTACCCACCTGGGGTACGCGCGCAGGTGCCACTCCTGGCCGAGCACGTGGTCCCGGCGCATCAGCCGCAGCGGGTCGGACTGCCCCACCACCAGCGGTGGCACGCGGTGCACTCCCCTCGGCAGAGCGGGGATCACGTAGTCGGCGTGGTGCTCTTCTCCGCCGGACAGGCTCGGTAGCGCCACGTGCACGGCGGTCCCGGCGACCACGTCGGTGACCACCAGCGGGAGGCTGCGCCGCGCGCCCTCGTTGCGCACCGTCAAGCGACCCGGCACTGGCGTACCCTCAGCGACCCGGTCGGGCAGGTCGGTGCGGCGGACGGACAGGCGCGCGCCACGGATCATCCACACCGCAGCCATGCCTACCGCGGCGAGCGCGGCCAGACCGATCACCACGAGCTCGGGGTAGTCGGCCAGCACCCCGGCGGTCACCAGGACGACCCCGGTCACCACCATGACCCAGCCGCGTCGGGTCATCGGCCCCTGCCGCCCGACGGCATCGGCGCCCCGGCGACGATGGCCGACACGATCTCCTCCGGGTCGCGTCGAGCGACCCTGGCTTCGGGCGTCAGCATCAGTCGATGCGCGAGCACCGGTACCGCGACTTCGCGAACGTCCTCAGGCAGCACGTACGACCGCCCTTCGGCGGCGGCGTATGCCTGCGCGGCGGTAGCGAGCGCGATGCCACCGCGCGGACTAGCCCCCAGCACGACGTCCTTGTGGCCCCGAGTGGCCTCGGTGATCGTCGTGACGTAGTCCACCAGCTCCGGGGACACGTGCACTTCGAGCCCCACGGTCTTGATCATCCCCATGAGGTCGGACAGCTGTAGCACCGGGGCGAGTTCCTCGGGCACCCGCCGGTGGACGCCATTGGTCACCACCTCGCGCTCGCTGCGCGGATCCGGGTAGCCCATCCGCACCCGCATCATGAAGCGGTCGAGCTGCGCCTCCGGCAGCTGGTAGGTCCCCTGGTGCTCGACGGGGTTCTGCGTCGCGATGGTCAAGAACGGCCACGGCACCTCGCGCGGCTCCCCCGCGACGGTGACCTGCCGCTCCGCCATGACCTCCAGCAGCGCGGACTGGGTCTTCGGCGACGCCCGGTTGATCTCATCGCCGAGCACGATGTTCGCGAACACCGGGCCCTCGCGGAACTCGAACCGCCCGGTGCGCTGGTCGTACACCTCGGCGCCGGTGACGTCGGACGGCAGCAGGTCGGGGGTGAACTGCACCCTGGTGACCCGCGCTCCCGCCACCGAACGCGCGATGGCCTTCGCCAGCGACGTCTTCGCGACGCCGGGCACTCCTTCCAGCAGCACGTGCCCCTCGGCCAGCAGGCACACGATGGTCAGCCGGACCGCGCGGGTACCCCCGCGCACGAAGCTCTCCACATTCGCCGCGAGCTCGCCGAACTGACGTTGGAAGCTGCCCATGTCCTGCACCGCACCAGTCCCTCCAGGGCGACCACGATGGCTGGTGCATCGTACATGCTACGACTGCCGTTTCGCCGTCGTTCGCTCCCAGGGGAGCGGAACCGCCGCAAGTATGATCACCGTGTGCATTCGGGATTTCTGGAGCAGGTGAAGTTTGCCGTCGGCCCGCTCACGGTCAACAGTCGCGAGTTGGTAATTCTCTGTGTATTGGCGCTGTTCGTGGCGGCTTTCGTCATGGCAACGGCGACAAGTACGTGCCTAGCTGCCGCGAAGACAGTGCTGGCTCGGCTGGGAGGAAGCCCGGCAGTGCCTGCTCAGTCCAGGTCGGGGAGCCCCAGAAACTGGAAAGAGACCAGAAACTCGGTCGCTTACCTGCTCTGGGTCATCTTGGCCACCTTGATCGTCGGCGGCATCACGGGCTGGAAGCCGATTCAGAACTTCTCCACCGTCGCGGTTCTGATCGGCATTGTCGCGATTCTCCAGCAAGTTCGAGCACCAGCGGACGAGTTCAACCGGAACTTGCGAGAACAAGCTGGCTTCTCCCTACTGGTTTCCACCTTTCTTTCGGTCCACCCGCATCCGCTGCACATAGAGATAGCGTGCGCGGGAATCTTCGTCGGTTTGCATTTATGTAGATGGACGCTCCGAACCGTCGTCGGAGCCGAGAAGGGCAAAGAGGGGTGGATACTGGACCTGATTGGTCGCTCCCGGCTGGGCCTCGCACTGATGACATTGCTCATCCTTGGGTATGCCTGCTTGATAGTCTACTGGCTAGGTCCGGGACTGTGGCACATTATCACCAACTGGTCTCAAGGGGCGGCCGGCGAAGTGGGGGACAACCTGTTCCCCTGGGTCTTCTACTTCCCACCACTCGTCATCCCGCTGATGATCTATCGGACCTGGGTGGGCGATGACGAAGGATCCGGAGAAGACCCCACCAGGCGCAGCCGAAAGATCGATGACGAGGTCGACCGAGACGAGGGCGACGAATGGCCAACTCCGGGCGCCCCACTCCTTCCGGCCGATGTTGACCTGCTGGGCGATGCGGGCATGGTCGGAGCGATGGCGTTCAGTCCGAGCGGTGAACTCCTTGCCACATCCGAGGGCTGGCCCTCATCGAACTACTCATTCGACAGAGACGACCACAACGTTGCATTCCACCTGTGGCAGACGAGCACCGGCGAACGAGTTGGAGACAAGGTGGAGGGCTGGTGGCTGGGCATTCCGGCGATCGAGTTCTCGACGGACGGCGCCACGCTGGCTACCGCCATCTCGGAGAGCGGGGATGTACACCTGTGGGATCTCTCAGATCCTGCCGAACCGCGACGAACCGGCAGTGACACCCCTTTGCCGTATTCCGGATCAAGTCGAGTCGATAGGGTGAGAGGTTCAGCCCTGGCGTTCCGGAAGGAAAGCATCCTCGTTGCGACCTCCGGCGAAACCACCGTTCAAGTATGGGACTTGAAGCTCAATCGACCCGTCGGAAAAGCAGTGCGAGTCCGGCGCCCTGAATGGGAGTTGAATCCGAACCCGATACGCGGACTGAAACTATCTGCCCAGCGCGACTTGGTTGCCGTCCAGAGAAACCATCGCGTCGAACTCTGGAACATGAACAAAGGCAGGCGAGCGTGTCGCCGAATCAAGGGAAACAGTGTCGCATTCACCGCCGACGGAAGTCGGATAGCAGTCGGCGCCCGAGGTGTGGTGCGAATCCGAAGGACTCGCCGATGGTCTCGGATCTCGAAGTTTCACATTTCTCGCAAGTTCAGGGTCGGTGCATTGGCGGTCACGAAGAACGGAGTACTCATCGCTGGTGACGACAACAGGATCGTCACGGTGTGGAGTCTCGACTCGGGCACTCTCATCCGCCGCTTCGCACTACCGCATGACGGCAGCCGGGATCGCCGCCACCACTCCTTCCGGATATCCCGGATCGCACTCTCACCCGACGACGAGACAGTCGCCATCGCGGACTACGGAGGACATGTGTCGCTCTGGAGCCTGAGTCGACTGACCGCCCCGAACGGCACATCGGCCCAGGCGTCGCCCGCGTGAAGGGGGTCCGGCGAGGTGACCGGGGCCGTTTGATCGCGCGGTGTACGAGGTTTGCCGGTTGGTCGGGGGCCGGTTGGAGCCACTGCGGGTGAGGGGGTGAACACGGAGGGCGTTGGTGGCGATGAGTGGGGTGGACGGGCTGCGACCAGGCTCGAGGGGACTCGGGGCGGGTGCACGTTCGGCCAGCACGGACGCAGGCGATGGGCAGGCGCACGACGGGGTGTCGTGGCGAAGCGGATCTTCCACACGCTCTAGCCGCAGGTGCGGCACTTCCGGACGAACTTCACGGAGGACTGAAGCCTTGACCAACAGACGGATCCTCGGCGCCCTCGGCGCGGCCGCGGTGCTCATGCTGGCGCTGGTGTCCCCGGCGGAGGCGGGCGACTGGAACGCGCCGTTCTCCGGTGATGTCGACGGCGATGGGCTGGGCGACGTGGTCACCCTCGGCGCCAGTGGTGGGTCGACGTGCTCGGTGCGGATCGCCCACGGGTTGACCGGCGGCGGGCACGGCACCGCGACCACCTACACCTACCCGAATCCCACCAACTACCCGCTCTGCGGCGACATGGGCGAGGTCGTCGACCTCGGCGGTGACGGCACCAACGAGATCGTGATCACCGACTACGACACGTTCAACCCCGCGGACGCCTTCTTCGTGCTGCGCCAAACCGGCCCGACCGCGGTGACCTTCATCAGCAAGCAGTACGGCAACACCATGCCGAACCGCGTCTGGCAGACCGACTTCAACGGCGACGGCCGACGCGACCTCTGCACCTACACCGACCAGGGCGGGGGCGTCGACTACTACCTCAACACCGCCTCCGGCGGGCTGTCGTGGCTCCACCCGGCCCCGGGTGGCTGCTAGAACGCCGACATTCCACGACGACGGCACGGGTTTCCTCACCCGGATCCCGTGCCGACAGTCGAGACGGTCGGGCGCGCAGTGGGAGTGGTCAGCGGAAGCAGCGGACGTAGTCGGGGATCAGGTGGACGACTCCTCGCAAAGGAGTGAGGAGAGGGAAGAGGCTGGATTCGTCCTGAGCGAGTGAGAAGGAAGCCTCTTCATGGCCTCACTGTGCGAGGAGAGTGCGCGGACTAGTCCAGGAAAGGGTAGGAGGAAGCCCGCGCATGGCCTCACGTTCGTGCATCTTACTCAGTGCGGCACCAGTTCCGACAACCGATCCAGTGTGATGAACGTCGACCCCTCAGGCAGGCCGTCAGGTCGGTGTAGGCCGATGAACGTCACCGGCGAGTCGACCCGCAGGCCAGGGTGCCACGGAACAACGGAGCCTGCCTTGGCCGCGAGCATGTCGACCATATGACCAACGGTCAGGTACTCGCGGTATGCGATCGTGGCCGCGAGCGCGCTCGTGGTGAGGTTGTTGGCCTCCGTCCGGTTGAAGCGCGGCGAACCGGTCAGGTACAGGTGCAGCCAGGTCGCGCTCCACTCCCCCGACTCGTCTCGGCCGAACATGACCGGTAGCGCTACCCGGCCCGCACCGCGCATGTCGGAGCGGGTACGGACCGTACGCGGTTCGAACGGTGCGCCTCCTTGGTTCTCGTTGCGCAGCATCCATCCGAACATCGACTCCGCGACCTGCGTGAAGTTCTCCCCCGAGTAGATGTGCACCTGTGGGACTACGTACTGCGCCGTGACCGCGTGCAGCGGGACGTCGATGAACTCGGTAGCACCATCCGGTGCCTCGGTGAGGTCGCCGGAATAGACAGCGCCATCGCCGTGGTAGTTCGTCCATGACACGTGGTCCACGTACTCGAAGTTCTCATCCAGCAGCAAAGCGGACAGGTCGAAGTCGGTGCGCTCCTTAGCCTGACGCCAGTAGGTGAAGAACCGCAGCAGGCCATCCTCGATCGGCATCCGGGTACCGCGCGGGAGCACGCCGAATCCGCCAGCGGTCGCCTTACCGGACAAAGGCAGGGCTACCGACAGCACATCCGGGTCGACCACCAGTCGCGAGTACACCGGAACGCGCAAAGACAACTCAGCATCGAACATGCCTGTGGCAGCGCGCATCACCTCTGGCGTCAGTCGCGGCCGCGTGTCCGGCGCGATCCAGGGGCGACCAGCGCGGTTGACGAACACTCGCGCGGGATCGCGCCGAGCTCGGTTGCGCAGGTGCTCGCGCATCGAACACAGCACCCGGCCCGACACTGAGCCCAGCACCGACCCCGCGGCAGCCATGACCTCGTCGACCTGGTCACCCGAGGCGTCACGCAGCAGCCGGTCCAGCGAGCGGATCAGCAAGCCAGGAGCCGCCGTGAGCACCCGCGCCGCCTGGCCCATCTCGCCGTCCGCCATCGCCAGCTCCGCCCGCGCGGCCAGCGTCCGCACAACTCGCTCACCACGGGCCACCGCGAACACGTCCTGGGCATTGGGGAACGCCGGGTACTCGTGCGGGTGCAGCCGCTCACCGAGCCGCTTGAACCGGCCCGAGTAGCGGTTGACGTCACCGAGCTTGCTCGCGCTCACCTGGTCCAATGCCGCCATCAGCACGCGGCGCTCACTGCGGCGGAACCCGCGGAACCGGGTCGACTCGACCAGCGTCACGTCACCGCCGCTGGCCTGGCACGCGACCCGCAGCACGTCGACCACGGTGTCGATGGCCACCAAGGGCAGGCCCGCCGCCAACCGGGCAGCGTTCACCGCCGCCCGGTTCTCGCGCACCGGCATCGACTCGGGCACCATGTCCACGCGCAGCGCCGCGAGATCGGCGAGCAGGACCAGGTCCGACGCCTCCAGCGGCGTGGTGGACCCGGCCAGCGCGAGGTAGGTCGAGGTGATCTCGTCGTCCAACCCGCCACCGAGGTGGACGACGGTCACGCGGTCCTTGATCGAGGGCGCCAGCTCGTCGTGCTCGGCGATCATCTGGGCGTAGGTGTGCTGGACGCGGCCGTAGGTCGAGAACGCGAGCAGGTTGATCGCGCCCAGGCCGAGCCGGGACTCCCCCGAGGCCGTGCGCAGCATCTGCCGCCAGAACGCGTGGGTCGCGGGTACGCCCTGCGGGAAGGCGCGGAAGTACGGGTTGTGCTCGACCTGGTCGCCCACGAGTTCGCGGACGGCGCCGAGCACCTCGATCGCCAGGTCCACCGCCACGGGCCTGGCCAGCGTCGCGACGTGCTCGACCAGCTCGCCCGCCGCCTTGAACCCCGCGCTCATCAGCGCCACGTCGAGCTGACGGGCCACCGAGACGCTGTCGCCCGCCGGGCCGTCCACCCGCGGGACGCGCAGGTTCCGCTGGGTGAGGCGAGTGCGCGTGCTGCCGACCATTGTTGTTCCTCTGGCTGTTTCGGTGTGTGTTCGCAACGGCAGCGCTCCTACCAGGACTCGAACCTGGGATCTCCGCGTTCGTAGCGCGGCGCTCTCTCCACTGAGCCATAGGAGCCGGGATCACTCAGGGAACCACTAGGGGTGTCCGGAATGGGAAAAGCCACCCTGGCCGGACTCCCCGGCGGGTGGCTCCTGGTGTGCCGACCTTGTCAGATCACCGTAAGAGCCCCCGGCTGCCCGGCGTCCGATATCCGGGCACCAGGCGTGCGCCGCGGCTGCGGCGGTCGGTGGTGGTGCTCGGCATGTCCGACTCCTGGGGCGTTGGGGTGTCGGCGCCATCGTCACCCAGGGCGACCAGCGGCGTCAACGGATATCCGGTGCGCCCCAGGTCGTTGGTTGCGACCTGGCGCGCACCCCTAACGGTCGTCACGGTGGGTGCGATGACCACCCTGGCGAGCACGCAGCGACCGACCGGCGAACGGAAAGGGAATGGACGTGGACGAGACCGGACTTTTCCCGCCGAAATCGGTTTCGCGGGTCCGCCGAAAATCCCCGGCACGGGTGAGCCGGATTGGGCCGTTCAGCCGCAGTCGTGGTCGCGTTCGGCGGAATTGACACCCGGTGATGGCCCACCTAACATGGCGAATCGCCGCCTGGAGCCGGGTTCGGGGGTGACGGGGGCGCCGGTGCGCATTTCGGCGGGGACCACGGTTCGACGGTATTCTCCGGTGCGGGTATTTCCGTCGGCAATCACATTCCACGGGCTCAATCACACCGACAGGAGCATTGTGTCAGGGGCCGCTAAATCCGGGTTCGGGGCGTATCCGCGGCTGCTGCGGGAGCCGGGCGCGCTCACCCTGGGCCTGTACGGGGTGGTCGGCCGGTTCCCGATCGCGATGCGGTCGCTGGGCTGCCTGCTGCTGGTGGCCGCGATCAGCGGGTCGCTGGCCGGTGCCGGTGTGGTCGCCGCGGCGATGCTGGTGTCGCAGGGGCTGGCCAGCCCGGTGCTCGGCAGGCTCGCCGACCGCGTCGGCCAGCGGAAGGTGCTGCTGACCACCTGCCTGGTGCACGCGGTCGCGCTGAGCACGCTGGTCATCGCCATCGTCCTGGGTGCCCCGCTGCCGCTGCTGGTGGTCGCCGCGATCGCCACGGGCTGCGCGTCGGTGTCGTTCACCTCGTTCATGCGGGCGCGCTGGGCCGCGCTGGTCGAGCAGGGCACGCTGCGCACCGCCTACGCGCTGGAGTCGGTGCTCGACGAGACGATCTTCCTGCTCGGTCCGCTGCTGGTCACGGTGCTGGCGACCGCCGTGCACCCGGCCGCCGGACTCGTCGCCTGCGTCGCGTTCACCACCGTCGGCTCGATCGCGGTCGCCGCGCACACCCGGTCCGAGCCGGTGGTCGAACCGGTGCCCGATGGCGGCGGGCAGCGGGCGATCGCGGTGACCGGGGTCCAGGTGCTGATGGTCGCCTACGCCGGGATGGGGTTCCTGCTCGGCGCGGTGGACGTGACGATGGTGGCGTTCGCCCGCGAACAGGGGACACCGGGGCTGGGCGGGGTATTCCTCTCCTTGACGGCCGTGGGCAGCCTCGCCGCGGGCGCGGTGTTCGGGGCGGTCGACTGGCGGCTGCCCCAGGAGCGGCTGCTGGTGGCCACGAGCACGGTGCTGGCGATCGGCGCGGTCCCGTTGGCGTTCGCGGGCTCGTCGCCGGTGATGGCCGGGCTGGCCGTGGTCGCCGGGATCGCGATCGCGCCCGGCCTGATCGCGGGCAGCACGCTGCTGGAGGCGCTGGCCCCCAAGGGTTCGCTGTCGGAGGGCTTCTCCTGGCTCTCCAGCGCGGGCGCGCTGGGCATCGCCCTGGGCACCGGGGTGGGCGGCTGGCTCGCGGAGTCCGGTGGGTTCGAAGCGGCGGCCTGGGCCGCGGTGGGTGGCGCGGTCGTCGCGGTGGTCCTCAGCGCCACCGGGCAGCCCGCGTTGCGCAGGAGGAGACCGGTGGAACCGGGAATGGCGGCACGAGAACAGTGAGGGATGCAGTGAGCACAGAACCGGTCGAGCTGGGGGGCCTGCCGGTCCCCAGGATGGACTTCGAGGAGTTCCTCGCCTTCGGGCGCGAGGCGCTGATCCGCGCCGACGTCCCGGTGGTCATCAACCTGCCGGACAGCATCAGGGGCCTGGGCCGCGACGGCGTCGCCGAGCGCCTCGGCCAGATGCGGGTGACCCTGTTCACCGAGCCGAGCGACAAGCAGAACTCGAAGCGCTGGACCACCAAGGAGATCCAGCTCAGCGAGTTCTTCGCCGACGAGCGGTACCTGACCGACCCGGGGACGTGGAACCGGATCGTGTCCAACATCCGCAACAACCCGGCCGACGTCAACGCCATCCTCGGCTTCGACGCCGAGGAGCTGTTCGACTACCAGCGCTCGCTCAACGCGGCCAACCTGTGGATCAGCCACAAGGGCGTGTTCACCCAGAGCCACTTCGACGAGCTGGAGAACTTCAACATCGCGCTGCAGGGCCGCAAGCGGTTCGTGCTGGCCCCGCCCGGGTTCTGGGAGTACTACCCGCGCTCGATCCGGCAGGGCTTCGGCGACAAGTCGCAGGCGTTCGACTTCGACAACGTCGACCCGCGCCGCTTCCCCCGCCTGGTGGACAAGCTCGCCGAGCGCCGCGAGCTGGTCCTGGAGCCCGGCCAGATGCTGTACCTGCCGCTGGGCTGGTGGCACCAGGCGGAGTCGCTGGAGGACATGAACATCAACATGAACTTCTGGCTCAAGGACACCAAGATCTTCCGCCGTCCGTACGTGCTCGGTGTCGCGCTCTACACGGCGGCGTTCCGCAAGCTCAAGGGCGTCTACAACTACCAGCCCGCCGAGAACGCGTCATGACCGACCTCAGCGATGTCGCCGCGCGCAAGGTGATCACCCCGACGCACCGGTACCGCAACAACGACAAGGCCGTCGGGGTCGGTAACGCCTTCTGGGACCGGTCGGAACAAGAGGGTGTCGCCGGGATCGTCGCCGAGTTGGACAACGGTGTCCTACGCACGGCGGCCGGTCACGAGTTCGTCAACTTCACCTGCTGCTCTTACCTCGACCTCGACTCCCACACCGACGTGATCGAGGGCGCCGTTACCGCACTGCGGCGGTTCGGCGTGCTCGACCACTGCATCCCGCGTAGCCGCGTGCAGATCCCGGCGCTGTTGGAGCTGGAGTCGTCGCTGGGTGAGCTGTGGGGCGGCGACGTCATCACCGCGATCTCCGCGGGCGTGGCCAGCGCGGGCCTCTTACCGCTCATAGCGTCCGGACACCTGGGCAACGGGGTCAGGCCGGTCATGGCCTTCGACAAGAACTGCCACGTGTCGATGGCGGGCGCGAAGCCCTCTTGCGCTGATGAGACCGAGGTACTCACCGCGCCGCACCACGACGTGGACTACCTAGAGGACCTCTGCCGCCAGTACGAGCGGGTTTGCTACGTGGTCGACGGCGCTGACAGCCTTGGCGGGTACGCCCCGGTGCAAGAGCTGGCGGTACTGCAAGAGAAGTACGGCATGCTCGTCTACTACGACGACTCGCACTCCGTGTCCGCCTACGGCGAGCGCGGCATGGGTTACATCCGCGCGCACAACCCGATCCGCGACGAGCGCACCATCACCGTGGCGACGCTGAACAAGGCGTTCGGTACTAGTGGCGCGGCGATCGTGCTCGACGGGTACGGCAAGCACGCGCATAGAGTCATCGAGCGGTTCGCGGGCGCGTTGTGCTACTCGCAGCCGATGAACACCGCCGCCGTCGGAGCCTCGCTGGCCTCCGCCGAGATCCACCGCGGCCCGGAACTGGTCGCACTGCAGGACCGGCTCAACACCAACATCGCCCTGTTCGACTCGCTGATCAGCACCGAGCAGGCCGGGACCAGCTACCCGATCCGGGTCGTGCCGATGCCCGACGACGCGGTGATCGACGCAGGCCGCACGGTCTACGAGGCCGGGTTCTACGTCTCACCGGTGTTCTTCCCGATCGTCGCGCGCGGTACCGCCGGGCTGCGGGTCATGCTGCGCGCGGGCCAGACCGAGGCCCAGATCCGGCGGTTGGGCGAGGTGCTGGTCGAGGTGGGTGCCCCAGCGGCAGAGGTGTCCCCGTGACTGCCCGGGCCATCCCGCGCAGCATCCTCTACACCCCCGCGCTGTCGCTGGAGCGGGTGGTCAAGGCGTGGTCCTACGACGCGGACGTGCACCTGATCGACCTGGAGGACGCGGTCCCGCCGCAGGAGAAGGCGGCGGCCAGGGTGGTGTGCCGGGCCGCGCTGGAGCAGGCGCCGCGCCCCGAGAACACCGCGGTGCGCGTCAACCAGCTCGGCACGCTCGCGGCCGTGCACGACCTGGTCCTGCTCGCCGAGTCGCCGGTCAAGCCCGGGTTCGTGGTGATGACCATGGTCGAGTCGGCGGTCGAGGTGGCGCTGCTGCGGTCCACCCTGGCCGAGGCGGGCGCTCACCCGCAGATCTACGTCACGGTCGAGACGGTCGCGGCGCTGCGCGACATGGACGCGATCGCGGCAGCCGCGGACGGGCTGGTGCTCGGCTCGGCCGACCTGGCGGCGACATTGGGCGTGCCGATCACCTGGGCGGGGCTGCTCGCCGCGCGCCAGGAGATGGCGCTGGCCTGCGCCCGGCACGGCAGCGGCTGCGTGGACACGGCCAACTTCCGCCTCGGTGAGCCCGACGTGCTCGCCGAGGAGATCACCCGCGTCAGCGAGCTGGGCTTCCACGGCAAGGCGACCGTGCATCCCAGCGAGCTGGACGCGATCAACTCCGCGCTGCGGCCCGACCCGGAGCAGGTGCGGGCCGCGCGCCGGGTCACCGAGGCGGTCAGCGCCGCCGAGGGCGGTATCGCCGTGCTGGACGGGAACATGGTCGGCCCCCCGTTCGCGCGCCTGGCCCGCGCCACCGTCGCGCTGGGCGACGCCTGGTCCGAGCGGTTCGGCCGGAACGGAGGGACACCATGACCGTCTCCGAGCTCGGACTGGCGGGTCGCATCAGGGTGGGGGTGATCGGCACCGGCGCGATCGGGCAGGACCTGGTCAGCAAGGTGCACCGCTCCCCCGTGCTCGAGTGCGCGCTCGTCATCGGCCGCAACGCCGCGTCCGACGGGTTGGCGTACGCGGCGCGGTTGGGGTACCCGGTCAGCGACGGCGGCATCGATGCGGTGCTGGCGGCCGACCGGCCGTTCGACGTGCTGTTCGACGCCACCAGTGCCGCCGCGCACGGGGAGCACTGGCGGCTGCTGGCGGACGTGCCGACGCTGCTGGTCGACCTGACGCCGAGCAAGATCGGGCAGATGGTGGTGCCGACGGTGACCGGGGTGCGCGGGGTGACCGGGCGGGACGTGAGCCTGATCAGCTGCGGCGGCCAGGCGTCCATCCCGGTCGCGCACGCGCTGGCCGAGCGGTTCGCGGTCGACTACATCGAGGTCGTGTCCACAGTGGCCAGCACGATCGCGGGCCGGGCGACGCGGCTCAACCTCGACGAGTACGTGGCCACGACCCAGCACGCGGTCACCACGTTCACCGACGTCGCCGAGACCAAGGCGATCCTCAACATCAGCCCGGCGGTGCCGCCCGCGACGTTCCGCACCGCCGTGCACGCCGTGATCCCCGGGGCGGACGCTGCCGCGGTGCGTGCCGTGGTGGACGAGGTCGCCGCGCGGGTGCGGTCGTTCGCGCCCGGGTACCAGGTGACGGCGTGCTCGGTGGCGGGCGAGCGGGTCGTGGTGTCGGTGGAGGTCACCGCGACCAGCGACGTGCTGCCGCCGTACGCGGGCAACCTCGACATCATCAACTCGGCCGCCATCCTGGTCGCCGAGCAACACGCGGCCCGGCTGAGCCCGGCCGCGGGAACAGGGGCCCGGGCATGACACCGGTGGTGGTCCACGACCCGACGTTGCGCGACGGCCAGCACGCGGTGCGCCACCGGCTCGGTGTCGCCGCACTGCGCGGGTACGCCGAGGCCGCGGACGCCGCCGGGGTGCCTGTTGTGGAGGTCGGGCACGGCAACGGCCTCGGTGCGTCGTCCATGCAGGTCGGGCGCGCGGCGGTCAGCGACGACCTCATGTTGTCGACTGTTCGGGAAGCGTTGCGCCGCAGCAAGATGGGCGTGTTCATGTTGCCCGGCTGGGGCACGTCGAGCGATCTGCGCAAGGCTATTGCGCACGGGGCCGACGTCATCCGCATCGGTGTGCACTGCACGGAGACGTCGCTGGCCGAGCGGCACCTGGGCTGGCTCGCCGAGCAGGGCGCCGAGGGGCACTGCGTGCTGATGATGAGCCACATGGCCTCCGCGGCCGAGCTGGCATCGCACGCCGCCGCCGCGGTGGGCTACGGTGCTCGCGCGGTCGGCTTGATGGACTCGGCCGGGTACTTCCTGCCACAGGACGTGACCTCGCGCATCGGTGCGATCGCGGCGGCTGTCGATGTGCCGGTGATCTTCCACGGTCACAACAACCTGGGCATGGCGGTCGCGAACTCGGTGGCCGCGGCGCAGGCGGGGGCGCGGATCATCGACGGGTGCGCGCGGGGATTCGGCGCGGGCGCGGGCAACACGCAGCTCGAGGTGCTGGTGCCGGTGCTGGAGCGGACCGGGTTCAGCACCGGAATCGACCTCTACGGCCTGCTGGACGCGGCCGACTTCGCCGAACGCGAGCTGATGCCCACCCCGCCGACCACCGGGACCCTGAGCATCGTCAGCGGCCTCGCCGGGGTGTTCTCCGGCTTCAAGCACCAGGTCCTCGACGCCTCGACCCGCGCGGGGGTGGACCCCCGCGACGTCTTCTTCGAACTCGGCCGCCGCCAGGCCATCGCGGGCCAGGAAGACCTCATCGTCGACGTGGTCACCGAACTGGGTCGGACAGCAGTCTGATGCGGACCCTCGTGCTCCCCCCGGACCGGTCGGCCTCTCCTGCCCCGCCGCAGGCCCCATCGCAGCCTCTTGTCGACGCGAGTGGACTCGACCCCCGGTTGCTCAACCTGCACCCTGCTGCCCTGTCGCACCGCGCGCACCCTGCGGCCCCCTGGCACCGCGCACACCCGTCAACGCCAATCCGGTCCTCAGCCCCACCTGGATCCCTTACACCACAACGAACTCTCACCCTATCGCAACCGCTTCGCGCCCGCGGTCCCGACCCTGCCCAGCCCCCACCCTCTCCGGGGGGCGTCCCAGTGCCAGTCTATCGGCACCCCCCGACAGTGGATCTTGGAACAGGGGGTCACAAGATCCAGATGTGGATAACTTCTGTCGCTGGAACGGGTGAAAGTCGGCAGGGGCTGGGCCGGGGTGCGCCTGGTCACGGGGCTGGCATCGGATGGGTGGGCGTGAGAAAGGGAGGAGTGGGTTGATGCGGGTCATCGGGGCGGCGGAGATGGCGGGGGCTGAGGTGCGGGTGGTCGACGCGCTGGCGGAGGTGTTTGGGGATCTCGCGGCGGGGAAGGTGAACTCGCCGTCGCGGACGGTTGTGGGGCATGGGGTGGATCGGCAGTTGTTGGCGGGGACGGCGATCTGGGAGCGGCGGGGGGTGGGGAGCGTCAAGATCACCACGTTGACGCCCGACAACCCCGCGCGTGGGTTGCCGTTGATCCACGGAGTGGTCGTGGTGACCGACCTGGCGACCGGGCAGGTGACAGCGCTGCTGGACGGGGCAGAGTTGACCGCCGTGCGCACGGGCGCCGTGGCGGCGTTGGCGACCAGGCTGTGCGCGCCCGCCGATGCCGAGGATCTTGCGATCGTCGGCGCGGGTGTGCAGGGGCGGGCGCTGGTGCGGGCCGTGTCCGCAGTGCGGCCGATCCGGTCGGTGCGGGTGTTCTCGCGAACCCCGGCCAAGACCGAGGAGTTCGCGGACTGGGTGCGGGCCGAGTTCGGGCACCGGGTCGAGGTCCACGACACCGCCAAGGCCGCCGTGGCCGACGCCGCGGTGATCTGCACGGCGACGTCGACCAGTGGTACCGATCCGGTGGTGCGGGCCGACTGGATCGCGCCGGGTGCGCACGTCAACATCATCGGCGGGACCGACGAGGAGGCCATCGAGGTCGGCCCGGCGTTGCTGGGCACCGCGCTGGTCGTCGTCGAGGAGCGCGACGCCGCGCTGGAGGACGCCGGGGAGGTGCGGGCCGCGATCGGGGCCGGGCTGATCGGGCCGGGTGACCTGGTGGAACTGGGCGACCTGGTCACCAGCGGGTACGTCCCGGATGGCCGGACGACGGTGTTCCGCGGCGTCGGCATGGCCATCGAGGACACCGCCGCCGCGGCCGCCCTGACGTGCTAGCCCTGCTCGCGGCAGCGGACCAGGAAGGACCGCTCGAAGGTGATCACCGTCTCGCCGGTGGACTTGGTGCCGGTGGTCTCGACGGTGATGATCCCGTTGCCCGGCCGGGACTTCGACAGCCGCTTGGCCAGGATCCGGCTGGTGGCGTAGAGGGTGTCGCCGACGAACACCGGGTCCTTGAGCCGCACCTTGTCCCAGCCCAGGTTCGCCACCGCCCGCGCGGACAGCGCCTGCACGGTCATCCCGCCGACCAGGCACAGGGTGATGCCGCTGTTGACCAGGACCTGCCCGTACTCGGCCTTCGCACCGTAGGCGGTGTCGAAGTGCAGCGGGTGCTGGTTCATGGTGAGCAGCGTCAGCCAGGTGTTGTCGGTCTCGGAGATGGTGCGGCCGGGCCAGTGCCGGATCACCATGCCCGCGGTGAAGTCCTCGTAGTCGCCGCCGTGCTCCTCGACGAACTCGTTGTCCCCCACCTGGCGCAGCGTCATCGGTCTCCCTCTCGTCGGTTGCCAGAACCGTACCCCGCCACGCCCTAGTCCACAGTAGACACCTCGAAGGAATCCCGATGTCCGGTAACCACCCGTGGTTCGGCGACCACCTCATCGCCCCGGCCGCCGCGCCCGCGACCATCCGCGACATGCTGCGGCACGAGATCCGCGACACCGGATGGCCTTACCAGCCGCTGATGCCCGCTGCTCCCCTGGCCTTGCCGCGCGCGTCCTACGCCGAGCTCTACCGGGCGACGGTGGCGCTGATGGACCTGGTGCGTCGGGTAGCCCTGGAGACGGCGGACACGACTGCGGGTCGGTTAGCGGCTTACGGGATGCCCGAGAGTGAGAACCAACTGTTCGTCGCGGACCAATTCATCGAGGAACGGTACGCGGACTGCGTGGTCCGGCCGGACGTGGTGATCGGGCCGGACGGGCCGCGGTTCCTGGAGTTCAACGTCAGCGGCGCGCTGGGCGGTCCGGTCGAGACGCACAGCAGGATGCTGGTGTGGCGGGCGCTGCACGGTGACACCGACGGCCGGGTGCCGTTCGGGTTCCACTCGCCGTTCGCGGTGCGGGCCCGGATGTTCCAGGACCTGGCCGCCGAGTTGGGGGTGGCGCCGCGGGTCGCGTTGGTGGGCAGCGCGCTCGACCAGGGTGTCGAGTCGACCCGGTACTTCGACATCGAGGCCGACTACTACGCGGCCCACGGCCTGCGCGCGCGGTTCTTCTCGCCGGAGGACCTGCACGAGGCGTGGGACTGCCCTGCGGCTCTCCGGTATCCGTTGGGACTGCGCAACTTCACCATCCCGGACTGGGACGAACTGGGCATCGACACCGCGCCGGTCCAGGAGGCGCTGGACAACGACGTGCTGCTGGTGGGTACGCAGACCTCGACGTTCCTGGCCAGCAAGCTGACCATGGGGCTGCTGTCGGAGGGGCGGCCGTGGATGAGCGCGGCCGAGCGGGCGCTGGTGGCGCGGTACCTGCCGTGGACGCGGGTGCTGTCGGACCGCAAGACCACGGTCGCGGACCGGCCGGTGGACCTGGTGCGGTACACAGTGGACAACCGGGAGCGGTTGGTGTTGAAGGAAGGACTGGGGATGAGCGGTAAGCAGGTGCTCATCGGCTCGACCACCGACGCCGCCGAGTGGGAGACCGCCGTCGTCGCCGCGGCCGCCACGGGCACCAGCATCGTCCAGGAGTTCATCACCCCCGCCACCTGCCGCGCAACCCTGATCAGCGACGACGCCGACACCCCGCACGAGGCCGACATCGCCCCCGTCCTCGGCCCCCTCCTCTTCGGCGGCCGCCCCGCGGGCATCTTCACCCGCTTCTTCGCCGACGGCCGAGCAGGCATCGTCAGCGTCATGGGCAACAAGGCCGCCGACAACTGCGTGGTCTGGGTCTAGCCCTTGGCCCGCCCGCGCTGTCGCCGATGTGCGGCTTAACACTCGTGCCCGAGGCAGGCAGGTGGCGGCGCATGTCGAATCCGGCAGAAGAGCGCCCCAAACTCCGGAACCTCTGCCGTGTTGGGTGTGGCATGCTCTGGCTGCGTCGCGCGTCTACAGAACTGGGGAGGTTCCAGTAGTGGGTGTACCCGACATCCTCTATGGAGCCCTGACCGCGTCCCTGGAGGAGGTGGGCAGTGCCATCGCTGCCGCGACCGGTCTTGAGTTCGAACTCCGGGAGAGCTCCTATGTGGGCGTATACCTGTGTGCCCTCGGGGACGAACTCGAGATCGTCACTCAACCCACCCCGGATGACGATCCGATGGAGGACGACTTCGCCGGCTACGCGGTACTCGTGTACGTCACTGTCCGCGACCTACGTGACCTCACTGACCTACCAGTCGGTGGCGATGTGCTCCGCCGCCTCCGGTACGTCCTCGAACCCAGCCTCCAACGCAGTGAGTGAACCTGGCACTCCGGTTCGCTGGTAGACGCCTTGTCGTTCAGGTGATCATCCGACGGTGCGGGCGGGGTGGGTCTCGTGTAGGCCGAACGAGTGGTCTGCTCGGATGGTGGTGAAGATCGACACCGGTGGTCCGTATCGTCGCCGGGGGTGTGGGCCGGTGCGGACAGTGGAGTCCCAGAGCCTTGGCGGGTCAAGGTACGTGACGCCCGCGGTGATGCCGTGGGAGCGGGGATTGCCCTAGCGGGCGGGATTGTGCTCACGTGCGCGCATGTCGTGTCGGCCGCGGTGGGTGCGGCCGAACGGACCGCCCCCGAGCAACCGATCCGAGTGACCTTCGACGCCATGCGAGGCGAGCCGGAGGCGGCAGCCGTCGTACTACCGGACTGCTGGGCGCCGCAAGGGGCTGACGGTAGCGCCGACATCGCCCTGTTGCGCCTCACCAGCCCGCCGCCGACCAACGTAAGTGCCATGTTGCTCCGCCTCGGCGTACCGAGGAACCGCGAGGTGCGCGCATACGGCTACCCGCGCCAACACCCCGACGGCGTCTGGGGCGCGGCAGTGCTGGCGGGCTCGACCGGTCCTCACGGCGAATGGGTGCAACTCGACGCGCGGGTGCCGGGTCAGTTGGTGCGTCGGGGATTCAGCGGCGCGGCGGTGATCGACGACAAAACCGACGCCGTTGTGGGCATGGTCGTCACCGCGCACACCGACGACGGCGAGGGTCTCGCCTGCATGGTCCCGGTGCGGACACTGGTGCGGTACGTCCCCAGGATCGCGGAGTGGGTCGGCTCCGAGGTCGTCGCACCCGGCATCGTCAGGTTCGGTGGTCCCCGCGCGCCCACCGCCGACCGGACCAGGGTGGAGTTCGACGCCGCGAGCACCCCCGTCGAGCTGCTGGGCAAGCGGCTGCATGACAGTGTGATCCGCGCGAGGTCCGGGCCGACGGGCGAGTCCACCCCGGTCCTGGTGGCGCTGACCAACGTCGACCTCGCGCGGCAACCCGACGTCGTGCTGCACGAACTGGCCAAACCCCTCGCCGAGGGCGCCGAGGTGGAACTGCACTTCAGCGATGACAGCTCCCCCGGCCTCGACCAGGCGCGGCGCTGGCTCGACGAGGAGATCGTGGCCAGGACCGCCGTGCTCGGCGAGCGGCTCGACACCCTGGAGCGGACCGAGCAGGCGTTGTTGCGCAGGCTGGCCGAGGTCGGTGCCGTCGTCGGCCCGTTGCCGCTGATCCACCTGTCCGCGCGGGAACTGCGGCTGAGGCTGGACGTGCTCAGCGCCGAGGTGCCCGGGGTCGACGCGCCGAGGGTGCGTGCCGCGTTGGCCTCGACCGAACGCAAGGCCGAGCGAGCCGAGCGGGCGGCAACCGCGGCGGCCGAGGAGGTCGAGGCCCTGCACACGCGGTACCGCGACGCCATGGACCTGTTGCGCGCGTACCACGCCCTGGCCGTCGACCACGGATTGCTCGAGGACGAGCGGCTTTCTGCCGTACACCGCCCGGCCGCTGGCGCGATGGCGGCCCGACCCTGTCAGATCGACGCGGCCGAGCCCGTGGTGTCGGCCTACGTCCTGGCCGTCCGGAGGCAGATCCATGGTCGCTGAGCCAGCGGAACCGCTCCTGCACTGCGGGGTGCCGGTGAGCCCGACCGGCTACTGCGACGAGTGCGGCCGCAAGGTGTCGCCCCGCGCGATCGTGCCGACCACCGACCGGCCCGCCTTCTGGGCCAGGGGTTCCAGCGCCACGCGCGAGGTCTCCGCGGTGTTGCCGCCCGCGCGCTCGGTGGACCCGGTCGACCGGCTGGGGTCGGCGACGTCCTACCCGATCGACCGCCAGTTCTGCGGGAACCCGCGCTGCGGCAAACCGGTGGGCCAGGGGTTCGCGGGCCAGCCGTCGCTGATGGAGGGCTTCTGCGGCTCGTGCGGGCTGGCGTTCTCCTTCAACCCGAAGCTGCGCGCGGGTGACCTGGTCGAGGGCCGCTACGCGGTGCGCGGCACGGTCGCCAGGGGCGGCCTGGGGTGGATCTACCTGGCCAGGGACACCCGGCTCGGCGACAACCTCGTTGTGCTCAAGGGTGTGATCAACTCCGGCGACGTCCGGGCGCTCGAGCTCGCCGCGGTGGAGCGGGACACGCTCATCCGGCTCGACCACGAGAACATCGTGCGCATCGTCGACTTCGTCGGCCACCCCCGGCACGACCGACCGGACAGCCCGGTCGACGAGTACATCGTCATGGAGTACGTCGCGGGCAGGACCTTGGCGGAGGTGGTGCTGGACCCGGCCGGGCTGCGCCTGGAGCACGTCGTGGTCTACGCCGAGCGGATCCTCTCCGCCATCGGCTACCTGCACGACACCGGGTTGCTCTACTGCGACATGTCCCCCGCCAACGTGATGCACACGGGCAGCACGGTCAAGGTGATCGACCTCGGCGCGACCCGACCGGTCGAGGACAAGGACAGTCCCCCTGTCCACACGCGCGGGTTCAGCGTCGACGCGAACGAGATCAAGGTCCACGGCGTGACCGTCCGCTCCGACATCTACGCCATCGGCCAGACGCTGCGGGCGCTGCTGCAAGCCGTGCCGCCCGACCCGGACGACGCCGAGAGGTCGTTGTCGCGGCTGCTCGACCGCGCGACCGCCACCCACGACGCGCGGTTCCCCTCCGTGGCGGCGATGCGGGAACAGCTCGACGCGGTCGGCCGGGAGATCCGGTCGCTGCGGGACGGCTCCCAGCGGCCGGCCAGGTCGGCCTGGTTCGCCGAGTCGGCCGACCTGCTCGACGGCGGCCTCGGCGTGGTGCCCGGCCTCGCGCAGTGGGCTCGGGGTGTGCCTGCCTTCGAACCTGCCCCGCCTGCGCCTGCCGAGATCGCCGCGCGCCTGCCCGCTCCCGCGATCGCCCACGATGACCCGGCGGTCACGTTCCTGTCGGACCTGGTGGCCCTCGACCCCGGCGCGCTCCTGCGCAAGCTGGACCAGACCGGGGCCGACACCCCGGAGATCGCCTTCTGCCGCGTGCGGGCGCACCTGCGCCGCCAGGAGACCGAGCAGGCAGCGGTCGCGCTGGGCCGGGCCACCGACCTGCTCGGCGGGTCATCGGCGAACGACTGGCGAACGCACTGGCACACCGGCCTGATGTCGCTCGCGAACGGCGGGACCGCGGCGGCGCGGACCTCGTTCAACCAGGTCTACACGATGCTGCCCGGCGAGGACGCGCCGAAGCTGGCACTGGCGCTGTGTTGCGAACACCTAGGCGCACAACACCTCGACGAGGCTTGGTGGCTGCACCACGTGGTGCTCAACCGGGACCACACGCAGGCCAACGCCGCGTTCGGGCTCGCCCGGCTGGCGCTGCGCGAACACCAGCGGGCGACCGCGATCAAGGTGCTCGACCAGGTGCCCCGGGTGTCGCGGCATCACGACGCGGCGAACGTCGCGGCGGTGCGGGTGCTGTCCGCGCGGTTGGGCGACCACGACCCGACCCCGGCCGACCTCGCCGATGCCGCGGTCCGCGCGGTGGACCTGTTCGACGGCGTGGACGACGGGGGCGAGTCGCGGGACCGGCTCACGCTGGTGGTGCTGCACGCGGCGTTCACCCACGTGCTGGCGGGCAGGGCTTTCCCGCTGCCCGACGACCAGGATCCGGCCCGCGCGGCCAGGATCGCCGACGTCCTGGGCGACCCGGTGGCCGAACCCGGGCTGCGTGCCCGGATGGAGGAGGCGTACCGGCGGCTGGCGAAGCGCTCCCGGCTGCGCCTCGAACACGGCGCCCTCGTCGACCTGGCCAACACCGTGCGGGAGATGACCAGGTGGTGACCCACGAGAACCCCGCGACCGGCCGCGATCCGGGCAGCCGGGCCGCGGTGGACCTGCGGGTCAGCCAGAACACCTACGTCTCGGCGGCCGATCCGGCGGTGCCCGCGGTGATCACCGTGCGCGGCGCGGCGGGGCACCCGTCGGCGGCCTCGGCGGTGGTGCTGCTGATGGACTGCTCCGCGTCGATGGACTGGCCGCCCAGCAAGATCGCCGCCGCCCGGCAGGCCGCGGTCGCCGCGATCGACGCGGTGCGCGACGACGTGCTCTTCGCCTTGGTGCAGGGCACCGAGTCCGCGTCGATGGCCTACCCGGCCGAGGCCCGTCTGGTGCCCGCGACCCCGGAACACCGGTCAGCGGCCAAGTCGGCGGCGCGCAGGCTCGCCGCGGCGGGTGGCACCGCGATGGGGACATGGTTGGCGTTGGCCCGCAAGCTGTTCGCGAACCACCCCGACCACATCAAGCACGCGATCCTGCTGACCGACGGGCACAACCAGTCCGAGGCGGGGTGGGTGCTGCGCGCGGAGTTGGCCAAGTGCGCCGGGCTGTTCACCTGCGACGCCCGCGGCATCGGCGACGACTGGGACCCGCTGGTGCTGCGCGAGACCACCACCGCGCTGCGGGGACGGGCCGACGCCGTGGTGGCCGAGGCCGACCTCGCCGCCGACTTCCGCCGGGTGATCGACGCCGCGACCGGCAAGGTGCTGGCCCGGCTGCGGCTGCGGATCACCACGATGCCGTACGCCACGGTGCGCGCGCTGTGGCAGAAGTCCCCCGACGACGTCGACATGACCGGTGATCTCCAGCGGCCCACCACGCGGACGGCGGAGGTCGACACCGGGGCGTGGGGTGCCGAGACCCGCGAGTTCCTGCTGAGCCTCGACCTCGACCCGGCGGGCCTCTCGGCCGCTGAAGAGGTCCAGGTGGGCCGGGTGGAGCTGCTCGCGAGCGACGGCGAGGTGGTCGCCGGTCCGGTGGCCGTGCTCGCCAGGCTCACCGCGGACGAGGTGTTGTCGAGCAGGCTGGACCCCAAGGTGCAGAGCTACCTGGTGCGCGACGAACTGGGCGCGGCCATGACCGCGGGGTGGAACGCCCACGGCAGGGACGACACCGCCGAGGCCCAACGGCACTGGGGCGAGGCGGTGCGCCTGGCCACCGAACTGGGCGACGCCGAGGCGCTGCACCGCCTCCGCAGGCTGGTCGAGGTCGACGACGCGCGCACCGGCCGGGTTCGGCTCCGTCCGGACGTGCGTCCGCGCGACGCGTTCTCAGTCTTGCTCGGCGCCACGATCACCGGCGCCGATCCACCCCCTGCCGCACAACCGGCAGCGACCGGCCCGAACATCACCTGCGGCACCTGCCAACGGATATCCCCGGCGGGCACCACGGCCTGTCCTCAGTGCGGCACGAGGTTCGACCAGTGACCACATGGGCGCGCGTGTGGTGGCGGCAGGCGGCGTTGTTAGCGCTGACTTTGGCCCTGTTGGTCTGCGCGGTCGCGGCGGTGGGCGGAGCTAGAGGGGCAGTGCGGACGGCAGGGTCAACCGCGGCACCGGCGCTCCTAGAGGTCATGGCCGTGCGGTCTGCGTTGGCACGGGCTGACGCGGCGGCGATGAGTAGCTTCCAGACCGGGCAGGCCAGGCTGACGGGGCCTGGTGAGGACTACCAAAGTCAACTCGCGCAAGCAGGTCAACGGCTCGCGCAGATCGCCGAGCACAACGCCGCCGGGGAGCACGCGAGCCGGACCCTGCAGGTGGTGGAAGGGCTCGTGGTCGCCTATTCGGGCGCCGTCGGGCGGGCCGACTCGTTCCTGCGGTCCGATCGGGGATCGGCGTTGGGCATCGCGGCGTTGTGGGACGCGCACCGGCTGCTCTCCGCGCCGGACTCGGGGATCCTCGCCCAGCTAGACGTGCTGGCCGCCCAGCAGCGGGCCTCGCTCGACGAGCAACTCGGCCACGGGTGGATGTCGGGTTGGGTGGTCCCGCTGTGGGCGCTGCCCGCCGTCGCGCTGCTCGTGCTGCTGGTGTGGACGCAGGTGTTCCTGCGTGCGCGCTTCCGGCGCGCCCTCAACGCCCCGCTGATCGCCGCGACGGTGCTGGCCGGGCTGGTGGCCGCCGTGCTGGCCGTTGTCGTCGGGCATGCCCACCGGGAGGTCGCCGCGGTCGACGAGGCGGTGGCCGCGGTGTCGATGCCCGCCGACGCGTTCCTGCTCGTGGGCGAGCGCAAGCTGGGTGACCTGCTGGCCGGGCAGTGCGCGGGTCAGTGCGGCGACGCGGTCGACGCCTTCGTCGGATCCCTGCCCGCGACCGTGGCCGAGCCGGACCGGGCGATCGCGGTCGCCGAGGTCGGGCCGGTGTACGAGCGGCTCGCCGGGGTCGCCGAGCTGTGGGTGGTGCTGACCGTTCCCGCGCTGCTGGCCGTCGCCGTGCTCGTCGTGGTGGGCCTGCGGCCGCGCCTGGAGGAATACAGGTACTCGTCGCGATGAGAAGACTCGTGCCGTTGCTGCTCACCGCGCTCCTGCTGTCCTCGGGGGCATGCGGTCTGCGCCAGGAGACGCTGACCGTGCTCGCTTCGTGGACCGGCGACGAGGAGGTGGCGTTCCGGACGGTGCTCGACGCGTTCACCGAGAAGACCGGCATAGCGGTCACCTACACCGGGACCAGGGCGCTGACCCAGGTGCTGCAGACCGACGTGCAGAAGGGCGGCCCACCCGACATCGCGGTGCTGCCCAGCCCAGCCGAGGTGGTGCGGTACGTGCGCGCGGGAGCGGTGAAGCCCATGGCGGACGCCGTCGTCGGAGAGGCACCCGACGCCTACAGCGCCCAGTGGCGCGCACTGCGCACAGCCGGGACGGACACCGTGCACGCGATCCCGGTGAAGGTCGACCTGAAGAGCATCGTCTGGTACGACCCGGCGGTGGTTCCGGCGCCACCGGGTACGTGGGCCGAGTTGATCGCGCTGACCGAGCGGCTGCGGACCGCCGGGCGGGCACCGTGGTGCGTCGGCCTGGCCGCGGCGCCCGCGTCCGGCTGGCCGGGCACCGACTGGGTCGAGGACATCCTGCTGCACCAGGCCGGTCCCGAGGTGTACCGGCGGTGGGCGGCTGGGACGCAGGCGTGGACGTCGGCAGCGGTCCGGCAGGCGTGGCTGACGTGGGGTTCCCTGGTCTTCCCGCCGGGATCGGTCCGCGGCGGCGTGCGGTCCGCGCTGGTCACCGACTTCGGGGACGCGAGCAAGTCGCTGACCGGGGGCGGGTGCGCGCTGGAGCACCAGGCGTCGTTCGCCATCGGGGGCCACCGCGACGCCGACTACTTCCCGTTCCCCTCGGTCGAGCCGGGCAACGCCGGACTGGCGGAGGTCTCGGCGGACCTGGCGGTCGCGTTCACCGACTCCGGCGCCACCCGCGCGTTCATGGCCTACCTCGCCTCGGCGGACGGCCAACGGATCTGGCCCGCGCGCGGCACCGCCTTCTCCCCGCGCCGGGCGGTCGAGCAGCACGGCACCGAGATCAGCACCCGGATAGCCAGGACACTGGCCGACTCCCCCGGCCTCTGCTTCGACGCCTCGGACCTGATGCCCGCCAGGATGAGCGGCGCGTTCCAACGGGCCGCCCTGGCCTACCTGGCCGACCCGACCCAGCTCGACACGCTGTTGACCGACCTGGACCGGGTGCGGGTGGGCCTGGCCGACGACGAGCGACTCGATGTCGCCTGTGGACGATGAGGGGAAACCGGTGAGCGAGTTCGTCGAATACCGCCTCGACGGCGGCGGCACGGTGTCGATCGAGGTCGAGGAACAGCCCGGCATGGCCCGCGCGGGGCGTGCGGCGACCGTCCTGCGCGAGGCGACCGAGACCCTCGACCAGGCGTTGGCCAACGTCCGGGCCGCCGCCTCCGCGGCGCTCGGGCAGTTCCGCGCGATGGCCAACAGCCCGGACGAGATCGAGATCAAGTTCGGGGTGAAGCTGGACGTGCAGGCGGGCGCGGTGATCGCGCGGACCGGGTTGCAGGGTCAGTTCGAGGTCAAGCTCAAGTGGATCCGCTCGGAGGCGGAGGACGAGGTCCCGGACCCTGAGGGCTGACGGGGAGCCGGCTGTTGGTCCTGCTCGGACGGGGACGGTTCGCTGTGGGTTCTGGTACGGCTCGCCGTAGGCCCCGATTCCGCAGGCACTCCTGCCCGGGTCGCTAGTGCGTTGGTCGCGATCCGCCGGAAGTCGGGGCGTAGTGCGATCGAGGTGCCTCAACTCCGATCTTGACTCCTGCGTGGAGACGCTGCCCGATCACGAGCTCGGCCGGGACGATCTGGGCCTGGGGCGAGCGGCGGTTGTCGGTCCAGGCCGACGCGGCCGATGATCTGGACGGGCGTGGGCAGATCGACACGGCGAGCGGGTCCACCACCATGCGGTGGACGATCAGGAAAGGTCCGGCACCCCTGTGTCGCGGGCCGCGTGGGGACCTGCGGTGGACCGGCTACAAAGGACCGCCTGTCTGCCTGCGGTCAGACTGCACAATCGAGCAACCTGGCGATATTCCTCAACTTGGTCGCGGTTCCCTGGCCTGGCGACAGACATCGAGAACGTTCGGACCGTCTCACCGCCGCCGAGGCGAGGATCGCCGTCGGTCACGCGCGGAAATCGAAGGGAAGCTGTCCGGCGGCCAGGGCTCTAGTGGTGGGCGTCGTGGGGTGCTGGGTGGGATTCGGGGGTGGGTTCGGTGCTGGACTGGGTGGGGATGTCGCGTTCGAGGGCGGCGCCTTCGACGTCGAGTTCGGGGAGCCAGTGGAGCCAGGTGGGTAGGGACCAGGCGTGGTGGCCGAGGAGGGTGAGGGCGGCGGGGACGGCGATCATGCGGACGATGATGGCGTCGAAGAGGATGCCCATGGCCAGGGCGAAGCCGATGGGTTTGATGGTGGCGTCGCCCTCGGGGACGAAGCCTGCGAAGACGGCGAACATGATGGTGGCGGCGGCGACCACGACCGGGGCGGACTGGCCGAAGCCGGTGACGATGGCCGGGCGGGGTTCGGCGCCGTGGGCGTACGCCTCGTGCATGCGGGCCACGAGGAACACCTGGTAGTCCATGGCGAGGCCGAACAGGATGCCGACGATGATGATCGGCGACAGGCTCATCAGCGGGCCGGTGGAGTTGCTGTTGACCACCGCCGACAGCCAGCCCCACTGGAACACCGCGGTCGTGGCGCCCAGCACCGCGCCGATGGTCAGCAGGAAGCCCAGCACGCCGACCACCGGCACCAGGATCGAGCGGAACACCAGGATCAGCAGGATGAACGCGAGCCCGACCACCAGCGCCAGGTAGATCGGCAGCGCCTGGTCGAGCTTGTGCGAGATGTCGATGCTGACCGCCGTGGTGCCGGTGACGTACACCTGCGCGCCCGCGGTGTCGGCGATGTTGTCGCGCAGGGCGTGGACGAGGTCGTTGGTCTCGGTGGCGTCCGGCCCGGATGCCGGGATGACGGTGATCAGCGCGGCGGTGCCAGCCTGGTTGGGGCGCGGGGGCGCGACCACGGCGATGTCGGACTGGGCGGCGACCTCGTCGCGGATCGCGGGGGCGCGGGTGACGGCGTCGGCGCCGTCGATGAGGACCAGCAGGGGCGCGCTGAAACCGGGGCCGAAGCCGGTCTCGACCAGCTGCTCGGCGTGGGCCTGGGTGCTGTCGCGGTCGGGGTGCTGGACGAGGGAGGTGTGCAGCGAGAGCACCGGGATGGCGATCACCAGCAGCGCGATGACCGCGCCGAGAAGGGTCAGCCACGGGTGCCGCGTCACACCGTGCGACCAGCGGCGGTAGAAGCCGTGGTCGGCGTGCACCGGCGAACCCTCCACACGGGACCGTCGCGGCAGCGCCTTGCGGCCGACGAAGCCCAGCATCGCGGGGACCAGGGTGACCGCGATCAGCACCGCGAACACGATCGTGCCCGCCGCGGCGAGGCCCATCTCGGTCAGGAACGGGATGCCCGCCACGGACAGCCCGGCCAGCGCGATGACCACCGTGAGCCCGGCGGTGACCACGGCGGACCCCGCGGTGCCGACCGCCATCGCGGCGGCCTCCTCGACCGGGCGCCCGGCCAGCAATTCGTGGCGGAAGCGGGTGATGATGAACAGCGCGTAGTCGATGCCGACCGCCAGGCCCAGCATCACCGCCAGCACGGGGGTGGTCGCCTGCAGCTCGATGAACCCGGTGAGAGTCGTGATCCCCAGCGCGCCGATGCCGACGCCGACCACCGCGGTCAGCAGGTTCATCCCGGCGCTGACCAGCGACCCGTAGGTGATGGCCAGCACGAGCAGCGCGACGACCACACCGATCATCTCGGCGGGCCCGCCGACCTGGCCCTTGGCCTGCAACACGTCACCCCGGACCTCGACGGTGAGGCCGTCCGCGCGTGAACGCTCGACGAGGGAGGTCAGCGCTGTCCGCTGGTCGTCGGTGACCTCGGGCGCGGTCACGCCGTAGGACACCGTGCTGTAGCCGATGCGCCGGTCCTTGGACACGACCGGGTTGGCCGGGTCCACCGGATCGGTGGCCGCGACGACACCCGGTAGCCGCCGCAGCTCGGCCACGATCCCACTGACCTGCTCGGCAACCTGGGTCTCCACGAGCGTCCGACCCGCGGGCGCCTGGACCACGACCTGCGCGGACCCACCACTGGACGCAGACCCGAACCGCTCCCCCATCAGCTCCAGCGCGGTCGTGGACTCCTGCCCCGGGATCCGGAAGGTAGTAACCGTGGGACCGGACAGCGTCACCGCCCCCACCCCGGACGCCACGAACACCAACAACCACACCACCGCGACCAGCACCCGACGCCGCACAGAGGTCAACCCGAGCCGATACAGCAGCACTGCCATCGCAAGCCACCCGCGCCTTCGCCCGCGGTGCCGCCGACCTCGGCAGGGTCACCGCGCTCTGGTCCACCCGGCCGTCCCGGGTCCACAGTGGTCGCTTACAGAGTTCCCCCGCATGTCCGAACCCGCCCACCAAGTCCCGCGTTCGGGTGACGCACCGGTCACGGGGGTGTGGTCCTGGTCGCGTCCGTCGTCGAGCGCGTCGCCGATGTGACGATCCGGACTTCGGCGCCCGCGTGATCGCTTGGCGGTACGCAGGCCGGAACGGGCTGTGCCCGCTGGTCCCGGGTGGGGACAGCGGGCACAGCCTGGAGCGGTCACGCTTCCCCGCAAGCCGGTCCTAGGGGCCGGGGCCGCGTGGCGGCTCAGCTCTGGGGGATGAGGACCGTGTCGATCAGGTACACGGTGGCGTTGGCGGTCTTCACGCCGCCGCAGATCACGTTGGCGTCGTTGACCTTCAGGTTGTCGCCGGAGCCGGTGACCT
>NZ_RCDD01000013.1:0-27612 GCF_003663795.1 Actinokineospora cianjurensis
GTGTTCGACCTGCGCCCGGCCGCGATCATCCGCGACCTGGACCTGCTGCGCCCGATCTACGCGCAGACCGCCGCGTACGGCCACTTCGGTCGCCCCGAGCTGAACCTCCCGTGGGAGCGCACCGACCGGGTCGACGACCTGCGCACCGCCGCGGGCGCGTAAGAGCTTTCGTCAGCATCACCTCTTCCCCATTGGGTAATCCGTGGGGGAGAGGTGATGTTCTTATGTGGGCACCTACGATCCACGGCGTGCACTTCCAGCGACCCGACCCCGCTCGTTGGCTGTGGTACGCGGTCGGTGGCACTCTCGCTGACCGGTACCGCTCCTGGGTCCTGTGGGACCTGACCGCCAGCACCTGGGTCCTGCGGCACTTCGCGCGGGTGATGGTGCTGTTCGCGCCGCTGTGGTTGCTGCTTCTAGTACCGGGACCGCTATCGCTGCGGTTCTCGATGGTGGCCGCCGGTTACGTCACCGGGCTGTACTTCTCGTTGTCGTTCATGGAGGACGCCTGCGAGAGGCGCCTCATCAAGCACGGTTACCCCGTCGGCCTCAACCGCCGCATCCGCGAGGAGGCCGAGACCGGCGACCGCGCCGAGATCGTCGCCCTCTACGCGTCGTATCACCAGGACCGTCTGGACTGAGATCTGGCAGACCAGCCACTATGGCCGAGCCTCGTACCACCAGGATCGGTCGGACTGAGAGTCTGGTAGACCAGCCACTATGTCCGAACCCGACCCCGACGCGCTGTTCGATGTCGCGGTCCCCGTTGTGGCCTCCAAGCCGGTCGCGGCGTCGAAACCGCAGGTGCCTGCCAAGGGGCGGCAGGCCGCTGCCCCTGACCTGCCGGTGGCGAAGGTCTGGGTGGACGCCCCCCTGGCCCACCTGGACCGCACGTTCGATTACCTCGTGCCGGAGAAGCTCGACGCCGAGGTCGTGGCGGGTTGTCGTGTCCGGGTGCGGTTCAACCGGCAGCTGACAGACGGGTTCGTCGCTGAGCGGGTCGCGGAATCCGACCTCGAAACCAGCCGGTTGTTGTTCCTGGACAAGGTTGTCTCGCCGGAGCCGGTTCTCTCTCCCGAGGTCGCTGGACTCTGCCGTGCCGTGGCAGACCGCTATGGCGGCACGATGATCGACGTCTTGCGCTTCGCTGTCCCGCCACGGCACGCGCGTGTGGAAGCCGAGGAGCCCGTTGAGCCCGCCGCCGCTCCGGCAGCGCCAGACCCGACCGGGTGGGCGCGCTACCCGCGTGGGGCCGCGTTCCTCGACGCGTTGCAGGCAGGCAGGCAGGCCCACGCGGTGTGGCAGGCCCTACCGGGGGAGGACTGGCCCACGCGTTTGGCTGAAGTAGCCGCTAGCGCCGCCTCCGTTGGCCGTGGCGCCGTCATCGTCGTACCCGACCACCGGGACGTTGCCCGAGTGCGCGCGGCGTGTGTGGCGCTGGCAGGGGAGGACGCGGTTGTCGCGCTATCCGCGGATCTAGGACCGGCTAAGCGCTACCGGGGCTGGCTGTCCGTTCGTCGGGGCGTCGCCCGGATCGTCGTAGGCACCCGCGCGACCGCCTACGCGCCTGTCGCCGATCCCGGGGTTCTTGTCGTATGGGATGACGGCGACGACCAGCACTCCGACCAGCGTTCGCCCTACCCGCACGTGCGCGACGTATTGATCCAGCGCGCCACCCGCACCGGCGCCGCGATGCTGGTCGCGGGCATCGCCAGGACCGCCGAGGCCCAACTGCTCGTGGACACCGGGTGGGCGCCGGAGATCGTCGCCGCCCGCCCCGAACTGCGCGCTGCCGCTCCGCGGGTGACGGCCATCGGCGAGCACGACTCCCAGTTGGCCCGCGACCCGGCTGCCCGGACCGCCCGCGTCCCCTCGGTCGCCTTCGACGCCGCGCGGGCCTCGCTGTCCGCCGGTCATCCGGTGCTCGTGCAGGTGCCGCGTCGGGGCTATGTGCCCGCGCTGACCTGCCAGGAGTGCCGTGCCCCCGCCCGCTGCCGCCGGTGCGCCGGACCGTTGGGCATCCCGCAGTCCGGTGGCGAGGCCCGCTCACCCGCCTGCCGGTGGTGCGCGGCGACCGAGGCCAACTTCCGCTGCCAGAACTGCGGTTCCCGTCGCCTGCGGGCCGCCGTCGTCGGCGCGAAGCGGACGGCGGAGGAGTTGGGACGCGCTTTCACCGGCATTCCTGTCCGCACCTCCGGTGCCAAGGAGGTCCTTGCGAGTGTCGACGCCAAACCAGCGCTCGTAGTCGCTACCCCGGGCGCCGAACCTGTGGCCGAGGGGGGCTACGGCGCGGCGCTGCTGCTCGACGGTTGGGCGCTGCTCGGCCGCGTAGACCTCAGGGCAGCCGAAGAGGCGCTGCGCCGCTGGATGACCGCGGCCGCGCTGGTTCGTCCCGGCACCGATGGCGGCCGCGTCGTCGTTCTCGCGGACTCGACTCTTGCCCCCGTCCAGGCTCTAGTCCGCTGGGACCCCGTATGGCACGCCACCGTCGAACTGGCTGCCCGGACCGAACTCGGCTTCCCACCCGCGGTCCGCATGGCCTCAGTGGACGGCTCACCCAACGCTGTCGCACGCTTCTTGGCGGACCTGCCGCTACCGCCCACTGGTGAGGTCCTAGGCCCGGTACCGCTGGGGGACCCGGAATCCGTTGACAGCCGCGAGCGGGCTCTGATCCGCGTCGACCGCCCACACGGCCGCGACTTGGCCGCCGTCCTGGCCAAGGCCCAGGCGGTCCGCACGGCCCGAAAGGACCCGGACCCGCTGCGCGTCCAGCTCGACCCGCTCGACCTGATCTGATGCCCCCGGCCACCGCCGGTGCCGGGTGAATAGACTGGTCCGACCGAACCTCGTTCCGAGCCCGCAGGGGAGACGTGTGACCGTCCAGCAGATCCGGCTATTCGGCGACCCCGTGCTGCGCACCCCGGCCGCCGAGGTCGTCGACTTCGACCGGGAGCTGCACAACCTGGTGCGCGACCTCCGGGACACCATGCGCGACGAGGGCGGCGCCGGTCTCGCGGCCCCGCAGCTGGGGGTCGGCCTGCGGGTGTTCACCTACGCCTGCGACGGCGTCGAGGGCCACCTGGTCAACCCGGTGTGGACCGCGCTCGACGAGGAGGTCCAGGAAGGCCCCGAGGGCTGCCTGTCCATCCCCGGCTTCTCCTGGGACTGCCGCAGGCTCCGCAACGTCGTCGCCCGCGGGTTCGACATGCACGGTGAGCCCATCGAGATCGAGGGCAGCGACCTGCTCGCGCGGTGCATCCAGCACGAGACCGACCACCTCGACGGCGTGCTCTTCCTCGACCGGCTCGACGACGACACCCGCAAGCAGGCCATGAAGGAGATCCGGCAGGCCGAGTGGTTCGACGGCGCCGTCCCCTCGCTCAAGCAGAGCCCGCACCCGCTGTTCGGTGCCCGCTGATGCGGTTGGTGTTCGCCGGTACGCCGGAGGTGGCGCTACCGGCGCTGCGGGAGTTGATCGCGTCGCGCCACGAGGTCGCCGCTGTCGTCACCCGTCCTGACGCCCCCGCCGGGCGCGGGCAGCGCACGTCGCGGTCCCCGGTAGGGGCGCTCGCCGACGAACACGGCATCGAGGTCCTTACCCCGGCCAAGGCGTCCGACCCTGTCTTCCTCGACCGGCTGCGCGAGATCGGCCCCGACCTGTGCCCGGTCGTCGCCTACGGCGCGCTGCTGCGCCAGGCCGCGCTCGACATCCCGCCGCACGGGTGGGTCAACCTGCACTTCTCGGTGTTGCCCGCCTGGCGTGGCGCCGCCCCGGTGCAGGCCGCGATCCGGCACGGCGACGAGATCACCGGCGCCAGCACTTTCCGCATCGTCCGCGAACTCGACGCGGGACCGGTCTTCGGCGTGCTCACCGAGCCGATCCGACCCGACGACACCGCGGGCGTGCTGCTCGACCGGCTCGCCGAGTCCGGCGCGGGACTGCTGCTGTCCACTGTGGACGGCATCGCGGATGGCGTGCTCTCCGCCGTCGAGCAGCCCGCCGACGGGGTCAGCCACGCCGCCAAGATCACCGTCGACGACGCGCGGGTGGACTTCACCCACCCCGGTCTCGCCGTGGACCGCCTGGTCCGCGCGGTCACCCCGGACCCGGGCGCCTGGACCGACTTCCGGGGCGAACGCCTCAAGCTCGGCCCGGTCACCCGCGCCGAGTCCGACACGACCCTGGCCCCCGGTGAGCTGCTCGTCGAGCGCAAGCGGGTCCTGGTCGGCACCGCCAGTTGGCCGGTGCGCCTTGGCGAGGTCCAGGCACAGGGCAAGAAACGCATGCAGGCCACCGACTGGGCCCGCGGCACCAGGATCGAGCCCGGGGAGCGAGTGGGATGACCCAGCCAGGCAAGCGAGCACACCGACCGTCACGACCGAGCCGCGCGCACCCGCCGCGCAGGCCCGCGACGCCGGAACGCCCACCGATCGACGACCCGGCCCGCCGCACGGCGCTCGACGTCCTGCGCGCGGTGCGCAACGACGACGCTTACGCCAACCTGGTGCTGCCGAAGCTCTTGCGCCAACGCCGCATCACCGGTCGTGACGCCGCTCTGGCCACCGAACTCGCCTACGGCACGTGCCGCGCGTGGGGGCTGCTCGACGAGATCCTCGCCGAGTGCGTGGACCGACCGCTGAACAAGGTCGAGCCGGTGCTGCTCGACGCGCTGCGCCTGGGCACCTACCAGCTGCTGCGCACCAGGATCCCGGCGCACGCCGCCGTCGCGTCCACTGTGGACCTGGTGCGGGCCGACCTCGGCCCCCGGGTCACCGGGTTCGCCAACGCCGTGCTGCGCAAGGTCACCGACCACGACGAGGCGGGCTGGCTGGAGATCATCGCGCCGAAGGTCGAGGAGGACCCGATCGGGCACCTCGCCGCCCGCACCAGCCACCCGCGCTGGATCGCCCGCGCCTTCGCCGACGCCCTCGGCTCCACCGGCGACGAGCTGGCGGCCGCGCTCACCGCGGACGACCAGCGCCCCGAGGTGCACCTGGCCGCGCGACCCGGCGAGGTCACCGCGGAGGAACTGGCCGCCATGACCGGCGGCGACCCGGCCCCGTACTCGCCCTACGGCGTCCGCCTCGAAGCGGGCTCCGGCGACCCGGGCGACCTCGAACCGATCCGCGAGCGCCTCGCGGGCGTGCAGGACGAGGGCAGCCAGCTGTGCGCCGTCGCCCTGACGCGCGTGCCGGTCGAGGGCGCCGACAGCCGCTGGCTGGACCTGTGCGCCGGTCCCGGCGGCAAGGCGGCGATGCTCGGCTCACTGGTCGCCATCAACGGCGGCACGCTGGACGCGGTGGAGGTCACGCCGCACCGGGCCAAGCTGGTCGAGCAGATCACCCAGGGCCTGCCGGTCACCGTCCACGTCGCCGACGGCCGCGAACCCGGCCTCGCGGGCAGTTTCGACCGCGTCCTCGTCGACGCCCCGTGCACCGGACTCGGCGCGCTGCGCCGCAGGCCCGAGGCCCGCTGGCGCCGGATGCCGGAGGACGTCGGCGATCTCACCAAGATCCAGCGCGAGCTGCTCACCAGCGCGTTGAGCCTGGTCCGGCCGGGCGGGGTGGTGGCCTACGTGGTGTGCTCGCCGCACCTGTCGGAGACCGAGGGCGTCGTCTCGGCGGTGGTCCGCGCCACCGGTGCCACGGTGCTCGACGCGCGCGAGAGCTTCCCCGAGGGCATGCCCGGGCTCGGCGAGGGCCCGCACGTGCAGCTCTGGCCGCACCGCCACGGCACCGACGCCATGTTCTGCGCGCTGCTGCGCCGATGATCCTGGGCCTGGTCGCGGCGGCGGGTGGTGGTCTGGAACAGCGCCTGCGCCGCGAACTGGCCGAGCCCGCGGCGGCCAGGGGCTGGGATCTGGCCATCACCTTCACTCCCACTGCGGGCCGCTGGATGGCCGAGGCGGGGGAGACCGCGCGCTTGCAGGCTCTTACCCCGCTGCCGGTGCGTACCCACCCTCGGCTGCCCAGCGAACCTAAGCCCTACCGGGTGCCGGACGCGTTCCTGTTCGTTCCGGCTACCGCCAACTCCTTGGCGAAACTCGCGCTCGGCATACAGGACAACCAGGCCCTCACTGCCCTGGCCGAGGCAGTAGGCACCCCTGGCCTGCCCGTCGTCATCCGGCCGCAGGCCAACCCCGCCCAACGCGCCCACCCGATGTACACCCCGCACCTGGACACGCTCCGGGCCGCGGGCTGTGTGATCGTCGAGGACGAGCCCACCGCGCCGTGGGGGGCGATGCTCGACCTGCTGGGCTGATCGTGACGCACACAACCGTGGAAAACACCGCGTCGGGTGCGACCATCACCATTGCCTGTGCGCAGACACCCGGATCTGCCGCCCAGCGACCTTGGTGGAGGATCCGTGACGCGGGTAGCGGTGATCGGCATGGGCGGCACCATCGCCATGGCTCCCAGCGCGGCTGGCGGGGTGGTCCCGGCGCTGGACGCGGCGGACCTGATCGCGGCCGTGCCCGGGTTGGCCGAGCTGGGGCTGGAGATCACCGCGTGCGGGCTGCGGTCGTTGCCGAGTCCGTCGTTGTCGTTCGGGGACCTGGCGGCGCTGTCGGCGACCGTGCAGGCCGAGATCGACGCGGGTGCGGCCGGTGTCGTGGTCACGCACGGCACGGACACCATCGAGGAGACCGCGCTCTTCCTCGACGTCACCATCGACTCCGAGGTCCCCGTTGTGGTTACCGGCGCGATGCGTCACCCCACTTCCGCGGGCGCGGACGGTCCCGCGAACCTCTTCGCCGCTATCCGTGTCGCGGCCTCTGACACCGCGCGGGGACTTGGCGCGTTGGTGGTCATGTCCGACGAGGTGCACGGGGCTCGGTTCGTTCGCAAGGGCCACACCAGCAGCACGGCCGCGTTCGTCTCGCCCGGGTTCGGTCCTCTAGGGCTGGTCGTCGAAGGTGAGCCCAGGCTGCGCGGCACACCCCGAGTGCCTCTTCACCTGCCTGCTGCCGCCGCTGTGTCCGACCTCCGGGTCGCTCTAGTCACGGTCGCGCTCGGCGACGACGGTGAACTCCTACGCCTCGGCGGCCCTGCCTTCGACGGGATCGTGCTGGCGGGTCTCGGTGCCGGGCACGTGCCCGCTGGGATGGTGCCGATCGTGTCCGAGTTGGCCGCGCGGGTGCCGGTCGTGCTCGCTTCGCGTACCGGATCTGGGCCAGTCCTACGGCACACCTACGGCTACCCGGGCTCCGAACGCGACCTGCTCGACCGCGGATTGGTGCACGCGGGCTTCCTCGACCCGGCCAAGGCACGGGTGCTGCTGCTGTTGCTGCTGGCCAACGGCGCCGACCGCGCGCGCATCGTGAGTGCCTTCGAACACTATCGGTGACCTAACGACCGCGTTCGGCTTAGATGACGGCCATGGACATCGTTTCCCCGGCCCTGAGCGACTACCTGCTGGCCCACTCCACCCAGCCCGATGACCTGCTGCGCGAGCTGGCCGCCGAGACCGCCGCCGAGTTCCCCGACGCCGCCCAGATGCAGATCAGCCACGACGAGGGCGAGTTGCTGACCATGCTGGTCCGCCTCACCGGCGCCAAGTACGCCGTCGAGGTCGGCGTCTTCACCGGCTACTCCTCCATCTGCATCGCCCGCGGCCTGCCCATCGACGGCCACCTCCTGGCCTGCGACGTCAGCGAGGAGTGGACCAAGATCGCCCGCCGCTACTGGGACCGCGCCGGCCTCACCGACCGCGTCGACCTGCGCATCGCCCCCGCCCTGGACACCCTCCAGTCCCTCCCCACCGACCAGACCATCGACTTCGCCTTCATCGACGCCGACAAGAAGGGCTACGTCTCCTACTACGAGGAACTGGTCCCCCGCCTCCGCCCCGGCGCCCTCCTCGTCCTGGACAACGTCCTCCAAGGCGGCCGCGTAGCCGACCCCACCGCCACCAACGACACCGTCACCGCCATCCGCGAGACCAACACCCACATCGCCACCGACCCCCGAGTAGACGTCACCGTCCTCCCCGTCCGCGACGGCGTCAGCCTGGTTCGCAAGCGCTAGCGCGTGGTCAGGCGGGCGCGGAGGTCGGGGCGCAGCAGGACGGCCAGCAGGTCGGGTTGGTCGGAGAAGATCTCCTGGGCGCCGGGGCGGGTGCTGTAGCGGAGCATGGCCTGGACGACGTCGGCGAAGGGTTGTTCGCGGACTGTGCGGACGACGAGGTCCATGGTGTCGGTGTCGGCGGCGCGTTCGGCGGTGTCCCAGCGGCCGAACAGGAGGCCGAGGGTGGTGCGGGCTTGTTGGCGCCCGCGGGTCAGGATGTCCCGGTTGAGCCCGCACACCTGCTCGGTCACCTCCCCGCGCTCGGTAAGAGCCCGGTATCGACCTAACGTCAGTGACAGGGCCAAGTGCTCGAACGGGTCGTCCACCGTCGGGTCCAGTAAGAGCGGCTTGCCCCGGGAGTCGCGGGGGAACTGGTCGCGCTTGTGGTGGCTGTTGCAGACCGAGCAGGCCAGCAGGTGGTTGCGCCACGCGAAGGCCAACAGCGGAGTCAGCGCTACCGGCGAGAAGTGGTCGATGTCGGTGCCCTGGTTGTCGCCGCAGTACATGCAGCGTTCGCGGCCGGGGGCGAACTCGCGTAATCGGGCGCCGATCGACTGCCGCAGCTGCGCCCGCGCCTTCCACAGCGTCCTGGCCTTCGCGGCCTGTTCCTTGCGCGGCACCGCCCGCACCCCGTCGGTGGCGCGCTGCAACGACTCCGCCAGCTCCTCGGAGACCGGCGGCCGCTCCAACCGGATCATCGCTGCTCGTCACCGGCGATCAGCCGGGCGGCCACCTCGGTGACCCTGGCCGACGGTGAGCTGGTCAGCATCTGCTTGAGCTCCCGGTAGCGGATCCGCTCCTGCTCGTCGGCCACCCCGTCGAGCACCTTCAGCTCCAGCTCCACCAGCAGGTGCCGCAGCCGGATCGCCCGCTTCGAGTACGCGGTGTCGAGCCCGAACAGGTCCGAGAGCACCGCGTCGTCCCCGGTGCCGTAGACGATCCGCTCCCACAGGTCCCCGTCGACGGTCTGCGGGCTGATGTCCTGGTCCGGGCCGGGCAGCCGGATCAGCCCGGCCGGGTCGGCCGACTGGCAGATGTACGGGCTGTGCGTGGTCACGATGAACTGGACCTGCGGGAAGTGCTGCTTGAGCCACTCGCCGATCCGCTTCTGCCAGGACACGTGCAGGTGCGCGTCGATCTCGTCGATGATCACCACCCCCGGCACCCCGACCACCGTGCCCTCGTCGTCGAGCCGCAGGTCGCCGTAGCTCTCGTAGAGCTGCTTGAGCAGGTCGACCACCAGCGCCACCACGGTCCGGTAGCCGTCGCTCATCTCGCGCAGCGGGAACCGGTGGCCGTCGTCGGAGACCCACAGGCCCTCGGAGTCGACCTCGTTGATCCGGTAGTCGTCGGGCAGCAGGCCGTCGCCGAGGATGCGCAGCGCGGACTCCTTGAGGTACCGCGCGCCCTCCCGCCGCTCCAGCGCCCGCAGGTGCTGCTCGATCAGCCACGCCACGCCCTCGGCAAGCGACGCGTCCTCGTGGAACAGGCTGGCCATCCTGGCGACGCTGCCCGCGCCCAGCATCAGCCGCTGCACGTCACCGGTGCCGCCGACCAGCCGCCGGAACGGCCCGTACGCGGCGCAGAACCAGCCGGACGGGTTGTCGTGCCACGGCCCGTTGCGCGGCGCCGTCTTCGCCCGGCCGTCCTCGCTGTGGTCCTCCAGCGACGGCTGCACCGGCCGCCTGGCCCACGCGGTGTCCTCCGCGTCCGCCGCCGTCCAGCGCAGCCCCGCCCAGAACGGCCGCTCCGGTGGGCGGCCCTTCTTGAACCGCTCGAAGCTCAGGTCGAAGGTCAGCTGGACGGCCGCCGTCGCGCTGGCCTTGCCGACCGAGATCCAGTTGTCGAAGTCCGCCACCAGCGTCCGCGCCGCGGCGGGCCCGCCGACGGCCAACGCGATCCCGCGCAGCAACGACGTCTTGCCGGAACCGTTGCGCCCGGCCAACACCGTCCACCCGGCGTAGCTGTTGTCCGGCCTGCGCAGGTCCAGGTCGACGGTGCGGCCGTCGTGGAAGCCCCGGACGTTCACCAGCCGGACCCGCGAGACATACATGCCGCAACACTATCGCCTTCCACCGACAACCACCCCCGGTGACCAGGGGTTTCAGAGCGCGAACCGGGCCGCCGGGCGCTTGCCGGTGGTGGCGAGGTCGGCCAGGACCTCACCCACCGACGGGAGGAACTTGAAGCCGTGACCGGAGAAGCCCGCCCCCACCACCACTGGCCCTACCCGGTCCAGGATGAAGTCCGAGTTCGTAGTGGTCGTGTAGGTGCAGCTGATCGGGGTGAAGGTGTCGGGATCGACGCCAGGTAGCCATGTCCGCGCGTAGTCCCGCAACGCGGCTAGCTGCCCGAGTGGCGGGAGGGTGATCACGCCGTCCAACAGAGATGGACACAAGCGACGGAACGGTGGTCGCGCGAACGATAGTCGTAACGGTCGGCGCGTGGTCAGCGAAGCCGGATCCCCGGCCACCGCTCGCTCGCCTCGCCCGCGGGCACGAACGAGCCGGGGCTTCCCGCCCCGGCCACCGCGTCGGCGAGTGCCGCCAACGGGACCCGGCCGTGGTCGACACCCCGGTCACGACGACATCGGCGACCACGGCGAAACACCTCCCAGCCCGATCCGGCTCGGCCGGTCCACTGTGGACCATCGGTCGGTTTCCCTTCAGTTTCCGGTTCCCCGCCGGGGTTGTCCACCAGACGATCATGGCTCTCACATGCTGAACACCGGTTCCCCGCCGCCTCGGGAGACCTAGCATCTGCCGCGTCCACCGCGCACCAATCCGTGGAGCTCCCGTGACTTCCTCGTCCCCACCGAAGCCATCCCAGGAAACCGAGTTACCGCAAGCCGTGGAAGAAACCGAAGAAACCGAAGAAACCACGGACGACCTGGTCGACAAACTGGAGTCGCGCCGGGTCGTCCCGTTGCGCCATCCGTGGCGGTGGGTGGCGAGCGCGGTCGTGCTGGTGCTGCTCGCCCAGGCTGCGCACGCGCTGACCACCAACGATGCCTTCCAGTGGGACGCGTTCGGCTACTGGTTCACCCGTCCGGTGGTTGTCGAGGGGCTGCTGCTCACCTTGCAGCTCACCGGGTTGTCCGCGGTTTTCGGACTTCTCGGCGGGATCGTGCTCGCGTTGATGCGCCTGTCGCGCAACCCGGTGCTGCAATCGGTGGCGTGGGCCTACATCTGGCTGTTCCGGTCGATCCCGTTGATCGTGCTGCTGCTGTTCCTGGCGAACATCACCGCCCTCTACGCGACCCTCAGCCTCGGAGTTCCGTTCGGTCCGTCGTTTGTGGAGTTCAGCGCCAACGACCTGCTCAGCTTCTACATGGTCGCCGTTCTCGGTCTTAGTCTCAACGAAGCCGCTTACGCTGCGGAGATCGTGCGTTCCGGCATCATCTCCGTTGACCAGAGCCAGTTGGAAGCCGCGTCCGCGTTGGGTCTACCGAAGGGCCGTCAATACCGCAGGATCATCCTTCCGCAAGCCACTAGGGCGATCATTCCCGCTTACGCCAACCAGCTCATCGGGTTGCTCAAGGGAACCTCGGTCGTTTACATCACCTCGCTGCTGGAGCTGTTCGGCGTCGTGCAGAGCCAGGCCAGCATCAACAGCGGTCAGATCATCCCGCTGCTGATGGTCGGCACGATCTGGTACATCGTCCTCACCAGCCTCTTGTCGGTCGTGCAGTACTACCTGGAGCGGTACTTCTCCCGCGGCGCACTACGGACCGTGCCGCCCACTCCGTTCCAGCGCTTGAGGTCCCGTCTGCGCACTACGGGGGTGGCACGATGACTGTGGCAGTCAACGTAAGAGGCGCGGTCAAGTCCTACGGCACCAACAGGGTCCTGGACGAGGTCGACTTCACAGCCCAGGCGGGCCAGGTCACCGCGATCATCGGACCGTCCGGTTCCGGGAAGTCCACTCTGCTCCGGGCGATCAACCACCTTGAGCCTCTGGACAGCGGTTACGTCACCGTTCGCGGTGAGCTCATCGGCGTCCGGCTGCACAAGGGCAGGCTCCGCGAACTGAGTGAGCGCGCCATCTTGCGCCAACGGTCCCGGATCGGGTTCGTGTTCCAGAGCCTCAACCTGTTCCCACACCTGTCGGTCGTGGAGAACGTCATCGAGGCCCCTGTGGTCACCCAGCGCGTCCCCAAGCAGGTGGCCATCGCGCGTGCCAAGGAGCTTCTGACGAAGGTGGGCCTAGCCGACAAGATCGACGCCTACCCGCGTCAACTCTCCGGCGGCCAACAGCAGCGGGTCGCGATCGCGCGGGCGTTGGCGTTGGAGCCAGAGCTGATCCTGTTCGACGAGCCCACTTCCGCGCTCGACCCCGAACTGGTGGGCGAGGTGCTGACCGTCATCCGGGACCTGGCCGCCGCGGGCACGACGATGATCGTGGTCACCCACGAGATCGGCTTCGCCCGCGAGGTCGCCGACCACGTCGTGTTCATCGACGCGGGCCGCATCGTCGAACAGGGACCGCCCGACCAGGTCCTCGCCGCGCCGCGGCACGACCGCACCCGCGAGTTCCTCGGCAAGCTCGTCTGAACACGCCAGTCCGAACTCGTTGTGCCGAACGGGTTCTCCACCGCAGTGAAAGAAACGAAGAGAAGGACAGCCATGCCATCGTCGCGTAGATCCGTCCGGTTATCGCTGACCGCAGCCGCCTCGGTGGTGGCCCTGGCCGCCCTGAGCGCCTGCGGGTCGTCCGACGCCCCGCCTGCCGCCGCGGTCGACTCCAGCGGCAACACCGTGGTCACCGTCGCCGCCAACACCGACTTCACCACCCCCGTTCAGCTGACCGTGCCCAAGGTCGAGGCGATCAGGGCGAAGCTGCCCAAGGCGGTGCTCGACCGCGGCACCCTGGTCATCGGCGTCGGCGGCCTGCCCAACAGCACCCCGCCGCTCGACCTCATCGGCTCGGACCAGAAGACCCTGACCGGCAACGAGCCCGACCTCGGCCGCCTGGTCGCCGCCGTGCTCGGGCTCACCCCGGACGTGCAGAACGCCTCGTGGCAGAACCTGTTCGTGCGGCTCAAGTCCGGCCAGTTCGACGCGGGCTTCTCCAACATCACCGTCACCGAGGAGCGCAAGGTCCAGGGCCTGGACTTCGCGACCTACCGCAAGGACAACCTCGGGTTCGAGGTGAACAAGAACAACACGTGGAACTTCGACGGCACCTACCAGAGCCTCGCGGGCAAGACGGTCGCGGTGAACACCGGCACCAACCAGGAGAAGATCCTGATCGAGTGGCGCACCAAGCTGCAGGCCGAGGGCAAGGCACTGGAGATCCGCAACTTCGCCGACACCAACAGCACCTACCTGGCGCTGTCCTCCGGCCGCATCGACGCCTACTTCTACCCGAACCCGACCGTCGCCTACCACGTGGCAAAGACGGCCTCGACGCCCAACCCGACCCGGAGCGCGGGCTCCTACTCCGGCGCGGGCGCGACGCTGCAGGGCCTGATCGCGGCGACGACCAAGAAGGACAGCGGCCTGGTCGAGCCGCTCGCCGAGGCCATCAACTACCTCATCGAGAACGGCCAGTACGCCAAGCTCCTCGCGGCCTACGGGCTCAACGACGAGGCCATCCCGAAGGCCGAGGTCAACCCGCCCGGCCTGCCGATCAACAACAGCTGACACGCGAAGAGGCCCTGGTTCCCGTTGGGAGCCAGGGCCTCTTCGCTATACCGACTCGCTACGCCGGTTGCACTACCGGCACGCGTACCGCAGTGAACCGCACGTTCCTGCGAAGCCGGAAGCCGAGCTTCTCGTAGAGCCGGATCGCGTTGGTGTTCGCCGCGCCGGTGTGCAGGAACGGTGTCTCACCCCGCGCGCGGATCCCCGCCGCGACCGTTAGCACCAACCGTGTCGCCAGGCCCTGGCCCCGGAACGCGGGGTCGGTGCACACCGCGCTGATCTCGGTCCACCCCGGCGGGTGCATGCGCTCGCCCGCGATGGCGATCAACTTCCCATCGTGCCGGAAGCCGTAGTAGTCGCCAAGCAGGATCGTGCGCGGCAGGTACGGCCCCGGCTCGGTCCGCTTCACCAGGTCGATCATCTCCGGCACGTCCGCGAGGGTCAGCGGGATCGCTTCGGGGTCGACCGCGGGCGCCAGGTGGTCGTCCACGAGCTGCACGCCCGCGATGTCCAGGGTCGTCTCCCACGCCTCCTGCGGCTGCGGCAACTGCGGGGACACCAGCACCTCCTTGCCGGGTCCGGCGAGCGCGGCGATGTCCTCCCACACGCGCGGGCCCGCGGTGGAGTCCGCGCCCAGGAACGGCGCCACGTCCACCGGGTACCGCGCGGCACTGCCGTGCCGCTCGGCCAGGTGTGCGTGCGCCCCGTTCAGCGACGCCCACACGACGTTGTCCAACACTGACTCGTCAGCGCTCACACCTGCTCCTCGCACAGCTCGACCGGCCGGGAAATCCAAACACAGCAGGCGTCCTGACCGCGGCTCTTATTCCCGCCACCAGCTGTTGTCTCACATGCTGGGTGGCGTCTCCTGGGGTCTCTAGCCTCGGTTTTGAGCACTGGGGAGGGAACATGTTCTTAGCGGTAGAGCTCGACGGCGCGGGTGCACATCCGGCAGCCTGGCGGGCAAGCGGAGCGTCACCGGCATCGGTATTGCTACCGAGCACTGTTCGCGAGGCGGTGGCTCTTGCCGAGGAGGGCGGGTTCACCCTCGCCACGTTCGCTGACTCACCGGTGCCACCCAGCACCGGCGCCGACATCGCCGGTCGACTGGAGGCGGTGGGTCGGGCCGCGTTCGTGAGCACCACGACCCAGCGGATCGGCCTCGCGACAACGCCTGGACCGGCGCCAACTTCCGCCGCGGCGGCTGGCTCGACCACGACCGCCGCTACGACCGAGCCACCCAGTTCGTCGAAGCCGCCAAGGCCATCTGGTCCTCGTGGTCCGACGATGCAGTTGCCCCTGACTCTGCCGCTCTTAACTGGGCGACCCCTGGATCTATCGGCGCCGTCGAGCGCCACACCGACCTGGTGGACCTGACTGTCGTCCCCACCCTGCCCCGCAGCCGTCAGGGCTGCCCGGTCCTCTTCCAGGCAGGCGACTCACCCGGCGGCCGCGACCTGGCCGCCCGCCACGCGGACGTCGTCTTCTCCGCCAACACCGAGTACGACAAGGCCGTCGCCTACGCAACCGACATCCGCAGCCGCCTCGCCGCCTACGGCCGTTCCCCCGACTCGCTGCGCATCCTGCCCGGCGCCTCGGTCATCGTCGGCGCCACTGCCGCCGAGGCCACCGAACGCGCCGAGTGGCTCCGCCGCGAACAGCTCACGCTGCAACGCGCCATCGGCTTCCTGGAGCAGTACTGGGGCAAGGACCTCTCCGCCTACGACCCCCACGGCCCCTCCCCGACATCGAACCCGACGCGGGCGAGCTGGACCCGTCCCGAGGCACCATCTCCATCGCCGACCGCACCGGCAAACTCGACCGCATCCGCACCTGGCGCGAACTGGCCGAGGCCAAGAACCTCTCCATCCACGGCCTCGTCCTGGCCATCCACCCCCAAGACCGCTCCTTCACCGGCACCCCCACCCAAATAGCGACGAATGGACCCACTACATCCAGACCCGAGCGGTGGACGGCTTCAACATCTCCCCCCACCTCCTCCCGGCAACCATCACCGACATCGTCGACCTGCTCATCCCCGAACTCCAGTCCCGAGGCATCTACCGAACCGAATACACCTCCACCACCCTCCGCGACCACCTGGACCTGCCCCCGCTCTAGTCCACCCCGGTGTCGAAGATCCGGACGCCGACCGCCGCCGTCGCTGGATCGGGTGGAGTTCTGTGGCGCCGTTCACGATCGGGGAAACGGCGTTGAGTGGGTTTGCATGAGGGTGCATACTCATCCACATGACGGTGCGGGTGGCGGTGGCGGGGGCCAGTGGGTATGCCGGGGGGGAGGTCCTGCGGCTCCTGCTCGGGCATCCCGGTGTGGAGATCGGGGCGCTCACGGCGGGCGGTAATGCCGGGGCGCGGTTGGGGCAGCTCCAGCCGCATCTTCTACCGCTCGGCGACCGTGTGCTCGCTGAGACGTCCGCTGAGACGCTGGCGAATCACGATGTCGTGTTCCTCGCGCTGCCGCACGGGCGCTCCGCCGAGGTCGCCGCGCAGCTCGGGCCGGACACGTTGGTGATCGACTGCGGGGCGGACCACCGGCTGACTGAGGCCGGGGACTGGGAGCGGTGGTACGGCTCGCCGCACGCGGGGCATTGGCCGTACGGGTTGCCCGAGTTGCCCAACGGGCGCGAGAAGCTCAAGGGGACGAAACGGGTCGCCGTGCCCGGTTGCTACCCGACTGTTAGCTCGCTAGCGCTGGCCCCCGCCGTCGAGCACGGTCTTATCGCCGACGAGGTCGTAGTCGTCGCGGTGTCCGGTACCTCCGGCGCGGGTAAGAGTCTCAAGACGAACCTCTTGGGCTCCGAGGTCATGGGCTCGCTTAGCGCCTACGGCGTAGGTGGCACCCACCGGCACACCCCCGAGATCATCCAGAACCTCAGCGCCATCGCCGGACGCAGGGTCAGCGTCTCGTTCACGCCCGTCCTGGCGCCCCTCCCACGCGGCATCCTCGCGACCTGCTCCGCGTCGATCGTCAAGCCCGGCAACGTAAGAGAGATCTACGAGCACGCTTACGCCAACGAGCCGTTCGTGCACCTCTTGCCGGAAGATCAGTGGCCCACCACAGCCGCCGTCCTCGGCTCTAACGCAGTCCAACTCCAGGTCACCGTTGACGAAGACCTACAGCGGCTGATCGTGGTCGCCGCTATCGACAACCTGACCAAGGGCACGGCGGGAGCCGCCGTGCAGTCCATGAACATCGCACTCGGCCTCCCGGAGACGGCGGGCCTGTCCAGCGTGGGGGTCGCACCGTGAGCGGGAACGTCAACCGGGACCAGGGAGTCGCGACGGCCGCCGGGTTCCGCGCGGCCGGGGTCGTCGCCGGGATCAAGAGCAACGGCAAGCCCGACCTGACCCTGGTGGTCAACGACGGCCCGTCCACCGCGGCCGCCGGTGTGTTCACCCGCAACAAGGTCAAGGCTGCTCCCGTGCTGTGGTCGAGCCAGGTCCTCACCACCGGTTCCCTCAGGGCCGTCGTCCTCAACTCCGGTGGCGCCAACGCCTGCACCGGTCCCGAGGGCTTCCAGGACACCCACGCCACCGCCGAGAAGGTCGCCGACGTCCTCGGCGTCGGTGCCATCGACGTCGCCGTGTGCTCCACCGGCCTCATCGGCGAGCGCCTGCCGATGGACGCCGTGCTCGCCGGGGTCGACCTCGCCACCAAGGAACTCGGCACCGGTGCCGAGGCCGGCCTCGCCGCTGCGACCGGGGTGATGACCACCGACACCGTTGCGAAGCAGACCGCGCTGACGCACCAGGACGGCTGGACCGTGGGCGGGTTCGCCAAGGGCGCGGGCATGTGCGCGCCGAACATGGCCACCATGCTCAGTGTCATCACCAGCGACGCCGTGCTCGACGCCACCGTCGTCGACGCATCGTTGCGCGCCGCGGTCGACGCGACCTTCAACCGCCTCGACGTCGACGGTGGCACGTCCACCAACGACACGGTGCTGCTGCTGGTCTCCGGCGCCTCCGGCGTCGAGGTCACCCCGGCCGCCTTCACCGAGGCGCTCACCACCGTCTGCGCCGACCTCGTCGCCCAACTCCAGGCGGACGCCGAGGGCGTGACCAAGCACGTGACCATCACGGTGCGCGGTGCCGCAACGGATGCGGAGGCAGTCGCCACCGCGCGCACCGTTGCGGTCGACAACCTGTGCAAGACGGCGTTCTTCGCCAGCGACCCGAACTGGGGCCGCATCGCGATGGCCGTCGGCAACGCCCCCACCCAGTTCGACGCGGCAAAGCTGGACATCACGCTCAACGGCGTCACCGTCTGCCGCGCGGGCGGGCGTGGCGAAGACCGCACCGGTGCGGACCTGTCCGGTCGCGACATCCTCGTCGAGATCGACCTGCACGCGGGCGAGGGCACCGGCACCATCCTCACCACCGACCTCTCGCACGCCTACGTCGAAGAGAACAGCGCCTACTCCTCATGACCACCACCCCGGCCGAGAAAGCGGGCGTCCTCATCGAGGCCCTGCCCTGGCTGCGGCGCCTGCACGGCGCGCTGGTCGTGGTCAAGTACGGCGGCAACGCCATGGTCGACGACGCCCTCAAGCGCGCGTTCGCCGAGGACATGGTGTTCCTGCGGCTCGCGGGCCTGCGGCCGGTCGTGGTGCACGGCGGCGGTCCGCAGATCGGCGCGATGCTCAAGGCCATGGGCATCGCCAGCGAGTTCCGGGCGGGCCTTCGGGTCACCACCCCGGCGGCGATGGACGTCGTTCGGATGGTCCTCACCGGACAGGTCAGCCGGGAGCTGGTAAGCCTGCTCAACCAGCATGGCCCCTACGCGGTCGGTATCTCCGGCGAGGACGCGAGGCTGTTCACCGCCGAGCGCCGCACCGCCTTCATCGACGGCGAAGAGGTAGACCTAGGTCTGGTCGGTGATGTTGTCGCGGTCGACCCCGCAGCGGTGCTCGACATCGTTAGTGCCGGCCGCATCCCGGTAGTGTCCACAGTGGCCGCTGACCTCAACGGTGTCACCCACAACGTCAATGCTGACACCGCCGCCGCCGCGCTAGCGATCGCGTTGCGTGCGGAGAAGCTGGTTGTCCTGACGGACGTGGAAGGTCTCTACGCGAACTGGCCGGATCGCTCGTCCCTGCTGCACGAGATCCGCGCGACCGAACTCGCCAAGCTGCTGCCCGGGCTGGAGAGTGGCATGGTCCCCAAGATGGAGGCATGCCTGCGCGCGGTCACCGGCGGCGTCCCGCGCGCGCACGTCATCGACGGCAGGCTCGCGCACTCGGTTCTGCTCGAAGTGTTCACCAGCGGTGGCGTCGGCACGATGGTGCTACCGGACGAGGGGGAGTAGTCATGATCGGGTCTAACCTGGACGGCCAGGCGCGGTGGAAGTCCGCGCTGATGGACAACTACGGCACCCCCGGCATCGCGTTGGTGCGCGGCGAGGGCTCCTACGTGTGGGACGCCGACGGTAACCGCTACCTGGACCTCGTCGGCGGCATCGCGACCAACGTCCTCGGCCACGCGCACCCCGCCGTCGTCGCCGCGGTCAGCGCGCAGATCGCCACGATCGCGCACACCTCGAACCTCTACGTGAACCCGGTCGCCGTCGAGCTCGCCGAGGCGCTGCTGGGCGTCGCGGGCCTCGACGGTTCCGCGAAGGTCGTGTTCTCGAACTCGGGTGCCGAGGCCAACGAGGCCGCGTTCAAGCTGGCCAGGCTCACCGGCAGGCCCAAGGTCATCGCCACGCACGGCGCTTTCCACGGCCGCACGATGGGCTCGCTGACCCTCACCGGCCAGCCGCCCAAGCGCGAGCCGTTCCAGCCGCTGGTCCCCGGCGTCGAGCACATCCCGTTCGGTGACGTCGCCGCCCTGCGCGCCGCCGTCGACGCCGACACCGCCGCGGTCATCCTCGAACCGGTCCTCGGTGAGGGCGGCGTCGTCCCGGCCCCCGACGGCTACCTCCAGGCGGCCAGGGAGATCACCAGCACCGCGGGCGCGCTGCTCATCCTCGACGAGGTGCAGACCGGCATCGGCCGCCTCGGCAGCTGGTTCGCGTTCCAGCAGGCGGGCATCACCCCGGACATCTTCACCCTCGCCAAGGGGCTAGGCGGCGGCCTGCCCCTTGGCGCGTGCGTCGCTGTTGGCGTTGCCGCTGACCTCTTCGCCCCGGGCCACCACGGCACCACCTTCGGTGGTAACGCTGTCTGCGCCGCGGCCGGTCTCGCGGTCCTACGCACCATCGCAGCCGACGGCATCCTGGAGCACGTTTCGGCCCTGGGTAAGGACATCGCCGCAGGCATCGAAGAGCTCGACCACCCTCTTATCGCCGGCGTGCGCGGTAACGGCCTCCTGCTCGGGGTGGCACTCACCGCCCCGATCTCCGGTGCCGTCGCCACCGCCGCGGCCGCCAAGGGCTTCCTGGTCAACAACGTCCAGGCCGACACCGTCCGCCTCGCGCCACCGCTGATCCTCACCGAGGAGCAGGCGGGCGAGTTCGTCGCGGCCCTGCCCGGCATCCTCGACACCGCCGCCGCCAACACCCCGGTGGAGGTCTGAGATGCCGAGGCACTTCCTGCGCGACGACGACCTCACCCCCGCCGAGCAGCGCGAGATCCTCGACCTCGCCGACCGGCTCAAGGCCCACCCGCTGACCCACCGCCCGCTCGAGGGCAAGGCGGTCGCCGCGATCTTCGAGAAGAACTCCACCCGCACCAGGGTGTCCTTCGAGGTCGGCGTCGCCCAACTCGGCGGCACCTCGGTCATCGTCGACGGCCGCACCATGCAGCTGGGCCGCGAGGAGACCATCGAGGACACCTCCCGGGTGCTCTCGCGCTACGTCGACGTCGTCGTCTGGCGCACCTACGCCCAGAAGCGCATCGAGGCCATGGCCTCGGCCGCGAGCATCCCCGTGGTCAACGCGCTCACCGACGAGTTCCACCCCTGCCAGGTCCTCGCCGACCTGATGACCATCCGCGAGCGGCACGGCAGGCTCGCGGGCGTCACCGCCACCTACCTCGGCGACGGCGCCAACAACATGGCACATTCCCTGCTGCTCGGCGGCGCGACCGCGGGCATGCACATCCGGGTCGTCTCCCCGGTCGGGTTCGAGCCCCGCACCGACATCCTCGGCGACGCCACCAAGCGCGCCGAGGAGACCGGCGGCTCGATCACCGTCCTGGACGACCCGCACGCCGCCGTCGACGGCTCCGACGTGCTGGTCACCGACACCTGGACCTCCATGGGCCAGGAGAACGACGGCCGCGACCGGGTCAGCTCCTTCCGCACCCTGCGCGTCGACGCCGCGCTGCTCGACCGCGCCGCCCCCGGCGCCATCGTGCTGCACTGCCTGCCTGCGCACCGCGGTTGGGAGATCACCGACGACGTCCTCGACGTCCCGGCCAGCGCCGTGTGGGACGAGGCGGAGAACCGGCTGCACGCGCAGAAGGCCCTGCTCAGCTGGCTGGTGACGCACCCGTGACCACCTCGGCCGCGACCAGGGCCGCCCGGCAGGCCCGCATCGTCGAACTCGTCAGCGAGCGGGCCATCCGCAGCCAGACCGAGCTGGCCACGCTGCTGCACGCCGAGGGCATCGAGGCCACCCAGGCCACCCTCTCGCGCGACCTCGACGAACTCGGCGCGGTCAAGCTGCGCGGCCACGACGGCGGCGCCCCGGTCTACGTGATCCCCGAGGACGGCAACCCCGTGCGCGGCGTGCAGGGCGGCACCTCCCGCCTGACCCGCCTGCTGGCCGAGCTGCTCGTCTCCGCGGACGGCTCGGCCAACCTGACCGTCCTGCGAACCCCGCCCGGTGCCGCGCAGTTCCTGGCCAGCGCGATCGACCGGGCCGCACTGCACGAGGTCGTCGGCACCATCGCCGGTGACGACACCCTCATGGTCATCTGCCGTGAACCGGTGACCGGTCTGGAACTGGCCGACCGGTTCACCGCCATGGCCGCCCGCACGCCCGCGGGCACCAACGACGCGGCGAAACGAGGAGAGAACAATGAGTGACAGGGTGGTCCTGGCCTATTCCGGTGGGCTCGACACGTCGGTGGCGATCGGCTGGATCGCCGAGGAGACCGGCGCCGAGGTCGTCGCGGTGGCCGTCGACGTCGGCCAGGGTGGCGAGGACCTCGACACCATCCGCAAGCGCGCGCTGGAGTGCGGCGCGGTCGAGGCCGTCGTCGCCGACGCGCGCGACGAGTTCGCCGAGCAGTACTGCCTGCCCGCGCTGCAGGCCAACGCCCTCTACCAGGACCGCTACCCGCTGGTGTCGGCGCTGTCGCGCCCGGTGATCGTCAAGCACCTGGTCGAGGCCGCCAAGTACCACGGCGCGGGCACCGTCTCGCACGGCTGCACCGGTAAGGGCAACGACCAGGTCCGCTTCGAGGTCGGCATCGGCGCTCTTGCCCCCGACCTCAAGGTCATCGCCCCGGTCCGCGACTTCGCCTGGACCCGCGAGAAGGCCATCGCCTGGGCCGAGGACCGCAACCTGCCCATCGACGTGTCGAAGAAGTCCCCGTTCTCCATCGACCAGAACGTCTGGGGCCGCGCCGTCGAGACCGGCTTCCTCGAGGACATCTGGAACGCCCCCACCGAGGACGTCTACGACTACACCGCGAACCCGGCCGAGCCGCGCGACGCCGACGAGGTGGTCATCACCTTCGACAAGGGCGTCCCGGTCGCCATCGACGGCGAGACCGTCACCGTGCTGCAGGCCATCCAGGAGCTCAACCGGCGCGCGGGCGCCCAGGGCGTCGGCAGACTCGACATGGTCGAGGACCGCTTGGTCGGCATCAAGAGCCGCGAGGTCTACGAGGCGCCAGGCGCGATCGCGCTGATCACCGCCCACCAGGAGCTGGAGAACGTCACCGTCGAGCGCGACCTGGCCCGCTTCAAGCGCGGCGTCGAGCAGCGCTGGACCGAGCTGGTCTACGACGGCCTGTGGTTCTCCCCGCTCAAGGAGGCGCTGGACACCTTCATCGCCCGCAGCCAGGAGTACGTCACCGGCGACATCCGGCTCGTGCTGCACAGCGGCCGCGCGGTGGTCAACGGCCGCCGCTCCGAGCAGGCGCTCTACGACTTCAACCTCGCCACCTACGACGAGGGCGACACCTTCGACCAGTCCCTGGCCAAGGGCTTCGTCCAGCTGTGGGGCCTGCCGTCGAAGATCGCCGCGAAGCGCTCCCTGCACCACTGAGCTCTGCTCGATCACTGCTCTGCTCGATCACTGATGACTCTGCCCGGGCGCGGTCAGGCATACCTGCCGCGCCCGGGGCTATCCCGTCAAGGAAGGACTGTTTCGTTGAGTGAGCAGGAACCCACCGCGTTGTGGGGTGGGCGGTTCAGCTCCGGACCCGCCGAGGCCATGGCCGCGCTGAGTCTGTCGACCCACTTCGACTGGCGCCTTGCCAGCTACGACATCGCCGGGTCGCGTGCGCACGCGCGGGTCTTGCACCGAGCGGACCTCCTTACCGACACCGAGCTGACCGGCATGCTCGAAGCGCTGGACACTCTTGAACGAGACGTCCTCGACGGTTCCTTCACCCCCGTGCCCGCCGACGAGGACGTGCACACCGCCCTCGAACGCGGCCTGATCGACCGCGCGGGCACCGAGCTCGGCGGCAAGCTCCGCGCGGGCCGCTCCCGCAACGACCAGATCGCCACCCTGTTCCGCATGTACCTGCGCGACGCGGCCAGGGGCGTCGCTGGCGGCACCCTCGACGTGGTCGCGGCGCTGGTCAGCCAGGCCGACCGGCACCCGAACGCCGCCATGCCCGGCCGCACCCACCTGCAGCACGCCCAGCCGGTGCTGCTGGCGCACCACCTGCTCGCGCACACCCAGGCCCTGCTCCGCGACGTCGACCGCCTCCAGGACTGGGACCGCCGCGCCGCCGTCTCGCCCTACGGCTCCGGCGCGCTCGCGGGCTCGTCGCTCGGCCTCGACCCGGCCGCGGTGGCCAAGGAACTCGGCTTCGACGCCCCCACCGAGAACTCCATCGACGGCACCGCCTCGCGTGACTTCGCCGCCGAGTTCGCCTTCGTGGTCGCCATGCTCGGCGTCACCCTGTCCAGGGTCGCCGAGGAAGTGATCATCTGGACCACCGCCGAGTTCGGCTACGCCACCCTCGACGACGCGTGGGCCACCGGCAGCTCGATCATGCCGCAGAAGAAGAACCCGGACGTCGCCGAGCTTGCCAGGGGCAAGTCCGGTCGGATGATCGGCAACCTCACCGGCCTGCTGGCCACCCTCAAGGCGCAGCCGCTGGCCTACAACCGGGACCTGCAGGAGGACAAGGAGCCGGTCTTCGACTCCGTCGCCCAGCTCGAACTGCTGCTGCCCGCCCTCGCGGGCATGCTCGGCACCCTCACCTTCGACACCGACCGGCTCGCCGCGCTGGCCCCGGCGGGCTTCACCCTCGCCACGGACATCGCCGAGTGGCTGGTCCGCGCGGGCGTGCCGTTCCGGATCGCCCACGAGGCGGCGGGGGAGTGCGTCCGCAGGGCCGAGGCGCGCGGCGTGGGCCTCGAGGACCTCACCGACGCGGAGCTGGCGGAGGTGAACCCGGCGTTGACTCCCGAGGTGCGGGACGTGCTGACGGTCTCCGGGTCGATCGGCTCGCGCGACGCGTACGGTGGGACCGCGCCGCAGCGGGTCGCGGAGCAGCGGGACCGTGTCGTGCGACGAGTCGAGGAGTACCGGACGTGGGCGGAGCAGGTCATCCGGAAGTAACCCGCGTCCTGTTCGTAGGCAACAGCTTCACCTACTTCCACAACCTCCCCGAGGTGGTGGTCGCCCTCGCGCGACCCGACCGCGCCGTGTCGGTGGCGATGCTCGCCGCCCCCGGCGCGATCCTCGGGGAGACGTGGGCGAGCGGGGCCCTGGAGACCGCCTTACGTGAAGACGCGGACTGCGTCGTCTTGCAGGAACAGAGCACCCTAGGCGGCGACCTGGTGGTCGACGGGATACCCCGGCCACAGGACCCCGCCAAGTTCCACGCGGCAGTGCGCAGTGCGGTAGCCGCCATCGTCAGCGCCAACGCGTCAGCCACGCTCTACCTGACCTGGGCCAGGCAGGACGACCCCGACGCCCAGCACGCCCTCACCGACGCCTACACCTCTATCGGCAAGGAACTCGGCGTCGCCGTCTCGCCCGTGGGCATCGCCTGGCAGACAGCACTGGCTGAACGACCCGACTTGGTCCTCCACGACGAGGACGCCAGCCACCCAGCCGCAGCGGGCTCTTACCTTGCCGCGTGCGTGCTGACCGCGACCCTCTTCGGTCTAGATCCGCGGGGGCGCACTCGTCGCGTCACCGGCCAGGTCATCGACTCCGAAGGCGTCCTCGGTGATCCCAACGGCACACTGGTCGACCTGTCCGAAGCTGACGCCGCCTACCTCCAGGACGTCGCGTGGCGGACCACCTGCTGACTCGCGAAGAGCTCGCGATCGATCCCGTCGACGCCGCCAAGCTCCTACTCGGCGCGATCCTGGAAGCGGACAGCCCTGACGGCACCGTGCGGGTCCGCGTCGTCGAGGTAGAGGCATACCGAGGCGGGGATGACCCGGCGTCCCACTGCTACCGCGGTAAGACCCCACGCAACGAGGTCATGTTCGGCCCGGCCGGGTTCCTCTACGTGTACTTCGTCTATGGCATGCACTTCTGCGCCAACGTGGTCTCCCTGACCGACGGCGTCCCCGGTGCCGTCCTCCTCCGCGCCGGGGAGGTCATCGACGGCGTGGACCTCGCACGCGCGCGCCGACCCGCGTCCCGCTCGGACGCCGAACTCGCCAAGGGACCCGCCCGGCTCACCTCGGTGCTCGGCCTGGACGCGGCACGGAACGGGCTGGACCTGACCGACCCGGGTTCGCCGGTTCGCCTCCTTCGCGGTGAGCGTGTCCCGAAGGAGCGGGTACGCGTAGGACCACGCGTTGGCGTGGCCGTCGCCATCGACGTCCCGTGGCGGTTCTGGGTCGACGGCTCCAAGGCCGTCAGCGCCTACCGACGCGGCGGCAAACGAGGCGTCGTGAGGGTCGTACCTGGCCGTTAGCGCAAACCCGGTGGTTGCCTGCCGGTGCCGGGAGGGAAGATAGCGGCCGTGAGTGAACACATCCTCGACGAGTTGACCTGGCGCGGCCTGATCGCGCAGTCCACCGACCTCGACGCGCTGCGCAAGGACCTCGACTCGGGGCCACTCACCCTCTATGCGGGTTTCGACCCCACCGCGCCCAGCCTGCACGCGGGCAACCTTGTCCCGCTGCTCATGCTGCGCCGCTTCCAGCGCGCCGGGCACCGGCCGATCGTGCTCGCCGGTGGCGCCACCGGCATGATCGGCGACCCGCGGGACACCGGTGAGCGGACGCTCAACACCCTCGACGTGGTCGCCGAGTGGTCCGAGCGCATCCGCGGCCAGCTGGAGCGGTTCGTCGACTTCGACGACTCGCCCACCGGCGCGGTCGTGGTCAACAACCTCGACTGGACCCGCGAGGTGTCCGTCCTGGACTTCTTGCGCGACATCGGCAAGCACTTCTCGGTCAACGTCATGCTCGCCAGGGAGACCGTCAAACGCAGGCTCGAGTCGGACGGCATGTCCTACACCGAGTTCAGCTACCTGCTCCTGCAGTCGCACGACTACCTGCGGTTGCACCAGAGCCACGGCTGCAAGCTCCAGGTGGGCGGGTCGGACCAGTGGGGCAACATCATCGGCGGGGTGGAGTTGACGCGCCGGATGGCGGGAGCGTCGGTGCACGCGCTGACCGCGCCGCTTGTCACCGACGCTGAGGGGCGCAAGTTCGGCAAGTCCACCGGCGGCGGCAACATCTGGCTCGACCCGGCCCTGACCTCGCCGTATGCCTGGTACCAGTACTTCGTGAACGTGGGCGACGCCGACGTCTTGCGCTACCTGCGGCTCTTCACCTTCCTGAGCCAGGAGGAGATCCAGGCCCTGGAGCAGGACACCAGCGAACGTCCTCACCTGCGCTCCGCGCAGAAGCGGCTGGCAGAGGAGTTCACGACCCTCGTGCACGGCGAGCGGGAGACCACGCAGGTGAAGGCCGCGAGCCAGGCCCTCTTCGGCAGGGGGGAGCTGGCGGAGCTGGACCTGTCGACCCTGGACGCCGCCATGGCCGAGGCCCCGACCGGCGCCGCCCGCCTGTCCGAGGCGCCCACGATCGTGGACCTGCTGGTCGCGTCCGGTCTCGCGGACAGCAGGGGAGTGGCCAGGCGGACGGTCAACGAGGGTGGCGCCTACGTGAACAACGCCAAGGTCACCGACGAGGCGTGGACCCCGGCGAAGGAGGACTTGCTACACGACAAGTGGCTGGTGCTGCGCCGTGGCAAGCGGAATACGGCTGGGGTCCAGGTCCGGGCCTGAGCCCATCCGAGTGGTCCTCCCGTGGCCGTCGACCTCCCCAGGTCGGCGGCCACGGGTGTTTTCGCAGGTCAGAGGCATCTAATAGCGATCACGCCAGCCGGTTGAGAGAAAGTTGATGTGACGGCGGCCACATACACACGCCTCCGAGGGTGGGTTACGGTGGTTTTGCGGCCCGACACAGGGGTGGTGACCTGCGGTTTCACCCTGTGGTGGGTCCCTGTGGGTGCGATTTGACCCTGGGTTTCCGGCCGTGTAACTTTCTCTCTGTCAGCGCGACACGGGCCGGGAAAACCGGAACGAGCGCCAGACAGAGCAAGACCTCGAGTCAGACTTCCGAGGGGTGCGAACCAAGCTCCCACCGCAGGGTGATAGAGTGGGCGCCCTCGAAGGTTTCGAGACACAAGCCACAGCAGTACCAGCCTCTGGCGAGGCCGCTCAGCGCGGTTGACCTGGATGTGCGTGTGTTGTTTGAGAACTCAACAGTGTGCCGATTTAAGCCAGTAGAGCTTGAATGATTGAACCCCATTTGTGGGTTCCTTTGAGATG
>NZ_RCDD01000014.1:0-14649 GCF_003663795.1 Actinokineospora cianjurensis
GGCGGGTCGGCAGGCCAGACCAGGCGGGCCAGGCACGGCGCCGACGTGGGCTCGGTGGCGGTGGCGGTGGCGGTGGCGGTGGCGGTGGCGGTGGCGGGAATTCAAGCCGTGCTCGGCCGCGGTCTCCGGTCAGGCGCCGCCGGTCCGATGAGGACGGTCGGGCGATGGGCTGGGCGATGTAGGAGAAAGCCGAACGGCCCGGCCACTGGGGTGGTCGGGCCGTGCTCCGGGGCTGAGGTGGTGAGGAGCCGCGCCCTCCCGCGCGGTGGGCGAGCGGCCCGGGGGTCCCGCGCCGGTGGCCGGGCCGCTCGCCGTTTCCTCACCCCGCGGGTTCTAGCCGGTGGTCAGGCGGAACTCGACGCCGCCGAGGTCTTCGCCTCGGTCGTCGGTTTGGTTCAGCCAGAGGACGGCTCGGGTCTGGTCGGTGGGGGTGAACTCGAGTTTGGTCTCGAAGCGTTCCTTGGGGTCGATGGCCAGGCCGAGGATGCGGGCCTGCTTGGGGTCGGCGATCTCGAAGCGGGTCTCGCCGACCTGGCGGATGCCCTCGCCCTTCTGGCCGGTCTCCTTCCAGCGGGCGGTCAGGGTCTGGCCGAGGTCGATGACGACCTTGCCCGCGAAGGGGCCCTCGGGTGCGGTGAAGACCAGGTTCGTCAGCGCCCGCGGGTTCGGGTTGCCCAGGGTGAACGGCCGGGTGGTGGGCTTACCGGGCACGACGCGCACGGTGTCGACGTTGCGCCAGGCGATGTTGTTGTTGTTGCGGGTGTTGGTGAGCGTGTTGGGGCCTTCGGCGAAGGTCATCGGGTCGGTCGCGGACTCCCAGCGGGCCAGCAGGCAGAAGTGGCCGGGGCCGGGCACGCCGTTCCACGGGACGACCACGCTCGTCGTGCCCGCGGGCACCGTCACGTTCACCGCGGTGTTGATGTGCGTCCAGTGCGTCGGCCAGACCGCCGCGCCGCCCTGGGCGGTGTAGTACAGCTTGAGGTTGCCGGTCGCGGTGCCCGAGCCGTTGGGGCCCGGGTTGTTGAGCTTGACGTGGATGTAGCTGGTGGACCCGACGACCGGGTTCGCGCCCGCGCAGGGGGCCGCGGTCGGGCAGACGGTGATGTCCGGGCTGGTCCAGATCGGGTTCAGGCCGTGCGGCTCGACACCGGTGTCGGCGACGTGGTCGCGGACGAACACGTCGGTGCGCCTGCAGTTGCGCAGGGACTGCTGGATGGTGGTCGCCGTGTTGGACCCGTTGGCCGCGGCCAGGGTGTAGACGCCGCCGGTGGTGTTGGCGTAGTCCTGCATGATCGACACGATCGGCGCGGACACCCCGCCGGTGGGGATGTAGACGCTGCTGATCTTGATGTCGTTCTGCGCGTCGAGGGCCCGCTGGTGGGCGTTGGTGACGTCGACGGCGGTGTGCGCGTCGTCGAAGCCGCCGGGCAGCGCGTCGGTCACCAGCACGACCATCTTGGTCGCGTTGGACCGCCAGGTGCCCACGAAGTCACCGGTCTGCGGGCGGCCGAGCGCGGGCAGGTTGTTGACCACGGTGTTGAGCGCCTCGTCCGAAGCCTCCGGGGTGTTCCCGCCGCCGGTGGCCACCAGTCCGTTGACCGCGGCGGTCACCGCGGCCTGGTTGCCCGCGGCGAGGTCGTTGAAGACCCGCACGTTGTCCTTGAAGCTCACCAGCCCCAGCTTGAAGTCCCCGCCGGACAGCGTCGCCACGTCCGAGATGATCGTGTTGATGCCGGTCTTGATGTTGGCGATCGCCGGGCCCATGCTGCCGGTGTCGTCGATGACGAAGGTGACGTCCATCGGGCCGCAGGGACTCGCGGCAGGCGGCGGGACGGCCTTGGCCACGGCGGGGGCCGCGGCGGCGGGTAAGGCGGGCAGGACGGCGGCGACCATCGCCGCGGCGGCGGCCATGACCGTCCGGCGGCGGCCGGGTGAGCTGGTGGGCATCGGGGTGTCTCCTCGCGGGACGAGCCGTGAACAGGGCGAACCGAAGCGTGGCCGCGACCGGTTGTGGCATGGTTGTCGCGGAACGCAACCACCTCGCGGTTTCGCGGCACCCCACCTCAACCGGTTGGGTGTTTGCGCAGCGCAGCGGTGTCGTTACGCTCCCTTTACCAAGTGCCGCGGAAGGAGCTGGGGTGACCGGACCCGGCGAGCTGCGCGTGCTGGGTCCGGTCGAGGCCGTCGGCCCGGCCGGGCGCGCGCTGGTGCACGGCACCCGCCAGCGGGCGGTGCTCGGCGTGCTGGCGCTGCACGCGGGCTCGGTGCTCCCCGCGTCCCGGCTCATCGACGTCCTCTGGGGCGACAACCCGCCGCGCACCGCGGTCAAGACGCTGCACAGCCACGTCGCCAGGGTCCGCCAGGCGCTCACCGCCTGCGGTTTCCCGACCGTGCTGCGCACCAGGGAGCCCGGCTACCTGCTCGAGGTCGAGCCCGAGGTGGTCGACGCGCTGCGGTTCCACCGGCTGGTGCGCTCCGCCCGCGACCACCTGGGCCGCGACGCCGCCGAGGCCGCCGCGCCGCTGCTGCGGGAGGCGCTCGCGCTCTGGCGCGGGGACGCCTTCGCCGACGCGGCGCTGGAGAGCTGGGGGTGCGGCGAGGTCGACACCCTGCACGAGCTGCGGCTCTCCGCCCTGGAGGACCTGTGGGACGCCGAGCTGCGCCTGGGCGGGCACGCCGAGGCGGCCCGCGAGCTGCCCCGCCTGGTCGCCGCGCACCCGACGCGGGAGCGGCTGGCGGGGCTGTGCATGCTCGCGATGCACCGGCGCGGCCAGCACACCGATGCCCTAGGGGTCTTCCGCGCGTTGCGCACCCGCCTCGCCGAGGAGTTCGGCGTGGACCCCGGCCCGGAGCTGGTCGAGCTGCACACCGCGATCCTGCGCCGCGACCCCGAGCTGGACCCCCGGCCGACCCCGCGCGGACCCGCCCAGCTCCCGGCCGGGGTCGGGCACTTCACCGGCCGCGCCGCCGAGCTGTCCACACTGGACGCGGTGGTCGCCGACCCGGGTGACGAGCGGCCGGTCGTGGTGATCTCCGCCGCCGCGGGTATGGGCAAGACCTCGCTGGCGGTGCAGTGGGCGCGCGGGGTCGCCGACCGCTTTCCTGACGGTCAGCTCTTCCTTGACCTGGGCGGCCAAGATGCTGGGCGCGCACTTACCGCCGCCGATGCCCTTGCCCACCTACTGCGCGCGTTGGACGTACCGGACGAGCGAATGCCGGCTGAGCTGACCGAGCGGGCAGCGCTCTACCGCTCGCTGTTGCACGGTCGGCGCTGCCTTGTGCTGGTCGACAACGTTGGTACCGCCGACCAGGTGCTGCCTCTAGTACCGGGCAGTGGTCGGTCGCTGCTCGTGGTGACCAGTAGGCAGACGCTTGCGGCGCTAGGCACGCGGCACGCTGTGCGTCTGGTAGCGCTGGACAGCCTGGGGCACACGGAGTCGCTAGAGCTGCTGAGCAGGGTCATCGGCACTGAGCGGGTGAGCCGGGAGGCGGGCGCGGCGGCGAGGTTGAGCCGGTTGTGCGGGGGGATGCCGTTGGCGCTCCGGCTCGCGGCCGCCCGGCTGGTCGCGGCACCTGGGCGTTCGGTGGCGGAGTCGGCCGCGGAGCTTGTGGGCGCGGGCAGGCTGGACACCCTGGCGGTAGAGGGCGACACGAGGACCGTGCGTGCGGTGTTCGCCAGTGCCTACGATCCGCTGGAGCCCGGTAGGGCCAGGATGTTCCGGCTGCTGGGAGTAGCACCGGGGACCACGGTCAGCGCGTCGCTTGGGGCGACGCTGTGTGGAGTTCCTCTAGAGCGTGCGCGGGAGTCGTTGGAGGCGTTGTCGGCCGCCCACTTGATAACCGAGGTCGACACTGACAGGTTCCGCTTCCATGACCTGGTAAGGGAGTTCGCCGCAGGCAGGGCTAAGCGGGACGAGCGCGCGTTGGCCCTGTCGCGGCTGGTGGACTGGTACCTGGTAGTCGCCGATGAGGCTAACCGCGTGATCGACCCGAACCGGGATCTGGTGACGCCAACGCTGCGCCACCCGCGCACGCGTGTCCCGTTCAACGACAGGCACGGCGCGTTGGCCTTCCTCGACGCCGAACGGCCCAACCTGCGTGCGGTGGCGCAATGTGCGCGCGAGTTAGGCAGGCTCGACTCGGCCTGGCAGTTCACCTACTTGCTGACGAGCTTCTTCGATGCCACCGGACACTGGCACGACCGAGTCGAGCTCTGCCGCCAAGGCGCCGCGGCGGCTACTGCGCTGGGCGACCCGGTAGCGGAAGCGGAGATGCTGCGCGCGCTCGGTGTCGCCTACTTCATGACCCGCAGGTTGCGGGAGGCGCTGGAGACGAACCAGAGCGCGCTGCGCACGGTCCGGGCTGCTGGTGACCTGGTCGGCGAGGGGCACGTGCACAACAACATCGCGAACGCGTACGCCGAGTTGCGGCGCTTCGACGAGGCCATCGCCGCGCACCGGCTCGCGGTCGCCCGGTGCGCCGAGGCGGGCAGCGACCTCGGTCGCGCGCTGTCCCAACGCAACCTCGGCCACACGCTCGTCCGGATGGGCCGCGCCGAGGAAAGCCTCGTCCCCCTCACCGACGCGCTGGCCACCTTCCGCGGCCTGGGCAACGCCCGCCTCGAAGCCGCCACCCTCGACACCCTCGGCGAGGCCCTGCTCCAGCGCGGCGACCACCACGCCGCGTTGACCCACCTCGGCCAGGCCGTCACGGTCAGCCGCGCCATCGGCGACCGCTGGCTCGAATGGGAATCACTGCTCGACACCGGCCGCGCCCACCTCGACGCGGGCGACGTCCCGCAGGCGTTGGCCCACTTCCGTGAGGCGCTCGACCTGAGCCACGAGGTCGGCGACCGGCACGGCGAGGCTTCCGCGCTCAACCAACTCGGCCGCGCCTACCTGGCGGGCGGGGATCTCGCGGCCGCTCGCGACCACCTGGAACGCAGCCTCTCTATCCGTACCGCCGTGCCTGATGACTACGAGCTCGCCCACCTGCACCGCGACCTGGGCGACTTGGAGTCACGCACCGGAGATGACGCCACCGCGACCCACCACTGGTCTCGCGCGCGGTCGCTCTACTACCAGGCAAACGCCACCACCGAGGCCGACGCTCTCGCCGCCCGCGTCCCGTGATGCTCTAGGCGCGGAGTTTCTGTATATACCGGGGTGTCCTGGGTAACAAGGGGTTCACGGGGGCGGACCGTATGCTGTGGACACACCATGGAGTAGATCAGCGGTAGATCACCCGGCTTCGGACCGGGAGGGCGCGGGTTCGAGTCCCGCCTCCATGTCTGAGGAGCACACGCTGCCCGGGGGAGGCCGTGCTCGCCTGCATGGCTGCCTGGGGAGTCGACTGTGTCTGGTTACGCGTACGGGCAGTGGCTGCGGGCGCTGGCGACGCTGGGCGAGGGCGGCCGGGGCGCCGCGGCCAAGGCCAGGAAGTGGCGGGCGGTCCTCGACGGCATCAGCACCGGCCAGGTGACCGTCGGCAGCCGGACACCGGTGACCGGGGTGCCGCCGTGGGTGACCGTCGAGGTCGTGCACGGGGGGTTCGCCACGGGGCGCCTGCTCGCCGAGCAGCCGCTGACCGGGCACGACCGGGCCCGGCTCAGGGCGGCCGCACCCGGGTCGACCGAGCGCGAGCGGCAGAACCTGCAGTTCCTCAGCGACGCCGGGCAGGCCGAACTGCTTGAGGCGCTGAGGAGCGGGCAGTACCGGATCGATCTGCCTGAGGAGGCCGCGATACCGGTCGCGGTGGCGCTGTTCGCGGCAGGTAGGGACCAAGAGGCGTTCGACCTGCTTGAGGCGATCTGGCCGTGGATCGACCGGTTGAAGTTCACGCCGACCTTCGACGCGATCGCCGTGCCCTCAGGTGACGCTGTCCGTGTGCGCTCGGTGGGTAGCGTCATGAACACGCTGGAGCAGGTGACCGTACCTGCGCAGATCGCGGCCATGCGGGAGACGGTGACCGTCTGGAACCCCCGGTACGAACGGCTGGTGGCGCTCTGGGCGCGGACGGTCGACGGCGCGTTGCCGAGTCTGCGTGACGGCGCGGTGGTCGGCGGTTGGCCGTGCACCCGCTGGCCGGACGACTGGGCCGAGCAGCGCGAACGGTGGCTCGCCGACCTCCCCGGGCCGGTGACCGGCAGGCACGCGCACCCGAGGAGCAACTTCGCCCGCCTGCACGCGGCGCTGCTGCTGTGCCCGCACGACAGCGCCGACCTCGGTCCTCGCCAGGTCGGCTGGATCCGTCGCGCGTTGGCCAACGCGTTGACCACGCCGCGCGCGGTCGAGCCGGTCGAGTCGTCGACCTACGCCGACATCGCCGCTCGGATGGCGGAGCGCCTGCGGGCGTACCCCCGGCACGGCGGTATCCCCGCCGTCGAGCCCATCACCGCGGACCTGGACCCGCCCGCGCACCTGGTCACCAAGCTGAGCCGCGCGCTCGACGCCCCCGCCGCCGACCTGGTCCGTCGCGGCGTGCTCACCTCGAGCGAGGCCATCGCCGCCGTGCTCCCGCAGCGCACGTCCCGGCTGGCCGCGGGTCGGATCGCGGACCCGGTGCTGGCGACGCTGCACGAGCGCACGTACACGGCGTTCCGCGATCGGCGGAGCCTGCTGCTGCTCAACCTCGCCAAGCAGGTCCAGTTCACCGAACTGCCGTGGGTCGTCGCCGACCCCGAGCCCCGCCCCGACGACGGCAGCGCGCGCCGGGCCTTGCGCGAGACGGTGGAACTGGTGTTCACCGCGTTCCCGCACACGATCACCCCGAACCCCCTGGTGACCGAACTCCGCACCCTGGCCCGACTCGCCGACCTGGACCTGCCGCTGGTCGAGGAGGTCGCCGCCGACATCTTCATGGGCCGCTTCACCGACAAGTGGCGCGCCGCCGCGGTGGTGGCCAGTCGCACGATGCACGACACCCTCTACGCCCACTACTACGACCTCCCCACCTCCTGGCCCACACCCTTCGCCGACCTCTGCCACGACCGCGCCGTCGCCGCCGGTGCCCCCACGTCCTACGTCGCCAGCAACGGCGCCGTCCTGGAGCAGAGCCAGATCCTGACCACCCACAACCTGGCCGTCCTCACCGACGCGCTCGACCTGACCCCTTGGCTCAGGGCCAGCGGACCTGACCTGGCTCGTCGCGTGCTGAACTGGATCGCCCGACGCGGGGCCCAGCGGGCAGTGGACCGGCACACGGCCTTGGTCCAGGTCAAGAACATCGCCTACGCCTGGCGGCAGGCGGTGTTCTTCCTGAGCTTCTGCCCGGCGGACGAGCAGCGCGCCCTCGTCCAGCGGTTGGCGGACCACCCGGACTTGACGCACGTGGTGCGGGGGCTGGAGTACGTGATCGCAGGCGGCCGGTTCGGGGCCGCTGGGTCGGCGCCTGGGGGTGGGCGGCGGTTGTTGGGGTGGGTGGAGCGGCCTGCTTATTGGCCCGGGGTGTCGCGGCGTTGATTATGGTCCATTGTGGACGGTTGGGCTTGGGTGGTGGCGGTTGTTGATCTTTCGCCGGATGACTTCGGGTTGTGGTGCTGGTGGTGGCGGGTTGGGTTGGGTCTGAGCTGGGTGTTTGTGTTGTGGCTGCTGGGAAGTTTCACCCGGTTCAGGGACAGAAGTTGTCCACATGTGGATCTTCGGAGTGCTGTGTGAAGATCGTTTGTCGGGGGGTGCCGGTAGGCTGGGACCTGGGACGCCCCCCGGAGAGGGTGGGGGCTGGGGCGGGACTGGCGTGCGGGCGCGCGCGAAGCGGTTGGGGCGGGGCTAGGGGCTCGGGTGAGCTTCGCGGTGCGGTGAGTCCGTGTCCGGCGGGGTGCGCGCTGTGTTGGATGTCGGCGGACGGCCGGGTGGCGCTGTTAGGTCCGGGTGCCCGCGCGGTCGCACCTTTGTCCATTGTGGACACCAAAGCCGGTTTGCCGCGCTTGGTCGATCTCCCGCCGATCGACTTCGGTCTGGCGGCGACCCGCTGCGACTGTCCTCAGTGGTCGCATCAGCTCTGACCAGGCAACTCTTCATTCGACCCGCTCTGAGGTTCACCCGTCCCAGCGACAAAAGTTATCCACATCTGGATCTTCGGACCGCTGTTTCAAGATCCTCTGTCGGCGGCTACCGGTAGGCTGGGACCTGGGACGCCCCCCGGAGAGGGTGGGGGCTGGGGCCGGACTGGCGTGCGCGCGCGAAGCCGTCTGGGTGGGGGCGCGGCTGGGGCGGGGCTAAGAGGTGTAAGGGGTTCTGTGTGGGCTAAGAGTGCTGCTGAGGGACAGCGGTTGTCAGCCCCGGAAGTGGAGCGAGGGGCGTGTGGGCGGCTGCTCGGGAATGGGAGCAGCCGCCCGGGGAGGAGCTAGGTGGTGATGTCGGTGAGGCTGCCGTTGGCCAGGTGGTGGGTGATGGGGTGGGGGAGCAGGTAGGCAGTGGCGCCGCCGGGTTGGTTGTGCCAGGGGACGGTTGTGCCTGCCAGGACTGGGAGGTCGCGGGTTACCCGGTAGCGGTGGGTGGGGTCCGACTCGCGGTCGGGGCGCAGGGACATCTCGGGGAAGGTGGTGTTGGGGGCGAACACCAGGTTCCCGTCCGCGGTGCCGTGGCGGATGATCTCGCGGCCTTCCAGGAGCCAGGCGGTGCGCTTGTGCGTGAACAGGGTCAGCGGGGGCTCGCCGGGGAGGGGCTGGATGGGCCAGTCGTTGAGGGCGGCGACGGTGTTGTTGTCGGGGAAGCCCGCGCGGCGGCGGGCGGGGAGGATGGTCAGCGTGCCCAGGAGGTACGCGCCCGCCTCGGTCAGCGTGGGGAACTGGCGTGCCGCGAAGGCCCTACCGCGCTCGTATTGCGCTACCTGCCACTGCCCGTCTACCTGCTCCAGCGACCAACTCTCGTCGACCGGACCGTCCAAGCTGTACGCGCGCGGAGACACACCCGCCTCAGACAGCGCCAACGCGATCCACGCCAACTCCGCCCGGTCATCATCAACAGCCGACACAGCCGAACCAGCCGCGACCTCACCCGTGAGCGCCGTGTACGCAAGAGCCGCGGCAGCAGCGTCCACCGGCGGCGGCGTGAACCCTGCCGCCCGGATGTGCTCGACGAGGTCCGCCTCCGGTGGGATGCCGTGCTTGGCCAGGTAGTGCGGGATCGATGCGGGCCAGATCCACGTGCCGTCGGTGGAGAACGCGGCAGGTACGTCCGGCGCGCTCTCCGGCACGAACAGGTCCGGGTCATACCCGCGCCCGCCCAGCAACACGTGCGCGTGGGTCAGGTAGTGCAAGACCCCGGCGACCTGGTCCGCGGGGACCGGTGGGCGCTCGACGATCGGGCGACCGTCCGGCTCGCGGCGGTCGAACACCCGCGCGTGCCGCAGCTGGGCCCGCGCCGCCAGCACCTGGTCCAGGTCCGGCACCAGGTCGCGCATCCACGCGGGCACGTGCTCGGGTGAGCGCGGGAACCGGTTCAGCTCGTCGAGGATCGCCGGGCGCGGCGGTGCGCTGTTCCAGCCCGGGTCCTCGAAGGTGTAGCTCGTGCTCGCGCGCAACGGGTACTCCACGATCACCTGCACACCAGACCAGGTGCCGCGCTCCGGGTGCGCCATCCTGGCCCGCAGCACCGCGAACTCGTCCGCGACCTCGGCGGGCGGCGCCCAGTCCCGCACCTGCCCGTCCAGGCCGATGACCTTGCCGCGCAGCTCGGTGTACTGCCCCGCCGCCCGGTACCCCACCCGCAGCTGCGTCCAGTCGCTCGGCGCCCTGGTCACCAGCAGGTCGCTGATCCGCTGCCCCAGTTCCCGCTGCTCGACGATGCCCGCGGGCTCGGTCGAGACCGGCAGCGGTGGCAGGCCGAGACGGCGGCGCAGCCAGTTCGGCACCTGGTCGTCGACCCTCGGGAACCGCTCCAGGTCGCGCGCGAACACCTCGGCGGGCACCGGCGGGTCCCACCTGGGCTCCTGCTGGTAGTTGTAGAACACGTGGTACTCGGTCGGCGGGTTCATCACGAACCGCGCGGTGAACCACGCGCCGCTCTCCCGGGTGTAGGTCACCTCCCGCAGCGCCACGAACGCGTCGGCGACCTCGGCGGGCGGCTCCTGCGCCACGGCTGTCCCGTCCGCCAGGTGCACCACCAGCCCGTACTCCTGGACCGAGGCGGCCACGGTCGCCACCAGGTCGAGCCTGCGCCACTGCGGCGGGACGGCCGCCAGCAGCGCGCCGCCGATCCGCTGGATCAGCTCGCCGTACCGGGCGGCCTTCTCGGCCTCGGACATCGTGCCGTCCGCGTCAGACATTGTCGTATCTCCTGAGGATGATCCGGGGTGCCCCGGAGGCGTCGGTCAGCACGAACCTGGTGTGCACCTGGTGCGGGGTCGGACCGCCGTCACCCTGGAAATCGTGCCACTCGACGCGGGCGCCGCCGCGTTGGTCCCTGGCCACCCGCATGTCCTGCCCGTACCAGGTGTCCCGGTTGTTGGGCGTGCCCCGGCCCTGGTTCTGCGTCGTGAGCTGCGGGAACTGCCCCACGGCGTCCGGTGTCGGCTGCGTCACCTGGTTGGGTTTGATGTGCCCGCCGTCGAACCTCGACCCGCCGACACCGGCCACGATGTCCTGCGACCACTGGTTGCGGGTCTCGCGCCTGCTCGGCCCGTAGGTGCGCTCGTCGGTGGCCTCCGCGGCGATGCCGTGCTCGTTGGTCGAGATCACGTAGCTGCCGTCGAGGACGTAGACGGTGTTGGGGTGGAAGTTGTTCAGGTCCGGGTTGGCGCTGTCGCGCGGTCCACCGGGGCTCGACACCGCCTCGACCGCCACCACCCGGCCGAAGCCGTTCGCGTCCGGCGGTCCGGTGTAGAAGGTGCCGCGGCCGGGCACGTCGAACCTGGTGTTGGGCGGCAGGTTCGTCCGGTCGCTGAACGCCTCCCGGTGCCCGAGCGGCCCCAGCGGGTCACCCGGGACGGCGCCCGGCGCCGGCACGCGCACCGGGTTGTCCGGGTTGGTGGTGTACGGCTCGCTCCACTCCAGGTAGCGGGGCGGGAAGCCCCGGTCGTCGGTGGTGTAGCGGTGCTCGGCGCCGTCGACGTCCACCCGGTAGGTGGTGTTCGGCGCGGGCCGCTCGACGTCGGGGTTGCTGTCGTCGCGGGTGTTGGGCGAGACCAGGTCGGCGTGGGTGATCGCGCCGGTGTGGTCGGTGTAGTAGGTGCCGCGACCGTCCACGTGGTACGCGGTGTTCGGGGTGAGCCCGGTCCGGCCGATCAACGGCTCGTCCGACCGCAGCGGCCGGTTCGGGTCGTTCGGGTCCGGGTTCGCGCGGTCGTCCACGTCGATGCGGACCGGGTTGTCGGCGTTGCGCGCGGGCGGCGGCGTGAAGTCGGACTGGATCAGCCCGCGCGACAGGTCAGGCGGCGTCGAGTCCGATGTGGACCTCGGTGCGGTGGCGTCGGTGACCGGGAGTCCGTTCGAGCCGGTCGGCGTCATGTCCCCGTCGGGGGAGAAGGAGTTCCAGCCGCCGTCCGGTGGGATCCTCGGGTAGGTGCGCCCGTCGGCGTCGGTGTAGTCGGCGCCCGACGAGTACGGGGTCGTGTTCTGCTCGCCCGACCACGACCGCTCCGTCGGCGCGATCACCGGCACGCCCGCGTGCCTGGCGAGGTCCGCGCCGAGACCGTCCGGGGTCCGCCCGGCCTCGCACGCGTTGAGCACGATCGGGTCGGACCCGTTCCAGCCCATCGCCCGCGCCAGGTCGGCCAACTCCGCCCCGCCGAGCCGCTGGCCGTTGACCACCGCGGCCGAACCGTCGCTGTGGACGTCGAGCACGAAGTGCCCGGGGATCGGGGTGACCGCGTCGGCCGCCGCACGGGTGCTGGCGTCGTCGCGGTCGAACAACGCGCCGCCTGCGGGGGTGGCGAAAGCGTTGGGGCGCAGGCTTTCCGGGACGGCACTGAGGTCCACCCCGCGGATGGCGCCGTCGGTGGGGACGACGTGCACCTCGCGCAGCACGCCCTGCTGCAACAACTGCTCGACGCTCGTGGTGTCGGGGAGGGTGAACTGCCGCCCACCGCCCGGCTGCCCCAACGCGGGCGCCACATCGGCCATCTCACCGCGCAGACCGGACGGGTCCTGCACGACGTAGACGTGGTAGCCGGCCTCCGCGTTGTCGGGGAAGATCGCCCGCTCGCGGTAGTGGTACGGCTGCCCGTCCGCCCCCATCGGCGACAGGTACCGACCGGTCTCCCGGCCGAACCGGTCCAGCACGGACCCGACCGGCAGGGTGACGTCCCGCTGCGACCCCGGCACCGCACCCCCGTGCGGCGGCCACTGGTTGGTCCGGTAGGTGCCGTCCGGGCGGTGGTGCTGGTTGAAGTCGTCCCGATCGCTGTGCGAACCCCACGGGTTGTGGTCGGCGACAAGACCACGGGTCCGCTGGTCGTAACTCCCCATCCCGTTGGAGCGGTCACCACCCATGGGGACGTAGTCGCCCATGGCGGCATAGGGGTGCTCGCCCTGGCGGGTGCCCAGGTAGGTGAGTGGGACGCCGTTGTCGTCCACGCGGGGGGTGGGGGAGGCGACGGGAGGTGGGCCGTCGTCGCTGGAGGTGGAGTCCGGGTCTGGGGTCGTGGTGGGATCCGGGTCGGGCGCGGGGCCGTCGTCGGAGTTGCCCGCGATGTCGGGGGAGGAGCGGTCGACATCGCCGTGACCGGGGTGGGGTTGCTGGGCGCCCGGGTCGTCGTGGTGCTGGGGGTTTTGATGACGTTGCTGGTCTTGATGGTGCTGCGCGTCTTGGTGGTGCTGAGGATCTTGGTGTTGCCGCGGGTCGCCGTGGTGCTGCGGGTCTTGGTGGCGTTGCGGGTCGTTGTGGTGCTGGGGGTCCTGGCGGTGCTGGGGATCCTGACCGCGCGTGGGGTCGGTCCGGTCGCCAGCTTCGGGGCGGTGCGCGGGATCCGAGCGGTCGGGCCGGTTCGCGTTGTCGGCCCGGTGCGCGGGATCGGACTGGCGGCTGGTGTCGGACCTGTGCGCGGGGTCCGCGCGGTGCGAGGGATCGGATCGCGTGGTGGGGTCCGGCTGACGGGTGGGGTCCGACCGGTGTGCGGGATTCTGCCGAGCCGCGGCATCCGCCTGGCGGGAGGAATCGGGCCGGTGCCCGGGGTCCGTGCCACGTGTGGAGTCGGGCCGGTTGGCCGGGTCGGCTCGGTGCGTGGGATCCGGCCGACCGCCGGGTCCGGGTTGACGAGTGGCGTCCGCCCGGTTGCCCTGGTCCACGTGGTGCGCCGGATCAGGCCGGTTCGCGGGCGATGGCCGAGTGGGATCCGGGCGATATCCGGGGTCCGCTCTGCCGCCGGGATCCGCGTGCCTGGCCGGACCACCGCCGTCCGGGCGTCCGGTGTGGACGGAGGGGTCCTGGCGCGGAGTTGGTGCGCCACCGGGGTCGGACTGGGTGGAACGCGGGTCTGGGGTGCCGCCCACGTAGGACTGCGGGGGGAGGTTCGGGGTCTGGTCGTGGCGCGGGGTGAGGGTGCTCGCGTTGCCGGGGGAGGTGAAGCTGTTGGGGTGGCTGTCCGAACTGGGGGTGTTGGGCGGGTGGGAGCCGGTGGGGCCGAAGGACCCTGGGCTCGCGGGGAGGTGGCTCCCCTGTGGGCCAGGCGTTCCAGCGAACTGGTTGCCCGCGGGGGACTGTGGGCCCAGACCGCCGGTGGGGTGGTTGCCGGGGCCGCCTGCCGGATTTCCGCCCGGGTGGCTGCCTGTCGGTGTGTTCAGCCCTGCGGCGGGGAGGCCACCGGCAGGGGACTGCGTTCCCGAGGTCGGGTGGCTCCCCGGTCCGCCTGGAGTCACGGGGCCACCCAGGCTGCCCGCTGGCGACTGCGATCCCGGGGTCGCGTGGCTGCCGAGCGCACCTGCTGGTGACTGGGGACTCCCGCTGGGCTGGTTGCCGAGTCCGCCCGTGGGTGACTGCGGTCCTGCGGGGTGGCTGCCCGGGCCGCTTGCGGGTGAGGGAGATCCGGTGGTCGGGGGGTTGCCGAGGCCGCCGGTCGGCGACTGGGCGGTGGTGGGGTGGCTACCTGGACCGCCTGTGGGGGAGGGTGATCCGGTGGGGTGGTTGCCGAGTCCGCCGGTCGGTGGGTGGCTGCCTGCGCCGCCTGCTGGGGAGTGGGATCCCGGGGCTGCCTGGTTGCCGAGTCCGCCTGTCGGGGACTGGGTGGTGGGGTGGCTGCCCGGGCTGCCTGTGGGGGAGGGTGATCCGGTGGGGTGGTTGCCGAGTCCGCCGGTCGGTGGCTGCGGTCCTGCGGGGTGGCTGCCTGCGCCGCCTGCTGGGGAGTGGGATCCCGGGGCTGCCTGGTTGCCGAGTCCGCCCGCCGGGGACTGGGTGCCGGGGGTCGGGCTGCCGGTGGGGCCGCCCGGTGTCCCCGAGGTCGGGCCGGTGCCCGAGGGGTTGCCGAGGCCGCTGCCGGGGTTCTGCGGGCCCGAAGTGGGGCCGCCGCCGGTGGGTGGCTGGGTGCCGGGGCTGCCGGTGGGGTGGTGTGCCAGGCCGCTGGTGGGGGTTTGGGTGCTGGGGGTGGGCGTTCCGCCGTGGGGCTGGGTACCTGGGGTGGGGCTGCCGGTGGGCGCTGCACCGTGGGGTTGGGAGCCCGAGGTGGGGTTGCCGGTGGGGGATTGGGGGGTGGAGGTTGGCGCTGCGCCGGTGAGGG
>NZ_RCDD01000015.1:0-5925 GCF_003663795.1 Actinokineospora cianjurensis
GGCGCGTGGGGGCCAACGTCGTAGGGGGGCGCGGTAGGGCCAACGACTGTGGCGGGCGCGTGAGACCAACGTCTGAAAGGGGCGCGTGGTTGGCCAACGATCGTGAAGGCCGGGTGGAGACCACCGTCGCCAAGTCTCCACCCGGCTCGAACCGGCCGCTACGAGCCGCCCGCGCGGGGACTTGTCCACAACCCCTTCAACCATCCACAACCCTCGACCAAGCCCTATTGACACAACGGCGGGGGCGATAGGTTCAGAGATGGGGCCCCGGGCCCCGGGAGGGTGGGCCCCCGGAGCGGAGTTGATCTTGAGCCAGCGGCGGCGCGGCGGCGCGGGGGTGGGTGTCGGGCGGGCTGGCGGGCTGGGTGGGTGGGTGGTTTGGGTGGGTCAGCCTAGTTCGGTGGCTTTGCGGGCGTAGGCGGCGGCTCCGCTGTAGACGGATTGGGCGTAGCGGGTGGATTCGTTGTAGGTGAGGATGGCTTTCCACCAGCCTGGGCCCGTGGCCAGGTCGCCGCCGGAGGTGCAGAGGTAGTTGGCGGCGGTCATGGCTGAGTCGTCGACGTTCTGGGGGTCTGGTTGGGCGCCGTCGGCGGTGGCGCGGAGGCCGAAGCGGGACCAGGTGGTCGGCAAGAACTGCATGGAGCCGACGGCGCGGTCCCACTGGGGGTCGCCGTCGAGGCGGCCGTCGTCGGTGTCGGGGATGGCCTGGACGCCGGGGGAGCCGTCGAGGGGGACGCCGATGATGGGTTTGGACAGTTGGCCGTCGGGGCCGACGCGGGTGCCGCCGTAGCGGCCGTGGTGGGACTCGACGCGGCCGACGCCCGCGAGGGTCACCCAGGTCAGGTTGCAGGTGGGCAGCCGCTGCCGGGTGGCGGTCTCGGCGGTCGCGTACGCGCGCAGGGTGCGCTCCGGGATGTCGGTGGCCGCCGACATCCTGCTGATCCACCCCTGGAGGTCGTCCACCGGCACCGGCGCCGCGTGCGGTGGCACCTCGCCGCGGCGGACCGGCACCTCGACGACGGCGAAGCGCTGGGGTGGCGGTGGCGGGTCGCCGTCGTCGAGCAGCAGGACCGTCCCGGCGGCGAGGGCCACCAGGAAGACGACCAGCGCGAGCCGCGCCACCACCCGGACACCGCGGCGCCGTCGCGGCTCCGGGGCCGGTTCCAGCGGGATGGACAGCGTGGTCGGCTGGGGTGTCGGAGAGGCGGCCACGAAATCCAGGCTACGTGCTCACCGGCGGTGCTCGTCCGCGGCCTCTGTCCTCTGCGACCGCCGCACCTGCGGTGACCAGCGCGGACGCCCCCCGAAATCGCTACGCCCGCACGGCCTGCACCGCGTAGATCAACGGGATCCGGGGCGCGCTGTCCGGCAGCGAGAACCAGCCGCCGGTGGTCGTCATGGTCGACCACCGCGGCCACGGCAGCTGCTCGGTCTCGCGCAGCCGGGTGATCCGCAGGCCCGCGCCGACCAGGGCGGTGACCACCTCGCCGATGCCGTGCTGCCACTCGTACGACACGCGCGCCGACGCCAGCTCCGGGCCGTCGGTGTACGTGCGGGTGGCGTCGCGCTCGATGGCGCCGCGGCCGCCCAGGTAGTCGTGGCGCAGCAGCAACTCCTCGCTGCCGTCGGCGGGCGGGACCGGGCTCAGCGAGTTGAGCAGCGGGTGGAACTCCACCAGGTACAGCTGCCCGCCCGGCCGCAGCAGCCCGGCCACCTGAGCGGCCCAGACGTCCAGGTCGGGCACGTAGCAGAGCGCGCCCTTGCCGGTGTAGACGACGTCGAAGCGGGACTCGCCGAGGGTGGCGACGGCCGCGTGCACGTCACCCTTCACGTAGGAGACCGCCACCCCCTTGGCCTCCGCGAGCTCCTCGGCCGCGCGCACCGACGCCGCCGAGATGTCCAGCCCGACGACCCTGGCGCCCAGCGGCGGGAACGCGAGGGTCTCGGCGCCGATGTGGCACTGCAGGTGCACGAGGTCCTTGCCGTCGAGCGGGCCGAGGTCGGCCCACTCGAAGTCGCCGAACCAGGCCCTGGGGTCGCGCCCGGCCACGTCGTAGAAGCCGGACGCGAGGTGGATCGGGGTGCGGGCGTCCCAGTTCGCCTCGTTCGCGTGGATCATGGCCGCGGTCTCGGTGTCGAAGTCCATGATCCTCATCCTGCCGCTACCGCAGCGGCGGGATGGCCGGTGGCGTCGCGGCGGGCTTGGCGGCCAGCCGCTCCAGCGCGATCTCGATGGCCGCGTCGAGCTGCGGGTCGCGCCCGGCCACGTGGTCCTGCGGGCGCATGACCACCTCGACGTCCGGGTCGACGCCGTGGTTCTCCATGCCCCAGCCGGTGCCCTCCATCCAGGTGGCGTAGCGCGGCTGGGTGACCAGGGTGCCGTCGACCAGCCGGTACCGCATGTCCACGCCGACCACGCCGCCCCAGGTGCGGGTGCCGACCACCGGGCCGATGCCCAGCGCCTTGATCGCGGCGTTGACGATGTCGCCGTCGGAGCCGGAGAACTCGTTGGCCACGGCCACCACCGGCCCGCGCGGCGCGTCCACCGGGTAGGTCTCCTCGTAGTAGCCGTCGCGGGCCCGGCCCCAGCCGACGATGCGGCGGCTCAGCTTCTCCACGATCAGCTGCGACAGGTGCCCGCCGCGGTTCTCCCGCAGGTCGACCACCACCCCGCCGCGGCGCATCTCCAGCCGCAGGTCCCGGTGGAACTGCGCCCAGCCGTTGGCGACCATGTCCGGCACGTGCAGGTAGCCGATCCGGCCGTCGGTCGCGGCGTGCACGTGGGCGCGCCGGTCGTTGACCCACGCCTGGTAGCGCAGCGGCATGTCGTCGAGCAGCGGCACCACCACCACGCGCCTGGTCGCGCCGCCGCCCTTGGGTTCGACGGTCAGCTCGACCGGGCTCCCGGCGGTGCCGACCAGCAGCGTCGCCGGGCCGCGCACCGGGTCGACCGGGATGCCGTCGACGGCCACGATCGCGTCACCGTCGCGGACGCCGACGCCCGGCGCGCGCAGCGGGGAGCGGGCCTTCGGGTCGGAGGTCTCCCCCGGCACGATCGCGCTGATCCGCCACGCCCCGTCGGCGTCGCGCTCGAGGTCGGCGCCGAGCAGGCCGAGCCTGCGCCGGAAGTCGCCGCCGCCGCTGGTCGGCAGGACGTAGGCGTGCGAGGTGCCCAGTTCGCCGTTGACCTCCCACAGCAGGTCGACCAGTTCGTCGTGCGAGCCGATCGCGTCGACCAGCGGGCGGTAGGTGTCGAGCGCGCCTGCCCAGTCGACGCCGTTCATGTCGGCGCGCCAGAAGTGGTCGCGCATGAGCCTGCCGGACTCGTCGAAGGACTGCCGCCACTCCGCGGCCGGGTCGACCCGCACCCGGACCCGGCTCAGGTCGACGGTGATGTTGTCCTCGGAGTGGTCGTCGTTGTCGGCCTTGCGGTCGGCGGGCAGCACCCGCAGCGTCCGGCCGTCGCGGACCACGATGCGGCTGCCGTCGCCGCTGGGCCACACCGCGTCCAGGCCGTCGACCAGGACGTCGACCTTGAGCTTGGTCAGGTCGTAGCGCTCCAGCAGGGACCGGGGGGCCGCCGTGCCGGACTCGTCGAGGTCGTCGCCGAGCGACCCGGTGAGCGGGTCGCGCAGCCAGGCGACGCCGCCCTTGACCGCCAGCAGCCGCGAGTAGCGGGCGGCGGGCACCGGGAAGGCCACCACGCGGTCGGTGATGCCCTCCAGGTCGACCGAGGTGCGCGGGGTCTTGTCGTCGGAGTCCTTGTCGCGGTCCTTGTCGTCGTCACCGCCGAAGGCCCGCCCCTCGCGGACCGGGGCGAACGGCGACGGGGTGAGCGCGGCGAGCGGCGCCAGGTAGGGCCGGGAGCCGTTGGCGAAGGACACGTCGAACACGTGCACGTCGTAGATCGGGTCGAAGCTGCGCGAGGACAGGAACGCCAGGTGCTTGCCGTCGAGGGTGAACGCCGGGTCGGAGTCGACGAACCGCAGCGGGGTCACCTCGACCACGGTGAGGCTGGTCGTGTTCACCATCTTGATGTGCCGCAACGGGTCCGGCCCCGGGTGCGACCAGGCCAGCCACGCCGAGTCCGGGGAGAAGGTGACCCCGGTCGGGTCGGACTCGGTGGCCTTGGCGATCTCGCGGACCTCGCCGTCGTCGGCGTCGACCAGCAGCAGCCGCCCGTCGTGGGTGACCACCGCGACCCGCCTGCCGTCCGGCGACGCGGCCAGTTCCAGCACCCGGCCCAACTCCCCGGTGGCGACCCGGCGCGGGCTGACCCCCGGCTCCCGGCCGTCGACCGGGCCGAACTCCAGCGCGTCCTCGCCGTCGGCGTCGGTCACCCACACCGCCTGCCCGGTCGTGCCCAGCACCTGCGGCAACCGGGCGCGGACACCGGGTTCGACCGACAGCGCCCGCACCGGACCGTCGCGGTGGGTCACCCAGTGCACGGTCCCGCGCACCTCGACCGCGCTGGCCCGACCCGAGCGGTCCGACCCGAGCCAGCCGATGTTGCGGCCCACGTTCACCGGGTACACCTGCCGCGACCCGCGCGGACCACCGAGCTTCACCTCGACCGGCCTCGGCTCGGCGTCGAGGCCGTCGAGCAGCCAGATCTCACCTGCCCGGTGGTAGACGACCCGGTCGCCGTCGGTGCTGGCGTTGCGGGCGTAGAACCCGCTGTGGTCGCTGTGCTTGCGCACGTCCGAACCGTCCGGTTCGCACGAGTAGAGGTTGCCGACGCCCTCGTGGTCGGACAGGAACGCGATCCGGCCGCCGACCCACAGCGGGCAGACGATGTGTCCGTCCACATCGGACAGGATGCGCTCGAAGCCGCCGCCGCCGCGCCGGTCCACCCACACCTTGCCCGCGGTGCCACCCCGGTAGCGCTTCCACCAGGCGGGCTCGCGGGAGATCGGCGTGCCCAGCACCACCCCGCCGTCCGCGGCCAGGTCGAGCGAGGCCACCGGCCCGTACGGCAACCGCTCGGCAGGCGCCCCGTCCAGCGGCAGCCCGTACGCCCAGGTCGCCCGGATCGACGCCCGCCCGGTCGACGACTTCGCCGCCACCCTGCCGTCCCCGGTCCACCCGACGACGGCGGTGTTGACATCACCCCAGTAGCTCAACCGGTCACTCGCCCCACCCACCACCGGCGCGACGTGCACCTCCGGCTCGACATCACGGGCACTCGTCCAGGCGATCGTCGACCCGTCCGGCGAGAACCGCGGGTTGCTCACCGGAACCTGGTCAGCCGACAAGCGCCACGCCCGGCCGCCGTCGACCGGCGCCAACCACACATCGTCCTCGGCGACGAAGGTGATCAGGTCCGCGTGCAGGTGGGGAAATCTCAGGTAGGCGTCGGTCACCCTGCCAAGTTAGCCACACTCGCCCCACCGCGGTGCCACTTTCACCGCCTAACCCCACCCCATCCACCGACTGCCGTAGCGCCCCGCCCCTTGTCAGCCACTTCCCCACCACAAAGCCACTTCCCCCGCCCCTGGGCAACCGATCCCCATGGCCACCACCCCCTCCCACTCAAGATCAACTCCGCTCCGGGGGCCCACCCTCCCGGGGCCCGGGGCCCCATCTCTGAACCTATCGCCCCCGCCGTTGTGTCAATAGGGCTTGGTCGAGGGTTGTGGATGGTTGAAGGGGTTGTGGACAAGTCCCCGCGCGGGCGGCTCGTAGCGGCCGGTTCGAGCCGGGTGGAGACTTGGCGACGGTGGTCTCCACCCGGCCTTCACGATCGTTGGCCAACCACGCGCCCCTCGCAGGCGCTGGCCACCACGCACCCCCGAACAACGTTGGCCCAACCGCGCCCCTAAACAACGTCGGCCAACCACGCGCCCCTTTCAGACGTTGGTCTCACGCGCCCGCCACAGTCGTTGGCCCTACCGCGCCCCCCTACGACGTTGGCCCCCACGCGCC
>NZ_RCDD01000016.1:0-3399 GCF_003663795.1 Actinokineospora cianjurensis
GAATGATTGTCCGGCGGCGTCCTACTCTCCCACACCCTCACGAGTGCAGTACCATCGGCGCAGGTGGGCTTAGCTTCCGGGTTCGGAATGGGACCGGGCGTTTCCCCACCGCTATGACCGCCGAAACACTATGAAACAATCACAACCAACAACCCCACCCAATGACCGACCACCTATCGTGGCCTATCTACCCCGGGTGGGGGTGGTTGGTGTCTCAGACACCGTACAGTGGATGCGTAGCACCTTCGTTATAAGCCCTCGGCCTATTAGTACCGGTCGACTCCACCCCTCACAGGGCTTCCATCTCCAGCCTATCAACCCAGTCGTCTACTGGGAGCCTTAACCACTCAAAGGTGGAGGGAGACCTCATCTTGGAACGAGCTTCCCGCTTAGATGCCTTCAGCGGTTATCCCTTCCGAACGTAGCCAACCAGCCATGCCCCTGGCGGGACAACTGGCACACCAGAGGTTCGTCCGTCCCGGTCCTCTCGTACTAGGGACAGCCTTCCTCAAGTCTCCAACGCGCGCGGCGGATAGGGACCGAACTGTCTCACGACGTTCTAAACCCAGCTCGCGTACCGCTTTAATGGGCGAACAGCCCAACCCTTGGGACCTACTCCAGCCCCAGGATGCGACGAGCCGACATCGAGGTGCCAAACCATGCCGTCGATATGGACTCTTGGGCAAGATCAGCCTGTTATCCCCGGGGTACCTTTTATCCGTTGAGCGACCACGCTTCCACAAGCCATGGCCGGATCACTAGTCCCGACTTTCGTCCCTGCTCGACCTGTCAGTCTCACAGTCAAGCCCCCTTGTGCACTTGCACTCAACACCTGATTGCCAACCAGGCTGAGGGAACCTTTGGGCGCCTCCGTTACCCTTTGGGAGGCAACCGCCCCAGTTAAACTACCCACCAGGCACTGTCCCTGAACCGGATCACGGTCCGAAGTTAGACACTCAGTACGATCAGAGTGGTATTTCAACAATGACTCCACACCCACTGGCGTGAGCGCTTCACAGTCTCCCACCTATCCTACACAAACCGAACCAAGCACCAATACCAAGCTATAGTAAAGGTCCCGGGGTCTTTCCGTCCTGCCGCGCGTAACGAGCATCTTTACTCGTAGTGCAATTTCGCCGGGCCTGTGGTCGAGACAGTCGAGAAGTCGTTACGCCATTCGTGCAGGTCGGAACTTACCCGACAAGGAATTTCGCTACCTTAGGATGGTTATAGTTACCACCGCCGTTTACTGGCGCTTAAATTCTGAGCTTCGCCCCGAAGAGCTAACCCGTCCTCTTAACGTTCCAGCACCGGGCAGGCGTCAGTCCGTATACATCGTCTTGCGACTTCGCACGGACCTGTGTTTTTAGTAAACAGTCGCTTCTCGCTGGTCTCTGCGGCCGCCTCACCCTAGCCCGCGAAGGGCTTCAAGTGCTACGGCCCCCCTTCTCCCGAAGTTACGGGGGCATTTTGCCGAGTTCCTTGACCACAGTTCACCCGAACGCCTCGGTATTCTCTACCTGACCACCTGTGTCGGTTTGGGGTACGGGCCGCACGGACACTCGCTAGAGGCTTTTCTCGGCAGCATGGGATCACTCTACTTCGCCTCAATCGGCTATGCATCACGCCTCACCCTCATGAGCGACGGATTTGCCTATCGCTCGGGCCACACGCTTACACCAGACACCAACAGCTGGCGGAGCTACCCTCCTGCGTCACCCCATCGCTTGGCTACTACCGGATCAGATCCCGCGCTCCACCCCTCCCCTCCGAAGAGAGTTGGGGCTTTGGGCGGTTAGTATCACCGACCTCACCAGGGACGCGTCCACACGGGTACGGGAATATCAACCCGTTGTCCATCGACTACGCCTGTCGGCCTCGCCTTAGGTCCCGACTTACCCTGGGCGGAACAGCCTGGCCCAGGAACCCTTGGTCATTCGGCGGACGAGATTCTCACTCGCCTATCGCTACTCATGCCTGCATTCTCACTCGCACAGCCTCCACGACTGGATCACTCCGCCGCTTCCCCGGCTGCACGACGCTCCCCTACCCACCCACACCACTGGCCAACCGAGTCAAGCCCGGAAGGCGGCGTATTGTGTGAGTGACACAGCTTCGGCGGTGCGCTTAAGCCCCGCTACATTGTCGGCGCAGGACCACTTGACCAGTGAGCTATTACGCACTCTTTCAAGGGTGGCTGCTTCTAAGCCAACCTCCTGGTTGTCTGGGCGACCCCACATCCTTTCCCACTTAGCGCACACTTAGGGGCCTTAGCTGGTGTTCTGGGCTGTTTCCCTCTCGACTACGAACCTTATCGCCCGCAGTCTCACTGCCGCACTCTCACCTATCGGTATTCGGAGTTTGGTTGATTTCGGTAAGCTTGTAGGCCCCCTAGACCATCCAGTGCTCTACCCCCGACAGGAAACATGCGACGCTGCACCTAAATGCATTTCGGGGAGAACCAGCTATCACGGAGTTTGATTGGCCTTTCACCCCTACCCACAGCTCATCCCCCAGGTTTTCAACCCTGGTGGGTTCGGGCCTCCACGACGTCTTACCGTCGCTTCACCCTGGCCATGGGTAGATCACTCCGCTTCGGGTCTAGACCACGCGACTCACACGCCCTATTCGGACTCGCTTTCGCTACGGCTACCCCACACGGGTTAACCTCGCCACGCAGCACTAACTCGCAGGCTCATTCTTCAAAAGGCACGCCATCACCCCTCAAGGCTCTGACGGCTTGTAGGCACACGGTTTCAGGTACTCTTTCACTCCCCTCCCGGGGTACTTTTCATCTTTCCCTCACGGTACTAGTCCGCTATCGGTCATCAGGAAGTATTCAGGCTTAGCGGGTGGTCCCGCCAGATTCACAGCGAATTTCACGAGTACGCTGCTACTTGGGAACACTCTCCAGAGACCACAGTTTTTCGCTTACGGGGCTCTCACCCTCTACGGCCGCCCATCCCAAGGCGTTCAACTAAACACATGGTTTTCTCACTCTGCGCCAGTCCGGCAGAACTGACCGAAAGGTCCCACGACCCCGCCACCGCAACCCCTGCCGGGTATCACACGACGACGGTTTAGCCTCTTCCGCTTTCGCTCGCCACTACTCACGGAATCACGGTTGTTTTCTCTTCCTACGGGTACTGAGATGTTTCACTTCCCCGCGTTCCCCCCCAACACCCTATATATTCAGGTGCGGGTGACACCACATGACTGGTGCCGGGTTTCCCCATTCGGACACCCTCGGATCACAGCTAGGTTGGCAGCTCCCCGAGGCTTATCGCAGCCTCCCACGTCCTTCATCGGCCCCTGATGCCTAGACATCCACCGTATGCCCTTACACACTTACAACAAAGATGCTCGCATCCACTGTACAGTTCTCAAACACCAACCAGA
>NZ_RCDD01000017.1:0-2395 GCF_003663795.1 Actinokineospora cianjurensis
GAGCCGACATCGAGGTGCCAAACCATCCCGTCGATATGGACTCTTGGGGAAGATCAGCCTGTTATCCCCGGGGTACCTTTTAGCCGTTGAGCGACACCGCTTCCACACGCCGATGCCGGATCACTAGGCCCTGCTTTCGCACCTGCTCGACCCGTCAGTCTCACAGTCAAGCTCCCTTGTGCCCTTGCACTCACCACCTGATTACCAACCAGGCCGAGGGAACCTTTGGGCGCCTCCGTTACCCTTTAGGAGGCAACCGCCCCAGTTAAACTACCCACCAGGCACTGTCCCCCACCCGGATCCACGGGCGCGGGTTAGACGCTCAATGCGACCAGAGTGGTATTTCACCAACGACTCCACGAATACTGGCGTACCCGCTTCACAGTCTCCCACCTATCCTACACAAGACACACCAAACGCCAATGCCAAGCTGTAGTAAAGGTCCCGGGGTCTTTCCGTCCTGCTGCGCGAAACGAGCATCTTTACTCGTACTGCAATTTCACCGGGCCTGCGGTTGAGACAGCGGGGAAGTCGTTACGCCATTCGTGCAGGTCGGAACTTACCCGACAAGGAATTTCGCTACCTTAGGATGGTTATAGTTACCACCGCCGTTTACCGGCGCTTAGATTCTCAGCTTCGACCCCAAAAGGTCTAACCGGTCCTCTTAACGTTCCGGCACCGGGCAGGCGTCAGTCCGTATACAGCGTCTTACGACTTCGCACGGACCTGTGTTTTTAGTAAACAGTCGCTTCCCCCTGGCCACTGCGACCGCACCCAGCTCCCACCGCAAAGGGCGATCACCAGACGCGGCCCCCCTTCTCCCAAAGTTACGGGGGCAATTTGCCGAGTTCCTTAACCACAGTTCACCCGAACGCCTCGGTATACTCTACCCGACCACCTGAGTCGGTTTAGGGTACGGGCCGCCGGCACACTCGCTAGAGGCTTTTCTCGGCAGCATGGGATCACTCACTTCACCTAAAACGGCTCGGCATCACCCCTCACCCTTAACAGGGGGCGGATTTGCCTACCCCCCGGGCTACAGGCTTACCCCAGGACAACCACCGCCTGGGCTGAGCTACCCTCCTGCGTCACCCCATCGCTCACCTACTACCGTCTCGGGCCCCACGCAACCCACACAAGGAAACCCGAAGGCTCCCCAGGCGGGTCGGATGGTTAGCATCAACGGCCTCAGCGCTGGCGCGTACCAGCGGGTACGGGAATATCAACCCGTTGCCCATCGACTACGCCTCACGGCCTCGCCTTAGGTCCCGACTTACCCTGGGCGGATCAGCCTGCCCCAGGAACCCTTAGTCATCCGGCGCACACGTTTCCCACGTGTGAATCGCTACTCATGCCTGCATTCTCACTCCCATAGCCTCCACCGTTGGATCACTCCACGGCTTCACCGGCCACAGGACGCTCCCCTACCCATCACACCCACACGGGCGCAATGCCACGGCTTCGGCGGTGTGCTTGAGCCCCGCTACATTGTCGGCGCGGAATCACTTGACCAGTGAGCTATTACGCACTCTTTCAAGGATGGCTGCTTCTAAGCCAACCTCCTGGTTGTCACGGCAACTCCACATCCTTTCCCACTTAGCACACGCTTCGGGGCCTTAGCCGATGATCTGGGCTGTTTCCCTCTCGACTACGAAGCTTATCCCCCGCAGTCTCACTGCCGCGCTCTCACTTACCGGCATTCGGAGTTTGGCTGACGTCAGTAACCTTGTCGGGCCCATCAGCCACCCAGTAGCTCTACCTCCGGCAAGAAACACGCGACGCTGCACCGAAATGCATTTCGGGGAGAACCAGCTATCACGGAGTTTGATTGGCCTTTCACCCCTAGCCACAGGTCATCCCCCAGGTTTTCAACCCTGGTGGGTTCGGGCCTCCACACCGTCTTACCGGCGCTTCACCCTGCCCATGGCTAGATCACCCCGCTTCGGGTCTACAGCATGCGACTATGACGCCCTCTTCAGACTCGCTTTCGCTACGGCTACCCGACACCGGTTAACCTCGCCACACACCGTAACTCGCAGGCTCATTCTTCAAAAGGCACGCCATCACCGGTCTCCCCTCCTCCGAAGAAGAAGGTCCAGGCTCTGACGGCTTGTAGGCACACGGTTTCAGGTACTCTTTCACAACCCCTCACCGGGGCACTTTTCACCTTTCCCTCACGGTACTGGTCCACTATCGGTCACCAGGAAGTATTCAGCCTTACCACGTGGTCGTGGCAGATTCACACGGAATTCCACGGGCTCCGTGCTACTCGGGAACACACCCAAGAGGCCCCGCAATTTCACCTACCGGACTCTCACCGTCTACGGTCGGCCATCCCAAGCCGTTCGGCTATCACGAGACTTTATAACTCTTCGACCCATCGGCAGCTAGGTCA
>NZ_RCDD01000018.1:0-1088 GCF_003663795.1 Actinokineospora cianjurensis
GGCCACCCGGACAAGATCTGCGACGCGATCAGCGACTCGGTCCTTGACGCGCTCCTGGCGAAGGACCCGCGGTCGCGGGTGGCGGTGGAGACCCTGGTCACGACCGGCCAGGTGCACGTGGCGGGCGAGGTGACGACCGAGGCGTACGCGGACATCCCGAGCATCGTCCGCGACGTCATCCTGCGCATCGGGTACGACTCGTCGGCCAAGGGGTTCGACGGCAACTCGTGCGGTGTGAACGTGGCCATCGGCGCGCAGTCCGCGGACATCGCGCAGGGTGTCGACACCGCGCACGAGACGCGGGTGGAGAACGCGCTCGACGAGATCGACCGCCAGGGCGCGGGTGACCAGGGGTTGATGTTCGGGTACGCGTGCACGGACACGCCCGAGTTGATGCCGCTGCCGATCGCGTTGGCGCACCGGCTGTCCAAGCGCCTCACCAAGGTCCGCAAGGACGGCGTGCTGCCGTACCTGCGCCCGGACGGCAAGACCCAGGTCACCATCGAGTACGACGGCGATCGCGCGATCCGGCTGGACACCGTCGTGGTGTCCTCGCAGCACGCCGACGGCGTCGACCTGGACAAGCTGCTCGGCGTGGACGTGCGCGAGCAGGTCGTGCTGCCCGAGATCGGCGAGTTGGACATCGACAGCACCGACGTCCGGCTGCTGGTGAACCCGACCGGCCGGTTCGTCATCGGCGGCCCGATGGGTGATGCCGGGCTGACCGGCCGCAAGATCATCGTCGACACCTACGGCGGCATGGCGCGGCACGGTGGCGGCGCGTTCTCCGGCAAGGACCCGTCGAAGGTCGACCGCTCCGCCGCGTACGCGATGCGGTGGGTGGCGAAGAACGCGGTTGCGGCGGGGTTGGCGGACCGGATCGAGGTGCAGGTCGCGTACGCGATCGGCAAGGCGGCCCCGGTGGGCCTGTTCGTGGAGACCTTCGGCACCGAGAAGGTCGACCCGGCCAAGATCCAGACCGCCGTGCGCGAGGTGTTCGACCTGCGCCCGGCCGCGATCATCCGCGACCTGGACCTGCTGCGCCCGATCTACGCGCAGACCGCCGCGTACGGCCACTTCGGTCGCCC